>NZ_JASHIZ010000038.1 GCF_030733425.1 Roseovarius sp. MMSF_3350
CGCTGGGTGAGGACAGCATGCCGGCTTGCAGGCTGTCGAGGCGCTTCCACAGGGTTTCTCTCAGATCATCGGACATCGGAAGACTCCTTTGTTAGAATGAGGGTGTCTGGGGGCCAACCCGTGGCCGGCGGAATCGGTTCCGGCGCTGCGCGCGGGATTGACGGGAGGCCGGGCCGGGACTATAAATGAACAAGTGTTCAATAAACGCCGGGAGGGGTGAGAATGTTCGACGCGGTGATGAAGTTCGACCTTGGCGACGACGTGCACAGCTTGCGCGAGATGGTGCATCGCTGGGCGCAGGAGCGGGTCAAGCCGATGGCGGCCGAGATCGACCGGACGAACGTGTTTCCGTCCGAGCTGTGGACCGAGATGGGCGAGCTGGGCCTGTTGGGCATCACCGTGCCGGAGGAGCTTGGCGGCGTCGGGATGGGATATCTGGCGCATGTCGTCGCGGTGGAGGAGGTGGCGCGGGCCTCGGCCAGCGTGTCGCTCAGCTATGGCGCGCATTCGAACCTGTGCGTGAACCAGATCAAGCTGAACGGCAGCGATGAACAGCGGGCGAAATATCTGCCGGGGTTGATCAGCGGCGAGCATGTCGGCGCGCTGGCCATGTCCGAGGCGGGCGCGGGCAGCGACGTGGTGTCGATGAGCCTAAAGGCCGAGAAGCGCAACGATCACTATCGCCTCAATGGCAACAAGTATTGGATCACCAACGGGCCGGATGCCGATACGCTGGTGGTCTATGCCAAGACCGAGCCGGAGGCGGGGGCAAAGGGAATCACCGCGTTCCTGATCGAGAAGGCGATGACGGGCTTCACCACATCGGCGCATTTCGACAAGCTGGGGATGCGCGGCAGCAATACCGCCGAGCTGATCTTCGAGGACGTGGAAGTGCCGTTCGAGAACGTGCTGGGCGAGGAGGGCAAGGGCGTGAAGGTGCTGATGTCGGGTCTGGATTACGAGCGCGTGGTCCTGGCAGGGATCGGCCTGGGGATCATGGCGGCCTGCCTGGACGAGATCATGCCCTACATGGCCGAGCGCAAGCAGTTCGGGCAGCCCATCGGGAATTTCCAGCTGATGCAGGGCAAGATCGCGGACATGTACACGGCGATGAACTCGGCCCGGGCCTATGTCTATGAGGTGGCCAAGGCGTGTGACCGGGGCGAGGTGACGCGCCAGGACGCGGCGGCCTGCTGTCTTTACGCTAGCGAGCAGGCGATGGTGCAGGCGCACCAGGCGGTGCAGGCGATGGGCGGTGCCGGGTTCTTGAACGATGCCGCCGTGGCGCGGATCTTCCGGGATGCCAAGCTGATGGAGATCGGAGCGGGCACGTCCGAGATCAGGCGGATGCTGATCGGGCGCGAGCTGATGGGGGCGATGGCATAGGCCCATGAAGTTTCCGGGGTCTCCGTGGTTCTTCGTGCCGCTTCTGGCGCTGGTCTGCTGTGGCGCCGTGCTGGCGCTTTTGTTGGGCGGGCGGTCGGTGACAACGACGGAGACGGCGGTGATCGAAGCGGTGGCGGACAGGTACGTGGCCGAGGCAGGCGCCGGGGCCGAGCGGAGCGATTGCCAGGCCACGCCGGCGGAATCGGTGTCGCTGTGGCTGGTGGTGACCTGTGGGCGTGCGGGCGGTCTGCGAGTGGAGTATTTCGTGGACCGCTTCGGCGAGGTAACCGACCGGCAAGAGATGAAGGAAGGCACGTAAGGTGTTGGAGCAAAAGTCATATGATGCGTTGAGGGCCGGATTTTCCTGGGACCTTCCGGCGCGGCTGAACATGGCGACGCAGGTGTGTGACGACTGGTCCAAGCGAGAGCCGGAACGCGTGGCGATCAAGGACCTGGCGGAGATGGGCCGGGAGCTGAGCTATGGCGATCTGCGGGACATGGCGGACCGGCTGGCGCATGCATTGGTGGCGCGTGGCGTGGCACGGGGTGACCGGGTGGGCGTGCTGCGCAGCCAGGGGGGATGGTGCGCGGCGGCGCATATCGCGATCTGGAAAATCGGGGCGGTGTCGATCCCGCTCTTCAAGCTGTTTCGCGAAGATGCGCTGACCAGCCGGGTGCGGGACGCGGGGGCGAAGATCGTCGTCACTGACGTTGAAGGTATTGATATGCTTTCGGTTTTGCCGGAAGTGGAGGCCTTCGTGCCGGAGCAGGTGGACCTGCCCGACGCGGGCGGCTTCGACACGGCCGAGACCGGGCCGGACGACCCTGCCGTGCTGATCTATACCAGTGGGACGACCGGCAGCCCCAAGGGCGCGCTGCACGGGCACCGGGTGCTGACAGGGCATCTGCCGGGGGTGGAGATGCCGCATGATTTCCTGGGCCAGCACGAAGGGGATTGCCTGTGGACGCCCGCCGACTGGGCCTGGATCGGCGGGTTGTTCAATATCCTGATGCCGGGGCTTGCCTTGGGCGTGCCGGTGGTGGCGGCACGGTTGCCGAAATTCAGCGTCGAGGAGTGCGTGAAGATCATCCGGCAGGGCGCGGTTCGGAATATATTTTTCCCGCCCACGGCGTTGCGGATGCTGAAGGCCGCCGACGAGTGCATCGAGGGCTTGCGCACGGTGGCCAGCGGTGGCGAGCCGCTGGGCGCGGAGATGCTGGACTGGGGCCGCAAGGCGTTCGGTCTGACGATCAACGAGTTTTACGGGCAGACAGAGTGCAACCTTGTGGCTTGTTCGTGCCAGAGCCTGTTCGACCCGAAACCGGGCTGCATCGGCAAGGTGGTGCCGGGGCATGACGTTGCGGTGCTGGACCGCGAAGGCCGGCCCACGGATGAAGAGGGCGATGTCGCCGTAAGGCGCGGGTCGGCCAGCATGATGCTGGAATACTGGAACCGACCCGAGCAGACGGCAGATAAGTTCAAGGGCGATTGGATGCTGACCGGGGACCGGGGGGTGTGGGACGAGGAGTTCCTGCGCTTTGTCGGGCGCGAGGATGACGTGATCACCAGTTCAGGCTACCGGATCGGGCCGGCGGAGATCGAGGATTGCCTGCTTACGCATGATGCGGTGGCGACGGTGGGCGTGGTGGGCAAGCCCGACGCCCTGCGCACCGAGATCGTGAAGGCCTATGTGGTGGTGCGGGCCGGCGTGACGGCGGATGAGGCCTTGGCCGAGGCGCTGAAAACCCATGTGAAAGAACGGCTTGCGGGGTACTCTTATCCCCGCGAGGTGACGTTCCTGGAGGCGCTGCCGATGACGGTGACGGGCAAGGTCATCCGCAAGGAGTTGAAAGCGCGCGCGGTGGCGGAAACGGAGGGTGAGGCATGATTGGACGCAGTATTGCGATTGTCCTGATAGCGGCAGGTGCCGCGCAGGCGCAGGAGGCACGAGTGGACGAGACCACGGTGGCGGCCTGTTTCCACGGCGCCCCGCGCGATGCGGGCGTGCCGAGTTGCGTGGGCGATGCCGCCAACCAGTGCCAGACGCAGCCGGGCGGAGGCTCGACGATCGGCATCGTTGCGTGTGTGCAAGCCGAGACGGCGGCGTGGGACGGGTTCCTAAACCGGGAATACAAGGCGACCCGGGCGCAGGTGGATCAGTTCGATACCGGCCACCCCCCTGTGTCCGAGGCGCTTTTGACGGCGCAGCGGGCGTGGATCGCGTTTCGCGACGCCGAGTGCAGCCTGGCCTATGAGCGCAACCGGGGCGGCACGATCCGGTCGGTCGCGGCGGCGTCCTGCCTGATGCGGATGACGGCGCAGCGGGCGCTGGAGCTGCGCGACATGCGCGGAGGGCTGTAGGCATGGCGTGGCGGCGCGAGTTGGTCCTGATGCTGGCGCAGGCGGCCCTGTGGCCCGCGGTGGCGCTGGCCGATGACGCGCCGCTGCCGGATTTCGCCACCTGCCTGCGCGGCGAGATCCTGCGTTACGAGCAGGCGGTCGACGCGTTTGCACCGACCCCGGCGGAGAAGGCGGGCTATCCGCTGGCCAATGTGAACGGGGTGGAGTTTTGTGGCACGATCGGGATCGTGATCTGCGACCGGTCCGAGGAACCGCTGGGCTGTCAGAAGGCGCTGGCGGTGGAGCAGGATATCTGGCGGGCGCGGGTGCTGACCGAGTTGCCGGATCCCGAAAGCGCTGAAATCGCGGAGGCGGAAAAACCTTTTGCGGACGTGCTTTACGAGCAGCTCTTCCACCTGGCGCATGGCATGTCGGCTGGGCGGGATTGTGCCGGGCACAGCCCACGGATGGAGATGTGGTGCCGGGCCCGCGAGGCCAACGGGCGGCTGCGCGCGGCCGTGATCGCGTGGCAGGTGGCGCGCCATCAGGACATGGTGCCGCCGGCGTTCGAGGCAGGCTGGATCGCCGCGCCGGACCCGGTGCGCCCGCGTTCGAGGCCGGAAGAATGACTCAGACGGTGCGTGCCACATACAAAAACGGGGCCGGCCCGAAGGCCCGCCCCGCCTGCTTCCCCGTCCCCCGGGAAGGATCAGAACGTGTGCACGTAGGACACGCCGAAGACCCACGGGTTGATCTTGGCCTTGCCGATGTCCACGCCGTTCAGCTTGACGTCGCTTTCGATGTTCATCCAGCGCACGTCTGTCCGCAGCGCGCCCTTGTCGGAGACCTTGTAATCAAGGCCCGCGTGCAGGGCGAGGCCCCAGCTGTCGTCGAGGTCGAGGTCATTGCCGGCAAGCGGGCCGACGGCCTTCGACTCGGTGAAGGTGGTATAGTTGATGCCCGCGCCGATGAAGGGTGTGACGTTGCCTTTGTTGGTGAAGTGGTATTGCAGCGAGAGGGTGGGCGGCAGGTGCTTGACCTCGCCGATCCTGACGCCGCCGGAGTCGATGTCATGGGCGAAGGGCCAGGCGGCCAGAAGCTCGACGCCGAGGTTGTCGGCGATGAAGTATTCGCCGGTCAGCGAGAGAGAATAGCCGTTGTCGACGTCGATGGGCGTCGGGCCGGCGAGCACGCCGTTGCCGCTTTCGGGGAGGACGCCGGCGAGGCCGATGCCAAGAGAGACGTCGCCGCGCTCCTGCGCGAGGGCGGGCGCGGTGGTGGCGGCGATTGCTGCGAGTGCGAGGGCGGTGAGATGTTTCATGGTCTTTCCACTTCTGTCTTGTGTGGGCCGAGTATGCGCGCGCAATCGCTAAGGCGCCTTGATGCAAGTCAAAATCGTGATGGAAAGTTGATTGGGCGCGTACGGGCGCCGCGCTGCTGCGCTGCGGCGGTGGAAGGGTATGTGAAAGGAGCGGTGCGATGAAGATTGCCTCGAAGACCCTGACCGGATCGGCGGAGTTCCAGGCCAACCGGGAGGCGCATCTGGAGGCGCTGGCGGTGGTGGAAGAGGCCGCGCGCGCGGCCGCAGAGGGCGGCGGCGCGGCCGCGCGGGAGCGCCACAAGAGCCGGGGCAAGATGCCTCCGCGCGAGCGGGTGGCGAACCTGCTGGACCCGGGCAGTCCGTTCCTGGAGGTGGGTGCGGTGGCGGCGCACGGGCTCTACGACGGCGCGGCGCCATGTGCAGGTGTGATCGCGGGCGTGGGGCGCGTGCAGGGGCGCGACTGCATGGTGGTGTGCAATGACGCCACGGTGAAAGGCGGCACCTATTACCCGATGACAGTCAAAAAGCACCTGCGGGCGCAGGAGATCGCCGAGGAATGCCGCTTGCCCTGCATCTACCTGGTGGATTCGGGCGGGGCGAACCTGCCCAACCAGGACGAGGTGTTCCCGGACCGGGATCATTTCGGGCGGATCTTCTACAACCAGGCGCGGATGAGTGCGAAAGGGATTTCGCAGATCGCCGTGGTCATGGGGTCGTGCACCGCCGGGGGGGCTTATGTGCCGGCGATGAGCGATGTGACGATCATTGTGCGCGACCAGGGGACGATTTTCCTGGCCGGGCCGCCGCTGGTGAAGGCGGCGACGGGCGAGGACGTGACGGCAGAAGACCTGGGCGGGGGAGATGTGCACACGCGGCTGAGTGGCGTGGCGGATTACCTGGCGGAGGATGATGCGCATGCGCTGGCCCTGGCGCGGCGGGCGGTGGGGTCGGTGGGCG
>NZ_JASHIZ010000039.1 GCF_030733425.1 Roseovarius sp. MMSF_3350
TCGGTGCCGGTGACCGGGCCGGGGATTGCGGCGCGGCCGGGGGCGAGAGCGGTGCAGCGGTGGCGGCCGTTGCGTTGTCGCCCAGGGCCGCGACTGCCTGGGCCAGCAGGGCGCGTTGCTGGCCCAGCGGGATGGGTGCCTCGCTCGCCTCGACCACGAAGGTGAGCGCGGTGTTCACCTTTTCCTCGACCGACAGCCCGTCGGCGTCGATCTGGCGCGCGATGTGGAGCACCCGGTCGAGCGCTTCGCGATTGTGGTGCTCGATGACCTCGTGTTTCATCCGAACAGTCTCTTGCGGGGCTTGCGCAGGGCCGAGGCGGCGCCCGCCGGCTTGGTGGCGGCCTCGAAGACGGTGCGCACGGCGCGGGCCCAGGGCGCGCGCGGTTGCAGGGTGACGAGCGGTTTGGCGGCCTTGTGCGCGCGCGCCAGCGCCGGGGCGCAGCAGGGCAGGGTCGCGGTGAGGGGCATGTCGAGCGTCTTGGCGATGTCCTTGGGGCGCAGGCCCGCGTCCTTGCGGATCTCGGACAGCACTGCGAGGACCGGCAAATCGGGGTGATCGGCCCGGATCTGGCCCAGGAGGCGGCTGGCGGCGTTGACGCCGGCAAAGCCCGCCGGCAGCACCAGGACCAGCCGGTCGAGCGTGCCGATCACGTCGGGCTGGCGCAGGACGAGGCCGCGGGGCATGTCGGCGATGACGGTGTCGAAGCCTGCGCGCAGGCGCGGCAGGAGGGCAGCGATGCCGGGCTCGTAGGCGGCGGCGGTCTGATCGCCGCGGACCTGGCCGGAATAGAGCGAGAGCGTGTCGCTGATCTGATCCATCGTTGCGCCGATGAAGGTGTTGTCCACGCGGTCGGGGGCGCGCAGGGCGTCGAAGAGACCGCGGGTTTCGTCCCGGTCGAGGTCGATGGCCTGGGTGCCGAATTCGAGATCGGCATCCACCAGCGCAGTGGAGCGGTTGGCGCCCTTGGGGGCGGCGGCAAGCGCGGCGAGGTTCTGCGCCAGGAGGCTGGCGCCGGTGCCGCCCTTGCATCCGATGACCCCGATCGTGAGGCCCTGGAGGGTTTCGGGCGCGGGGGCGGCGGGTGCGGGGACGGGTGCGGGTCCGGCCGCGGCTGGCGCAGTGGTGGCGGCGAGGATGTCCGACGCGTCGGCGGGAAGGCAGAAATAGTCGCGCGCCCCGGCCTGCCGCAGGGCGCGGTAGGTGGCGAGATCGTCGGCCGTGCCGAGCACGATCACGTCGATGCCGGCGCGGGCCAGTTCCTCGACGCATTCGCAGGCCATCGCCAGGTTGATCTGGCCCATCTCGGCCAGGACGCATTTCATCGCGGAGGGACCGCTGAGAAGCCGGGCCGCGCCGCTGAGCCCGCCACCGTGGATCGCCTTGGCCACCTGGCCGCTCTCGGTCAGCACGGCACGGGCCGTGGCGGCACCCTTGTCGGTGCAGACATAGGCCTGAAGGGCGGGGGCGACGCCATCTTGGGTGTCGAAGGGCATGGGGCGATCCTCGGGTTGCGGGGTTGGAGGGACGG
>NZ_JASHIZ010000003.1 GCF_030733425.1 Roseovarius sp. MMSF_3350
CGGCACCGAAGCCGACCCCCGCCCCGGCCTCCGAAACCACGGCCCGCACCCGCACGGCCCCCGAACCGAAGCTTCCCGCCCTGATCGAAGCCGTCAACGCCGCCGGCACGTCCGACTCCGACATTTCGGCTATGGCGGGCGAGATGATACAGGCGCTCTCCGAGGTGCTCGACTTCACCGAGATGTCCGGTCTGCCGCGTGCCGAACAGGAAAGCCGGATCCACGATGCGATCCACGCCCTGTCCGAAAAGCGCAAGATGCACCTCAATGGCCGCGAGGTCGCCGACTTGGTGAAGGCGGTCCTGGCCGACATGCTGGGCCTCGGCCCGCTGGAACGCCTGCTGGCGGACGAGACAGTGACCGACATCATGGTCAACGGCCCCAAACGGGTCTATGCCGAGCGCGGCGGCAAGCTGGAACTTACCGGCGTGCGCTTCCGCGACGACGCGCATGTCCACGCCGTGGCCTCCCGCATGGTCGCCGCCGTGGGCCGCCGGATCGACGAGGCGCAGCCGATGGTCGACGCCCGCCTCAAGGACGGCAGCCGCGTCAACGTCGCCATCCCGCCGCTCGCCATCGACGGCCCCACCATCACCATCCGCAAGTTTCCCGCCGCCCCCATGAAGCTGGAAACGCTCGTGGCCAACGGCTCGCTCTCCGAACAGATGGCGCGCTTCCTCGGGCTTGCGGCCTACCTGCGCCTCAACGTGCTGGTCTCGGGCGGCACCGGCTCGGGCAAGACCACGCTGATGAACGCGCTCTCGGCCTTCATCCCAGCCACCGAACGGCTCGTCACCATCGAGGACGCCGCCGAACTGCGGTTCCAGCAGCCTCACGTGGTCCGGTTCGAGACGCGCCCCCCCAATGTCGAGGGCAAGGGCGAGGTCACCATGCGCACGCTGGTGCGCAACGCGCTCAGAATGCGCCCCGACCGCATCATCATCGGCGAGATCCGCGGCGACGAGGTGCTCGACCTGCTGCAGGCCATGAACACCGGCCACGACGGCTCGATGAGCACCCTGCACGCCAACTCCCCGCGCGAGGCGATGACCCGGATCGAGAGCATGGCGGCACTCGCTGGCTTCGACATGGCCTCGGGCGTGGTGCGCCGGCAACTGGCCGATGCCGTGCAGCTGGTGATTCAGATTTCCCGGATGCGCGACGGCACCCGCCGCATCACCTCGATTTCCGAGGTCGCCGGGCTCGAAGGCGACGTCGTCACCCTCCAGGATCTCTTCACCTTCGAGACCGACCCCGACAGCACCCGCACCGAGGTGCGCGGCACCTACCGCTATTCCGGCTACCGTCCCAAATTCGCCCGCCGCGCGGCCGATTACGGCGTGTCCGAAGATCTCGACGCGGTTCTCGGAGGATAACCCATGAGCCTGTTCCTGATCGTCCTCACCGCTTGCATCGTCACCTTCACCGCCCTCGTGCTGTGCGTGCTGGTCCATACCGACCGCACCCGCCGCCGCCACCAGGCCCGGATGCAGCGCGGCCTCGTCCGCCCCGGCCCCGCGGCGCCCAAACCGCCGCGCCGGACCGTTCGCGACACGCCCGACATCACCGGCCTCACCCCCCGGATAGAGGCGCTGCTGGAACAGACCGGCCTGCGTCTGACGCCCACCGACATCTGCATCCAGATCGCCATCGCCGCACTGTCGATCTACGGCCTTGCGGTGCTCTATGCAGGGCTCAACCCGCTCATCGCGCTGGTACTCGCCGTGGCCCTACCGGTCCTTTTGGCGCTGGTCGTGCTGCGCCACGCCCGCGCCCGCTACCGGGCCGCCTTCACCGAAGGGCTGCCCGAGGCGCTCGACATCTTCGCCCGCGGCCTGCGCGCCGGGCGGCCCATCGCCGATTCCCTGCGCATCGTGGTTGACACCACCACCGGCCCCGTGCAGGCCGAGTTCGCCCGAACCCATGGCGAGATCTGCCTCGGCACCGCCCTGCCCGACAGCCTCGCCGCGCTCTACCAGCGCCTGCGCACCGCCGAGATCGGTTTCTTCGCCGTCGCCACAGCGCTCCAGGCGGACTCGGGCGGCAACCTCGTCGAGACGCTGGAGAACCTCGCCGAGCAGCTGCGCGAACGCCGCAAGCTGCGCAAGAAGGCCCGCGCGCTCTCGTCCGAGGCCCGCGCCAGCGCCATGATTCTCGCGGCGCTTCCCTTCTGCATCGCGCTCGCACTCTTCGTGTTGAACGGCGCCTATCTGAAACCGCTCTTCACCGATCCGCGCGGCCAGGTGATGGCGGCGGCGGCCCTGACCAGCGTGGCACTCGGGGTGTTCGTGATGGCCCGGATGGGACGTCCCGATGTCTGAGACAGCCATGGATATCCTGTCCTGGATGGCCTTCGCCGGGCTGATGCTGGTGGCCCTCGGACTCGGCGCGCTGGTCGACACCGAGCGGCGCCGCTCGGTCCTGATGCTGCGCCTGCGCCGCGCGAGCGGCGAAACGCTGCCCGCCCGCAACGCTGCCCCAAGTGCCGCACCCCGGACAGGCACGCTCGCCCGGGCCGGCGCGGCGCTGCGCCGGATCGTCCTGCGCATGGGCGAACGCCTGTCGGTCATTCTGGGCGGCGAGGCGCGCGACACCGCCGCCGACCTGCGCTCGGCAGGGTATCGCAGCCGCGACGCCCTTCTGGTCTTCGCTTTCCTGAAAACGGTCCTGCCCGTCGGCGCCTTCCTGTCCGGCGGCGCGTGGGTGGTGACCGTCTATCCCATCGGCATGCCTGCGCTCATCCCTTCGGCCATCGTACTGGCCGTGGCGCTCGGCCTGTCGATGGGTGTCGACATGGTGGTCGATTCCCGCCGCCGCGCCCGCATGGGCCAAATCCGCCGCAGCTTTCCCGACCTGCTGGAACTGCTGGTGATCGCCTCCGAAGCGGGGCAAGGCCCGCAGCAGGCGCTGCACCGCGTCGCGCGAGAGCTGCAATACAGCGCCCCCGAGCTTGCCGCAGAGACCCGCCAGCTGGTGGCCGAAATCGGCATGACCAACGACCGCCGCACCGCCTATGACAAGCTGCGCGCCCGCGTGCCACTGCCCGAGATCGCCATCTTCACCCAGGCCCTGGACCAGTCCGACACCTACGGCACGCCCTTCGCCCGCGCCATGCGCAACCTGGTGTCCGAGCAGCGCGCCAACCGTCTGATCGCGATGGAGGAAAAGGCCGCCCGCCTGCCCGTTCTGATGACCATCCCGCTGATCTTCTGCATCATGCCGGCGGTCTTCGTGGTGCTGGTCGGACCCGCAGCACTCTCGATCTTCGACAACATCCTCGCGGGACGCTGAGACCATGATACTGCACCGCCTCACAACCGCCGCCCGCCGCTTCGCCCGTGACACCACCGGCGCCGTCGCCATCGAGTTCATGCTGATCGCGCCGATCCTCTTTGCGCTGATCCTCGGCATCATCACCCTGGGCTTCTACATGGGCGTCAGCCATTCGGTGCAACAGCTGGCCGCCGGCGCCGCCCGCGCCTCGGTCGCGGGCCTGGACGAGATCGAGCGGCGCGACATCGCAACCACCTACCTTGCACAGGGCACCACCCGCTATCCGCTGCTGAAGGATGACGCACTCTCCACCTCGCTGGCCTATTCCGGCACGGCCACGGGCAGCATCACCGTCAACGTCACCTATGCCGCCGAAGGCACGCTGCTGGACGTGGCCAACGGCTTTCTCGGCCTCGGGATCGACACGATCGAGGGGCAGGCCTATGTCGCCTACTGACCGCATCGCCCGCTTTGCCCGCGACGATTCCGGCGTCGTGGCCATCATCGTGTCGCTGATGCTGACCGTGCTCTTCGGGTTCGTCGCGCTCGGCGTCGACGTGGCCGCGCTCTACCGCGACCGCGCCCGGCTTCAGGCCACCAGCGACCTCGGCGCGCTCAGCGCAGTGGCCGACGCCTCCGCCGCCGAGACCCGCGCCATCGACGCCATCATGGGCAACGGCCGCGCCGCCTCCACGCTCTCCGAGCTGCAAACCGGGCGATACTTCCGCAACCCCGCCATCCCCCGGACCGAGCGGTTCGTGCCGCTCGACGCCGGCACCGCCGGCGTGAACGCCGCGCGGGTCACGCTCAGCGACGCCTCGCCGCTCTATTTCGCACAGATCTTCAGCGGCACGCCCACCATCGACCTCAGCCGCAGCGCCCTGGCCACCCGTACCGGCGCGGCCAGTTTTTCACTGAACAGCCATCTGGCCGATCTCGACCCCGCAGCCCTCGATGCGGTGCTGACCGCCAAATACGGCGCCGATGCCGCGGTCGGCGTGGGCAACCTTGCCCTGCTGGCGGAAGCGCAGATCAACCTCGGCACCCTGATGGAAACCCTCGACGCCCTCACCGGCGGTGCCTCGCGCAATCCCGCCGACGTGCTGAACCTCGTCACCTCCGCCGACACCCTGCTCGATGCGCTCGCCTCCGACCTGCCGCCCGCCCTCGTCGGCAGTCTCGCCGGGCTTGCCGGTGCCGTCGCGGGAAAGAAAATAGACGTGGCCGCGGTCGTCGGCGGCATCGACACGCGCCTGGGCCTGACCGCCACCGACTTCCTGACCGAGATCGACGTCTCCGCCCTCGACATCGTCAAGGCCGTCGTCGCCGCCGAAGCGCTCGATCCGGCCGCATCGCTGGGCCTCGACCTCGACGTGGCGGGCATCGTCGGCGTCGACGCACAACTGTCCGCCGGCGAACCGCCCGCGCAGTCCGGCTGGGTCGGGCTGGGCGAGGAAGGCGTGCAATTGCACCGCGCCGCCGCGCGCCTCGCGCTCGATATAGATGTCGATCCCGGCCTGCTGACCGGGCTGGCCGGCGAGGTCACCGCCACCGATCTGCGCGTGCCGCTCTACGTGGAACTCGCCGGCGCCACCGCCACGCTTGACGAGATCGGCTGCAGTGCCTCGCGCGGCACGGACCTGGCCGCCTCCTTCTCGGTGTCGCACACGCCCCTGCACCCGCAGAACGGCACATCCGTCGCGGCGCTCTACCTCGGCACGCTGCCCGCGGGCGCCGGCGCCAGCGACGCGATCGACCCTGCAAGCCTCGGCTTCGCCGATCTGCTGACCGTGCGCATCGCCATCCCGGTGCCGCTCCTGCCCGACCTGGTGCTGGCCGACCTTGTGGTCCAGGCCCGCAGCCACGTCAGCGTCGGCAGTTCCGACACCGATCGCATCACGTTCACTCATGGCGATATGGCCGCCGGCGACACCGTGCGCGGCTTCGGCTCGGAACTGCTGGTGACCAACGCCGTCAGCACGCTCCTGTCGTCCGAGCATACCGAACTGCGCATCAGGCCCGACCAGCAGGGACTTGTCACCGGCCTGGCGGCCCCGGTGGTCAACACCCTGCTCGCCAACCTTCCGGCCCAGCTTCTGGCCGCGCTCACCACGCCGGTCGACGGGGTGGTCGACGGCGCGCTGGCAAGTGTCGGACTGGAACTCGGCGCAGGCGAACTGACCCTGACCGGGCATCACTGCGAACGCGTTCGGCTGGTGCAGTGATGCCGGCGGCCCGTATCAGGCCGCGTGCTGCTTGCGGCGCCCGACCAGCGGCAGGGCGTCCTTGGTGCTGATCTTGGAGGCGGGCTCCTCGGCCTCGCGCGCCATCGACACCACCTCGTCAGTGACGAAGGCGATCAGCTGGTAGCGCGATTCAAGCCCCGATTTCTGATAGATCCGGCCAAGCTGCGATTTCACCGTGGTTATCGCGCTGCCGCGCATCTCGGCGATTTCGCTGTTGGAGAATCCCTTGGCCACGAAAATCGCCACGTCCGCCTCGGCCTGCGACAGGCTCCAGTCCGGCGCGTGGCGCAGGATGACGGTCTCCTTGGCGACGGGTTCACTCATGCCCGGGGCCAGCTTTTCACGGCGCTTCTGCACCATGTGCCGGCTCAGCTGCGTGCAGGCGACATAGGCCACCACCGACGTCAGCGCGAAGAACAGCGCGAAAAGTCCCGACAGCGCCGCAAAGCTCGGCGCGGACACTTCGCCCCCATAGGCGAAATGGACGACAAGCAACGTCTTCAGTGCTGCGATGACCGAAACAAGGACAGATCCGAAAATCCAGATACGTGACATTAATGATTACTCCTGTGCGCGCTGCATTCGGGCCGGACTTTTAATCGGAATTAAGGCAAATTTGAGGAAACCGTTTCCCCGCTACGGACAATTTTGCGGAAATTTCGCGCCTGACGCGCGAGTCGCCCACGACATGCAACCGCAGGCCTCACCTTACCCCGCGTAAACCACGCTCCAGCGCTCGATCAATCCCTGCTGAAGCTGCTTGGCCCGCCGGTTCCAGCTGGACGCGCCCGGCGGGCTCACATCCGACCGGCTGTCGATCGGCGCACGCAGGCTCTCGTTGTGGGTAAAGACGGCAAACGCCAGTTCGGTGCCGTCCGGCGCCGTGGCATACCCCGCCAGCGTGCTGACGAAATACAGCGTCCCGGTCTTCGAGGCGACCTTCACGGGATGGTCGGCCATGATCCCGCCATTGCTGTCGCGCATCCCGAACGGCTTCAGGATCGGCTTCAGCCGCCCGTCCCCGTGCACGCGCGCCAGCCCCCGCGCCATGGCCAGCGGCGTCACCCGCGATGTCTCACCCAGGCCCGAGTGATCGACCAGCATCGCGCCGGTCATGCCCAGTTCCTCTTGCGCCCATTTGCTCATCTCGGCACCCGAGGCCGCGAGGTCCGCGCGCCGGCCCAGCCGCGCGGCGCTGGCGGTCATCCCCACCAGCTCGGCGGTCAGGTTGTTGGAATATTTCAACATATCCTTCAGGATCGGCACCAGCGGCTCGCTCAGATGGCTGACCAGCACCTCGCCCTCGGGTTGATCGTCGAACGTCTCTCCGGCGGTAACCGTCACGCCCTGCGCCTGCGCCAGCGCGGTGAACACCTCGGCGGCATAGTCCCCGGGCCGCCGCACCGGCAGCCAGCGCGCGCCGCCATTGCCCAGCGCCCCCGCCGCCACGGTCCAGCTGTCATGATCGCCCGCGTCCTCGTAGGTATAGACCGGTCCCTTGCGGTTCGTGACGCGCATCCGCGCCACACGCACCGACGGGCGATAGCGACCCGACCGCGCGTCCATCGAGACCGAGTATTCCCCGCCGGAACGCTTCCACTCGAAATGTACCCGGTTGAAGTTCAGGTTCAGCCCCGACAGCGAAGGGTTGTATCCCACGTGCAGGGGCTGCTCATCGTCGATGAAACGGACAAAGGGCAATGCCCCGTCCCAGGCGCGCAGCTTGCCTGTCACCCGGGTCACCCCGGCCGCCTTCAGCCGTGCGGCCATGTCCGCGAGCCCATCGGTGTCCAGCACCGGGTCGCCGCCGCCCGCCAGCACCAGGTCGCCCTCCAGCACACCGTCCTTCACCGGCCCGGTCGCAATCAGCCGCGTCTCAAAGCGATAATCCTCGCCCAGCGTCTCCAGTGCGTAAATCGCGGTGACCGCCTTCATCACGCTCGCCGGCGGCATGCCTGCGCCCGCGTTGTGACCCTCCAGCACTCTGCCGGTCTTCACGTCGATGACCGTGAACCCCACATCGCCGCCCAGCTTGGCGCGCTCGATCAGCGCATCGATGCTCGGGACCGAGCGAATGCGGGCCGCCTCGGCGCCACCCTCGGGGCGCAACTGCGGCCGCAACGAAACCTCGGGCGCATTGGCCATCGCGCCGCCCGCCAGGCTGGCCAGCGCCGTCGTCAACAAAAAACGTCTGGAAATGTCTCTTCGCATGCGCCCAATTAACCCAAGCGTGGCGTGTCGCACAATCGGCAATTCGGCTCTGTCGGCGCCATTGTCGCGGCGCTCCGATCAACTTTCCGAAATATCACCCCAGTCGCCCCGGGCCCGCAGGGCGGTCGACGACAGCGCACTCATCGGCACGTTGACGAAACACCACGCCGGCGCGTCGGCAAAGCGCAACGCCCGCGACTGCCGCGCCGGGATGCGCACCGTGCGATAGATCCGCGCCGGCTTCGACATCCGTGCCGAAATCCGCTGACCGGGACGGGCCAGAACGCCGATCGGCACCGTCTCCATGATCCGCTGCCAGTCCTGCCAGTGCTCGAACTGCGCCAGGTTGTCGGCGCCCATCAGCCAGACGAACTGCACATGCGGCCGCATCCTTTGCAGCACCACCAGCGTCTCGGCGGTAAAGCGCGTTCCGACCTGCGCCTCGAAATCGCTGACCTGGATGCGCGGATGATCGACCAGCGCCCGGCACGCCGCCATCCGCCGCTCCAGCGGCTGCGGGCCCCGCGCCTTCAGCGGGTTGCCGGGGCTCACCAGCCACCACACCCGATCGAGGCCAAAGCGCCGCAGGGCCTCGCGGCTGATATGCACATGGCCGCCATGGGGCGGATCGAACGACCCCCCCAGCAGCCCGATCACCATGCCGGGCCGTGTCATCGGCAAGCGCACACGCATGTCCTTTCCCTCCGCGCTCCCTGAAATCGCCGGGATGCCGCGCGATGTCCAGCCTTTTCAGCGCCGGGCCATATCGCGGGATTCGGCGCAATTTTAGTGATTTAGCCCTTGCGCCGGCACCGGTTGTTAAGCCGCCTGTGGCATGACGCCTCCCAGGTGAGAGACAACAAGGGTATGGGCGTGGCACAAGATGGCAACAGGCCGACCCCGCATTCCCCACATGCGGCGCAGGGGACGGATGCGGACATGTTGCGCCCGCCGCCCTCCGCCGCCGACCTGCCCTATTGCCCGCAATTCCTCAACCGGATCCGGGACGCCGTCATCATCCAGGATATCGAAGGCCGCCTGGAATGGATGAACCCCGCCGCCGAGGCGATGTTCCGCGTCACCCTCGACGCCGTCCGCGGGATCAAGGTGATGGGCCACGTCCTGCCCGATGGCGCCCGGGTCGATCCGGCCAAGATCGCCGCCTTCCGCTACGACATCGACAGCGGCATCTTCCGTCGCGACCACCTCGCCCGGCACAAGCGCGTGGGCGGCGAGACGTTCTGGAACCTGCACAGCTTCACCCTGCTGACCACGCCCACGGGCCACAAGGTCGCCGTCACCTGCCGCGACGTGACCGAAACCGTGGAAACCGAACAGGACCTGCGCCGCGGACAGGCGCGGCTGCAACACGCCGCCCATCACGACACCCTGACGGGGCTCGCCAACCGCAAGCGCCTCTCGCAATACATGGGGTCCGACATCCTGCGCCGCGCGCTGGCCGACCGGCGCGTCGGCGTGCTGCATCTCGACCTCGACAAGTTCAAGGAGATCAACGACACGCTCGGCCACGCCGCCGGCGACGCCGCTCTCCTTCACGTGGCCGACCTCCTGCGCCGCTTCTGCGGCCCGCAGGACCTCGCCTGCCGCATCGGCGGCGACGAATTCGTGCTGGTCTGCCTCGGCATGACGACCGAGGACGCCCTGCTGACCCGCGCCGAACTGCTGCTCGGCGCCGCCCACGATCCGCTCAACTGGAACGACCAGGCCATCCGCGTGGGCCTGTCGATCGGCGCCTGCCTCGCGCAGGACGGTGCCGAAAGCGGCGAAACCCTCATCCATCACGCCGATCAGGCTCTCTACGAGGCCAAGACCCGCGGTCGGGGCCGGGTCATGCTCTACACCCCCGCCCTGGGCCACGTGCAGATCGCGCAGAACCGGCTGGCCCGCGAACTGCGCCTCGCCACCGCCGAAAGACAATTGACCGTGCACCTCCAGCCCCAGCTCGACCTGGCCCGCGGCCGCATCACCGGCTGCGAGACGCTGCTGCGTTGGAACCACCCCCGGCTTGGCCTCCTGCCCCCCGGCGCGTTCTTCGAGACCGCCCGCCGCACCGGCGTGCTGGCCGATCTCGACTACCAGTCGATGCACCTGTCGCTCGACGCGCTCACACGCGTGCACGCGGCCGGCTTCGACGATCTGACCATCGCCCTCAACGTCTCGGCCGAGGCGTTGACCGACGTGAACTATCCCGGCCTGCTGGACTGGGCGCTGCAATCGCGCGGCCTCACGCCCTCGCAGATCTGCGTCGAGATCACCGAGACCACCATCCTCCAGGGCGGCGGCCGCACCATCGCCACCGCGGTCGAACGGCTCAAGCGCATGGGCACCCGCGTGGCGCTCGACGATTTCGGCACCGGCTATGCCGGCCTCGCCCACATCTCGGAGATCGAAGTCGACGAAATCAAGCTCGACCGCTCGCTCACCGCCAACATCGCCACCGATCCGCGCAACCGCGCCATCGTCCGCTCGATCATCGAACTGTGCCGCAAGCTGGGCACCCATGTCACGGCCGAAGGAGTCGAAACCGCCGAACAGCTTCGCCTCCTGCGCGTCGCCCGCTGCCCTGCGATCCAGGGCTTCGTGCTGGCCCATCCCCAGCCCTGCGACGACATGATCGCGTGGCTCTCCGCCAACCTGCCCCTGCCCGCCGGTTTCGGCACGGCGCAGCCCGCCGCGCCCGTCGCCCGCCTGCGCCCCGCCACCTGACGCGTTTTGACCGTTTGAATTCGCCGCCCGGCGCGGTTACATGACGCGCAACGCATTCCCTTCAGGAAGAAGAGCACGGAAAATGGCAGCCTACCAATACGTCTACCACATGCAGGGCGTCTCCAAGTCCTACCCCGGCGGCAAGAAATGCTTCGAGAACGTCCATCTCAGCTTCCTGCCCGGCGTGAAGATCGGTGTCGTCGGCGTCAACGGCGCCGGTAAATCCACCCTGATGAAGATCATGGCCGGCCTCGACACCGATTACACCGGCGAGGCATGGTCCGCCGAGGGCGCACGCGTCGGCTACCTGCCGCAGGAGCCCGAGCTCGACCCCAACCTCTCGGTGCGCGAAAACGTCATGCTGGGCGTCGCCGCCCACAAGGCCAAGCTCGACCGCTTCAACGAACTGGCGATGAACTACTCCGACGAGACCGCCGACGAGATGGCCGCCCTCCAGGACGAGATCGACTCCAACAACCTGTGGGATCTCGACAGTCAGATCGACGTCTCGATGGAGGCGCTGCGCTGCCCGCCCGACGACGCCGACGTCACCACGCTCTCGGGCGGTGAGAAACGCCGCGTCGCGCTCTGCAAACTGCTCCTGGCAGCCCCCGACATGCTGCTCCTCGACGAACCCACCAACCACCTCGACGCGGAAACCATCGCCTGGCTGCAACAGCACCTCATCGACTACAAGGGCACGATCCTGATCGTCACCCACGACCGCTATTTCCTCGACGACATCACCGGCTGGATCCTCGAGCTCGACCGCGGCCGCGGCATCCCCTACGAGGGCAACTATTCCGCGTGGCTGGAGCAAAAGGCCAAGCGGCTGGAGCAGGAGAAGCGCGAGGACAAGTCCAAGCAGAAGACGCTGGAACGCGAACTGGAATGGATGCGCCAGGGCCAGAAGGCCCGCCAGTCCAAACAGAAGGCCCGGATCGAACGCTACAACGAGCTGGCCAACCAGTCCGAGCGTGAAAAGGTCGGCCGCGCCCAGATCGTCATCCCCAACGGTCCCCGTCTCGGCGGCAAGGTGATCGAGGTCGAGGGCCTGCAAAAGGCGATGGGCGACAAGCTCCTGATCGAGGATCTGACCTTCTCGCTGCCCCCCGGCGGCATCGTCGGCGTGATCGGCCCCAACGGCGCCGGCAAATCCACGCTCTTCAAGATGTTCACCGGGCAGGAGCAGCCCGACAAGGGCGAGATCACCTATGGTGACACGGTCGAATTGTCCTACGTCGACCAGTCCCGCGACGACCTCAAGGATGGCGAGACCGTTTGGGAAGCCATCACCGGCGGCGCCGAGATCATCCAGTTGGGCGACGCGCAAGTGAACTCCCGCGCCTATTGCTCGTCCTTCAACTTCAAGGGCGGCGACCAGCAGAAAAAGGTCTCGCTCCTGTCAGGCGGTGAACGCAACCGCGTCCACATGGCAAGGCTGCTCAAGGAAGGCGGCAACGTCCTGCTGCTCGACGAGCCCACCAACGACCTCGATGTCGAAACCCTCCGCGCCCTGGAAGACGCGCTGGTGGACTTCGCCGGCTGCGCCGTGGTCATCAGCCACGACCGTTTCTTCCTCGACCGCATCTGCACGCATATCCTGGCCTTCGAAGGCGAGGCCCACGTGGAATGGTTCGAAGGCAACTTCGAGGATTACGAGGAAGACAAGAAGCGCCGCCTCGGCCCCGACGCCCTGGAACCCAAACGGATCAAGCACAAGAAATTCGCGAGGTGACATTTGGCTTGCAGCCAGATGTCACCCGTGCGCGAAAGCGTTTCCGCAGGAAATGCGTGCGCACCCCGGTAGCAAATCCGGGTGCCACCCTCCACGCCGCCGTCCCGGACTTGATCCGGGACCTCCGGACCCCGAGATCCTCGGGTCAAGCCCGAGGATGACACAAGGCGGGGTGAAACCCCGCCCTACGTCCTGCAATACCTGTAGGGTGGGGTTTCACCCCACCCCCATACATCCCCGCGCATACCGCCCGTCCGCCCTGTCCCGATGCACCGACGAATACGCCCACTCCTCCGGCTCCGCCACGAACCCATGCTTCACCGGGTTCATCCAGCAATACCGCATCAGCGCGGCATAGTCTGCCTCGCCCCGCACATGATGCTCCCAGAACCGGCGCTGCCATATCCCCGCGTCACCCTTGCGTCGTTTGCTCGCCGACCTGCGTAGGGTGGGGTTCCACCCCACCGCGTGTCCCGCCTCCTGCGCCAGGGTGGGGTGGAACCCCACCCTACACCCATCCCGCAAACTGCGCGTGAACCGGGCCTTGATCGCCCCCCACCGGGTCGAGAAATCCGCATCACCTTCCGGCAAGGTCCAGATCGCATGCAGGTGATCCGGCAACACGACCCAGGCGTCGATATGGAAAGGTCGCTCGGCCCGTGTCTGCCGCACGGCAGCGCGCAACCGTTCGATTTCATCCACGAGAAGATGGCTGCCGCGTTCCGCCAGGTTGACGGAAAAGAATACCGTGGCACCGGAAACGCGGGGGCGAAGATAATGCGACATGGCACCATCATGCCGCAAGTTTGGTTAATGAATGGTTGGGGGCGTCTCTCACCCCCCGACCCTCTCCCGCAAAACCTCCTCCAACCTTACCTCCTTCGCCAGATGCATCTGCATATACGTCGCCAGAAGCCGGTTGATCCGCGCGTGCCACCCCTTGCCCATCGCCCGGTAGAACCTTACCACCGACCGATCCAGGTAGAGCGTCACCTTCTCCTTCGGCTCCTCGACCGGCACGTCCATTTCCAGCGTGTGCCACGCCTCCGGGATCTCCTCGGCGATCGTGTCGGGGATCCAGCTTTCCTGCTGCAGATAGATCAGGCTCTGCATCAGGCTGGCACGGGCGGCGCGTTCGGTCTTGGTGGGCATGGCGGGCTCCTCTGTGGCGAGCCTGCATCCTCGCGCAAATCCCTTACCGAAATTTGACCTCACCGCACCGACGCGCTGCCACCCGGATACCGACGCGATACCGACACGTCTTCCCGCGCCCCTCGGGATGCTCTATCTCCCCTTCCCAAGATGCCCGATTTCGACCTTGTCATCCTCGGCGCCGGCCCCGCCGGAACAGCCGCCGCCATGCAGGCCCGCACCCTGGGTCTCAGCGTGGCGCTGGTCGACAAGGCATTGTTTCCACGCCAAAAACTCTGCGGCGGGCTTGTAACGGGCCGCTGTGCAGCGCACTTGGCCGACATTTTCGGCATGCAGATCACCACTGACCTTTTCGAGACCCGGCGAAATTTCGAATTCTACCTGAAAGATCAATCCCTTGGGAATCTCCAGGACGTCCCCCCCCTGCACCTGACCATTCGCTGGGACTTCGATCACCACCTGCTGAAACAGGCCCTTGCCGCCGGCGCCGCCGACTTCACCGGCCATCGCATAGAAGCCTTTGATTTCAAAGAAAATACAATTGATCTGGCCAAGGGCGAACCTCTCACCTACCGACTGCTCATCGCCGCCGACGGCGTGCAAAGCCCCACCGCCAAAGCATTGTTCGGCAAGCCTTTTTCCCAAGACACCATCGGCTTCGCGCTGGAGGTCGAAGGCCCTTCGCAAGCCCCCACCGAGGCCACGCCCATCCGCATCGACTTTGCCGCCGCCGACTGGGGATACGGCTGGTCTTTCCCGAAAAAATCCAGCACGACCATAGGCTTGGGCGGCCTGCACGCCCAAAACCCCGACATGAAATTGCACCTCGCCACCTATCTCGACAAGCTGGGAACCGGAAAGACCGCCAAGGTCAAAGGCCATTTCCTGCCCTTCGGCGCCCCAAGGCCCATCCCCGGCAAGGGCAATGTCCTGCTCGCGGGTGACGCCGCCGGCTTGGTCGACCCGATCACCGGCGAGGGCATCGGCTATGCCATCCACTCCGGAGCCCTGGCGGCCGAGGCCGCAAAAATCGCGCTGGATCAGGGAGGTACCCACCGCGCCCTACCGCTCTACACGAGCGCGACCAAACCGATCCGCCGCTCTATCGCCCAAGCCCGACTACTGCGCCCGCTGATTTTCTCGGCGCGCCTGCAGCCCTTCTTCGCCCGCACCTTCGCCACGTCCACGACGCTCAAGCGCGACTACATGCACCTGCTCTCGGGCGAGATGGAGTATCCCGCCCTTCTTCGCCGCACTGTTTTGCGCCTGCCCCGCGCGGCCCTGCGTTACCTCTCTGCCGCAGCGTCCGGAAACTGAGACTTGACGGTCACGGAATCGCTTGCCCTTCTCCCATTCACTTGTTTTTGATTTCTAAATGCTCATGTGGCGGAATATCGCCATACCCAACTGCCGCCGTTTCGAGGGAAGAAAATCATGATGAATCGCCGCCAATTCGTGGCCACTGCTGCCGCGGTCGCCACCGTGCCCGCACTGCCTGCCGCCGCCCAGACATTCCAGCTCGACCAGAAATACATGCCTCAAGACGTGAACATCTCGGCCCGCTACGCGCCCGGCCAGATGCTGATCCTGCCCAAGGCGCATTTCCTTTACCTGATCACCGAGCAGGGCCGGGCCCGCCGCTACGGTGTGGGCGTCGGCAAGGCCGGGCTGGAGTTCACCGGCCGCGCAACCATCGACGTCAAGAAGAAATGGCCGACATGGCGACCGACGCAGGAAATGATCGAGCGCGAGCCCAAGACCTACGCCAAATTCAAGGGCAATGACTATGTCCAGCCGGGCGGCAAGGGCAACCCGCTGGGGGCGCGCGCACTCTACCTGTTCCAGAATGGCCGCGACACCTATTTCCGCATCCACGGCACCAACGCGCCCCGCTCGATCGGCCGCTCGGTCTCCAACGGATGCATCCGCATGATCAACGAGCACGTGATCGACCTCTACGAGCGCGTGCCGCTGGGAACCGTGGTCACGGTTTTGTAAAGACGGCGCGCAACAAGAGCGCAGACTTTTGCGCAATCGACGGGCCGCCCCGCCTCCAAACTCCCGTCCCGGGCTCGACCCGGGACCTCTTCCTCCGGTGCAGACTGGGATCCGGCCAGGGATCAAAGCCGCTTGGCTTCATTCCGCCCGTTCCGCCAATTCGGCCACCGCCGGCCCCATGGCCTCCACGATCCGGCCGACTCCGTCGGCGTTGGGATGAATCCCGTCCGACTGGAAAAAGCCCTGCAACTCGGACGGATCGCCTTCACCCAACCCTTTGAAGAAGCTCTCGAAATAAAGCGCGCCGAACTCTTGCGACAGCTCGGGATACATCGCGTCGAACGCCGCCTTGTAATCCGGCCCGAAATTGGTCGGCGCCTGCATCCCCACCAGTAGCACGGGCAGGTTCTGGCCCTCCGCCACCTCCAGAATCGTCCTCAGGTTCGCCCGCGCCGCGCCCGGGTCCAGCCCGCGCAGCATGTCGTTGCCTCCCAGCGCCACGATCATCGCGTCAACCTCGGGTGTCAGGCTCCACTCCACCCTTGACGCACCGCCTGCCGTGGTGTCGCCGGAGACCCCGGCATTGATCACCTCTGCCGCAACATCGTTCTCCTGCAACCAGCCCTCCAACTGCGGCACGAACCC
The DNA here is from genome assembly GCF_030733425.1 of Roseovarius sp. MMSF_3350. GTDB lineage: Bacteria > Pseudomonadota > Alphaproteobacteria > Rhodobacterales > Rhodobacteraceae > Roseovarius. The sequence continues at coordinate 15,991 of NZ_JASHIZ010000003.1, forward strand.
GTTTTCCTGTGCCAGACCATAGCCCTGCGTCAAGCTGTCGCCCAAGGCGAGGATCGTCACCGGCTCTTCACCAAAGGCCGGTAAACCAATGAAAACAAGCGCCGCGACCTTGCCCGCCAAGGCCCGGACCCCATATGTGAAACGACTAAAAACGAACAGGCAGAACCCCATGACAGACCCCGTGTTATCGCTGCGCGAGGCCGCGCTTTCGCTGCAAGGCAATGCCGGCCCCGTCGAGATACTTGAGGCGATCAGCCTCGATGTCCACCGCGGCGACACGCTGGGGCTGGTGGGGCCGTCGGGCTCCGGCAAATCTTCGCTGCTGATGCTGATGGGCGGGCTGGAACGCGCCACCGGCGGCACGGTCAAGGCTTTGGGCCACGACCTCACCACGATGTCCGAGGATGCGCTCGCCCGCCTGCGCCGCGACCATATCGGCGTGGTGTTCCAGTCCTTCCACCTTATCCCCACCATGACCGCGCTGGAAAACGTCGCCACCCCCCTCGAACTGGCCGGTAACCCCGACGCCTTCGCCCGCGCCGAGGAGGAACTGACCACCGTGGGCCTGGGCAAGCGCCTGAACCACTATCCCTCGCAGCTTTCGGGCGGCGAGCAACAACGTGTGGCGCTGGCCCGCGCCGCCGCCCCGCGCCCCGATATCCTGCTGGCCGATGAGCCCACCGGCAACCTCGACAGCGCCACCGGCACCGCCATCATCGACCTGCTTTTCGGGCTTCAGGAACGCCACGGCGCCACGCTGGTTCTCGTCACCCACGATCCCGGCCTTGCCGACCGCTGCGCCCGCGTGGCCGAACTCAGCGACGGCCACCTAGCCGAACGACAGCCCATCAAGGCCCGCACGGCATGAAGCTCCGCCTCGCCGCACGCCTTGCCGCCCGCGAACTGCGCGGCGGGCTGCACGGCTTCCGCATCTTCCTGGCCTGCGTGATCCTCGGCGTTGCGGCCATCGCCGCCGTCGGCACCGTCCGCGAAAGCATCACAGAAGGCCTCGCACAGGAGGGTGCAACCCTGCTGGGCGGCGATGCCGAGATCGAGCTGACCTACCGGTTCGCCAACGAGGCGGAGCGCGCGTGGATGCAAGACACCGCCACCCGAGTGTCCGAGATTGCCGATTTCCGCTCCATGGCCGTCATGGGCGAGGAACGCAGCCTGACGCAAGTGAAAGCCGTCGACACAGCCTATCCCCTTGTGGGCGAAGCGAAATTGACTCCCGACATCCCCCTCGACGAGGCCCTCGCCAACGATGGCCTCGTCATGCACCCCACGCTCGCCGATCGCCTCGGTGCCGTGCCCGGCGACACCCTCACGCTGGGGTCGAAGAGCTTCACCCTTCGCGCCCTCATCGAACGCGAACCCGACAGCCGCACGGGGGGCTTCGGCCTCGGCCCCCGCACGATTGTCCTGCGCAGCGCGCTGGACGGCGCAGGGCTCCTGGAACCCGGCACGCTCTTTTCCTCGCATTACCGCCTCGACCTGCCCCCCGGCACCGATCTCGACGCCACGCGGGCAGAGGCCGAGCAAGCCCTCGAAGGCAGCGGCATGCGCTGGTCCGACGCCCGCAACGGCGCGCCGGGCGTGGCCGAATTCGTCGAGCGCCTCGGCGCGTTCCTGATCCTCGTCGGCCTCTCCGGCCTTGCGGTCGGCGGCGTCGGCATCTCCGCCGCCCTGCGCGCCTACCTGTCTGGCAAAACCCAGGTTATCGCCATCCTCCGCAGTCTCGGTGCAGATCAACGCACGATCTTCCTCACCTACCTGATGCAGGTCGCCGTTCTGGGCGTCCTTGGCATCACCCTCGGCCTCGCCCTCGGCGTCGGCCTGCCCGTGCTCCTGTCGCCTATCATCACCGCGCAACTGCCCGTGCCTGCCGTCTTCGCCCCCTACCCGGGGCCGATGGCCGAAGCCGCGATCTACAGCGCCCTCACCATCCTCATCTTCACGCTCTGGCCGCTGGCCCAGGCGCGCGACGTCCGCCCCGCAGCGCTCTACCGCGACGCCGACACCTCCGGCACAATCCCCGGCGCGGGGTTCATCCTGACCACCGCCGCCCTTATCGCCGCGCTGGTCATGGTCGCCGCCTGGTTCTCCGGCAATTCAACCCTCACCTACTGGACGGCAGGCTCCATCGCTGGTGCCCTCGTGGTGCTGGCCCTCGCCGGTCTCGCCCTGCGCGTCGCTGCCCGGCGCATGCGCCCTCTGGCCCGGGGCCGCACTGCGCTCGGCTGGGCGCTCGGCGCCATCGGCGGGCCGCGCAGCACCGCCAGCGCCGTGGTCCTGTCGCTCGGCCTCGGCCTTTCCGTGCTCGCCGCCGTGGGCCAGGTCGACCGCAACCTGCGCGACGCCATCACCCGCGACCTGCCCACCCGCGCGCCCAGCTTCTTTTTCGTCGACATCCAGCGCGACCAGATGCCCGACTTTTCCGCCCGGCTCGACAGCGACGAGGGCGTCACCCGCGTCGACGCCGCCCCCATGCTGCGCGGCATTATCAGCGAAATAAACGGCCAGCCCGCAGCCCAAGTCGCGGGCGACCACTGGGTCCTGCAAGGCGACCGCGGCGTCAGCTATGCCGCCGCCCTGCCCGAGCGCAGCACGCTCACCGCCGGCGACTGGTGGGGCGAGGATTACGACGGCCCGCCCCAAGTCAGCTTCGCCGCCGAGGAAGCCGATGAAATGGGCCTGAAACTCGGCGATCAGATCACCCTCAACATCCTTGGCCGCGACCTGACGGCTGAAATCACCTCCTTCCGCGAGGTCGATTTTTCTACCGCCGGCATGGGCTTCATCATGATCCTGAACGAGTCCGCACTGGTGAACGCCCCCCACAGCTATATCGCCACGGTCTACTCCGATGCGGCCTCCGAAACCGCCATCCTCCGCGACCTTTCGCGCCAGTTTCCAAACATCACAGCAATTTCGGTACGCGACGCCGTCTCCCGCGTCAGCGACCTTCTGGGCAGCCTCGCCTCGGCCACTGCCTGGGGCGCCGCCGCCACGCTGCTCACCGGGTTCATGGTCCTGATCGGCGCGGCCGCCGCCGACGCCCGCGCCCGCAGCTACGAGGCGGCGATCCTCAAGGTGCTCGGCGCCAGCCGCGCGCGCATCCTCTGGGGCCTCTCCCTGCGCGCCGCCCTCCTGGGGGCCGCGGCCGGCAGCGTCGCGCTTGGCGCGGGCATCGCAGGCGCATGGGCGGTCAGTCACTACGTCATGGAAACGTCCTTCGCCGTGGCATGGCCACCCGCCCTCGGCATCGTCGCGGGCGGCGCGCTGATCAGCCTTCTGGCGGGCCTGGCCTTCGCCCTCGGCCCCATTTCCGCCCGTCCCGCCCAGGTTCTGCGCAGCCGCGAATAATCGCCCATCGCGCGCCCCGATCCGGTTGCGGTCCGGCGGCGGGGGTGGCACTCATCCCGCACCCCCTCGCCCCACCGAGTCGTTCAAGGAGTGCCCATGACGGAAACCCTGCCCATCACCGTTTCCTCGCCGCTGACCAACGCGCAGAAGGCCGCGCTCGTCAACCTCGTCCGCCGCGCAGCGAAGGCCGAGATCATGCCCCGCTTCCGCAACCTCGCCGCTGCCGAGATCACCACCAAAGCCGGCCCCGAGGACCTGGTGACCGAGGCCGACCACGCAGCCGAAGCGATGCTCTCGCGCGGCCTGCAAAAGATGTTCCCCCACGCCCTGATCGTGGGCGAGGAAGCCGCCGGTGCCGACCCGTCGCTGCGCGGCAAGCTGGCCGAGGCCGAACTGGCCTTCATCCTCGATCCGGTCGACGGCACCTGGAACTTCGTCAACGGCCTGGCCATGTTCGGCGTCATCGTCTCGGTCACCCGGTTCGGCAAGCCGGTCTACGGCCTGCTCTACGATCCGGTCATGGACGATTTCATCGCCGCCGAAGAGGACGGCCCCGCCGAAATGACCCGCGCCACCGGCCGCGCCCGGCCCGTCTTGGCCTCGCAAGGTGGCGATATCGACAACCTTTACGGCTACATGCACTATTACCTGATGGATCGCGCGGTGCAGGAACAGCTTGCCCCGCTCATGTCACGGTTCGGCCGCATCGGCTCGCTGCGCTGCTCGTGCCACGAATACCGGATGCTGGCGCAGGGCCGTGCCGATTTCCTGCTCTCGGCCACGCTTAACCCGTGGGACCACGCGGCGGGCGTGCTGATCGTCCAGCGCGCGGGCGGCGTGGTGCGTATGCTCGACGGGCGCGACTACAACGCCGGCATCGACACCGGCTACCTGCTTGCCGCGCCTAATGAGCCCAGCTGGCAGAAGCTGGCCGAGGTGTTCAACCCGCGGCTCGCCCCGGCAGCCGAGCCTCCGAAGGCGAAAAAAGGCGACTGATCGGCGCTCTTTTCACCCATGAATTGAAACGTCACGACTGGGTCATTTTACCGGAACCCGGCCCCGCGCCCGGCGTTATTCCCACACTGCATATCGAACGCGCCAACAGGCCTTCGGAACAGGCAAGACGCCGCCGCGAAATGGCCGGCGCCCTGCAAGTGTACCAAATTTCCCGAGATCAGTTTGAACCGACTGACCGGCGACCACGACCGACAGGTATTCGTTCCAAGGGTCACTCCCTCCCGACCGAACGAGGGCATTGCCCCTGTCCCGGGCAAGGCCCGATCATTTTAGCGAGTGATTTCAGTACCAAGTTAGGGCGGTCTCCTTCGGGAGGCCGCCTGATTGCCTGCCTCACTCCGCCGCCTCGGCATACGCCTCCATCGGCGGGCAGGTGCACACCAGGTTCCGGTCGCCAAAGGCATTGTCCACCCGGTTGACCGGCGGCCAGTACTTGTCGACCCTGAAGGCGCCCGGCGGGAAACAGGCCTGCTCGCGGCTATAGGGCCGGTCCCAGTCGCGCACCAGATCCTCCATCGTGTGCGGCGCGTGCTTGAGCGGGTTGTTCTCGCGGTCCATCTTTCCATCCTCGATGGCGCGGATTTCCTCGCGGATCGCCAGCATCGCATCGCAGAACCGGTCCAGCTCCGCCTTGGTCTCGCTCTCCGTCGGCTCGATCATCAGCGTGCCCGCCACCGGCCAGCTCATCGTGGGCGCGTGAAACCCGCAATCCATCAGCCGCTTGGCGATGTCGTCCACCGTGACGCCCGCGCTCTCGGCGAAGGGGCGCGTGTCCAGGATGCATTCATGCGCCACCCGGTCATTCCGCCCCCGGTACAGCACGTCATACGCCCCCTCCAGCCGCTTGGCCACGTAGTTGGCGTTCAGGATCGCCACCCTGGTCGCTTGGGTCAGCCCTTCACCACCCATCAAAAGCGTGTAGGCCCAGCTGATCGGCAGGATCGAGGCCGAGCCGTAAGGCGCCGCCGACACCGGCCCCGGCCCGTCTTTCTGCCCGCGCGGATCGCCAGGCAGGTGCGGCGCCAGGTGCGCCTTCACGCCGATCGGCCCCATGCCGGGCCCGCCCCCGCCGTGCGGAATGCAAAAGGTCTTGTGCAGGTTCAGGTGGCTCACGTCACCACCCAGATCCCCGGGCCGCGACAACCCCACCATGGCATTCAGGTTCGCCCCGTCGATATAGACTTGCCCGCCATGGTCGTGGGTAATCTTGCAGACCTCCAGCACGGTTTCCTCGAACACGCCATGCGTGCTTGGATAGGTGATCATGCACCCCGCCAGCCCGTCAGCATTGGCCTCCGCCTTGGCGCGGAAGTCGTCAAGGTCGATATCGCCATTGGCATCGGACTTCACCGGGACCACCTTCCAGCCCACCATCTGCGCGCTCGCGGGGTTTGTGCCATGGGCACTGGTCGGAATCAGGCAGACGTTACGATGCCCCTCGCCATTCGCGGCGTGATAGGCGGCAATGGTCAACAGCCCCGCGTATTCCCCCTGCGCACCCGAATTGGGCTGCATCGACATGGCGTCATAGCCGGTGATCTCGCACAACCGCGCGCTCAGATCCTCGATCAGCACGCGGTAGCCCTCTGCCTGGTCCTTTGGGCAGAACGGGTGCAGCCGCGCGAACTCGCGCCAGCTCACGGGCATCATCTCGGCCGCCGCATTCAACTTCATCGTGCACGACCCCAGCGGAATCATCGCCCGGTCCAGCGCCAGGTCCCGGTCCGCCAGCCGGCGCATGTAACGCATCATCTCGGTCTCGGCCCGGTTCATGTGAAAGATCGGATGCTCAAGGTACCCGCTCTGGCGGTGCAGCTTTTCCGGCACGCGGTACTCCGGCGTGAAGTCCTCGTCGGTCTTCTCGATCCCGAAGGCGCGCCAGACCGCCTCGATATTCTTGGGCCGGGTCGCCTCATCCAACGTGATGCCGACGCGATGCTCGCCCACCCGGCGCAGGTTGATCCCCTCGTCGACGGCCGATTTCATTACCGCTGCCTGCAATGGGCCCACGTCCACCGTGATCGTGTCGAAATAGACCTTCGGGTCCACCTTGAACCCCGCCGCCTCCAGCCCCTTGGCCAGCCGCACGGTCTTGCGGTGAATGCGCTGAGCGATGGCCTGCAAGCCCTTGGGGCCGTGAAACACCGCATACATCGACGCCATGACGGCCAAGAGCGCCTGCGCGGTACAGACGTTCGAGGTGGCCTTCTCGCGCCGGATATGCTGCTCGCGGGTCTGCAGGGACAGCCGGTAGGCCCGGTTGCCATGGGAATCCACCGACACCCCCACGATCCGCCCCGGCATGGCGCGCTTCATCGCGTCCTTGCAGGCCATGTAGGCCGCGTGCGGCCCGCCATAGCCCATCGGCACGCCAAACCGCTGAACCGAGCCCACGGCGATATCCGCCCCCATGGCGCCCGGCTCCTTCAACAACGTCAGCGCCAGAGGGTCGGCCGACACGATCCCGACCGCGTTCTCGGCGTGCAACGCCTCCATCTGCGCCGTGAAATCCCGCACATGTCCGTAGGTGCCGGGATACTGGAACAGCGCCCCGAAGACCTTGTCCGCCTCCAGCTTTTCCGGATCGCCCACGATCACCTCGATCCCCAGCGGTTTCGTGCGCGTCTGCACCACGGCGATGTTCTGCGGATGGCTATCGCGGTCCACGAAGAACGCCTTGGCCTTCGACTTCGCCACCCGTTGCGCCATGGTCATCGCCTCGGCGCAGGCCGTCGCCTCGTCCAAGAGCGACGCATTGGCCACCTCCAGCCCGGTCAAGTCGCAGATCATCGTCTGGAAGTTCAAAAGCGCCTCCAGCCGCCCCTGGCTGATCTCGGGCTGATAGGGCGTATAGGCTGTGTACCACGCCGGATTCTCGAAAATGTTGCGCTGGATCGCCGGCGGCGTGACCGTCCCGTGATACCCTTGGCCAATGAGGCTGACCAACACCTTGTTCCGCCCCGCGACCATGCGCATCTCGTGCATCAGCTCGCGCTCGGACTTGGGCTTGCCGAAATCCAGTTTCCCGGCCTGCCGGATCGATTTCGGCACGGTCTCGTCGATCAGCTGATCGAGGTCCTCGACCCCAAGCGCGGCATACATCTCGGCCATCTCCTCGGGCGACGGCCCGATATGGCGGCGGTTGGCGAAATCGTAGGGCAGGTAGTCTGTGGGCTCGAACGGCATGACAATCGCTCCTTGGTGTCAGACAAGAGACGGCGCCGGGGCGACGGGCGCCGCCCCTGCTTCCTCTGGCCAAAAATATCCCCGCCGGAGGCACAAAAATCTTCCAAAGATTTTTGCCAAAATTTTCCAAAAATTATGCGCCCGGCGGCGCGGATCAGGCGATGAAGTCCTTGTAGGCGGCTTCATCCATGTAATCGTCCATCGGCGAGGTGTCCGACGGCTTGATCTTGAAGAACCAGCCGTCGCCCTCGGGGTCCTCGTTTATCTTGCTGGGCGTGTCGGCCAGCACCTCGTTGACCTCCACGATCTCGCCGTCCAGCGGCGCCAGGATATCCGACGCCGCCTTGACGCTCTCGATCACCACGATCTCGTCGTCCTTGGTCACCTCTGCACCCACCTCGGGCAGTTCCACGAAAACGATATCGCCCAGCTGTTCGGCGGCGTGGCTGGTGATGCCGACCGTGACGATGTCGCCATCCTGGTCCAGCCATTCGTGTTCTTCGGTGTATTTCATGCAAGTCTCCCTGATGTTCAGCGTTTGAAATTCGCGGGCGTGAACGGCATCTCCGCCACCGCCACCGGCAGGCGCTTGCCGCGCACCTCACCATATAGCGTGGTTCCGGCCGAGGCATGGCTGGCGGCGACATATCCCATCGACATCGGCGCCTCTATGCTGGGCCCGTAGGCGCCCGAGGTCACCTGCCCCACGGCCTCGCCGCCCGTCTCGCTGCCGAAAATTTGCGTGCCGGCCCGCATCGGTGCGCGCCCCTCGGGGCGCAGGCCCACCCGGCACCGCGCCACGCCGTTCTCCAGCTGGTCCAGGATCACGTCGGCCCCGGGGAACCCGCCTTCGCGCTCGCCGCCCCGGCGACGCGCCTTCTGGATCGCCCAGCTCAGCCCCGCCTCCACCGGCGTGGTGTGCTCGTCGATATCCTGCCCGTAAAGGCACAGGCCCGCCTCCAGCCGCAAACTGTCCCTTGCGCCCAAGCCCACCGGCTCCACCGCCTCGTGCAGCAAAAGTGCCCGCGCCAGCGGTTCGGCCTGTGCCGCGGGCACCGAAATCTCGTAACCGTCCTCGCCGGTATAGCCCGAGCGCGACACCCACAACTCCCCGTAATCCGAGGTGAAAATGCCGGTATCCAGGAATTTCATGATCTCGCAGCCCGCCGCAATCGGCGCCAGCGCATCGACCGCCTTCGGCCCCTGCAACGCGATCAGCGCGCGGTCCGTTACCTCGGTCACCTCGCACTCGGGCAACCCTTCACGCATCAACGCGATATCATCGGCCTTGCAGGCCGCGTTCACCACGACCAACAGGTGATCTCCCCGGTTGGTCAGCATCAGGTCGTCGTGAATGCCGCCCGCATCGTTGGTAAAGAACCCGTAGCGCTGCCGCTTTTCGCCCAGCCCCAAAAGGTTGACCGGCACCAGCCGCTCCATCGACTGCGCGGCCCCGCCATAGCCCGCCTCGTGGCGAATCAGGACCTGCCCCATATGGCTGACATCGAAGAGCCCCGCGTTGTCCCGCGTATGCAGATGCTCGCCCATGACGCCCAAGCCGTACTGCAGCGGCATCTCGTAGCCCGCGAACCCGGTCATCTTCGCGCCCAGCGCCTTGTGCAGGCCCGTCAGCGGCGTTTCGCGCAGATCGTCCAAGCGGCTCTCCTTCGCATCTCGAACCGGGCGCATCTGGCAGGGCAACCGGCATCAGTTTCGCGCATCGCCTGACGCGCCCGATGCCCCCTCTGTCCTTTCGCCTGAGATCGCTATCCCTTCGGCGCCGCGGGATCTTTCCGCGATCTCTCCAGAGTCTTACATCGGCCGGTCCTTGCGCCTGAGAGTTTCCGGGGCGGTTGCTCCTTCGGCACCGGCATTGCCGGTTCTCCCGTTCCGATACTTTAGTAGCGTAGTGGCCGGCCCAAGCCTCTGCAAGCAGAATGACCGTCACCGATCACAGTTTGATGGCAGTCCTTGACCTTTGCCGCTGCGACTGTTGACATCGTGGGGCGAACAGAAAGGCGGTACCCCTCGTGCAACCCGGATTCTTCTTCGGCTATGGCAGCCTGGTGAATCGCGGCACCCATACCTATGCGGATGCCCACCCCGCCCAGCTTTCGGGCTGGCGGCGCGCCTGGCGCAAGACGACCCTGCGCGAGGTGGCGTATCTGACGGCCGTGCCCGACACCACCGCCCAGATCGACGGCCTCGTCGCCGGCGTGCCCGGCGCCGACTGGGCCGCCCTTGACGCGCGCGAGCGCGCCTACATGCGTGTGCCCGCCCGCCACCAGGTCCGCACCCACCTGCCCGAGGATGCCGACCTCGTGGTCTTCGCCATCGAGGACGGTCAGCACCAGAACCCCGACGCGGTCAGCCCCGTGCTGCTGAGCTATATCGACGTGGTGGCGCAGGGCTACCTGCATGTCTTCGGAGAGGAGGGCGTTCAGCGTTTCTTCGACACGACCGACGGCTGGGACGCTCCCATCCTCGACGACCGCCGCCGTCCGCTCTACCCACGGCACCAGAAGCTCAAGCGACAGGAAACCGCGCTGGTCAACGACATGCTCGACCGTGTCGGAGCCAAGGTCCAGCCGGCCTCCACCTACAACCCGCTCAAGGACTGAGGCGCGTCCCGCACGACCTCCGTGAACCGCTCGAAACGACGCGGCCTTTCGGTCAGGTAAATCCTAACCCGTTCAAGTCGCGCAACCGTCAGACGCGATTCCGCGCCGACGACGCCAGAAAAGCAAACAGAAGAACGGCCACGATTGCCATCCCGATCAGTACAATGACGCTAGACATGTTTCGACCCCAGGTGAAGGTATGAGCAGACCACTTGAATGAGGTGGAATCAGGGCTGACAACAAGTCACCTAGGTCATCACATCTTCGATGTGTTGCTGAAATGCGCAAGCCATCGGCAAAGAAGCACCGATCAGGGGCCGGTCTGCGCCCGGCGCAGCCAAGTTGCCGCCCCGTGGGGACGTCCCCGCGATACGCGGCCCTGGATCAGCCACATCGCCAACGGCACAATGCGGTCGTTCGGCCTGAAATGCTTCAGGGCCTGCTATGCGGCGAGCTGACCATTCCCCTTCAAGCTTCGGAAGAGGCCACCATCTCTCCGGCATACGCATCCATCAACTCGGCACCGAACTCTTCAGCGCCTTCGCCTCGAAGTGCCGATATGCGGGAGAAGGCTTCATCGCGCACCGTCCGGCTTGGGTAGACTGTTACAATGGCAAAACGGTCCAGTTCGGTATCGACCAGCATCGAACGCTCTGCACCCAGGGCCAACAGTCCCGGAAAGTATTTCCGCACCATCAGGTCTTTCACGTGCTCGAGATTCTCGGTCTCGACGACCATTCGCCACGTCGTGATCGAAACAAAGCTCATTTGATCATCCTCCGCGAAATCCAGATATAGCACAGTTTGGTGCTTCGGTCCCCTTGCGGCGACACTCATGGAGTTCGTGGCAGGATTTACCGGCGCCGCAAAGTACCGTCCCTGAAAGCTTTCGGCAGACTTCAGGGACAGGCAAGCAACGCTCGTGTTCAGCCCTTCGCCTTGATCACCTGCAACAGTGGCAGCACCTGGCTCATGTCCGGCCCGTGGTTCTGCCCGGTCAGCGCCTTGCGCAGCGGCATGAACAGGCCCTTGCCCTTGCGGCCCGTCTGCTCCTTGACCGTGTTCGTCCACTGCCCCCAGGTGTCGCCATCATGCGGCCCCTCGGGCAGCAGCGCCAGCGCTTGGGCCACGAACTCCCGGTCCTCGTCGTCGATCACCGGCTCCGCCCCGTCGCGGAACATCACCCACCACGGCTCCAGATCGTGCAGCGTCGTGATGTTCTCTCGCGTCACGCTCCAGAACCGCTCGGCTTGATCCTCCGGCACGCCAAGCGCCACGATATGCGCCTTCACATCCGTAAAATCGCGCCCCTGCAGCACCCGCGCCGTCAGCGGAAAGAGGTCATTCGCATCGAACTTCGTCGGCGCAGAACCGAAGCGCGAGATATCGAACCCCTCGATCAGCTCCGCCATGTCCGTCCGCAATTCCACGGGATCGGCCGAGCCCAGCCGTGCCATCAGCGACAACAGCGCCATCGGCTCCACCCCCTGCGCCCGCAAATCGCGCAAAGAAAGCGTGCCCAGCCGTTTCGACAGCGATTCCCCCTGCGGCCCGGTCAGTAGCGAATGATGCGCAAACTGGGGCACGGTGCCGCCCAGCGCCTCGATGATCTGGATCTGCGTCGCGGTATTGGTCACGTGATCGGACCCGCGCACCACATGGGTCACGCCCATCTCGGTATCGTCCACGACCGAGGCCAGCGTATACAGCACCTGCCCGTCTCCGCGGATCAGCACCGGGTCGCTGACACTCGCCGCATCAATCGAGATGTCGCCCAGGATCCCGTCATTCCACTCGATCCGCTCGTGATCCAGCTTGAACCGCCAGACGCCATCCCCGCGCTCTGCACGCAACGCGTCCTTCTGCTCGTCGGACAACCCCAGGGCAGCCCGGTCATACACCGGCGGCCGCCCCATGTTCAGCTGCTTCTTGCGCTTGAGGTCCAGTTCCGTGGGCGTCTCGAACGCCTCGTAGAACCGGCCCATCCCACGCAGCTTCTCCGCTGCCTCGGCATAGCGGTCCAGCCGCTCCGACTGCCGCTCGACGCGGTCCCAGGTCAGGCCCAGCCACTCCAGGTCTTGCTTGATCGCATCCACGTATTCCTGCTTCGACCGCTCGGGATCGGTGTCGTCGATGCGCAGGATGAACGTCCCGCCGCTCTTGCGGGCAATCAGGAAGTTCATCAGCGCGGTGCGCAGGTTGCCGATATGGATGTACCCGGTGGGGGACGGCGCGAAACGGGTGGTTGTCATGGGGTGTCTCCTGTTGCCGCGCCAAATGTCATAAGGGGGGTCGCTTGTCCAGTATCACGGGCGCAGCACGCGACCCTGTCCGCCTGCCGGGGTGTAGCTCGGCCTCACTTTCCCGTGACATGCTCGGGACATATGCGCGACTTTTCCACGCCCCGTCCTATCCTCTCGCTCGACATAAACAGGAGGTCCGACATGTCCACACGCTTTTCCCGCCGCGGGTTTCTCGCCTCGGCCACCGCCCTCTCCGCCGCCCCCGCGCTGCCCACATGGGCCACGGCGCCGATGCTGGGCGCCGCCACACCGCCCTTCCGCCGCTTCACCCTGGGCGGGTTCGAGGTCACGACACTCCTGGCGGGCGAGGCCACGCGCCCCGATCCGCACACCATCTTCGGCCTCAATGTCGAGGAAGACGAGTTCAACGCCGTCTCCGAGGCCGCGATGATCCCGACCGACCAAGCGCAGTTCTTTTTCACCCCCACCGTGGTCAACACCGGCTCCGAGCTGGTTCTCTTCGACACCGGCCTGAACGCCGAGGGGCTTACGGACGCGCTCGAGGCCGCGGGCTATTCCTCCGACATGATCGACACCGTCGTGATCACCCACATGCACGGCGACCATATCGGCGGCCTGATGGACGGCGACACGCCCACATTCCCCAACGCGTCCTATGTCACCGGATCGGCCGAGTTCGACCACTGGGCCGCGGCCGGCGACGAAAATTTCGAGGCCAAGGTCCGCCCCCTGGCCGAGCAATTCACCATGATCGAAGATGGCGGCTCGGGCTTTTCCGGCCATACGGCGATGTCCGCCTTCGGCCACACGCCCGGCCACATGGTGCACCTGATCGAAAGCGAGGGCGAAAGCCTGATGATCGCCGCCGATTTCGCCAACCACTATGTCTGGTCGCTGGCCCATCCCGACTGGGAGGTGAAGTTCGACATGGACAAGGAAGCGGCCGCCCAGACCCGCAAGACGATCCTCGACATGCTGGCCACCGAGAAGATGCCCTTCGTCGGCTATCACATGCCCTGGCCCGCCACCGGCTTCGTCGAGAAATCGGACAGCGGCTACGCCTACGTGCCCTCGTCCTACCAACTGCGCCTCTGAGCGCTTGCGCACCCCGGGCGCGCGGCCTAGATCACGTCCATGTCCGCGCCCGACACCTCTCTCGACTGGATGGAAGACGTGGCCCGCCGCACCGTGGCGGGCTTTCCCGACGCGTTTGCCGAGGCCGCGCGGGCCGTCGCGATCCACGTCGCCGACTGGCCGGATCAAGAGATGCTCGACAGCCTAAGCATGACCGACCCGGCCGAGCTGACCGGGCTCTATGACGGCATCCCGATGACCGAAAAGTCGGTCTTCGACCAGCCCACCGGCCCCGATATCGTCTGGCTGTTCCGCGAACCCATCCTGGCGGAATGGCGCGACCGGGGCAACGTGGACCTGGCCGATTTGGTCGCCCACGTAACAGTGCACGAATTCGCCCACCACTTCGGCTGGTCCGACGACGACATCGCCAGCATCGACCGCTGGTGGGAATAACAAACCCCGTTCCGGGCCTGACCCGGGACCTTCCGCCGCAAGAGATCCCTGATCAGGTCCGCGATGACGTTACGCCACGAAGACACGCGCGGAACAAAGGCGCAACCAGCTGCGCCGCCGCGCGATCGCCAGACCGCCCGTCACGCCGAAGGCGTGCCGATTATAGGCGGCGCACCTTTGGTGCGACGGGCTGGCGATTGGCCTCCGTGAGAGCTTCGATTCGAGGTTTTCAGGACGCGGCAGCCATAAAGCGCATTGAAGTCCCGTCCGTTCGCCAGCCCGCGGTCTGGCCATCGCGCGGCACCCTCATATTCCCGTTGCACCCCCGCGCCCCCCGTGCATTCTGGCCCCATGGATGATTACCGCGCCCACGACATGACCTCCCTCGCCGGCCTCGTCGCCAGGGGCGAGGCCACGCCAGACGACCTCCTCGACACCGCGCTGGCCCGGATGCATGCCGTGAACCCCGCGCTCAACGCCGTGGTGCACGACTATTCCGACACCGCCCGCCGCATGATCGCCGACGGCCTGCCCAAGGGCCCGCTCACCGGCGTGCCCTTCCTGCTCAAGGACATGGGCGCGGAATCGACCCGCTTTCCCGCCTCGCTCGGCTCGCATCTGCTGGCCAACACCAGCTACAAGATGAATTCCACCATCTACGACCGCCTGGAATCGTCGGGCCTCGTCACCTTCGGCCGCACCGCCGCGCCCGAGGGCGGCGTGGGCGCGGCGACCGAGGCGGCGGTCTATGGCGGCCCCACCCGCAATCCCTGGGACACTTCCCGGACGCCCGGCGGCTCGTCCGGCGGCTCGGGCGCGGCTGTGGCCGCCGGCATCGTCCCCGGTGCCCATGGCAGCGACGGCGGCGGCTCGATCCGCATCCCCGCGTCCAATTGCGGCCTCGTCGGGTTCAAGCCCACACGCGCCATGGTCCCCGATGGCCCCTACGCCGGCGAAGGCTGGGCCGGCATGGCGATCGAGGGCTTTCTCACCCGCTCGGTCCGCGACACGGCGCTCTTGCTCGATATCGTCTGCGGCCCCGACCTCGGCGCGCCCTATGTCGCGCCGGCTATGCCCTGCACCTTCATGGAATCGCTCGACCGCCCCAACACGCCCCTGCGCATCGCGCTATGCGACACCACCCTCACCGGCGAGGCGATCCACCCCGAATGCCAGGCCGCCGTGCAGGACGCCGCAGCGCTTTTGCACGACATGGGCCACCACGTAACGCAAGCCCGCCCCACCGCCGACACCGCAGGGATGATGCACGCCTGGACCAAAATCGTCGCCTGCGGCACCGCCTCCTGGGTGCGCCGCGCGCTGGCCAAACAGGGACGCGACCTGCGACAGGGCGACATCGAAGGCGTCGCCCGCGGCGCGGTGGAATACGCCAGGACTGTCAGCGGCACCGATTACCTCGACGCCGTGGAGACCGTGCACGCCTACGGTCGCCAGATGGCCGCGTTCTTCGAGGATCACGACATCCTGCTGACCCCCACCATGGCCGAGCCACCCGCCGCCATCGGCCGCTTCGCCCACGACACCGAGGATTACGTGGCCTACCGCATGGGCGAAAACGGCATCTTCGCTTATTCCCCCTACACCGCCGCCTTCAACGCCACCGGCCAGCCCGCCGTGTCCCTGCCGCTCTGCCGGGGCGCCGACGGGTTGCCCATCGGCATCCATCTCGCCGGCCGCTTTGGTGCCGACACGGCGCTCATGTCGCTCTGCGCCGAGGTCGAACGCGCCCGCCCATGGTTTGATCAAATTCCGTCCCTGCCTGGCGTCGATACCTGAAAACACTTGAATATCGCGGTCGTGTCAGGAAACACTGACCCCATGAACATGGGGGACTTTGCATGACCGAAGCCGCGGTCGAGGCCCGATCGGCCCGCAAGGAATACGGTGCCGGCGACAAAAAGGTCCGCGCCCTGAACGATGTGTCCCTGGTGATCAACAAGGGCGAATTCTTCACCCTCCTGGGCCCCTCGGGCTGTGGCAAGACCACCCTTTTGCGCCTCATCGCCGGCTTCGAATCGCCCACATCGGGCATGATCCTGCTGGGCGCGCGCGACATAAGCACCATGGCGCCCTACGACCGCCCCGTGAACACCGTCTTCCAAAGCTACGCGCTCTTTCCGCATCTCAGCGTGGCTGACAATATCGGCTTCGGCCTGGCCATGCAGGGCACGCCCAAGGCACAGGTCGACGCCCGCGTGGCCGAGATGCTCGCGCTGGTCAAACTCGAAGCCTTCTCCGAGCGCAGACCCCAGCAACTCTCGGGCGGCCAGCAACAGCGCGTGGCGCTGGCCCGCGCGCTCGCCCCCGAGCCCGAGGTTTTGCTCCTCGACGAGCCGCTCTCGGCGCTGGACCTCAAGCTGCGCAAGGAAATGCAGCTGGAACTCAAGCGCCTGCAAAGCGAGACCGGCATCACCTTCGTCTTCGTCACCCACGACCAGGAAGAGGCGCTGACCATGTCCGACCGCATCGGCGTCATGCGCGACGGCTCGATCTTGCAGATCGGCGGCCCGCGCGAGATCTACAACAAGCCGGTCAACCGCTTCGTCGCCGATTTCATCGGCGAAACCAACGTCCTGACCGGCACGGTCGAGACGGGCGGCGTACGCCTGCCCACCGGCGACGTCATCGCCGTGGACAACCTCGACGCCGCCGCGCAAGGTAGCAAAGTCAGCCTCGCCGTGCGCCCCGAACAGGTCCGCATCGGTGACGGCGCGCTCTCGGCCCGTGTGGCCGAAACCGTCTATTTCGGCACCGACACCCATTGCCACCTGCGCATGTCCGACGACACCGAGGTGGTCGCCCGGATGCAAAGCCCGCCCTCGGGTGACACCGGCCTTCACGAAGGCCAGCAGGTCTCTTTCGATTTCGTCCCCGGCGCCGTCCGGGTGCTGGAGGACTAGCATGGCGGGCACCACCCATGGCAGCGGACGCACCGGCTGGATCCTCTCGATCCCGGCGCTGATCCTGCTGGCGCTCGGGGCCGCCGGCCCGCTGCTGATCGTAGTGGTTTACGCCTTTCTCGAACCGGGCGAATATTCCGGCGTGGTCTGGGAGTTCACGACCGAGGCATGGTTCCGCGTCTTTTTCGAGCGCGACATCTTCGACGATACCGTCACCTTCGCCGATGCACACCTGACGATCTTCTGGCGCTCGGTGAAACTGTCGGTCCTGACCACGCTCATCGCCTTCGCCATCGGCTTTCCCACCGCGTGGTTCATCGCCACGCGCCCGCCCAACAAGCGCGGCTTCTGGCTGTTTTTGATCACAATTCCGTTCTGGACCAACCTGCTGATCCGCACCTTCGCTATAATGGAAGTGGTTCGCAACCAGGGCCTGCTCAACTCCTTCCTGCTCAGCTTCGGCATCATCGACCAGCCCTTGCAGATCCTCTACACCGACACCGCCGTGCTGATCGGCATGGCCTATGTCTACCTGCCCCTGATGGTGCTGCCGCTTTACGCCGCCATCGACCGGTTCGATTTCCGCCTCGTCGAGGCGGGTTACGACCTCTACGCCACCCGTATGAAAGTGCTGCGCCGGGTGATCCTGCCCATCGTCAAACCGGGCATCGTCGCGGGTTCGATCCTCGTCTTCGTGCCCTCGCTGGGCGCCTACGTCACCCCCCGCATCCTCGGCGGCGGCAAGAACATGATGGTCGGCAACTTCATCGAGCTTCAGTTCGGCCAAGGCCGCAACTGGCCCCTCGGCGCTGCCCTGTCGCTGCTCTTGCTCATGATCGTGCTGGTCGCCCTGCTGGCCTATGTCCGCGTCACCTCACGGGACCAGACCAATGGCTAGGAACAAAAGCTTCTCCGTCACCACGCTGCCCGGCTTTACAGCCATCGCGCTCACGACCTTCGTGCTGCTCTACGCGCCGATCGTCACCATGGTGATCTACTCTTTCAACGATTCCGAATCCGTGGCGCTCTGGGGCGGCTTTTCCATCCGCTGGTACGTCGAGGCCTGGGACAACACGCAAGTCCAACAGGCGACCGTTCGCTCGCTGGTCATCGCCGTCTCGGCGGCGTTCATCTCCACCACCGTCGCCACCATGGCCGCGCTCGGCACCACCCGTCGCGGCCGCTTCAAGGGGCAGACGCTGATCTATGTGATGATCAACCAGCCCCTGATGGTGCCCGAGATCGTGACCGCCGTGGCCCTCCTGATCTTCTTCGCCTCGATCAAGGTCGCCACCGGCTACACCGGCCTTGCCTACCTGATCCTCGCGCATTCGGCCTTCTGCGTGCCCTTCGCCTACCTTCCCATCCGCGCCCGGCTCGAGGGCATGGACCTCGCACTCGAAACCGCCGCAGCCGACCTCTACGCGCGCCCCTGGCAGACCTTCCGCCACGTGACCCTGCCGCTGATGATGCCCGGCATCGCCGCCGGTGCGATGCTGGCCTTCGTCATCTCTCTCGACGACGTCATCATCACCGAGTTCGTCAAATCCGCCGGGCAGGATACCCTGCCCACCTACATGCTGGGCCAGCTGCGCCGCGCCGTCACGCCCGAGGTCAACGCGATCTCCACAGCGCTCCTCGCGCTGACCGTGCTTTTGCTCACGGCCTTCTTTATACTGAACCGAAAGCGGGACTAACCCGCGCACAACCTCAACAGGGAGAAAGACGATGAAAACATACCTGACCACCTCAGTCGCGGTCATCGCGCTGGCCGGGGCGGCCCATGCCGAAGGGTCGCTCAATATCTACAACTGGGGCAACTACACCAGCCCCGAGATGATCGAGAAGTTCGAACAGGAACACGACATCGACGTCACGATCACCGACTATGATAGCAACACCACCGCGCTGGCCAAGATCGAGGCCGGCGGCCACGGCTTCGACATCGTCGTGCCCACCCACAGCTACATGGGTGTCTATATCGACAAGGGCCTCCTGATGAAGGCCGGCATCCCCGAGATGGAAAACTACGACAACATCTCGGACCAGTGGAAGAACGTCGAATGGGACCCGAATCGCGAGTATTCCGTGCCGTGGCAATGGGGCACGACCGGCGTTGCCGTGAATACGTCCGCCTATGATGGCGACATCAACACCTCCGCCATCTTCCTCGACCCGCCCGAGGAACTGGTGGGCAAGGTCAACGTCGTGCCGGAAATGCAGGACGTGATGAACCTCACGCTGTTCTACGTCGGTGGCGAGCCCTGCACCACCGACAAGGAAATGCTGAAAAAGGCCCGCGACGTGCTGATCGAGGCCAAGCCCAAGTGGATGAGCATGGATTACGGCATGACCGAGAAGCTCTCGAACGGCGACGTCATGGCCTCCGTGAACTGGAACGGCTCGACCTTCCGCGCCCGCAACAACAACGAGGACGTGGCCTATGGCTACCCCAAAGAGGGCTACCCGGTCTGGATGGACAGCGCCGCGATCCTGGCGGACGCGCAGAACGTCGAGAACGCCAAGCTCTTCCTGAACTTCATCATGGAGCCGGAAAACGCGGCCATGCTGTCGTCCTTCGCCCGCTACGCCAACGGCATCGACGGCTCCGAGGAGTTCATGCCCGAGGACATGAAGACCGCGCCGGAAATCGTCGTGCCCGAAGAGCTGAAGGAAGCGGGTCAGTTCACCACCGCCTGCCCCGCCGAGGCGCAGGAATTCTACACCGCGATCTGGACCGAACTGCAGAAATAAGCCAGTCGACGAGGGACGGGAAACGGGGGCCTTCGGGCCTCCGTTTTTCCGTCTGATCGCCCCTCCCGGGCTAGACCCGGGACCTCCCCGCCACCCCGCCCAATGTTATCCCGCTTCCCTTAACCCGGACGCCTGCCGCCTGTCCTTGGGGTCTGCGACCTTGCATCGGGCCCGCGTCGGTCGGAGGGCCGGCATCAGCCGATCGTTCGCGGGTCGGATTTCAGTTTCGCGGCAATGGACTCGATCTGCGCCTGCAACAGCGGCTTGTTGACGAACTCGTCCACCGCACAACTCGCGTTCGCCCGCTCGATGTCCCCCGGGTCGAGCGATGAGGTCAGCATCACGACGATCATGCTGCAAAAGTCCTTGCCGAAACGTGCGGTCGCTTCCTCAAGAAACTCGAAGCCGTTCATCTTCGGCATGTTTATGTCAAGGAAAAGGACGTCGATCCGGGGCCTGTCCTCTCGGGCCAGGAATTCCAGCGCGTCTTCGGCCATCGGAAAGGCGATCAGGGTCTTCACCAGGCCCGACCGCTGCATCAGCCGCCTGCACGCGACGTGAAAGAACGTATCGTCGTCAACCAGAAGCACGGTTTCGATCGGCGCCAGCGGTTTGTCCTGTAGTTCACTCATGTTCGGGCATTCTTAGCGACACGGTGAACACGGAGCCGCCACCGGGGTTCTCGCCGACCTCCAGCCCACCTTTCAAATTGTGGACGATCCGCCGGCACATCGTCAGGCCAAGTCCGCTCCCCGGAATATCCTCATGCCGATGCAACCGGTTGAACAACTCGAAGATGCGGTCGCGATACTCGGGCGCTATTCCGATCCCATTGTCGCGCACCTCGATCCGGGCGCGTCCGTCCGGATCGCGCGCGCCGGATTCTACCATTATTTCGGGGGGCCGGTCGGGGCAGCGGAACTTGACCGCGTTGGAAACGAGGTTCTGAAACAGAACGCGCAGCATGACCGCGTCGCCCAGAACCACCGGCAAATCGCCCCGCCGCACCGTGGCCCCCGCGCCTTTCACCTCGGCTCTGAGATCCGCAATCACCTCATCGACAATCGCGTTCAGATCGCAGGGCGCTTTCCTGATGTAGGTCCCTATCAACTGCGTGTAACGCAACAGGTCCTCGATCAGAACGGACATCCGCGAAAGGGTCTCCCGGCTCATATCGACCAGTTCCGTGACGTCATCGCCAAGATCGCCCTCGTTGCATTCGGACATTTCGGACAGCAGCATCGCCACCGTCTGTACCGGCGACTTCAGGTCATGCGACACCGCGTAGGCAAAGGATTTCAATTCGGCGTTCGACGCGTTCAGTGCCTCGTTCGCCCGCTGCAGGGACCGCCGGTACGCCCGTTCACGCCGTGCCTCGGCATCGACGTGTTCGAGCTCCGCGTTGAGATCGCGAAACGTCTTACCCAGCGCGTCTCCCCGCTCCGACACAAGCACGAAGTGCCGAGGCGCGGCACCGCCATTGCGGACGGGGCTTACGCGGAACCGCATTCTCGACGGGCTGCCCGGCGCCGGGTCGCGCAGCGGAAACAACAATATCCCGCCAGAGGCGGCAACGATTATCTCCTTTATCGCGGCTTCGGGCGAGATGTCGAAGACATCGGAAAGGCCCCACTGGTCCGGCACGGCGCTGCATCCCGTGACACCTCGGGCCAGACGCGCCGCCATGGCATTGCTGGCGCAGACACGCGCCGATCGGTCGACCAGGATCGCATGTTTCGGCAGCGCCATGAAGGCGCTGCGTTCCAGCTCTTCCTGTCCGACCCGATTAACCAAAATACTCGCGGCCAATTTCGCCCTCTGTCAGGTGCACGACGATACGGCACCGCGAGTCACCGCGCGCGATCGTTTCGGTCTTTTCGATACGGGCATAATCCAGGTTGTTCGCGGCGAGGCGCCCGAAAACGCTGGATGTCATCATGCAAAGCGCCTGCCGTCCGTGCACGTAATCCCCGAACGGACAGGCACTGTTCACCAGCACGATACGGTCACCCGATATCTCTTCTATCTCGAACCCGCCGTTGATGCGCGCCTTGAGATCCACCAGGGCGCCGGCCACCTGCTCCAGGTCCATCCTGTCGACATCGAGAAGTCCGCGATATTCCGCATCCATTTTGTCGCCGATCCGCGCCCCGACCCGCGCGAGGAACCCCTTGGCCTCTTCAAGGCCGACGCGATCCTCCAGCACGTCTGCAAGTTCGCGCAACAGCTCACGCAAAAACTGATCGCGATCTCTGGAAATTTTTCCCTCGGTGTCCGGGAAAGACAATGCCGCCATGCGTTTTCCTCCAGTTGGGAACAGCTGCGAAAACCGATTCTAAGCGGCAAGACTTAACGAAAGCCAAACCTCCGATTGCCGGGAAATGGCAGTTCATGCCATCACTTAGTTTTTTGATAAAATTCATTTAATACAGGATAATAATCTCACAATTATCGTATGTTGATAATAAAATATCACATATTGGTCAGAAAAGGGTGGACTTCCAAAGCCGTCATCCCGAGGCTCCCCATCAAGAGGCCGGCCCGCGACCCGGCTTCGCAAGGGAGGACAGTTTGACCGATAGCGACCCGGACACCGGCACCCTGCCTGCGGGGCAAAGCGACAGGACGGCCGAGACATCGCTGGCCAAGGCGATCCGTCTTTTGCCGATCGTGGCCGCCCGCAACGCGACCGGAATCACCCTCTCGACCGTGGCCCGCAAGGCCAACCTCAAGACCGCGACCGCCCGCCGGCTGCTGCAGGGGCTGGTCGACGGCGGCCTGCTCAGCTTCGATCCCTATTCCAAGATCTACACGCTCGGCATCGGGATCTTCGACCTCGCCGGCGCCCCCGGCTCGCCGCGCCAGTTCGATCCGCTGCGCATGGAGCTGCGGCCCGCCCTGGCCGAAATCGCCGCCGCGACCGGCGAGACCGCCTTTCTATCCGTGCCATTCGGCGACGAGGCGCTCTGCATCGACGCGGCGGGGGATACCTTCGCGCTCTGCGCCAACACGCTTCAGGTCGGCGCGCGGCGTCCCCTCGGCGTCGGCGCGGGCAGCGCCGCTCTTCTCGCCGCCCTGCCCGAGGACCAGTGCGACCGCCACATCGCCGCCAACGCCGA
Organism: Roseovarius sp. MMSF_3350; assembly: GCF_030733425.1. Taxonomy (GTDB): domain Bacteria; phylum Pseudomonadota; class Alphaproteobacteria; order Rhodobacterales; family Rhodobacteraceae; genus Roseovarius. The sequence continues at coordinate 38,769 of NZ_JASHIZ010000003.1, forward strand.
CGTCTACAGCCGCTATGGCGAGCTCAACGCCGCCGATGTCCGCCGCATGGTCCGGCACTGGCGCGAGCACCGCTGGCTGATCAACGCCTCCATCATCATCCCGGAGGTCGGCGCCATCGGCGTCGCCGTCTTTGACCCGTCGGGCCAGCTTCGGGCGGCCATCTCGGTGGCGGCCCTCAAATCCCGCATGGCGCCTGCGCGGCGCAAGGAAATCGTATCGGTCATGACCCGCGCCATCGTGCGGTCGGGTTTCACCACCTAAGGCAAAAAAGAACGCATGTACCCCATTCACTTCTTCCATCGCGCCGCCCGGCTCTGGCCCGACCAAATCGCTGTCGAACATGGCGACCAGGCACTTACGTATGACCAGCTGCACGCCCGCGTCCAGGCGCTCGCCACCGGCCTGCAAGAGCTTGATCCCGAATTCGGAAGTCGCGTCGGCATCTGCTGCTACAACACCATCGACCACCTGACCTGCTGGCTGGCGGTGCTGGCCGCGGGCAAGGTCTGGGTGCCGTTGCAACCGATGAACGCCAGCGCCGAGCTGGTGCGCGCGGTCGGCTTCACCCGCGCCAGCATCGTCATCGTTCAGACCGATACCGCCGACAAGCTGACCGGCGCGGACACCACATTCCTGTTTTCCGATCCCGCCGGCGGCCCCGGTACCACCGGCGACCTCATCCGCGCCAACATGGGCCAGGCACCTGTCAAAGCCAACCTGCCATTGTCCGCCACCCAGGCGATCAAGTTTACCGGCGGCACCACCGGCCTGCCCAAGGGCGTGATGCAGCCCTACCGCGCGTGGAACACCAACATCGCGACCCAGGTCGCCGCCTGGTCTCTGGGCGAGGGCCAGCGCTACCTCGCTGCTGCCCCCATCACCCACGGCACCTCCACCTATATCCTGCCGACGCTGGCAACCGGCGGCACGCTTGTCCTGCTGGACCGGCCCCGCCCCGAACAGACCCTGGACTTCCTGCAAAACGCGCGGATCACCACCACCTTCGTGCCGCCCACAGTGCTGTACATGCTGATGGAGCTCGACGGCGTGCGCGACGCCGACTATGCCCACCTCAAGAACCTGATCTATGGCGCCGGCCCCATGCGCCCCGACGCCATCGGCCGTGCGCAGGACATCTTCGGCCCCTGCCTCGCCTCCACCTACGGTCAGACCGAGGCACCCCAGATCGCCACCATGATCTCGGCCGAAGAGCTGAAGGACCCCTCCAAGCGCGCCTCGGTGGGCCGCGAGACCCTGCTTAGTCAGGTCGAGATCATGGACGACAAGGGCAATGTCCTGCCCGCGGGCGAAACCGGCGAGATCGTCATCCGCGGCGACCTTCTGATGACCGGATACTGGGACCAGCCCGAGGCCACCGCCAGGACGCTGGTCGACGGCTGGCTGCACACCGGCGACCTGGGCCAGAAGGACGCGGACGGCTATCTGTTCATCCGCGGCCGCGCCAAGGAGATGATCATCACCGGCGGCTTCAACGTCTACCCGGCGGATGTGGAAACCGTCATGGGCGAACACCCCGAGATCATCGACTGCGCCGTCTACGGCGTGCCCGACGACAAATGGGGCGAGGCGGTCCACGCCGCCGTTCAGGTGCGCGATGCCAAGGCCGTCACGGCGGACGAGATCATCGCATTCATCCGCGAGCGCCTCGGTCCCGTCCAGACGCCCAAATCCGTCAATTTCCGTGACAGCCTGCCGCGCAACGCGATCGGCAAGCTTCAGAAGAACCAACTCTCCGAAGAGCACGCCGCCGCGCGGGCCGACGAACTTCAGAAAGGCTGACCCATGTCCAAACCAGCGCCCACGACATCGCTGTGCCGCTATACCGACACCGAGATCTTCTATCGCAACCACAACCTCGTGGACGAGCTGCTGACCGATGACTGCGATTTCGTCACCGTGATGATGCAACACATCCTGAACCGCCCGGTCAGCCCCAGTCAGAAGCGCGTGATGAACGCGATCCTGATCGTGATGATGGAACACGGGCTGACGCCCAGCGCCATCACCACACGGTCGATCTACATGTCCGCGCCCGAAAACTTGCAAGGCGCCGTGGCGGCCGGACTTCTGGCCGTCGGCAGCCAGTTCGTAGGCACGATCGAGAACAACGCCCGCCTGCTGTCGGAGCTGGTCGATCTGGACGCCGACGCCCAGGCCGCCCGCGCGACCGAAATCGTGCGCGAACACCGCGCCCGCAAGGCCCATCTGCCCGGCTTCGGCCACCACCTGCACAAACCCGACGACCCCCGCGCTCTCAAGCTGCTGGAGATCGGCGAGAAAGAATCCGACAACCCCCGCTACCTGCCCGCGCTGAAAACACTGTCGGCTGCCGTCGATGCCGAATTCGACCGCCACATCACCATCAACGCCACCGGCGCCACCGCCGCCCTTCTGGGCGACATGGACATCCCGGTGGAACTGATGCGCGGCTTTGCCGTCATCTCCCGTGCCGCCGGCCTCGTGGCGCATATCGCCGAAGAACAACAGAAACCGTCGGGGCGCTTCATATGGGAGACGATCGACAAGGCAATGCCCTTCGAGGAGTGATCCATGAGTGATTTCGCCATCGTCACCGGCGGCGCCCGCGGCATCGGCGCAGCCATCGCCGAGCGGCTCAAGGCCGACGGTCTGCGCGTCGCCGTGGTCGACCGCATCGTGCCCGAGCATGACCATGCCGACGAGGTGCTGGAACTGGACCTGTCCGATGTCGAGGCCACGCGCACCGCGTTGGAAAAATTCTGCGACGGCCGCCGCGTGACGCGGCTCGTGAACAATGCCGGCATCGTCGAACCCGCCGACGTGGAAGGGACCGACCCCTATTCCATAGACAAGGTCGCGGCGGTCAACCTGCGCGCGCCGCTTGTCTGCCTGCAAGCCGCGCTGCCAGCGATGAAAGAGGCGCGACTGGGCCGTGTCGTCAACATTTCCAGTCGCGTGGCTCTCGGCAAGGAGTTGCGCACCGCCTATGCGGCCACCAAGGCCGGCCTGCACGGCATGACCAAGACCTGGGCGCTGGAACTCGGTCGGCACGGCATCACCGTCAACGCGCTCGGCCCCGGCCCCATCGCCACCGAACTTTTCAACAAGGTAAACCCGCCGGGTGACCCGCGCACCGAAAAGATCATCGCGACGGTGCCCATGAAACGCACCGGAACGCCTCAGGACGTGGCGGACGCCGTGTCGTTCTTCTGTTCCGAAAGGGCGGGGTTCGTGACCGGACAGGTCCTCTACGTCTGCGGAGGAATGACGATCGGATCGGTCTGAAGACGATCCGGACCAAGGAAAGACACGACACTTCATCAAAGGAGGAGACCAAGATGAAACTCAATCGTAGAACCCTGATCGGCGCCGTCAGCGCCACCGCGATGCTGGCCTTCGGCGGCTCTGCCATGGCGCAGGACTACCCGACCAAGCGTATCACCCTGATCGTGCCCTACAGCGCCGGCGGCGCCACCGACGTTCTGGCCCGCCAGGTGGCCGATGGCCTCGCACAGGTGCTGGATGAAACCGTGACTGTCGAAAACCGCCCCGGCGCCGGCGCCACGCTGGGCACCACGCAGGCGGCCAATGCCCGTCCTGACGGCTACACGCTCTTCATGGGGCAGGTCTCGTCGCACGGTATCGCGCCCGCGGTCTACAAGAACCTGCAATACGACCCGGTCGAGGATTTCACGCCGATCAAGCTGATCCTGTCGATCCCCAACGTCATGGTCGTCAACAAGGACAGCCCCTACCAGACCGCGCAGGAATTTCTCGACGCCGCGAAATCCGAAAACATGAGCTTCGGCTCCTCGGGCGTGGGCAGTTCGATTCACCTCTCGGGCGAGATGTTCAAGGCCCGCACCGGCGCCGACATGACCCACGTGCCCTTCCGCGGCAGCGGCGAGGCCGTACCGGCCCTCTTGTCGGGCGATGTCGACGTGATGTTCGACAACCTGCCCTCGGCCATGCCGCATATCCAGTCGGGCGCCCTGCGCGCGCTGGCGGTCACCACGCCGGAACGTTCCGAGCATCTCGAGGACGTGCCGACGCTGGACGAGCTGGACATCGCCGAGCTTGACGGCTTCGCCGCGCGCTCGTGGTTCGGCCTTTTGGCCCCCGCCGGCACCGACGACGCGGTTGTCGCCACGCTGAACGAGGCGCTGGACGAGGTTCTTGCAAGCGACAGCTTCAAGAAATTCGCCGATACGCGCGGCGGCCAGATCGAGGGCGGCAGCCCCGAGGATTTCGCCAAATATATCGACGGCGAACTTTCCAGCTGGAAAACCGTGGTGGATGAGGCCGGTGTAACCGTCGAATAATCCTGACAAACAACAGGTGGCGGCCCCGCGGGCCGCCACTCTTCAAAGGCGGCATGGGAGGGCCAGCCATGAGCGAAACAGATATAGACACCGAGAACCGCAAGGGTCGCCGCCGCGAGATCGTCTTCGCGGTGTTGACGATTCTGGCCTCGGTGCTTTTCGCATTCTTCGTGATCCCCGCCGGGGTGACGTCGCCGGCGTCGGTCAAGCACCTGCCCCTGTCGCCCACCTTCCTGCCTTATGTATTGACGATTGGCGTCGGTCTCTTCGCCCTGATCCACCTTCTGGAAGCAATCTTTGCCGCGCATATTCCCGGCGAGGATGACGCCTCGCTGGGGACACATCCGCACTGGAAATCCCGCGTGCTGATGCTTGTCGGCCTGCTTGTGCTCTATCTTCTGATGCCCGAGCGGCTGGGCATGCCGCTCACCGCCATCGTTGTGACCATCGCCCTCATGGCCATCGGCGGGGAACGCCGCCCGCTCATCCTGCTGGGCGTCGGCATCGCCGTGCCGCTGCTGGTCTATCTCTTTTTCGCCCATGTCGCGCAGGTGCCCCTGCCCATGGGCCTGTTCGAAGACTGGATGTGATCCATGCTTGAGAATATCGCAACCGGCTTCGAAATGTTCTTCACGCTCGGCAACCTGCTGGCGATCACCGCCGGTGTCTGCCTCGGCGTGACCGTTGGCGCGATCCCCGGCCTCACGGCGACCATGGCCGTGGCCCTCGCCCTGCCTTTCACCTTCAACCTCGATCCGGTCACCGGCATCCTGCTGCTGGTGGGCGTCTACAAGGGCGGCGTCTTCGGCGGCTCGATCACCGCGATCCTGATCCGCGCGCCCGGCACGCCCGCCGCCGCCTGCACCCTTCTCGACGGCTACCCTCTTGCGCAAAAGGGCCAGGCGGGCAAGGCGCTCAACATGGCGCTCTACGCCTCCTGCATCGCCGACTTCCTGTCCAACCTGTCCCTGATCTTCTTCGCCAGCCTTATCGCGGGCCTGGCGCTCGCCTTCGGCCCGCCCGAATATTTCTGGCTGATCTGCTTTTCACTTACCGTGGTGATCTCGATCTCCGGCTCGTCCCTGACCAAGGGCCTGATCTCGGGCCTGCTGGGCCTCCTGACCTCCACCATCGGGCTCGATCTGGTCTACGGCACCCAGCGGTTCACCTTCGACAATTTCAACCTGATGGGCGGGGTCAGCTATATCCCCCTGCTGATCGGCCTCTTCGCCCTGCCAGAAGTGATCGACTTCTACGTGCGCAAGGTCGCGCCCTTCACGGTCAAGACCGCCGACAAGAGCCGCGTGAGTCTGGCCGAACTCAAATCCAGCCTCGTCACCATCGTGCGCGGCAGCTTCATCGGCGTCATCATCGGCACAATCCCCGGTGCCGGCGCCACCGCCGCCGCGTTCCTCTCGTACGGTGAGGCGCGCCGCACCTCCAAGTCCCCCGAAACATTCGGCAAGGGCAATATCGAGGGCGTCGCCGCCTCCGAGGCGGGCAACAACGGCGTCGCCGGCGCCACGCTCATCCCCCTGCTGGCGCTCGGCATCCCGGGCGACGTGGTGACGGCGGTGATCCTCGGGGCGTTCATGCTTCAGGGCCTCACCCCCGGCCCGCTGATGTTCCAGGACAACATCACCATCATCTACGCCATATTCATCGGCATCATGCTCAGCTCCGTCGTGCTGCTGGGGTCAGGCAAGCTCGCCATCCGCTACTTCGCCCGCATCGCCGACATCCCGCGCCATATCCTGCTGCCCATTGTCCTGATGTTCTGCGTCTTCGGCAGCTATGCCGTGCAAAGCCAGATGTTCGACGTGGGCGTGATGCTGGCCTTCGGCTTGCTGGGCTACATCATGATGAAGATCGACATGGCTGCGGCCCCCTTCCTGATGGGCTTCATCCTGGGCCCGCTCTTCGAGGACAACCTGCGCCGCTCGTTCCTCATTTCCGAGGATATCACGATCTTCTTCCGCAGCCCGATCTGCTGGATCTTCATCGTCATCACCATTCTTTCGGCCTTCGTCGGCGTCCGCCGCGAGCTGCGCGCCACCCGCGCCAAGCGTGACGCCCTGCGCTCCTCGGGGGCGGCATGACCAGCGCGGCGGACACCGGCCTTCAGGGCCGCATCGCGCTGGTGATCGGCGCCGGCTCCATCGCGTCGGGCATCGGCATCGGGCGGGCCATCGCCATTTGCCTCGCCCGCGAAGGCGCCCATGTCATTGCCGCCGACAATGATCTTTCCTCTGCCCAGGAAACCGTGACCCATGTCACCAATGCAGGCGGCAGCGCCGAGGCCGCAACGGTCGATGTCCTCGACGACGTCAGCGTCACCGCCCTGATCTCGGGCATCGAGGCCAAACACGGACGCCTCGACATCCTGCACTGCAACGTGGGCCTGGGCAAAAGCGGGCCGTCCGAAAACACCACCCCCGCCGACTGGCGCCGCATCAGCGACGCCAACCTCACTTCGCTGCACGTCGCCGCCCAGGCCGCGATTCCGATGATGCGTGCGCAGGGTCGCGGGGTCATCACCGTCACCTCCTCGATCGCGTCGATCCGGCATGTGGGCTATCCCCACCTCGCCTATTCCGCCACCAAGGCCGGCGCCAACCAGTTCGCCCGCTCGCTCGCGGTGGAACTCGCGCCCGACAACATCCGCGTGAATTCCATCATCGCGGGCCTCATTGACACCCCCCGTATCGGCGTCACGCTCGCTAACAGCTACGGCGACCGGACCGAGGCGCAGATGCGCGCCGCCCGCGCCGCGCAATGCCCGTTGGGGCGCATGGGCACCGCCTGGGACATCGCCGAGGCGGCAGTCTTCCTGGCCTCCGACAAGGCCGGCTACATCACCGGAACCGAACTGGTGGTCGATGGCGGTCTGTCGGCCAGCATACGCCAAACCGTCGATGGCTGACGCACCCGTCATGTTCGGGCGGGTGCGCGACGTCCTCAACCCGCTGCTGGCGCTCTACCTGCTTGCCACCGGTGCCGCGGCCATCGTCGTGCCGGTGCCGGAAATTCCCGTGGTCTTCGCCCTGCTGGCGGTGGCCCTGCTCAATCGCCGCGGCCTCAACCGACCCGCCTGGATCATCGGCGGCCTTGTTTTTGTGCTCTTCCTCTGGGGCTGGGCCGGCGGCTGGATCGCGGAAACCGGCGGCCTCGACCGTATGATCTTTCTCTCCGCCTTCCTCGTCGCGCTCGGCCTGCTCAGCCGCGCGGCCTCCCGCGCGCCGGACATTCGCAAGGCCGCGGCCGTGGTGGCAAGCCGCCCGCGCGGCGCACGCTATCTCTTCGTCACGCTCGGCACCCATATCTTCGGCATCTTCCTAAATTTCGGCGCCGCAAGCCTGATGGCCACCCTGCTCGCCCAGACCCGCGAGACACTCGAAAGACAGAACGCGGTCGAGGACCTGACCCTCTCGATGCTGCGCGGCTTCGGCGCCATGCCCATGTGGTCGCCCTTGGCCCTGTCGACGATCATCACCCTGTCCATCCTCCCCGAGGTCGATTACTTCCAGATCCTTCCCTACGGCCTTGCCGCGGCGGTTCTTTACCTCGGCGCGGGCTATGCCGCGTCGCGCGGCCCCCGCGCCACCGATCCCGACCCCGGCAAATCACCCATGACGCGCGCCCTGCCCGCCCTGCCCGAACAGCTCATCCTGCTGCGCGTCGTCGCCCGGGTCGCCCTGCTCGTGGCGGTGGCCTTCGTGCTGCACGTGGCCGCGGACCTCTCGATGCCGGCCTCGGTGCTGGTGGCGGTGCTGGGCTTCTCGCTCGCCTGGTGGGCGATCCAGGTTGCCGCGCGCATCGCCCCCGGCCTGCACCGGGAACTGGCCGCCACCGCGGCAAGCGGCGTCAACGAGATCGTCATCGTCTCCTGCGCAGGCTTTCTCGGCGCGATCATCGCATGGTTCGTCAGCAGCTTCGACGGCGCCCTGCCCTCGCCCCCCGATGCGCTGGTGCCCGCCCTCATCGCGCTGGTTCCCCTGGGCATGGTGCTGGGGGGCGTCTCGGCGCTCAATCCCATTGTGTCGGCCAGCATCCTTTTGGGCGTGCTGCACCCGCTGGTGCCCGAACCCGCCCTGATGTGGCTGGCGCTCGCCGCGATCGTCGGCTGGGGTCTCACCGCGGGCTCCACACCCTTCACCGCCAACGTGCTGATCACAACCCGCATCATGCAACTGGAACCGGCCCCGCTCCTGCGCCGGGGCAACTTGAAACTCACCGTACTGTCCTTGACCGCACTCGGCCTCTTCCTCGCCGTCGGCACGGTCATCTCACTCCAAGGTTAGGAGCCCTCTCATGCCCCAGGCCATGCAAGCCATCTTCGCCACAAGCCCCGGCGGCCCCGAAGTGCTGGTGCCCCGCGAGATTCCCGTACCCCGCCCCGGTCCGGGCGAGGTGCTCATCCGCGTCGCCGCCGCGGGGGTCAACCGCCCCGACCTGCGCCAGCGCCAGGGCGGCTATCCCCCGCCTCCCGGCGTAACCGAGGTGCTGGGGCTTGAGGTGGCAGGCGAGGTCGTCTCCTGCGGCGACGACGTGCTGTCTTTTGCCGAGGGCGACAAGGTTGTCGCGCTGGTCGCGGGCGGCGGCTACGCCGAATACTGCGTCGCGCCAGCCCCGCAGGTCCTGCCCTGGCCCTCCGGCCTTTCGGCGATCGAGGCGGCGGCCCTTCCCGAGACCTACTTCACCGTCTGGACCAATCTATTCCGCATCGGCCGCCTCGCCGAAGGCGAAACCGTCCTGATCCACGGCGGTGCCAGCGGCATCGGCACCACCGCCGTCCAGCTCGCCCGCGCCATGGGGGCCACCGTCTACGCCACCGCCGGCACCGACGAGAAATGCCAGGCCTGCCGCGATCTGGGCGCGACCGAGGCGATCAATTACCGCACGGCCCGGTTCGAGGATGAAATCGCCCGCCTCACCGACGGCGGCGGCGTCGATGTCATTCTCGACATGATCTGCGCCGATTATCTCGACCGCAACCTCGCCTCTCTCGCCGTCTCCGGGCGGCTGGTCATCATCGCGTTTCTCGGCGGCGGCAAGACCGAGATCGACATCGAGGGCATGATCCGCAGGCGCCAGACCCTCTGCGGCAGCACCCTGCGCCCGCAATTGCCGCAGGAAAAGGGCCTTATCGCCGCCGATCTGCTGGCCCGGGTCTGGCCCCTGCTGGAACAGGGCGCGGTAAAGCCGGTCATCAACTCCGTCCACCCGCTCGCCCGCGCCGCTGATGCCCATGCCGAGCTCGAAGCGGGCGGCCACGTCGGCAAGATCGTCCTCTCGGTGCGCGAATAGTCAGTCCTCGCGCGGCGGCCCGCTGGTGGCGCGCACCATGATCTCGGGCGGGATCAGCGCCGCCACGTCCACCGCCTCCTCCGAGGTGGTCAGTTGCACGATGGCGGCGGCCGCCCGCGCCCCGATCGTCCGTGCCGGGATGCGCACCGTGCTCAGCGACGGCTCGAACTCCTTCGAGCCCTTGAAATCCCCGATGCCCGTCACCGTCACCCGCCCCGGCACGGCGATCCCGGCCCGGTTCAGCGCATGCAGCGCGCCCCAGGCCAGCACGTCGTTGCCGCAGAGGATGGCGGTCGGCAACGCGCCCTCCGCAATCAGCGCCTCGACCGCGCTCTTCGCCGTCGCCACGCTGTATGGCGCCACCAACTGCCACGCCTCGGGGATACTGCACCCCGCCTCCGCCAGCGCATCCTTCACCCCTGCAAAGCGTAGCGAGGCCCGGTCGTTGCCTTCAACGGGCGGGAATATCGCCGCCACCTGCCTGTGGCCCAAAGCCGCTACGTGCCGCCCGATCAGGTACCCCGCCTGATAATTGTCCGACCCCACGCAGGGAAACGGCGCTTGCGGTGAAAAGCTCCACAGCAACAGCGTCGGCATCTCCTGCTGCGCCAGCAGGTCCAGCGTATCCCGAGTATGCTCGATCCCGATCAGCGCCACGCCATCCACCCGATGTTCCAGCATCTTGCGTGTCAACGCATACTCCCGGTCCAGGTTGAACCCGTGCGAGGCCAGCAGGATCGTGAAGCCCAGCTCCTCCACCGCCTCGGAAAAACTCTGGATCATCTCGGCAAATATCGCTTGGTCCACGGTGGGCACGATCAGCCCGATCGTGCCGCTGCGAATGCCGTGGATCGTCTGTGCCGCACGGTTGCGGATATAGCCCAACCGCCGCACCGCGGCATCTATCTTCTTGCGGGTCGTGGCCTTTACCAGGTCCGGGTGGTTGAAGCTGCGCGACACCGTCGAGGGCGACACGCGCGCCGCCTTGGCGACAGCAATGATATCGGTCTTTCTCTTATTTTTGTCAGACACTTGCGCGGCCCCACGCGGCCAAAAATGAAAACATTTGCAATATTGTTTTCATTGCATACCCTTCCAGGTCACTTACGACAAGCCAATGGGAGGATACGGCTTGGAGTTCCTGTTCTACTTCGGCGACGTGTTCACGCCGTTCAATTTCATGCTGCTTCTGATCGGCACGATCGGCGGGCTGATCCTGGGCGCCACGCCGGGCCTGTCGCCCACCATGGCCGTGGCCCTGCTCATTCCCTTCACGTTCAAGCTCGACGCCACGCAGGGCCTCATCCTGCTGGGCGCGGCCTATACCTCGACGGTCGCGGGCGGTGCGGTCAGCGCCATCCTGCTCAAGATCCCGGGCGCGCCGGCCAACATTGCCACAACGCTCGACGGGCACACCATGGCCAAGAACGGCCAGGGCGCCCGCGCCCTGCAACTGTCGTTCATCTCTTCGGCCATCGGCGGCGTCTTCGGGGTTCTGCTGCTGATATTCCTGACGCCGGTACTCGCCGAATGGGCGCTGGCCTTTGGCCCCTCGCACCTCTTCTGGCTGGCCATCCTCGGCGTCACCGTCATCGGCTCGCTCGATTCCAGCTCGGTGGTCAAGGGCCTCTTGTCGGGCTGCATCGGGCTCTGGCTCGCCACCATTGGCTTCGACGACGTGATGGGCGCCCAACGCTTCATCTTCCATTCCAGCGTCTCGGGCGGCATCAACATCATCCCCGCCCTCATCGGCCTCTTTGCCATCCCGCAGGTCATCACCATGTTCGCCAAGGGCCGGCATCAGCATGACGCCGAAGTCCTCAAGGTCGAGAAAAGCCCGATCATGGATTCGATCCGCGAGGTCTTCCGCCGCTCCCGCGCCTTGGGGATCGGCACGATGACGGGCTCCTTCATCGGCCTCATCCCTGGCGTCGGCGGCCAGATCGCCGGACTTGTGGCCTATGACCAAGCCCGCAAGACCAGCCGCGAGCAAAAGAAATTCGGCACCGGCCACAGCGAGGGCGTGATCGCCGCCGAAAGCGCCAACAACGCCATGGTCGGACCCTCTCTTGTCCCGCTGCTGACCCTCTCGATACCCGGCTCGCCCACCGCCGCCGTGCTGCTGGGCGGCCTGCTGATCCACGGGATCTTCCCGGGCAGCGACCTGTTCGAGAACTACCCCGATGTCGCCTGGACCTTCATCAACTCCATGCTGATCGGCCAGATCCTGATGTGCGTCTTCGGCCTCTACGTGGCCGGGCTGGCGGCGCGGGTGGCGCAGGTCCCCAACGCGGTCATGGCCGCCGTGGTGCTGGCGCTCGCCGTCTTCGGCAGCTACTCGGTGCAGAACTCAATGGGCGACGTCTACATCATGGCCGCCCTGGGCACCGGCATGTACTTTCTCGAGCGCTTCGGCTTTTCCGCAGCACCGCTGGTGCTGGGCCTCATCCTCGGCCCCATCGCCGAGGCGAATTTCGTGCAGGGCGCCATGATCGCCAACGCCACCTCCAGCATGGGCAGCTACTTCTTCACCGGCACGCTCAACCTCACGCTCATCGGCATCGTCGTGGCCTCCATCGCCTACTCGGTCTGGATGGAACTGCGCCAGCGCCGCTTCCTCAGCAAGGAAGACACCCTCGAACAACAGGAGCGGACCACGTGACCGACCGCCCCCGCACCCAGCACATCATCGCCAGCGGTCTGGTGGCCTTTGTCGGCATCTGGGTCGCCTGGCTCAGCTTCACCGGCGAACCCGCCCGCGCCTTTCTGTTTCCCCGCATCATCTCGGTCGTGTTCGTGGCTTTGGCCCTCTGGACCTTCGGCAAGGCGCTCCTGGGCAAGACCCGCGTCGGCCCCGGCCTCAGCGTCATCGCCATGCGCAACATCCTGCCCGGCATCCTCGTCCTGCTGGTCTATGTCTTCTGGGCCGCGCCCACGCTGGGCTTCTACACCGCGTCCACCATCGCGTTCTTCATCCTGCTGTCCCTCTACGATCCCGCCCCCCACGGCGAGCCAAGTACATGGGTCAAACGGGTGCTGATCACGGCCGGTTTCCTGGCCGTGATGTACGGTCTCTTCGCACTGCTGCTCGGGGTCTTCACCCCGCGAGAGATCCTTTTCTGAAAACCAAGAAGCGAAAGACAACTTTCCAAGGGAGGAACTACCGATGAAGAAACTGATTGCAGCCGCATCCATTGCGCTCATGGGCCTTGCCGGCTCTGCCAGCGCGCAGGACAACTACCCCGAACGCCCCGTCATGATGATGGTCAGCTACGGCGCCGGCGGCGCCACCGACTTTCAGGCGCGCATCGTCACCATGACGGCAGGCAACGAGGACGCGCTCGGCATGCCCATCGCCATCGTCAACAAACCCGGTGCCGGCGGCCGCGTCGGCTGGAACTGGCTCGCCACTCAGGTTCAGCCCGATGGCTACACTCTCGGCGCCTACAACGTGCCCCACTTCATCGCCCAGTCGATCGAGGGCGGCGTCGAATACAGCACCGACAGCTTCGAGCCCATCGCCAACTGGGGCGCCGACCCGGCGGTCTTCGTGGTAAGTGCCGACAGCCAGTTCAACTCGATGGAAGACGTGGTGAGCTACGCCAAGGAAAACCCCGGCGGACTCACCTTCTCGGGCGCCGGGCTGTTCGTCGGCCACCACATCGCCGCGCTTCAGCTTGAAAAGGCGGCAGGCGTGAAACTGGCCTACATCCCCAACAATGCCGGCGGCGCCGGTGCCATGAAAGCCGTCATCGCCGGCGACGTGCTGGGCGGGGTCAACAACCTCTCCGACGCGTTCCGCGCCGAAAAGGCCGGCAACGTCAAGATCCTCGGGGTCTTCGACAACGAGCGCAGCGATTTCCTGCCCGACGTGCCGACCATGAAAGAACAGGGCTATGACATCGACAACGCCTCGGTCAATTTCCGCGGCGTGATGGTGCCCAAGGGTACGCCCCAGCCGATCATCGACAAGCTGGCCGAGGTGGTCCCGACCATGTTCGAGAACAGCCGCGTCAAGGGCAAGATGGAAGCGGGCGGGTCGCCCATGCACGTCATGACCCGCGACGAGGTGATCGAGATGTGGGCCGCCCGCGAGGAAACTCTCAAGGAACTGCTCGCCGGTCTCTGAGCCCCAAATCACCGGGGCGCGCGCCCGATCCGCGCGCCCCTCACAAGAAAGGTCACCACCATGAACGCCGCCGATCCCATCGCCGAACTGGACGCCATCATCGCCCGCGCCCGCGCCGCCCAAGGCCGGTACGAGGCGGACGGCAGCCAGCAGCGCTACGACCGCGCCGCACAGGCCGTCGCATGGGCGATCATGGAACCGGGCCGCAACCGCGCACTGGCCGAACTGGCGGTCCGGACCACAGGCTTGGGCAACGTGCCCGACAAGATCACCAAGAACCACCGCAAGACGCTGGGCCTCATGCGCGACATCAAGGGCGTCACCACCTTCGGCGTGATCCGCGAAGACCCCGCCACCGGCATCACGGAAATCGCCCGCCCCAAGGGCGTCGTGGCCGCCATCGTGCCCTCGACCAACCCCGCCGCCACGCCCGCCAACAACATCATCAACGCGTTGAAATGCGGCAACGCCATCGTCGTGGCCCCCTCGCCCAAGGGCGTGCCCAGCTGCGAGAAACTGATCGAATTCATCCATGCCGAGTTCGCCAGGATCGGCGAGGACCCCGACCTCGTCAGCATGGTCCCCGCGCCCGGCTCCAAGGACAAGACGCAACGCCTGATGGAGACCTGCGACATGATCGTCGCCACCGGCAGCCAGAACAACGTCCACCGCGCCCAGACCTCCGGCACCCCCGCCGTCGCCGTGGGCGCGGGCAACGTCACCGTCATCGTGGATGAGACCGCCGACCTCGCCGCCGCCGCCGAGAAGATCCGCGCGTCGAAAACCTTCGACAACGCCACCTCCTGCTCGTCCGAGAATTCGATCGTCGTGGTCGAGGCCGTGCGCGACGCCTTCATCGCCGCCATGGCCCGCGCCGGCGGCGCCGTGGTCGAGGACGAGGCCGCCATTGTCGCCGCCCTCTGGCCCGACGGCCACCTCAACCGTTCCGTCATCGCGCAGGATGCCGACAAGATGATCGACGCGCTGGGGCTGACCGGCCAAGTCCCCGACGGCACCGAATACATCGCCGTGCCCACCACCGGCATCGGTCCCGACCATCCCCTGTCTGGCGAAAAGCTCAGCCGCGTCCTCGCGCTCTATTCAGCCAAGGATTTCGACGATGCCATCCGCATGACCCGCGACATCCAGCTATTCCAGGGCGCCGGCCATTCCGTCGGCCTGCACAGCACAAACGACACCCGCCCGATGACGCTCGCCCGCGCCATCCCCACCAGCCGCATCATCGTCAACCAGGCCCATACCTTCGCCACCGGCGGATCTTTCACCAACGGTATGCCCTTCTCACTCTCCATGGGCTGCGGCAGCTGGGGGGGAAATTCCATCGACGAGAACGTTCATTGGAAGCATTTCCTGCAATCCACCAAGATCGTGCACGAAATCCGCGCCAATGTGCCCGCGCTAGAGGATATCTTCGCCGACTACTGGGAGGCCGCCGGCCAATGAAGCTGCGCCGCGACACACCGCCCGAGGGCACCGTCCGCGACTGGCTCGCCGCCCGCGCCCACCGGGGCGGCACCGCCTTCGTCTTCCCCGAGGATTGCAGCCACCTCGACTGGCCCGCGCTACAGGACGCGGCACTTGCCTTCGCGCGCGCCCTCACCGCCCGCGGCGCGGGCAGAGGCGAAAGCGTGGCCATCGTCGCCCCCAACAGCCGCGAGGGGCTCGTCGCTCTCTACGGCGCGCTTGCGGGGGGCTTTCGCGCCACCATGATCAACCTCGCCGCGGGCCGGGATGCCATCGCCTACGCGCTGGAGCATTCCGAGGCCCGACACGCTTTCGTCCACGACGCCTGCGCCGAGCAATTCGCCGCCGCCAACACCACTCGTATCACCCCCGTGCCCCTCTCCGAGCGGGCCGAGGCCGACCTGCACCCGCTCACTCCGACGGACCACGCCCTCCTGATGTACACGTCCGGCACCACCGGCCGACCCAAGGGCGTGCTGCACACGCATGCCAGCCTGCTGGCCGGGGGCTGGACGACCACCATCGCGCACGATCTTTCCGAGGCCGATCGCGGTTTCTGCGTACTGCCCGTGTACCACATCAACGGCCTCTGCGTGACCGTCATGGGCAGCCTCGTGTCCGGCGGCTCGCTCGCCGTCACGTCGAAATTCTCCGCCTCCCGCTTCTGGGATCAGGCCGCAGACGCGCAGGTCACCTGGTTTTCCGCCGTGCCCACCATCATCTCCCACCTGCTGCACGGCACGGACGAACCCGGCCCCGAGGTCCGAACCCGCCTGCGCTTCGGTCGCTCCGCCTCCTCGGCGCTGGCGGTCGAGACGCAATCGGCCTTCGAAGCCCGCTTTTCCGTGCCCATCATCGAGACCATGGGCCTGACCGAGACCGCGGCCCAGATCCTGGCCAACCCCCTGCCACCGGCGACCCGAAAGATCGGCTCGTCTGGGATGGCCTATGGCTGCGAGGTCCAGATCCAGGACAGCACCGGCGCCGCGCTGCCACCCGAAACCGAGGGGGAAATCACCGTGTGCGGCCCCAACGTGATGCAGGGCTACCTCAAGAACGCGCAAGCCACCCGCGACACTTTCCGCGACGGCTGGCTGCGCACGGGCGACCTCGCCCGCATGGACGCCCACGGCTACGTCTTCGTGACCGGCCGCCTGAAGGAGCTCATCATCAAGGGCGGCGAGAATATCGCCCCCCGCGAGGTCGACGAGGCGCTCTACACCCATCCCGACGTGATTGAGGCCGCCGCTTTCGCGCGGCCCTGCACCACCTACGGCGAAACCGTCGAGGCGGCGGTGCGGGTCCGCGATGGCTCCGCTCTCAAAGGCGCCGACCTGATCGAGATCTGCCGCAACCGCCTCGGCGCGTTCAAGTCACCCGACGAGATCCACTTTCTCGACGAGTTGCCCAAGGGCCCCTCGGGCAAGATCCAGCGTCTGAAACTCGCCGACATCCTCGAACCCGCCGACCGCTGACACAGCCCTGCCCCGGCCCGACCCGGCTTTGAGCGATCCGGAAATACGCCCAAGGGAGGGATTCCCTTGTCGTGTGATGCGTTGTCTTTGCGCCTCATCGAAACTGATCTTCTTTACATTCCAATAATTTAAGCTGTCAGTTCGTTGAAAGATTGCGAGAACTGTCGGTTCGACCGTATAGCGTGCTCCGCGCAAGCGCGGCGACCAGGTCCGTTCTTGTGACAATGCCGATGATCCTGCCGTATTCGATGACAGGCACAGCATCCGTATCCCCGTCGGCCATCATCGGCAGCAACGCCCCGATGGGCGTATGTGACATCGCACGGGGACCGGCGACACTCATGATCTCCCCGGCCTTTGTCGGATTCTCGCGGTTTCGGTCAAGCAGCCGTCGCAGGGCGGCACCGTACCCTCGATCCAGGCGCAATGCATCCTGTCTTGCCTGGCTGATCAGATGAACCTGGAAGATGACCCCTAGAAATTTCGCATCCCTTTCGACGACAGGAAGGGACGTGAAACGGTGTTGCCGGAAAAGGTCCGCGACCTCGCTCAGCGATGTTTCAGGACAGACCGTGACAAGGTCGCGGGACATGATGTCCTGCGCCGTCATCGGACCGGAAAGATGTGCGGCGGCCTGAAGCTCCGCCGCTCCGATCAGGCGCGCCAGGTCCTCGACACCAAGGTTGAAGGACTGGCTGTAGCGTTCCAGGATCCCGGTCAATTCCTCTTTGGACAACCCGAGCCGTTCGGACGGGGTGCGGTCATCCGTTCCGTGCTTGCCGGGGTCGTCGAACTGGCGGAACGGATAGTGCCGCCCGGTCAGACGGGCATAGATGGCGGCAACGACGACGAGCGCGATCGTGCCTGCGCCAATTGGCGCAATCGCGAACCAGAAGCCCAGATGCGCAATGGCATCGGGCGACATGGCCGCGGTCATCGCGACCGCCCCGGCCGGAGGGTGGATCGCGCGACACAACATCATTGCCATAATGGCAAGACCGACCGCCAGACCGATCCGCAGGGCAGGATCTTCGACCAACAGGCAAACGGCCACAGCGACCAGTGCAGCAACCGTATTGCCGACGATCGCGGACCAGGGCTGCGCCAAAGGGCTGTTCGGGACCGCGAACAAAAGGACGGATGAGGCGCCGAATGGCGCGACAAGGTACAGACCCAGTTCCAGGTCGACATCGGGCGACAAAATGAAGAGCCCGGTCAACCCCAGACCGATGAGGGCGCCCAGCCCTGCACGAACGGCTTCAACGCCTGAAACACGCGCGACAGCAGGACCAAGGGATTTCAGAATGTGCAAAGACGCGCCTCCCGGCAAGATGTGCACAAACTTTCATCACTTGATCAAAGGTTCAACTGGTCAACGACACGCAGCCTGCCGTCCGACGCATCCTCTGCTTTTTGCGAGGCGAACGGAAACAGAGCACCTGACACGCCATCAAGCAGAGCAGGCTGTCCTGCGGATGGAGGCACACCCGAACCGATCGGACACCGTTTATACATCTATGGAAGCCGGGTCCGATCAACCTTCAAACGATCAAACCGATAAGGCGTCTTGAGCCGAGCTTGCAAAAGTACGGTTGGGCGTAGTCTCCAGCTACATCAGCGGGAACGGGTTTTGCCCCGAACCTCGTCCCGGGCTCGACCCGGGACCTCGCCCTGAACAAGCGGGCAGAGACCGGGGCGCGTCAGCCTGTGGGCAGGACCTGCAACCGCGCTGCCGCTCACACCCCGACATACCGCTCCGAAATATCCGGTGTCAGTTCCGCCATCGCGCCAGCCCAGACCGTCTTGCCCCGCTCCAGCAACACCGCGCGGTCCGCCACCTGCGCCAGTTCCCGCACCGACTTGTCGATGACCAGCAATGCCATCTCGGTCGCGTCCCGCAACTGTCCCAACGCCGCCCAGATTTCGGCCCGCACCAGCGGCGCCAGACCCTCCGTCGCCTCGTCGAGGATCATCAGCCTTGGGTTGGTCATCAAGGCGCGGCCAATCGCCAGCATCTGCTGCTCGCCCCCCGACAACGACGCCGCGACCTGCCCCGCCCGTTCGTCCAGCCGCGGGAACAGTTCCGCCACACGCGCCCGGTCCCAAGGGCCGGGCCGGGCCGCCGCCAACAGGTTCTCCGCCACCGTCAGGTCCCGGAAACACCGCCGCCCTTCGGGCACCAACCCGATCCCCAGCCGGGCCGCCCTGTGGCTGGGCAAGCGGTGCAAGTCTTGGCTATCGAACCGCAGCACGCCCCGACTGGGGATCATCCGGCAGATCGCCCGCACGGTGGTGGTCTTGCCCATCCCGTTGCGCCCCATCAGGGCCACGGCCTCGCCCGCGCCCACGTCCAGGTCCACGCCGAACAGTGCCTGGCTTGCGCCATAGCTTGCCTCCAGCCCCTCGACCCGCAACAGGCTCATACTTGCTCTCCCAGATACGCCTCGCGCACCGCCCGGTCCGCCCGGATCTCGGCCACCGTGCCCGTCGCAATGATCCGCCCGTAGACCAGCACGCTGATCCGATCCGCCAGGGCAAAGACCGCGTCCATGTCATGCTCGACCAGCAGGATCGGCGCCGTGCCGCGCAACTCGCTCAGGAAACCCGTCATCCGTTTCGAGCCTTCCGCGCCCAGCCCCGCCATCGGCTCGTCCATCACGAAGGCGCGGGGGCCAAGCGTCAGCGCCACCGCCACTTCCAGCTGCCGCCGCTGCCCGTGAGACAGGTCCGCACAGCGCACCGCCGCCACGTCCCCCAGCCCAACCTGCGCTAGCGCCGCTTCCGCCCGGTCCCGCAATTCCGCATCGCGCAGGGCCGCCCCGAAGAACCGCCAGGGCCGTGTCGCCGCGCCCAGCGCCCCCAACAGCGCGTTCTGCAACACCGTATCCTCCATCGCCAACTGCGAAACCTGGAAGGTCCGGCCCAGCCCGGCCCTGGCCCGCGCCGCCGCCTCCAGCCGGGTAACCTCCGCGCCCCCCAGCCACACCTGCCCCGCATCGGGGCGCATGAGCCCGCAGATCTGTTGGATCAAGGTCGACTTGCCTGCGCCGTTCGGACCGATCACCGCGTGGATTTCCCCCGCCCTCAGGTCCAGCGACACGTCCTCGCTCGCCGTCAGCGCACCGAACCGCTTCGTGATCCCCCGCGTCTCCAGTACCGGCTCAGTCATGCGCCACCGACCTTCCCGCCAAGAGCCCGACGAGGCCGCCCCGCGCGAACAGCACGATCACCAGCAGGATCACCCCCAGCCAGATCAGCCAGAACTCCGTCAGCCCGCCCAGCCAGTGCTCCAGCACCACAAAGACCGCCGCGCCCACGACCGGGCCAAACAGCCGCCCTACACCACCCAGAATGACAAGGATGATGATCTCGCCCGAGAACTGCCAGCTGAACATCGTCGGGCTGACGAACCGGTTGAGATCGGCAAAAAGCGCCCCCGCCAGCCCCGTGATCGCGCCCGAAATCACGAAGGCCACCAGCTTCAGCCGCACCGGGTTCAACCCGACCGTCTCCACCCGCACCGGCACCTGCCGCGCGGCATTGAGCGCAAGGCCGAAAGGCGACCGCATCAGCCGCGCGTTCAGCCACAGCACCGCGCAGAGGATCGCGAAACACAACCCGAAAAATTGGATCGGCACCAAAGTGTTCAGCCCCGGAAATCCGTTGCGCACATAGATCGACAACCCGTCCTCGCCGCCATAGGCGCTCCACGAGATCGCGAAGTAGAAAAACATCTGGCCGAAGGCCAGCGTGATCATGATGAAATAGACCCCGCTCGTGCGCAGGCTCAGCACCCCGATCACCAGCGCCGCCAGCGCAGAGGCCACGACGGCCACCAGCCAGATCACCGGCATGGACTTCGTACCTTCGATCAGCATCGGCCACTCGGCGACAGCGGTGTAGGTCTGCGCATGATGCGCCAGGATGCCCATCGCATAGCCGCCGATGCCAAAGAACACCGCATGGCCCAGGCTCACCAGCCCGCCCAGTCCCAGCGCGATGTTCAGCCCCACCGCGGCCAGCGCCAGGATCGCCACGCGCGTGGCCAGCGTGATCGTGAATGGCTCGTCGACCGCCAGCGCCCACAGCGGCACCGCAACCAGCCCCGCCAGAACCGCGAGGTTGATCAGGGCCTCCCGCCTCATGCCCCCGATCATGCCCTGGCTCCGAACAGGCCCGTGGGCCGCCAGACCAGCACCACGCTCATCAGGATGTAGATCGCCATCGACGCCAACGATGCCCCCACCTGCGTACCCGCCGCCGGCTCCATGAACAGCTTGAAGAACTCGGGCAGAAAGATCCCCCCCAGCGTGTCCGTCAGCCCCACCAGGATCGCACCCACGAAAGCGCCCTTGATCGAGCCTATCCCGCCGATCACGATCACCACGAAGGCAAGGATCAGCACCGGCTCGCCCATCCCCACCTGCACCGACTGGATCGCGCCCACCAGCGCCCCCGCCAGTCCCGCCAGCGCCGCGCCCAGTGCAAAGACCAGCGTGTACAGCTTCGAGATATCCACGCCCAACGCCGCGATCATTTCGCGGTCGTTCTCGCCCGCGCGGATCCGGATGCCCACCCGCGTCCGCTCGATCAGCAACCACAGGCCCACGGCGACCGCCAGCCCCACCCCGATCAGCGCCAGCCGGTACAGCGGATACTGGATCCCGCCGGGTAGCGTCACCGGCCCCGACAGCGCGTCGGGAATGTCCAGGTACAGCGGGAAAGAGCCAAAGAGGTACCGTGTGCCCTCGGAAAAGATCAGGATCAGCGCGAAAGTGGCCAGCACCTGGTCCAGGTGATCGGTCGCGTATAACCGCCGGATCACCGCCACCTCCACAACCGCGCCGACCGCCGCCGCCACGGCCAGCGCCGCGCCCAGCGCCAGCAGGAAACTCCCCGTCGCCGCCGCCACCGCCGCCGCGGCAAAGGCGCCGACCATGTACAGCGACCCGTGCGCGAGGTTGATGAGCCCCATCACCCCGAAGATCAGCGTCAGACCCGCGGCCATCAGAAACAGCATGACGCCGAACTGAAGCCCGTTCAGAACCTGTTCGATGATCAGAATGCTCGACATCCGCGCCGCTTTCCCCTGCCGCTATCCGCTCCCCGATGGCGCGGGGTTAAACCACGCCCGGCGCCCAAGGCCAAGCCCTGGCGGCGCGTCTCGAAGCCGGTGCGCTCCGCTGACGGTCCCCCCCGCCCCCAACGCCCGTGAACGGCCCGGCCAAAGGGGCGGGCATCCGCAGCCCACCGAGTCGCACCCCCACGGCTGCCCGGCTCAGAACCCCGTCGATTCTTTATTGATATCAGTGACTTGGCATTTAACCCGATTTTAAGCCCACGGCTCTAGCCTGCCACGAACCAGGCATGTGCAGTGTGAAGGGCCCCGCATGACAGAGACAGCCAATTCCGTCGACGACGCGTCGCTCGACCTCCCCGAACGATTGGATTTCGCCGCCTGCGAAACCTTGGCGGCAAGTTTTGCTGCCCGGCGCGGCGCCGCCCTGCACCTGCGGGCCGGCAAGGTCGGCTTCCTCGGGGCCCTCGCGGCCGAGATTCTTCTGCGCGCCCGTCTGGAATGGCAGGCCGACGGCACCGCCTTCGACCTGGCCGATCCGTCTCCCGATTTTCTCAGGGGGCTGGCCCTGCTCGGCATCCCCCGACACGCCCTGCTTCAAGAGGATTCCGCATGACCCGCATTCTGGCCGTCGACGATTCAAGAACCATGCGCAGCATGCTGCAACAGGCGCTGACCGGCGCCGGGTTCGAGGTCGAGCTTGCCGAGGACGGGGTCGACGGGCTCGAACGCCTGGAAGCCGCCGATCCCGACCTGATCATCACCGACATCAACATGCCGCGGCTCGACGGGTTCGGCTTCATCGACGGGGTGCGCAAGGGCGACAGGATCTCGTCCGTTCCGATCCTCGTGCTGACCACCGAAAGCGGTGACGCGCTCAAGCAGCGGGCGCGCGATGCCGGGGCCACCGGCTGGATCGTCAAGCCCTTCGACGAAGAGAAGCTCGTCCAGATCATCCAGCGTCTCGTGGTCTGAGGGAGGGCGCCGCACATGAACGATCTCAACCAGATGTTCTTCCAGGAATGCGACGACCTGCTGGAACAACTTTCCTCCGGCCTGAACGATCTCGAGGCCGGCACCGGTGACGCGGAAACCGTCAACAGCATGTTCCGCGCCGTGCACTCGATGAAGGGCGGCGCCGGCGCCTTCGGCCTCGATCAGATGGTCTCCTTCGCCCACGCCTTCGAGAACGTGCTCGACGATATCCGCAGCAACCGTCTCGTGGTGAGCGCCGATGTCGTGAACCTCCTCCTCACGGCCAGCGACCACCTCGCCGACCTGGTCGAGGCCGCCAGTCAGGCCGCAGAACTTCCGCCAGACCAGGGCGCCTCGATCCTCAGCGACCTCAAGCACGTCAGCAACGCCGCTAACGGCACCTCCGGCGATGCGGGGCAGGCTGTTGCAGAGGCCGAAGAGCCCGCTTTCCAACCGACCTTCCTCGCACTCGACGGCGACCTGCCCGCGCTCGACGAGATGGGCGCGCCCGAGGGTAACGGCACTGTCGAGATCCGGTTCAGAGCCTCGCCCCAGCTTTTCGCCAACGGCCATGACCCCGCGATCCTGTTCCGCAGCCTCGAAGCTCTCGGCACGCTCGAGGTCGCGGCCGACCTCTCCGCGCTCGCACCCCTGCGTGACGGCCCATGGTCCGACCCCGCGCTCAGCTGGACGCTGACCTTCACCGCCGACGATTCCGTCGACGAGGCCGCCATCCGCGAAGTCTTCGAATTCGTCGAAGGCCTGTGCGAGCTCGAGATTTCCGCCACCGCGACCGGCCCGGGCGGCCTGCCGCCTCTGCCCGCGCCTTCGGATATGGCGCCGCTTTCGGACGCCACCTCCGCCGATATGATCGCGGCGCCACCCGGCGACAATCTGTCCACGCCCGAACACCCCGCCGCCGCGGTGCCGGCGTCCGGTGCTCCCGCCCCCGCGTCACGGCCCGCAAGTTCGCGCACCAGCACGATCCGCGTCGATCTCCACCGTGTCGACCGCCTGATCAACCTCGTGGGCGAGCTTGTCATCGCCGAGGCGATGCTGCGCCAGTCGATGGACGAGATGCCCAGCTCCGCCAACAGCGGCGTGGACGAGGCCATGAGCCAGCTCAAGACGCTCTCGGGCGCGATCCAGGAAAGCGTCATGGCGATCCGCGCGCAACCCGTGCGCAGCCTCTTCCAGCGCATGTCGCGAATCGTCCGCGAGACAGCCCGAGAGGCCGGGAAATCCGCCCGTCTGGTCACGCTGGGCGACGCCACCGAGGTGGACAAGACCGTCACCGAACGGCTGGTCGAGCCGCTTACCCACATGATCCGCAACGCCATCGACCACGGGCTCGAAATACCCGAGGCGCGGCGCAGCGCCGGCAAGGACGAGCGCGGCACGGTCACGCTCGAGGCCAGCCACCGCTCTGGTCGCGTCGTCATTCTGATCAAGGATGACGGGGCCGGCATCAACCGCGAGAAAGTGCGCCAGATCGCGATCGAGAAGGGCCTGATCCGGCCCGAGGATGATCTCAGCGACAGCGATATCGACAACCTGCTCTTCCGTCCCGGCTTTTCCACCGCGGGCGAAATTTCCAACCTGTCGGGCCGCGGCGTCGGCATGGATGTCGTTCGCAACGAGATCCAGTCGCTGGGCGGGCGCGTCAGCCTGCAATCGGTGCCCGGCCGCGGCACCTCCGTCACGGTCTCCCTGCCGCTCACCCTCGCCGTGCTCGAGGGCATGGTGGTCAAGGTCGCCGACCAGTCGCTGATCGTGCCCACCCTGCCCCTGCGCGAAATGCTGCAACCGGGCCAGGCCAAGGTGCACACGCTCTGTGACGGCGACAACGTGCTGGCGCTCGACGGCGAGATGGTCCCGATCAAGGATCTTGGCGCCGCGCTCGGCTTCCGCTCCACCCCGATGTGCCTGGGCAAGCAGTCCCTGCTTCTGATCGAGGGTGATTCCGGCCACCGCTACGCCCTCGCCGTCGACGGTATCGCCGAGCAGCGCGAGGTCGTGATCAAGGGGCTGGAACAGAACTACCAGAAAATCCCGGGCATCGCCGCGGCCACGATCCTCGGGGACGGGAAAATCGCGCTCATTGTCGACACCGACCAGATGATCGCCCCCCCTGGCCAAGGCGGATGGGTCGACCGCGCCTGGCCAGACACCACAGGAGACGTTCATCATGCATGATACCCAGACCGAATCCCGCACCGTCAACCGGGTGGAGATCGTCTGCTTCACCGTCGAGGATCAGGATTTCAGCATCGAGATTTCCCACGTTCTCGAAATCCGCGGCTGGACAAGCACGACAACGCTGCCCCACGCTCCCGATTTCGTCGTCGGAATGATGAACCTGCGCGGCATCGTCCTGCCCGTGGTCGACCTGTCCCTGCGGCTGGGCTTCGGCAAGACCGAACCGGGCAAGCGCCATGTCATCATCATCGCCCAGATCGACGACAAGATCGTCGGCTTTCTGGTCGACGCCGTCTCCGACATCATCACCGTCGACGAGTCCGAGATGCAGGCGACCCCCGAAGTCTCCTCCTCGCGGACCCAGGCGTTCATCCGCGGCGTCCATTCGCTCGACGACAAGCTCGTGCGCGCGATCGACGTTCGCGAGGTGCTGCCGCAAGAGGCCCCGTTGAGCGCATGAATGACCAACCGCAATCCGCGGCCCCGCCCCTGATCAGCCCCGACGACTTCGCCATGGTCGCCGACCTTCTCAAGCGTATGACCGGCATCCATATCGGCGGCAACAAGCGGGCGATGGTGTCCGGACGCCTGGCCAAGCGGCTCAAGGCGCTGGGGATCGGCTCGGTCGACGCCTATTGCACCTGGCTGCAACAGCCCGGCAATGCCACCGAGCAGGATGCATTCATTTCCGCGCTGACCACCAACATGACCCGGTTCAACCGCGAGGATCACCATTTCACGCACCTCGCCGATCGCATCCTGCCCAATCTAGCCGCCGCCGCCCGCGCGGGCCGCCGCGTGCGGCTCTGGTCCGCCGCCTGCTCGACCGGCGAAGAAGCCTACGACCTGGCCTTTCGCACGCTTGATGCCTGCCCCGAGGCCGCCCGGCTCGACCTGCGCATCCTGGCCACCGACATCGACAAGGCAGCGCTCGAGATCGCCCGCGCCGGCGCCTACCCGGCCTCCAGCCTCACGGATCTGCCGGCCGGCTACGCCGAGCGGCATCTGGACCGCGGCGCAGGGCGAAACGGCATGGTGCGCGTGGCACAGGCGCCGCGCGACCTGATCACGTTCCGCTGCCTGAACCTCAACGGCGAATGGCCGTTCCACGGCGGCTTCGATGTCATCATGTGCCGCAACGTGACGATCTATTTCGACGACGACACGCAGGCCCGGCTGTGGCAGCGCCTCGCGGATCGGATCGCACCGGGCGGCGCGCTCTATGTCGGCCATTCCGAAATGCTGCCCGAACCCATCGCCCGGCGGTTCACCCAGCAGGAGCGTGGCGCCTTCTGCCTGCCCCGGGACGTTTCGCCAGATCCAGCGCACAGGCGCGCTGACGTTCCCCCCCTGAAAACCACCGGCGCCCGGCGTCCAGACAGCAACGGAGCCCTCGGATGAGCCTGAAAGAGAAACTGCATATCCTTGTCGTCGACGACATGTCCACCAGCCGCGGTCTTCTGACCCAGGCGCTCGACGAACTGGGGATCAAGAATTACCGCACCGAGGCTGACGGCCACACCGCCTGGAGCAGCCTTGCTTCCAAGCCCGTGCATCTCGTGATCTCCGATTTCAACATGCCCCGCATGGACGGCCTGCAACTGCTCGAGGCGATCCGTTCGCACCGGGCCATCGCCCGGACCGGGTTCATCCTGGTGACCGGCCGCGCCGACAGGGACATCATCGAGCGGGGCACCCGGCTGGGCATGAACAACTACCTCAAGAAGCCGTTCCAGACCGCGCAGCTCAAGGCCTGCATCGAAAAGGTCGTCGGCCGCCTCTGAGCCGCCGCCCCCCGTCAACCATCAGGAGCATTCCGTGACGCCTCGCCCCATCTCCCGCATTCTCGCCATTCTGGCCGAGGAAACCGACGATCTCGCGGGCATCGCGCAGCGTCTGGACACCCTGATTCCCGAACTGGTCATGCACCTGCCCGAGCATGCCACGGCGGATCTGCGCGACCTTCAGCGGGTCGATGCGCTCTGGCAGCATCTGCGCGACATCTCACGCGTGCTCGACACCGTGTCGGCCTCGGTCGAAACCGGCGCGCGGCTCGATCCCTCCGCGCTGCTCGACCAGGTCCGCCTCGATTATTTCCGGCACCGATTGCTGGATGATCCCGTGAAGCCCGATCTGGGTCGCGGCGACGGCCAGCCGATCCTGTTCTGACACCTCTGCGGCGCGCGGCGCGGCCACCTCTGAAAGGACCTTTCGCGATGCAACAAACGGCAACCGCTACCGACCACCCCACACCGCCCGGGGCCGAGGTCGACTATCCGCCTGAACAGCTTCTTGCCTCGGCAACCGATCCCCGCGGTGTGATCGGCTATGCCAACCAGGAATTCTGCCGGGTCGCGGGCATGCCGAAGGAGGATCTCGTCGGTGCGCCGCACAAGGTCGTGCGCCATCCCGACATGCCCCGCGGCCTTTTCCACCTGATGTGGGCCAGGCTTCATGCCAAGCTTCCGGTCTGCACATATGTCAAGAATTCCACAGCCGATGGCGGCTTCTACTGGGTCTTCGCGACCGTCACGCCGACGCGCGACGGGTACCTTTCGGTCCGGATCAAGCCGCGCTCGGACTTTTTCGACCTGACACGCGACATCTACACCGCCATGCTCGCAGAAGAGGCCGGCGGCATGCCCCCGGACAAAAGCGCCGATTGGATGCTGGGGCGGCTGGCCGAGCAGGGGTACCCCGATTTCGACGCCTACAGCCTTGCCGCGCTCGACGCCGAGTTCAACAGGCGCGAGGATATCGACCAGGCCGCGGAATCCGACCTGAGGAAGATCGCCCAGCTGACAGAGCTGATGAACGAGTCCGATCTACTGGTCCAGAGGATCATCGAGATATTTCAGCAGGTGCGCGGCGAACCGATCAACCTGCGCATCCTCAGCAGCCGGTTGGAGGGCGCGGGGGTCGCGATCGGCACCATCTCCAAGAACTACGAGACGATGTCGTCGGACATGTACCAGATGATCGAGCGTCTGCGCTGCGACGAGACGGGCCTCTTGGTGCGCATGCGCGGCGCCCTTGTCCGCGCCCAAAGCCTGTCTCAGATCGCCGGACTGATGGACCTGACCGCCCGCCAGTCGGCCGTGAAATACGACGCGGCAAACCGCAATCTCGGCGGGCGCGAGATCCTGCATGCCCAATCCGCGTCACTCACCGAGATCAGCCGCGCCGCCGTTTCCGAGGTTGCCAGCCTGGGCAAGCTTGTCCCGGATGTCTGCCGCCAGCTGCGCCGCCGGATCAACGGCCTCGACCTCGTCAAGCTGCTCTGCCGTGTCGAAAGCGGCCGGATGAGCGACGTGGACACCGGCCTTGTCGGCATCATCCACCGTCTCGAGGAGGCCCATCAACAGACCGACCGACACCTTGCCGCGCTCTCCGCCACCGCGTTCCAGATCGACGCCACGTCCAATGCGCTCTGATCTGACGGGGGTTCAGAGGATCTTAAATCTTATCGCCGATCATGCCGGCTGACCTTGACCAAATCCAACCTTCGGAGGGACCCATGAAGAAGACGCTTACCACCCTTGCCGCGACGATTCTCGTCGCCACCGGCGCCCAGGCGGCCGGCGAATATGACGGTGCATTGACCGATCTTGCCAACAGCACCATTGCCGCCTGGGTCGCCGATCCGGTTGTCCTCGGCGCCGTCCGCGCCCAGAACGTCTCGACCGCCAGCCTGACCGAGCACGAGATCATCGCGCTCGACGCCACCTGGCGGCAACAGACCGTCTCGGGCGGTGATCTGGTCGACACCGTGCTGTCGAACACGCTGTCGGCCCACCTCAAGGATATCCACATGCAGGGCGCCGGGCGCTATACCGAGATTTTCGTCACCGACATCCGCGGGCTCAATGTCGGCCAGAGCGGCATCACCTCGGACTATTGGCAGGGGGACGAGGCCAAGTGGCAGGTCCCGCACGAGACGTCAAGCATCCATATCGGCGATATCGAATTCGACGAATCCACCCAGTCCTACCAAAGCCAGGTCAGCGTTCCGATCATGGATGACGGCAGTTTCGTCGGCGTGATCACCGTCGGCGTCAACGTCGAAATGCTTGCCTCCGCAAACTGACAATTCCACCCTAGGGGAGTCCGTGATGACCACGACCGCACCAACCACCGACACCGGTACCGGCCGGATTACCGCCGCCCTGTCGGCGCTCAGCATCCGTTCGAAGCTTGCGGTTGCCGTCGCCCTGGGCTTCCTTCTCACCTTCAGCGTCTGTTTCGCACTGCTCAGCGTCAACCTCAGATCCATGAGCCAGGCAAAACAGGTCGAACACCAGGCCGACTTCGCCGAAATGCTCTCGAGCCAGATGCGCGGACCGATGCAGTTCAAGGACGGAAACCGACTGACCGAAATCTACCAGCCTGCCACCGAAAAGGATCCGTCGCTGGTCGCCGTCGATATTCTGCACGTTTCGGGCGAGCACCTGTCGGCCTACAACGCGCGCGCCACCCCGCAGGCGCAATTGCCCCATGTCTTGCAGGACGCGATCGACACCAAGCGTTTGGCCCAGGTTCAGAATGGCCATATCGACATCGTCGCCGTACCGATCCTGGCCAAGGACGGCGAGACGGTTCTGGGCGCAGCCGGTTTTGCCTGGGACAACGGCATTTTCCTTGCCGCCCAGCAGATGCAGATCCTGCGCGTGCTGGGCATCAGCTCTGTCGTGGCCATCGGCGGACTGGTTGCGATCGTTCTTGCGATCTCGCATCTGGTGACCGGGCCGATCAAGGCGCTCAGCCGCGCCATGCAGGCCGTCTCCGACCATGATTACACGACCGCCATACCGGGCGCCCGGCGCGGCGACGAGATCGGCACGATGGCGCAGGGCCTGGAAGGGTTCCGCGACACG
Organism: Roseovarius sp. MMSF_3350; assembly: GCF_030733425.1. Classification (GTDB taxonomy): domain Bacteria; phylum Pseudomonadota; class Alphaproteobacteria; order Rhodobacterales; family Rhodobacteraceae; genus Roseovarius. The sequence goes on from NZ_JASHIZ010000003.1 coordinate 68,613, forward strand.
CTGCTGCGCGACCAGACCGAGGCCCGTGAGCGGCAGAAGCTGACGTTGATGCGGCAAAACCTGCTGCACCAGCTTGGCGAGCGCATGTCGCGTCTTTCTGCCGGTCAGACCGATTGCATGATCCAGACGGCGGAGTTCGAAGGGCTCGATTCCGACCACATCGAGATCTGCGACAATTTCAACGACGTCGTCTCGAACCTGCGCAGCATGCTGTCGACCATCGTCTCCACCGCCGACAGCGTGCGCACCAGCTCTCAGGAAATCTCCGAGGTGGCCGAGGAACAGTCCAAGCGCTCCGAGGCGCAGGCCGCAACACTCGAGGAATCCGCCGCCGCCATCGAGGAACTCAATACCAGCGTGCAGACGACCGCCACCCTGGCGATGGACGCCAACGAGCGGATCGCCGACAACAAGACGCGCGCCGCCACCGGCGGCGCGGTCGTCGACCGCACGGTCAAGGCCATGCGCGATATCGAGGAATCCTCCCAACAGATCACCGCTATCATCGGCGTGATCGATGACATCGCGTTCCAGACCAACCTTCTGGCCCTGAACGCCGGCGTCGAGGCCGCGCGCGCCGGGGATTCCGGCCGCGGCTTTGCCGTGGTCGCCTCCGAAGTGCGCGCCCTTGCGCAACGGGCCTCGGATTCCGCAAACGAAATCAAGGAACTCATCATGCGCTCAAGCGAGCATGTCACCGAAGGCAGCGAACTTGCCAACCAGGCTGGCGCGGCGCTCAGCGACATCATCGACGGCGTCAACCACGTCTCCGACCTGGTGTCGCGCATCGCCAGCGGCTCCAGCGAACAGGCGACCAATCTTGCCGAGATCAAGGACAGCGTCACCGAACTCGACAAGGTGACCCAGCAGAACGCCGCCGTGATCGAGGAATCCTCGGCCGCCAGCCGCAGTCTCAGCCACGAGGCGCAACGCATGTCCGACATCCTGCGCCAGTTCAACCTTGACGAGTTGCGCGATACGTCCACCGCCAGCGCCGGACCGGGTGACATGGCACCCCGCAAGACCGGCTGGGAAGGTGAACTCGCCCGGACCGATCCGCACGCGGCCGCCCCGGCCCGGCCGGGCATACCGGCCAAGGCACCCGCGCCCGCCGTCAGTGCCGTCGCGGTGAACGGCGCGGAAGACTGGCATGAATTCTGATCGAACCCCCGCCCCACCGCGGCGCCAGGAGGCAGAATGACACGTCCCGACAGCCGCGGCGGAGCGCAGCCGGTCCGGGCCGGCCTGCGCGGTCAGGCCCCCGGCCCGGTCGAAGGAGCCGTCTTCATTCCGCTGTTTCAGGGCGAAACTCGGATCTCGTCCCGGCGCGACGAGGTCATGACCACGATTCTCGGCTCGTGTATCGCCACCTGCATGTGGGACGCGGTGACCGGTGTGGGCGGCATGAACCACTTCCTGTTGCCAGGCGGGAACAGCGATCGCGGCGACAACATGCGCTATGGCGTGAATGCCATGGAACTGCTGATCAACGGCCTTCTGAAAAAGGGCGCGGACCGCCGTCGCCTCGAGGTCAAGCTTTTCGGCGGCGCCAAGATGTTCGACGGCGGCTCCGAGATCGGGGCCAAGAATGCCAGCTTCGCCAAATGGTACATGGAAAACGAAGGCTTCAGCGTGACGGGCAGTTGCCTCGGCGGCACGAGGGGCCGCAAGATCAGGTTCTGGCCCGTCTCGGGTCGGGTCCAGCAATGCTTCATGTCGAGCATGACGGATCCCGCCCTGCCCGTTCCTGCGCGACCGCAGCGGGACGACACCGCGTCGCAGGGTGATATTCAACTTTTCTGATTATCGGCCCGATTTCGCAATCGTGCCTGGAGGATCAGCTATGGCGCTCCACCGGTTTCCGCAGTCTGACTTCTTCCTCACGCGCGGACGGGCCAAAGTCGCGGATCCGGGAAACCACAGATAGTCTCAAGCAAGCCCGTTTCGCCGGGGCCCACCCGACGGGCAGAAAACTATGGTTCGCCTCGAGACCCCAGCGAGTGCCGGCGCAGTGCCTCGACAGGGAGACCTGACAAGGTGGTACCGAAGCCAGTCGGCATGACATGCGCGTATAGTTCGCGCGTGTCTTGCGGGTCAACGCAATGCCCCTGCAACGATCGGGCCGTTCATTTCCGTGTGCGATCCCTCCGCGCCCAGCGACAGGACGTGGTCCGCCGTCGCCCCGACCAGCGCCGCTTCGTGGCTGACCAGCATCAGGCCGCATCCTTCACGCTCGACGGTTTCGGTGAGAAGGCTGATCACTTGTCTCTGCGTGATCGGATCGAGGCGCGAGGTCGGCTCGTCGGCAAAGATGAACCTGGGCCGGACAAGCAGAAGGCGCAGCAGCGCGAGGCGCTGAAGCTCACCGCCGGAGACGGCGCCGGGCCTGCGGTTCAGCAATACCGGCGCAAGGCCGAGGCGCGGCATCAGAGCATTGATCCGATCTTGCGTCTGACCGTGACGGCGGGCCACATCGGCCAGCGTGCGCCCCAGCGTCCGGTGCCGCGGAAAGGCCGCGACCGGATCCTGGTAGAGCTTCTGAAAGGCGGTCGGCGGAAGGCCCGCGGCCCGTTCCACCCGCCCTGCGACAGGCCGCACAAGACCCAGAACGACATCGCCCAGCGTGGACTTGCCACAACCCGAGGGCCCAGTGACCCCAAGAATGCGTCCTTCGCAGAGATCGAAGGAAATCTCCGAGAATAGCCGGTTGCCGCCGCGCTCTGCCGCAAGGCCGGTGGCGGTCAGCACGGCGGCGCCGGCAGGCGGCTTGCGCCGGGCGGTCCAGGTCTCGGGATCTGCGGCGATCAATTCGCGGCTGTAATCCTTGGCAGGGGCGGCCATGACGGACCGCGTCACGCCAGCCTCCACCACCTTCCCGTCGCGCAGGATGACGATCCGCCCGCCGATCCGCCGCGCCAGTGCAAGGTCGTGGGTGATGACCAACAGCCCCCCGCCCTGCGCCAGTTCCGCCAGCAGCAGGTCGGCCACCTCGTCACGGCGCGCGGCGTCCAGCCCCTTGGTCGGCTCGTCGGCGATGACGATTCGCGCACCGCCCGCCCGCGCTGCAGCGATGGCCACGCGCTGCGCCATGCCGCCCGACAGCTCGTGCGGATACCGGTCCTCGGCACCGCCGAGGCCCAGCCGCGCGAGATCATTCTGCGCCTGCGCGCGCGCCTCGGCAGCGCCCAGCCCGCGCACCAACCGGTGCGCCTCGCTCACCTGCGCCCGGGCCCGCATCAGCGGGTCGAGCGACAGCCACGGCTCCTGCGCCAGGACCGCCATCTCGCGCCCCCAGAGCGGGCGGAATCCCGCGGGCCGCGCGGCGTCAAGCAAACGCTCACCCAGAACCACGCGCCCTTTCGACGAGAGATCCTTGGGCAATGTGCCCATGATGGCCTGTGCCAGCAAGCTCTTGCCCGATCCGGTCTCGCCCAGCACGACCAGCGGCTCGCCGGGGTCTAGATGCAGGGACACCGGGTGCAGGATCGGGGTGTCGCCTTCGGAGACGGTGATGTTCTCGGCACGCAACAGGGTCATGTCTCACGGCTCCCGGCCAATAGTGTCAGTCCAAGCAGCAGCACGAAGGTCGCCACCACCGGCGACAGCAGCGCCAGCGGCGCCTCGCGCCAATAGGGAAGAAGTTCGACCATCATTAGGCCCAGTTCCGGCGTCGGGGCGCGCATTCCCACATGCACGAAGCCCAGCGCCGCGATGGCCATGATCGCCGTTGCCGTCCCAAAGGCGGCGGCGGTCAGCATCATCGGCGCGATTTCGGGCCAGATATGCGTGCGGAAGACATAGACCGGGCCGAAGCCCAGCAGGCGCGACGCCTCGACGGCGGGCGAGGCCAGCGTGTCGCGCGTGGCGGCCCGCGTCAGGCGAAAGAACTCGACCCACAGGACCAGCGACAGCCCGGCCCAGAACCCCAGCGCCGTGCCCGGCACGATCGCCAGCACGATCAGCACCAAAAGCAGCCCCGGCAAGGCCAGAAGCGCATCGGCCAGGATCGTCAGGATCCGGTCGATCCAGCCGCCCCGTGCTGCCGCCAGCGTGCCCAGCACCAGTCCCGCGCCCCCTGCGGTCAGCACCGCGGCGATGGCGATGACGGGCGACAGGCGCAGGGCATGGGCCAGCCGGTGAAAGATCGACCGGCCAAGGTGGTCATGGCCCAGCGGCGCGGTCGCGTCGGGCGCGCCCAGCGCCTGCATCAGCGACTGCGCATAAGGGTCGCCCGGCACGATCATCGGGCCGATCAGGGCAAAGGCGAGCACCGTCGCCACCAGTGTCGCGCCGGCAAGGCGCACGGCCTGTCCTGCGGGACGCGGGATCGCAACAGCATCGGTCATGCGGCCCTCCTTGGATCGATCCGTTGCGTGACAAGGTCGATGACCGCGTTGATCACGACGAAGCTGAGGCCCAGAACCAACGCCGTGCCCTGCACCATCGGCACGTCCCGCGAAAAGATCGCATGCACCAGGGCGTGGCCGATCCCGGGCCAGCCGAACACCGCCTCGACCACCACGACACCCTCGACCAGCGTCACGAATTGCAGGCCGAGATAGGTCAGCAGCGGCACCGACACGTTGCGCAGCCCGTGGCGCATCAGGGTCTGTCGCCGGCTGAGGCCTTTCCACTGGGCGAAGGCGTAATAGGGCATGGCACCCACCCTTGCCATCGCGTCCCGTGCGATGCGCGCGTTCACGGCGGCAAGGCCCAGCGCCAGCGCCAGCGCGGGCAGGATGAAGTGGCGTGCTTCACCATGGCCCGCTGCGGGCAGCAGTTTCAACTGGACCGAAAGGACCAGGATCAGGATCAGCGCCATCAGGAATTGCGGCACCGCCTTCAGCCCCGTCGAGACGATCAGCAGGGCGCGGTCCAGCACGCCGCCCGGGCGCAGGCCCGCCAGTATGCCCAGCGGCGGGCCGATCAGAAGCGACAGCAAAACCGCCACCGCCGCCAGCGCGAGGCTGGCCCCCAACTGGTGGCCGATTTCGGCGATGACGGGATTGCCGGTCACCAGCGAGGTGCCGAAATCCAGCCGCGCGAGATCGCCCAGCCAGTTCAGGAAGGCGGGCAGCGCAGGGCCGCCCAGCCCCAGTTCTTCGCGCACCGCGTCGGCGGCGGCGGTGTTGACGTTGTCGTATCCATAGCGCCCGGCGGCGATGCGATAGGCCGCATCTCCCGGGAGGCTGCGCATCATGGCGAATGTGGCGGCCCCGATCAGGACCGCCACCATCACCGCCTGGATGCCGCGTGTGATCAGTGTCTTCATTGTGCCAGCTTCAGGTCCTGCAACCCAAAAGTCCGCTCCCACGGGTCGATGACGGTGCCCTCGACACCCTCTGCGACGGCCAGCGTCTGGCGGTACCACGCGATCGGAATGATGGGCAGCTCGGCCTGCAGGATCTCGGCGATCCGTGCACGCGCATCCGCGCCACCGTCACCGCGCCCGACACTTCGGGCCAGCTCCGCGATCTCGTCGTTCTGCCATCCCATGGCGCCCCAGTCGCCGGTCGGCGCGTAATCTGACAGCACCGTGCCCACCGGGTTGGGGATCAGGCCGAAGTTCCGCGCGATCAGCCCAAGGTCGAGCGAGCCGTCGGCGTGACCCGAACTGATTTCGCTGGAATTGGTTGTGTTGATGCTCAGTTCCACGCCGATGGCCCGGAATTGCTGCTCCAGCACCGAGGCGACCAGCGGCAGTTCGGGCCGGTCGGGATAGGTGGTGAGCGTCAGCGCAAACCGTTCGCCGTCACGCGTCAGGATGCCGTCGCCGCCCGCTTCCCATCCCAGGTCGGCCAGCATCGCCTTGGCCGCTTCGGGATCATGGGCCAGCGGGTCGAGCGTCTCGTCATGCCATTCTCCCACCGCAGGCGGGAACAACTGCGTGGCGCCTTCGGGGTAGCGCAGAACGGCCTTCGCGATGCCCTCGCGATCGATGGCCAGTGACAGGGCCTGCCGCGCCTCGGGCTCGGTCAGGAAAGGATGCCCGGCGTTAACCTTTAACAGCAAGGTGCGCGGGATGGCGACGGAATGGACGGTCGCCGCCTCGGTCGCATCCAGCCGCGCGACCGAGGCCGGGTCCAGCCCGAAAACGAAATCGGCCTCGCCGGACTCGGCCATCAGCGCGCGGGTTTCGACCCGGCTGACAGCGGCATAGCTGACATTGGGCACGTTGGGCGCGGGGCCCCAGTATTCGGCAAAGGTCTCGGCCTTAAGGCTGAGCGGCGGCGCAAGTTCGGTCACCTTGTAGGGGCCCGTGCCGATGATCTCGACGCCCGCGCCATCCGGGCCGTAGGCGTCCGGCGCCAGGATCTGCGCGCTGTAATGCGCAAGGTAGGCCGGAAGCGCTGCAAAGGGCTCCGACAACGTGAACATCACGACACCGTCGCCTGCTTGGATCGCCTCGACCGGCGCATCCGATAGCGGGCCGGGCTTGCCCTGTGCGATGGTCAGCGCGTTGGCCGCGGCCTCCGGCGTCATCTCGGTACCGTCGTGGAACATCACGCCCTCCCGCAGAGCGAAGGTCCAGGTCAGCCCGTCGTCGGATGTGCTCCAGTCGGTGGCCAGCCCGGGCGTCAACTGACCCTCTGGGTCGGCATTTGTCAGCGTCTCGGTGACACCCATGCGGGTGAAGATATAGCCCGAGGTCGAGGGTTCCGGCGACTGGATCTCGAATTGGGCGACGACATCGAGCGTGTCGTCGGCCAGCGCGGGTGACGTCGCGGCGAGCAGTGCCGCAACGATCAGGGACAGGGTGCGTTTCATGGTCTTCGGTCCTTTGGTCTTGTCATGTCTTTGTGTTGCTGGCCGCACAGGTCAGCCTGTCGCGGGCCAGCGTCATCCGCTCGGCCCGGTCGAGCCGGGCAAGGATGGTGTCGGGCGCTTCACCTTCGGCCCGCGCCTTTTGCCAGATGCGGCGGCACGAGGCCGGCGACCACGCCAGCGCCGCCTGGTGCATCCAGTTGCGCAATGGCTGGGGCAGGGCATCGAAATCACGCATCGGGTCGCTGCGCCGCCGGCGGCGCAGGCTGGTGGCGATGTTGCGGCTCATGCCTCGGCGTCCGGATCGGTGACCGGGTCGAGCGCCAGCATCAGGCGGGTATCGCCCGTGCCCTCGATCGGCGGAGATCGGTGCAGCAGGTGCGGATCGGGTTGCGCCGGCCAGAGCGTGCCGCGCATGACGAAAGGCGATCCGGTCGGCACCGTATGGATGGTGGCCGGCACATCGTCGCGCGCCACACCGTATTGCGTGCCGGCGCCGCGATAGGTGCATACCAGCCGAGCCGTGACCCTGTCGATGTGGAACCGGCGACAGGCATTGGTGGCAATCGGGTCCAGCCGCAGCCGCAGCCACCGCGCACGTGTCATCTCGGCAAAGCTGGCGGCCAGTCCCGCGATATCGTCGATGAGGATCCGACGCTCGGGCGCGTCGGGCAGCCCCGCCTCGTCGCAGGCCAGGGTGACGGCCGAGGCAATCTCGCCGGGTCGCACGATGACGCGGGTCGCGGGCAATGTTTCGGGTGGTAGCGTCTCCAGCCAGTGCAGCACGGTTTCGGGCAGCCTGCGCCGGCAGATCACGCCACCGACTCCCGGCAGCCTGATCGCGCCCATGTCCTCGGGGCCATTGACGCTCAGCACGCCCGTCCCGGCGCCTTTTGGAACAATCGGATGCAGGGTCATGACGCCCTCCGCCACGCGGGGAACGGATCGGGCAGATCGGGCAGGCTGTCCGGTCCCGGCGCCACCGTCGCGGGCACCAGCGCCGCGTCCAGCCGCGCCTTCAGCGCCGGCCAGTCGATACCTGCCCCGATGAACACGATCTCCTGCCGGCGGTCGCCCCACGGCTCCTGCCAGTGCGCCCTCAGGTACTCCTGCGCGCCGGCGTGGTCGGGATGCCGCTCCTTGGGCACCGTGGCCCACCATTGGCCCAGCGGCGTGACCGAAGACAGCGCCCCGGCCAGCGAATATTCCGCCACCCAGTCGGGCCGCGTGGCGATCCAGAAATGTCCCTTGGCCCGGATGACGCCCGGCAGGTCGCCGTTCAGCACCGCCATGATCTTTTCCGGCTCGAACGGCTGCCGCGCGCGATAGACGAAGGAGGCGACCCCGTATTCCTCGGTTTCCGGAACATGGTCCGCAAAGCCGTAAAGCTCCTTGGCCCACATAGGGTGCTCATGCGCCTTTTCGAAATCAAAGAGGCCTGTATCCAGGATCTCGGCCGCCGCGACATCGGAGTGATCTGTCTCGATGATCCTAGCGTCCGCGTTCAGGCTGCGGATGATCTTGCGCGCGGCATCGGTGCGCTCGGGCCCGGCATCGCTGACCTTGTTCAGGATCACCACATCGGCGAACTCGATCTGGTCGGTCAGCAGGTGAACCAGCGTGCGCTCGTCCTCCTCCCCCATCGTCTCGCCGCGGTCGCTCAGAAAGTCGTGGCTGGCATAGTCCTTCAGCAGGTTCACCGCGTCGACAACCGTCACCATCGTATCGAGACGCGACACGTCCGACAGGCTCTCGCCCGCTTCATCGCGAAACTCGAAGGTGGCGGCGACGGGCAAAGGCTCTGAAATGCCGGTGGATTCGATCAGCAGGTAGTCAAAGCGCTGTTCGCCGGCCAGCTTGCGCACCTCCTTCAGCAGATCATCACGCAGGGTGCAGCAGATACAGCCGTTGGACATTTCGACCAGCGTCTCGTCGGTGCGCGAAAGCGCGCTGTCGGCCCGCACGAGGTCGGCGTCGATGTTCACCTCGGACATGTCGTTGACGATCACGGCGACGCGCCGCCCTTCGCGATTGTTCAGGACGCGGTTCAGCAATGTCGTCTTGCCGGCGCCGAGAAACCCGGAAAGAACGGTGACAGGAAGGCGGGGTTGCAAGGCTGTGTTCATATAAGCACCAGTTGACGAGTGGACGAGGTGAACGGTTTGGGATTGGGGTGTCGGCACCCGACGTGCAACGGCCTCGCCGAAAGCCTCGCCCCCGGCAACCCGGGCCGCGTCCCTGCCTTACGTGCGATCTCGGAGCAGTCTCTTTCCGAGGGGTCTTCAGAACGTCTCATTTTTCAGTCCGGGCCAGTCCGCAATATCGAACCTTAGCAGCACAGTTTATGCTACCTTATAACATCACAGTGTTATCTTATATCATTTTGGAAAACGCAAGTAACAGAATGCTTGGTCGGACCGATTTCGCTCGTGACCTGGTTTTCCGTTCAGACTCGAAAACGGTCATCCGGCAAGCCTGCAGCGACCGGACGCCGCATCCGGATACGGAACGTCTGACGCAGCACGGCGGCCAGCGCATCCATCGGAACCTGCCCGTCGCGCCGGGGCCACATCCAGAACACGCGCCTTCCTGTTGGGCATGCGACCGGCGGGACCCACCGAACATGCAACAATCTTGCTCGGGTTCGTTTGTCCCGAACTCGATCAGTCCTGAAACGGCCATGGGCCGGGGAACAGGCCAGTCGGGATGACATCGGAGGCCAGTCCCGGGACGGGCCGGTCGAGCCAGCGATGGACCATGACGGCGCCCGGTTCCAGCATCAGGCGAGGGTCGGCTACCGACCGGTGATCGGTCAGCACCGCGTGGCAGGTCGCCGGCGCGATCTGGCAGGTCACGCGTCCGATCTGGGTGGTCATCGCCCGGTGGACATGGCCGGATATCATGCGGACCGGGCCAGGATGGGCCTCCAGCCGCGCCATCATCGCCGCGCCGTTGCGCAGATTGTCCGCGTCCATCGCGGGAATGCCCGCGTGCATGAAGGGGTGGTGCGTGGCCACGACGGCCGACTGGTCGCCGATGGCGGAAAGCGCGGTGTCGAGAAATTCCATGCCCTCGTCGCAAAGCGCACCGTGATGAGCGCCTTCCAGAAGCGTGTCGAGACCGATCACCGAGAAGGGGCCGAAATCCCGCACCCACTGAACGGGGCCTTTGCGGGGCATCCAGAACGCATCCGCCAACGCCTCGCGCATCGGCGCGCGCTGATCGTGGTTGCCGGGGACGGCATGCCAGGGCAAGGCGAGGCCTTCCATGATCGAGAGGAAATGCGCGTATTCCTCGGGCGTGCCGTGATCGGTCAGGTCGCCGGTGATGATGGCACAGTCGATCCCGCTCCAGAGCGGCAGCTTGGCGTTGATCGTTTCCACCGCGCGGCGCAGTGCATCGGCCGTGTCCGATCGTCCATAGGCCAGCCTGCCGGGGGTGACGATATGGGTGTCGGTAATCTGAACAAAGCCGGGCATCACGCGGCCGTATCCAGCGGGAGAACCAACAACGCCTCCGGCGGAATGGAGATACGCACCTTGTCCCCCGGCTTCGGTGCGCTGAAACCCGCGTGCAGCATGAACAGAGGCCCGGTCATCGCGCCGGACAGGGCGATCCGATAATGCGTGCCAAGAAAGGTCACCGTCTCGACCCGGGCCGCGATCGGGCCTTGCGGGTCGATCCGGATATCCTCGGCCCGGACCAGGACCTGCTGGCCGTCGCTCGCCCTGGGCAGGCCCAGCATGCCGCCCTGCAGATGCAGGGTTTCGCGCTCGATGTGCCCCTCCAGCGGCATCGCATCGCCGACGAACCGGGCCACGAAGCCGGTGGCGGGGTTGCGGTAGAGCGCTTCGGGCGTGCCGATCTGGGCAACCTCGCCCTGGCTCATCACGGCCACGCGGTCCGCAATCGCCATCGCCTCGTCCTGGTCGTGGGTCACGAAGATCGCCGTGATCCCGAACTCGCGCAGCAGCAGCGCCAGCTCGTCGCGCAACTGGCCCCGCAGCGCGGCGTCCAGCGCCGACAACGGCTCGTCCAGCAGCAGCACCCGCGGACGCGGCGCCATCGCGCGGGCCAGTGCGACGCGCTGACGCTGGCCGCCGGACAAGGCGGTGATCGCGCGGTCGGCGTAAGGCTCCAGACGGCAAAGCTCGATAACCTCTTCCACCCGCGCGGCGATCTCGGCCCGTGGCAGCTTCTGCATCTTCAGCCCATAGCCGATGTTGCCGCGCACCGACATGTTGGGGAACAGCGCGTAGGATTGGAACACCATGCCGATCTTGCGGCGGTCGACCGATTGATGGGTCACATCCTCACCGTCGAAGACGATGGAGGCGCCGGGGTCCGGCGTCTCCAGCCCCGCGATGATGCGCAGCAGGGTGGACTTGCCGCAGCCGGAGGGCCCCAGCAGCGAGAGGATCTCGCCCTGCTCGATCTCCAGGTCGGTGGGCCTCAGCGCCCTTGTGCCGCAGGGAAAGGTCTTGGCGATATTGCCGAGTGTCAAAGTCATTGCGTGATCCTTTGGGCGCGGGCGCTGGCCCATTGCATGGCCATCAAAAGCGGGACGATCATCACGAAGAAGACCAGCGTGTAGGCCGAGGCGACTTCGAGCCGCATCGAGGCGTAGCTGTCGGCAAGGCCCACGGGCAGCGTTTTCAGGTATGGCGTGTGCAGCATCCAGGTCAGGTTGAATTCACCGATCGACAGCGTCACCACGGTCAGCGCACCGGCAAGGATGCCGGGCATGGCGTTCGGCACGACGATGTCGATGAACCGCCGCACCGGGCTCGCCCCCAGGGAGGCCGCCCCTTCCTCCAGCGTCTTCAGGTCGATGGCGGCCAGCACTGACAGGACCGACCGAACCATGAAGGGCAGGGTGTAGAGGACATGCCCGACGAGGATGAAGGTCCAGCTGGTGCGGAACCCCTGAACGGTCCCGTAGAGCTGCAGGAGCGCCAGCGCCAGCGCGAGGCCGGGGATTGCCAGGGGAAGCGAGATGAACTCCTCCAGCACGCGGCTGGTCCGGCCGGGATTGCGCGCCAGCACATAGGCGGCCGGCACACCTAGCACGAGCGTGACGGCCAGACAGGCCATCGCCAGTCCGATCGAAAGGAAGATGCTGTCGGAATACAATTCCCAGACCTGGCCGATCCATTTCAGCGTCAGGCCCGAGGACAGGCCACGGAAATAGTTCACCGTCAGCCCGGCCAAAATCGACTGGATGATCGGGATCAGCAGGAACGCGCAGGCCAGCAGCGTGACGGCCAGCGGGAGGTGGCGGGTGACATGTCGCATCGCCTCAGCCCCCCGCCGCGACGGCGCCGCCGGAGAAGCTGCGCGCGATCAGCAGCATCGCCCATGTCACCACCCCCAGCACCACCGACAGGGCCGAGGCCATGGCGATGTTCGCCGACAGCGTGAACTCGGTGTAAATCACCATCGGCAGGACGTCGATGTCGGTGGCAAGCGTAAAGGCGGTGCCGAAGGCCCCCATCGCGGTGGCGAAGGCGATGGCCCCGGCCGCGATCAGCGCGGGCGCAAGCGCGGGCAGCAGCACATCGGTCACGATGCGCCAGGGCGGCGCCCCGAGCGTGCGCGCGGCCTCTTCAAGCGCCGGGTCGATCTTTTCCGCCGCCGCCATGACCGTCAGCAGCACCCGCGGGATCGAGAAATACAGATAGCCCAAGAACAGGCCGAAAATCGAATAGGCAAAGACCCAGTAACCGGGCAAAAGCTGGTTCACGAGCCCCTGCCGCCCGCCCAGCAGGATGATCATGAAACCCACCACGACGCCCGGAAACGCCAGCGGCAAAGTCAGGATCGACAACAGCGTGTTCCGCCCCACGAAGCGGTTGCGCACGAGGTACAGCCCCGCCGTGGTCGAGATCGCCAGCGCCGCCACCGTAACGGCAATCGAGACGACGACCGTCTGGACCAGCGTCGACAGGTAGCGCGGGGTCTGCAGGATCTGAAGGTAGATCGCCCAGCCCGCCTCGCTTTCGCCCGAGGCGAGGATCAGCCGCGCCAGCGGGATCGCCAGAAAGGCCAGCGTGAAGATGACGAGGGGCAGCAGGCAGAGGAATATGAAGTGCCTCTGGGACATTCTCGGCTCCGATCCGGGGGAGGTGCCGGGCAGGCGCGTGCCTGCCCGGCGTCTCGGGGTTACTCGACTTCGTTCAGGTAGCGTTCGCCAAAGGCCGCCTGGGCGCGCTCCATCTCGGCATAGTCCACCGCCACGGCCCGCTCGTAATCGGAGGCCGGCAGGAACTTCTCGGCCACCTCGGCGGGCAGATCGACCGGGCGTGCCGGCTGAAGATAGGCATTGGTCCAGATCGCCTGGCCCTCGTCCGACAGGATGAAATCCAGCACCCGCTTGCCGGCATCCGGGTTCGGCGCATCGGCCACGAGGCTCATGACGTAAGGCACGCGTACCGATCCTTCGCAGGGCAGCACGAACTCGAAATTGCCGTCCTCTTCGTATTTGCCGCGATAGGCGTTGAAGTCGTAGTCGAACAGGATCGGAATCTCGCCCGACACCACGCGGGCGTAGGACGTCTGTTTCGGCACGATCGGGTCGTTCTCGGCCAGCGCGTTGAAATACTCGATGGCCGGGTCGAAACTGCCCAGATCGCCGCCGTTGGCCAGATTCACGGCCACGGCACCGGCATAGCCGACGAAGGCCGAGGACGGATCGAGATAGCCCACCATGCCGCGATACTCCGGCTTGGTCAGGTCGGCCCAGCACTGCGGCACCGGCGCCCCGGCCAGCGCGTCGACATTCACGAACAGGCCAAGCGTGCCGTAGTGGATGGCGAACCAGTTGCCCTCGGGGTCCTTCAGACCTTCCGGGATCTCGTCGAAGCCTTCCGGCTTGTAGGGCTCCACCACACCCTCGGTTCCGGCCTTGATGCCGGTGGTGACGCCGTAATAGGCCACGTCGGCCACCGGGCTTGCCCGTTCCGCCAGAAGCTGGCTCAGGGTCTGGCCCGAGTTCTTGTTGTCATGCGGCATCTGGATGTCGAGCTTTTCGTCGATCGCCTCCAGCATCGAGGCCCAGTCCGCCCATTGCGGGGGACAGTTGTAGCAGATCGCATCCTCGGCCAGCGCGGGCGCGGCGATCGCGGTTGCGAGAAGCGCCGAAAGAACGGTAAGTTTCATGGGTTCATCCTTGTTTGAGTTCGGTCTTGAGCGAGTGAACGGACGGCGGCCAGGTCGCACCCTGGTCGTCGTCGCGGCTTTCCGTCCGGGGCGGCGCAAGCGTGCCCCCCGCGCGGAAATTGAAGGGCAAGGGCGGCTGCTGGATACAGGCCTCCCCTTGCATCAGGTCCAGCAAGGTGCGCGCGGCCTGACGGCCCATGGCGTCGGGCGCGGTCTCGATCGTCGCCAGCGGCACGTCGAGCAGGCGTCCGATCTCGATGCCGTCGAACCCCACCACCGACAGGTCCTGCGGCACGATCTTGCCCATCAGCCGCGCGGCCTTCTGCACCGCGATGGCCAGGAAATCGTTCGACGCGAAGACTGCGCTCAGCCCATCGAGCGTAGAGAGGATCTCAGCCAGAAGCCTGGGCGTGTTGGCCTCCGCCTCGCTCAGCTCGATGAGCGCCGGGTCCGGCATGCCCCGCGCGCGGCACTCGGCGTGAAAGCCCGCATAGCGGTTGCGCGACCGGTCCGAGGTGGAGAACCGCAGCGCCAAAAAGCCCGTGCGCCTGTGGCCCAGCTCTGAGAAACGGCGGGCGACCTCCCGTGCGGCTTCGAAATTGTCCACATGAGCACTGGGCAGGCCATCTATCGGGTCATGGAACATGAGCGACAAGGGAACGCCATGCTGGCACGCCCGCTTCAGCGCCACGCTCTTTTCCGGCGCGACCATGGTGACGATCAGGCCGTCGACCTCTTTCGCCAGAAGGGTCGCGATGGCGTCGTTGTCGGCCTCCCCGTCATAGTTCGAGCTTGCGATCAGAAGCTGATACCCGGTGCCCGAAAGCGCCTCCTGCACACCCTGGACCGCTTCGGCAAAGACCGGATTGGCAAGCGAGGGCACGAGGCACCCGATCGTCATGCTTCGGCTGCTTTGCAAGGCCCGCCCGATGGCGCTGAAGGAAAACCCCAGATCGCGCGCGGCCCTCTCCACGCGATCGCGCACCTCGGCGCTGGCGGGCCCGGATCGGTTGAGCACCCGGCTGGCCGTCGCAATACCGCAGCCGGCCTCCCGCGCGACGTCCTTGATGGTGATCTTCTGCCTCTGGCTCACGCGATTCTTCCATGTGAAAACGTTTCCACCTGTTTGATACGGAAGATTCATAACGTGAATGTGACACCGCCGCTGGCGCCCGGCCACGACGCATCCAGATAAGCCGAGATCTCCTCGATCTCACAAGGCAGTTCCCGGCCTTGCGGCCATCGACTTGTCCATTCTCCAAGCTTATAAGGTCCATTTCAGCCCGCTGTGCGGCGGGCGATGGTAGACGTCAACAACATAGCGAACGAGAACCGAACAAAACTCTTTTGGGTTCAATAGGGTATCTGTGACGTTACGCTGTGGCTCATCGAGAAGCACAGCCTGTCTCGTGTCCACGTCTTGGTTAACCGGCCCCACGCGCAGAACGGCCGGAATGATCAAAAATACCTGCGAAGACACTTTCGGTCACCCATTCCGTTTGATGCCGCGCGGAAAGGACCAAAGGTTGCTTATGATGGGAAGCTTCCAGTCCATGGTGCGACCGGTGAGGATGCGTTCCTCCGGCCCCAGATAGACGACACGTGTACAGGCATCCGCGTTAGACACCGATGCTACCACGAGGCCGAGGCAGAGCGTTAGATTTGAAAAGATGCGCGCATGCATGAAGTTTTCCTTTGAAATTTATCACTGAAGCCTGTCAAGGCTCGCTCAAGACCCGATCAAGAAATGGCGACGCTACCGCTTCTTCACACTCCGAGGTACACGGTGCGCTTGCCTCGGAATGCTCGCACCCATGTAGGATCGGTCAGATATATGAGCCTCGTCAAGGTGCTCAGTGTGACATGTGTTCAAGCTATGCATGGCCTGTCATTCACATCCGGAAATTGCACAAATGCAGACTATTTCTGAAGCAGATCGAAGGGCATCTTGGTCCGTACTGCGGACCTCGGGTCGGAAGACGATGCTGCACGTTGCCACGAAGGGCCGGTTCGGGGGAGCTGCGGCGCAGCGATGGCCAACCTCGTGAATGTCCGAAGAGGGCCGTTCGCGACGGTCCGACATGTCGGGCGGGAAGGGGACCTTCGCTGCGTTCTGCGCGAAGGTCCGAGTTGTAAAACATGGCTCACATTGGCTGCGCTTGCGGGAGGTCAGCTTGTTTTCTGGAAGACCAGATACATCCTCAAATTACATCTTTCCTTCGAAACAATCCCTGCACCCACTCTCGGAACGCAATGATCCGCGCTGGCACGTTGCGACGTTCGGCGTAAAGCAAGGAAAGTTGCATGGGCGGCGGGGCCAGCTTGGGCAATACCTGCACCAGAGCTTCGCGTTTCAGCAGATAACGCACGTCATAGGCAGGAAGCTGGATCAGACCTAACCCTGCGCGCGCCGCGGCGATGTAACTTTCGGCGTTGTTGACCGCCACGCGGCTGCGCATTTGCAGATCGATCAGGCCATTCTTGCCCTCATAGCAAAAGGTTGGCGGCTCAGCTGACAGTCTGGGCCCGTAGTTCACCATCCAGTGTCCAGACAGGTCTGAGGCAGTCTGCGGTGTCCCATGGCGTTCGAGATAGCCGGGGCTTGCACAGGTAATGATTCTCAGATCACCAAGCGTGCGGCAAATGATGTCAGCATCATGCAGGGTGCCGACGCGGATCAAACAGTCGATCCCCTCCGAGATCAGATCGATCTTACGATCGGTCGTGCTGACCTCGATTTCCAGTTCGGGGTTCTCATCGAGCAGCGCAGGCAGTGCGGGGATCACAATACGACGGCCGATCCGGCTGGGCATATCTACCCGCAGCTTTCCCCTGAACCGGGCCGCGTCCCCTCTGAACATCTGGTCGGTGTCCTGAACAGCATCGACAATCTCGCGCGCTGTGCGCAGGAACCGCTGGCCTTCGTCGGTTGGCATCATTTGGCGGGTTGATCGGCGGAGAAGTTGGGTGCCAACCCGATCTTCCAATGCCTGAATCACGGTCGAGACAGTCGAGCGCGGCATCCCAAGCGCGTCCGCCGCGCGGGTGAAGTTCCCGCTCTCCATGACTTGGATGAAGACTTCCATCTGCCGGATACGATCCATGACCCCATTGTTCGGCCAGACTGACGAGTGATGTCAAGATTCGTCGGATTATCCGAACCTTTCCTGCGGTTATTCTGTCTGTAAGCAGGCCGAGAAATGGCTTCGCATAACAACAGAAAGGGAACAACTAATGTCCAGAACATGCATTGAGGGCAAAAACATCCTTATCACCGGTGGGGCCAAGAACCTCGGCGGTTTGATTTCGCGCGACCTCGCGGAGCGTGGGGCCAAAGGCGTCGCCATCCACCATCACGGCGACAACAGCCGGAACGACGCAGAGGCCACCGCAAAGGCCGTCGAAGCCGCCGGTGCCAAAGCCGCCATCCTCAAGGGCGACCTGACAACAGACGCGGCCAATGCCAAGCTCTTCGAAGATGCCAAGGCTGGCCTCGGCAGCATCGACATCGCCATCAACACCGTGGGTCAAGTGCTGCGCAAACCTATTGCCGAAACCTCCGAAGAGGAGTTCGACCAGATGTCGGCTGTGAACAACAAGTCGGCCTATTTCTTCATCAAGCAGGCCGGGAAGCATCTTGAAGATGAAGGCGCGCTTCTGACGATCGTGACCTCGCTTCTGGGGGCCTTTGCACCGGGTTATTCGACCTATGGTGGCGGCAAGGCGCCGGTCGAGCATTACACCCGCGCGGCGGCCAAGGAGTTCGGCGAACGCGGCATTTCGGTCAACGCCATCGGGCCGGGCCCAATGGATACCCCATTCTTCTATGGTCAGGAAAACGACGATACCATCGCCTTTCACAAGATGATGACTGCCTTGTCCGACTATTCGACCAAGGGCCTGACCGACATCGAGGATATCGCACCGTGGGTCCGTTTTATCGTGACCGAGGGCTGGTGGATGACTGGTCAGACGATCCTGATCAACGGCGGCTACACCACCAAGTAACGATTGATCCTGTTTGGACCGGCGGGCGTTCATGTCAGCCGGTCCCCTTCGATTGCGAGAGGAAGTTGCGATGAGCAATCCGTTTCAAGACATTTTCGACTTGCAGAATGACGCGTTCCAGAGCGACCGCAGCAAGACGAAAGCTTGGCGTCTGGACCAACTGGAAAAGTTGGAGAGGATGTTGCTCGACAACCGCGAACGCTGGACCGACGCGCTCTACAAGGATTTCGGAAAGCCGCCCTTCGAGCAGGAATTCGAGATCGTCGTGCCGATGGGCAACATCAATTACTACCGCGACAACCTGGACGATCTGATGGCCCCCGAGCCGGTCGCGTTGCCCGCAGGGCTGGCCGAGACCGGGCATGAGGGCGTGATCCACCGCGAGCCCTTTGGTGTGACACTTGTGATCGGACCCTTCAACGCGCCTATCCTGCTGCTGCTCGATCCTGCCATCGCGGCCCTGGCGGCGGGTAACCCGGTCATGCTAAAGCCTGCCAACACCACCCCCGCCACGGCCAGGTTGTTTGCCGAGCTCGTGCCAAAGTATTTCGACCCGCGTGACGTGGCAGTCGTCACCGGCGGGCGGGACGAGATTTCCGCACTTCTGGAATTGCCATTTGATTTCATCTTCTTCACCGGCTCTTCAAAGGTTGGGAAGGTGGTGATGCGCGCCGCCGCTGAACATCTGACGCCGGTGATCCTCGAACTTGGCGGGCAGAACCCGACGCTGGTAGACACCAGCGCCGATCTGGAACGCGCGGCCGACTACATCGCCTGGGGCCAAAACGCAATTTCCGGGCAATGGTGCATCGCGCCCGGCTATGTCTGCGTGCATGAAGATGTCGCAGATGCCTTCGTCGAGAAAGTGAAGGCCTCGATCCGCAGGATGTATGGCGATGATCCGAAGAAGAGCCCGGATTTCGCGCGGATGATAAGCGAAAAAGATGCCGAGCGCGTGGCGTCCTACATCGTCGAAGATCAGATTGTCCTGGGTGGTCGGCACAGCAAGGCAGACCGCTATGTCGAGCCGACGCTGCTCTATCCCGCTGGGTGGAGCGACCCGGCCATGCAGCAGGAGATCTTCGGACCGGTATTGCCGATCCTGCGCTATCGCGATCTCGCTGACGTCGTCGGCAGAATCAAGACGCTCGACAAACCGCTCGCCGCCTATGTCTTCAGCCGGGATCGGGCGGTGGCCGAACGGTTCATCCATTCGGTTTCCTTCGGCGGCGGTTGCGTCAACATGACGAACCTGCATTGCTGGGTAGACAGCCTGCCATTCGGCGGTGTTGGTAGTTCCGGCATGGGAAAATATTATGGCAAAGCCGGGTTCGATGCGCTCAGCAACCTCAAATCCATGCTGGTTTCGCCCGTTGATCAACTGCTCGATGTGTTTCCGCCTTATGTGGAAAAGGACATCGAGAAACTGCTGGCCCCCTTTGCCGGATAGTATAACCTCATGCATATACTTACGCTTATCTTCTGCGGCTTGGCCCTTCTGGCGGTCTTCTGGCTGGTTTCGCGCATCTCGCGGTCTTCCCTGCGCGACCTGCTTCCTGCCTATCTTGTGGTTTGGCTGATCGTCAGTGCGATTAACATGTGGATCGGTGTGACACACGCGGGTTACACGGTCATGGAAGAAGCGCTGGTTTTTCTGCCGGTCTTCGGCGGTCCGGCCCTCGCTGCGATATTTCTGGCAAGGCGGAAACGCACATGACCTTTGCGAGAGCTCAGCCGCGGACGATTTCAGACGTGTTGACCTTCTGGAGCCGATCCCGCAATCACTGGTTTTCCCACGATCCGATATTCGACCGCCGGCTTACCAGGCAGTTTGGTTCGTTGCATCAGCAGGCGGCGTCGGGCGCGCTCGGCGGCTGGGAAGAGACACCGAATGGATGTCTCGCGTTGCTGATCCTTCTCGATCAGTATCCGCGAAATGCGTTTCGCGGGAAGGCGCAGATGTATGCGCACGACGCCGAGGCGCGTCGGATCGCCCGTCGCATGGTCGATCACGAGTTTGTCGAGAAGGTGCCGGAAGAATTGCAGCTTTTCTGCCTTCTACCCTTCGCCCATTCCGAGAATATTGCGGATCAGGAGCAATCGGTCGAGTTGCATCGCAGGTTTCTGCCGGGCGGTCTCGATCGGGCCCGTCGCCACCGGAAAATCATTGCACGGTTCGGGCGCTTTCCGCACCGCAACGCGATACTCGGTCGCGCGGCCCGACCAACAGAGACCGACTTTCTAAGAAACGGCGGGTTTCAGGGGTGATTTTGCGTCACACCAGCCCATTAGGAGACTCTCAATGACAACACCTTTTCTTGACCGCTTCGCTCCGTCATCGGCGCTCCGTGAGAGGGAAGGCGGAACGCATCTGAAAGTCACGACAGTCGAGTTGTTCTTCGATCTGGTCTATGTGTTCACGATCATCCAACTCTCGCATTACCTGCTGGAGCATCAGACCTGGCTGGGCGCGCTGGAGGCGGCGACGCTCTTCGCGGGCGTCTGGTGGGCTTGGAACTATACGGCATGGGCCGCGAACTGGATCGATCCGGACAAGACGGCGGGACGGATTCTCATGCTGGTGCTGATGGCCTGCGCGCTCATGATGGCGGTGGCGATCCACTATGCCTTCGAATACCGGGCATGGCTTTTCGCGCTGGCTTATGTCGCCATGGCGCTGATCCGTGCGTTCTATATGGCCGCCGTGATGCGCGGCACACGGATGGGACAGAACTACTGGCAGCTCGGCATGTGGTCGGTTCTCTCGGGTGTCTTCTGGATCGCCGGCGCGCTGATTGAGCCTTTGCGCCTGCCTCTTTGGATCGTCGCGGTGCTGATCGACTACGCGGGACCCTACGCAGGCTACCATGTGCCGGGCCACGGGCAGACCCCGATGGAAACATGGACCTTGAAGGGCCTGCATCTGCTGGAACGCAACCAGCTCATCTTCATCATCGCGCTGGGCGAAAGCATTCTCCTGCTGGGACATACCATGGTCGATGCCGATCTCTCCGTGCCCCTCTTTCTGACGGCAGCTATCGGCTTCGCGCTTATCGTCTCGATGTGGTGGCTCTACTTCGTGCATTCCGGCGAAGCGGGCGAGGAGGCGTTCCACTCTTCCGGAGATCACACCAAACTCGGCCGCGCGAGCCTCGCCTACGCCCACGGGATCATGGTTTGCGGGGCCATCGTGGTGGCGGTCGCCATCGAGATCATCGTCGCGCACCCCACCGATGCGGTTCATCTTCCGTCCATCTTGATCGCCTGCGCCGGGCCGATGATCTTCATGACCGGCAACACGCTGTTCCGCCTGGGCCTCGGCCGGAAAATCCCTTGGACCTACGCCTTGCCTTTCGCGGCAATGCCGCTGATCGGCTGGTTCGTGCATGAGACCCATGCCTCCGGCATCGTGCTGGGCCTGGGGATGCTGCTGGCCGGGCTGGCGGTGGCCGCGGTGAACCCGGACCGCAGCGGGCTGAAGGTCGGGACGCCGTCGTGATCGCCTCCGCTGACGACAGGCCCATGCCCGCCCTGTCGGAGGTCGCCAAGACAGGCGCCCTTATGGCGGCGGTGATCGTCCACAACCTGATCTATCCTCTCAGCACCTGGGGCGGCGTCTGGCCGGCGCTGTTCTATGGGTTTTACGCAGGAATGTTCTGGGCCGGTATCTGGGCTCTGACGGCGGATCGCGCGATGCGCTTCTTGGCGACGCTGACCTCGCTCGCCGTCTTCGCGGCCGGGATCGTCAATTCCTACTCGCCCTCTTCCGCGGCTGCGTTGGCAGTCTACCTGACCTCAATCGCGCATCACCTCGTGATCCTGATCGTGCTGACGCGCTACACGTTCACCCGGCGCGAGGTATTCACAGAAGTCATCCTGGCTGCTACAGCGCTCTACCTCATCCTCGGCTCGATCTTTGCGGCAATCTATGGGCTGATCTTCTGGTTCGACCCCAGCGCCTTTACCTCGGCTACCGGTGGTGAGGTCGGATGGCAGCAGCTACTCTATTACAGCTACGTGACTCTCACGACCCTCGGCTACGGCGACGTGCTGCCGGTCGGCCACGTCGCGCAATCCATGGCGGCGTTCGAGGCGATCGCCGGTACGCTCTATACCGTCCTGCTGCTGTCACGGCTGGTCGGGATGCATACCCCGGGCAGTGCCTGATCTCATTACCTCTAACCGAAAGGACAACACCATGCCGACCCGCAGACAGATCGTTATGGCCACCGCCGTCCTCGTGTTCGCTCCTGGCCTTGCAGTCGCCGACGACCTGACCCCACCCGAAACGGTGGTCAGCGAACTCCTCGCAGCTATGGAGGTGAATGACGCTTATCGCATCCGCACTGTTTTTGCAGAAGATGCGAGCCATACCTACGGCGATAGAAGCCCCAAAACCGGTGAGGATTTCCGCGCCTGGCTGGCCTCTGACATCATAGAACCGCATGGACGTGTGGACGGAGCGGAACTGGCCGGCGATGGCAACGCAGTGGTGGTCACGGGGCAGTATCGCAACGATGACGGCTACAGCAGTGCAGCCGATTTCCTGATGACAGTTGAAGATGGGAGAATCATCAGTTGGCAAATGCGGTACTGATCGGCGTGAGGATTAAGACCAGCTTGCAACAAATGTGGTTCTCCCAACAATCGTGCATAACGCGACATAGTTTTGCGGCCTGATGGCGGCGGTGATCGTTTACAAGCTGATGTCACCAGCCAGCATATCGGGCGTGGTCTCTCCAAAGTCATTCCGGAAACCACGTCGCTCTACCGCATCCCCGGCTCGACCTTCGCAGCGATCGCTGGACCACTCTATACGGTCCATGCCGCTGCCACGGCTGGTCGGGATGCACACGACCGAGCCCCGCGACTTTATATAGCTGCTCTATAGCGTTTCAGAAAAGTGGTCAGAGATGCGCCCCTTAGCATTGGCCTATACCGGACGTTCGTCGCAAAGTTTATGAATGGCAGGAATGGGCCGTTCTCGATAGTTCGACAGTCGGGGCGGCTACCTCTACTCGAGGCAACCTCGGCGTGTCGACATCCAGTGCTCAAAGAAACTTAGGCTGGCGTAGTGCTGGCTCCCGGCGTCGTGGACCACGCGCACCCGGACATCGAGTTGCAGTATTCCTTGCCGGATGTGTGGTCGGTGCGCATCTTCGTGGCGCTCTGCCGCAAGCATATGGTGCGACCCTATCGCTATCCTCGGCAGCGGCGCACCCCCCTCATTGTCCGGACGCGGCAAATCAGCTTCGGGCGCACGGTCGCAACCGAGTTCCGCGCACTCTACCGCGAGTCAACGGCGTATTTCGAAGCGACGGTGAACCATCTCATCGCCGACGCAATGAAATCCGATGGCGATGACGAAGCGCTCGAGCGGCGCCAGCTTCCGAGATAGCACGCCGAGCCAAGCCGTCCGCCTGGGCGGGGACGGCGAGGACTATTCCGGGCAAACCCGTCGCGGCGCTGCGTGCGCCGACAATCCTGGACCACATCACCAAGGGCAATCCGGCACCATCATGTGATGTTGTATTCTGGGATCCTGATGTCGGGGTCAGCATGCTCCTTCTGGTCAAATAGAACGGGCGCCACCGCGCCCGTGGAAGATTCCCGTCGGTGGCCGGGACTTCGAAGACCGCCTGGGACGGACTTCTCTGACAGACGAAATGGAACTTCGCTTCGGATGCACGTTGTCGCTTCCGCTCACGCGGATACCACCAGCTCTGAGGAGTGATCATGTCCCCGCAGCGCGCTGCGTCTTCAGTGGTGCACAACAATGTTCACGAGCGCCCAGACCATCTGGATCTTGCCCTGCCTCCTTTCTCGTCGCTCGTCGCGCGGTCCTCAACGGCATCTCCATGCCGGTCCGTCATACCGAAGAGATGGGATGATTGATTCCAGCCAGAAGCATTTTCTCGCCAGGGATCAAAAAATCTTTGTGGTAACCGGTCCCACGGCCAGGAGTCCGCATTCGGCATCATGGGGCCGATTGACGACCCTGAAAGCGAGATTCCCCGCAGTGCCGAACAAAACTGAAGTTTTTGCTTCGTGCCGGCGGCGATTGGCCAATCTCCATATCAACGCCGAAACAACGACCATTCAGCCGACGCAGCAAAAGGAGGATCATCTCGGAGAAACAACATGCGGACGGGCTTGATGCTGCCACGAACGGCAGACGCGCAAAAGGAGGACCACTATGCTGCGTAACCTACCCACAATTGCCCTGTCCGCAGACCTGCAACTCGCTGCCGCACGGGCGCATTTCGACAAGCACGGATCGGCTCTGTGCAACGCCGCGGGGCTAATCGACGGCGAGGCCGGAACGGCCCGCGTCCTGCGTTTGATTACCGGCTTGCGCGAAGCGTCGCGTCTCGACCGGGCGACGCGGCGCAGGCTCGTCGATCTGCACCGGCTGCTGTCTTTCGATCTGGTCAGCGATAGTCTCGACCCGGACCTATCACCTTGGAGCCTTCTCGATCCCGCGAGCCCGGAAGTGGAAGAGCTCTGTCTTCTCACCGACCGACTGTATGACCTGCTGGTCGAAATCGGAGAGCTGGACGACGAGCGGGATGCCGTGGCGCTTGCTCTCCCGTCGCGGGACGCGGCCTGACCTGCGGCGCCGGCCACGCGCGGTTTGCACGGCCGGCGTCATGCCCTCGGACGAATGCAAGGTCCGATACTCAGCCTTGCACCATCGTGGAACGTCTTCGCCGATGCGGCGCGACAAAAAAAATCATGCGCCGGGCAGTTTTCTTCTTCGTCGTCCGGATGATCGACCAATGTTCTCATCACCAGCACAGAAGTCCAGTCATTGAGAACAACCGAAAGGAACCTGCCAACGTCCACCTTCTCCCTGCGACGGAACATGACGCCGATGAACCAGGCACACCACCGATTCCGACACTGCATGAAGCGAGAACATCATGCTCAATTCCACCACCCTCAACACCACCACCACCGACACCGCCGAGGCCCGTCTCGGCGCGGCTTACACTGCGGAGCAGCACCTCCGCCGTCACGGCGCGAGCCTCTGCGACCTGCTGGATGCGCTCGATGATCCGAGCGGGTTCGCGGCGCTCTGTGACCTGCATGGCGCCTTCGGTGCGCCGATCCCGAACGCCGATGTCGTCGAGGCCGCGCTGCGCGACATCCGGCGCATCCTGGCCGACCAGCCACCGTCGTCGCTCGACCGGATCGGTCACGAACGGGGTCTGCCAGCCTCAGGCATGACCCTCTGGCACGGCGCGCGCGTCAGCGAACTCCTCGCGCGGTTCCCTCGAACCGAGTGAAACTCGGCCGTGTCCTTCAGGTGGCGTGCAAGCGCCGCCTGAGCGTCTATCCTGACGAAATCGGGATGGAGCAGGATGTCTGTGAAGTTACGCTAAGGCTCATTGAGAAGCACA
The DNA here is from genome assembly GCF_030733425.1 of Roseovarius sp. MMSF_3350. Taxonomy (GTDB): domain Bacteria; phylum Pseudomonadota; class Alphaproteobacteria; order Rhodobacterales; family Rhodobacteraceae; genus Roseovarius. The sequence continues at coordinate 93,947 of NZ_JASHIZ010000003.1, forward strand.
GCCTGTCTCGTGTCCACGTCTGGGTGAACCGGCCCTACACGCGGATCGGTCGGAATGATCAAAAATACCTGCGAAGACACTTACGGTTACCAGTTCTGCGACGGGCATGACTCGAAACACGAAGCCATTCGGGCGTAGGCGCGAGTCGAAGTTGCCCTGCGCCACTGGCGATCGGCATGAAAAACCAAATGGTTCTCGAAGAAGGGCGGCGAAAGCCGCCCTTTTTTGCGCCCCGTTACGTGGGTCGTCGTTCCAATGTTGCCTATCGCCTCATCCCATGACTTCGAGACAATGACTGACGCACTCACCTCGGTGAACCGGTGAACGGTGACAGTTGCGCAAAAGTCCAGGCGCGCTATCGGCCCAGACCAAACCCAAGAAAAATTCCCAGTAGCGCTTCTGTTGCGTGTTTTCACTTCCCAAACCCATCTGGTCCGACTCGAACCCTCGTTCGCGCGAGAAACCGTAGAAAAACCAGAAGATCCAGCGCCTACGCCCGATTGACCTTTTTCGCTTGCAAAATGGACATTTCAAGCCCGCCGGTGGCCATTAATTGGTAGTCAGAACATCGGAACAGCCGTTAACCCGCTGCCCGCCTCACGCGCATTTGGAGTGCCCGCAGGACGCGCAGGTCAGGCAGCCCTCGACCTTGCGCATGTCATAGCTTCCGCAGGCCGGGCAGGCCGGACCCCGCGGCGCGTCAAGGTTCACCACATTGGCCGTCGGGTCCTCCTTCAGGCCCAGCCCCTCGCCTTCGAGAAAGCCGATATTGATCATGTGGCTCTCCAGCACGCCGCCGATCGCGGCCAGCATCGAGGGGATGTATTTCCCGTTCATCCACGCCCCGCCGCGCGGATCGAACACCGCCTTCAGTTCCTCGACCACGAAACTCACGTCGCCGCCCCGCCGGAACACCGCACTGATCATCCGCGTCAGCGCCACGGTCCAGGCGAAATGCTCCATGTTCTTGGAGTTGATGAACACCTCGAAGGGCCGCCGCCGCCCGTCCAGCACGATATCGTTCACGGTCACGTAGATCGCATGGCTGCTGTCGGGCCACTTGAGCTTGTAAGTCGCACCCTCCAGCTCCGTCGGCCGGTCCAGCGGCTCGGACATATAGACAACCTCGCCACCCTCCACGGGCATCGGCACCTTGTCCTCGGATTCCACGCTCAGCACGCTGCCGGTGATGTCGTTGGGCCGGTACGTGGTGCATCCCTTGCAGCCCGTGTCCCAGGCCTGCATGTAGACTTCCTTGAACGCCTCGAACCCGATATCGGCAGGCACATTGATCGTCTTGGAGATACTACTGTCGACCCATTTCTGCGCCGCCGCCTGCATTTTCACATGTGCCTGCGGTTCCAGCGTCTGGGCATTGACGAAATAGTCCGGCAGTTCCGCGTCGCCTTTCGTCTCGCGCCACATCTGCACGGCGTAATCCACCACCTCTTCCTCGGTGCGGCTGCCATCCTTCTGCAACACCTTGCGGGTATAGGAATAGGCAAAGACCGGCTCGATGCCGCTGCTGACATTCCCCGCATAAAGGCTGATCGTCCCGGTGGGCGCAACACTGGTCAACAGCGCGTTGCGGATCCCGTGCTCGGCCACCGCCGCGCGCACATCCTCGTCCATCGCCTGCATCATGCCGCTCTGCAAATAGGGTTCCGCCTCGAACAGCGGAAACGCCCCCTTCTCCTTGGCCAGGTCCACCGACGCCAGGTACGCCGCCCGCGCGATCGCCTTCATCCACGCCTCGCACTGCGCCGCCGCGTCGTCGTCGCCGTAACGCAGCCCGCACATCAAGAGCGCATCGGCCAGCCCCGTGACCCCCAGCCCGATCCGCCGCTTGGCCTGCGCCTCGGCGCGCTGCTCGGGCAGCGGAAATTTCGATGCGTCCACCACGTTGTCCATCATCCGCACCGCCGTGCCCACCAGCTCGGCCAGCGCGCCCTCGTCGATGCCCGCCCCCGCCTCGAACGGCTCCGTCACCAGCCGCGCCAGGTTGATCGACCCCAGCAGGCACGCGCCGTAAGGCGGCAACGGCTGCTCGCCACAGGGGTTCGTCGCCGCGATCGTCTCGGCATAATGCAGGTTGTTGGCCTTGTTGATCCGGTCGATGAAGATCACGCCCGGCTCGGCGAAATCATAGGTCGCCCGCATGATCCGGTTCCACAAGTCGCGCGCCTGCACCGTCTTGTAGACCTTGTCGCTGAACACCAGGTCCCATGGCCCGTCCGCCTTGACGGCCTCCATGAAATCGTCCGTCACCAGCACGCTCAGGTTGAACATCCGCAGCCGCGCCGCATCGCCCTTCACCCCGATGAACTCCTCGACATCCGGGTGATCGCACCGCATCGTCGCCATCATCGCCCCGCGCCGGCTGCCGGCACTCATGATTGTCCGGCACATCGCGTCCCACACGTCCATGAAGCTGAGCGGCCCGCTGGCATCGGCGGCCACGCCCTCGACCAACGCGCCCTTCGGCCGGATTGTCGAGAAATCATACCCGATGCCACCACCCTGCTGCATGGTCAGCGCCGCCTCGCGCAATCCGTCGAAGATGCCGTTCATGTTGTCGGGGATCGTGCCCATGACGAAACAGTTGAACAGCGTCACCGCCCGGCCCGTCCCGGCCCCCGCGGTGATCCGCCCGGCCGGCAGGAACCGGAAATCCTCCAGCGCGTGATAGAACCGCTCTTCCCAGATGTCCGGCTCGGCCTCGACAGCCGCCACCGCCCGCGCGATCCGCCGCCAGCTGTCCTCCACCGTGCCATCCACCGGCGTGCCGTCCGCCTCTTTCAGGCGGTACTTCATATCCCAGATGGCCCCGGCGATAGGAGCGGCGAATCGAGTCATGCGGGGACCTGTTTTGTCTAGTGTTTTCGGGCAGCGATAGTGGCGAGCGAGACGTAGCACACTAGTCGTTGTAGCCGTTCGGGTCAATCCTCCGAACTATCTTCTACCACCCTGCAGCCCTTTCCTCTGGCCGAAAATATCCCAGGGGGTTTGGGGGACTGGTCCCCCATACAAAGGGGGTTTGGGGGCCCCGCCCCCAAGGCCTGCGTGGCCCGAACGCAGTCACCCCTGCGTGCCAACGGCACACCACAAGGTCGCACCCGCTTGAATTCCCCCGCCCCGACCATAGGATATGCCGGGTGGAAATGGGGGCAGTCGTGACAGACCCGAAAATACATCTCGTCAAGCTCTCGGTCGGCTCGGAAACCGTCGAAAGCCTCATCGCCTGGCAATCCGGCAAGCAGGCGCAGGGCCCCGACGGATTGCCGCGCCACGTCACCCGCATGTGGCCCCGGCGCGAGACCGAGTTGCTCGAGGGCGGCTCGATCTACTGGGTGATCCAGGGCCTGATCCAGTGCCGGCAGCGGATCATTCGGCTCGACGAGGTCACCCGCGCCGACGGCATCCGCCGCTGCGGTATCGTGCTGGAGCCGGACATCATCCGCACCACCACCGCCCGCAAGCGCCCGTTCCAGGGCTGGCGCTACCTCGCCGCCGCGGACGCGCCCGCCGACCTGCCGAAAAACCGTCAGGACGAAGACGCGTTGCCCGCGGGTCTCAGCGCCGCGCTGGCGGATATCGGCGTACTCTGACCCTCACTCTTCATTTATGCACACACCGTCGATCACCGGCGAACAGAGCTTGCCGCGTGACCGGCAGGTTCTTGCTTTCAAACCTTGAATCCTGTCGGGATTTCAGCAGGTTCCCGCCGATGATCCGCTGTATTTCGGCACCTGACCGCACCTCACACCGACGTGATCGCGCGTGTCGGCCTCCCCCCCTTGTCGCAGCTTCACGCCAAGGCATATCTGCCGTCACACAGCGCCGAAAAGACGCGCTGCGGAACGAAACAGACATGCCGAAAGGAAAGCATGATGAAACGAGCAACTTCGATCCTCGCCAGCGCCCTCGCTCTGGGCGCCGTCCCCGCATTCGCAGGCAACACCTCGGCTCCGGTCGAGGACACCATCGTCGCCGCGCCGCAACCGGCTCCGGCGCCCACCAATTTCGGCCCTAACTGGACCGGTGCCTATGGTGGTGTCCAGCTCGGCTACGGTGATGTCGACACCAATGTGTCAGGCGGCGACGACGGCGTGATCGGCGGTCTGACCGCGGGTTACGACTATGATTTCGGCACGTTCGTGCTGGGTGGCGGCCTTGACTACGACTTCGCCGATATCGGCGTGGCCAACAATGCCGCGACGCTTGAAAACGTGTTCCGCGCCAAGGTCCGCGGCGGCTACAAGCTGGGCGATGGCCTGCTCTATGCCACCGGCGGTTACGCCCAGGCCGACACCGACAACCTCGGCAGCGATGACGGCTACTTCATCGGCGGCGGCTACGAGCACATGATCACCCAGAACTTCTCGATGGGTGGCGAACTGCTTTATCACGAGTTCGACAACTACAATGGCACCGCCACCGACGTCGAAGCGACGACGCTCCAGGTGCGCGGCACATTCCGCTTCTAGGCACCGTTCGAGTCTCTGTCAGGACATTGGCCCGGGGCGGCATTTCGCCGGCCCGGGCCTAACTTTGTGAAATACACCAAAGTTCGTAAAGTTCCATCATTTCTTTGAGGCGAGTCAAAAAAAGCGGATTTCCGCCAAAGGTGTATCCCCCGCGCATCGCCCTTGAAAATAACGCGCGCCAGACAAGCCAATCCGGCACCTTTTCTTGCCCGGTGGGCGTTCCACGCCATATGCCCGAGACAAAGGCGCACGCCCCGCGTTCCGTCTCCCAACCGCAAGTAAATGGTCCTGAAAGGATAACAGTATGCACCGAGCAACCACTCTTCTCGCAGCCGCCTTCGCCCTCGGCGCCGCGCCCGCGTTCGCAGGCAACCTCACGCCGCCCGCCGACGATATCGTCACCCCGCCGCCGCCGCCTGTCGCCGCGACCCCCAACTGGACCGGTCTCTACGGCGGTGTGCAACTGGGCTACAACAACCTCGACTCCAACATCTCCGGTGGGGACGACACTGTCATCGGCGGCCTGTTCGTCGGCTACGACTACGACTTCGGCAACTTCGTGCTGGGCAGCAGCCTCGACTACGACTTCACCGAGGCCGAAGTCTCGACCGCGCCGAACCCGCAGGTCGACCTGGAAAACATCTTCCGCGCCAAGCTGCGTGCCGGCTACAAGCTTGGCAACGGTCTGATCTACGGCACCGGCGGCTATGCCAAGGCGTTCACGGACAACCTCGGCGACGACGATGGCTACTTCGTCGGCGCAGGCTACGAAACGATGGTCACCGACAGCTTCTCGCTCGGTGGCGAACTGCTCTACCACGAGTTCGACAATTTCAACGGCTCCAACGCCGATGTCGAGCCGACGACGGTTCAACTGCGCGGCACGTTCCGCTTCTGATCGGACAAGATCATCCTGCCCGGCACCTCCGGGCAGGATCCACGGATCGAGGCGCCTCCCGCCCCCGGGCGGAGGCGCCTTTTTCACGCGCGGCGGGCCCCGTCGCGGCGTTGCGCAACGCGCGGTCCGGTAGGCCGCATTCTCCGCGAAAACGGCACCGTCGCCGCACACCCCGAATACCGACGCGATACCGACGTGCCGTTTCAGGCCACATCGCGCCCATTAACCTTCGATTTGAAACGCCCGCTATAGGATGTCCAGCACGGCCTCCGGCGGCCGACCGATCGCCGCCTTCTCCCGCGCGAACACGATCGGCCGCTCGATCAGGATCGGATGCGCCGCCATCGCGGCCAGCAAGGTCTCTTCCGGGCTGTCCAGCGGCAATCCCAGCTCCTTGAAACGGGATTCTCCTCGGCGGATCAGGTCCTTGGCGGGAATATCCAACAGCGCCAGCGCGTTACGCAACTCAGCCACGTCCGGCGCGTCTTCAAGATAGCGGCGCACCTTCACCTCAAGGTCCCGCTCCTCCAGCAGGGCCAGCGTCTGGCGCGACTTCGAACATCGCGGGTTGTGCCATATCTCGATCAAAGCCATGCGTCCCTCCCCGTGCCAATCGCCGCGCCGATATTCGAAAAACCGTTTTCTTCCAATAGCTTGTCCAGCCCTCCAGCGATGCGCTCCACCAGGCCGATCCCTTCATAAACCATCGCCGAGTACAGCTGAACCGCGCTCGCCCCGGCCCTGATTTTTTCCAGCGCCTGCTCGGCAGTTCCGACACCGCCCACACCGATCAGCGGCATCCGCCCATCGGTCAGCTGCGACAGCCGCGCCAGCACCTTCGTCGACCGCTCGAACAGCGGCGCCCCCGACAGCCCGCCTGCCTCATCCTTCACCGGGCTTCGTAGCCCGCTCCGGTCCAGCGTGGTGTTGGTGGCGATGACCGCCGCAACACCGCCCGCCTGCGCAACATCGGCCACCTCGGACAGTTCCAAGTCACTGAGATCCGGGGCGATTTTGAGAAAGATCGGGATCGGATTTTCCAACCAGCTTCGCGCCTCCATCACGCCTTTCAGCAGCGCTGCCAGCGCCTCGGCGCCTTGCAGGTCGCGCAGCTTCTCGGTGTTGGGGCTGGAGACATTGACGGTCGCGAAATCCAGATGCGGCCCGCAGCGCGCCAGCACCCGGGCGAAATCCTCGGCGCGGTCCACGCTGTCCTTGTTGGCACCAAGGTTCAGCCCGATCACCGCATCCCTGGGACGTGTCGCAAGGCGCTGCACCACGTCCTCCATACCCTTGTTGTTAAAGCCGAAACGGTTGATCACCGCTCGGTCCTCGGCCAGCCGGAACAGCCTTGGTCTGGGGTTGCCCGCCTGCGGTTTCGGTGTCACCGCTCCCGCCTCGATGAACCCGAACCCGGCCCGAGAGAGCGGCGACAACGCCACCGCGTTCTTGTCGAACCCCGCCGCCAGCCCGATCGGGTTGGCCAACCGCAGTCCCGCCACCTCGCAGCGCAACCGCGCCGACGTGACCAGCCCCGGCAGCGGCACCAGCCCGGCCCTGAGCGCCTGCAAGGCCAGCCCGTGCGCCCGCTCCGGGTCCATCCGATGCATCAGGCCAAGCCCGATCCGGTCGGCCAGTGTCATGCCGCGCCCACCGGGAACTGGTGCGTGCCATCGACCAGCGGCAGGGGCTGGGCCCAGACCACATCCTCGAGCCGCAGAACCCTGTAAAGATGGGGAAATTTGTCGCCGCCACGGGATGTCTCCCAAGCCAGGTCCTCGCCCAGCCGGTCGGTCTCGACCGCCACCAGCACCAGGTCGTCCTCACCCTCGAAATGCTTCGCCGCCGTCTCCGGCGCCTGCATCGGCGTCGAGAAATGAATGTAACCGTCCGCCACATCCACCGGCGCGCCGCGCGTTTCCTTTTCGGACCGCAGCGCGGCCCACTCGTCTGCCCGGAAAATCTTGTAGATCAGCATGTCTTGGTGATGCCCCGCCACATGCGCCCGGTCAAGCAGATTGCCTTTGACGCATCGCCAACCATGCCGCACTCTGCCTGCATTCCCTCAGGAGACACGCTCATGCGATTCATTTCCCTTGCCCTCTCCGGCATCCTGTCCGCCACCGCCGCTCAGGCCGACTATACGCTCAACATATTGCACACCAACGATTTTCACGCCCGGTTCGAGCCGATCAGCAAATACAACTCCACCTGCGCCCCCGAGGACAACGACGCCGGCGAATGCTTCGGCGGCTCCGCGCGTCTGGCCACCGCGATCGAACAGGCCCGCGCCGACGCTCCCAACCCGGTGCTGTTCGACGGCGGGGATCAGTTTCAGGGCACGCTGTTCTACAATTATTACAAGGGCAAGCTGGCCGCCGAAATGATGAACCGCCTGGGATACGACGCCATGACCGTGGGCAACCACGAGTTCGATGACGGCCCCGAGGTGCTGCGCGGCTTCATGGACGCGGTCGAGTTTCCCGTGCTGATGTCCAACGCCGATATCAGCCGCGAGGCGCTGCTGAAGGACGTAGTTCAAAAGTCCACCGTTATCGAACGCGGCGGCGAAAAGATCGGCCTCATCGGCCTTACCCCCCAGGACACCGACGAGCTGGCCAGCCCCGGCCCGAACGTCATCTTCACCGATCCCGTCGATGCCGTCCAGCACGAGGTCGACAGGCTGACCGAACAGGGCATCAACAAGATCATCGTGCTGTCGCATTCAGGGTACGGGGTGGACCAGCGCGTGGCCGAGGCCACGACGGGCGTCGACGTGATCGTGGGCGGCCATTCCAATACCTATCTTGCCAATGACGACCCCGACGCCGCCGGCCCATACCCCACGATGGTGGGCAATACGGCCATCGTGCAGGCCTATGCCTATGGCAAGTTCCTGGGTCGTCTCGACGTGGTGTTCAACGACGCAGGCGAGGTCACGTCAGCCACCGGCAACCCGTTGATCATGGACGCCGCCGTGTCCGAGGATGCCGAGGTTGTCTCGCGCATTCAGGAAGCCGCCAAGCCGCTGGATGAGATCCGCAACAAGGTCGTGGCCGAAGCAACCGATGCCATCAACGGCGACCGCGACGCCTGCCGCGCCGGGGAATGCGCCATGGGCAATGCCGTGGCCGAGGCGATGCTGGCCCGCGTGGCCGACCAGGGCGTGCAGATCGCCCTGATGAATGGCGGCGGCGTACGCGCCTCGATAGATGCCGGCGCCGTCACGATGGGCGAGGTGCTGACAGTGCTGCCCTTCCAGAATACGCTTTCGACCTTCCGCATCGACGGAGCCACGCTGAAGGAGGCTCTGGAAAACGGCGTCAGCCAGGTCGGAGAAGGCGCGGGCCGCTTCCCGCAGGTCGCCGGCATGAGCTTCGTCTTCGACCCGTCCGCCGAGCCCGGATCGCGCGTCACGGAAGTGACCGTGGGCGGCGAACCCCTTGATCTCGAACGCGATTATCTTGCCGTGTCCAACGACTATCTGCGCAACGGCGGCGACGGGTATTCCATGCTGCGCGACGCCGCCGATGCCTATGATTTCGGGCCCGACGTGGCCGATGTCCTGGCCGAGTACCTGGCACAGAACTCGCCCGTCTCGCCCATGACGGACGGGCGAATCCGGCAGGCGGGGCAATAGCCCCCGCCACGGTCCGCACGGGCTATGCAATACCGATGCCACGCGGCATAAAGGCGCCATGAACAAGGTGCGCGACCAGTACGAGGCCTATCCCTATCCCGAGCGGGATCCGAGGGACGAGAAAAAGCGGCTTATCCTGGGCTCGCCGTCGCTGCCGCAGGAGATCGACCATTACGTCTTCGGCGGTCAGCGGGACTGGTCGCAGCCGCTGCGTATCTTCGTGGCCGGTGGTGGCACGGGCGACGGCCTCATCCAGCTGACGGCGCTTCTGACGCAATATGGCAAGCCGTATCAGGCGACCTATATCGATCTCTCCGCCGCTTCACGGAAGGTGGCGGAGGCACGGGCAAGGACGCGCGGGCTGAAGAACATCACCTTCGTCACAGGCAGCCTGCTGGACGCGCCGGACCATGGTCCCTTCGACTACATCGACTGCTGCGGCGTACTGCATCATCTGCCCGACCCGGACGCCGGCTTCACCGCGCTGCGCCAGGCCCTCGCCCCCGGCGGTGGCATAGGCTTCATGGTCTACGCCCCCTATGGCCGCTCCGGTGTCTATCCCTTGCAGGAAGCCTTCACCGCCCTTTACGAAGACATGTCCCCGAAGGACCGGCTGAAGGCCGCGCGCCAGGTCGTCGAGCGCTTGCCGGCGGGCCACCCCTTCAAGTCCAACACCAATCTCAACGATCACAAGAGCGGCGACGCGGGGTTTTACGACCTGCTGCTGCACAGCACCGACCGCGCCTATGACGTGCAATCGCTGACCGACACGCTCGACCGCACCGGCTGGTCCTTTGCGGGCTTCACCGTTCCGATCCTCTATGACCTCGCTCGTTTGGCGCCGGTGCCTGCGGGGATGGACCCGGTCGCGGCTATGGCCGTGGCCGAGAAACTCAACGGCACGATCCGCACCCACACGGGCTATGCCACCGACACGCCGCGACCCGTGGCCTCTGGCAAGACGCGCACGCTCGTGCCGCACATCAAGGGGCTGCATGCCGCGCAGCTGGCCCGCGCCGTGGCCCAGGGGCAGACGCCTGCACTCGACACGGACGGCATCAGGGACGCGCTCAGCCTGCCTCGACAGACCGCCCCCCTGCTGGCCGCCATCGATGGCCGCCGCAGCCTGCAGGAGATCGCAGGGCATGCCGGAATGGACCCGATCACCTTCGGCGGGCATTGGAGCCAGGTGGAAAAGGCGCTCCTGCCCTGGGGAATGCTGGTCTACTCGAACGTGCTGAGATAGGCCGATGTGCGGACGTTTCGCCGTCACCCTGCCGCAGGACGCCATGGCCCGGCTCTTTGCCGCGCGGCCCGTTAACGATTTGCCAGCGGTTCCCAATTACAACGTCTGTCCGACCAATGATGTGCATGTGGTGACCTCCGATGGCACCGACCGGCAGCTTGGGTCGATGCGCTGGGGTTTCATCCCGCACTGGTACAAGAATCCCGCTGACGGCCCGTTACTGATCAACGCCCGGGCCGAGACCATCGCGGAAAAGCCCGCATTCCGGGCGGCGGCGCGCGAGCGGCGCTGCCTGATCCCGGCCAGCGGATTTTACGAATGGACCAAGGACGAGGACGGCAACCGCCTGCCCTGGTTCATCCACCCGGCCCGGGGCGACGCACTGGCGTTCGCGGGCGTCTACCAGTCGTGGGACAAGGGCGATGAACCTATGGTCACCTGCGCGATCGTCACCACCGGGGCGAACGAACCGATGCAGCAGATCCATCACCGGATGCCGGTGATCCTGGCCGAAAAGGATTGGCCGCTCTGGCTGGGCGAGGCAGGCCACGGTGCGGCCACGCTGATGACCGCGGCACCGGACGACGCGCTGAACTTCTACCGCGTTGACCCGAAGGTCAATTCCAACCGCGCCTCCGGTCCTGACCTGATCGACCCGCTCGACGACTGATTATTCGTACGAATAATCTATTTACCGGCCCGCCATCAGCCGCGCCATATCGAGCATTCGGCAGGAAAAGCCCCACTCGTTGTCATACCAGCCGAAGACCCGCAGCAACCCGCCGGTCGACACGCTGGTCTCGGGGCCGACGAGGACGAGCGATTCCGGCCGCCCCCGCAGGTCCGAGCTGACCAGCGGTTGCTCGGTCCAGCCGAACACGCCGCCGGGCCGCACCGCGCCCTGCAGCACCGTATTCACCGCCGCCGCGTCCACCCTCTCGCGCGTCTGCACCGTCAGGTCGATGCACGACACGCTGGCCGTGGGCACGCGGATTGCCCGGGCCTCGATCCGGCCTTTCAGATGCGGCAGGACAAGCCCGGTCTGATCCTGCGCGCTGGTCGTCGTCGGCACCATCGAGAGGGCCGCGGCGCGGCTGCGCTCGGGCGCGGCGCGGGGCTTGTCCACCGTGGGCTGGCTGCCAGTATAGCAGTGCACCGTCGTCATCTGGCCACTGACCAGCCCGAGCGCCTCGTCCAGAAGGCGCGCCAGCGGGGCCAGAGCGTTGGTCGTGCAGGAGGCGTTCGAGACGATCCGGTGCTCGCCCAGCTCGCCTTCGTTCGCGCCCATGACTAGCGTCACGTCCGCCTCCGGCGAGGGGCCGGAGATCAGAACCTTCCGCGCTCCGGCCTCGAGGCCGCGCTCGGCCACGGCGCGCTTGCCACCCATGCCGGTGCATTCCAGCACGATGTCCACGCCTTTCAGATCCAGACGGCGCAGGTCCGCCTCGGCATGGAAAGGAATGTGCCGCCCGCCCACGATCAGCGTCGACTCTGCAAAGCCAACCTCCTCCGGCCACGGTCCGAAAACACTGTCGTACTGAAAGAGGTAGGCACAGGTGCTCAACGGCTCGATATCGTTGATCGCAACCAGCTCGAAATCCCGGGCATCACGCAGCAGGATCCGCAGCAGCGTCCGGCCGATACGACCGAAACCGTTGATGGCAACACGGATCGGCGGATTAGACATGTCGGTGACTCCTGTGTTTGGTTTCGGATCGAACAATCGCCGCGACATTAAGGGCTTTCCAGCCGTGAAATATTATTTGATCAAATTCCTAGCGCGCGGCGGCACCCCCGGTGTGCCCGGTCCGGGCAACGGAGGCTTCCAGCGCCGGATACCGAAACCACAGCGTCGCGCCCCGCGCAACGAAGCTGATCAATAACGCCAGCCACAGCCCGTGGTTGCCCAGCCACGGCACAAGGACCATTGCTGCCAGGACATAGAGGATCAGGCTAAGCGCCATCATGTTGCGCATGTCCCCGGCCCGCGTCGCACCGATGAAGATGCCATCCAGCATGAACGGCGCGACGCCGACCACCGGCGCGATACAGACATAGACCAGAAAAGCGCGCGCCTCGGCCTGCACCTCCGGCGCCTTGGCCATCAGGTCGATGATCGCCCCGCCCCACAGCGCAAAGGCAAGCGCCATCAGCACCACGATGGCCATCGCCCAGATGCTCGTCAGGAGCGCCCCCCGGCGCAGCCGCGCGACGCTGCCCTGTCCGAAGGCCTGCCCGACAAGCGCCTCGGCGGCAAAGGCGAAACCGTCGAGCGCGTGGGCTGAAATGTTCAGGAACTGCAATAGCACCTGGTTGGCCGCGAGAGTGACATCCCCGAAACCGCCGCCGAGCAGCAGGAACGAGATAAATATCGCCTGAAGCATCAGCGAACGTAGTAGAATATCGCGATTGACCGCCATCATGCGCGCGAGTTGCACCCTGTCGAACACCCGGCCCCAATCGCGCCACGCGGGCATGCCCCAGACGTCGCGGCACAGCCACAGGCCAAGGATGAGGCCCGACCACTCGGCAATGAAGGTGGCCCATGCCACACCGGCCACGCCAAGGTCCAACCCCAGCACGAACCACAGGTCCAACAGGATGTTCACGCCGTTCATCACCACCTGCAGCACCAGCACCGCGCGGGTCCGCTCCAGCGCGATCAGCCAGCCGGTCACTCCGTATAGCGCGATGAGTGCCGGTGCGCTCCAGACACGGATCGCCATGTACTCCAGTGCCAGCGCCTCCACCTCCGCACTGGCCGGAGACACGAGGAATGCGCCGGAGAAGAGCGGCAATTGCAAAGCGATGACACCGATGCCGCCCGCCAGCCCGATCATCACCGACCGGGTCAACATGGCGGCCACCTCGGCGGAACGCCCGGCCCCGTGGGCCTGACTGGTCAGGCCGGTCGTACCCATGCGCAGAAAGCCGAATATCCAGTAGACCCCGGTAAGGATGATCGCCCCGATACCGACCGCCCCGATCGGGACCGCCTCGCCCATTTGTCCGACCACGCCGGTGTCGACCGCGCCGAGGATCGGCACGGTTGCGTTCGATAGCACGATCGGTATGGCGATGTTCAGGACGCGTCTGTGCGTGACCTCCGCCGGGGTCTCAGCCATCGCGGCGCGGCATCAGAAAGTGCCCCGTGGCCTGCGCGAAGGGGCGCGCGCGGTTGTCCTGCCACGCCTCGGCGCGGACCGAGGCATAGCGCCGCCCCGAGCGGGTGACCACGGCGCGGGCATAGGCGTCTCGCGGCAGGCCCGAGCGCAGGTAATCCACGGTGAAATCAATTGTCTTGGGCAGGCGGGGCACGTCACCGGCCTCGAACGCCTCGACCGCCAGTTCGCCGGACTCCATCTCGTCCCACAGCATTGCCCAACTCAGTGTGATGATCGACGTCACCTCGAGGAAGGCCGCCGTCGCCCCACCATGCAGCGCCGGCAAGAGCGGATTGCCGATCAGCTTTTCGTCGAAGGGCATTAGCCCGGTCAACTCGTCGCCGCGCCGGTCGAACTCGATCCCCATGAACCGGATATAGGGCACACCTTCGACCAGCGCGCGCAGGGCCGCGTCGCGGCGTTGCTTGATCACCTGAACGGGTTCGGGACGCGCGCGGCTCATGTCTTGTCCGCCACGGTAAAGGTGCCGGTGGCCTGTGCCACGGGCCGGTCGGCATCGTCGTCCAGCGTCTGCGCCCGAACGAAGGCGACCGAACGGGTGATATGGTAGCACTCGGCCCGCGCCCGGATCGCCTGGCCGGGCTTGGCCGGCCGCATGTAGTCGATGCGCAGGTCGATCGTCGCGGTGGCCCCGGGCGAGTCCGGGTGGCTCATCACCGCGGCGCCACAGCACGTATCCATCAGCGCCGACACCGCCCCGCCGTGGATCACGCCGGATTCCGGGTCGCCGACGAGGTGCTCGGCATAGTCCATCTTCATCTCGGCCACGCCGTCGCCCACATGGGTGATCTCCATCCCCATCGCCTTGGCGTGCGGTATCGCGCCCATGAATTGCGCGGCGATCTTGTTGTTGTTGGTCATGAAACGTCCTGCGGCTTGGTCGCCTCTTTATGGTCTCTAATCCAGATGCGCCGCAAGGGTGCCTGTTGCGCGATCCGACCTATGTCTCTTAAGTAGACGTGAGGAGGACCCGTAATGTCAGAGCAACGCCTGTCATTCAAGGAGATGTGCGCCAGGTTCGACGTGACCCCGCGCACGCTTCGGTACTACGAATACATCGAATTGCTCAGCCCCGACCGCGAGGGGCGTTCCCGCTATTACGGTCCCCGCGAAGTGGCCCGCATGACCCTGATCTTGCGCGGTCGTCGCTGGGGCTTTGCCCTCGAGGATATCCGCCAGTGGCTCGAGATCTACGAGGAAAAAGGGACCGACGCCCAGTTGCGCACCTGGATCGACCTTGCCGACCGCCAACTCGAGGAATTGCGCAGCCAGAAGGAACAGCTGGAGCAGTCCATCGCCGAGCTGAAAGAGGCCCGCGATTCGACCGAAAAGTCGCTTGGCTAGAGCCTCCCGCGCCGGCAATTTCAGATTAATTCCGCACATAAATTGCGCCGCTCGCCGGTTGACCTTGCCTGATCTTACGTAAAGCGCAAAGTGACGTTACGTAGCGGTTACGTAAACCGGGCAACGTGTTGTACCGGTACGCATCGCCTCACATGTTCCGGCCAGTTGATCAGATTTATGGAAAGCGACATGACCGACGAAACGATGACAATTCGCGAGATGTGCGACGCGTTCAACGTGACGCCGCGGACCCTGCGTTTCTACGAGGCGAAAGAGCTGCTCTTCCCCCGCCGGGAAGGTCAGAAGCGACTGTTCACCAAGAGCGACCGCGCCCGGCTCAAGCTGATCCTGCGCGGCAAGCGCTTCGGTTTCAGCCTCGAGGAAATCCGCCAGCTTCTGAACCTTTACGACCGTGGCGACCAGCAGCTGACGCAGCTGGAGACGACTTACGAGATCGCCAAGGACCGGCTGGAAGAGCTTGAACGCCAGCGCGACGAACTGACCGCCGCCATCGACGAGCTGCGCGACCAGATGAAATGGGGCGAGAGGATGATCTCCTCGCTCCGCCAGACACCGAAAGCCGCGGAATGATCCCCGGCCCGACACTGTGATGTTTTAGGGAGACCACCACATGCCGAGCTACACCCCGCCCACCAAGGACATGCAGTTCATTCTGCACGATGTCCTGAAGGTCAGCACCACCGACACCCCCGGCTATGCCGAACTGGATCGTGATTTCACCGGCGCCGTGCTGGAAGAGGCCGGCAAGATCGCGTCCGAGGTTCTGGCCCCGCTCAACGTCGTGGGCGACACCGAGGGCTGCAAGCTGGAAAACGGCGTCGTCCGCACGCCCACCGGCTTCAAGGCGGCCTTCGACCAGGTGCGCGAGGGTGGCTGGACGGCGCTCGACCTGCCCGAGGAATTCGGCGGGCAGAACATGCCCTATATCCTGGGCACCGCGGTGGGCGAGATGTTCTCGGCCGCGAACCAGGCCTTCACCATGTACCAGGGCCTCACACACGGCGCGGCCTCGGCAATCCTGGCCCATGGGTCCGAGGATCAGAAAGCGACCTACCTGCCCAAGATGGCGTCCTGCGACTGGACCGGCACGATGAACCTGACCGAGCCGCATTGCGGCACCGACCTTGGGCTCATGCGCACCAAGGCGGAACCGCAGGGTGACGGCAGCTACAAGATCACCGGCCAGAAGATCTTCATCTCGTCGGGCGAGCACGACATGGCCGACAACATCATCCACTTGGTGCTGGCCAAGATCCCCGGCGGCCCCGAGGGTATCAAGGGCGTCAGCCTCTTCATCGTGCCGAAGTTCATCGTCAAGGACGACGGCTCGCTGGGCGAACGCAACGGCGTCGCCTGCGGCAAGATCGAGGAGAAGATGGGCATCCACGGCAACTCGACCTGCGTCATGAACTATGACGAGGCGACGGGCTACCTGCTGGGTGAAGAGCACAAGGGCATGCGCGCCATGTTCACCATGATGAACGAGGCCCGAATCGGCGTCGGCATGCAGGGCCTGGCCCAGGCCGATGTCGCCTACCAGAACGCGCTGGCATACGCCAAGGACCGTCTGCAAGGCCGCGACGTGACCGGCGTCAAGAACCCCGATGGCCCGGCTGACCCGCTGATCGTGCATCCGGATATCCGCCGCGCGCTCTTGGACCAGAAAAGCTTTGTCGAAGGCGCCCGCGCGTTCCTTCTGTGGGGCAGCCAGATGATCGACCAGTCACATCGCGGCAATGACGCCGCCGCCGAAGGGATGGTCAGCCTGCTGACCCCGATCATCAAGGGCTTTTTGACCGACGAGGGCTTTGACATGACGATCCTCGCCCAGCAGGTCTATGGCGGCCACGGCTATATCGAGGAATGGGGCATGTCCCAGTTCGCCCGCGACGCCCGGATCGCCATGATCTACGAAGGCGCCAACGGCGTCCAGGCGCTCGATCTGGTGGGCCGCAAGCTGGCGCAGGACGGCGGCAAGCACGTCATGGCCTTCTTCGACATGGTCAAGGCGTTCATCAAGGAAAACGAGGGCCATCCGGCGCTGAAGTCCGATTTCCTCGACCCGCTCAAGGAAAGCTCCAAGCACCTGCAACAGGCCGGCATGTTCTTCATGCAGAACGGCATGAAGAACCCCAATGCCGCGCTGTCGGGATCGTATGACTTCATGCACCTTTTCGGGCATGTCTGCCTGGGCCTGATGTGGGCGCAGATGGCCAAGGCCGCGCACGCGGCGATCGAAGCGGGCGAAGGCGACACGGCCTTCTACAAGACCAAGATCGCCACGGGCCGCTTCTACATGAAACGCCGCCTGCCCGCTACGGGCATGCACCTGGCGCGCATCGAGTCCGGCGCCGAGCCGGTAATGGAGCTTGAAGCCGAGGCATTCTGAACCCTGTAGGGTGGGTTTCAAACCCACCCTGCGCCCGCCACGATGACTGGGAGGACATCATGCCGAAACGCTTTCGCCTGACCCGCCGCTTCAACGCCGCGATGACCGAGGACGGCTATCGCCGCCTGCGAAAATTCGCGCAGGAAGCGGGACTCGACGAAGGCGAGGCGCTGTCCTTCCTCTTCGAGAATTTCGACAGCGTGATCGACGAGGACACGTTCGGTCACCGTCTGCGCATCTTCAATTCCGAACTCGACGCCCGCAAACGCTAGGGAGGCCCCTCATGTCCGCATGGATGACCGAAGAGCACGAAATGCTCACCGAGATGACGGCCAAGTTCATCACCGAGGAATGGGGCCCGCATTTCGAGCGCTGGCGCAAGGCCGGCATAATGGACCGCGAGATCTGGCAGCAGGCCGGCGCGCTGGGCCTGCTCTGCCCCTCGATCCCCGAGGAATACGGCGGCGCGGGCGGTGATTTCGGCCACGAGGCGGTGATCTGCATCGAGCAATCCCGCGCCAATCTCGCAAGCTGGGGCAACCCGATCCACTCCGGGATCGTGGCGCATTACCTCTTGGCCTATGGTAGCGAGGAACAAAAGAAGCGCTGGCTGCCCAAGATGGTTTCGGGCGACATGGTCGGCGCGCTGGCCATGACCGAACCCGGCGCCGGCTCGGACCTGCAAGGCATGAAGACCAAGGCCCTGCGCGAGGGCAATTCCTATCGCCTGACGGGGCAAAAAACGTTCATCACGAACGGCCAGCACGCCGACCTGATCATCGTCGCCGCCAAGACCGATTCCACACAGGGGGCGAAGGGCATCTCGCTCGTCGTGGTCGAAACCGAGGGTGCCGAGGGGTTCAGCCGCGGCCGCAACCTCGACAAGAACGGGCTGAAGGCCGGCGACACGTCCGAGCTCTTCTTCGACAATGTCGAGATTCCCCCTGAGAACATCCTCGGCGGCGAAGAGGGCCGTGGCTTCTACCAGATGATGGAGCAACTGCCCCAGGAACGCCTGATAATCGCCTGCGGCGCCCAAGGCGCTCTGGAAGGCGGCGTCGCCCGCACCATTGCCTACACCAAGGAGCGCGAGGCGTTCGGCGCGCCCATCTTCGACAAGTTCCAGACGATCCGCTTTACCCTGACCGAGTGCCTGACCAAGACCAAGGTCTGTCGCGCGTTCCTCGACGAATGTATCGAGGAACACCTGCACGGCAAGCTGAGCGTCGAGAAGGCCGCGATGGCGAAATACTGGCTGACCGATACGCAGTTCGAGGTGCTGGACGCCTGCGTGCAACTGCATGGCGGCTACGGCTACATGACCGAGTACGACATCGCTGAGATGTGGGCCGACGCGCGGGTGCAGCGCATTTACGGCGGCACCAACGAGATCATGAAAGAACTGATTTCGAGGTCGCTATGATTTTCTGGCCCGACCGCATGACACAGCGCGCTGGACGCCTTCGGCGAGAGTATTTGGGGAAAAGTGAAAGCGCATTCCGCCTTTCATCGTTCTTCAAATACTCGATTGCGGCGCCTGCCACGAACACCACACCGGGAGTGAGAACATGACGATCAAGCTGTACTGTTTCGGAGAAAGCGGCAACGCCTACAAGGCGGCGCTGGCGCTGGAGCTTTCCGGCCTCGACTGGGAGCCGGTGAAGGTCGATTTCTTCGGCGGAGAAACCCGGGGCGACGCGTACCGAAAAGACGTCAACGAGATGGGCGAAGCGCCGGTCATGATCGACGGCGATCTGCGCCTGACCCAGTCGGGCGTGATACAGCAATACGTCACCGACAAGACGGGCAAGTTCGGCGGTCAGGATCAGTCGGAAAAATACGAGGTTCTGCGCTGGGTGCTGTGGGACAATCACAAGCTTAGCAGCCAGGCCGGGATGACGCGGTTCCTGATGAACTTCCTGCCCGAGGACAAGCGCCCGGCGGAGGTCATCACCTTCACCCAGGGGCGCCTGAAAGCCGCCTATACTACTCTGAACGACCGGCTTGAGGGGCGCGACTGGATCGTGGGCGACGGGGTGACCAACGCGGACATCTCCTGCTGCGCTTACCTTTTCTATCCCGAACCCTTCGGCTTTGACCGCGCCGAGTGGCCGAATATCGACAGGTGGCTTTCGGGTATCGAGGCCCTGCCCGGCTGGAAACACCCCTATGACCTGATGCCGGGCTCTCCGGCGGATCGCGCCTGAGCCGACCTCGGCGCGCATGAGAAACAAACAGACACGACAGGACAACCAAAGGAGTCCGCACATGACCGAAGCCTATATCTATGACGCGGTCCGCACGCCGCGCGGCAAGGGCCGCAAGGACGGCGCTCTGCACGAAGTCACCGCCGTGCGCCTCAGCACCCATGTGCTGAACGCGCTGAAAGACCGCAACGGCCTCGACGGTCACGCCGTCGAGGACGTGATCTGGGGCAACGTCACTCAAGTGATGGAACAGGGCGGCTGCCTGGCACGGACCGCCGTGCTGGCCTCGGACCTCGACGAATCCATCCCCGGCCTTGCCATCAACCGCTTCTGCGCCTCCGGCATGGAAGCCGTGAACTTGGCCGCGAACCAGGTCAAGGGCGGCGCGGGCGAGGCCTATATCGCCGGCGGCGTCGAGATGATGGGCCGCGTGGCCATGGGCAGCGACGGCGCGGCGATTGCCGTTGACCCCAGCGTTGCCATGGACAGCTACTTCGTCCCTCAGGGCATCTCGGCGGACATCATCGCCACCGAATACGGCTTCAACCGCGACCAGGCCGATGCGCTGGCGGTTGAGAGCCAGAACCGCGCGGCGGCGGCGTGGAAGGACAAGCGTTTCGAGAAATCCATCATCGAGGTGAAGGACCAGAACGGCCTCACGATCCTCGACCACGACGAATACATGCGCCCCGGCACCGACATGCAGGCGCTGGGTGGGCTCAATGCCAGCTTCCAGCAGATGGGCGAGGTGATGCCGGGCTTCGACGCCGTGGCAAAGCTGAAGTACCCGCACCTTGAGAAAATCAACCACATCCACCATGCCGGCAACAGCTCTGGCATCGTGGACGGGTCGGCCGGTGTGCTGATCGGCTCCAAGGAATTCGGTGAGAAATGGGGCCTGAAACCCCGCGCCCGCATCCGCCAGACCTGCAAGATCGGCACCGATCCAACGATCATGCTGACCGGCCCGGTGCCGGCGACGCAGAAGATCCTGGCGGATTCTGGCATGAACATCGGCGACATCGACCTTTTCGAGGTGAACGAGGCCTTCGCCTCGGTCGTGCTGCGCTTCATGCAGGCCTTCGACGTCGATCCCGAGCTGGTCAACGTCAATGGCGGCTCGATTGCCATGGGCCACCCGCTGGGCGCAACCGGCGCGATCATCATCGGCACGCTTTTGGACGAGCTGGAACGCTCGGACAAGGAAGTCGGGCTCGCCACGCTCTGCATTGCGTCCGGCATGGGCGCGGCCACGATCATCGAACGCGTGTAACCCGGGATACGAGGATTAGAGACATGACTGATTTCACGATGGAAAAAGGCGCCGACGGCGTCGCAATCATCACCTGGGACACCCAAGGCAAGTCCATGAACGTGATGAACATGGAAGGCTGGCCCCTGCTGGAAAGCCTGGTGGACGACGCGCTGGCGGACGATGCGGTCAAGGGCATCGTCATCACGTCGGGCAAGGAGGGCACGTTCGCCGGGGGCATGGACCTGAACGTCATCGCCAAGATGAAGGAAATGGCCGGCGACAACCCGGCGCAGGGCCTGATGGACGGGCTGATGAACATGCACTCGATCCTGCGTAAGATCGAGCGCGGCGGCATGGATGACAAGAACAAGGGCGGCAAGCCCATCGCCGCCGCCCTGCCCGGCACGGCGCTTGGCATCGGGCTGGAAATCCCGCTGGCCTGCCACCGCATCTTTGCCGCCGACAACCCCAAGGCCAAGATCGGCCTGCCCGAGATCATGGTCGGCATCTTCCCCGGCGCGGGCGGCACCACCCGCCTTGTCCGCAAGCTGGGCGCAATGGGGGCCTCGCCCCTGCTGCTCGAAGGCAAGCTGAACGATCCCAATAAAGCCAAGTCCGCCGGCGTGGTGGACGAGGTCGTGCCCGCCGACGAGTTGATTGCAAAAGCCAAGGAATGGGTCCTTTCCGAGCCCAGCTTCGTCAAGCCGTGGGACGAGAAGGGCTACAAGATGCCCGGCGGTGCGCCATACCATCCGGCAGGCTTCATGACCTTCGTGGGCGCCTCGGCCATGGTGAACGGCAAGACCCAGGGCGCCTTCCCGGCGGCCAAGGCGCTGCTCTCCGCTGTCTATGAAGGCGCGCTCGTGCCCTTCGACACCGCGCTCAAGATCGAGGCGCGCTGGTTCACCAACGTCCTGATGAACCCCTCCTCGGCGGCCATGATCCGCAGCCTTTTCATCAACAAGGAGGCGCTGGAAAAAGGCGCCAACCGCCCCGACGTGCCCGACCAGAAGGTCAAGAAGGTGGGCGTCATGGGTGCGGGCATGATGGGCGCGGGCATCGCGCTCGTCTCGGCCATGGCGGGGATGGAGGTCGTGCTGATCGACCAGAAACAAGAAGCCGCCGACAAGGGCAAGGCCTATACCGCCGATTACATGGACAAGGGCATCAAGCGCGGCAAGGCCACCGAGGAAAAGAAGGCGGCGACGCTGGACCTCATTACCGCGACCACCGATTACAACGCGCTGAAAGGGGCCGACCTGATCATCGAGGCCGTGTTCGAGGACCCCGGCGTCAAGGCCGAGGTGACGAAAGAGGTGCTCAAGGTCGTGGGCGACGAGTGCATCTTCGCCACCAACACCTCGACTCTGCCAATTACCGAACTGGCCAAGGCGTCGGACAACCCCGAACAGTTCATCGGCATCCACTTCTTCTCGCCCGTCGAAAAGATGATGCTGGTCGAGATCATCAAGGGCGCGGAAACCGGCCCGCGCGCCGTCGCCAAGGCTCTGGATTACGTTCGCCAGATCCGCAAGACACCCATAGTGGTCAATGACGCGCGGTTCTTCTACTGCAACCGCTGCATCATCCCTTACATCAACGAGGGCATCCGCATGGTGGCCGAGGGCGTGACGCCAGCGCTGATCGACAACGCTGCCCGTCAGTTGGGCTTCCCCGTGGGGCCGCTGCAACTGGTCGACGAGACCTCGATCGACCTCGGTGCCAAGATCGCCCGCGCCACCAAGGCCGCGATGGGTGACGATTATCCCGACGGTGCCGTCGACGAGGTGATCTTCTGGATGGAAGGTGAGGGCCGTCTGGGCCGCAAGTCCAACGCAGGCTTCTTTGATTACGACGACAAGGGCAAGCGGCAGGGCTACTGGTCCGGGCTGGAGGAGAAGTACCCTCATGCCGAAGATCAGCCCGACCTGATCGAAGTGCAGCATCGCCTGATGTTCGCACAGGTGCTGGAAGCCGTCCGCGCGCTGGAGGAAGGCGTGCTGGAAGACATTCGCGAAGGCGACGTCGGCGCGATCCTCGCCTGGGGCTTCGCGCCGTGGTCGGGCGGTCCGTTCTCGTGGCTCGACATCATCGGCACGCCCTACGCGGCCGAACGCTGTGACGAGCTGACGGCCAAGTTCGGCGAGCGCTTCGCCACGCCCGAATTGCTGCGCGAGATGGCCGGGAAGAACCAGTCCTTCTACAAACGGTTTGGCACAGAGGCAGAAGCCGCGTAACCGCACCCCTTCGAGCAAAGGCAAAACCCGCGCGGCAAGGCAACCGCGCGGGTTATTTCTTTAAGCTAAGACAAGCTGGCCGCCGTTAGGCCGGAACAGCCGCCGCCCAGATATCCTGCGGGGAGTTGCCGCAAACCGCGGCAATCTCGTCCTCGATCTGCACGGCCAGGAACCGCGCCTCGTCCATCGACAGGACAGAATAGAATGGGCGGGGTTCTTCGGTGAAGGCCGCGTCGATCATGTCCGCGAAGCCCGGGCAGAAGAACAGCGCGCCGTCCTCACCGAACACCACCTGGTCGGCGGCGAAATGCAGGACCAAAACCTCCACATCGTCATCGGGCGGCGTGCGGGCGACACCGTAAAGCCCCTCGATCGCCTCGGCGGGGATCAGGGTGAAGGGATCGCCGTAGAGATCCTCAGCCGCGTCGCTCTCCACCATGATGTTCTGCCCCGGCAGCACGCGCATCACCTCGCGGTTGCCAAGCGCACCGGCGGGCACCTCAAGCGGCCAGAATTGACGCGGACAATGGTCCTGTCCGCTCCACAGACGGATACGGCTGACCTTTGTGACTGTCTGAAGCCCCCCATCGAAGGTCAGAACCCTGTCGCCCTCTGCAATCGCCTCGACGGGGCGCCAACCCATGCCGGTCGCCACTTTCGTGCCGGAAATCAGACCTGATTTGACTGCCGTCGCATCTGCGTTTTCGAAACTTTCGCGCGTCCCAGGCGTGGATTTCCATCCGAACATCAATCTTTTCCCCTCATGGGCCGTTGGCAGACGGCATCAGCAGACCGATCCCATGTGGCGTGATTCTCGGGACGCTCCTTGGTCGAAAAAGTGGCACGATTAGGGCATTGTTTCCTGCGCGTGACCATTCGGGACGGCTCCTGACAACAAGGCTAAACCTTGAAACGAAAGTGGCTTAAAATTTGTAGCCGAACCTTTCGATATCGACTGCACACAGACGCGACACCAGTTCCGCGTCAGCCTCATTGTAGTAGCCGCGGTAATCCTGCGCGCGGTCCGACCGGTTCTCGTGCGGCAGGTCCAGCCGGAATCCCAGATGTGCCCACAACGGTGCGGCGTCCGACTCGAAATGCTCCAGCCGGATATAAAGCTGCGCCTGCGGCTCGCCCTTTGCCGCGCGCATGTAGCTGGCGTAATCCGCGGCACGGATCGACGCCTGGATCTCCGCGGCGTTCAGAAACCCAGTGAAATCGGCGGCTCTGGCGCGGGCTACGGCGGGATGGTCGAAGGTCTGAACCTGCAACCAGTGGTAATAGCTGACCATTCTGTCCCAAGGGTTGCGCACCAAGGTGAAGCACAGGGCCTGCGCCACGAAGTCAGGCGACACCAGCCCGTCGATATCCGCCAGCGTCGAATGCTTCCACAAACGTCCAGCGGTTTGCGCATCCTTGATCCGACGCCGCCTCTTCTTCGCTTTCGGCGTGTCGCCGATCAGGATGTCGTCCCGCATCGCCCGCCCCTCCAGGGCCAGCGCCAGGGAGGTGCCCCCCGTCTTCGGGATATGCACGAAGATATAGTTGCGGCCCGGCGAGATGATCATGGAAGGACGCTAGGCCATAGAGGATGCCTTGGAAAGATTGCCGCAAGTGCGAAACAGCTTTGCGTTCGGCCGGGAAATACGCGATACCTCCTGCCGATCAGAACATACGCTTTCACGAAAGGAAGTCTGGCATGGGTTGGATGAAAGACGAGACCGGGCTTGGCCGGAACCCCGCCAACTACGTTCCGTTGACGCCGCTGTCGCACCTGCGTCGCGCCGCGCACGTGTTCCCCGACCACGATGCGGTCGTCTACGGCACTTTTCGCAAGACCTATGCCGAGTATTACGAGCGCGCGACGCGTCTTGCCTCCGCCCTCCAGAAGCTTGGCATCGTCCCCGGTGACGTTGTGGCCACGCTCCTGCCCAACATCCCCGCACATGCCGAGGCGCATTTCGGCGTGCCGGCCTCCGGTGCCGTGTTGAACACGATCAATACCCGCCTGGAACCTGACACCATCGCCTATATCCTCGACCACGGCGAGGCCAAGGTCGTTCTGATCGACCCGCAGTTCCTGCCCGCCTGTGCCGCAGCGATCGAGATGATGGAGGGCCCGGCCCCCACCCTGATCGAGGTCCCGGATGACCAGGCCGGTGTAAAGGCTTACGGCGACTACATGCTATACGAGGATTTCCTCGCCACGGGCGATCCGGCCTTCAAGTGGATCATGCCCGAGGACGAATGGGAAAGCCTTGCGCTCAATTACACCTCCGGCACCACCGGGCGCCCCAAGGGCGTGGTCTACAGCCATCGCGGCGCCTACCTGCTGACCACGGGCGTCGCGGTCACCTGGCCGATGCCGCGCCACGCGCGCTATCTGACCATCGTGCCACTGTTTCACTGCAACAACTGGAACCACACCTGGATGATGCCGATGGTCGGCGGCACCGTGGTGTGCTGCCGCGACATCACGGCAGCCAATATCTACAACGCCATCGCCGACGAGGGCGTCACCCATTTCGGTGCGGCCCCCATCGTGCTCAACATGATCGTCAACGCCAAGGACGAAGAGCGCCGCGAATTCGACCACGCGGTCAATGTCTTTACCGCCGGCGCGCCGCCCCCCGCCGCCACCCTGCGCGCAATCGAGCCGCTGGGCTTTGACGTGACGCAGGTCTACGGCCTGACGGAAACTTATGGCCATGTCACCGAATGCCTGTGGCACGACCGCTGGAACGACCTGCCCGAGGACGAACGCTACGCCATCAAGGCCCGCACCGGTATCCTCATGCCCTTCATGGAAGATATCACCGCGTTGGACCCCGAGACGATGGAACAGGTTCCCATGGACGGCGAAACCCAGGGCGAGGTGATGATCAAGGGCAACGCGGTGATGAAAGGTTATCTCAAGAACCCGAAGGCTACCGAAGAGGCCTTCCGCGGCGGCTATTTCCACTCCGGCGATATCGCCTACCAGCACGAGGACGGCTACCTCAAGATCGCCGACCGGGCCAAAGACATCATCATCTCGGGCGGCGAGAACATCAGCTCGGTCGAGGTCGAAGGCGCATTGATGATGCATCCCGCCGTGCTGCTGTGCGCCGTGGTGGCCATGCCGGACGAGAAATGGGGCGAAGTGCCCTGCGCCTTCGTCGAGGTCAAGGACAGCGCCACGGTCACCGAGGACGACCTGATTGCCTTCTGTCGCGAGCGGCTGGCCGGCTTCAAATGCCCCAAGAAAGTGGTGTTCGAGGAACTGCCCAAGACTTCCACCGGCAAGATCCAGAAGTTCGAGCTTCGCAAGGCGTTTAAATAGGCGCGGCGTCATCGGCAATTGCCCGCGCGCGGGTCGGCGTGATATGCTTGCCCGAACGCGCTAACGAGGCAGAGCAGGCCCACGCGACATGACGGCGTTGAGCGAATACGAACGGCTGGAGGCCTCTGGCCTGTGGCGGGCGTCCCCGGACGCGCAGCGCGTTGATGTCTACGTCTCTCTCGGTGATGCCACGCTGACCATTCTTGACAGGCGTGAACGGCCCCTCACCCACTGGTCGCTCGCCGCCATCGCGCGGGCCAATCCCGGCAAACGACCCGCGCTCTATCATCCCGACGGCGACGCGAGCGAGGTCCTGGAACTGGACGACGACGCGTCCGAGGTTATCGACGCCATCGAAAAACTTCGCACCGCCGTGGACCGGGCCCGCCCGCGTCCGGGCCGGCTTAGGCTGGTGATGTTCTTGGGCAGCCTCGCGGCCGTCGCGGCTCTATCGACCCTTTGGTTGCCCGGCGCGTTGCGCGACCACGCCACCAAGGTCCTGCCGCAGGTCACCCGCGACGAGATCGGCCAAGCCCTGCGCCGCCATATCGAACGGGTCACCGGCCCGGCCTGTGACGGCCCGGAGGGCCGCCGCGCCCTTTCGGAATTGGGCAACCGGCTTCCGGCCGGAGACGACCCAGGCACTCTCGACGTGATGCGCGACGGCGTGAAAGGCGCGGTCGCCCTGCCCGGCAAGACCATCCTGTTGGACCGCGCCCTCGTCGAGGATTTCGAAGAGCCCGACGTGCTGGCCGGTTTCATCGTCGAGCAACGTATGCGCGCAAGTGTCCATGATCCCATCGATGCCCTGCTGCAACATGCCGGAACGTGGGACAGCCTCCGCCTGCTGACCACCGGCGATCTGCCCGAGGATGTCCTGTCGGACTATGCCCGGCACCTTCTGACACGCAAGCCGGAGCCGCTGCCCGTCGAAACGCTGCTGAACGGATTTGAGAGCTGGTCGGTGCGGTCGACGCCTTATGCCTATGCTCTGGACGTCACCGGCGAGTCCACGCTCGGCCTGATCGAGGCAGATCCCTTCGCCAGCGAAGCACCGCCGCCGATCCTCAGCGATGCCGACTGGATCAGGCTGCAAGGCATCTGCGGCAGCTGAGGCCACCACAGAACGCACTGATCATTTTCGCAAGTAGGCGTTGGGATATCCCGCGCGACGTACGGCCCGCATGCCTGCCTGAAGCTGTGCCTGCGTCTCAAAAGGACCCACGACCACCGAAGAATAGCGCTCGCCCTTGTGGGTGGTCTTGCCCATCCGGGCCGGAAGCCCCGCATTGGCGAGCCGCTGTGCAGCACTTCGCGCCAGGTTCGGTTCGCTGAAGATGCCGACCTGCACATAGCGATGGCTGGCCGCCTTGGCCGCCGATCTGGGTGCCGAGGACCGTGTGGAAACCGTGGGCTTCACGGCTTCGCTGCGAGGAGCGGTCTCGGCGAAGTTACGAGTCCGCTTGACGGAACGCACCTGCCCATCGCCGCGGCGCACGACAGTGATCGGATCGGGCACCATCCGGCCTCGCGTGGCGATGATCACACCCGCTGCCCGTTGCTGTTCAAAGCTGGTGTAGGGGTATTGCAGACCCGGATAGTTGTGCGTCACCTCGCGCCCGGTGCGGCGGTCGATAAGGCGGCGCGGCACGGTTTTGGTCCAGGCGACCTCCATCATCGCCTTGCCGGCGAATGTCTGGTGGGCGCGCCGCGGGTTCAGGCGGTCATCCTCCCAGACCGGCTGATAGCCCTCGGGCACGTAGACGCCGCGCGTGCTGCTGACTTGCCGTTCATAGACGTGCCGCGGCGCCACGCGCACGGGCGGCGACGGCACCTCCCGCGGGGTCACGACTTGGCCGGGCTGCACCACATACACTGGCGCGGGCATGGGCGCGGGCCGCGTTTGCGGCGCCGGGGCCGCCGTCACGACCCGGATCGCTGTGCCCGTGCCGGACCCGCCGGAAATGACGTTGGCGTGCGGTGCGGTTTGCGGCCCACAGCGCACCGCGAGGCCCTGCTTGGCTTGCATGTAACGTTGCGACAGTGCGCTGGCGCCTTGGCAGGCGGGCTGGCTCTGCACCACGCGTTCAGCCTTCGGGGTCGGCTTCGGCGCAGGTTTCGGCGCGGTCGCCGTCTTGGGCGAGACCGTGATGATCTTGGGGGCGGTTGCGGCCGTGCTGGGCGCAGCCGGCTTCGACGCAGGTGCAGGGCGCACGACTTTCTTCGGCGCAGTGGCCACGCGCCTGGTCGTCGGGACCGGCTTCGGTGCGGCGGCAGGCTGTTGCGGAACGGTGATAACCTCGGGCTGCCGTGCAGCCGGTTGCGCCGGGGCGGGCCGCGCCGATGCGGTCGCGGTACCGGCATCCAAAGACGGCTTGAACCCGCAGATCACCTTGCGGCCCCGCGTCACGCGGGGCACCCAGGTCACATTGCCGTCGATGCCCGCGCGGATGAACACGCATCCCCGGCTGTCGACATATTGCCGGCCGGTGTAGCTCGCCGGTGGAAACTCCGCCGGAACCCTCGCGCCCGAATCACTCTGCGCGACAGCCTCGCCGTGCGCTAAAGTCGCGGCGATTGCAGCTATCGCCAAAACACGCGTCGCTCTCATTTTGCCCCCAAGACAGATGGGGAAAGAGTGCCTTAATATCCTCTCTGAGTAAACAGCAATTAGCCTATTTGGTGCCGAACATCCGATCGCCCGCATCACCTAGCCCCGGGAGGATATATCCGATGTCGTTCAGCCGCTCGTCCAGTGCCGCCGTCACGATGGGCACATCCGGATGCGCCTCCTTCATCCGGGCCACGCCCTCGGGCGCGGCCAGCAGGCAGAGAAACCGGATATCCGTAGCACCCGCCTCTTTCACCATCTCGACCGCTGCCGCCGAGGAATTACCCGTGGCCAGCATCGGGTCGACCACGATGGTCAACCGTTTGCTTAACTGCTCGGGCACCTTGAAATAGTATTTCACCGGCTTCAGAGTCTCCTCGTCGCGGTACAGCCCGACGAACCCAACGCGGGCTGACGGGATCAGCTCCAACATGCCGTCAAGCAACCCGTTGCCCGCCCGCAGTATCGAGATCAGCGCCAGCTTGCGCCCCGCCAGCACGGGCGCGTCCATCTCCTGCAACGGCGTTTCGATGGTCTGCGTGGTCATCTTCAGCTCACGTGTGACCTCGTAGGCCAGCAACTGGCTGATCTCCCGCAGAAGCTGCCGGAACACGGCGGTTGGCGTGTGCTTGTCGCGCATCAGGGTCAGCTTGTGCTGCACCAAGGGGTGGGTCACGACGGTCAGGTGCTCTTTCATCTCGGCTCCGTTCGGCAAGGCAGGTAGGCTGAACTGTTCTTTCCAGAAAAAACCGCGAAGGGCAACGCAGAGGTCAGGGAAGAAAAGACCGCCCCGGCCCGCGCTCCGCCAATCCAAGATGCGCGGCCACGCTCGCGGCCACATCGACGAAATCCACGATCCCGGCCTCATGCGCCCCGACCCCGGCCACCAGCACCGGCACGCGCTCGCGCGTGTGGTCGGTGCCCGGCCAGGTGGGGTCGTTGCCGTGATCGGCGGTGATCAACATCAGGTCGCCCGGTCGCAGGAGCGACAGGCATTGGCCGATCCCGAGGTCGAACCGCTCCAGCGCCTCCGCATAGCCTTTCACGTCGCGCCGGTGCCCGTACTTGCTGTCGAACTCGACGAAATTGGCGAATGTCAGGCTGCCCTCGGCCGCCACGACCACGGCCTCCTCCAGCTCTTGCATCAAAGCCGCATCGCTGCCGGTCGTCAGGTCGTCGATCCCTTGCATCGAGAAAATGTCGCCGATCTTGCCGAGACCGTGCACTTGTCGCCCCCCCGCCTGAGCCCAGTCGCACAAGGTCGGCGCCGGCGGCGCCATGGCAAAGTCCTTGCGCCGTTCGGTCCGCTCGAACCCATCGCGTTCCGAGCCGACGAACGGGCGCGCGATGACACGCCCTACGCCCATGTCGTGCAAGAGCGGCGCGATCGTGCGGCAAAGGTCCAGCAACCTGTCCAGCCCGAACCGTTCCTCGTGCGCGGCGACCTGGAACACGCTGTCGGTCGAGGTATAACAGACCGGCCAGCCCGTGCGCATATGCTCTGCGCCAAGCGCCTTCAGGATCTCGGTGCCCGAGGCGTGGCAATTGCCGAGGATGCCGTCCACCCCCGCGGCCTTTCGCACCGCCGCGACCAGCGCCTCGGGAAAGGCCGGCACCTCTTGCGGAAAGACATGCCACGCAAACGGTACCGGCACCCCGGCCAGTTCCCAATGCCCGGTCGGCGTATCCTTTCCCGGCGAAATTCCTTGCGCCGCACCCCAGCATCCTTCGGGCGCCGCGCCAAGCCCCGGCGCCGCCGCGCCCGAGGCCAGCGCCACCGCGGCTCCAAGCCCCAGCCGGTCAAGGTTGGGCAGACTCAACCCGCCTGGTCGCGCCTGCGCGATATGGCCGAGCGTGTTGGCGCCGGTATCGGGAACAATCCCGTTGAAGAACCTGTCGGCATCCGGCGCCCCGCCGATACCCACCGAGTCCATCACCACCAGAAAGGCGCGACTCATGGCCCGACATGCTCGATCACCAGAGGGCTCTCCGCAGGCGCAACCGGCCCGATCTCGATCGCGCGGCGCACGATGGCCTCGGCGATATCGGCATGGGCCGCCCGGCTGGCATGAATGCGCAACAAAGGCTGTCCCGCGATCACCTCTGCGCCCAGGGTCAGAATGTCGGACAGGCCCACCGCCGGGTCGATCCGGTCGGTTTCAACCCTGCGACCACCGCCGAGCGCGATTACCGCGTGGCCCAGCGCCTCGCCGTCAATCGCGGCGACAAAACCCGGCGCCTGTGCCGGGACCTCGCGGATGATGGTCGCCTCGGGCAGGAACCGCTGCCACGTATCGACGAACTGAACCGGCCCGCCCAGGGTGCGCAGCATCCGACCAAAGGTCTCTGCCGCCTGCCCGTTCTTCAACACGTTCAGCACCTGGCGCACGCCGCTTTCCGGACTGTCGCACAGACCGCCATGATACAGCGCCTCGCCGCCCAGATAGCAGGTCAGCTTTGCCAGCCGCCCCTCGACCGTTCCGGTCAGGACGCGCATCGCCTCGGCCACTTCCACCGCGTTGCCTGCCGAGGGCGCAAGGGGCTGGCTCATATCCGTGATCAGCGCGCTGCACCTGCATCCGGTCGCGTTCGCGGTTTCGACCAGCGATCCGGCCAGCGACCGCGCCGCGTCCAAATTCTTCATGAACGCGCCCGAGCCCTTCTTGACGTCCAGCACCAGCCCCGTCAGCCCCGCCGCCAGCTTCTTGGACAGGATCGAAGCCGTGATCAGATCCACGCTTTCCACCGTGCCCGACACATCCCGCACCGCGTAAAGCCGCCGGTCCGCCGGGGCGATCTCGGCGCTGGCCGCGGCGATCACGACGCCGAGTTCCTCGACAATCCTTTGCAACCGCCCGGTCTCCAACTCGGTCGAAACGCCCGGAATGGCCTCCAGCTTGTCCAGCGTTCCACCGGTATGGCCCAGCCCGCGACCCGAGATCATGGGCACCGCCGCGCCGCAGGCCGCCAGCGCCGGCGCCAGCACCAGGCTGATGCAATCGCCGATCCCTCCGGTCGAATGCTTGTCCAGAACGGGGCGATCGGTGCGCCACTGCAATATCTGCCCGCTGTCGCGCATCG
Source organism: Roseovarius sp. MMSF_3350 (assembly GCF_030733425.1). Lineage (GTDB taxonomy): Bacteria > Pseudomonadota > Alphaproteobacteria > Rhodobacterales > Rhodobacteraceae > Roseovarius. Next base: position 125,870 of record NZ_JASHIZ010000003.1, read on the forward strand.
CCAGTGTCAGCGCACGGCGGCTGTCGGGCGCAAGCGATTTCAGCAGGACCGCCATGGCAAAGGCCCCGGCCTGCGCATCGCTCACGCCGCCATCGGCAAGACCGCTCACGAAACCTTCGAGGGCCTCGTCAGATACCGCGTCGCCATCGCGTATCGCCGCTATGACCTGTCGCGCTTCCAACGCTCAGCCGTTCGCCATGTGTTTGGTCGCAAATGCGCCGGGCAGCAGGTCCTTCAGGGCCCGGGTCTCACTTGCGCCGCCCAGCGTGGCCATCGTGACCGGCGTGTCCCCGCCGCCGAATTCCGCCAACTTCTGTCGGCACCCGCCGCAGGGCGACACCGGTTCGGGGCTGTCGGCAATGACCAGGATCTCTGCAATTTCGGTCTCGCCCGCAGCCACCATCGCGGCAATGGCCCCAGCCTCGGCGCAAGTGCCTTCGGGATAGGCAACGTTCTCGACGTTGCACCCGGCGAACGTCCGACCGTTGCGCGTCGTCAGAGCGGCCCCGACCTTGAAGCCCGAATAGGGCGCATAGGCGTTGTCCCGCACGCGCCGCGCATCGTCCAGCAAACTCATCACGCCTCCCGGTCTGTTGCCCGCATCCTCGCTCTTTTGAGATTGCGTCGCCACGCCCCGATATGCAAGCTAACTGTGGCCCGGCACCAACAGGGCTGGAACATCCGGCGGATACAATATAGTTTAGCCTTAAACTATTTCCTCAGAGGGACCTTATGGCCGATAATTCGAACGAAACCCTGCGCCAGGCAGCACTGACCTACCACGAATTTCCAAAGCCCGGCAAACTCGAGATTCGTGCGACGAAACCGCTGGCCAACGGCCGCGACCTGGCCCGAGCCTATTCGCCCGGCGTCGCCGAGGCCTGCCTCGAAATCAAGGCGAACCCGAACGACGCCAGCCGCTATACCGGTCGCGCCAACCAGGTTGCCGTGGTCACCAACGGCACTGCCGTCCTCGGCCTTGGCAATATCGGCGCGCTGGCCGCCAAACCGGTGATGGAGGGCAAGGCGGTCCTGTTCAAGAAGTTTGCCAATATCGACTGTTTCGACCTCGAACTGGACGAGCAGGACCCCGAGCGCCTGGCCGAGATCGTCTGCGCCCTGGAGCCGTCCTTCGGCGCCATCAACCTCGAGGACATCAAGGCGCCCGACTGTTTCATCGTCGAAAAGATTTGCCGCGAGCGCATGAACATTCCGGTCTTTCACGACGACCAGCACGGCACCGCCATCGTCGTTGGGGCGGCGGCCACCAACGCGCTGCACGTCGCCGGCAAATCCTTCGAGGACATCAAGATCGTCTCCACAGGTGGCGGCGCTGCCGGCATCGCCTGCCTTAACCTGCTGCTGAAACTGGGCGTGAAGCGCGAAAATGTCTGGCTCTGCGACATCCACGGCCTCGTCTACGAGGGCCGCACCGAGGACATGAACCCGCAAAAGGCCGCCTTCGCGCAAAAGACCGACCTGCGCACGCTCGACGATGTAGTCGAAGGGGCCGATCTGTTTCTCGGCCTTTCCGGTGCGGGCATTGTGACGCCCGAGCATGTTTCCCGCATGTCCGACCGCCCCATCATCCTGGCGTTGGCCAACCCCGTGCCTGAAATCATGCCCGACGAGGTGCGCAAGATCGCGCCCAATGCGATCATCGCCACGGGCCGCAGCGATTTTCCGAACCAGGTCAACAACGTGCTCTGCTTTCCGTTCATCTTCCGCGGGGCGCTGGACGTGGGTGCGACCGACATCAACGACGCCATGCAGATCGCCTGCGTCGAGGCCATTGCCGAACTGGCCCGCGCCACCACTTCAGCAGAGGCTGCCGCCGCCTATCAGGGCGAACCGATGAATTTCGGACCCGATTACCTGATCCCCAAACCCTTCGATCCGCGGCTTTCCAGCGTCGTACCCACCGCCGTCGCCAAGGCCGCAATGGACTCGGGCGTGGCCGCGCGTCCGATCGAGGATCTGAACGCCTATTCCGCCAACCTCCAGGCCTCGGTCTTCAAGTCGGCGATGCTGATGCGCCCGGTCTTCGAGGCCGCGGCCACCGCTGCCCGCCGGATCGTCTTTGCCGAGGGCGAGGACGAGCGCGTGCTGCGCGCCGCGCAGGCGATCCTTGAGGAAACGACCGAGCTGCCGATCCTGATTGGCCGCCCCGACGTGATCGCCGCGCGCTGCGAACGGATCGGGCTGGAGATCCGCCCCGACAAGGATTTCAGCATCGTGAACCCGGAACGCGACCATCGCTACCGCGACTACTGGGCCACGTATCATGACATCATGAAACGGCGCGGTGTCACCCCCGACCTCGCCAAGGCAATCATGCGCACAAACACCACCGCCATCGGCGCCATAATGGTCTACCGCGAGGAGGCCGACTCGCTCATCTGCGGCACGTTCGGCGAGTATCGCTGGCATCTGAACTACGTCACGCAAGTGCTGGGCGACGCCGATCATCACCCGCATGGCGCGCTCTCGATGATGATCCTCGAGGACGGCCCGCTGTTCATCGCCGACACCCATGTCCGCGTCCGCCCCACGCCCGAAGAACTGGCAGAGACCGCCATCGGCGCAGCGCGCCACGTCAAGCGGTTCGGGTTGGAACCCAGTGTCGCCTTCTGCTCGCAGTCGCAGTTCGGCAACCAGGGCAGCGATTCCGGCAAGCGCCTGCGCGAAGCGCTCGAAATCCTTGACCGCGCGCCGCGCAATTTCTGCTACGAGGGCGAGATGAACCTCGACGCCGCACTCGACCCCGATTTGCGGCAGCGCTTGCTGCCCGACAACCGTATGGAAGGCGCCGCCAACGTGCTGCTCTTCTCCAACGGCGACACCGCCTCAGGCGTGCGCAACATCCTCAAGATGAAGGCCGGCGGGCTGGAGGTCGGGCCGATCCTGATGGGCATGGGCAACCGGGCGCATATCGTGACCCCGTCGATCACCGCGCGCGGGCTCCTCAATATGGCGGCCATCGCGGGCACGCCGGTGGCGCATTACGGCTGACGCGCCAGCATATTCCCTTCGCAGGGCGGCTTGCGATATTGTGACACGGGCCGCCGGGACAGTCTTGTCTCGGCGCGTTGCCCTGGCGTAAACGATGCGCGAGGACCGTGGAGGGGATACAATGGCATACAAAGACATCTACGAAGGTTGGAAAGCCGATCCGGAAGGCTTCTGGATGCAGGCCGCCGAGGCGATCGACTGGGAGAAGAAACCTTCCAAGGCGCTGTTTGATGACAAGACCCCCTTCTATGAATGGTATAGCGACGGCAAGGTGAATGGCTGTTTCAACGCCGTTGATCGCCACGTCGCGAGCGGACACGGCGACCAGGTGGCGATCATCCATGACAGCCCCATCACCGACAGCGTAACCAAGATCACCTACGCCGAACTGAAGGACCGCGTTGCCGGCCTGGCCGGGGCGCTGCGGGCCAAGGGCGTGGAAAAGGGCGACCGTGTCCTCATCTACATGCCCATGGTTCCCGAGGCGCTGGAGGCAATGCTGGCCTGCGCCCGGATCGGCGCGATCCACTCGGTGGTCTTCGGCGGTTTCGCGGCGCACGAACTGGCCGTGCGCATTGACGATGCCAAGCCCAAATGCATTATCGCTGCCTCCTGCGGGCTCGAGCCGGGCCGTGTCGTCCACTACAAGCCCCTGCTCGACGGCGCCGTGGACCAGGCCACGCACAAGCCCGACTTCTGCGTGATTTTCCAGCGCGAGCAGGTAACAGCCCTTCTGACAGAGGGCCGCGACGTTGACTGGCACGATTTCCAGAAAGGCACCGAACCCGCCGACTGCCTGCCAGTCGAGGGCAATCACCCCGCCTATATCCTCTATACCTCCGGCACCACCGGCGCGCCCAAGGGCGTCGTCCGCGCCACGGGCGGCCATCTCGTGGCGCTGCACTGGAGCATGAAGAACATCTACAACGTCGATCCCGGCGACGTGTTCTGGGCCGCGTCCGACGTCGGCTGGGTCGTGGGGCACAGTTATATCTGCTATGCGCCGCTGATCCACGGCAACACCACCATCGTGTTCGAGGGCAAGCCTGTCGGCACCCCCGATGCCGGCACCTTCTGGCGCGTCATTGAAGATCACAAGGTGAAGTCCTTCTTCACCGCGCCCACCGCCTTCCGCGCCGTGAAACGCGAGGATCCGCGTGGCGAGTACCTGAAGAAATACGACCTCTCGAATCTGAACGCTATCTACCTCGCGGGCGAACGTGCCGACCCCGACACCATCGAGTGGACACAAAAGATGACCGGCAAGCCGGTCTATGACCACTGGTGGCAGACCGAAACCGGCTGGACCATCGCGGGTATGCCCGCGGGGATCGAGGCACTGCCGGTCAAGATCGGCTCGCCTACCGTGGCGATGCCCGGCTACGACATCCAGATCCTCGACGATGCGGGCCACCCGGTCGCGCCCGGCACGCTGGGCGCCATCGCGATCAAGTTGCCCCTCCCCCCCGGCACCCTGCCCACGCTCTGGAATGCCGAGGACCGTTTCCGCAAAAGCTATCTCGACCATTTCCCCGGCTATTACGAGACCGGCGACGCCGGCATGATCGACGAAGACGGCTATGTCTGGATCATGGCGCGCACCGATGACGTGATCAACGTCGCGGGTCACCGCCTGTCTACCGGCGGGATGGAAGAAGTGCTGGCCAGCCACCCCGACGTGGCCGAATGCGCAGTAATCGGCGTCAGTGACGAACTTAAGGGGCAACTGCCCGTCGGCTTCGTCTGCCTGACGAAGGGCGTCGACCGTCCGCACGAGGAGATCACCGCCGAATGCGTCAAGCTGGTGCGCGACCAGATCGGCCCGGTCGCCGCCTTCAAGCTGGCCGTCGTGGTCGACCGCCTGCCCAAGACCCGCTCGGGCAAGATCCTGCGCGCCACCATGGTCAAGATCGCCGACAGCCAGGATTTCAAGATGCCTGCCACGATCGACGATCCGGCAATCCTGGACGAGATCCGCGATGCGCTGCAAACTATCGGACTGGCGAAGTAGGGTTTAGCTGAACTGCTCTCGCAACAGCCGTTCCTCCAGCCCGTGGCCCGGATCGAACAAAATCCGGTGCTGAATGGTGGGATCGGACCGCACCTCGACCGACAGGACATCGCGGATCGAACTGCTGTCCGCATCCGCCATCACCGGCCGCTTGCCGGGGTCCAGTACGTCGAACCGCACATGCGCGTTCTTCGGCAACAGCGCGCCGCGCCAGCGCCTTGGCCGGAAGGCCGCCACCGCCGTCAGCGCCAGCACGTCCGACCCGATCGGCAGGATCGGTCCGTGTGCGCTGTAGTTATAAGCCGTCGATCCGGCGGGTGTCGCCAGAAGGCAGCCATCGCAGCTCAGCTCTTCCAGCCGCAACCGCCCGTCCACCGTAATCCGCAGCTTGGCGGCCTGGGGCCCAGCCCGGAGCAAGGACACCTCGTTGATCGCCAAAGCTTCGTGCGTGCGCCCGTCCTTGTCGGTGGCCGACATGAACAGCGGGTTAATAACCTCTTCCTCGGCTTCCTCCAGCCGCTCCAGCAGGTCCGATTCGCTGTATTCGTTCATCAGAAAGCCGACTGTGCCGCGATTCATCCCGTAAACCGGCTTTCCCAGCTTCTGAACCGCGTGCAGTGTCTCCAGCATGAACCCGTCGCCGCCCAACGCGACGATCAGGTCCGCCTTCTCCGGCTCGGCATGATCGAACCGCGCCGCGAGGGCCGCTCGGGCCGTCTGCGCTATGGGCACATTGCTGGCGACAAAGGCGATTTTCTGCGGATTGCCCATTTTGGCTACCTTGATTTGTTCTGGATGTTGATCGAAGCATAAATCGCGCCTTCGTACCAGCGATGCCGGTCCGCGGGCCGCATGTGTCGTATTACCGCCTTCCAAAGAGACGGTGTTTCCGATACGAAATCGCCTGGCTCGCAATGTGGAGGACATCACCAATGGCGCACGACGGAAATCAAGATTTTGTTTCAGAAGGCTTTTTCACGGAATCGCTGGCGTCTCGCGACCCCGATATCGCTGAAGCTATCCAAAAGGAATTGGGTCGCCAACGCGACGAAATCGAATTGATCGCATCGGAAAATATCGTCTCCGCCGCCGTGATGGAAGCGCAAGGCAGCGTGATGACCAACAAGTACGCTGAAGGCTATGCCGGCCGACGCTACTATGGCGGGTGTCAGTTCGTCGACATCGCCGAGAACCTGGCCATCGAGCGCGCGTGCAAGCTCTTCGACTGCGGCTTTGCCAACGTTCAGCCCAACTCGGGCAGCCAGGCCAATCAGGGTGTGTTCACCGCCCTACTGCAACCCGGCGACACCATCCTCGGCATGAGCCTCGATGCAGGCGGCCACCTGACCCACGGCGCTGCGCCCAACCAGTCGGGCAAGTGGTTCAATGCGGTGCAATACGGCGTGCGCAAGGAAGACAACCTGATCGACTACGATCTGGTCGAGGCCCTGGCCAAGGAACACCAGCCCAAGCTGCTGATCGCCGGTGGTTCGGCCGTGCCGCGCCAGATCGACTTTGCCCGGATGCGCGAGATTGCCGACATGGTCGGGGCCTACCTGCACGTGGACATGGCCCACTTCGCTGGCCTCGTCGCGGCGGGTCTGCACCCCTCGCCCTTCCCGCACGCGCACGTGGCCACGACGACCACGCACAAGACCCTGCGCGGCCCGCGCGGCGGCATGATCCTCACCAATGATGAGGCACTGGCGAAGAAGTTCAACTCCGCCATCTTCCCCGGCATCCAGGGCGGCCCGCTGATGCACGTGATCGCGGCCAAGGCCGTCGCGTTTGGCGAGGCACTGCGGCCCGAGTTCAAGTCCTACATCCAGCAGGTCATCACCAACGCGCAGGCGATGAGCGACCAGCTGATCAAGGGCGGGCTCGACACCGTGACCCACGGCACCGACACCCATGTCCTGCTCGTGGACCTGCGGCCCAAGGGCGTCAAGGGCAACGCCACCGAGAAATCGCTGGGCCGTGCGCACATCACCTGCAACAAGAACGGCGTTCCGTTCGATCCGGAAAAACCCACCGTCACCAGTGGTATCCGCCTTGGCTCGCCCGCCGGCACGACGCGCGGTTTCGGCGAAACCGAGTTCCGGCAGATCGCCGACTGGATCGTCGAAGTGGTCGATGGGCTTGCTGCCAATGGTGAGGACGGCAACAGCGACGCCGAGGCCAAGGTCAAGGCCGAGGTCGCGGATCTCTGCGCCCGCTTCCCGCTGTACCCGAACCTCTGATTTCGGTCTGAACGCACCTGGAACCCGCGTAAGCCCTTGCTCGCGCGGGTTTTTATATGATCCTCTGCCAGCGCAACGCGAACAGCACCAGCGCGCCCAGGATCAGCAGGTTGAACACCAGCCCGGCCAGCCAATGGATCAGCCGGCTGCGCCGCCGATCAGCCGCATCGATGGTTTTCAGGTGCGCCTCCAGACCCTCGAAAGCCCTCTCCACACGCGCCTCGTCCACTTGGGCGGCCAACCGCGGATGCGACAGTTTCCGCTCCGCGTCCACAAGGTACCGGCCGTCTTCCCGGAGGCGCTTGGGCAATATCCGCCCGGCGCGGCGCAACCGCGTGCCAAGGGTCTTGCCCCGAAGCCCCAGCTTTTCGTAAAGCTGCTTTTCAAGCGCCTCGCGCCGTGTACCAAATTGTTTGCGATCAATCACTTAAGCCACCCCTCGGCAGCGCACATTAGGCGCAATTGAATGCGGGAGCAATGGCGTGTATTGGCTTAAGCCATGCTGAACGTCATTCACCACACCTCGGACGGCAATGCACCGCCGCTTCTCATCGCCCACGGGCTTTATGGCTCTGGGCGAAATTGGGGCGTAATCGCCAAGCGGCTGTCCAACCGTGGCCTGGTCATGGCCGTCGACATGCGCAACCACGGCACAAGCCCTTGGTTTTCCAAGCATTCCTATCAGGACCTCGCCGCCGATCTCGCCGAGGTGATCGAGGCCGAAGCAGACGGGCCGATCGACGTGCTGGGCCATTCGATGGGCGGCAAGGCGGCGATGGTGCTGGCGCTGACCCGCCCCGACCTTGTGCACCGGCTGATCGTGGCCGACATCGCGCCGGTCAGCTATGGCCACAGCCAGGCTCAGTATATCGACGCGATGCGTAGCGTGGACCTGTCGCAGGTCACCAAGCGGTCGGACGCCGAGGCACAGTTGAAAGGCGTCGTGGATGACCCGGCGCTGATCCCGTTTTTCACACAATCGCTTGATGTAAAAGAGAAAAAATGGCGCCTCAACCTCGATGCGCTCGAGGCCGAGATGCCGAAAATCCTCAGCTTTCCCGACATGGACAGCCGCTTCGACGGCAAGACGCTGTTCCTGTCCGGCGCGAACTCCGACTATGTCGCGCGGGAGTACCGAGCCCGCATCAAGGAGCTGTTCCCCGACGCCACCTTCATCAAGCTCAAGGACGCGGGTCACTGGCTGCATGCCGAGCGGCCGCGGGAGTTCGAATCCGCCGTGCGCGGCTGGCTGGAAAATACCGCGTCGGTATAGCGTCGGTATCCGAGTGGTATCGCGTCGGTGCCGCGTCACCCGGCGCAGCGGGGATGGCAGGGCTGCTTCGCCTCGACCCGCGACGCTCACGGGGCCTGTGGCCGATTTGCGAAGATATGGTGAAATTTGATCGCCGCGCCGCCAGATATGGTTGACCGGCGGCAAACAGCGCTATATCGCAGAAGCACAGGTGTTAGACGCGGTAGCATCACTGACAGCGGGGTCCGGCGGCCATTGGCCACGGACCCCGTTCGCATTCCGACCTACTGCCATTCGGCGCATCGGATGATGAAAAGGCGCCAGGTGCTCAGACGCGGTCCTTGCATCGCGGGAGTCACCCCGCACCCTGACGCCTTTGCCGAACCGACCACCCCAGGGGGCATCCGGCCCAGCTTTGCCGCAGGCCTCATAGAGACCCTTGGCGATCCCGCCGCCGGAAGGCAGCGACACCGTTCCACACCCGTCGCCGGGCGTGGCCGCCTCAAGATCCGAAGACCTCCTGGCCACGGACAAGGGGCACGCCCCTGCCCGCCTGCATCGACCCGGCGATACGCGGTTCGTTCTGCCCCGAAGGACGTGAACGTTTCCGGCATCGGCCTGAACCGGCTTGAGCGGTCGTTAAGGCCCAAAGGCCCCCGTTTCCACCCGCGCCGGCCCCGAGGGGCCTTTGCGACGCTGCGCTGGGTCAGCGACCCGTTGCAGTCATTCAAATGACACACCCGAAACCGTGTTCGGGCAAGAAAAAAGTAATGAGGCATCGAAATTTCTTGGGGATAACCTGTTGATATTACGCCGGGAATCCCTGTGGATAAGTCTCGAAATCTTAATGTTTTGGCTGCTTTGCTCCGGGATAACTGCAATCGTGACGGGAGCAGGCGCACCTGGGCAGTTTCTGCAGTTGCAAATTTACCTTTTTTGGAAAATTGACTCAGAAATGCGCGACTCACGTGATATGCTGTCGGGACATATCACCAGGGTGGGGACCCATGCTTAAAACATCTTTGTGCGCCGCTGCCGCGGCATTTCTCGTGATGGCCGATACTGCCAAGGCCGATACCTACATCCTCGTTAGCTGCTATCGCGGCCCTTGGAACGAAGTGATCTGGGACAAGGCGAACCCGAACTTCGTCGATTCGCTGGTCAGCGCGGGCTACAGCGAGCAGGAAGCGGCCAGCGTCGCCAACTATATCTGCCGCGACCCGCGTCTCGTGAACAATCCGATCGCCCTGGCAAAGGAAGTCCGTTCCGCAATGGCCAACGCGCCGCGCGGGTGAGGGACGGTCCGGACGCGGCTCTTCAAACCGTCCGGGCGACGGTTTGAAGCGCGAACGGGCGGAGCCTAGGGAATAGGCCGGGCGGCGACGCCCTGCGTCCGATTCGTGGCGCCGTAGGGTGGGTGAAAACCCACGCGTGCCGAACCGTTATGCCGGGTGGGTTTTTATCCACCCTACACGGTTTCTTAACCTCGGCGCGGAACGGTGGGCGCATGCCCAGGTATCGACGCCTCTATGTTCCCGGTGGGACGTACTTCTTCACCGTCACACTCGCCGACAGATCGGCGACGACCCTGACCGACGAGATAGGTCTTTTGCGGTCGGTCTATGCCTCCGTCACCGCGCAACATCCCCTGCATTGCGATGCCATGGTCGTTCTGCCGGATCACATTCATGCGGTCTGGACGCTGCCCCCAGGCGACGATGATTTTTCAACAAGGTGGAAAAAGGTCAAAGGTTTGTTTTCACGTCATTGTTCGGCGACCGGTTTCGCCAACCAGAGCAGGCGGCGGAAAGGCGAAAGAGGTATCTGGCAGCGGCGTTTCTGGGAACATGCGATACGCGATGATGCGGACTTTATCGCGCATGTGAATTATTGCCATTTCAACCCGGTGAAACACGGATTGGTCGACCGCCCCGAGGATTGGCCCTATTCGACGATACATCGAGATATCCGCGCCGCCGCGTAGGGTGGGTGAAAACCCACGTGTTTTGGAACGTCGCGCCGCGTGGGTTTTCACCCACCCTACGGCTCAATTATCCATCTTGAGCGCCGAAATGAACGCCTCCTGCGGGATATCCACCTTCCCGAACTGGCGCATCTTCTTTTTCCCCGCCTTCTGCTTGTCCAAAAGCTTGCGCTTCCGGCTGGCGTCGCCGCCATAGCACTTCGCCGTCACGTCCTTGCGCAGCGCGGATAGCGTCTCGCGGGCGATCACCTTGCCGCCGATGGCGGCCTGGATCGGGATCTTGAACATGTGGCGCGGGATCAGGTCCTTGAGCTTTTCGCACATCGCCCGGCCGCGCATCTCGGCCCGGTCGCGGTGCACCATCATGCTGAGCGCGTCCACCGGCTCATCATTCACCAGCACGGACATCTTCACCAGGTTGTCCTCGCGGTAGCCTTCCAGCTGATAGTCGAAGGAGGCATAGCCCCGCGTCACCGATTTCAGCCGGTCGTAGAAGTCGAACACCACCTCGTTCAGCGGCAGGTCATAGACCGCCATCGCCCGGCTGCCGGCATAGGTCAGGTCCATCTGGATGCCGCGCCGGTCCTGGCAGAGCTTCAGCACGTCGCCCAGGAATTCGTCCGGCACCAGGATGGTGGCCTTGATCCGCGGCTCCTCGACATGGGCCACGGTCGAGGGGTCGGGCATGTCGGCGGGATTGTGCAGGTCGATCTGCGTGCCGTCCTTCATGTAGACGTGGTAGATCACCGAGGGCGCGGTGGTGATCAGCTCGATATCGTATTCCCGCTCGATCCGGTCGCGGACCACCTCGAGATGCAATAGCCCCAGGAACCCACAGCGAAAGCCGAAGCCCAGCGCGGTGGAGCTTTCCATCTCGTAGCTGAAGGACGCGTCGTTGAGCGCGAGTTTCTCGATGGCGTCGCGCAGATCCTCGAACTCCGCCGAGTCCACGGGGAAAAGCCCGCAGAAGACCACCGGCTGAGACGGGTTGAAGCCGGGCAAGGGCTCGGGTGTCTGGTTCTTTTCCAGCGTGATCGTGTCGCCCACGCGGGTGTCGCGGACCTGCTTGATCGAGGCGTTGAGATAGCCGATCTCGCCCGGTCCCAGCTCCTTGACCGGTTTCATCGACGGGCGGTAGACGCCGATATCGTCCACGTCATAGGTGCCGCCGGTCTTCATCATGCGGATGCGGTCACCTTTCTTCAGGACCCCGTCGATGATGCGGACAATACAGATCACGCCCAGATACTGGTCATATTTGCTGTCGACCAGCATCGCCTTGAGCGGCGCGTCGCGGTTTCCCTTGGGCGGGGGCAGCAGGTTGACGATCGCCTCCAGCACCTCGCGGATACCCTCGCCCGTCTTGGCCGATACCGGGATGGCGCCCGAGGCATCGATGCCGATCACGTCCTCGACCTGTTCGGCGACGCGGTCGATATCACTGGCAGGCAGGTCGATCTTGTTGAAGACCGGGACGATCTCGTGGTCGGCGTCGATCGCCTGGTACACGTTGGCCAGGGTCTGCGCCTCGACCCCTTGAGTGGAGTCCACCACCAGCAGCGAGCCCTCGACCGCCCGCATCGAGCGCGAGACCTCGTAGGCGAAATCGACATGGCCGGGCGTGTCGATCAGGTTCAGCACGTAATCCTCGCCATCGAGTGCGGTATACTCGATGCGCACGGTGTTGGCCTTGATGGTGATGCCGCGCTCGCGCTCGATATCCATCGCATCGAGCAGCTGTTCCTTCATGTCGCGGTCCGGCACCGTGTCGGTGGCCTGGATCAGCCGGTCGGCCAGCGTCGATTTCCCGTGGTCGATATGCGCCACGATGGAGAAATTGCGGATATGCGAAAGCGGTGTCATGCGCTGGGTATGTAGTGGATTTGGGAGGTGGTCAAGGTGGCTTGATCGCGCGGGACATCAGGGTGAAACGCCCTATGTCACAACACGGAACAGGAGGCGACCATGCATAACGAGACGACACTTACCGGCGTTCTGGTCACCGGCAAGGTGCAGGGCGTGAACTATCGCGGCTGGACGCAGAAAGAGGCCCGGGCACGTGGTCTGCGTGGCTGGGTCCGCAACGAGGAGGATGGCTCGGTCCGCGCCGTGCTGTCGGGGCCGGAGGAGGCCGTGGCGGACATGTTGCGCGCGATGGAAAAGGGGCCGCTGGCGGCGAATGTCGCGCGGGTGGAGCCGGAACCGGCCGAGGCACCGCAGCAGGACGGGTTCGAGATCCTGCGCTGAGCTTCCGGCCGCCTGTCCGGCGTCATCCCGGACTCGATCCGGGATCTCTCTGCCCCCGGGACCGCGCAGCTTATGCCGCGGAAACAGGCACCGCGCCATGCCGCGTCGTCTCACCGACCGTTCAACGCTGACTTTCCCACGCCATGCGCTACACTCCTCGCCAGGAGGTATCGCCGATGGTCCGACTTGCCCTGTTCCTCGCCGCTCTTGCAACACCTGCCGTCCCACAGGAGGCCGAGCGCAAGCCCAGCCATTGCCTCTCGATCGCGCAATCCGCGCCCGGCATCGACTTCGTGCACAAGGCCAGCTTCCGCGATCCGGTGCCGCAGGACCGGGTGCGCATCCATTACATCGCCCACGCCTCGTTCCTGATCCAGGCGCATTCCGGCACCAGCGCGGTCACGGATTTCACCGGCTTTATCGGCAATGTCGATTTCCTGCCCGACGTGGTGACGATGAACCACGCGCACGAAACCCACTGGACTCCCTTTCCCGACCCCGGCATCCCCAACGTCCTGCCAGGGTGGGGCGAAGAGCATGGCGCAGGCATCGACCACTATCTCGATCTGGGCGACATGGTGATCCGCAATGTCTCGACCGATATCCGCTCGCGCTATGGCGCGCCGGCCGAGCCCGAGGGCAACTCGATCTTCGTGTTCGAGACGGCGGGGCTGTGCATCGGCCACCTGGGGCACCTGCATCACATGCCGACCGACGAGCAATTCGCGGCCCTGGGCCGGGTCGATGTGCTGCTGGCGCCGGTCGATGGGGGCTATACCTTGCCCCTGCCCCGGATGATCGAGACTGTGAAACGCCTGCGGTCGTCGATCGTCATTCCGATGCACTGGTTCGGTGACGGCACGCTGCAAAGCTTTCTGAATGCGATGGAAGAGGAATTCGCGGTCGTCCGGACAGAGGACAGCGCGCTCACCGTTTCGCTGGATACGCTTCCGGGGCAGCCCACAATCATGGTGCTGCGGCCCCGGTGGCTCCGCGAGCCGGAATGAGACCTACCGTTTCCGGTCGCGCCGCGAGCTCATCGGCTGGAACGCGACGCCGACATGCGCTTCGCAATAGGGCTTGCCGGATTGCACAGGCAGACCGCAGAACCAGAAATCATGCGTCGCCGGATCGCCCACGGGCCATTTGCAGGTCCGCTCGGTCAACTCCATCAGCGTCAGCCGCTTGGCCTTTTTCTCGATCTCGCTGACCTTGGCCAGCGCCTCGGGGTCGATCTCGTTCGCAGAAGGTTGCGGCGGCAGGGGCTGGCCCGCCGGGATGATCGCCTTGACGCGGCTCGCCGCGGCGGTGGGCGCGGGTTCTTCCTTGGGCTCGGGCTTTTTCGCCTCGGGCTTGGGCGCGGCGGGCTTGGTCTTGGCCGCCGCCGGTTTGGCCTTGGCGGCGGGCTTGGCCTTGGCCGGCGCCTCGGACGCGGCGGCGCCATTGCCCGACCCGCTGCGGTTCGACAGGCCAAGGCGGTGTACCTTGCCGATCACCGCGTTGCGGGTCACGCCGCCCAGTTCCTTGGCGATCTGGCTGGCCGACTGGCCCTCGCTCCACATCTTCTTCAGCAGTTCGACGCGCTCGTCACTCCAGGACATGAGCCACCTTTCATTGGTTCATCACGCCGCCGGTGCACCCGGGAGCGTGGTCTTTTTGTCAGTTGCCCTATTCTAATCACTGGGCGTTGAGTTACAAGGCACCGCGAGACGACAATCGAGGCCAAGATGCAGGAATTTCACGAAATGGGCAGCCGCCGCTTCGGGCGGGTCAACTGGCTTGGGCTGGCCACGCTGGCGCAGCGCGAAACCCAGCGGTTTCTTGCCGTCTGGACCCAGACGCTGATGGCGCCGCTGGCGACAGCCGGCCTCTTCCTTGTGATCTTTTCCATCGCCATCGGAGAGCGCCGGGGCGACGTGATGGGCGTGGATTTCACCACTTTCATCGCGCCCGGCATCCTGATGATGACGGTGATCCAGAACAGTTTTGCCAACACGTCCTCGTCCATCGTGATTTCCAAGGTGCAGGGCAATATCGTCGACACGCTGATGCCGCCCCTGTCGCCCGCCGAACTGGTGCTGGGCTATCTGGCCGGGGCCGTGGCGCGGGGCGTGCTGGTCGCGCTGGCCATCGCGGTGGGGCTGGCGCTGTTTCTGGGGATAGTGCCGGTGCATCCGCTGATCTGGCTGGGCTTCGTGACGCTGGGCGCGGCGTTTCTGGGCGCGCTTGGCATGGTGGCGGGGATCTTCGCGCAGAAGTTCGACCAGATGGCGGCGATCACCAACTTCATCGTCACGCCGCTCGCCTTCCTGTCGGGCACGTTCTACTCGGTCGAGGCGCTGCCCGGCGCGCTGTACACGATCAGCCACGTGAATCCGGTCTTCTACCTGATGGACGGGGGCCGGTACGGCATGATCGGCGTGTCGGACAGCAGCGTGTCGATGGGCGCGGCGATCGTGCTGATATCGACACTGGCTGTCTCTGCCCTGGCTTGGGCGCTCTTCCGCAAGGGCTATCGGCTGAAGGCGTGAGCGGGGCCATTTTCCGCGCGGAAAATGATAGCGAAAATGCGCATTTTCGCGCGCCCGGCGGCGCAGGTCAGCCTTGGCCGGCCGGGCTGAGCGCGCAGACATGGCGCACCTTGCGCCCGTCGCGGAAATAGTCGTGCATCCCCCGCCTGTCCTCGCCCAGGATCGGGTCGTGGTCGAGCCATGTGGCCTCGTAATTCAACGCCTCGGCCATGAAATCGGTGGCCTTGCGCGACGGCACGCCCACGACCGTGTGGCTGCGCCCCTCGACCTCGGACACCGCGTTCAGCGGGTTCGACACGTCTTCCTTCAGCACCTGTATCACGGCGTTGTCCAGCACGATGAACTCGCTGTCGATGATCACCAGCCTGGGCTGCAACGCGCGGATGAGCGACAGCAGGCGGAAATGGTCCATCACATGGTAGAAGATGCCGTAAAGCGCCACCACGTCGAACTGCTCGCCCGCCGCGCCCCGCGTCTCGAGATCGGCGAAAAGATCGCCGCAGGTCAGGCGCACGCGGCGCTTGAAATCGGTCTCGGGGAAGGCGTCGAACCGCGCGACAAGTTCGGGCCGTGCCTCGACCCCCACGACTTCGGCCGCGCCGGCGGCGGCCAGCGCGTAGGACCACCGCCCGTCATGGGCGGCGAGGTCCAGCACGCGGGCGCCCTCGATCTGCGGCAGAAACGGGTCGATGATCAGCTTGTGACGCTGGTTCAGCCGATAGATCGTGGTCGCGTTGTCGTCATAGGGGGGAAGCTCGGCGAGAAAGTCGAACAGTCCGCTCATCGGCACAGTTGCTCGGCGCGGTCCCCGTAAGCGCGATACGCCTTCCAGAAAGCCTCGTCCCGGCCCCGGTCCGACTGGCGGATTTCCTGCGCCTGGTGCGGGTCGCGGTAGAACGCGGCGGCGCGGCGCTGGTCGGACGGGTTCAGCGTCTGGTCCGCCGCCGCCTGGATGCAGCCGCACAGCGCCTGCGAGCGCGATTTGCGGTCCGACGCCATGCAGGCGCTGGAAATCGGGCCTGACGCCATCGGGGCGGCCCGGCTGACCGCTCCGCTGCGCCCGTCGAAGCGGTCCGGCTGGCCGCATCCGGCAAGGCCGAATGCCATAAGGGTCATCAATAGCTTTTTCATCGGGACTGTCCTGCTCTGTCCTCGTGGGGCGGCGGGATCGCGGGTTTGCCCCGTCTTGGCCGCGCCGTTTCGTTAACCTTCAGTGGGCGCGATATTGCCCCATCGCCAGAGGTTTTTCAATTGAGTTGATACCGGCGGCGACGCTCAGTCCCGCGCCGTGTTCTGCTCGGGCGGTGTCGTCTCGTACTGGTCGCCGGGCGAGGTAAAGCGCGTCCACCGCGCCGGCAGAATCGAGCCCGCGGTCAGCGCGAGGTTTTCGCCCGTGGCCGGCATGAACCAGATCTCCATGCCGCTGTCGGCCCTGCCCAGTTCCCGCACCACGGCCCGGCGCGGGATGCGGATCTCGACGGTGGCCCCGTCGCGATAGGCCAGTCCGGTGCCCACGCAGGTGGCATCCTGCCCGATATAGTTCTGCGCGGGGGCAACCTCGTTGAAGACCCGCAGATCATGCAGCACCACCTGCCCGTTCACCGCCAGCGTCGCGGGCGCGAGAAGGTCGCGCACATGCGGGCGCACGTATGCGGTCAACCGCTCGCTTTGCGCCCAGACGCCACACAAGGCCAGTTGACCGTCGATGGCCCGGCGCGGCTCGACCGCCACGGTGATGCCGCCGCCGGTGGTGAACCCGCCGCCGCCCAGCGTGACATCCCCTGCCAGAGGCACGGTGTCGGGTGCCGCAACGGCAGAGCCCGGCCCGGAAACTGCGGCCAACGCGGCGATCATAAAGGCGCGGAATGACATGATGCGGCTCTCCGTTGCATTTCGCGTGAGTCTACGCAGCACCAAGCCACTCTTCAACAGGCGTGCACGCACCTTTGCGTGAAACCGCGCGTGCGCGTTCGAAAAAAATTTCGGGCGCGGCGAAACTTCCCGAGGCGGTCTTTCGTGTCTTGGGTCAAGCACCGGCCAGAATGGACGGTCGCCCGAGATAGTAACGAAGAGAGGACCACAATGTATACTCGTACCATCACCGCCGTTTCCGCCCTGTCGCTGCTGGGCACTGCCGCGTTTGCGCAAAGCGAAGGCGCGGACATGGGTTTCGCGCTGGCCAATGACGGCATGACACTCGTTTCCATGGCCGATATCACGTCGCCAACCGACGTGCAGACCATGGACCTCTCCGAGGCGCTGGACGCCATCGCGTGGCGCCCGGTCACCGGCGAACTGCTGGGCTTCAAGAACGGCAAGGTCGTCACCATCGACCCCGCCAGCGGCGAGATGACCGATCTCGAGGCTTCGTTCAACGAAGATGCCATGGTCGCCGACGGCTCGAAGGTCGCCTTCGACTTCAACAACAAGATCGACGCCGTGCGCGCCGTCTCGTCGGGCGAAGACAACCTGGTCTACTTCCCGACCGACTTCAGCGATGGCGAGAAGGCGGGCAAGGTCGTGCGCGTCACCGATCTGGCCTATGCCGAGGGTGACGCCAATGCCGGCGCCGATCCGATGATCTATGCCAACGCCTATACCAACGCGATCAATGGCGAGACCGCCGGCAGCACGTTCCAATATGCGCTCGACGCCGAGACGGACTCGCTCGTGAGCCTGGCCAACAACGAAGGTACGCTGGAAACCATCGCCGAAGTCACCGTCGACGGCGAAGCCGTGGACCTGAGCGACTGGGGCGGGTTCGACATCATGTCGCCGTCCGAGGGCGACGACATGGCCTATGCCATCCTGCAGATGGAAGGCGCCGAAAACGCCGGCTTCTACACCATCAACCTGGAAACGGGTGAGGCCACGATGCAGGCCGACCTGGGCATGGGCGGCTTCACCGCGCTGGCCATCGCACAGGCGCGCTAAGCCAAAGGTTGCGTAGCGAGTTCTCTGTTGAGTTCGTAACGAGTAATGAGGGGGGCCTTCGGGCTCCCCTCTTTTTATGCATTGTTATTTTGGTAGCCGCGCGGAAGACAGGTGGCCATGGTGGCGGGGTGAAACCCCGCCCTACCCCACATCCGTCCGGCCGCGCCGGTCGCCTCGCAGCGCGGCGTAAAGCACATGTGTCCGCCAGCGGCCTGCGATCTGCAAATAGCTTTGCGCCACGCCCTCGTACTTGAACCCGCAACTTTCCAAAAGCCGCCGCGACGGCGCGTTTTCCGGCAGGCAGGCCGCTTCCAGCCGCGACAGGTCCAGCCGCTCGAACGCGTAGTGCGACACCGCCTGCAATGCCTCGCGCATGTACCCCATCCGCGCATAGGGCTGGCCGGTCCAGTAGCCCAGGGTGCCCGACTGCGCGGGGCCGCGGCGGATATTGTCCAGCGTGATCGCCCCCACCAGCCTGTCGTCGTCGCGGCGGAACAAAAACAAGGGCACCGCCGATCCCGAGGAGATCGACCGCTGCGACCAGTAGACCCGGTTGGCGAACCCCTTGCGCGACAGGTGGTCGGCGGCCCATTGCGGCTCCCACGGGGTCAGGAAATCGGCGCTGCCTTCGCGCAGGGAAGACCAGTCGCGGAAGTCCGTCAGGACGGGCTGACGCAGGGTCAGGCGCTCCGTCTCGATCCGGATCTTCCGGCGTGGCAGGAACATCAGGCGGCGCGCCTTTCCTGCAAGGTCTGCAACGATGGCGCATGGCTGACGGGGCCGTAAAGCGCCAGCGCCGCGGGCGCTTGCGTTGCGATCACCTCGGCGTGGGATTTGAGGTCCTTCAGCGTGACCGCGTCGATCCGCTCGACCACCTCGTCAAGGTCCGGCACCCGGCCCCAGATCTGCATCATCCGCGCCGACCGCTCGGCCCGGTTCGACGGGCTTTCCAGCCCCATCAGCAGGCCCGCCTTCATCTGTGCGCGCGCCCGGTCCAGCTCGGCCTGGCTGAAATCCTCGGCGGCGCGCTTCATCTCGTCCACCGTCAGGCGGCCAAGGCTTTCCATCTCCTCGGCGGAAGTGCCGGCATAGATCGTCAGCATGCCGGTATCCGCATAGGCCCCGGCCTGCGCGAAGATCGTATAGCACAGGCCCCGCCGCTCGCGGATCTCCTGGAACAGGCGCGACGACATCGAACCGCCCAGCGCCGAGGCGTAGATCTGCGCGGTGTGAATGTCGGGGCTGGTGTAGTTCGAGCTCTCGAACGCCATGGCGAAATGCGCCTGCTCCAGCGTGCGCACGGTGCGCGTCTCGCCACCGGCGAATTTGGCGGAAGGCGGCGCGATGGTGTTGGAGGGCTGCATGTCGCCGAACGCCTCTTCGGCCAGCTTGACCAGCGTATCGTGATCCACCGCACCGGCAGCGGACAGGATCATCTGCCCGGGGCGATAGCGCTGGTCGACGAACCGCATCAGGTCATCGCGGGAGAAACCGCGCACCCGGTCCTCGGGGCCCAGGATGGTGCGGCCCAGCGGATGGTTGGGATAGGCCTGCTCCTGCAACCAGTCGAAGATGATGTCGTCGGGCGTATCCAGCGCCTGTCCGATCTCCTGCAGGATCACGCCGCGCTCCACCTCGATCTCGCGCGCGTCGAAAATCGGGTTGCGCAGAATGTCGGACACCACGTCCAGCGCCAGCGGCACGTCGTCGGCCAGAACGCGGGCGTAATAGGCCGTCACCTCGCGGCTGGTATAGGCGTTGATATAGCCGCCCACATCCTCGATCGCCTCGGCAATCTCCAGCGCGTTGCGGCGTTTGGTGCCCTTGAAGGCCATGTGTTCGAGGAAATGCGCGATCCCGTTCTGGGCGGCGTCCTCGTGCCGGGCGCCGGCGAGCACCCACACGCCGATGGCGGCCGATTGCAGGCCGGGCATGTGTTCGGTGACGATGCGAAATCCGTTGTCGAGAGTGGTCAGGTTGACGGTCAATTCGGGATGCGGTCCTTGATGAGGGTTTCGATGGCGGCAAGGTCGTTTTCGACCCGTGTCACGCGTTCCGACCGCTCATACAGGTCGGCCATGCGGTCGGGCAAGGGGGGATGTTGGCCGCTTGCCTCTTCCACCGCCGCCGGGAATTTCGCGGGATGCGCCGTGGCCAGCGTGATCATCGGGGTTGCCGCGTCGCGCATTTCCTCGGCCACCTTTACGCCCACGGCGGAATGCGGGCACAGAAGTTCGCCGGCGGCGTTCCAGGTCTCCAGGATCGTCGCGCGAGTCTCATCCTCGTCGCTGCGACCCGAGGCGAAGCACTCCTGCAGCGCCTCCAGCGCGCCCTGGCTGACCGAGAAGCCGCCGGCCTTCAACTCATCCATAAGCTGGCCCACCGCCGCGCCGTCCTGATCATAGGCATAGTAGAGCGCCCGCTCGAAGTTGGAACTGACCTGGATATCCATCGACGGGCTGATCGAGGGGATCACGCCGTCGGGCCTGTACTCGGACGTGGTCAGGCAGCGATGCAGGATGTCGTTCTGGTTGGTGGCGACGATCAGCCGGTCGATGGGCAGACCCATGCGCTTGGCGATGTAGCCGGCGAAGATATCACCGAAATTCCCCGTCGGCACGGTGAAGCTCACTTTGCGCTCAGGCGCGCCCAGCGACACGGCGGAGGTGAAGTAATAGACCACCTGCGCCAGCACCCGCGCCCAGTTGATCGAGTTCACGCCGGCCAGGCCCACGGCACCGCGGAACTCGAAATCGTTGAACATGTCCTTCACTCGGGCCTGGCAGGCGTCGAAATCGCCGTCGACGGCGATGGCGTGCACGTTGTCCTCGGTGGGCGTGGTCATCTGCCGGCGCTGCACCTCGCTGACGCGGCCGTGGGGGTAGAGGATGAAGACATCCACCTTGTCCAGCCCCCGGAACGCCTCGATCGCCGCCGAGCCGGTATCGCCCGAAGTGGCCCCCACGATGCACACCCGGTCGCCCGAGCGTTTCAGCGACGCCTCGAAAAGCTGGCCGATCAGCTGCATCGCGAAATCCTTGAACGCGAGCGTGGGGCCGTGGAACAGCTCCAGCAGGAAATGCCCGGCATCCAGCTGCTTCAGGGGCGCCCGCGCGGCATGTCCGAACCCGGCATAGGTGCGCGCGATGATGGTGCGGAACTCGTCGCCGGTGAAGGCGTCGCCGATGAACGGACGCATGATGCGGAACGCCGCCTCTTCGTAACTGACCCCGTGCAGCGCCTTGATGTCGTCCGCCGACAGCGTCGGGATGCTTTCGGGCAGGTACAGCCCGCCATCCCGTGCCAGCCCGGTCAGCATGGCGTCCTCGAAACTCAGCACGGGGGCGTTGCCACGGGTCGAGATGTATTTCATCGGTCCAGTCCTTTTTCGGCGCCGCGGTCGCGGAAGATGTAGAAGCCGGTCATGCCCAGCCAGATGGCCGCCAGCGAGAACCACGTGATCGCGTACTGCAAGTGATCGTTCGGAATGTGGGCCGTGTCCACCGGCAAGGGCGTCACGGCGTCCTCGGGTTGCGACAATTCACGTGCAACCAGCAGCACCGGCTCGGTCTCCAGCACCTCTGCCATCTGGCCCAGGTCCCGTGCGAACCACGTGTTGCCCGCGACATCGTTCTCGGGCGTGGAGCTGTTGCGGTCGTCGGGCCAGTGCAGGTTGCCGGAAACGGTCAACTCACCTTCCGGCGGCCCCGGCAACGCATCGCTTTGCCGGATAAAGCCGCGATCCACCAGAATGCGCCGCCCCGCCTCGGTGACGAAAGGCGAGATCACCAGGTACCCCGCCCCCACCTGCTTGCGGCTGACCAGCACGCGCAGCGCGCCATCGCCGAACTGTCCGGTGACGGCGACCGGCAGGTACCTGTCGGCCTCGGGTTCGAAACTCTCGGGCAGCGCCACCGGCTCGGCGGCGATCCGCGTCTCGATCCGGGACAGGATGCCTTGCTTCCACTCCAGCCGCTGCATCTGCCACACGCCCAGCCAGATCAGCACGGCCGCGCCGGCCAGGCCGAAGATCAGCGGAAGTACCAGGTTTCTTTGCATGACGCCCCATCTGACGCGAAAATGCGGAAGGAACCCCCTCCGCATCTTCCTCTGGCTTCAAATATCCCCGCCGGAGGCAGAGAATTTTCGTACGAAAATTCTTCAGCCGCCCCAGATATAGACCGCGGCGAAGAGGAACAGCCACACCACGTCGACGAAGTGCCAGTACCAGGCGGCGGCCTCGAATCCGATGTGTTTCTCAGGTGTGAAGTGCCCCCGCATCAACCGCATCAGGCAGACGAACAGGAAGATCGTGCCGATGACCACATGCGCGCCGTGAAAGCCGGTCGCCATGAAGAAATTGGCGCCATAGATATTGCCCGAGAACCCGAAGGCCGCGTGGCTGTACTCGTAGGCCTGCAGCCCGGTGAAGATCACACCGAGGGCGATGGCGATCGTCAGGCCCCACTTGACGTCTTCGCGGTTGTTTTCGTGCACCAGCGCGTGGTGCGCCCAGGTGGCGGCCATGCCCGAGCACAGCAGGATCAGCGTGTTGATCAGCGGCAGGTGCCAGGGGTCGAACGTTTCGATCCCCGCGGGCGGCCAGACGCCATCGGTGATCGGGGACATCTCGCCCATCGGATAGATTGCGTGCTTGAAAAAGCTCCAGAACCACGCGGCAAAGAACATGACCTCGGACATGATGAACATGATGAAGCCATAGCGCAGACCGATCCGCACCACCGGCGTGTGATCGCCGGCATGGCTTTCCTTGATCGTGTCGGCCCACCAGCCGAACATCACGTAGGCCACGCCCACGAAGCCGGCCAGCAGCATCCACGGCCCGCTGCCGTGGAAGAACAGGACCGCGCCGAACAGCATGACGAACCCGGCCAATGCGCCAAGCAACGGCCAGATTGAGGGGTTCAGAATGTGATAGTCGTGATTTTTTTCATGTGCCATCTGGCTTGGTCCCTCGTCGGTGGCTCTCAGTTCACGTTATTATCAGGTGTCGCGCCCTTGTCGAGCGCAGCCTGCGTTTCGTCTTCGGGCAGGTCGATCTCGTAGAACGTATAGCCCAGTGTGATGGTTTTCGCGTACTTCGCGTCGCGGTCGTCGACAATCTCCGGATCGACGAAAAACGTCACCGGCATCTGCACGCGCTCGCCCGGTTGCAGCACCTGCTGCTCGAAGCAGAAGCAGTCGATCTTGGTAAAGAACCCGCCCGCCTCGAACGGCGTCACGTTATAGCTGGCCGATCCCGCGACAGGCTTGTCGGTGGGATTGTACGCCTCGTAGAAGGCAAGGCCCGTCTCGCCGATGCGGATCTCCATCTCGCGTTGCACGGGCTTGAATTCCCACGGGAAGCCACGCTCGTTGCTGGCGTCGAAACGCACCTTGATGGTGCGGTCGAGGATCTCGTCCGAGCCCAGATCGGCCACATTGGTTTCGCCGCCATAGCCGGTGACCCGGCAGAACCAGTCGTAAAGCGGCACCGAGGCCCAGGCCAGAGCGCCCATCGTGACCCCCACGGCCACCAGCTGCATCACCGTCTTGGTGTTCCGGTCCATCGCCATCAGTTCGCCTCCTCGGTCGTCACCGCGAAGTCGTCGTCGGAAACCTTGGCAATGGTCAGCCCGAAGACAAGCGCGACGAAAGCCGCCAGAACCAGACCAAGGCCGAGGTTGCGTGAAAAGCGGCGCTTGTGCATTTCATGCTGGCGCGACAGCGACATGGCTTACCACCCTCCCAGGCCGTAAGGCGCCAGAAGCGCCTCGGCGGCAATCGCGCCGAAATGGGCGAAAAGGTACAGCAGCGACGCCTTGAAGAACTTGCGCTCGGCAAGGTACTTGTCGGCTTCCGAGGCGGCCTCGTCCCGGCGCCAGATATCCACGGCGCCCTTGAGGAAGTTCAGGTTCAGCACCACGGCGACGGCGAGGTAGATCGGCCCGCCTACACTGGTGAACCCCAGCCCGATGGCGAGTGCGGCGAGCAGCACGGTATAGACGAGGATATGCACGCGGGTCGACCGGCGGCCGTGGGTCACGGTCAGCATCGGCACCTGCGCGTTGTCGTAATCCATCTTGGTGAAAAGCGCCAGGGCCCAGAAATGCGGCGGCGTCCACATGAAGGTCAGGCAGAACATCAGCACCGCCTCGACCGAGACCGAGCCGGTGGCCGCGGCCCAGCCGATCATCGGCGGAAAGGCCCCTGCGGCGCCGCCGATCACGATGTTCTGCGGCGTCCAGCGTTTCAGCCACATGGTGTAGATCACGATGTAGAAGAAGATGGTGAAGGCCAGCAGGCCGGCCGCCAGCAGGTTGGTCGCCAGTCCCAGCATCACCACGGCGAAACCCGACAGCGCGATTCCGAAGGCGAACGCCTCGTCCCGTGTCACCTTGCCTGCCGGAATCGGGCGCTTGGCCGTGCGTTTCATCACCGCGTCGATATCGGCGTCCCACCACATGTTGAGCGCGCCCGACGCGCCCCCGCCCACGGCGATGAACAGGATCGCGGCAAAGCCGACCACCGGATGTACCGAAACCGGCGCCGCGATCAGGCCGACGAATGCCGTGAACACCACCAGCGTCATCACCCGCGGCTTCAGGAGCGCGAAGAAATCGCCGAAGGTGGCCTCGTCCTCGAGACCCTGGACCTTGCTGGTGTTGAGACTTGCGTCGCTCATGTCGTCTCCGAAACACGGGACGCGCCCGGGGGCGCATCCTGCGGGGGATGGCGTGGGGCGCGCCATGGCGCACCCCGGCTGTCTTTTACTCGGCGGCGGCCAGCTTCACCCGATCGGGAAGCGTCGACGGATCGCCGGCGTATTCCTCGATCGCGCCTTCGAGCCATGTGTCATAGTCTTCCTGGCTGACCACCTTGACCGTGATCGGCATGTAGGCATGCGCCTGGCCGCAAAGCTCGGAACATTGGCCGAAATAGACACCTTCCTTCTCGGCGGTGAACCAAAGCTGCGCGATCCGGCCGGGAACGGCGTCCTGCTTCACGCCGAAGGCCGGGATGGTCCAGCTGTGGATCACGTCCGCGCCGGTGACCTGCATCACGACCGTCTGGCCCACGGGCACGACGACGGCGGTGTCGGTGGCCAGCAGGAACTCGTCCTCGGAATAGCCGGCCTCTTCCAGCTGCGCGCGCACGTCGTCAGTCAGACGGTTGTCGCCGCCGGTGGCCGGTGCGCCGATCATGTAGCTGTCGAAGGCGAAATCGTGGTCCATGTATTCATAGCCCCAGAACCACTGGTAGCCGGTGACCTTGATGTTGATGTCGCCCTCGGGAATTTCCTGCTGCTTGAACAGCACCGGCAGCGAGAATGCGGCGATGAAGACCAGGATCACGATCGGCACCACTGTCCACGCCACCTCGATCGGCGAGTGGTGGGTAAAGCTGGCCGGGTTCGGGTTGGCCTTCTTGTTGAAGCGCACGATGCAATAGCCCAGCAGCGCACATACGAAAATGGTGATCGCGGCGATGATCACCAGAACCATGCCGTCAAGCCAGTGAAGATCGCGCGCAAGCTCGGTTGCCGCCGGTTGGAAGCCCGTCGCGCCCGGTTCGGGCTTGCCGATGACCTCGAGGTTGTCCTGTGCCATTGCCGGAAGCGCCGTTGCGGCGGCCGCGACGGACGCCAGAAAGCTGGTGAATTTGCGCATGTTGCACCCTGATCCCGTTAGTTCGGTTTTGTCTTTGCAGAACGTTCCAAGGCGCACGCCATGGAATCCCGTTGTTTCCGGGCCGTAAATAACAATATTCTTACGGGGCGCACAAGGAAATGCGTTGCGGCAAACGGACGCTTTTAAAACCGTTAAAATATTGGCGTTTCAGGCGCCGGGAGCAGGAGCAAGCAGATGACATCAGACGTTTTTCGCCCCTTCGAGACCGAGATCGAGCGCGAGGCGGCGCTGGCCAAGCTGCGCGAGGCCGTGGCCGGGGCGGATGACGGCGAGCTCTTCTTTGAGCGTCGTCGGGCGGAATCGCTGGTGTTCGACGATGGCCGGGTCAAGACCGCCTCCTACGACGCGGGCCAAGGGTTCGGACTGCGCGCCGTGCGGGGCGAGGTGGCAGGCTATGCCCATTCGTCCGAGATTTCCGAGGCCGCGATGGGCCGCGCCGTCGAGACCGCCCGGCTTGCCGTGGGCGAGGGCGGCGGCACGATGGCCGACGCCCCTGCGGCCACCAACCGGCGGCTCTATTCCGACGCCGACCCCATTGCCGGGCATGAGTTTCCCGTCAAGCTCGACACCCTGCGCGAGATCGACGCCTACCTGCGCGACATGGACCCGCGCGTGGTGCAGGTGACCGCCACCATCGCCGCGTCCCTGCAAGAGGTCGTGATCCTGCGCGCCGACGGTCACGAGGTCTCGGACACCCGGCCCATGACGCGCCTCAATATAAGTGTCATCGTCGAAAAGGACGGCCGCCGCGAAACCGGCAGCGTCGGCGGCGGCGGGCGCGTCATGCTCGACAGGCTGATCGCACCCGAGGACTGGCAGGCCAAGGCGCGCGAGGCGCTGCGCGTGGCACTGGTCAACCTCGAGGCCGAGGCGGCGCCGGCGGGCGTGATGGACGTGGTCCTCGGCCCCGGCTGGCCCGGCATCCTGCTGCACGAGGCCATCGGCCACGGGCTGGAAGGCGATTTCAACCGCAAGGGCAGTTCCGCCTTTGCCGGTCTGATGGGCCAGCGCATCGCCGCTCCCGGCGTCACCGTGCTGGATGACGGCACCATCCCCGACCGGCGCGGCAGCATCACCGTCGATGACGAGGGCACGCCCTCGGGCAAGAACGTGCTGATCGAGGACGGCATCCTCGTGGGTTACATGCAGGACCGCCAGAACGCTCGCCTGATGGGGGTCGAGGCGACCGGCAACGGGCGTCGCCAAAGCTATGCCCACGCGCCCATGCCGCGCATGACCAACACCTACATGCTGGGCGGCGAGGCCACGCGGGACGAGATCGTGGCGGACCTCAAGGACGGGATCTATGCCGTGGGCTTCGGCGGCGGGCAGGTCGACATCACCAACGGCAAGTTCGTCTTTTCCTGCACCGAGGCCTACCGCGTGAAGAACGGCAAGATCGGCGCGCCGGTCAAGGGCGCCACCCTGATCGGCGACGGTGCGACCGCGCTGCAACAGATCCGGGCGCTTGGCAACGACATGGCGCTCGATCCTGGCATGGGCAACTGCGGCAAGCAGGGCCAATGGGTGCCCGTGGGCGTGGGCCAGCCCACGGTGATGATCGGCGGGCTGACCGTGGGCGGCTCGCAGGCGGGGAGTTGAGGGAGTCGATTGCGACTTGGCAGCGCTGTTTCGTGCGGAATCAAGGCGCGGCCCTGCCGCGCCGCCGCGCGATCGCCAGACCGCCCCCCGGGCTGGCGATTGGGTACCGTTAGCACTTCGATCGGAAGTTTTCCGGAGTTGGCTTGGATAAAGTGCCCTGAAAAGCCGCTAGGACGCCAGCCCGCGGTCTGGCAATCACGCGGCCAAACCTGCTGCACATCTGCGCAGATCGTCCCATGAGATTTGCCCGAATTAGAGAAAGTTCCTCGCCGCACATGACCGACCCGACGAAAAGCATCGACCCCGACGCCCTGCGCAGCTTTGGCGAGGAGGTCGATTTCGGCCGCACCGCGACGGACTACGCCACCCATCGCGCCGGCTTCCCGCCTGCCTTTTTCGAGCTTCTGACACAGCGCGGCTGGGCCGGCCCTGGCCAGACCGCCGTCGATCTGGGCTGCGGCACCGGCACCGTCGCGCGCGGGCTGGCGGCGCTTGGGCTCGAGGTCACAGGCATCGACCCCGCGCAGCCGCTGCTCGACGAAGCCGTGAAACTCGACACGGCTGCGGGCGTCGAAATCACCTACAAGACAGGCACGGCCGAGGCGACGGGCCTTGCGTCCGGCGTGGCCGATCTCGTCGCGGCGGGGCAAAGCTGGCACTGGTTCGACCGATCCGCCGCCGCGGCCGAGGTCGCGCGGCTGCTGCGCCCCGGCGGGCGGGCGGTGATCGCCCATTTCGACTGGCTCCCCTTGAAAGGCAACGTGGTGGCGGCGACCGAGGCGCTGATCCTGCGCCACAATCCCGACTGGGCCGGCGCGCACGGCAGCGGGATCTATCCGGCATGGCTGACCGATCTCGCGCAGGCGGGCTTCACCGCGCTGGAGTCGGCCTCGTTCGACCTCTGCCAGCGCTACACGCACGCCGCCTGGCGCGGGCGCATCCGTGCCAGCGCCGGCGTCGCCGCCTCGCTCGACGCCGCGGCGACCGCGCGATTCGATGCCGACCTCGCCGCGCTCCTGGAACGAGACTTCCCGGGCGATCCCATGGCGGTTCCGCATCGGGTCTGGCTGGCCACCGGCGTGCGGGGCACTTGAAACACGTCCGTTGCCGGTGTCCTGCGGAACCTGCGCAGCAGCCCGAAACCCCATGGCAAAAGCGTCTTTCCGCCCCCCGATCGGAATTTCTTCAGACGATAAGGGTTTGGTTTACTCCCTATTAACCAACCGCGCGTATCACTGAGGCTGCAATCAGGCGAAGTCACGATGTCCGAGGAACTACATCCTTCCACTCACCCCCCAACTCCCACCCACCACGGAAGATGATCGGGTAGCGTGGCTTCGTCTGTTGCGTTCCCGCCGGGTCGGGCCGGCGACGTTTCACAGGCTGATGAACGAACATGGCAGCGCCCAAGCCGCGCTGGAGGCCCTGCCCGAAGTCGCCCGTGCGGCCGGGGTCGAGAACTATGAGCCCTGCCCCGTCGGCGTGGTCAAGGCCGAGTTGAAGGCCGGCGCCGCCATCGGCGCCCGGTTGATCTTCATGGGCGCACCCGATTATCCCCCCCTGCTGGCGGACACCTCCGACGCGCCGCCCTTCCTGTGGGCCATCGGACAGGGTGCGCATCTGCTCGACCGCCCCATGGTGGCGCTCGTCGGCGCCCGCAACGCCTCCTCGCTGGGCCTGCGCATGGCCAAGGCGCTGGCGGGCGCGCTGTCGGAACAGGGGCATGTCGTTGTCTCCGGCCTCGCTCGCGGGATCGACGCGGCCGCGCATCTGGCATCGCTCGACCACGGCACGGTCGCCGTTGTCGCGGGCGGCGTCGACGTGATGTACCCCGCCGAAAACACCAAGCTGGCCGAGGATATTGCTGTCACCGGCCTGCGCCTGTCCGAACATCCCCCCGGCATGGTTCCGCAGGCGCGGCACTTTCCGGCCCGCAACCGTATCATCAGCGGGCTGGTGCAGGCCGTCGTCGTGGTCGAGGCCGCAGCGAAATCCGGCTCGCTGATCACCGCGCGCACCGCGCTCGACCAGGGGCGCGACGTGCTGGCGGTGCCGGGTCACCCGTTCGATGCGCGCGCCGCGGGCTGCAACATGCTGATCCGCGACGGTGCCACGCTGGTGCGCAATGCCGACGATGTGCTGGCCGCCCTGCCGGCCCCGTCACAACCCGCCCCGTCCCCACAACCGGAACTGCGCCTCGCGCCGCCACCCGAAAAGCGCAGCCTGGCCGAAACCGCCCGGCTGCATACCGACATACTGAGCCGTCTCGGCCCGGCACCGCTGGCCGAGGACCAGCTGATCCGCGACCTCTCCGCGCCCGCCGCTCAGGTTTCGCCCGCGCTCACCGATCTGGAGGTCACCGGCAAGATCACGCGCCATCCCGGCGGCCTCGTCTCGCGGACCTGATGCAGCCTCAGTCAAACGGCGCACAGGCCCCCGGCGTCACCGCGCGATACTCCCTGCACAGAGGTTCCCACGACCACCACGCGTCGGTCGCGCCGAAACTGTAATGCACCGCGACCCAGGTATCGCCCGATTTCTTGTAGAGAACGAAGATCTCCGAAATGTCGAAGCTGCCATCCTCCTCGCCACGCGCCACGGCGGGCGTTTGCCTCGGGTCGATCGCCCCTCCGCCCGGACGCTGCGCCGTCAGCCCGGCAAAGGCCACGTTGCCCTCGCGGCGCAGGTCATGCACCACGAACTGCACCGGCGCGCCCAGTTTCCACTCGGCGATGGGCCTAATCGCATCCATCAATGCACCGCGCGTCGCGCTGCCCCGCGCCGGCTCCTCCCACGCGGCGGCGGACCCTGCCAGCATCACGAGCAGCATGGTGAAAAGGGATCTCGGCATGACCTCCTCCGTTGCTGCATTCACATAACGCCGTCCGGCCGGGATGAACAAGCCACGGGATACCCCGCATTGACAATCCCCATTGAGACACCACATGTTGCGCCGCCATGGGGCCGGGCCGAGTCGCCTGCCCCGTTTTTCAGACCACAGGAGTGTTCATGCCAGTCGTTGTTGTCGAATCCCCGGCCAAGGCCAAGACGATCAACAAGTATCTGGGCAAGGACTATACCGTGCTGGCCTCCTACGGCCATGTGCGCGACCTTCCGGCCAAGAACGGCTCGGTCGATCCCGACCAGGATTTCGAGATGACCTGGGAGGTCGGCAATGACAGCAAGAAACACATCAAGGCCATCGCCGACGCGCTGAAGGACGACAATTCCCTCATTCTCGCCACCGACCCCGACCGCGAGGGCGAGGCGATCAGCTGGCACCTGGAAGAGGCGTTGCGCAAGCGCCGCGCCATCAAGAAGGACACCGACGTCAAGCGCGTGGTGTTCAACGCCATCACCAAGACCGCCGTCACCGAGGCGATGCAGAACCCGCGCGAGGTGGACGCGCCGCTGGTCGAGGCCTATCTCGCCCGCCGCGCGCTCGATTACCTCGTGGGGTTCAACCTGTCGCCGGTGCTGTGGCGCAAGCTGCCCGGCGCGCGCAGCGCGGGCCGGGTGCAATCGGTCTGCCTGCGACTGATCGTCGAGCGCGAGATGGAGATCGAGGCGTTCAACCCGCGCGAATACTGGAGCGTGAAGGCACTTCTGACCACGCCCCGGGGCCAGGAGTTCGAGGCGCGGCTGGTCAGCCTGGCCGGCGACAAGCTGGACAAGTACGACCTGGAAAATGCCACGCAGGCCGAAATGGCCCAGCAGGCCGTCGAGAGCCGCGACCTGACGGTCACGAGCGTCGAGGCCAAGCCCGGCAGCCGCAACCCCAGCCCGCCTTTCATGACCTCCACCCTGCAACAGGAAGCCAGCCGCAAGTTCGGCATGGGCGCGCGCCAGTGCATGAGCGCGGCCCAGCGCCTCTACGAGGCCGGACACATTACATATATGCGGACAGACGGTATCGACATGGCCCCCGAGGCCGTCGAGGCCGCCCGCGATGCCATCGGCGAGCGCTTCGGCAAGGATTACGTGCCGTCCAGCCCCCGCATCTACAAGAACAAGGCCAAGAATGCGCAGGAAGCGCACGAATGCATCCGCCCCACCGAAATGACGCGGGACGTGGACAGCCTGAAGCTGTCAGAGCCCGACCAGCGCAAGCTGTATGACCTGATCTGGAAGCGCACGCTGGCCTGCCAGATGGAAGGCGCGCGGCTGGAACGGACCACCGTCGAGATCGGCAGCCGCGACGGTCAGGTCGGCCTGCGCGCCACCGGCCAGGTCGTGCTCTTCGACGGATTCCTGCGGGTCTACGAGGAAGGCCGTGACGATGCGGTCGTCGATGATGACGACAAGCGCCTGCCGCAGATGTCCGAAGGCGACAAGACCGACAAGCGCTCGGTCACCCCCGAACAGCATTTCACCCAGCCCCCGCCCCGCTATACCGAGGCGACGCTGGTCAAGCAGATGGAAGAGCTCGGAATAGGCCGCCCCTCGACCTATGCCAGCATCGTCACCACGATCCAGGAGCGTGAATATGTCCGCAAGGACAAGAACCGCCTGATCCCCGAGGACAAGGGCCGGATCGTCACGATCTTCCTGCTCAACTTTTTCCGCAAATACGTGGGATACGAATTCACCGCCAACCTCGAAGAAGAGCTGGACGTGATTTCGGCCGGCGACGCCGACTATAAAAAGGTGCTGGCGGATTTCTGGCGCGATTTCCACACCGCGGTCGAGGAAGCCTCCGAGCTGCGCATCGCCGAGGTGCTCGACAAGCTGGACGAGGTTCTGGCCCCGCAACTCTATCCCCCGCGCGAGGACGGCTCCGATCCGCGCATCTGCCCCAAATGCGGCGAGGGGCGCCTGCACCTCAAGACCTCGCGCACCGGCGGCTTCGTCGGCTGCGGCAACTATCCCGAATGCACCTATACCCGCCCCATCGCCGGCGAGGGCGCCGAGGGTGACGAGCGTCTGCTGGGCGAGGATCAGGGCGACGAGATCTGGCTGAAGTCCGGCCGCTTCGGGCCTTACGTGCAGCGCGGCGAACCCACGCCCGAAAACAAGAAGCCGCCCCGCGCCTCCCTGCCCAAGGGTTGGGACAAGGACGACATGACGCTGGAAAAGGCGCTGACCCTGCTCAGCCTGCCGCGGATCGTCGGCACCCATCCAGATGGCGGCGAGATCAAATCCAACTTCGGCCGCTTCGGACCCTACGTGATGCACCAGGCCGAGGACGAGGCCAAGCCGGTCTATGTGAACCTCAAGGATCCCGCCGACGTGTTCGAGATCGGCATGAACCGCGCGGTGGAGCTTTTGGCCGAGAAACGCGCCAACCCGGGGCGCGGACGCGGGCGCACCGCCGCCAAGCCGCTCCGGGAACTGGGTGAACACCCCGAGGGCGGCGGGCCGGTCAATGTCATGGAAGGCCGCTATGGCCCCTACGTGAAGTGGGAAAAGGTGAACGCCACCCTGCCCAAGGACGTGGAGCCGGCGAACGTGACGATGGAAATGGCGGTGGAGCTTATTGCCGAAAAGGCCGCGAAAAAAGGCACGAAGAAGGGAACGGGCCGCGCCAGGAAGAAGGCGTGACGTCCGTCCTCAGTACGACGCCAGCGTCAGCGCACAGGCATCGGTAATCAGTTCCGGGCGGGTCTTGCACAGCCCGCTGGCCACCTGGAAGGCCGCCAGCACCTTGGGTACGTAGTCGCGGGTTTCGGCATAGGGCGGCACCCCTTCGTGCTTCTTCACCGCGTTCTCACCCGCGTTGTAGCCCGCCAGCGCCAGCACCGCGTCGCCGCGGAATTCCTTCATCAGCCAGTCAAGGTAGGCCACACCGCCCTTGATGTTCTGCCCCGCCTGCATCGAGTCGCTGACGCCGAAGCGTTGCGCGGTGGCCGGGATCAGTTGCATCAGCCCCTGCGCCCCGGCGCCGCTGACGGCATCCGTGCGCCCGCCCGACTCCACCGAGATCACCGCCAGCACCAGCGCCGGTGACACCTCGGTGCCGATCGTGGCGCGCAGGATGTCGGCGCCGTGGGTACGGGCGATCTCTTGCATGTGCTGCAATCGCGGCCCCTTGACCGATGTGCCGCCCGGCCCGTCGCGCAGGTTCTCGAACGCCAGGCGCAGCCGGTCCGGCCCGCTGGTCTTGTCGTCCGTCGGCACTTTCGTCCAGAACCAGCCATAGGCGGCGGTCACGCTCGGCACCACCGGAATGTCGGCCGCGGCATCCTCGCCGTCCTTGCTCTTGGCGGCGGGTTTCAGATGCGCCTGGTCCTCGGGGTCGATCTGGACCGTGATCAGCTTGCCACCGCCTTTCTTGGGCGGCTTGCCTTTCTTGAACGTGAACTCGGGAAACGGAGGCGGATCGCCGGCGTGAACGGGGAGTGCACACGCCAGGCACACGCCCAGGGCGAGAAGTCGTTTGAATCGCATGTTCGGGCCTGCTCTGCCTCGATTGGTTTTTTGCCAGTATGCCACCAATCGTGCGATTTGCCCACAATTGTCGTGGCTTGCGACACGGCAAAACCGGACTTTTGTGGCCGGTCACCCCCTTCAAAGCCTTTATTCAAAAAAATTTAGTCATTTATATCTTTTAAGATCATAGGCTTAGCCAAGACTCTGCAGAAAAAGTTAATAAGTTCCAAAATCGCGCGAAAGCGGCCTAAATCTTGCCGGATTCGGACGGCTATATGCTCCCCATACCGCAACGCAGCGGGCCAAAGAGAGAGGCGGCCCACTCACCTGCTAACGGTTGTAACCTGAATTAAACTGATCCTTTGGAGGGACCAACCATGATCAAATTCATCAAAAATTTCCGCAAGGACGAAGACGGTGCCGTGACGGTTGACTGGGTCGTTCTGACCGCAGCAGTCGTGGGCCTGGGCGTTGCCGGCGTTGCCACCGTTTCCGGCGGTGTGAACACGCTGGCCACCGCGATCAGCGATGGCGTCGAGGGCCAAAACGTTGGCACCGGCGGCACCGGCGGCACCGGCGGCAGCGGCACGTAAGCGGCACGCGACAAGTCAATCTCGTGACTTGCAAAGCGCCGCGTACCTTTCGGTATGCGGCGTTTTCTTTTGGATTAAGGGATTCAGGCGAAATCGCCAATCTTGAGCCTAATAAAGGTCACATTCACCAAGCATAAAAAACCGGTGAGAAACCTGATGAGGTCTGAAATGTTGAAGATGCTGAAGCACTTCTCAAAGTCGGAGGACGGCGCAGTAGCCGTGGACTGGGTGGTTCTGACCGCAGCCATCGTGGGCGTGGCAGCTGGTGCAATTCAAACAATTGGCTCTGCCAATGAAGCCTTGGGGACGTCTGTTGCCACGACGGTCGCCGAGCAGAATGTCGGAATCGCCGATTAAGGTCGAAGCGCGCGCACCTTTCAAGCAAGCGCGCGTCGGCAATTCTTGGTCGTCCATCCCTTGGGTTGGAAGAACCACGGTCGATGCTCGTCCGGCCCTAGAGGCGGAGCAAAGATCAAGAAAGGCGCTTCACGCGCCCCGTGAGCAGTAGAAATTTGAAAGGACACGCCATGCGTTTGGTGTTTGGACTTGTACTCATTCTTGGCGTCGGACTGGCAGGCTTTGCCGTCTACATGGCCAAGAACTACATCCAGGGCTACCAGGCCCAGCTTGAACTGGAGCGCGCCAAGAGTGCGCCCGCCTTCGAAACGGTCGAAGTCTACGTTGCCAAGCAGAAGCTGGAATATGGCCAGCGCCTGCTGATGGATCACGTGTCGCTGGTGGCCTATCCGGCCGGGTCGCTGCCTGAAGGCACCTATTCCACCGAGGAAGAGCTGTTTCCCGAGGGCAAGAACGAGCCGCGGACGGTGCTGCGCACGATGGAGCCGATGGAAGCGATCCTTGAGGCAAAGGTCACCGGACCGGGCGAAGACGCCGGCATCACCTCGCAGCTCGAGCGCGGCATGCGCGCCTTTGCCATCGAGGTGGACGTGTCCAGCGGCGTCTCGGGTTTCCTGCGTCCGGGCGACCGTGTCGATATCTATTGGACCGGTCAGGTCAGCACGGTCAGTGCGATCGACGGCCGCCGCGGCGGAAAGGAAGTCACCAAGCTGATCGAAACCGGCGTCCGC
Organism: Roseovarius sp. MMSF_3350; assembly: GCF_030733425.1. Lineage (GTDB taxonomy): Bacteria > Pseudomonadota > Alphaproteobacteria > Rhodobacterales > Rhodobacteraceae > Roseovarius. The sequence goes on from NZ_JASHIZ010000003.1 coordinate 161,424, forward strand.
CTGATCGCGGTCGACCAGGTCGCCAATGGCGACACGACCGAGGCGATCATCGCCCGCACCGTCACCGTGGCCATCAAGCCGCAGCAGGTCGCATCCCTCGCCCAGGCCCAATCCACCGGCAGCCTGTCGCTGTCACTGGTCGGCGCCGACGACGAAACCGTGTCCGAGGCGATCGAGGTTGACCAGAACATGCTGTTGGGCATCGAACAGGCCGCCGCCCCCGCGCCGCAGGTTCAGGAAGAGATCTGCACGATCAAGACCCGCCGCGGCGGCGAGGTGATCGCGACGCCGATCCCCTGCGCGACCAACTGATCCACACAACATTTTGTGTTCACGAGGCGCCCCCACCACAGGGCGCCTCGTTTCATTCCGGCAACTGTCCCCCAAAATCCACACCAATTGTGCGTCAAAAGGTGTTGATTCTTGAAAAAATTTTCGAGTTGGCCCACAGTTCCCGCAATTCCGGGCGAAAAGACCCGATAAATGAGGCGTGATCGGAAAGGCAGGTCACATGAAAAATTCGAGCGTGTTCAAGGCTGCCCTTGTAGGGCTGGCTTTCATATTTTCTCCTGTGGCCGAGATGGCGATGGCGGAAAACATCACGGTGATCCGCAAGGGCGCGAACCGTGATCTCAGCATTCCGATGAACCGGGCGGTCGTCATCGAAAGTGACGTCCCCTTCGCGGAGCTGAGCATCGCCAACCCTTCCATCGCCGACTTTTCGACCCTGTCGGATCGCACCGTCTACGTGCTGGGCAAGGCGCCCGGGCGCACCACCCTGACCCTTCTGGATGCCACCGGCCGGCTGATTACGAACGTAGAGGTCCATGTCAGCCCCGACATTTCGGAGTTCAAGGAACGGCTGCAACAGATCATGCCCGGCGAAAAGATCGAGGTCCGGTCCGCCAATGACGGCATCGTGCTGTCGGGTACCGTCACCAGCGCCAGCAAGATGGACCGCGCGCTGGAACTGGCCAACCGCTACGCGCCCGAGCGCGTGTCGAACCTGATGTCGGTCTCGGGCAAGCAGCAGGTGATGCTGAAGGTCCGCTTTGCCGAGATGCAGCGCACCGTGTCCAAGGCGCTTGGCACGTCGCTTTCGCTGGATGCACGCTCGGCCGGCAGCGCCGGGTTCATCGGCGGTACCGGCACGACCAACACCCAGGGCGGCGTCCTGGGCACGCTGGCCGGTGCCATCCCGACTGTTCAGAACAATTTCGGCGCGCTGGCCATTGGCTTCGACATCGGCTCGACCGAGGTTGGTATCCTTCTGGAAGCCTTGGAAGAAAAGGGGGTCGTGCGCACCCTGGCGGAACCCAACCTGACCGCCCTCTCGGGTCAGGAGGCAAAGTTCCTCGCCGGTGGCGAATTCCCGATCCCGGTAGCGCAGGAAAACGGCACCACGACGATCGAATTCAAGCCCTTCGGCGTCGAGCTCAACTTCACCCCGCGCGTGCTGGATGACGAGGTCATCAACCTGGAGATGGCCGCCGCCGTCTCCTCGCTCGACCCCGCCAACGGGATCACCGCCGACGGTCTGAACGTGGCCGCCTTCCGCCGCCGCGACGCCTCGACCACCGTGGTGATGCGCGACGGACAGAGCTTTGCCATCGCCGGCCTGCTTCAGGATGATTTCCGCGACAACGCGGGACAGATCCCGTGGCTGGGCGACATCCCGATCCTGGGCGCGCTTTTCCGCAGCGCGGAATACGAACGCGCCCAGACCGAGCTGGTGATCATCGTCACCGCGCATCTTGTGACCCCGACAAGCGGCACGGTCCTGGCCCTGCCGACCGACCGGGTCAAGCTGCCGACCGAAAAAGACCTGTTCCTGAACGGCCGCGTGGCCAAGGACGTGCGCCAGTCGCGCGGATCCGCCGGCGAAGTCGCCCGGCAGGATTTCAACGGGTCCTACGGCTACGTGATGGACTGAGGAGAGGCCAGGTCATGAAAAAATTCCTGATAACAGCATCGGTTCTAGCCCTTGCCGGGTGTTCCCAGCAGGGCCAAGTCTACAAGTCCTACTTCGGCGAAGCCGGCGGGTTGGTGGATGGCGGTAACTTCGGCAACGCCACGGTCCACAATCAGTTGGTGATGCGCGGCGAGAAAGGCTATGTCTACGACCTTGCCAACCGCTTCTCGAACGAGGTTCTGAGCACGGTCAACTTTGCCTTCAACAGCGCCCAGCTGGACGCCGGGGCCCGCGACACGCTGAACGAACAGGCGCGCTGGATCAAGCAGTTCCCCGAGGTCCGTTTCCGGGTCTACGGCCACACCGACCTTGTCGGCTCGGCCGGGTACAACAAGAGCCTTGGCCAGCAGCGTGCCAACGCGGTCGTCAACTACCTCGTGGCCCACGGCATCAGCCGCAGCCGGCTGGAGGCAGTCGTTTCCTTTGGCGAAACCCAGCCGCTGGTCGTGACGCAGGGCCGCGAACGCCGCAACCGCCGCACCGTGACCGAGGTGACCGGCTTTGTCGCGTCGCATCCCATCGTGATGGACGGCAAGTATGCCGAGGTGGTCTACCGTGAATACATCGCCAGCGCCGAGCCCCGCTCGACCCTGATCATGGTCGAAGAGGGTGGCGAGGTGACCAGCGGCGAGGAATGAACTGATTTCTCCCTGTCCGGCCACAGGCCGGGCCACCTGAAGAACCCGCCCGAAACAATCTGTTGGGCGGGTTTTTTTTGTCGCGAGATATCGCACAATTACGATCTTTTGGCCCAATTATCGACAATATTTTCCAGCAGTTTCCACGCATGGCAATGGGCCCCCTGCGTGCATGCGCAAGGCCCCGCAGCCAATGAAATAACGGTTTCCGACGCATCGACGTCGCAACAATCATGGGGCCGACAAGATGAGTAGTGTGCAAAAACAACCCGAGTCCAGTCCGATCACGGCCTGTACCATCAGCCGTGACGTGCAAGATTTCGACTTGTTGATCGAGGACATGGAAACCGCACTGGGCGAGGCCTGGGGCGATCTGGGCTTTGCCGAGGCGCTGGCTTTCTTCAACCAGCCCGAGGCCGACGGTCTTGAATTCGTGGCGCTGGCCATCGACGCCAGCGACGAGGACGAGATCGGCCTGCTCAGCGAAATCATCACCATGGCCAAGGCGCGCGGGATCAAGGTGATCCTCATCGCCGAGGATGTCAGCCCGGCGTCGCTGCACCAGCTTTTGCGCCAGGGCGCGGACGAGTTTGTCCCCTACCCTCTGCCCGAAAACGAGTTGCAGGCCGCAATCGACCGGCTGGATCGCGCCGAGGTGCCCGCTGCCGCCGCCCCGTTCGACGCGTCCAGCTCGCGGGGCGACGGCGTGCTGCTTGCGGTCCAGGGCCTGGCCGGCGGGACCGGCGCCACGACCCTGGCGGTGAACCTTGGCTGGGAACTGGCCTCGGTCAGCAAGACCGACGCACCGCGCGTCTGCATTCTGGACCTCGGGCTGCAGACCGGCTCGGTCGCAACCTATCTCGACCTGCCGCGCAAGGACGTCGTCTACGAGATGTGGGCCGACACCGATTCGATGGACGAGGATATCTTCAAGCAGGCGCTGGTCACCTTCGAGGACAAGATGTGGGTGCTGACCGCGCCGACCGATATCCTGCCACTCGACATGATCACCCCCGAGGACGTGCAGCGCGTGCTCGATTTCGCGCGCGCCAAGTTCGACTATGTCATCGTCGACATGCCCAGCACGCTGGTCCAGTGGACCGAAACGGTGCTGCATTCCGCGCAGATCTATTTCACCACGCTCGAGCTTGACATGCGCTCGGCCCAGAACGCGCTGCGCCTGAAACGCGCGCTGCGCTCCGAGGACCTGCCGATCGAGAAACTGCGCTTTTGCCTGAACCGCGCGCCCAAGTTCACCGACCTCAACGGCAAGAGCCGCGTCAAACGCCTGGCCGAAAGCCTTGAAATCAGCATCGAGGTGCATCTGCCCGACGGCGGCAAACCGGTGATGCAGGCGGGCGACCACGGCACCCCGCTGGCCAGCGCCGCCGGCAAGAACCCACTGCGCAAGGAAATTGCCAAACTGGCGGTCTCGCTGCACGCGCTTGGTCAAAGCGACGCCGAGCAAGCCGCATAAAGGAAACCGTACCGATGTTCTCGCGATACAAGAAGACGACTGAAGGCGCCCAGCCGGTCAAGGCCGCCAAGAAACCCGTCGCGGAGGCGCCCAAGACCGCCCCCGTGAACGAGGTGCAGAGCGCTTCGCTGCGCAAACCGCTTCAGAAAGCGGCGGCGACCGCTGCGCCTCAGGACAAGGACCGCAAGCGCAAGGAACGGCTGGCCGAGATCAAGATCGACCTGCACCGCGCGCTTCTGGACAACCTCAACCTCGGCGCGCTCGACACCGCGACAGAGGCGGACCTGCGCGCCGAAATCAGCGCCATCACCGGCGAGGCCCTGGAAGAGCGCAGCATCGTCCTGAACCGCGAGGACCGCACCACCCTGACGCAGGATCTCTACGACGAGGTGCGCGGCCTCGGCCCGCTGGAGCCGCTGCTGAAGGACGACACGGTCAACGATATTCTCGTCAACGGCCCGCACCAGGTGTTCGTGGAACGCGCCGGCAAGCTGATGCTGACCGACACCACCTTCAAGGACGAAAAGCACCTTTTGCGGATCATCGACAAGATCGTGTCGGCCGTGGGCCGCCGCGTCGACGAATCCAACCCCTATGTCGACGCCCGTCTTCAGGACGGCTCGCGTTTCAACGCCATGGTGCCGCCTGTCGCGGTGGATGGCAGCCTGGTGTCGATTCGTAAGTTCAAGAAGGACAAGCTGGGCATCGACGACCTGGTGAATTTCGGCGCCTTTTCCGAGGAAATGGCCGCCTATCTTCAGGCCGCCGTGGCCACGCGCCTCAACGTGATCGTCTCGGGGGGGACCGGCTCGGGCAAGACGACCACGCTCAACGCACTCAGTTCCTTCATCGACAATTCCGAACGCATCCTGACCATCGAGGATACCGCGGAACTTCAGCTGCAACAGATCCACGTGGGCCGGATGGAAAGCCGTCCGCCCAACGTCGAAGGCAAGGGCGAGGTCAGTCCCCGCGACTGTCTGAAAAACGCCCTGCGGATGCGCCCCGACCGCATCATCGTCGGCGAGACGCGCGGCGAGGAAGTGATCGACATGTTGCAGGCCATGAACACCGGCCACGACGGCTCGATGACCACGATCCACGCCAACAACCCGCGCGACGGCATCAGCCGTCTGGAGAACATGGTGGCCATGGCCGGGATCGAGATGCCGCTCAAGGCCGTGCGCTCGCAGATCGCGTCGGCCGTGAACCTTCTGGTGCAGGCCAGCCGCCTGCAGGACGGCTCGCGCCGGATGACCTCGATCACCGAGATCACCGGCATGGAGGGCGACGTGATTTCCATGCAGGAAATTTTCCGCTTCCAGCGCGTCGGCCTGTCGCCCGACAACAAGATCATCGGCCACTTCACCGGCACCGGTGTGCGGTCCAACTATTCAGAGCGGTTCCGCCTGTGGGGCTATGACCTGCCGCCCAGCATCTACGAACCGGTAGGGGAATAACGTCATGTCAATCAGTGCAGAACCAATCATCTACGGCCTGATCTTCATCGGGATCATGGTCCTGGTGCAGGGTCTTTACCTCACCGTCTTCGGGCGCTCGATCAGCCTCAACAACCGCGTGAACCGCCGGCTGGAGATGCTGGACAAGGGCGGCAACCGCGAAGAGGTGATGGAAAAGCTGCGCAAGGAGATGGAACAGCATCTCAAGGCGCGCAAGATCCCGCTTTATTCCATCCTCGCCACCAAGGCGCAGATGGGCGCCATCGCGTTCTCGCCCAAGCAGCTCATGATGCTGATGGTGGCCTGCGCCTTCATCGCCTTCATCGGCCTGTCCGTGGGCACCGACACGGCGCTACCCGTGCGCATTCTCGTCTCGGTGGCGATGGGCGTCGGCGGCATCTTCGTCTGGGTCAACATGAAGGCCGGCAAGCGCATGGCGATGCTGGAGGAACAGCTGCCCGATGCCATCGAACTGATGGTGCGCAGCCTGCGTGTCGGCCACCCCTTCACCTCGGCCATTTCCATCGTCGCCAACGAGGTCGCCGACCCGCTGGCCACCGAATTCGGCGTCATTGCCGACGAGGCCGCCTATGGCCGGGATATCGGCGAGGCATTGAAGGACATGGCCGAGCGCCTGAACATGCAGGATTTGCGCTTTCTCGCCGTGGCGGTGACCATCCAGCAGCAATCGGGCGGCAACCTTGCCGAGATCCTCGACGGCCTGGCCAAGGTGATCCGCGCCCGCTTCCGCCTGTTCCGCCGCGTCAAGGCCATCACCGCCGAGGCCAAGTGGTCCGGCAAGTTTCTGTCGGGCTTCCCCGTCCTGGCGCTGATCGCGATTCAGTTGATCAAGCCCGACTATTACGATGAGGCGATGGAACACCCCTACTTCATCCCGGCCTGCCTGGCCGTGGGCTTTTTCCTGGTGGCGAACCTCTTCGTGATGCGCGCCCTCGTGAACATCAAGGTGTAAAGGCCACGAAAATGCTGGATACCGTTACACAACTCATGACAGACACGCTGGGCCCCTTCGGCCCGCTGATCGCGGTCGGCACGCTGGGCGTGCTCCTGGTCCTGCTTACGATCCCGATCCTGATCCGCGAGTCCAATGACCCGCTGGACAAGATCAAGAAGGCGTCGCGCTCGGGCGTGTCGCAGGAAGAGCAGAAGAAAAAGCTGCGCTCGGGCCAGCGCAACGAGAAGCTGGACAAATATGCCAAGTTCCTTGAGCCCGAGGACGAAAAGCAGCTCAGCCAGATCCGCCTGACCCTGTTGCAGGCCGGCTACCGCGACCGCGACGCGGTGCGTTATTTCCACTTCGCGCAGTTCGCGCTCGGCATCGGCTTTCTGATCCTGGGCGTGCTCTACTTCGTCGTGTTCCTGGCGGGAGACGAGAGTACCACGACCCAGCAGACGCTGATGTATATCCTCGGCCCCGGGGGCGTGGGCTACATGCTGCCCAAGTACTGGGTGACAAAGCGCCAGCAGCAACGCCAGCAGGAGATCGAGGAGGGCTTTCCCGACAGTCTCGACATGATGCTGACCTGCGTCGAGGCGGGACAATCGCTCGACCAGGCGATCATCCGGGTCTCCAAGGAAATCCGCGCCTCCTACCCGGCGCTGGCCGACGAGTTCGAAATCGTCTCGCACCAGATCAAGGCCGGGCGTGACAAGCCTTCGGTCCTCAATGAAATGGCCGAACGCTGCGGCGTGCAGGATATCTCCAGCTTCGTGACCGTGCTGGTGCAGTCGCAGAGTTTCGGCACCTCGATCGCCGACGCCCTGCGCGTCTATGCCGGCGAGATGCGTGACAAACGGGTCATGCGCGCCGAAGAAAAGGCCAACAAGCTTCCGACGAAGATGACTTTGGCCACGATGATGCTTACAGTGCCGCCATTGCTGATCATTCTGGTCGGCCCGTCGGTGCTGGGGATCATGGAACTCTTCGCGATGGCGGGTCAGTAACGACCGGACCAACGAAAGGCAGGCCCCGCGCGGGCCTGCCGCCAAGAAGAAGAGGCGGCAAGAAAGGCATGACACGAGCAGGTGTCTGGCTATTGGTTTCCTTCGCTCTCGTCGCGGGCTGCGGCGAGGGCGCTTCGCGTGATCCCGACAACCCCTACGCCCCCGGTGTCGCCCGCGGCGGCACGCCCGTGGATTCCAAGCTGGTGGGCCACCGCCTTGTCGCTGCCGGGGAATTCGAGCTGGCGATCGACGCCTTCTCCCGCGCCGCGCTCGACGAGGGCATGAGCGCCGACGTGCTGGCCGGTCTCGGCACCGCCAATCTCGGTCTGGGCCGGTTGCACACCGCCGAACGCCTGCTGCGCCAGGCCATCAAGAAAGACGAATTTTCGCCCGAGGTCTGGAACAACCTTGGCGTCGTCTTGCTGGAAAAGGGCGAGACCGGCGAGGCGGAACAGGTCTTCAAGAAGGCCTATGCGCTCGACAATGGCCAAAGTGACTCAATCCGCGACAATTTGCGGTTAGTTCTCGCAAAATCGGAAAATTCCCTTTATAGTGAAGAGCTAGAACAAGATTATAAACTGGTGCGGCGTGGGAGTAGCGACTACCTGATCCGCAACATACCAGGTTGAGGCAAAGGCAGTAAAAGGACGCAAAAATGCGCCATCCTATTCTTATGTGCATCTGCGTGGGCAGCGCATTTGCCCTTTCCGCTTGTGATGAAAAGGCCGGCAAGGCCGACGTGGACCGGGCCCTGTCCGATCTCAACGTCGTCGACGAAAGCAACCTTGGCGACGTGATGCTGACGGTCGCCGACCCCAACGAGTCCGTGAAGTATTTCCAGCGGACCCTTGGCGAAAAACCCGACCGCATCGACGTGCGCCGCGGGCTGGCACAATCGCTCATCCGCGCCAAGCGCCACACCGAGGCCGTCGCGGCCTGGAAAAACGTGGTCGAGCATGAGAAATCCAACAATGACGACCAGGTGGAATACGCCGATGCGCTCATTCGCAACAACGAGTGGAAGCGCGCAGACGAAGTGCTGGACGCGGTTCCGCCCACGCACGAGACCTTCAAGCGCTACCGCCTCGAGGCGATGATCGCCGACAGCAACCAGAACTGGACGAAGGCCGACAGCTTTTACGAGACCGCCGTCGGCCTGACGACGACGCCCGCCAGCGTGATGAACAACTGGGGGTATTCCAAGCTGACCCGGGGCGATTTCGCCGCAGCCGAGCGCCTGTTCACCGACGCGCTGCGTCAGGACGACAGCCTGTTCACCGCCAAGAACAACCTTGTCCTGGCCCGCGGCGCGCAAAAGAAATACTCGCTGCCCGTCATGCAGACCAGCCAGGAAGAGCGCGCGCAGTTGCTTTACACGCTGGGCCTCTCGGCCATCAAGCAGGGCGATACAAGCATCGGCAAGGGCCTTCTGCGCGACGCCATCGACACCCATCCCCAGCATTTCGAGGCCGCCGCGCGCAGCCTGCAAGCGCTGGAAAACAACGTCGAGTAACCGGCAGACGAGGCGCGGTCCATGCCCCTTGAAATCACCAGCTGGGCGGCGCTCTGGTTCCTGCCCTTCGTCACCCCGGTTTGCCTCTGGGTGATGTGGAGCGACCTCAAGGCGATGCGCATTCCCAATACCTCGGTTATGACGCTGGCGGGGATATTCGTGATCGTGGGCCTGTGGGCCGTCACCCCCGTCTGGCCCGATTACGCCTGGCGCATCGCGATCATGTTCATCGCGCTGGTGATCGGTTTCATCGCCAACGCCGGCGGTCTGATGGGGGCGGGCGACAGCAAGTTCATCGCCGCCGCAGCCCCCTTCATCGCGCCCGCCGACTGGCGGATCATCATGTTTCTCTTCGCCGCCAACCTTCTGGCCTGTTTCGTCAGCCACCGCGTGGCCAAGCACTCGCCCCTGCGTCGGCTTGCCCCCGACTGGGTCAGCTGGGACCGGGGCAAGAAGTTTCCCATGGGCTTTGCCCTGGGCGCCACGCTGGTGATCTATCTGGGCCTCGGCGCAGCCTACGGGGCCTGAGGCCACTGCCCCATCCCCGCCCGCAGGCGACCATAATTTCCGCATGATTTGATGCCATCCTGGCCCGGATTGCGCCGCTCAACGCGGTGCGTGAACCATGTCGACTTGTCAGAAAATACGGGCAGAATACCATGAACATGCAAGTGACCTCCGGCGTTCAGCCACCCCCGCCGCCGTCCGGGATCGAAGAAATGCGCCTTCCGGTCGTGATGATGCGGGACATCCTGCTGAAGACCATGTTCCGCAAGAACCTCGACATGGTCAGCGAAATCGCCGAGGCGATCTGCCTGCCCAGGGCCGTCACGCAGGAACTGGTCGACATGGCCCGCCAGCAACGCCTGCTCGAGGCGACCGGCACGCTCAACGCCAACTCGGGCGGCGAAATGGGCTTTCAGCTGACCGACGCGGGCAAGTCCCGCGCGCTCGACGCGCTGTCGCAATCGGAATATTTCGGCGCCATGCCCGTGCCGCTCGCCGTCTACCGCGAACAGGTTCAACGCCAGTCGATCCGCAACATCCAGATCACCCGCGACGAGCTTACGGGCGCCATGGGCCACCTCGTTCTGCCGCCCAGCCTGCTCGATCACCTCGGCCCCGCCGTCTCGGCCGGCCGCTCGATCCTGATGTACGGCCCCCCGGGCAACGGCAAATCCTCGATCTCGAACGGCATCCGCGACGCCATGGGCGACAAAATCTATGTCCCCCGCGCCATCGAATATGCAGGCCAGGTCATCACCGTCTACGACCCCATCGTCCATTCCAAAGCCGAGGTCGAGGTCGACGACCCCAACTCCCTGCGCCGCAAGCGCACCTTCGACACGCGCTACGTGCGCTGCGAACGGCCCACGGTCATCACCGGGGGCGAGCTCAGCCTGTCGATGCTGGATCTGGTCTACAACCCCACCGCGCGCACCTACCAGGCACCGCTGCAGCTGAAATCGACGGGCGGCATCTTCATCGTCGACGACCTTGGCCGCCAGGCCGAGCCACCGCAAAGCCTCGTCAACCGCTGGATCGTGCCGCTGGAGGAATCCAAGGACATCCTCGCGCTGCAATCGGGGGAAAAGTTCGAGGTTCCCTTCGACACGCTGGTGATCTTTTCGACCAACTTCCACCCCAACGAGATCTTCGACCAGGCCGCCCTGCGCCGGATCTTCTTCAAGATCAAGATCGACGGGCCGAACCAGCAGGATTTCCTAAAGATCTTCGCCATGGTGGCCAAGAAACGCGGCATGCCGCTGGACGAGGAAACACTGCTGCACCTGCTGAAGGTCAAGTATCCGACGATCAACAATGTCTACGCCAACTACCAGCCGATCTTCCTGATCGACCAGATGATCTCGATCTGCGAGTTCGAGGGCATCCCCTACCAGATGCGCCCCGACCTGCTCGATCGCGCCTGGGCGAACATGTTCGTCAAGGACGAGAAGATCGTGAAGTAGGCGCGCCCCGGAGTTTTCAACAACCCCGGGCAAAACTTTTCCTGAAAAGTTTTGCGGTTGCGCCTACATCTGGCGGATGACGTCGCTACCCCCCGTTTTCACCGAGTGGTTCGCCGCGCGCGGATGGTCCATCCACCCGCACCAGCAGGAGATGCTGGACCGCGCCGATGACCCTGCCCTTCTGCTCATCGCCCCCACCGGCGGCGGCAAGACGCTGGCCGGGTTCCTGCCCACGCTGGTGGACATCGCCGAGCACGGCCACGAGGGTTTGCACACGCTCTATATCTCACCGCTCAAGGCGCTCGCTGCAGACATCAAGCGCAACCTCACCACGCCTGTGTCAGAGATGGGCCTGCCCATTCGCATCGAGGACCGCACCGGCGACACGTCCTCGTCGGCCAAGCGGCGCCAGCGCGCCGACCCGCCGCATATCCTGCTGACCACGCCCGAGAGCCTCGCGCTGCTGACCTCCTACGAAGACGCGCCGCGCATCTTCAAGGGCCTCAAGCGCATCGTGGTCGACGAGATCCACGCGCTGGCGGAATCCAAGCGCGGCGATCAACTGTTCCTCGCCCTCAGCCGCCTCCAGGCCATGTGCCCCGGCCTGCGCCGCGTCGGCCTCTCGGCCACGGTCGAGGACCCCGCCGCCATCGCGCAATTGCTCGCCCGGCACCCCGACCCGTGTAAAATTCTCATGGCTGATCCCGGCCCCGAGCCGGACATCGCCATGCTGCAAACCGACGCTTACCCGCCCTGGTCCGGGGGTGGTGCCGCCTACTCGATCCCGGCGGTGCTGGAAGAGGTGAAACGCCACCGCATCACCCTCATCTTCCACAACACCCGCGCCCAGGCCGAGATCTTCTTTCACAACCTCTGGCTCGCCAACGACGATGCGCTGCCCATCGGCATCCACCACGGCTCGCTCGACCGGGCGCAGCGTGAACGGGTCGAGGCCGCCATGCAGCGTGGCGAGCTGCGCGCCGTGGTCTGCACCGGCAGCCTCGATCTCGGCATCGACTGGGGCGACGTGGACCTCGTGATCCAGGTCGGCGCGCCCAAGAACGTCAAGCGGCTCGTCCAGCGCATCGGCCGCGCCAACCACCGCTACAACGCGCCGTCAAAGGCGCTCCTGGTGCCCGCGAACCGCTTCGAGGTCATCGAATGCGTCGCCGCGCTACAGGCCGTGCGCGACCACGATCTCGACGGCGAGCCGCGCGGCCCCGGCCCCCGTGACGTGCTCTGCCAGCACATCCTCATCCGTGCCTGCGCCGGGCCGTTCGATGCAGATGCATTCTATGACGAGATCAAGACCGTCGGCGCCTACGCCACCCTTACCCGCGCCCAGTTCGACGCCTGCCTCGATTTCTGCGCCACGGGCGGCTATGCCCTGCGCGCCTATGACCAATGGCAGCGCCTGCTCAATCGCGACGGGCTGTGGCAGTTGCGCGACCCCCGTAGTGCCCGCCTCATCCGCATGAACATTGGCACCATCCAGGATGCCGACCTGCTCAAGGTCCGCATGCGCCGCAACCGCGGCGGCAAGCCCCTGGGCGAGGTCGAGGAAGGCTTTGCCGCCTCCCTCACCCCCGGCGACACCTTCCTGATCGGCGGCCAGATCGTGAAATACGAGGGCCTGCGCGAAACCGTGGTCGAGGTCAGCCGCGACGCCGCGAAGAAACCCAAGATCGCCACCTTCGCCGGGACGAAATTCGCCACCTCCACCCAGCTCAGCCAGCGCATTCTCGCGCTCCTGCACTCGGGCGACCACTCCGCCCTGCCCGCCCACACCACCGACTGGATCGCGCTTCAACAGGACGTGTCGCAGCTGCCCAAGGCGGGTCGACTGCTGATCGAAAGCTTCCCACATGAGGGCCGCGAACACGCCTGCATCTACGGCTTCGCGGGCCGAAACGCGCAGCAGACGCTGGGCCTGATCCTCAGCAAACGCATGGAGGAGATGGGCCTCGCCCCCATGGGCTTCGTCTCGACCGATTACGCCACCCTCATCTGGGGGCTGGAGCCGCTGACCGACGCCAGCGGCCTGCTGGACCGCGCGGCCCTGCGCGAAGGCCTCGACAAGTGGCTCGCCGGTAACCAACTGATAAAACGCACCTTCCGCGCCTCGGCCACCATCGCCGGCCTCATCCAGCGCAACCTGCCGCAGGTCCGCAAGACCGGGCGGCAGGCCACGTTTTCGTCGGATATCCTCTACGACACGCTCGCCAAATACGACCCCGATCACCTGCTTCTGGACATCACCCGACAAGAGGCGATGCGCGGCCTGATCGACTTTGGCCGGATCGAGGAAATGCTCGACCGGATCGGCAACCGCGTCGACCTTGTCCGCCTGCCCCGGGTCACGCCCTTCGCCGCGCCGCTCTTCCTCGAGGCCGGGCGCACCCCCGTCGAAGGCAGCGCACAGGACCGCCTGCTCGAGGAAGAAACCCAACGCCTGATGCAGGCCGCCGGCCTCGCCTGACCGGGCGGACAATTCCCCGGAAACCGCTTGCAAAATCGCTCGCCCCGCGTGATGAACGAAGCATGAACGGCTACGAGTTCACATTGGCAGGCGCCCGCCTCACCGCTCTCGGCTCCGGCGCGCTTTACTGGCGTGACCAGAACCTCTTGTGCGTGTCGGACATGCACCTTGGCAAGACCGAACGCCGCGCGCGGCTGGGCGAGGCGCAACTGCCCCCCTACGAGACGCACGATACCCTCTCGCGCCTGCAGGCCGACCTCGAGGCGACCGGCGCCCACACCGTCATCTGCCTCGGCGACAGCTTCGACGACGCGCTCGCCGCCCGCGCCCTGCTGGAGGCCGAAAAGCTCTGGATCAGCCGCCTTCAGGCCGGCCGCCGCTGGATCTGGATCGAGGGCAACCACGATCCCGGCCCCGTCGACCTCGGCGGTGCGCACCTGTTCGAGCTGCCCGTCCCGCCACTCACCTTCCGCCACATCGCGCAGGGCGGCTATTCCGGCGAGGTGTCGGGGCACTATCACCCCAAGGTCACCTTGCCGGTCCGGGGCCGCGCCATCACTCGTCCGGCCTTTTTGCTCGACACCGACCGGCTGGTGATGCCCGCCTACGGTACCTATACCGGCGGTCTGCGCAGCCATGATGCTGCGCTCTGCGGCCTGATGCGCCCCGAGGCGCTGGCGATCCTCACCGGCAAGACGCCGCATCCCGCCCCCATGCCGCGCGGCAGGGCCGGCTGATGCACCCTGTTCCCATCGCCGCCCACCGCACCTAGACTGCGCGATCGAGACCTCACGGAGACCCACGCCCCATGTCCTCGAAAATCGAAACCCGCATCCGCGACAGCTTTGCCCGGCAATCCATGATGCAGACGCTGGGCGCCACGCTCACCGGCATCGCCGAAGGCCGGGTCGAGATCACCGCCCCCGTCCTCGAGGGCAGCCGCCAGCAGCAGGGCGTCGCCCATGCCGGGCTGACTTTCGCCATCGGCGACAGTGCGGCGGGGTACTCCGCCCTCACGCTGATCCCCGAGGGGATGGAGGTGATGACCACGGAAATGAAGATCAACCTGCTCGCCCCCGGCGCGGGCGATACCCTCGTCGCCCGGGGCCGGGTGATCAAGCCGGGCCGACGCCTGATGGTGGTGCAATCGGATGTCTTTTCAGTCATTGATGGGGCCGAGCGCCACGTGGCCATGATGGTCGGCACCATGATCCCGGTGGACCTGTAGCGGCACGACACTAGGTCGTAACCCTTCAGGTTAGCGATGAGGGCGGTCCCCGCCTGTGGGGGCGGTCGGGGGCTGCCCGGCGATGGCCGCCGGGCAAGAAACCTCAGGCCGTCAGCCCTTCGGGTTCCGGCAATCCGTTGGCGCGGCAGCAGGCCGTCACCGTGTTGGCCAGCAGGCACGCGATGGTCATCGGCCCCACGCCACCGGGAACGGGCGTGATCGCCCCCGCGCGCGCCGCGCAGCTCTCATAGTCCGCATCGCCCACCAGCTTGTTCTTGCCGTCGCGCTCAACCCGGTTGATGCCCACGTCGATCACGGTGGCGCCTTCCTTGATCCAGTCGCCCGGCACCATTTCGGGCCGGCCCACGGCGGCCACCACGATATCGGCGCGGCGCACGACCTCCGCCAGATCCTTGGTGCGGCTGTGCGCGATGGTCACGGTGCAACTGTCTCCCAGCAGCAGCTGCGCCATCGGCTTGCCCACGATGTTCGACCGCCCGACAACCACCGCGTCCATGCCGGAAAGCGAGCCATGGTGTTCGCGCAGCATCATCAGACAGCCCAGCGGCGTGCAGGGCACCATGCTCTTCTGCCCGGTACCCAGCAGGCCCACGTTCGAGATATGAAACCCGTCCACGTCCTTGGCCGGGTCGATCGAGTTGATCACCAGGTCGGAATCCAGATGGTCCGGCAGCGGCAGCTGCACAAGGATGCCATGCACGTCCTTGTCGTTGTTCAGCTTGTCGATCAGCGCCAGCAGATCCTCTTCCGAGGTGTCCGGCTCCAACTTGTGCTCGTAGGAGTTCATGCCGACCTCGACGGTCTGCTTGCCCTTCGAGCGCACGTAGACCTGGCTTGCCGGGTCCTCGCCCACCAGCACCACGGCCAGCCCCGGCGTGATGCCGTGCTCTTCCTTCAGGCGGTCCACGTGCCCCGCCACCTTCTCGCGCACTTTTGCGGCAAACGCCTTGCCGTCGATAATCTCTGCCGTCATGTCTGTCCTCCCGGCCCCAAGAATGGTCCCCCACCCTATACCGTTGGTACCGGGCGGGGGAAACACGTCCTTTAGAACAACCCTTCGATTTCGCCTTGGTCGTTCAGGCGGATGTTTTCCGAGGCCGGCCGGCTGGGCAGGCCCGGCATGGTCATGATCTCGCCGCAGACCACCACGACGAAGCCCGCGCCGGCCGAGAGCCGCACCTCGCGCACCGGGACCGAGTGGCCCGTGGGCGCGCCGCGCTGCGTCGGGTCGGTCGAGAAGCTGTACTGCGTCTTGGCCATGCACACGGGCAGGTTGCCGTACCCCTGATCTTCCCATTGCTTCAGCTGGTCGCGCACCTTCTTGTCCGCGATCACCTCGTCGGCGCGGTAGATCTTCTTGGCGATGGTCTCGACCTTCTCGAAGAGACCCATCTCGTCGGGATAAAGCGGCTTGAAGTCCGCCTCGCCCTTCTCGATCGTCTCCACCACCTTCTTCGCCAGGTCCGCCGACCCTTCCGAGCCCAGCTCCCAGTGACGCGACAGCACCGCCTCGGCGCCGTTCTCGGCCACGAAGTCCTTCACCGCCTGCACCTCGGCATCGGTGTCGGTCACGAAGTGGTTGATCGCCACCACCACCGGTACACCGAAAGACTTAACATTCTCGATATGCCGGCCCAGGTTCGGGCAGCCCGCCTTGACCGCGTCGACGTTCTCGGCGCCCAGGTCGGCCTTGGCCACGCCGCCGTTCATCTTCATCGCCCGCACCGTGGCGACCAGAACCACCGCCGAGGGCGCGATCCCGGCCTTGCGGCACTTGATGTTCATGAACTTCTCGGCGCCCAGGTCGGCGCCGAAGCCCGCCTCGGTCACCACGTAGTCGCACAGTTTCAGCGCCGTCTTCGTGGCGATGACCGAGTTGCAGCCATGCGCGATGTTGGCGAACGGCCCGCCATGCACGAAGGCCGGGTTGTTCTCCAGCGTCTGCACCAGGTTGGGCTGCATCGCGTCCTTCAGAAGGACGGTCATCGCGCCCTCGGCCTTGATGTCGCGGCAATAGACCGGGCTGCGGTCGCGGCGGTAGGCCACGATCATCGAGCCCAGCCGTTCCTCGAGGTCCTTCAGGTCGCTCGCCAGGCACAGGATCGCCATGACTTCCGAGGCCACGGTGATGTCGAAGCCGTCCTCGCGGGCAAAGCCGTTGGCCACACCGCCAAGGCTTGACGTGATCTGGCGCAAAGAGCGGTCGTTCATGTCCACCACCCGGCGCCAGACGATCCGGCGGGTGTCGATCTCGGCGTCGTTGCCCCAGTAGACGTGGTTGTCGATCATCGCCGACAAGAGCGCGTGGGCGCTGGTGATCGCGTGGAAGTCGCCGGTGAAATGCAGGTTCATGTCCTCCATCGGCACGACCTGGGCATAGCCGCCGCCCGCGGCGCCGCCCTTCATCCCGAAGTTCGGCCCCAGCGAGGCCTCGCGGATGCAGATCATCGCCTTCTTGCCGATGTGGTTCAGACCGTCGCCCAGCCCCACGGTCGTGGTGGTCTTGCCCTCGCCCGCCGGCGTCGGGTTGATCGCGGTCACCAGGATCAGCTTGCCGTCCTCGTTGCCCTGGACCGAGTTGATGTAGTCCTGGCTCACCTTCGCCTTGTCATGCCCGTAGGGCAGCAGGTGCTCGCCCGGAATGCCAAGCTTGTCGCCAATCTCCTGGATCGGCTTCTTCGACGCCGCACGCGCAATCTCGATGTCTGATTTGTGGCTCATTTTGTCTTCCCTTTGGACATAAGCGATGATGCTTCGGGGACAGCCATACAAATTCGGATGCCCTCACCCGGTCAGGAATCCGACATTTCCGCGGGCTGATGCGGCAGCCTGTCGCGCCCGCGTTTCACATCGGAAACTCGAGTGTTTCCAATGTGCCCCGGAAACGCCGGGCCGTGCTCAGAACGACTTGCCGCTGAGGCATCCTTCCAGATGCAGCCAGGGCCGCTGGTCGGGCACATGCAGGCGCATCCTGTCGCCCACGCGCAAGGGCCCGGGCCGTTCGACCCAGGCCGTCACACCCCGCCGGTGCGCGGCGGCGGGCTTGAACCGCTTGCCGAGGCCGGGATGGTCCTTTTCAAGCTCCTTCGCGGGCCAGATGCAGGGGCGGTTTTCCATGTCCACGATCAGCGCCGTCCCGGCCTCGGTCTGCAGCCGGGACGAGGGCGGCAGACGGCTGAAATCGTCGATCCCCTTCAGTACCAGCGACGCGCCCAGCCATTCGGGGCGCAGGCTGTCGATCCCGATCTCGTCGGCGATGGCCGCAATTTCCTCGGCCGAGACGATGGACAGCTGCCGCACATTGGCAATCTCGGTGCCTTCCGCGTGCTGGTCCTTCACCCGCACGCAGGCAGGCCGGGTGCGCCCGCCGTGAAACTCGCCCGGCACGCCGTCCCATGTGAGGTCCACCTGATCCATCGGGGCCGAGCGAATGCCGCTCTTCTGGTCGGCAACGCATCCGATCCAGGTCACCTCGGCATAATGGTCGGTCGGTATCAAGGCAGGCATCGGCGCGTTCCTTCACACGTGTCAGTCACCGCACACGACGGCGACTTCCGGTCTTTACCGGGAAAAAATCCTATCATCGTCCGGGCATGTCACCTTATCGCCCAAAACAGGTCAAGGTCCCCGGTCATCTTCGCCCCGACCACGCATGAAAAGGAATGTTGATGGCCTTCGCTTTCTTTCGCAAACGCCCCATGCCGCTCTCGCCCGAGGCGTGGGAGTCGGTCAAGGTATTCCACGCCGAGAACCGGACCATCGCACTGGTCAAGCACGGCAAGGTCCTGACCTCCGCCACGAACCGCCGGCACTACCCCGGTATCAGCGAAACCGACTGGATGGCCGTGCAGGTCTTCGAGCTCTTCGAGGACGTCCGCGAGAAGGCCGGCGCGCAGGATCTCGACGCGCTCGGCGCCGGGCACCGGCATATCCTGCTGATGGCCACGCTTGCCGCCAACGGGACGCAGGAAGAATTCGACAGCGCGCTTTCCGCCGACAGGCTTGGCATGGCTGCGCATATGCGCGGCCTGCGCGACGGCTGGGCGTGGGCGCGGTCCATGCCGCCCCCCCGCGCCCTGCCCGGAGAATCCCCTGCCGCGATGCTGGCGCGCTTCAACCGCGGCCTGACGCTGGACAAGGCTTACACGCGCGGCCGCGAGGCCCTGATCTCGGGACGGTTCACCGACAACGACACGCAGCTTTTCCTTCTGCCCTATGCGGTGCAAAGAGTTCGGGCGCTGGGCGCGCAAAGTCCGTGCATCTGGCGCAACGCACCCGCATTCGAAGACCTGCACATGCCCGAACGCGATGCGGTGGACCTGATGTACCGGACGCTCTGCATCTCCGACGACGTGCTGGACCTCATGGACGAGATGCTGGACGAACCGCCCAACGGCGATGTGGTCATGGAGCGCATCAAGATGTTCCACAACGCGGCCATGCAACTGGCCCTGACCGACAGCGTCACGGCGGAGCTGCCCACAGGATTCCCCGGGTCCGTTCACGACATGACGCTTACCGCGTTCGACACCGGGTTTCGCCTGCTGGACGAAGCGATGGTCTATTACGCCGCCCGAAACGGCACGTGACGGTGCAGCGAGCGTGCCGGAATTTTTGAAAAATTCCGTCCCGTTTTCTTTTGCAAGAAAACGCCCCCGCTCAGACCGACAGGGTAAAGAACATCCGGCGGAACGGGAACAGGACCGAGCCGTCGGACCGCACCGGATAGGCCGCGTGCATGGCTTCCTCGTAACGCTTGATCAGCGCCGCCTTCTCGCCTTCATCGAGCGCTTCCAGCACGGGGCGGGCATATGTGCTCTCGGTGAAGCGGCGCACCGGGTGGCTGCCCGGTTCGGCCATCAGGCGCTGGTAATACTCGGTTTCCCACAGGCGGAACTGGCCCATGCCGGACAGAAGCTCATCGTACTTGACCGGTGCCATGACGCCGGGCGTGCCCATCTTCTCGACCCGGCCGAGAAACATTTCCTCGACCAGGCTCAGCCAGACGCGGTGCGACGGCGCCTTGTTCTGGTGCGGCATCTGCACGGCCAGCGTGCCGCCCTTGCTCAGCATCCGGGCCAGTCGGGGCAGCAACTGCTCGTGGTTGCCTACCCAGTGCAGCGCGGCGTTGGAAAAGATCAGCCCCGGCGCCCGCGACGGTGTCCATTCGGCGATGTCGGCCTGGCTGTAGCTGTCGTGGCCCTTCGACGCGCGGGCCTTTTCCAGCATCGCCGGGCTGGCATCCACGCCGATCACCTTGCGGCCGCCCGCGCGGGCGCGCAGCGCCTCGCCCAGGGCGCCGCTGCCGCAACCCAGATCGTAGATGTCGCCCGCGCCCATGCTGCTGATCGTGTTCACGAGGTCGAGGCCCGGCCGCAGCCGGAGATCGTGAAACCGGGCATAGGCGCCCGGGTTCCAGTCGGTCTTCGCGGTAGTCGTCATCGTCACGCTGTGGGTTCCGGCTCCAGCCCGCCATCGGGGGGCGACGATTTCGGCTTGGTCTTGGGGATCGCGGTCAGTGAAGGCTTGTCGTCCTTCTGGGGTGTACCGCCCTGGTCGTCGTCATTCGCCTCGGGCGGATCGCCGTTGATGACGCGCTCGATCTCCTCGCCGGTCAGGGTTTCGTACTCCAGCAGGCCCTGCGCAAGACGTTCCCACTCTTCCTGCCGTTCGGTCAGGATGTCATAGGCCCGCTGATACGCCTCGTCGATCATGCGTTTGACCTCGTCCTCGATCAGCTCCTTGGTGTGGGCCGAGATCGAGAAGCCGCCGGCGCCGTTGCCCATGTAGCCTTCGTGCGCCTGTTCGTAATCGACATTGCCGACCTTGTCGGACATGCCCCAGCGCAGCACCATGGCCCGCGCCAGCGACGACGCCTGCTGGATGTCGCCCGCCGGACCGTTCGACACCGCGTCGGGGCCGTACTTGATGATCTCGGCGGCCTTGCCGGCCATGGTCATGGCCAGCTTCTCCTCGCATTCCGACTTGTGCCAGTTCAGGCGGTCGATCTCCGGCAGGCTGACCACCATGCCCAATGCACCGCCGCGCGGAATGATCGTGGCCTTGTAGACCGGGTCGCATTGCGGCAGGGCCAGGCCGACGATGGCGTGACCGGCCTCGTGATAGGCGGTCTTTTCCTTCTGCGCGGGCGTCAGCACCATGCTGCGCCGCTCGGCACCCATCATGACCTTGTCCTTGGCCTGTTCGAAATCCACCATCGACACGAACCGCCGGCCCACGCGGGCGGCCATCAGCGCCGCCTCGTTCACCAGGTTGGCAAGGTCCGCCCCCGAGAAACCGGGCGTGCCGCGCGCGATGATGCGCAGGTCCACGTCCGGGCCCAGCGGGGTCTTGCGAGCATGGACGCCGAGGATCTTCTCGCGGCCCTTGATGTCGGGGTTGGGCACCGTCACCTGCCGGTCGAACCGGCCCGGGCGCAGCAGCGCGGGGTCCAGCACGTCCTTGCGGTTGGTGGCTGCGATGATGATCACACCTTCGTTCGATTCGAACCCGTCCATCTCGACCAGAAGCTGGTTGAGCGTCTGTTCGCGCTCGTCGTTGCCGCCGCCATAGCCGGCGCCCCGGTGGCGACCCACGGCGTCGATCTCGTCGATGAAGACGATGCAGGGCGCGTTCTTCTTGGCCTGTTCGAACATGTCGCGCACACGGCTCGCGCCGACACCCACGAACATCTCGACGAAGTCCGAGCCCGAAATGGTAAAGAACGGCACGCCCGCCTCGCCCGCGATTGCGCGGGCCAGCAGCGTCTTACCGGTACCCGGAGGGCCGACCAGCAGCGCGCCCTTGGGGATCTTGCCACCCAGACGGCTGAACTTCTGCGGGTTGCGCAGGAACTCGACGATCTCTTCCAGTTCTTCCTTGGCCTCGTCGATGCCCGCCACGTCGTCGAACGTCACACGGCCATGCTTTTCGGTCAGCATCTTGGCCTTGGACTTGCCAAAGCCCATGGCGCCGCCCTTGCCGCCGCCCTGCATGCGATTCATGAAATAGATCCACACGCCGATCAGCAGCACGAAAGGCAGCAGCGAGATCAGGAAGGTCTGAAAGCCGGATTGCTCCTGCGATTCCGCCTTGATCGGGATATCCTGCTCCAGCAGGAGGGCGGTGATCTCGGCGTCCTCCGGCTTGATGGTCGAGTAATTGTTGCCGTCCTCGCCCCGGAAACGCACGTTCTCGCCGTCCAGCGTCACCTCGGACACTTCACCGCCCTCGACCGCCTGAACGAACTCGGAATAGGGAATTGCCTTGCTTTGCAGGGTGTTGCCCGATCCGTTGAACAGGCTGAACAGCGCCATGATCAACAGGAACAGGACCAACCAGAAGGCGAAGTTTCTCGCGTTGCCCAAGGGCTTTCTCCTCACGTCATTCCGGGCCTGACCTAACACATGGCCCGAACCTTATAAATAGAGATCGTTAAGTGTTGTTCAATGCGCAAGGACGCTTGCAAAGAACATGTCTTCATCCCGCAAAAGTGTTGCCGTCCAGCCCTCTGCATGCCCGGCCAGCGGCGCCGCGACCAAATGCCCGTCCCGCCAGACGGCCGGGCTGGCCGCCAGCGACGTGTGCGGCAGCCCCGATTGCGCACGGTTTTCGCAGTCCAGTACGCCCGCCTCGCCCAGTGCGGCCACCTTGGCGCCCTCGGGCCACGGGCCCTCGAGTTGCCAGCGCCCGTCCCAGGCGGCGCCCGGCTTCGCCGTCACGTCCGCCACCGCCTTTGCCTCGCGCGCGAACCGAAGGCGTTCGGCCTCGACGCTCAGGATCACGCCGTGCAGCGTCATGCCGGTGCCGCCACGGATCGCTTCCAGCATCAGGTCCACGGCCTTGCCGCGCGGGCCGTACTCCGCGCCGCTGATCCAGCACAGGATCTCCTGCACCATGCGGCGGCAGATGTCGCGCGGCAGGGTACGAAAGCCCTTGCGGTCGATCAGCACGTCGCCCCTGTCGAATGTGGCATAGTTGCGCGCCGCCAGGAAAACGTACCAGTAAAGTGTCGTGCGGACCTCACCCAGGTGGCGGGCGACGTTGCCGAGCCCGCGGGCGGTGATCCCCATATCCTCCAGCACGGCCAGCGCCTTGCGCGCCCGCGCCCGCTCGAACGCGTCGTCGACATTGCTCGGGTCGTCTACCCAGTCCAGCCCTTCGCGTTCGACCAGCGCCCGCAACTCGGCCCGCGACACCTGCAACAGGGGGCGGCGGAACGCGACCTCGCCCTGCCGCCAGCTTGGTGCCATCGCCGCCAGCCCGTCGACCCCGGCCTCGCGCGCGAGCCGCATCACGAAGGTCTCGGCCACGTCGTTCAGCGTGTGCCCCAGCACGACGTCGGTGATGCTCTCGGTCTTGGCCCAATCGGCGATCAGGCTGTACCGCGCCCGGCGCGCCGCGTCAGACAGGTTTCCCGCGCCCTCCCAGCCCCGCCATTCCAGCGTCTTGTGCGCGACGCCCAGCCGCTCGCAGATGACCGAGACCGCCGCCGCCTCGTCCGGCGAGGCCGCGCGCAGGCCATGGTCCACCGTCACCGCATGAAGGTCCGGCCCGCCCTGCGTCGCCCATTTGCGGGCCAGCAGAAGCAGGCCCAGCGAATCGCTGCCGCCGGATACGGCAATGCCCAGCCGCCTGGGCCGGGCATTGCCGAATGTCGCTACGAACTGATCGAGAATATGCGACGTGGAGTCGTTCACGAACACCCGAGGTTCTGCATCGCCGACGCCGCCTGCCCCACCGCGGGCGATTGCGGAAAGCGTTGCGCCACCTCCCCCAGGGTCAGGCAAGCCTCGTTGGTCTGGCCCAGCGCGCCCAGCGACCGGCCCAGCAGGAACAGCGCCTGCGGCGCTTGCGGGCCGTCCGGCGCGGTGCTGAACGTGTCGAGATAGGCGCGCGCGGCGCCCGTCATGTCATTTGCCTGCTCCAGCGCCTCGCCCCGCTTCAGCCCGGCCTGCGCCTCCATCGGGCTGCCGGGATAATTGGTGGTGAAACGCTCGAACTGCTCGGCCGCGGCGGCGTATTCGCCCGCCTCGAAGGCCGCCATGGCCGCGTCGAAATCGGCTTGCTCGGCGGCAGCCATCTGCACGTTGCCCTCGCCCCCTGCGGTGCTGCCGCTGGCGTCCCCCGTGGTGGCGTTGCCGGTCGTGCCGGTGGCCGGTGCGGCGCCCGTCGCGCCCTGCCCGGACGTCGCCGGCGCCACCCCGCCCAGCGTGTCGCCGGGCTCGATGCTGCCGATATCGCACGAGGGTTCCAGCTCGCAGATCCGGAACTCCAGGTCGCCCACGCGGTTGGTGCCGTCGGTCACCACGCTGTCGATACGGAACTCAAGCTCCTCGGTCTTGGAGGTCAGGCGCTGCAATTCGGATTCGATCGTGTTGACCCGGTCCAGCACGCTGCCGCCCACCGTCGCGGTGCCGGTGGCCCCGGTGGTGTTCAGCTCACGCTTCAGCTTCTGAAGTTCGACATACAGCACCGACAGCTCCTGCCGGATATCCGCCAGGGTTTCGGTATTGGCCTGCTGGGCCGAGGCCGAAACCGGCCCCATCCCGAACGCGGCCACCACGAGGCCCAGTATCACACGACGCATGTTCACCCCACAAATCGCCCTAGCTTGTCGGCACAGCCGAGATCACCGTCACCGCCCGGCGGTTCTTGGCATAGCACGCTTCCTCGCTGCAAATCTCCAGCGGGCGTTCCTTGCCGTAACTGATGACCTTCAGCCGTGCCGGGCTGACGCCCCTCGAGATCAGGTACTCCTGCACCGCATTGGCGCGGCGTGCGCCCAGCGCGATGTTGTACTGCCGCGTGCCCTGCTCGTCGGCGTGGCCTTCGATGATGGCGTTGTATTCCACGTTGGTGGCCAGCCATTGCGCCTGTCCGTCCAGTGTCGCCGTCGCCGTGGGCGACAGGGTGGACTGGTCCACGGCAAACAGCACACGGTCACCGATCGTCTGCTGGAAATACAGCGGCGATTGCGGATCCTGCGCGGTGCCCGCGACGCCGCCTGCCGTGCCGCTGGTGCCCGTGCCGTCGCCGTACTGGTCGCCGAACCGGTCTGGATTGCTGCACGCGCTGACCGCCAGCCCCGCCACCACGATCAGTGCCTTGCTCAGATGTTTCATTTCAGTGCCCCACTCGATGTCTTGTTGCTCTTGCAATGGTTAATATCATAGGCCCGCATCGGATGCATGTCCCTTTTGCGGCCTCAGTTCTGCAACGGTCCCCAGGACGGGTCCGAGGCGCCGGTTTCGGTGCGCACCTGCTTGAGGTTGCGACCGGTGATGTCCACCGACCACAGGCTCGACGCGCCCTGCGCGCCCTGGGTTTCGCGGGTGAACATGATGACCCGGCCATTGGGCGCCCAGGTGGGCCCCTCGTCCAGGAAGGAGGCGGTCAACAGGCGTTCCTCGCTGCCATCCGTGCGCATCACGCCGATATGGAACCGGCCTTTGGATTGCTTGGTAAAGGCAATCAAATCGCCCCTCGGCGACCAGACCGGCGTGCCATAGCGGCCCTGCCCGAAGCTGATCCGCGTCGCCTCGCCGCCGCCGGCGGGCATCACGTAAAGCTGCGGCGTGCCCGAGCGGTCGGATTCGAACACGATCCTGCTGCCATCGGGGCTGAAGCTGGGCGCGGTCTCGATCGACGGCGTGGTGGTCAGGCGCGAGGTCTGCCCCGACGCGATGTTCAACTGGTAAAGGTCGGTGTTGCCGCCCGTGGTCAGGCTGTAGACGATGGTCTGCCCGTTGGGCGCAAAGCGCGGCGCGAAACTCATCTCGCCATCGGCGGCGTTCAGCACGTTGCGCCCCGCCGTCGCCACGTCCAGCACGTAGATCTTGGGAAACCCGCTTTCATAGCTGGTGTAAAGCACCCGATCCCCGCCCGGCGAAAACCGCGGCGCCAGCACGATCGACGCGCTGTCGGTCAGGTAGGTCACGTTGGCGCCATCATAATCCATGATCGCCAGCCGCTTCTGCCGCGCGTCCTTTGGCCCGGTCTCGGACACAAAGACGACCCGGCTGTCGAAATAGGGCGCCTCGCCCGTCAGGCGCGAATAGACCTGGTCCGAGACCTTGTGCGCGATGCGCCGCCAGCCATCCACCGTGCCGACGAATTGCAGGCCCTGGCCCATCTCCTGGCCCGCGAACACGTCATACAGGCGGAACCGCACGACGACCTTGCCGCTGTCATCCACGCTCACGCCGCCCACGATCAGCGCCTGCGCATTGATCGCCTTCCAGTCCGCAAACTGCACCGGGCTCGAAAACGCCGTCACCCGGGCGATATGCGCGTCCTGCGGGATTTCGCGGAACAGCCCCGTGCCGGTCAGGTCGGCGGCGATCACACGGGTGATATTGGCCGCCATCTCCTGCGCCTGTGCGCTCTCGGCCACGAAATTCGGCACCGCAAAGGGCAAGGGCTCGATCACGCCCTCGGTAATTTCGATCCTCAGCGGCCCGCTGCGCTCTTCCTGCGCCATCAAGGGCGCGGCAAGGCCTGCAAGGATCGCCACAAGGGCCAGAAATACTCTCATGTCACTGCTCCCCTTCGACCCTTTGGTCGAATGTCATCTCTGTTTCGCGCCACGCGTCATACCGGTTTCGTGGCAAGTCAAACCCCGTCTGGCCGCAGACCAGAATGGCACGTCGCGCCGCCGTGAAAGAGGTCGTGCCGCTCACCTCACGGGGAATTGAGCGCAAACCGTCGTCAACAACCGTGCCTTTCCGGTTCACCCCGAACGCTACGGTGACAACAGTGCCGCCCGCGGACGGGTTCCAGCAGCCCGGCACGTCCTCGCGAAATTTGCGCGATCTGTCCGCCGGATCGGCCCTGAGAACCGCGACCGGGGCCGGAAGACCCGCAAGCATCGTCGCTTTGCTGATACCATGCCGTGTCATCTGATCCGCATGCTCTCGGGGTTGAATGTCATTTCGATCTCGCGCCACGTGGCGTATTTCTCGATCGGCAGGTTATATCCGCTCGCACCACAGCGGATGATCGCCCGCCGTGCCGCCTCGAACGCCTGCTGCGCCGAGGCGTTGCTGCCGCCCTCGCTGCCGATCATGCGGATCGAGTTGGTGATCGGGCGCCCATCCTCCGACATCGTTACCGCCACGGTCACCGTGGTCGCCAGCGCGTCCGAACTCAGCGAACCGACGTTCCAGCATTCCTGCACCGCCACGCGCAACCCGTCCTTTTCTCCCGCCGTCAGCGGCGGCCCCTGCGGGCTGCCCTGCGGTTCGGGGTCGCTGCCCAGCGCCTCGGCCAGCGCGTCGTTCACGGCAGAGCTGTCGGGGCTGGTGGCCTGCTGTGTCTCGGGTTCCGGCTCCGCCGCGGGTTCCGCCTGCTGCGCAGGCTGCTGTTCGGGCTCCGGCTCGGGGTCGGGCTGGGCGGCCGGGACTGGTTGTTCCGGCCGCGTGCGCGGGCGTACCGAGCGCGGCGGCGCGGCAGAGGCGACTTCCTCGGCTTCGGTCACGATCTCGGTCGTGGCCTCCTGTCGGGCGGTTTCCTCCTGTTCCGGCACAGGCTCCTCGGCCTGCTCGGTGGGCTCGGGGGCCTCCTGATCCACGTCGGCGATCTCGACATCCGGTTCGGGCTGCTCCACCGCCTCGGGGGCGACGCGCGGCGCGGGCCGGGGCTGGGGGCGCTCTGACCGCTCGGGCGCCAGAACAGCGGTGTCCTCTTGCGGCGGCGTCGGCTCCTGCGGCGCGTCGGCGATCTCGGCCTCCGGCACGGGCATCGGCTCGGGCTCGACGGCCTCGGGCACCGGGTCCGGCTCGGCGGTCTCGGTCACCTCGGGCTGATCCTGTTCGGGCGCGGCATCGGCCTCGGACGACAGCTCGGGCGCCTGTCCCTCCTCGGGCGGCTCGGGCGTGTCGACATTGGCCACCGCGTCGGGCGACGGCTCGGCGATCATGGCCGCGTATTCCTCTTCCGAGATGGCCGTCACCTCGGTGATCTCGAACGGCAAGGGGTCGGACTTGAACGCTCCGCCGAAAATCGCAAAGACGATCAGGCCCGTGTGGGCCACACCGGAAATGATCTGCCCGGTGTCCAGCCGCATCTCAGCCGCCCTGCTCGTCAAGCGTGGGACCGCCGGCATCGGTCACCAAGCCGATATTGGCAAATCCGCCGCGATTGAGCGCGCCCATCACCTGCATCACGTCCGAATAGGGCACCGCCCCGTCCGCGCGCAGGAACACCCGCGTGCTGTCGCGTTCCGTGGCAATGGCGCGCAGGCGGTTCACCAGCTCGCCGCGCGGCACCTCGGTGGTCTGGATCATGACCACCCCCTCGGCGGTCACCGTGACGGTCAGCGGCTCTTCTTCCTCGCCAGGCAGGGCATTGGCCGCGGTCTCGGGAAGTTGCACCGGTACACCCACGGTCATCAGCGGCGCGGCCACCATGAAGATGATCAGCAGCACCAGCATGACGTCCACGAAGGGCGTAACGTTGATTTCCGCCATCGGGCGCGACCGCCCGCGGCCCCTGCGCCTGCGGCCGGTGTCACCTGATTTTTGAACAACGCCAGCACCCATTTAAGTCATGCCTCGCTCAGTTCCGAAAAGAGCATCACGCATGCGACCCGAGGAAGCGTTTGCATCGCAAATGCGTTCGGGGCGCGGGTGGGATTCAATCTTGCGACGCATGACTAGCTGTCCAATTGCCGGCTCAGGATGGTCGCGAACTCGTCCGCGAAGGCCTCGTAACTGGCCACGATCCGGTCGGCATCCGCACTCAGCTTGTTGTAGAACACCACCGCCGGAATGGCCGCCAGCAGGCCCAGGCCCGTCGCCAGAAGCGCCTCGGCGATCCCCGGCGCGACAACGGCAAGGTTGGTGTTCTGCTGCTCGGCAATCTCGATGAACGCGTTCATGATGCCCCAGACCGTCCCGAACAGACCCACGAAGGGCGACACCGACCCGATCGAGGCCAGGATGGTCAGCCCGCTCTGCAGCTTCTCGCTTTCCTTGACGATCGCCACGTCCATGCTGCGGTCGATCCGCGCCGTGGCGCCTGCGATCAGCGCCCCGTCGGTGCGGTGCGACCGCCGCCATTCACTCATGCCCGCGGCGAACACCCTCTCGGATTGCCCGTCCGGATCGGGGCCGATTTCGTCGAAAAGCTCGTCCAGCGGCTCGCCGGACCAGAAGCGGCGGTCGAACCGCTCCGCCTCGGCGCGGGCCTTGCGATAGGTGATCGTCTTCTGGATGATGATCGACCACGCCCAGAAGGACGCCACGATCAGCATCAGCATCACCAGTTTCACGATCAGCGTCGCGCGTGCGAATAGCGCCCACAGCGAGAAATCCATCTCCTGTGCCATTGCCAGGGTTTCTGCTTCCATCTGCCTGCTCTTTTACCTGTCCGGGCCTTGTTGACTGGCCGTATTGAGCGTGAAACTAGACGATTTCCAAGGGGAAAGCCAACCTCAACCGCATCCGCGCGGTCAATTGCAGGTGATCAGTGCAGCATCAGGCGGATATTCGCCGGTAGGCGCGCCGGCTGGCCGGTGTCGTTGATGCACACGATGGTCACCTGCGCCGAAAAGACGAGTGCCTCGCCGCGCAGGACCTTCTGTTCCATGACAAGCCGCGCGCCGGTGACCGTGACGACGGTAGTGTTTACCACCAGTTCGTCATCGAACTTGGCCGGATGGTGATAGTCCGCCTCGACCCGCCGCACGGCGAACACCACGCCATCGTCTCGCCGCATCGCGTTCTGGTCGATGCCCAGTCCTCGCACCCAGTCGCTGCGAGCCCGCTCTATGTATTTGAGGTAATTGGCATAATAGACGATCCCGGCCATGTCGGTATCTTCGTAATAGACGCGGATCGGGAACGCATGGGCCATACCCGCCTTCTAAGGCGCGCGGGTGGCGACGGCAACGCAAAAGAGGGGCTCCGCCCCACGGCGAACCTGCGGTTCACCGTTCCCCGGGATATTTTTGGCCAGAGGAAGATCAGGCCGCTAAACCGGGTAGTCCGCCAACACTTCATAGACCGGCCCGTCCGGCGTCAGGGTCGAGCCGTAAAGGCAGAACCGGTCCACCGTGAACGGCCCCGCGCGAAACCCGGCGCAAGCGCCAAGGAACGCGGTCAACCGCCCCATGTCCACCGGCCGCGACCTTGGGAACCGCGCCAGTGTGACATGCGGGCGAAACCGCTCGCGCGGCAGGTCGATCCCCGCCTGCCGGGCCGCGCCGCGCACCTTGTCGTGCAACTGCCGCAGCGGTTCCACCTTCGCCACTTCGGCCCAGACCAGCGCCGGACGCCGCCCGCCCTTCGCCTCGACGCCGGTGAATTCCATCTCGAAAAACGGCACGCGGATCTCTCCCAGCGCCGCGTCCAGTTCCGCCAGCACGGCCTCCGGCTGATCTTCAAGGAAAGCTAGCGTCAGGTGCAGGTTCTCCTCGTCCACCAGCCGCCCCTGCCGCAGCGCCTCCTGCACCGGCAAGAGTGCCTCGATGGCCGCATCCTCCAGCGGAACACCCACAAACGCCCGCATCGCGCGCCCCGGCCGCTACATCTGCCCCAACCGCGCCGCGAGGCGCAGCGCGTGGCTGGCATCCTGCGCCACGGCGGGCATGACCGGATCGTACCCCGCCCGGATCACCGCGCCGATATCGGGCCGCAGGATCACCTGCCCCTCGCCCGCCTGCGCCAACACCGAGCGGTCGGTAAAGGCCGTGTCGGACCACAGCAGGATCGTCTGCGCCACCTGCGCCAGCGCCAGCGTATCGGCGGGCACCCGGGACAGTTGCTCATCCATCCGCAGGAACACGAAACTTGCCTTGATCGCGCCTGCCTCGTCAAAGCGGAAGATCCGGTACTGGTTGGCATCGGCCGCCTTCAGCCGCGCCACCAGCGGGCCAAGGTCTGGGATCATCCGGTCCATGTCCGGTACCTCCAGCAACTCGTCCCACTCCCGGAAGAAAAAGAACATCAGGTTCACGCCCAGCTCCGGGTCGGTTTCCGCCATCTGGTGGCCCGCCATCATCACCACGGCCTCCACCGCGCCCTTGACGATTTCCAGCGTCTTGTCGTCGGTGCCGAACACCACCGGCACGATGGGCCGCCCCCAGCGGGCAAAGAGGTAAGAGCCGTCGGCGCGGGTGAACAGCGCCTCGACGTCTTCAGGAGAGATCAGATCAGCCATGCCGTCTCCCTACCAAAGCCGCCGCCCCATGCAAGCCAAAGCCCCCTTCCGCTGGCGACAAATATCCTCGCCGAAGGCAAGAAACTCTTCTGGCACTACTTGCCGAACAAATCGCTCTGCCCCGCCGCCTTGGGCGCTGCCATCCCAAGATGCGCCCAGGCCCGCGAAGCCAGCATCCGTCCTCTCGGCGTGCGCTGGATCAGCCCCTGCTGGAGCAGGAACGGCTCGATCACCTCTTCCAGGGCATCGCGGCTCTCGCTCAGCGCCGCACTCAGCGTCTCGATCCCCACTGGCCCGCCCTGGTAGGCCTCGGCAATGAGACGCAAATACCGCCGGTCGGCCCCGTCAAGGCCGAGGGCGTCGACCCCAAGCCGCGTCAACGCGCTGTCAGCAAGCGCTTGCGTGATCCGCCCGTCGCCCTCGACCACGGCGAAATCCACCACGCGCCGCAAGAGCCGCCCGGCCACCCGTGGCGTGCCCCGCGCCCGCCGCGCGATCTCCCGCGCGCCCTGCGCCTCTGCCGGAACCCCCAGCTTCTGCGCATTGCGCGTCACGATCTCGTTCAGCTCGTCCTCGGTGTAGAACTGCAACCGCGTCGGGATCCCGAACCGGTCGCGCAAGGGCGTCGTCAACAGCCCCAGCCGCGTCGTGGCGCCGACGAGCGTGAAGGGTTGCAGCTCGATCCGCACCGTCCGCGCCGCCGGTCCCTCGCCGATCACCAGGTCCAGCTCGAAATCCTCCATCGCCGGATACAGCACCTCTTCCACCGCGGGGTTCAGCCGGTGGATCTCGTCGATGAAAAGAACGTCATTGGCCTCCAGGTTGGTCAGGATCGCCGCAAGGTCGCCCGCCTTGGCCAGCACCGGACCGGAGGTCATCCGAAACCCCACGCCCAGCTCGCGCGCCATGATCTGCGCCAAGGTCGTCTTGCCCAGGCCGGGGGGGCCGTGAAACAGCGTGTGATCCATCGCCTCGCCCCGCTGCCGGGCGGACTGGATGAACACCTTCAGGTTGGCCCGCGCCTCGGCCTGCCCGATGAAATCCGCCAGCGCCTGCGGGCGCAAGGCGCGGTCCACATCCTCGGGCAACGCCTCGGGGCGCAAGGTCGGGTCAGGCTCGGTCATGCGTCAATCGTCCCACGTCCGCGAGGCAGGCCGCAAGGCCTGATGCGCCGCCTGCCCATCATCCTTTCGGCGCCAGCAACTTCAGCGCCGCACGGATCAGATCCGCCGTCGCCGCCTCCGGCACCTCACCCGCCGCCTGCGCCACCGCACCCGCGGCCTCGCCGGGGCCATAACCAAGGTTCGTCAGCGCCGACAGCGCCTCGGCCTGCGCCGCGCCGCTCGGGGCTTTCACGGGCGGCGTCCTGGCCACCGGTGCCTCGATCACGTCGTCGTCGCTTTCAAACGGCTCCGGCGCGGCAACCGACGCGCTCGCGCCCATCGCCATCACCTCCGGCGCCTTGTCCTTCAGTTCGATCACAACGCGCTGCGCCGTCTTGGGGCCGATCCCCTTGGCCGCCTTCACCGCGTTCACGTCGCCCAAGGCAATCGCGCGCCCCACGCCGTCCGGTCCCAGCGTGCCCAGAATCGCCAGCGACGCCTTCGCCCCGATCCCCTGCACGCTCATCAGCAGGCGGTGCCACTCCTTCTCCACCAGCGAGGTGAAGCCATAAAGCTGCAACAGGTCCTCGCGCACCAGCAGGTCGGTATAAAGCGCCACATGCTCCCCCGCTCCCGGCAGCGCCGCCAGCGTCCGGTCCGAGCAATAGACGAGATACCCGACCCCCTTCACATCAATCAGAACATGATCGGCGGCGCGATAATCAATACGGCCCGCGATCCGCCCGATCATGCCCGCACCTTCTCTTTCAGCATCCGCGCGGGCCCATGATGCGCGTGGCAGATGGCAATCGCCAGCGCGTCGGCGGCATCCGCCCCGGCCAGTTCGACCCCCGGCAGCTGCACGCGCACCATATGCGCCACCTGGTCCTTGCCGGCATGGCCCACGCCCACCACCGTCTTCTTTACCGTGTTGGGCGCGTACTCGCCCACCTCCAGCCCGAACTGCGCCGGCACCAGCAGGGCGATGCCCCGCGCCTGACCCAGTTTCAGCGTGCCGGCCCCGTCCTTGTTGACGAAGGTCTGCTCCACCGCCGCCGCGCAGGGCGCGTATAGTCCAATGATATCCGAAAGTTGACCGTGCAACGCCAACAGCCGCGCCGCCAGCGTGCCCCCTGCCCCGTGACAAACCCCGTTCGCCACATGGGTCAGGCGGCTGCCCTCCATGTCGATCACGCCCCACCCGAGGTTGCGTAGGCCCGGATCGATCCCGATGACCCGCATCTGCACTGCCCGCCCTTCGTTGTTTTGCCAACGCTCTAGCACGAAAGGGGAACAAACGCCAAGCACTTCCAGTGGTCAGGCGGCCGCCGCGGCCCATGCGCGACACGCAGATCACACCGTGCCAGCCCCCTCCGCACAATATGTAATCGTCAAAAATACAGCATTAACATCATGTTAACAGAAAAAGACCCATGCAGCGCCTGCATAGTGACTATGCGGAAAATGCGTGTTGTCCGACTCCGCCGAACCCCCTAACTCCAGCCTCAGAACAAGAAACAAACCGACTTTTATCAAGGACCATCAAAATGGCTTCAATCGACAACACCCGCAGCATGCATCACGGCGCCCATTTCGGCTCCCTCTTCGTGCGCATCTTCGCCGCCGTTTCCGCCTGGAACGAC
The DNA here is from genome assembly GCF_030733425.1 of Roseovarius sp. MMSF_3350. Classification (GTDB taxonomy): domain Bacteria; phylum Pseudomonadota; class Alphaproteobacteria; order Rhodobacterales; family Rhodobacteraceae; genus Roseovarius. The sequence goes on from NZ_JASHIZ010000003.1 coordinate 195,054, forward strand.
GCCCGCGTCACCCGCAACGCGCTGAGCCGCCTGTCGGACCGCGAGCTTGACGATATCGGCCTGTCGCGCGGCGACATCGAACGCGCGATCCGCTAAGCGCGGATCCCGCCCGCCCGGCGTCCTCTCCCTGCGCCGGACAGCAAAAAGCCCTGCACGTGACCAGCGTGCAGGGCTTTTTCATTCAGAGAGGTCTTTGGAGGGCTGAGAGGCCTTTGGTCTGAAAGGATATCTATTTCACGAAGGGGCGCAGGTATTGCGCGATCACGTTGGTGACCTGGTCCCGCTGCATCACGAACGCGCCGGCCTGTTCCACCACCGTGCCGGATCTGAGCGCCTCGACCCGCAGGTCATAGGTGGTGCCGCCCAGATGCGCCAGGATCATCGCCTTGAACAGAAACGCGCCCAGAACCAGGAACACCAGACCGCGCACCGAAAAGCCCTGTGCGCGGCGCTTGGGGCGAAAGACGATCAGCCCGTCGCGCGTCACCTTGGCCGAATAGCCGTTGGCGAGGCGGGCGCGGTTGCGGTCGATCTTTTTCAGGCGGGCATCAAAGCCCTGATGGGTGTTGGTCGCATTGGTCATGGCAGCGGTCCTAAATTCTGTTCAACTGATCCCCGGCCCTTATTGAAAAAACTAGGTTTCAAATGTGGCAAAAGTGGGGCCTACGCCTTAAAAACGCTGTTTTTAAAAGCCTTTTCAAACACTTTTGCAGGTCATTATCGTGGTCCACTCACCAATCTGGTCGCGGGATATGACACTGTTTCCGCACTGTGAATAAACCTCGACGACCTCATCCGCCTGTTCGTTCAGAATGCCCGACAGGATCACGAATCCCCGGGGCTTCAGCGCCTGGGTGATTCGCGGCGCCAGCGCGATCAGGGGCGCTTTCAGGATATTCGCGAACACCAGGTCGAACGGCGCGGCCCCGGCGATGCCCGGATGCTCCAGCCCTTCGGCCTCGAGGCATTTCACCCGGCCCACCAGGTCATTGGCCGCCACGTTGACCTCCGCCACCTCGACCGCCACCGCGTCGATGTCGCTGGCCAGGATCGTCGCCTCGGGCCAGACCCGCGCCGCCGCCATGGCCAGCACGGCGGTGCCGCAGCCAAGGTCCAGCACGCTCTTCTGCGGGCCTTCCGCGGCGTTCAGCCGGTCCAGCGCCTTCAGACAGCCCAGCGTCGTGCCGTGATGCCCGGTGCCGAATGCCATCGACGCCTCGATCAACAGCGGCAGCGCATCCTCGGGCACCTTGTCGGCATCGTGGCTGCCGTAGACAAAGAACCGCCCCGCCACCACCGGCGTCAGTTCCCGCTTCACCTTGGCGACCCAGTCCGTCTCGGGCAGTTCGGACACAGTGAAATCCTTCGCCCCGTGCAGCGACGCCAGCAAGGCCAGCCCGGCCGCATCCGGCGCATCCTCGAAATAGCCGCCCACTTCCCACAGGCCCGAGCCGTCCTCCAGCTCGAACACGCCCACGCCCGTGGGTTCCGGCGTCAGACGTTCCAGCGCCTCACCCAGCGCTTCCGCCTGGGATTTGCCGGGCAGGGTAGTCAAAGCGGTGAACGTGGGCATGCGGCCTCCCTTGGACAGATCACTCCGCCGGGGCGGGCGCCCGGGCGGTCAGGATCGTCTCATACCCCGGTTCGGGGTGACGGGGAATAAGCATCGCAAGGATAAATGACACGCCCGCCATCGCGGCGGCCATCACGAACACCGCCACCGGCGAGACCAACCACAGATAACCCAGCGCAGCGGGCAGGAACACGGCGGCGATATGGTTGATGGTGAACGCCACCGCTGCGGTGGGGGCGATATCCCCCGGATCGGCGATCTTCTGGAAATAGGTCTTCAGCGCCAGCGCCAGCGCGAACAGCAAATGGTCCACCACGTACAGCGCCGCCGCCAGCACCACGCCCCAGCCGAAGAAATACAAGCCGCCATAAAGCAGGAAGACCAGCGCCAGCCCCGCGTATTCGAACAACAGCGTCGCCCGCTCCCCGAACACGTGCACTGCGCCGCCCATCAAAGGCGCGAACAGCATGTTGGCCACGAGGTTGATCAGGTAAAGCGCCGTGACCTCGTGCACCTCGAAGCCGAACTTCTCGACCATCATGAAGCCCGCGAAGACGATGAAGATCTGCCGCCGCGCGCCCGACATGAATTGCAGCGCATAATACAGCCAATAGCGCCGCCGCAGCACCATCTTCTTGATCTGCGGGTTGGGCGCCTCGAACTGCGGAAATGCAAAGACACAGAAAAGCGCGATCAGAACCGTCGCCCCGCCCGCGATCATGTAGACGGTGTTGTAGCTCAGATCGAGCGTTTCCCACGTCATCACGATCAGCACATAGGCCACCAGCGTCGTGCCCGACCCGGCCGCCAGCAGCCAGCCCAGCATCTGCGGCGCGCGCTCCTTCTTCAGCCATTGCAACTGCAACGACTGGTTTACCGTCTCGAAATAGTGGAACCCGATCGAACTCAGCATCGTGATCGTCAGGATCCCGCCCAAGGACGGGAACCAGGCCGTCATCGCGGTGGCCACACCCAGCAGGATCAGCGACACCAGCGCCAGCGTCTGCTCGCGCATGAAAATGATGATCGCGATTACCCCGATGGCCAGGAAGCCGGGAATTTCCCGCACTGTATGCAGCCAGCCGATGTCGGACCCGTCGAATCCCGCCGCCTCAATGACGAAGTTATTCAGCAGCGCCGACCACGTCGCAAAGGCCAGCGGCATCGCCGCCGCCATCAGGAACAAGAGCGCCACGGGCCGCTGCCAGATCGGCAACTCGCGCGCCAGTTCAAGGGGATATGTTCTCGCCATGAAAATGCTTTACGCTCAAGCTCCGGCTTTGACCATGCTTCTCGGCGCAAGGCGAATGTGCAAAAATACGCGGCACCGGCCGCGCGCTTTTCTCCATACGGGTCGTCGCGATGATCACCGAACTGCTTGTGGACCAGCGCCGCCCCGGCGCATTTATGGCAAAGCTCCGCCGTCTGGTCACCTCACCGCCTCTCGATGTACGCGATTTCCCTCTCTTCCATCCCGCCGCGCTTCTCCCGGCTCGGCCCAGTGCTGGCGTCACTGCTGGCGCAGCGTCCCGCCCCGGCGCAGGTCATCCTTACCCTGCCCACGCAGTACAACCGCTTTCCCGGCCCCGTCACGCCACCGCCTTTGCCGGACGGCGTCACCCTGTTGCGCAGCGATACCGACTTCGGCCCCGCCACCAAGGCCCTGCCCGCCGCCCGTGCCCTTGCCGACACGGATCTGCGTCTGATCTATTGCGATGACGACTGGCTTTACGCGCCCGATTGGGCCGCGCAGCTGCTGACCAAAGGCGAAGAGGCCACCACCGGCCAGTCCTGGGACATCGCCCGCCTTGGCCGCGTGGGCACCGGCACCGACATCGCCCAGGGGTTTGCGGGCGTCTGCATCCGCCCCGCCTGGCTGGCCGCGCCCGACATGGACCCGCCGTCCGAGGCGCGCCCCGTCGATGACATCTGGCTTTCGGGGCAGCTGGCGCGGCAGGGTATCCCCGTGCGCGCCCGCCCCAAGGCCCGCCAGCACATGCGCTCGGCCTATGACGATGCCCACGCCCTCCAGGATACCACCGCCCGCGACACCGCGAACCGCGCCGCTGCGGCACGGCTTCATGCCCTCTATGGCATCTGGCCCGAGCGCCCCTCGCCCAGCACCGCCCGTGCCGCCCGCTCGTAGAACTCGGCATAGACTTCCGCCTGCGGGATCGCCGCCTCCAGCTTGGGCAACAGCGCGGCATACCGCGCCTCCGACAGGTCCGTCAGGGCAGCCTTCATGTCGTCCTCGCTCTCGCAGACGATCAACCCGGCCGGGTCGATGAACTCCGCGATGTTGGGACACCCCCAATAGATCGGCACGCATTTGCACAGCACCGCGTCGATCAACTTTTCGGTGAAGTAGTTCATCTCCCGCACGTTCTCGATCACCAGCGAAAACCGGTAGGGCGCCAGCCCGTCCGCCTTGTGCTCGAAGGGCTGGTACCCGCCGCCCATCACGTCCACGTCCAGCCCCTCGGCGCGCGCGAAATCCGCCACCCTGTGGCGCAGCGCGTGCCCCTCCTGCGACCGCTTGGCCGAGGCGATCAGGCTGCACGCCCTGGTCTTTGTCAGGTCCAATGCCGTCCAGTCCCCGACCCACGTACATCCCAGCGGAAACAGCACACCGTTGGGTATCGCCGCCAGCAGGTCGGCATTGGAACACAGCACCTTGTGAAACCGCGCATACTGCCGCCGCAGCTTTTGCATGTGATCGCCGTGAATGGCCTCGGGCTCCAGCACCATCACCGAAACCTTGGCCGGCGTACCCAGCCATGGCCGCCGGTACAGCAGGCTCGACGTGTAGACCACCAGGTGATCGTCGGGTCTCAGGTCGCGCAGGGTCTTCTCCGCCCCCGTCAACCGGTCCGGCCGCCCCCTGGGCCAGGCCAGTGCGTCCAGTTTCACCCGCCCCGGCCGCAGGCCCGGCCGGACATCGTAAGGCATGATCGCGATGGCATCGAAATTGTCGTTCATGGCCGCCCTGATACGGCCAAACCCGGGCCCGCGCAATCGCCCCGGCACACCGCGCCCCGCCATTGACATCCCCGCTCAGGATGCCAGCTTAAGAGGTACCCGGAACAGGACGGGTTCCGCCGGAAGGACATGGCAATGACAAATGCGCGCGAGGCCTTCATCGGGGCCATGCGACAGGTGGCCGCCACGGTCACGGTCGTGACCACCGACGGCCCCGCCGGTCGCGCGGGGGCGACGGTCAGCGCGTTCACGTCGCTGTCCGCCGACCCGCCATCGTTGCTGGTGTGCCTCAAGGCCGACAGCACCATCGCGCGCGCGGTCTCGGCCAACGGCGTCTTCTGCGTCAACATCCTGCCCGAGGATGCCGACGACCTCGCCCGTCGCTTCGCCGGCCTGCTCGACGCCGATCACCCCGACAGGTTCGAGGGGATCGAGGTGTTCGACACCGAATTCGGCCCCCTCCTGCCCCGCGCAACCGCCTTTTCCTGCACGCTCACGCACCGGCACGTGCATGGCAGTCACGCCATCTGCATCGGTGACGTCACCGGCATTTCCGACGCCGGGGAAAAGCCGCTCACCTACATGAGCGGTAGCTTTCATATCGTGCGCCCCAAGGCCCGCGTCTGACGCCACGGAGGTCCGGTCCGTCCGCCGCCTCACCACAACCTGCACGAGAAATACCCCGCTTTTGGCACCGTCTTGCTGCGCAGAAGCCGCATTCTGGCCCGGATTCATTTTTAACGCTTTCTCAACAACAGCGAGAAGGAACCAGGAAATGGCCTATCTTGAGGCAAACAGAAAAGCAGGCTGCCACACCGTCGACATGCAAGCCACCGCCCGAGGTCTGGTGGCCGGGGAGCGGTCCGAGCGGTTCCGGCTCGAGGCACTGACAGAGATGGTGCTGCGCATCGCGGGCACCCTCATGGTCATGGGCTCGATCATCATGTGGTTCTTTCTGCCGGTCGACCCCGATACCGGGCGGCTCGAATCCTTCGGCCTGGCCGCGTCGGTCATCGCCGCCAGCGGGCTTTGCGTCTTCGCCTATGGCACGCGCGGCTTTCGCCGCCGCATGACGCTGGATGTCGACGCCGGCACCCTGACGCTGACCAAGATCAACATGCTCGGCCACGCCCGCGTCCGCCGCGAGATCACCCTCGGCACGGTCGAAAGCGTGTACCTGCGCAGACCAGCCCAACCGGGCGGAATGGCCACCCTGTTGGTGCGCGTGGCGGGCAAGGACGCCCCGGCCATCGCCCTGTCGGGCGACCGGCACGAGGTCGAGGAGGTGCATTCGGCGCTTTGCGCGGTGCTCAACAACGACACCGCGCCCGCCGGCCAGGAACCGGTGCTGCGCGTGACCACCCCCCGCCCCAGGCCGAGCCTTTTCACCGCGTATCCCCGGCGCATCACTTCGCGACCGGTGGGTAAAAACCCGCACCTTCCCGGTATGCCCACCCCGCGGCCCTGACCGCCTCCCGAAAGAACAAAAAAAGGCCGCCCCACCGGGACAAGATCCTTGCCAGATGTGTTGAAGCGCCACGCACGAGACTGCGTGCAGCACGTTGCCAGACAAGCCACGAATTTCTAACGTGCGGCGCGGAACCCGACCAGGCGAGCCTTGATCGACGTGCGCAAAAGGCGCTCCGGTCCGACCATGACGGCCCAAGCCAACCCGAACACGATGACGGACGCAATCAACAAAAGCAAAAGGTCCTGACGAACGTACTCTCTCAGGGTTGGGATCAGATGCATCCCGATCACGAAGTGACCGAGATAGATAGGGTAGGACAAGTTGCCGAGGTTCCGCAGAAGTGACGGCGAGCCGGCTTTCCGCACGGTGCGGTTGTGCCGCAGGCTGAACACGAAGAAAGCGAGCAGTCCGCCCCAGACAGTCACCGGCGCAAACGGATTATGCCCTTCCGCTTGAAGGACGATTTGGAGCACCGCTGCTCCGACGTAGAGCGACAACAGGGAGCTTCGCAGGGTGTTGTACCCGTCCTTTTCGCTTCTCCACAGAAGCATGCCAATTGCAAAGAAAACGCCATGGCGAAGCAGGATGACACTGAAAAAGTACCTATCCAGCAGGCTCTGTAGCCTTTCCGGATTGCCCGTGGGCTCCATCAGGGTAACAATGCCCGAGACAAGCAAGAAGGACGTGCTGACAAGGCCAAGGGCAATCGCACAAGCTTGGAAAATGTCGAGGTTGGGCCTTCGTGACCGGACAGCAAGAAGCAAGGCGATCAGGGAGTAGAAAACGGCTTCTACGACAAGTGTCCAGATAACCCCGTCGATATAGGGACCGATCGGAAACAGGATGACCGACCTGAAAAAAGAGTCGAGCAGGAGCGATAGCGGCTCGCCTGCCAAATACCTCACCGCGAAGGCAATGATCGTGTAGATCCAGAGCGCTGGAAGAATTCGGACCGCACGGCGTTTCAGGAATTCGCCTGGTGCGGACCGGTCAGCGCTGGCGACGATGACAAACCCGGAGATGACAAAGAAGACTTGAACGCCGACCCACCCGTGGCCGGTGAATTGATCCATCCATGGCCAAGGGCGGGCTTGTTGCGCCGCAGGAAAGGCCGGTTGGGAGTCACTGAACAACCCGAAATGGAAATAGACTACAAGAACGGCCGCGATGAACCTTATGATATCGAGACCGTAGAGATGCCTGTCGAGGCCAGCGTTCAGGTTGCCGCTCATAATGATCTACTACGCAACCGACGCGGCGTTACTGGCTCAGACATCAATAAACCCTTACTCAAAAACACGATGCTAGTGTGGCTCGTACATATTGCAAAAGTCAATTCACGCGCCGCGCCAGGAATTCGTCGAGCTCGAGAAAACAATGATCGTCTTGGCGAAAGCCTGGCGCACTGGCAGAGGAGGACAACAAAAACTGTGCAAAATCTTGAATGGTTCACATCTCCGCGCCGAGAACGGTCGTTCGCGCTCCCGCAATCGGAGGTGAGAATTTCCGTGAGTGGCGCTCCGAAAGGGCTCCAAGCGGACGAGCGCCCTTTTGGCGATCGCGACCGCCCCGACCGCGATCAACACACACGCAAGAGGGCCGCCCCACCGGGACGGCCCTCTGCCGTATTCTTGCGGCACCCGCCGGACATCTGAGCTGTGTCAAACGCCCGCCGGGCAACGGTTTTCGCGGATGCGAAAACCTTACATCATGCCGCCCATTCCGCCCATGTCAGGCATGCCGCCGCCCGCGGCTGCGCCCTCCTTTTGCGGTTTATCGGCTACCATCGCCTCCGTCGTGATCAGCAGGCCAGCGATCGAGGCCGCGTCTTCCAGAGCCGTGCGCACGACCTTCGCCGGGTCGATCACACCGTATTTGAACATGTCGCCATATTCTTCGGTCTGCGCGTTGAAGCCGAATTTCGGGTCTTCGGATTCACGGATCTTGCCCGCGACGACCGAGCCGTCCACACCGGCGTTCTCGGCGATCTGACGCAGCGGCGCTTCCAGCGCGCGGCGCACGATGGCGATGCCGTTGTTCTGGTCGCTGTTGGCGCCTTCCAGCCCGTCCAGAGCCTTGGCACCCTGAACCAGGGCAACACCGCCGCCCACAACGATACCTTCCTGAACGGCCGCACGGGTCGCGTTCAGCGCGTCATCGACGCGGTCCTTGCGCTCTTTCACTTCGACCTCGGTCATGCCGCCCACGCGGATGACGGCAACGCCGCCGGCCAGCTTGGCCACGCGCTCTTGCAGCTTCTCGCGGTCGTAGTCGCTGGTGGTGTCCTCGATCTGCTGACGAATCTGGCTGACCCGCGCTTCGATCTCGGCCTTCTCGCCCGCACCGTCGACGATGGTGGTTTCGTCCTTGGTGATCTGAACCTTCTTGGCCTGGCCAAGCATGTCCATCGTGACGCTTTCCAGCTTCATGCCCAGATCTTCCGAGATGACCTGGCCGCCGGTCAGGATCGCGATGTCCTGCAGCATGGCCTTGCGACGGTCACCAAAGCCCGGCGCCTTCACGGCGGCGATCTTCAGGCCACCGCGCAGCTTGTTGACCACGAGGGTCGCCAGCGCTTCGCCTTCCACGTCCTCGGCGATGATCAGCAGGGGTTTCTGCGACTGGATCACCGATTCCAGCAGCGGCACCATCGGCTGCAGCGACGAGAGTTTCTTCTCGTGCAGCAGGATCATGCAGTCTTCCAGCTCGGTGGTCATCTTGTCGGCGTTGGTCACGAAGTAGGGGCTGAGATAGCCACGGTCGAACTGCATGCCCTCGACGACGTCGGTCTCGGTGACGAGGCCCTTGTTTTCCTCGACGGTGATGACGCCTTCGTTGCCGACCTTCTGCATCGCGTCCGCGATCATCTGGCCGATCTCGGCTTCGCCATTGGCCGACACGGTGCCGACCTGTGCGACTTCGCTCGAATCGTTGACTTCGCGTGCGGCGTTCTTGATGGCTTCCACGACCTTGGTGGTGGCCAGGTCGATGCCGCGCTTGAGATCCATCGGGTTCATGCCGGCCGCGACGGCCTTCATGCCTTCCTTGACGATGGCCTGGGCCAGGACGGTCGCGGTGGTGGTGCCGTCGCCGGCTTCGTCATTGGTGCGGCTGGCGACTTCCTTCACCATTTGCGCGCCCATGTTCTCGAACTTGTCTTCCAGTTCGATTTCCTTGGCAACCGACACACCGTCCTTGGTGATGCGCGGCGCGCCGAAGGATTTGTCCAGTACCACGTTACGGCCTTTCGGGCCAAGGGTCACCTTGACCGCATCGGCCAGGACGTTGACGCCGCGCAGCATCTTGTTGCGGGCATCGGTATCGAATTTCACGTCTTTTGCAGACATTTAAGTCGCTCCTGATGTATTTGGATTTTCAGATGTGGAGATGATCCGGGGCGTTCAGGCCGCTTTCGCCGCCTTCTTGTCCGTCATCACACCCAGGATGTCGCTTTCCTTCATGATCAGCAGCTCTTCGCCGTCGATCGTGATTTCCGTGCCCGACCATTTGCCGAACAGGATGCGATCCCCGACCGAGACGGCCATCTCGATCAGCTCGCCGCTATCCTTGCGGGCGCCATCGCCAACAGCAACGACTTCACCTTCGCTGGGTTTTTCCTTGGCACTGTCGGGGATAATCAGCCCACCAGCGGTTTTTTCTTCGCTCTCAACGCGGCGTACAAGCACGCGGTCATGCAGCGGTTTGAATGCCATAGCTTTTGCTCCTTGGCTATCAAGTTTCCCTCATGCCCCCCTGCGGGGACCGTTATCACTCACCGTAGTCGAGTGCTAACGGCGCATAGCTAAGGACCGATCACGAAGCTGTCAACATACCTTCGGCAAAAATTTCGCGGGCCGGAACGGGCAGTTTGTTGCGCCCGGCGCCGCACCCCTCTACATCTTGTTTCACAGCCTGAAAACGAGGGGTCGAAGGATGAAATTTCTCTGGTCCGCACTGCTCGCGCCTATGATCGTCGCCGTGGCCCTCGTCACGCCTTTGTCCGCTCAGGCTACCACGGGAGACACCTGCGGCGGCTCCGACCTGATCGAGGCGCTGGACCCCGCCAAGCGCGAGGCACTGCGGCGCGAGGCCGCCGACATGCCCCATGCCGAAGGTCTGCTCTGGCAGGCCACGCGCGGCGACACGGTGATCGACATTTTCGGCACCTATCATTTCAAGCATCGCCTGACCGAGACCCATCTCGACCGCCTGGCGCCGCTGGTCGAGGCCGCCGACAAGGTCTATCTCGAGGTCTCCAACGACGACCAGATGGCGATGCAGCGGGCGATGGCCGAGGACCCGTCGCTGATGTTCATCACCGAGGGCCCCACCCTGCCCGACCTTCTGGGCGAAGAAGACTGGCAGCATTACCGCGCCGAGATGCAGGCCCGGATGATCCCCGGCTTCATGGCCGCCAAGTTCAAGCCGCTCTGGGCCGGAATGATGCTGGGCATCGGCCCCTGCGAGGCCAAGGCCGGCGCGTTCGAGGCCAAGGGCATCGACATGCTGGTGGGCGAGCACGCCGCCGAGGCCGGCAATCCCACCCGTTCGCTCGAGAATTTCGACGACCTGTTGACCCTGCTCGACAGCTTTCCGATGGACGACCAGATCGAGATGATCCGCATGTCGCTCGCCTGGCCCGGCGACATGAACGACCTGTCCTACACGATCCGCGAGCGCTACCTCAGCGAAGAGATCGCGCTGACGCTGGTCTTCTCGCGCTACGTCTCCGAGGAATACGGCGGCGAGGCCGGAGCCGAAGGTTTCGCCATGGTCGAGGACCTGCTGCTGGAAAAACGCAACCTTGGCTGGATCGACCGGCTGGAGGATGAGGTCGCGCCGGGCGACCATGTGCTCATCGCCGTCGGCGCCGGGCATCTGCCCGGCGAGGTCGGCATCCTCAAGCTGCTCGAGGACAAGGGCTACACCGTCACCCGCGTGGACCTCTGACGCCACCGCCCCGCCCGCGCGCCCGTCCGGGGATTCGTAGGGTGGGGTTCCACCCCACCACGCGATCAACAATTCTCTCGCGTCCCAACCGCGTAGGGTGGGTGAAAACCCACGCGCACTCCCGTTAACCACCCCTTAACCGCGTACGCCCCGTCAACCGCCGCCCCCGCAACGACCGCACCGTCGCCATACCCCCCGAATACCGACACGATACCGACGTCAATTCCACCCCTCCGCCGCGGTTAACCCTTCGATTCGGCAAGCCGATCCAGCACCCGTTGCGCCGCCACGCTGGGCACCGTGCGCCCTGCCGCGACATCCTCGGCGCCCTCTGCCATCAGCGCCCGCGCCTCCGGCGTCTCCAGCTGCGCCATCAGGCCCCGCTTCACTTCCTCGCCGAACCAATACCGCGCCTGCGCCTCGCGCCGCGCATCGAAATGCCCGTTTTCACGGCGCCAGTCGACCAGCGCGTTCATCTCGTCCCAGGCCGCTTTCAACCCCTCGTCCTGCAAGGCCGACACCATCATCGCCTTCGGGAACCCCTCCGGATCCTGCGGCCGCTTGCGCAACAATCTCAACGCCCCGGAATAGTCGCTACAGGTCCGTGTCGCCGCCGATTTCAGATCGCCATCCGCCTTGTTTACAAGGATCAGATCGGCAATCTCCATGATCCCGCGCTTCACCCCCTGCAACTCGTCGCCGCCCGCGGGCGCCAGCAGCAACAGGAACAGATCGCACATCTCCGACACCACCGTCTCGGACTGGCCCACGCCCACCGTCTCGATCAGCACCACGTCGAATCCCGCCGCCTCGCATAGCGTCACCGCCTCGCGGGTGCGCCGTGCCACGCCGCCCAGATGCGTCTGGCTGGGCGAGGGGCGGATGAACGCGCCCGGCTCCCGGCTCAACCGTTCCATCCGCGTCTTGTCGCCCAGGATCGAGCCGCCCGACCGCGCCGAGCTCGGGTCCACCGCCAGCACCGCCACGCGCAGCCCCATGCCGGTCAGCATCATGCCGAACGCCTCGATAAACGTGCTTTTTCCAACACCCGGCGTGCCCGACAGCCCGACCCGGACCGCCTGCCTGCCATGCCCCGCGACCCTGTCCAGCAAGGCCTGCGCCGCCTTCCGGTGATCGGCCCGCCCGCTTTCCACCAGCGTGATCGCCCGTGCCAGCGCCCGGCGCTCCTGCGCCAACAACTGTTCGGCAAGCTTTTCCGTGTCGGTCATGGCGCGTCGTCTCCTCCGGTCCGGTGCGCGGCGTGGCGCGGCCTCGGCAGGGCCTTCCGACTTGTGCCCCAGCCGGGCCCGAAATGTCCAGCAACCGCGGCAGCCCCGGCACCGCAGGGCCGGTTTACGAAATCGTAACCACTTGCCCGACATATTCCCACACGGTCCCGCGCCAGATGCCGGGATGAAAACCGGGCGGAACGTGTTACCTTGGTCATTGCGCCATGTCCAATCTCGGACACAATGCAAGAGGCCCGCACGTGACAGTCAAAACCCGGTTAACCCATATCGCCCTCGCGGCGTTCTTCACCGCCACCGGCGTGCCCGCCGCGCTGGCCGACAGCATGCAAGCGCGCTATGACGTCCGCCTGATCGGCGCCAAGGTCGGCGAAATGGCCATGGCCAGCACCGAGACCTCCGGCACCTACAGCACCCGCGCCCGCTTCGCCACCACCGGGGCCATCTCCGCGCTCAAACAGGCCAGCTTCGACCTGTCCGCCAAGGGCCGCAGGTCCGGCAACCGTTTTGTCCCCTCCAGCTATACCGAGGTCACCTCGGAAGGCCGTCGCTCCACCAACCTCAGGATCAGCTTCTCCGGCGGTGTCGCCACCCAGGTCACCGGCGACACCGGCAGCAGTGCGCCCGCCGTGAATCCGCGCACACTTCCCGGCGCCTACGACCCCTTGACGGCGCTCTACGCCGCCCTGCGCGACCAGCCCCCGAGTGAACTTTGTTCTTTGAACGCAGATGTTTACGACGGCCACCGCCACGCCCGGCTCAGCCTCACCAGCCGCAAGGCGCTGGATGGCGGTCGCGTGCAATGCTCGGGCCAGTACCGCCGCATCGCCGGCTATTCCGCCAGCGAGCTGCGCCACAGCACCGCGCCGGTGTCGATCATCTACGTCCCGCAGGGCAACACCATGCGCGCCGACACCGTCGTGGTGCGCACCCGCTATGGTCAAGTGTCGATGCATCGCCGATAAGGCGGGCATGACCCGCGACAGGCTTCCCATAGACGACGCCATCCCGGCGCTTCTCACCGCACTGCGCGACACCGGCCGCGCCGTCCTGCAAGCGCCCCCCGGCGCGGGCAAAACCACCGTGGTGCCCCTTGAAATGCTGACCGCCGGGCTCACCCAAGGCCGCATCGTCATGCTCGAGCCCCGCCGCCTCGCCGCCCGCGCCGCCGCCGAGCGCATGGCCTCGACCCTGGGCGAAAAAGCAGGCGAAACGGTGGGTTACCGCGTCCGCGGCGACGCCAAGGTCTCAAGCGCCACCCGGATCGAGGTCGTCACCGAAGGCATCCTCACCCGCCGCGTCCAGTCCGACCCCGAACTCACCGGCATCGGCGCGGTGATCTTCGACGAGTTCCACGAACGCTCTCTCAACGCCGACCTCGGCCTCGCCCTCTGCCTCGAAGTGGCCGGCGCCCTGCGCGACGACCTGATGCTGCTGGCCATGTCCGCCACGCTCGACGCCGCCCCGGTGGCCGAGCTGATGCAGGCCCCCATCGTCACCTCCGAAGGCCGCAGCTTTCCGGTCGAAACCCGCCACCTCGACACGCCAACGCCGAAGAAAACAAGGTGGGACGCGGCCCTTGCCGACCTTGTTACCAAGGCCGTCTCCGAGACCACTGGCGGCGTCCTTGTCTTCCTCCCCGGCGAAGGCGAGATCCGCCGCGCGCAGGCCCTGCTGAAGGATCGCCTGCCGCCCGACTGCCACATCCGCCCCCTCTTCGGCGCGATGGACTTCGCCGCCCAACGCGCCGCGATTGCCCCCGTAACCGAAGGCCGCAAGGTCGTCCTTTCCACCTCCATCGCCGAAACCTCGCTCACCATCCAGGATATCCGCGTGGTGGTCGACGGCGGCAAGTCCCGCCGCGCCCGGTTCGATCCCGGCTCCGGCATGTCGCGGCTGGTGACCGAGCCCGTCACCCGCGCCGAGGCCACGCAACGTACAGGCCGCGCGGGCCGCGTCGCAAAAGGCACCTGCTACCGTCTCTGGACCAAGGGAGAGGAAGGCGCCCTGCCCGCCTATCCCCCTGCCGAAATCGAGGCCACCGACCTTTCGGGCCTCGCCCTCGAACTGGCGCTTTGGGGCGCTGCGCCGGACGACCTGCCCTTCCTCACCCCACCCAATCCCGGCAGCTATGCCGAGGCGCAGGCGCTCCTGCACATGCTGGGCGCGCTCGACGCGCAGAACCGCATAACCGAGCATGGCAAGGCGCTGGCCAAACTCCCCCTGCACCCCCGCCTTGCCCATATGTTGGGCACCGCCGGGCCCGAGGCGGCCCTGCTCGCCGCACTTCTGGCCGACCGCGACCCGCTTTCGCGCGGTGCCCCGGTGGACCTCACCCTGCGCATGGCCGCCCTGCGCGACCCCAAGGGCCGCCACCCACACCCTGCCAATCATGGGGCGGTGATGCGCATCCGCGCCGAGGCCAAGCGCCTGGCCTCACAGGCAGAATCGACACGGACCAGCGGGATGTCCGACGCGGAGTGCGCCGCCCTCGCCTACCCCGACCGCATCGGCCTGCGCCGCAAAGGCGACGCGCCACGCTTCGTCCTTTCCGGCGGCAAGGGCGCGCATCTGCCCGACGAAGACCCCCTCGCCGGTCAACGCCTGCTGGTTGCCACGGATCTAGACGGCAACCCGCGCGAGGCCCGCATCCGGCAGGCCATCGCGCTTTCCGAATCCGAACTCCGCGCCCTTTTCGCCGATCAGATCGCATGGCAGGATGTCTGCCACTGGGATCGCCGCGAGCGTCGCGTCATCGCCCGCAAACAGGAACGCTTCGGCGCGCTCGTGCTGGACGACCGCATGTGGAAGGATGCCCCCGACGACGCCGTGGCCCTTGCCATGCTGGACGGTATCCGCGACCTCGGCCTGAACTGGTCCGACCCCGCCCGCCGCTTCGCCGCGCGCGTCGCCCTTCTGCGCGAGGCGGGCGAGGACCTGCCCGATATGTCCGACGCCGCCCTGCTCGAAAACCTCGAAACCTGGCTCCTGCCCTATATCACCGGCCTCAAGACCGCCGCCGACTGGAAGCGTTTCGACATGCTAAACCCCCTGCGCGCCCGGCTCACCTATGACCAGATGCAGCGCGTTGACGCCGCCGCCCCGGCGCATTTCACCACGCCGCTGGGGCGGCGCATCCCCATCGACTATTCCGGCGACCATCCCGAGATTTCCCTGCGCCTGCAGGAAATGTTCGGCCAGACCACCCACCCCACCGTGGGCCGGACGCCCCTGCGCGTCACGCTCCTGTCGCCCGCAGGCCGCCCGGTGCAGACCACGCTCGATATTCCCGGCTTCTGGGATAGCTCCTACGCCGACGTTCGCAAGGACATGCGCGGCCGCTATCCCAAGCACCCTTGGCCCGAAAACCCGCGCCAAGCCGACCCGACGCTGCGCGCCAAGCGCCGCCCCGGTTCCTGATCCCGCATCCATGGCTTTGAAAATTTGACTTTTTATCACCCTAACGTATATACTTTTATGAAAACACTTCGACACGAGCAGAACCATGACGACCTCGATGAAAAGGGCTTGGGCGGAATTCGTCCAGCCGATCCTCCGACGCCCGCCCGAGTTGCAGGTCGCGGCGCTGTGCTATCGTGAAACCGCGACCGGCGAGACCCAGGTCCTGCTGATCACCAGCCGGGGCACCGGACGCTGGATCGTGCCCAAGGGCTGGCCGATGGAAGGCAAGAAAGCCGCCGATGCCGCGCTTCAGGAAGCCTGGGAAGAGGCCGGCGTCACCAAGGGCGCCACGATCGAGGGCCATGTCGGCAGCTATGCCTATGACAAGCACCTCGACGACGGCTACGACGCCCCGGTCGAGGTCGAGGTGTTCAAGGTCCGCGTCAAGCAACTGGCCGACATCTATCCCGAACATGACGAGCGCACCCGCCGCTGGGTCAGGCCCACCGATGCGGCTGAAATGGTACAGGAACCGGGCCTCAAGGCCATTTTGCTGGAAATGTAACGGTTTTATGACAGTGCGGCATTGAACCGCCGCGCCAGACGGGCTAGCGCTCGGCCCCGAACCGGACCGGGAGGGGACCGTGGCCGAAGACCCGCAATCCAACCAGTGGAAAACGCTCGACAAGGATCTCGGGCGCATCTCGCAGATCGAGTACGCGACGGCCTATGTCTCGCGCCCGCTGATCTCGCTCGGCATTGCGCTGGCGTTCATGGTCCTCGCCGGTTTGGGCGCGGGGCTGTTCTTCGGGGCCTTCCCCAACAACATGGTGGTCATCGCCGCGGCGATCTTCGGCGCCTATATGGCGCTCAATATCGGCGCGAACGACGTGGCCAACAACATGGGGCCGGCGGTGGGGGCCAACGCGCTCACCATGGGCGGCGCCATCGTTATCGCCGCGATCTGCGAAAGCGCGGGTGCCCTCTTGGCGGGGGGCGACGTGGTCTCGACCATTTCCAAGGGCATCATCGACCCCGACGGCATGCAGAACACCCAGACCTTCATCTGGGCGATGATGGCGGCACTGGTCTCGGCCGCGCTCTGGGTCAACCTCGCCACCAAGGTCGGCGCGCCTGTCTCCACCACGCATTCGGTCGTGGGCGGCGTCATGGGCGCCGGCATCGCGGCCGCGGGCCTTGCCACGGTGAATTGGCCCACAATGGGTGCCATCGCTGCCAGCTGGGTGATCTCGCCCGTTTTGGGCGGGATGATCGCTGCCGGCTTCCTCGCCCTGATCAAGAGCCGGATCGTCTACCGCGAAGACAAGATCGCCGCCGCCCGCCGCTGGGTGCCGATCCTGGTGGGTCTCATGGCCGGCACCTTCGCCACCTACCTGGCGATGAAGGGCCTCAAGCGCATCGTCAGGATCGACATCGGCACTGCCCTTTTGATCGGCGCGGCAACCGGCGCGGCGATCTATGCCCTGACCATCCCCCTGATCCGCCGCCAGTCGGAGGGCATGGAAAACCGCCGCCGCTCGCTCAAGGCGCTCTTCGGCCTGCCGCTCATCATCTCGGCGGCGCTTTTGTCCTTCGCCCACGGCGCGAATGACGTCGCCAACGCGGTGGGACCACTGGCCGCCATCGTTTATGCGTCCGAGGCCGGCGGCTTTGCCGGTGAGGTGACCATCCCCCTCTGGGTCATGATCATCGGCGCCTTCGGCATTTCATTCGGCCTCTTCCTGTTCGGGCCCAAACTCATCCGAATGGTCGGCAGCCAGATCACCAAGCTCGATCCGATGCGCGCCTATTGCGTCGCCCTGTCGGCGGCGATCACCGTCATCGTGGCCAGTTGGCTGGGCCTTCCGGTCAGTTCCACGCATATCGCCGTGGGCGGCGTCTTCGGCGTCGGCTTCTTCCGCGAATGGTACATGGAACGCCGCCTTCGCAAGGGGCTGACGACCGGCGGCAAGGGCAAGCGCCTCGCCCCCGAGGAACGCCGCCGGCGCAAGTTGGTGCGGCGCAGCCATTTCATGACCATCGTCGCCGCCTGGGTCATCACCGTCCCTGCCGCGGCGCTGATGTCCGCGGTGATCTTCTTTGTCCTCAACAGCCTGACGGGCTAACCCTCACGCGCCGCACAGGCCGGCCCTTGACGGGCCCCGGTCGTGCCATCCCGCGATGCCCCTGCCGATCGGGCTCAGGTCTCGTCCCACCACGGCCCGTGGAACCTGCCTTCCTGTCCCAGCCGCTCGAACCCGTGATAGCCGAAGAAATCGCGCTGCGCCTGAATGATGTTCGCGGTGCCATAGCCCTGGCGCATGCTGTCATGCCATTGCAGGGCCGCCGACAGTGCCGGTATGGCATGGCCTCCCGCAACCGCCTCCGCGACGACCTTGCGCAGCGCGGGTACGGTCCGTTTCAGGATCTCGGCGAAACGAGGCGACAGGAACAGCTGCCCATGTGGCAGATCCTCGCGGAACGCCTCCGAGATGTCGTCCAGCAACACCGACCGGATGATGCACCCGGCGCGCCAGACTTCGGCGACGCGGGCATGGTCCAGATGCCAGTCGTATTCCTGCGACGCCGCCTCCAGCACACGAAATCCCTGCGCATAGCACAAAACCCGCGCCGCCATGAACGCCTCAGCCAGAACGTCCTCGTCCAGGCTCAATAGACCACGTTCCGCGCCCAGCAACTCCTCGGCCCTGGTGCGCGTGTCCTTTTCCGACGACCACGCGCGCGCGCCGACCGCGGCCTCGATCATGGTCGCGGCCTGGCCCATGCGCACGGCCTCCACCACGGTCCAGCGCCCGGTTCCCTTTTGTCCCGCGGCATCCTTGATGACATCGACCACCGGATGCCCGGTCGCGGGGTCGGTATAGGCCAGCAACTCGCCGGTGATCTCTACCAGGTAGGATTTCAGCGCCCCCTCGTTCCACTTGGAAAACAATGCCCCGATCTGCGCCGGCGGCCAGACGCACCCGTTATGTAAGAGGCCGTAGATCTCGGCGATCACCTGCATGTCGGCATATTCGATCCCGTTATGCACGGTCTTGACGAAATGCCCCGCCCCGTCCGGGCCAAGGTGATCGACGCAAGGGTCACCCTCATACCGCGCCGCGATCGCGCGCAGCACATCGCGCAGCTGTTCCCAGCTATGGTCGCTGCCGCCCACCATCATCGACGGCCCGTGCCGCGCGCCCTGCTCGCCGCCCGACACGCCCATGCCGACGAAATGCAGTCCCTTTTCCGCCAGGGCCTTCGCGCGTCGGCGCGTGTCGTGGAAATCGGCGTTTCCGCCATCGATGATCGTGTCGCCGTCTGTCAGCAGGGGCGTCACCTCCTCGATCATCGCATCCATCGGCCTGCCCGACGGGATCATGAACAGGATCACGCGCGGCGTCTTCAGCCCGGCCACGAAATCGTGCAGGCTCTCGTGCGGATGCAACCGCTCGGCCAGCGGTCCGGCCTCGTCGACGAACTCGCCGATCCAGTCGGCCTCGCGGTTTGTCACGGCCACCTCGAAGCCCTTCTCGGCCATGTTCAGCGCCAATGCGCTGCCCATCGTGCCCAGCCCGTAAACGCCGATCTGTGCCTTGCCCGGTACCATGCGCTCTCCTTTTCTGGGCGCCGTTCGCCCCAAGCCTAGACCGCCCCGCGCCCGATGCCAAGAAAGCCGACCGCACACGACCCGGCCTTTCGCGCCACGCGCTCTTTTTCCCGGCAGACATGGCGTCGCGCCTTGCACGCCCGGAATGCCGCGTCGCACAAACCTGCGCGCGAGCAACGCGCACCTTCAGGTCAGGCTCAGACGCCCAGGCACCAGCGCATGATCGCCTTTTGCGCGTGCAGGCGATTCTCGGCCTCGTCGAACACGACCGAATGCGGCCCGTCCATCACGGGGCTCGTCACCTCTTCCTCGCGATGCGCGGGCAGGCAGTGCATGAACAGCGCGTCGGGCTTGGCGTGCTTCATCAGTTCGGCATTCACCTGGTAGGGGCGCAGCATGTTGTGGCGGCGTTCCTTGCTGGACTGGCTGTCATGCATGCTGACCCAGGTATCGGTCACCACCAGGTCCGCGCCCTCCACCGCCTTGGCCGCGTCACGCTCGATGGTGATCGTGCTGCCCGCCTTGCGCGCCAGCCCGACGAATTCGTCCTCGGGGTCCAGCTGGGACGGCCCGGTGAAGGTCATGTCGAACCCGAACTGACCCGCCGCATGCAGGAAGGATGAACAGACGTTGTTGCCATCCCCGGCCCAGACCACTTTCTTGCCCCGGATCGGCCCGCGATGCTCTTCATAGGTCATCACGTCGGCCATGATCTGGCAGGGATGGGTGCGGTCGGTCAGCCCGTTGATCACCGGCACGTCGGCATACTCGGCCATCTCCTGCAACACGCTCTCGTCGAAGGTCCGGATCATGATCAGGTCGACATAGCGGCTCATCACCCGCGCCGTGTCGGCAATGGTCTCGCCATGTCCAAGCTGCATGTCAGCGCCCGACAGCACCATCGTCTCGCCGCCCATCTGGCGCACGCCCACGTCGAAACTGGTGCGCGTCCGCGTCGACGGCTTCTCGAAGATCAGCGCCACCATCCGGCCCGCCAGCGGCTGCTCGTCATCGGCCGCGCCCCGGGGCCGTCCGGCACGCGCGGTCTTCATGTGCCGCGCCCCGTCGATGATCCCGCGCAACTCGCCCGCGTCGGTGGTGTGAATATCCAGAAAATGCTGCATCGTCCCGCTCCTCATGCCTCGGCCAGCGCCGTCTTCACGGCGGTCGCCGCCTTGTCCAGCCGGGCCACTGCCTCGCCGATCTCCTCGTCCGTCAGGGTCAGGGGCGGCAGGATCCGCACCACGTTCTCCGCCGCGGGCACAACGGCCACTTCGGCCTCATAGCCGGCGGCAACGACGTCTGTATTGGTCGCCACGCATTCCAGCCCCAGCATCAGGCCCATGCCGCGCACGCCCCTGAACACCTCCGGGTGCGCCGCCACCAGCCCTTCCAACTTCTGCCGGAAAAGGCCTGCCTTGCGGTTCACCTCGGCCAGAAAATCGGGGTCGGAGATGATATCCATCACCGCGCAGCCCACGGCACAGCCCAGCGGGTTGCCGCCATAAGTCGAGCCATGCGTGCCCGCCGTCATCCCGCTGGCCGCAATCTCGGTGGCCAGCACCGCGCCAAGGGGAAAGCCCCCGCCGATGCCCTTGGCGACCATCATGATATCCGGGTTGGCGCCCGCCCATTCGTGGGCAAACAGCTTGCCGGTCCGACCCATTCCGCATTGAACCTCGTCAAAGATCAGCAGGATGCCCTTCTCGTCGCACAGGTCGCGCAGCCCCTTCAGGCACTGGTCCGGCACCGGCTTGATCCCGCCCTCGCCCAGCACGGGCTCCAGCAGAATCGCCGCCGTATTCTCGTCGATGGCGGCGTGCAGCGCGTCATGATCGCCAAACGGCACATGCTTGAACCCCGGCAGCAGCGGCCCGAACCCCTTCGTCATTTTCTCGGACCCGGCGGCGGCAATCCCCGCACTCGACCGGCCGTGAAAGGCCCCCTGAAAGGCGATGATATCGGTCCGGTCCGGCTGGCCCTTGTCATGGAAATACTTGCGGCACATCTTCACCGCCAGCTCGCAGGCCTCGGTGCCCGAATTGCAGAAGAATGCCGTGTCGGCAAAGGTCTCGGCCACCAGCTTGTCCGCCAGTTCCTGCTGCTTGGGGATCTGGTAGAGGTTCGATGTATGCCACAGCGCCCCCGCCTGCTCGGTCAGCGCGGACACCAGCGCAGGGTGCGCATGGCCCAGCGCGTTCACCGCGATGCCCGCGCCAAGGTCGAGAAAGCGTCGACCATCCGCCTCGATCAACCAGGCGCCCTCGCCTTTGACAAAGCTGAGCGGTGCACGGTTATAGGTCGGCAGAACGGACGGGATCATGTCGGGTATCCTCAAGTATGGAAGCCCTTTGAGTGCCGTAAGGCAGGGCGTTCGTCAATGGTGGAAAGGGTTTGGTGCACTCCGGCACCGGGGATCGAACAGGCGAAGCGGACGTCAGGCGCAGGTGCGGCGGCGTCGGCTCTGAATATATGTGTGGCGTTCGATCATGGGCGCTGACATAGCCGCTTGCGCGTCCCGCGCAAAGCGTTTTCTTCGGGCGCTCACATGACGCTTGAGTTTCCCCCGCCGGCCTGCCACTGGACAGGCGATGACACCGACCTCCCAGAACCCCGGCGCCGCTGCGCTTTTGACCCTTGCCGCCGCCGCCTTCATCGCGGGCTGCACGCTCCTGGCCAAGGCGCTCGGCACCGATGCGCTCGGCCCCGCGCTGCATCCGCTGCAGATCAGCCAAGGCCGGTTCCTCTTCGCACTCATCGTCTTCTCTACCTTCGCCACCGTCACGCGGTTTCGCATCGTGCGCCCGGCGCTGCACCTGCATCTTCTGCGCTCGGGCTTGGGCTGGGGCGGCGTCACCCTGATGTTCGCCGCCGCCGCGTTCATCCCGCTCTCCGACGCCACCGCGATCAGCTTCCTGAACCCGGTCTTCGGCATGATGCTGGCCATTCCCATCCTGGGAGAGAAAGTCGGCCCTATCCGCTGGACCGCCGCCGGCATCGCCCTTTTGGGCGCGCTCATCCTGACCCGCCCCGGCGGCAGCACGATCGAGCCCGGTGCGCTGCTGGCGCTGGCCGCAGCCGCCTGCCTCGGGGCCGAGCTTATCGCCATCAAGTTCCTCTCTGGCCGAGAGCGCCCGCTTCAGATCCTGCTGATCAACAACCTCTTCGGCTGCCTGATCGCCAGTGCCGCCGCGTTTTTCGTCTGGACCGCGCCCACGCCCGCGCAATGGGCGGCGCTGGCCGGGATCGGCCTCTTGATGGCGACCGCGCAAACCTGCTTCGTCAACGCGCTGGCCCGCGCCGATGCCAGTTTCGTGGCCCCATTCTTCTATGCCACGCTGGTTTTCGCCGCGCTCTACGATGCCGCCGTATTCTCGGTCCTGCCCGATGCGGTCTCCATCCTGGGGGCGCTCACCGTCCTCTCCGGCGCCGCCCTCCTTGCCTGGCGCGAGGCGCGGCTAAAATCCCCCACCACGCCGCCCGCGCGCCCGCTCTGACCCCGCTTGCCATCGCCGACGGAATGCCTACGGTCGGCCCCGACGCTGAAAGGAACTGCCCCATGGCCCACCGCCCAAACCGCCCGCTCTCGCCGGCCACCAAGCTGGCCCAGGCCCTGCGCTTTCTCGATCCTGCCACTGGCGCGATCGTGCCTCAGATTCAGACAGCCGCCACTTACGCGCGGGATGAAAACTACGCCCTGCGCCAAAGCTACATGTACCGCCGCGACAGCAACGTGACGACCGAACAGGCCGAAGCGATCATCGCCGACCTCGAAGGCGCCGCGGAAAGCCTGCTGTTCTCGTCGGGCATGGGCGCGGCCACCGCCGTGATCGAACACCTGCCCGCCGACGCGCACGTCGTGGTGCCCGAGGTGATGTATCACGGCGTCCTCGCCCAGTTCAAAACCTACGAGGCCAAGAACCGCCTGCGGGTCAGCTACTATCCCGCCGGCGATCTCGACGCGATGAAGGCCGCGACGATCAAGGGCGACACCGCGCTCGTCTGGGTCGAAAGTCCCAACAACCCCAACTGGGACACGACAGACATCGCCGCCGCCGCCGAGATCGCCCATGCCGCCGGGGCGAAACTGGTCACCGACTGCACCGGCACGCCCCCCTGCGCCACCCGCGCGCTGGAGCTTGGCGCGGACATCTCCTTTCACTCCGCCACCAAGTATCTCAACGGCCATTCCGACGTGACTGCTGGCGTGCTCTCGGTGCGCGAAACCGGCGCATATTGGGACGAAATCTTCCACACCCGCATGATCCAGGGCACTGTCCTGCACTCCTTCGACGCCTTCCTGCTCATTCGCGGGATGCGCACCCTGATGCTGCGCTATGAGCGCGCGACCGAGAACGCCTTGGCCGTCGCCCGGCATTTCGAAGGCCACCCCGGCATCAAGGCGGTGATGTATCCCGGCCTGCCCTCGCATCCCGACCACGAGATCGCCAAGCGCCAGACCGGCGGTCTCTACGGCGGGATGCTCTCGATCCTCGTCAAGGGCTCCGAGCAGACCGCCATCGACGTCAGCCGCTATTGCGAGGTCTTCTATCCCGCCACGTCTCTGGGCGGCGTCGAAAGCCTGATCGAGCACCGCAAGACCGTCTCGGGCGAGGGCTTCCCGGTCCATCCGCGCCTGCTGCGCCTGTCTATCGGGATCGAGGACGCGGGCGACCTCATCGCCGACCTCGAACAGGCGCTCGACCGCGCGGGCGCCGCGGCGTCGTAACGTCACCCTTGATCGCGGAGCCTCTTCCTTGGCTAAATGCGGCCCGAGGGAAGAGGACATGCCGCTCAGCATCTTGTTACCGATGGTCGTGCTCGGCATCGCAGGCATTGCGGTGCTTTTGCACCTGCTTGGCCTCTCGAAACCCGCCACGTTCCAGGACGAGGCCGCCGCCCGCCGCGCCTGGCTGCGTGAATTTCCCGAAGATACACCGACCCGCGTGATCCTCAGCCAGGACCGCCACGCCGCCCTCGTGGAAACTCCGCAAGGCCCCGGCGTCGTCTGGCCCATGGGCGCCGACACCACGGCGCGGTATCTCGACGGAGCGCAGATCAAGCAGACCGAAACGGGCCTGCGGATCACCCTGCCCGACTACACCGCGCCACGGATCACCCTGACACTCGACCCCGAAGAGGCCCGCCACTGGCCCGGCCTGATGGAAGCCCGCAGATGACCGATCAACTGACCTATCCCGACGTGGTGAACTTCGCCGTGCCGGTCTTCATCGCCCTCATCCTGATCGAACTCACTTGGATCGTGCTCAAACGCCGCGGCGGCCGGTACGAGACCTACGACGCGCTCACGTCTCTGGTGATGGGCGCGGGCAACGTCGCCTCCAGCATCTTGCTGGGCTTCGTCGCCTACGGCTTCTTCATGGCGCTCTGGGCGATCACGCCGCTGGACTTGGGCACGTCGGTCTGGGTGGTAATCCTGTGCTTCGTGCTCGATGACCTGCGCTACTACTGGGTCCACCGCTTCGGCCACCGCATCCGCTGGGTCTGGGCCAGCCACGTCAATCACCATTCGTCGCAGCACTACAACCTCACGACCGCCCTGCGCCAGACATGGACCGGCACGTTCACCTTCATGATGCTGGTCCGCGCGCCGCTGATCCTGCTGGGCTTTCATCCGGCGATGGTGCTTTTCTGTGGCGGGCTGAACCTGATCTACCAGTTCTGGATCCATACCGAGGCGATCACCCGCCTGCCCCGCTGGTTCGAGGCGGTGATGAACACGCCCTCGCATCACCGCGTCCACCACGGCCGCAACGCGCGCTATCTCGACGCCAACTATGCGGGCGTCTTCATCATCTGGGACAAGATGTTCGGCACCTTCGTCCCCGAGCAGGACAGCGAGAAAGTCGATTACGGTCTCGTGCGCAACCTCGGCACCTTCAATCCGATCCGCGTGGCCTTCCACGAATGGGTCGGCATCTTCCGCGACGTGATCCAGCCGGGCCTAACCTGGCGCGACCGGCTGAACTACTGCATCCAGCCCCCGGGCTGGAGCCATGACGGCAGCCGCGACACTTCCGAGACGATCAAGCGCAAGCATCTCGCCAAGCACCCCGAGGACGCGAACACGCCCGGCTTCGAGAACCTCACCTGATCGCGGGCGCGGAAATTTTTCAAATTTCCGCCTCCGCCAAAATGCGTTCCCTTCCGCCACGCCGCGCGCTACGCATGACCCATGCGCCTCTTCCTGCTCACCGCCGTGACGATGGTGGCCTTCGCCGCCAACTCCATCCTCAACCGCCTCGCCTTGGCGGGCGGCCATATCGACGCCGTCCCCTTCGGCGCGATCCGGCTGGTGGCGGGGGCGGCGATGCTGGCCGGCCTCTGCATCGTCCTGCGCGGCGGGCTGCGCCTCGGCGGGCCCGCGCGGGTCTCGGGCGTGCTGTCGCTTCTGGTCTACATGTATGGCTTCTCGCTCGCCTACACCGCGCTCGACGCAGGGCTTGGCGCGCTCATTCTCTTCGGCATGGTCCAGATCACCATGTTCGCCGCCGCCCTCATGACGCGCGAGCCCTTGCCCGCCCGCCGCTGGATCGGGGCGGCACTGGCGCTTTCAGGTCTCGCCTGGCTCATGTGGCCCGGCGCAGGCACGCCGGTCAGTCCGTTGCATGGAGCCCTCATGGCGCTCGCGGGAATCGGCTGGGGCATCTATTCTCTCGCTGGCCGCAGATCCAGGGACGCGCTCCAGGCCACCGCCGCCAATTTCACTCTCGCCGCGCCGTTCGGCCTGCTGGCGTGGCTGGCCCTGCCCGCCGTGACCGACGCCGCCCCCCTGACCGGCTACGGTATCTTCCTCGCCATCGTCACCGGCGCCGTCACCTCCGGGCTGGGCTACGCGCTCTGGTACACCGTCCTGCCCTCACTCGCCGCCTCCGTCGCGGCCGTTGCACAGCTCACCGTGCCCATCATCGCGCTGCTGGGCGGCATCCTCCTATTGGGCGAATCCCTCACCCTGCAGATCGTGCTCGCCTCCGCGCTCGTTTTGGGCGGCGTTGCGCTTTCCATGCCGCGGCGCCGCACTTCCTGACCGCGGGGACTGTTCCCGCGCCGCGTAATTGCCTATCTGACAGGTCATGAAAGCCGCGCTCACAGCCCTTGCCCTGGTTCTGCCCGCCCCGGCCCTGGCCGATTGCGTGGTGCTGCTGCACGGTCTGGCGCGGACCGAAACCTCCTTCATCGTGATGGAGGAAGTGCTGAAAAACGAGGGCTACACCACCTTCCGCACCGACTATCCCTCGACCGAACTCGACATCGCCAAACTGGCCGAGGAAACCCTGCCGCAAGCCGTGCGCGTTTGCAGGGACGACAAGGTTCACTTCGTCACTCATTCCATGGGCGGGATCCTTCTGCGCCACTGGCTGCGCGACAACCGCCCCGCCGACATGGGCCGCGTCGTGATGCTCGGACCGCCAAACCACGGCTCGGAACTGGTGGATCAGCTCGGCGGGCTTGAGCTTTTCGAATGGCTCCACGGTCCCGCCGGCCTGCAACTCGAAACCGGCGACGGCGGTTTCGCAAGCGGACTGCCCGATGTGGATTTCGAGCTTGGCATCATTGCCGGCACCCGCTCGCTCAACCCCTATTACTCGACGCTGATCGAGGGCGCCGATGACGGTAAGGTCTCGGTCGAGTCCACCAGGGTCGAGGGGATGGCCGACCATATCGAACTGCCCGTCAGCCACACGTTCATGATGAACAACCCCTATGTCATGGCCCAGGCGCTGGCCTTCCTGCGGACCGGCGCCTTCGATCACGACATGAATATCACCGACATGCTGATGGGCCTCACGGAATGAGCCTGTCACTGCGCCTGACCGGGGCCGAGGTGCTGACGCCCTCGGGCCTCGAAGACACCCCGCTCTGCCTGTCGGACGGTGCGATCACCGATAAGACGTCAGCGCGCGAGGTTGACCTCTCGGGCTATCTCATACTGCCCGGGCTGGTCGATGCCCATGGCGACGCTTTCGAAAAACACCTCGCCCCCCGGCGCGGCGCCATGAAAGACCTCGACCAGGGACTGATCGTGGCCGAGGCCGAGCTTGCCGCCAACGGCATCACCACCGCCACGCTGGCCCAGTTCTACAGCTGGGAAGGCGGAATGCGCGGGCCGGATTTCGCCCGGCGCGTGCTGGAAAGCCTTGACGATATCCGCCCCCGCGTCGGCACCGACCTGCGCGTGCAGCTGCGCATCGAGATCTCGATGCTGGACGACTACGCCACGATAGAGGATTGGATCACCCGCTACGCCATCCCCTACCTGGTGTTCAACGACCACCTGCCGCATGACCTGCTGGCAAAGGGCAAGACGCCCCCCGGCCACGTGGGCAAATCGCTCAGGATCGGCAAGAATCCCGACAGGCATCTCGAAGACATCCACGCGCTGCACGCCGGAATGGAGGATGTTCCCGCCGCCCTCGACGCGCTCTGCACCCGGCTCTCGGACCTGCCCTTGCGCCTTGGCAGTCACGACGACAACACCGCCGCCCAGCGCGCCGCATGGGACGCGCGCGGCGTCCACATCGCCGAATTTCCCGAAACCGCCGAGGCGGCCGAGGCCGCCCGTGTCGCCGGCGCCCCCATCGTTCTTGGCGCCCCCAACGTGGTACGCGGCGGCTCGCACAAGGGAAATGCCAGCGCGCTCGACCTCATCGCCATGGGCCTCTGCGACGCGCTTGCCTCGGACTACCACTACCCGTCCATGCGCCGCGCCGCCTTCCTTCTGGCCGATTGCGGGCTGATGGAGTTCGCCGCCGCCTGGGGAATGATCTCGTCGGGCCCGGCACAGCTTCTCGGTCTTTTAGATCGCGGCACGCTTACCCCCGGTCAACGCGCCGACCTCGTCATCCTCGACGCAAAGACACGCGACGTTTGCGCCACGGTCTCGGCCGGTCAAATCACCTACATGAAGGGCGAGGTCGCCGCCCGGTTCGTTGGCTAGCCCGACCGCGCGACTCGGTTCACATGCCCCATCTTGCGCCCCGGCTTGGCCTCGGCCTTGCCGTAAAGATGCAGGCTCGCGCCCGTTTCCCCGGCTATCGCCGGAACACGGTCCATGTCATCGCCAATGAGGTTCTCCATCACCACGTCGGCATAACGCGACCCGTCGCCCAGCGGCCAGCCGGCGACCGCGCGGATATGCTGCTCGAACTGGTCCACCGCACAGCCCTGCTGCGTCCAGTGGCCAGAGTTATGCACCCGCGGCGCGATCTCGTTCACGATCAGGCCCCGAGGCGTCACGAACAGCTCCACGCCGATGACGCCAACATAGTCCAACTCGTTCAGGATCCGCCCCGTCAGCAACACCGCATCGGTGCGCTGCACCGTGCTCAGGTTGGCCGGCACCGTGGTGGTGTGCAAGATCCCGTCACGATGCACGTTCTCGCCCGGATCGAAGCAGGCCACCTGTCCGTCCACCCCCCGCGCCCCGATCACCGACACCTCGTGGCTGAACTCGACGAACCCTTCCAGGATCGCGGGCGCGCCGTTCATCTCGTTCAGCGCCGCCTCGGCCTCGGACACGTCATTGATGCGAACCTGCCCCTTGCCGTCATAGCCGAACCGCCGCGTTTTCAGAATCGCGGGCGTGCCCATATCCTCCAGCGCAGCCTTCAGGCTCGCAAGATCGGTGATGTCGGCATAGGGCGCGGTCTTCAGCCCCAGCCCGGTCAGAAAGTCCTTCTCGGTCAGCCGGTCCTGGCTCACCCGCAGCGCCTCGCGCCCCGGGCGGATCGGGCGGGCGGCTTCCAGCACGTCCAGCGCCGAGGTGGGGATATTCTCGAACTCGTAGGTCACCACGTCCACGGCCCCGGCGAACTGCCGCAGCGCATCCTCGTCCTCATAGGGCTTCTGGAAATGAAAGTTCGACACGTGGCTCGCCGGGCAATCGCCTGCCGGCTCGTAGATGCAGGTCTTGAACCCCAGACGGCTCGCCGCGACGGACAGCATCCGGCCCAGTTGACCGCCCCCCAGGATCCCGATCACCGCCCCCTGTGGCAAAGGCTCAGTCATCGCTGGGCTCCTCGGGGATCGAGGCCGACAGCGCATCGCGCCACTTGTCCAGACGCTCGGCCAGCGCGATATCTTCATTCGCCAGGATCGCCGCGGCCATCAGGCCCGCATTGGCCGCACCCGCCGCCCCGATCGCCATGGTCGCCACCGGAAACCCCTTGGGCATCTGCACGATGGAATACAGGCTGTCGACACCGCTCAGCGCCCTGGTCTGCACCGGCACGCCGATCACGGGCACGCGCGTCTTGCTGGCCATCATTCCCGGCAGGTGCGCCGCGCCACCCGCCCCCGCTATGATCGCCTTCAGGCCCCGGTCCACGGCGCTCTTGCCATAGTCCCACAGCCGATCCGGCGTGCGATGCGCCGAGACGATCTTCGTCTCGTACGCCACGCCCAGCTCGTCCAGAATGACCGCGGCCTCCTTCATGGTGGCCCAGTCCGACTGGCTGCCCATGATGATACCGATCTGCGGATTGCCCATCGCTCGCTCTCCTTTACGGAGCGCGCACTATACCCATCGCCGCTGCCTACGCAATGATATCCGGCAACAGGCGGTCCTCGATCCACTGGATCCGGTCCTTCAGCCGCAGTTTCTGCTGCTTGAAGCGTTTCACGGTCAGGGGATCGCTGGTGCCCTTTTCCTCCAGCGCCCGGATCGCCTCGTCCAGGTCGCGGTGCTGGCGGCGGAACTCTTCCAGTTCCACCCGCAGCACCTCGTCGGACTTCATCGACAGCTCGTTGAACTTGTTCATGGGCGCTCGATTCTCCCGAAACCACCGAAGACCCCGACAATAGCGTCAAAGCTCTCGTGGGCATAGCCCTTGCAGGCCCCGCCCCGCCGCCCCATATTCAGTTCCAAGAGGTCGCCGCGAACGGGGCCTTCACATACGGACTGTCGCTTGACTGGATAAGGACACGCCCATGACAAAGCTATCTATGGGATCGCACCCCTACATGCTCGGCTTCGAGCAACTGGAACGCCTGCTGGAACGCAGCGCCAAGTCGGGGAACGAAGGCTACCCGCCCTTCAATATCGAACAGACCTCCGAGAATTCCTACCGGATCACGCTGGCCGTGGCCGGATTCGCCGATGGGGACCTGTCGATAACGCTGGAAGACAGGCAACTGGTGATCCGTGGCCGCCAGCGGGACGATGCGGACGGCCGTGTCTACCTGCATCGCGGCATCGCCGCCCGCCAGTTCCAGCGCAGCTTCGTGCTGGCCGACGGCGTCGAAGTGGGCGAGGCGATCATGGAAAACGGGCTTCTGCACGTGGACCTCACGCGCGCCGCACCGGAAACGGTGGTTCAGACCATCAAGATAAACAAGGGGTAAACAGTATGGACACGCAATACGAATTCGATCACGAGGCCGAGCGCCCCATCGTCTATGTCCGCCAGGTCAACGCAGATGATCTGCCCGAGGACATGCGCGAACAGGTGGGCGAGCTGGAAACGCTCTATGCCGTGCACAACGAGGAAGGCGAGCGCTTGGCACTTGTCGCCGACCGAAAGATGGCCTTCGTCCTGGCCCGCCAGAACGACCTCGACCCGGTCACCGTGCACTAGCATGCGATTTCGGTTTCGGCCCCCACCCCGGGCCGAAACCCCGCTGGCCAAGCGGCATCTGCGCTGGCATACCGGCTTTCGACGCTCCTCCGACGCGAAAGGCCCGTATCCCAGTGACCCAGATCATCACGTCCCTCTCCGACATCTCCGGCAATTACGACGCGCTTTTCGTCGATCTCTGGGGGTGCGTGCACAACGGCGTCACCGCCTATCCCGAAGCGGTCGAGGCGCTGATGACCTACCGCGCCGATGGCGGCACGGTGGTGCTGGTCACCAATTCTCCCAAGCCCCGCGCCGGAGTCGAGTCCCAGCTTGAAAGCTTCGGTGTCCCCGCCGCCTGCTACGACGCCATCGCCACCTCCGGCGACAGTGCCCGTGCCGCAATGTACCGCGGCGTGGTGGGCAACAAGGTATGGTTCATGGGCGAATGGGAGCGTGACGCAGGTTTTTTCGAGCCGTTGGAGATTATCGACGACCCCGCCGAGATCGAGCGGGTCGACCTCAAGGACGCCGAAGGTATCGTTTGCTGCGGCCCCAACGATCCGATGGCCCTTCCCGACACCAATCGCGCCGATTTCCTCTATGCCAAGCAGAAGGGCCTGAAACTGCTCTGTGCCAACCCCGACATCATCGTCGACCGCGGCGACGTGCGCGAATGGTGCGCGGGTGCGCTCGCACGGCTTTACACCGAGATGGGCGGCGAAAGCCTCTATTTCGGCAAGCCGCATCCACCCATCTATGACCTCGCCCGCCGCCGTCTCTCGGCGCTCGGCCGCGATGTGTCCAGCGACAAGATTCTCGCTATCGGCGACGGCATCGCCACCGACGTGCAGGGCGCGATGGGCGAGGATATCGATTCTCTCTTCATCACGGGCGGCCTCGCGGCCAAGGAAACCAAAACGTCGCACCACCCCGATCCAAAGGCGTTAAACGCCTACCTGCAAACGGAAATGTCGTCTCCGACCTACGCCATCGGCATGCTGCGCTGATAAAATAACCCTTGATTTTCTGCGCCTGCAAAGTAATAAAGTTGCAACCTTGCCCGTGTTAGGGTGTTATTTATTGCGCGCAGAATGGGCGCGCAGGTGGAAATGGAGGGTCTGATGTTGGACAACATGCCGCGCGGAACGATCACGATCGAAGAGATCGAAATGGGAATGACCCGGTCGCTGCGCAAAGTGGTGACCGACGAGGATATCCGCATGTTCGCCGAGGTCTCGACCGATCATAACCCGGTGCACATGGACGACGACTACGCCCGCGACACCATCTTCGAGGGCCGCATCGCCCACGGCATGCTGACCGCCGGATTGATCTCTGCCGTGATCGGCGAACAGCTTCCCGGTCATGGCACCGTCTACATGGGCCAGACCCTGAAATTCCTCGCCCCCGTGCGCCCCGGCGACATGGTCGAGGCTGAGGTGGAGGTGACCGCCATCGACTACGCCAAGCGCCGCGTCACGCTGGAGACCCGTTGCCTCGTCGACGGCAAGAAGGTCCTTGTGGGCGAAGCCACCGTGCTGGCACCGACAGGTAAGTTCGACTGATCGGCGCACGACCGCGCAAGACACTCTTGGCCGCGTCACACGCCCGGAACACGAATCGTGTATGATGCGTTTCGTAAGTGGAGAACCAGAGGGAGGACCCAACCTATGGATGCAATCCAGACAGCCGAATATGCCCGCGCCCTGCTCAGCGCCCATGGCCCCAAGGCCGAGGCCGAGGCCGCACGCAAGATGCGCGAGTCTCAAGATGCCGGGCGCAAGTCCGAGGCCGCCGATTGGGCCGCCATCCGTCAGGCGGTTTCGCAACGGCGCGGCCCCAGCCAGACCTGAGACGCGCACCCAAGGCGATCAGCCCATGTCGGGCTCGGTCGCCTTGAAACTCTCGATCTCCTGCATCGGCGCCCACCACCGTGCCAGCTTGCCGGTGATAATGTTGTCGGCCTCCGGCGTCAGCGATACGTAATGGATCATCGGCGCCAGCATGTAGTCGGCCATCGAAGGCTCCTTGCCGCAGATGAACGGATCGGCCCAGTCCATCAGCAGCGCGTTCAGCGTCTGTGAATCGGCAAGGCTCTTCGACAGGGCATCGTCATTCTTGCCGCCGACAAGCTCGGGAAACAGGTGATAGCCTGCGGCGCTCATCAGGGCGTCATAGCCGTAGCTGCCAAAGACGCTGATCGCCTCGTTCATCTTCGCCCGCGCCCTTGGGTCGTCAGGCACAAGGCTCGGCCCGTTGCCCGTCTCGTCGATATAGCGGCAGATCGCATCGGCCTCGCGCAGGCGCATGTCGTCAATGTCCATCACCGGCACCTTTCCGAACGGATGCCGTTTCAGGTGCTCGGGCTGCTTCGGCTCGCCTTCCAGAACATTGACGTGCACCTGGTCATAGTCGATCTCGTTTTCCATCAGGAACATGCGAACCGTGCGCACATAGGTCGATCCGTCAAATCCGTACAGAACGGGTTTATCGGCCATTCTCTCATCTCCAATCATTGCGTTGCCTACCGCAGAACGCATCAGGACCATTTACGTTTCTTCCAACACGCCATGCGCGGCACCGCCTCTTGATCACCCCTGCGCATATCGCTACCCCTGCGCCATGCGCATCATCCGCGATTACACCTTCATTGATCCCCAGGACCGGGGCGCCTCCGTCGCCATCGGCAACTTCGACGGTGTGCATCTGGGCCACCAGTCGGTGATCGACCTCGCCCGCAAGGGCGACGGCCCCCTGGGCGTGCTCACGTTCGAGCCGCACCCGCGCGAATATTTCGCCCCCGACGCGCCCCCTTTCCGTCTGATGGGCCACGAGGCCCGCGCCAACCGCCTGGCCAAGCTGGGCGTCGAACGGCTCTACGAGCTCAACTTCAACGCCGCCCTCGCCAGCCTCACCCCCGAAGAGTTCGCCCGCAACGTCATCGCCGACGGCCTTGGCCTGACCCACGTGGTCGTCGGCGCCGATTTCTGCTTCGGCAAGGGCCGCGCCGGCAATGCCGACGATCTTCAGCGCTTCGGGCAGGACATGGGCTTCGACGTCACCATCGCCACGCTTCTGGAGGGCGATGACGGCCAGGTCTCCTCCACCGCCATCCGCGACGCGCTTTCCGAGGGCCGTCCCCGCGACGCCGCCGCCATGCTGGGCCACTGGCACCGTATCGACGGGCCTGTGATCGGCGGCGAACAGCGCGGCCGCGACCTGGGCTATCCCACCGCCAACATGTCCATCGAAGGGCTGCACCCGCCCCGCTTCGGCGTCTACGCCGTGCTGGTCGACGTGCTCGACGGCCCTCACCGGGGCCACTACCACGGCGCCGCCTCCCTCGGCGTACGCCCGATGTTCCAGGGCGAGATCCCCAATATCGAGACGTTCCTCTTCGATTTCTCCGGCGACCTCTACGGCGCCGACCTGTCCGTGGCCCTCGTCGAATACCTCCGCCCCGAGGAAACCTTCGACAGCCTAGAGGCCTTCATCGCCCAGATGGACGACGACTGCGACCGCGCCCGCGCGGTGCTGGCCGCCATATGACCGACGCGTCCGACCCCATCGACCGTTCCGGCCTGCGACCGCGCTACTGGGAAACCGTGCCTCTGGACCGCATGACCCAGAAAGAGTGGGAGGCGCTCTGCGACGGCTGCGGCAAGTGCTGCCTCAACAAGCTCGAGGACGAGGACACCGGCGAGGTCGCCCTGACCCGCATCGCCTGCCGCCTTTTCGACGACAGCACCTGCCGCTGCGCCAATTACGAGATCCGGCACCAGTTCGTGCCCGAGTGCATCTCGCTTTCGCCCAGGACCATCGAGAAAAGCCTCTACTGGCTGCCCGAAACCTGCGCCTACAAGCTCCTGTGGAACGGCAAGCCGCTTTACGACTGGCACCCGCTGATCTCCGGCACGCCCGACAGCGTGCACGCCGCAGGCGTCTCCGTGCAGAACGCCACCCTGCCCGAGTTCGAGATCCCCGAAGACGAGTGGGAAGAGCACCTGATAGAGGAACCGCTGGGATGCGACTAGGCTCCGACAACACCGGCCCCGCCCTTCCCCAGGTGATGGAGGCGCTGGCAAAGGCGAATGACGGCCACGCCACCCCTTACGGCGCCGACGCGCTTACGGGTGCCGCCCGCGACAAGGTGCGCGAGGTTTTCGAGGCCCCCGACGCCGCGGTCGAGTTCGTCGCCACCGGCACAGCCGCGAATGTCCTCGCGCTCGCCACCCTGACCCAGCCGTGGCAGACCATCTTCTGCACGCCCCGCGCCCATATTCTAGTCGACGAATGCCACGCGCCCGAGTTCTACACCGGCGGCGCGCGCCTGACCCTCACGGGGCACGAGGACAAGATGACGGCCGATGACCTCGCCGCCGTCCTCGCAACCCTGCCGCGCCGCGACGTCCACACGTCCGAACCCGGCACCGTCGCCCTTACCCAGGTCACCGAGATGGGCCAGCTCTACACACTGGACGAGCTGCGCAGCATCACCGACGTGGCCCATACCCACGGCCTCTCGGTACATCTCGACGGTGCCCGCTTTGCCAATGCCTGCGCCGCCCTCGGCTGCACGCCCGCCCAGATGAGCCATGAGGCCGGGATCGACGCCGTCTCCTTCGGCGCCTCCAAGAACGGCTGTCTGAATGTCGAGGCTGTCGTCCTGTTCGACCCCGCCAAGGCATGGGAACTGGAACGACGCCGCAAACGCGGCGGGCACCTTGTGTCCAAGGGCCGCTTCCTCGCCGCGCAAATGCTGGGATATCTCCAAGACGATGTCTGGCTGCAATCGGCACAGCGCGCCAACGCCAACGCCGCCCGCCTCGTCGCGGGCCTGCGCGCCCTGCCCGATTGCACCTTCACCGCCGAGCCGCAAGCCAACATGATCTTCGCCCGCCTGCCCCGCGCCACACATCAGCGTCTGCATGCGGGCGGCGCCGTCTACGGCCTCTACGAAGGCCCCCTGGAGGATGGCGACCCCGACGAACCGCTCCTGATGCGCTGCGTCTGCGACTGGTCCCTCACCGAGACCCAGATCGACGACTTTCTTGCGCTCGCGAAAGGATGACGCGCGGTTTCAGGCCCACCACCGCGCCACGGCAACGCCCACGGTCGCGGACACCGCAGTAAGCAGCGTACCCCAAGTGAAGTCCGTGGCCACCATACGCCACGTCCAGTCCTTCAGCGTCGACAGGTTGGTGAACTCGTAGGTGCCATAGCCCATCGCCCCGATCAGCGCAGCCGTTGCGAACACCCACAGCAAACTGTGATCATGCTGCATCGCGGGCCAACTGACGAACCACAGCACGCAGAAGACGTAGAAGGCATAGAACGCGACCGCCGGGCCAAGCCGGGGGCTGTCCAGCAGCAGGCCCTTGATATCCTTCTCGAAGGTCGGCTTGATCAGGTAGCTCAGCCCCAGGTAATCCAACCCCAGAAAGACTGCAAAGGTGACGACGTAAAGTATGGCGATGGTCATGCTTGGCCTCCCGACCGGTTGAACGCGGCCCGGACCTGGCCGGTTCCTCCCGCCCGTCAACAGCTAGCGCGAAGTTACGCAAGACCAGCTGTCGGCGTCACACATCGCGCAGGAACCGCAGGATTTCCGCGCTCACCTGCCGGGGATGGCTGATCGGCACCATGTGCCCCGCCCCGGCCATCACCGCCCGTTCCGCGTTGGGCAACCGCGCCGCGAGTCCCTCGTTGATCGCGCCGATGATGTCCGGGGACTCGCTGCCCTCGATCAGCAGCGCGGATTGCGTCACACCCTGCAGGACACCGGGCGCCAGCAGGCCACCCACGTCGTCGTAAAGCGCCGCATGCCCCGCCTCGACCAGCGGCATCTGCGCGGCCAGCCGGTCGCGCTCCTCGGCGCCCAGGCTCTGCCACTCCGCCCCGTTGCCCCAGACTGACAAGAAGGCCCGCGCCGCCGCGTGCCGGTCCCCGGTCGCCATCCCCTCGGCAAACCCGGACATCTGCGCTGCAAAGCCCTCGCGCATCTCCGGATGATCGTCCAACGCCACGGCAAAGAACACCGGCTCGATCAGCACCAGCGACCGCACCAGTTCCGGCCGCATCACCGCCAACCGCAACGCCACCGTCGCACCAAAGGAATGCCCGACGAAATGCGCCGGATCATCCAGCAGATCGGCCGCGATCTCGGCGGTCACTTTCTGGATCTCGCCGCGCCCGTCCCAAGCGCCGCTGCGCCCGTGCCCCGGCATGTCGAACGCTGTGAGCGTCAGCGCCCCCGACAGGTGCCGCGCCAGCCCGCTCCAACTGCCCGAATGCGCCAGCGAGCAATGGATGGCCAGCGCGGCTTCGGGGCCTTGCCCGAATGTCGTCCAATAGGTCGGAAATCCGGCTTTCAACCCGTCAGGCATCGCGCGCCACGGGGGCATCTGCGGGGAAATGCGGCAGGGTGCGTCTCATTTGTCGGGCCTTTCGCGGCATTCGGCACCCTTACCCAATGCATGTCTTTGCCACAGGTGCCACCCATGCTAATCGGTGTCAACGTCACGAATCTGTCAAGATCGACCACCCGGGGACCCTTTCACATGTCAGTCACACACGAGCCGAAGCTCATTTCCGGCAACGCCAACATGCCGCTTGCCAAGGCGGTCGCGCGCCGGATGTCCATGCACCGCGGAGTCAATGTCGGGCTGGTCGACGCCCGCGTCGAGCGCTTCAACGACGGCGAGATCTTCGTCGAGGTGTTCGAGAATGTCCGCGGCGAGGACATGTTCATCATCCAGCCCACCTCGAACCCGGCCAACGACAACCTGATGGAACTGCTCATCATGTCCGACGCGCTGCGCCGCTCCTCGGCCAAGCGCATCACCGCCGTGATCCCCTATTTCGGCTATGCGCGGCAGGACCGCCGCACCAAGGCCCGCACGCCCATCTCGGCCAAGCTGGTGGCCAACATGATCGTCGAGGCGGGCATCGAACGGGTCCTGACGATGGACCTGCACGCGGCCCAGATCCAGGGTTTCTTCGACATTCCCGTCGACAACCTCTATGCCTCACCGGTCTTCGCGCTGGACGTGATGACCCAGTTCCGCGACCACCTCGACGACGTGATGATCGTCTCGCCGGACGTCGGCGGCGTGGCCCGCGCCCGGGAACTGGCCAAGCGGATCAACGCCCCCCTCAGCATCGTCGACAAACGCCGCGAGAAAGCCGGCGAAGTGGCCGAGATGACCGTGATCGGCGATGTCAGCGAAAAGATCTGCGTGATCGTCGACGACATGTGCGACACCGCCGGAACCATGTGCAAGGCGGCACAGATCCTGCTCGACAACGGCGCCAAGGAGGTGCACGCCTACACCACCCACGGCGTACTCTCTGGGCCCGCAGTGGAACGGATCACCAACTCGGTGCTGAAATCCATGGTCATCACCGACACGATCCAGCCCACCGAAGCGGTCAAAAACACCCCCAATATCCGTATCATCCCCACCGCCCCGGTCTTTGCCCAGGCGATCCTGAACATCTGGAACGGCACATCGGTGTCGTCGCTCTTCGAAACCCCGACGCTGGAGCCCATCTACGAAGGACAGTTCGGCACCTGAGCCTGACCCGATCGAGTGGCTGCGCCACGCTCTTTTGTTTGATTGGAGCCAGCCCCAAAGCCCGGGATATTTGTAGCCAGAAGAAGAAACTCCGCCGTGCTGCTTCCTCTGGCGAAAAATATCTCCGCCGGAGGCACAAAGCTCTTCAGTGAAGCTGCCAGTCGTCTTCGTGCGGCACCGCACCGATGGCCATCCACCGGATCCGGGCTCGGGCGACACGCGTATCACCCCATGTGCGGAACACCACCTCGAACCCCGTCGCCACCACCTTCTCGGCGGTGACATCGGCGCGGGCGTTCGTGGCGCTGTCCATGTCCCACATCGATAGGCTGACATGCACGGCGGGCGGTTCCTTGAAGGCGGTGCCGAACGTCACCTTGCGGCGGCGTTCGCGGGCGCCGGTGCCGGTCCACATCTCGCCGCCATCCTCATAGTCGGAAAACAGGACATCATCACCCTGCTCGATCCCGATGGTCTGATTGACAAGATATTTCATTTACCGCCACGCGCCGCCACGCCAATGGTCCTACTATCGCTTTTCGTCGAAATTGAGAACCAAAAAGGAAAAGGGCCCGACATTTGTGGGCCCTTCCCAGAATGCTACCCTGCGCGTCAGCCCCTCAGGGCGCTGGCGCCTTGGACGTGGTGGACAGGCCGATCTGGTCGCCCATCGCCACCATGTCGGCCAGCAGTTTCGCCGCGTCGTCCACCGGCCCGGGCTCGTTGACGAATGTTTCCTGCGCCTTGGCCAGCCGGTCTGTCGCCTCGTCGACCATCTTCTGGAATTCGTCCTGCGTCATGTCCTCGCGCGGCAGGGCGCGTTCCGCCAGCACCGAGATCGAGTCGGCGTTGATCTCGGCAAAGCCTCCGGTGACGACATATTCCTTGTCACCATCCGAGCCGGAGACGCGTACCACGCCCGGTCGAAGGGTCGTGATCAGCGGCGCGTGATCGGCCATGGCCGTCATGTCGCCGTCGGTGCCGGGGATCTGCACCTCGGTCGCCTCGACCGACGCCAGCAGGCGCTCGGGGCTCACAAGGTCGAACTGCACTGTATCAGCCATATTGGCCTCCGTTTCTGTCACGCCAGGTCTCGCCCACCCTTTGGCTCATCCCTTAGGGTGGGTGAAAACCCACGCTTATGCGGCGTCCGCGGCCATTTTCTCGGCCTTGGCTTTCACATCGTCGATGCCGCCCACCATGTAGAATGCGCCTTCGGGCAGGTGGTCGTACTCGCCGGCCACAACCGCCTTGAAGGACGCGATCGTGTCTTCCAGCGGCACCTGGATGCCGTCCGAGCCGGTGAACACCTTGGCCACGTCAAAAGGCTGCGACAGGAAGCGCTGGATCTTCCGGGCGCGCGCCACGGTCAGCTTGTCCTCTTCGCTCAGTTCGTCCATGCCGAGGATCGCGATGATGTCCTGCAGCGACTTGTAGCGTTGCAGGATCCCCTGCACGTCACGCGCCACCTTGTAGTGCTCCTCGCCCACGATCTGCGGGTCCATCAGACGCGAGTTCGAGTCGAGCGGGTCCACAGCCGGGTAGATGCCCAGCTCCGAGATGGCGCGCGACAGAACGGTCGTGGCGTCGAGGTGGGCGAATGTCGTGGCCGGCGCGGGGTCGGTCAGGTCGTCCGCAGGCACGTACACGGCCTGGATCGAGGTGATCGAACCGGCCTTGGTCGACGTGATGCGCTCCTGCATCGCGCCCATGTCCGTGGCCAGCGTCGGCTGGTAACCCACCGCCGAGGGAATACGGCCGAGCAGAGCCGACACCTCGGAACCCGCCTGCGTGAAGCGGAAGATGTTGTCCACGAAGAACAGAACGTCCGTACCCGAGGCATCGCGGAACTGTTCGGCCAGCGTCAGACCGGTCAGCGCCACACGGGCACGCGCGCCCGGCGGTTCGTTCATCTGGCCGTAGACCAGCGCCACCTGGGAGTTCTCCAGGTTCTCGGGGTCGATGACGTTCGACTCGATCATCTCGTGATAGAGATCGTTGCCCTCACGCGTACGCTCGCCCACACCGGCGAAAACCGAGTAACCCGAGTGCACCTTGGCGATGTTGTTGATCAGTTCCATGATCAGAACCGTCTTGCCCACGCCGGCGCCGCCGAACAAGCCGATCTTGCCGCCCTTGGCGTAAGGCGCCAGCAGGTCAACGACCTTGATGCCGGTGACCAAGATTTCCGACTCGGTCGACTGTGCCTCGAACTCGGGCGCGGGCTGGTGGATCGCGCGGGTCTCTTTCGCCTCGATCGGCTTGCCCTCGTCCACCGGCTCGCCGATGACGTTCAGGATGCGGCCCAGTGTGGCGTCGCCCACCGGCACGCTGATCGGGCCGTCGGTGTCGGTCACTTCCTGGCCGCGTACCAGGCCCTCGGTGGAGTCCATGGCGATCGTGCGCACGGTGTTTTCGCCAAGGTGCTGGGCCACTTCGAGGACCAGCCGCTTGCCGTTGTTGTCGGTTTCCAGGGCGTTCAGGATTTCGGGCAGGTGGTCCGTGAACTGCACGTCCACCACGGCGCCGATCACCTGTGTGATTTTGCCTTTTGCTTTGGCCATTGTCGTTTCTCCGGTTGTTCTTAAAGCGCCTCGGCGCCCGAAATGATTTCAATCAGCTCGTTGGTGATCACGGCCTGACGCGAGCGGTTGTACTCGATGGTCAGCTTGTCGATCATCTCGCCCGCGTTGCGCGTCGCGTTGTCCATGGCCGACATCCGAGCGCCCTGTTCACTGGCGCCATTCTCCAGCAGGCCGCTGAAGATGGCCGTGGCCACGCCCCGGGGCAGCAGGTCGCGCAGGATCGCGTCCTCGTCGGGCTCGTAGTCATAGATCGTGCCGGCATCGTCCGACTCTTCAGCCGCCGTTTCGTCGATCTCGAAGGGGATCACCTGCTTCATGGTCGGCTTCTGGCTGACCACGTTCTCGAATTCCGAGAAAAAGATCTTGGCGACGTCGAACTCTTCGTTGTCGAAACGATCCAGCACGTTCTGCGCCACCTTCTGCGCGTCGGCATAGCCCACGTTCTTCACCTCGGACAGATCGACATGGTCGATGAACAGGTCGGAAAAGTCACGCTTCAGCGCGTCCCGGCCCTTTTTGCCGACGGTGATGATCTTCACGGTCTTGCCGTCGGACTTGAGCCTGTTGATCTCGGTCCGCGCCAGCTTGGCGATGTTGGCGTTGAAGCCACCGCAGAGGCCCCGCTCGGCGGTCATCACGACCAGCAGATGCACATCGTCCTTGGCCGTACCGCGCAGCAGGGGCGGTGCGTTCTCGGCATCGCCCGCGGCGGCGGCCAGCTTGGACATCACCGCATTGAACCGCTCGGCATAGGGGCGGGCCATTTCGGCCGCATCCTGGGCCCGCCGCAGTTTCGCGGCGGCCACCATCTGCATGGCCTTGGTGATCTTGCGGGTCGATTTGACCGACTCGATCCTGTTTTTTAGGTCCTTAAGACTCGGCATTGCCTCGTCACCCCCTTATCCGAAGTCGGCTGCGAACTCTTCGATGGCCGACTTGAGCTTGTCTTCGGCGTCGCCCTTGATCTTGGGATCCTCGTTGGTGATCCAGTCCAGAACGTCCTTGCGCTTGGTGCGCATGTGGTTCAGCAGCCCGTCCTCGAACCGGCCAACCTGGTCGACGCTGATCTTGTCGAGATAGCCATTCGTGCCGGCGTAGATCACGCAGACGATCTCGGCGTTGGTCAGGGGCGAGTATTGCGGCTGTTTCATCAACTCGGTCAGACGCTCACCACGGCTCAGCAGGCGCTGGGTCGAGGCATCGAGGTCCGAGCCGAACTGGGCAAAGGCCGCCATTTCGCGGTACTGCGCAAGGCTCAGCTTCACCGGGCCGGCAACCGACTTCATCGCGTTGGTCTGGGCCGAGGAGCCCACGCGGCTGACCGACAGGCCGGTGTTCACGGCCGGGCGGATGCCCTGGTAGAACAGCTCGGTTTCCAGGAAGATCTGGCCGTCGGTAATCGAGATCACGTTGGTCGGGATAAAGGCCGACACGTCGCCGCCTTGCGTTTCGATGATCGGCAGCGCCGTCAGCGAGCCCGAGCCGTTCTCTTCGTTCAGCTTGGCCGACCGCTCCAGCAGACGGGAGTGCAGGTAGAAAACGTCACCCGGGTAGGCTTCGCGGCCCGGCGGGCGGCGCAGAAGCAGCGACATCTGGCGATAGGCCACGGCCTGTTTCGACAGGTCATCGTACACGATCAGCGCGTGACGGCCGTTGTCGCGGAAATGCTCCGCCATGGCGGTCGCCGAATAGGGCGCCAGGAACTGCATCGGCGCGGGGTCCGACGCGGTGGCGGCCACGACGATGGAATATTCCATCGCGCCGGCTTCTTCCAGCTTCTTCACCAGCTGCGCCACGGTAGAGCGCTTCTGCCCCACGGCAACGTAGACG
Source organism: Roseovarius sp. MMSF_3350 (assembly GCF_030733425.1). Classification (GTDB taxonomy): domain Bacteria; phylum Pseudomonadota; class Alphaproteobacteria; order Rhodobacterales; family Rhodobacteraceae; genus Roseovarius. Next base: position 237,860 of record NZ_JASHIZ010000003.1, read on the forward strand.
CAGTAGAGCTTCTTGCTCTCGTCGTCGCCGGCGGCGTCGTTATAGGATTTCTGGTTCAGCATCGTGTCCAGAGCCACGGCGGTCTTGCCGGTCTGCCGGTCGCCAATGATCAGCTCCCGCTGGCCACGGCCGATCGGGATCATGGCGTCGACCGATTTCAGACCCGTTGCCATCGGCTCGTGCACCGATTTACGCGGGATGATGCCCGGCGCCTTGACGTCCGCGACGCCACGAGCCGAAGCCTTGATCGGGCCCTTGCCGTCCAGCGGGTTGCCCAGGCCGTCCACGACCCGGCCCAGCAGTTCGTCACCGATGGGCACGTCCACGATGGACTTGGTGCGCTTGACGGTGTCGCCTTCCTTGATGTCCCGGTCCGAGCCGAAGATCACGACGCCGACGTTGTCGGTCTCCAGGTTCAGCGCCATGCCCATGATGCTGCCGGGGAACTCCACCAGTTCACCGGCCTGCACGTTGTCGAGGCCGTGGACGCGGGCAATCCCGTCGCCGACTGACAGCACGCGACCCACCTCGGCAACTTCGGCTTCCTGGCCGAAATTCTTGATCTGGTCCTTAAGGATCGCAGAAATCTCTGCAGCTTGGATACCCATTTATCCGACCTCTTTCATTGCATTCTGTAGGGAATTGAGGCGCGAGCGGATCGACGTGTCGATCATCTTCGAGCCCACCTTTACGACAAGACCGCCAATGAGGCTTTCATCGACGGTCGCATTGATCTTGACGTCTTTTCCGACGGTGCTCTTCAGCGTCTCGGCCAGCTTCTTCGATTGCGCGTCGGTCAGCTTGACGGCGCTGGTCACATCGGCGGTCACTTCGCCCTTGTGATCGGCAATGCGCTCGTTCAGCAGGCGGACCAATTGCGGCAGCACGAACAGGCGGCGCTTTTGCGCCATCAGCGCCAGGCCGTTCTTCAGTTCGGGGACAAGACCCATCTTCTCCGCAATGGCCGTGATGGCACGGCCCTGGTCCTCGCGACTGACGACCGGGCTGCTGATCAGGTCACGCAGATCGGCACTGTCGTTCAGGGCGGCGGAAAGATCGGCAAGGTTCGTTTCAAGCTTGTCCAGCGAGTTTGCGTCTTTGGAAAGCTCGAAAATGGCAGTGGCATAGCGTTCGGCAATGCCGGAGGAGATCGAAGCTGGTTCGGACACGTCCACCCTTCCGATAGTTTGACCCCGGCTCGACAAAAGACGGCGCAAAGGCCGTCTTTACCAGGGTGGTTAGAGACGATGAAACTCGCGAGACATCGATTTTCGTGGGCGGTTTAGCAGACCGTTCCGAACCTCGCAAGCTAGCAGAAAGGAGTTGTATGCCGATGGATACCATTGTTTTTCAAAGGCTTACCCCGGATGCGACCGAATGCGCATTTTTATTGCGACAAAAATCGTAACTTTTCGTCGCTTTTTTGCGATTCCTTCGTGAACGGCGTGCCGAAAACTCCGGCAAGACTGGCCCTCGCAGGGCGCGCGTCGCGTTACCGCTATCACGCGCCAAGCGTGTTCTTCCGGCCTCGAAACACGCCGATTGCACGCCGGCCGGTCTGGTCCTAAGGAGCCTGCGATGACCCGTCCCGCCTCTTCCCTTGTCCGGTACGCCCGCGCCCTGACCCTCCTTCTGGCGGTCGGCATCCTCGTGGTCATGCTCTGGCCGCACGACGCGGCGTCGGTACCGTTCACGCTGATCGACAAGGTGTTGCACTTTCTGGCCTTCGCGGCCCTGATCCTGCCCATGGCCTGCACCGAACCGCGCCGCGCCCTGCGTCTCGCCCCCGCCTGCATCGCCTTCGGCGCGGCGATCGAGATCATCCAGCCCGCCTTCGGGCGCGGCGCCGAGTGGCTGGATCTTCTCGCCGATGCGCTCGGCGTCGGGCTGGGACTTTGCGTAGGAATGCTGGTCCGCGCGGTCTTGCGGCGTAGCTAGACCGGCTTGGCCTGCGGATCCGGCTTTGGCCGCAGAACGCCCAGCGGGCTGCGCACCGTGTCCCGGATGGCCGAGCCGCGATCGGTGGGCGCGTGCACCCGCTTGGTGGCCTGCACGATCAGCACGCCGCCTTTCAGCACCACCGACAGCTTGCCGCCCATATTCTCCCACATGCCCGCCGTCTTGCGCCAGAATTTGCGGTGCGACGGCGGCTGGTAGAGCGCGGTCACGTGCCGCTCGGGCAGAAAATTACGGGTCTTCAGCTGCGACTCCAGCTGGCTCTGGCTGTAGGGGCGCCCGTACCCGAATGGCGTGCGGTCGCTGCGCGACCACAGCCCCGCCCGGTTCGGCACCACAAACAGCGCCGAGCCCCCCGGCCCCAGCACCCGCCAGCACTCCTCCAGCAATTCGCCGGGCCGCTCGCATGTCTCCAGCCCATGCACCAGCATCAGCTTGTCGACACGCCCCGTCTCCAGCGGCCACAGGGTTTCTTCGCACAGAACGCTGATATTGGGTTTGTCCGACGGCCAGCGGATCACCCCCTGCGGCGCCGGCATCAGCGCGATCACCCGGCGGCTGTCCTTCAGGTAGGGCCGAAGGAACGGCACGGCAAAGCCATAGCCCGCCACCGTCTGACCCTTCGCCTCGGGCCAAAGCGCCCTGATCTCGGCGCCCACGGTTTTCTGCACCGCGCGCCCCAGCGGGTTGCGGTAATAGAAATTCCTCAGGTCCTGCACGTCCAGATGCATTGCAGCCCGCGCCTCGATCCGTCACTCTCGGGGCAAACATAACCACGAATTCAAGGATCGACCAATGACATTGCAGATCGAAACCGTCCCGTGCCTTTCGGACAACTACGCCTTTCTCGCCCACGACCCTGAGACCGGCGAGACCGCCGTGGTGGACGTTCCCGAGGCCGCGCCGATCCTCAAGGCTTTGGCAGACAAGGGCTGGAACGCCACGCATGTGCTCATCACCCACCATCACGCCGACCACGTGCAGGGGCTGGATGAGCTTCTGGCCAAGCATGACGCAAAGGTCGTGGGCCACGCCGCCGACGCCTCCCGGCTGCCAAAGCTCGACATCGCGCTTCAGGACGGCGACACCATCAACATCGGCTCGGACACCGGCACCGTCATGGACGTGTCGGGCCACACCATCGGACACATCGCCTTTCACTTTCCGGACAGCAAGGTGGCCTTCACCGCCGACAGCCTGATGGCCCTGGGTTGTGGCCGCGTCTTCGAGGGAACCATGCCCCAGATGTGGCACAGCCTGTCTAAACTCGCCGCCCTGCCGCCCGACACGACCATCTGCTCCGGCCATGAATACACCGCCGCCAACGGGCGTTTTGCGGTCACTATTGATCCCGACAATCCGGCGCTTATATCAAGGGTCAAGGCGGTCGAAGCCGCCCGCGATCAAGGGAAACCGACCGTTCCCTCGACCCTGTCCGAAGAATTGGCCACCAACCCGTTCCTGCGTGCCTCCGATCCCGCCGTGCAGGCGAATCTCGGCATGACGGGCGCCGACGCCGCCGACGTGTTCGCCGAAATCCGCACCCGGAAGGACAATTTCTAGGCACGCCCGGCTGGGCTTGCCAAATTGTCACGGGGACGGCCTGCAAAAGCGGCTTTTGTAAGATCGGACAGGGAAAAGTGAACGGGTTTTGGAAAAAAGTCCTTGAAGGCTGGCCTGTATCGACCAAACTTTAATCATATAAGGCGAAGGTCGCGGGACCGGCCCTAGCCCAAGCAGAGGGAGCACACCGTGCCGTCATTCTCTAACACGCTGGAACAGGCAATCCACGCTGCACTGGCCCTGGCCAATGCGCGCCAACACGAATTCGCCACGCTGGAACATCTCCTGCTGGCCCTGATCGATGAACCCGACGCCGCCCGCGTGATGAAGGCATGCAGCGTCGAAACCGAAGACCTGCGCACCACGCTGGTGGAATTCATCGACGATGACCTGTCCAATCTCGTCACCGACATCGAAGGCTCCGAGGCGGTGCCCACCGCCGCCTTCCAGCGCGTGATCCAGCGCGCCGCCATCCACGTGCAGTCGTCTGGCCGCACCGAGGTGACGGGCGCCAACGTCCTCGTCGCCATCTTCGCCGAGCGCGAGTCGAACGCCGCCTACTTCCTGCAGGAGCAGGACATGACCCGTTACGACGCGGTCAACTTCATCGCCCATGGCGTGGCCAAGGACCCGGCCTTTGGCGAATCCCGGCCCGTGCAGGGTGTGGGCGAAGAAGAGGCCGAACAGACCAAGTCCTCGTCCGAGGGCGAGCAGGTTGAGAACGGCGAATCCGCCCTGGCCAAGTACTGCGTCGACCTCAACGAGAAATCCCGGCGGGGCGACGTCGATCCCCTGATCGGTCGCGACAGCGAGGTCGAGCGCTGCATCCAGGTGCTCTGCCGCCGGCGCAAGAACAACCCGCTCCTGGTGGGCGATCCCGGCGTCGGCAAGACCGCCATCGCCGAAGGCCTCGCGCACAAGATCGTGGGCGGGCAGACGCCCAAGGTCCTGTCGAAAACGACCATTTTCTCGCTCGACATGGGCGCGCTGCTGGCCGGCACGCGCTATCGCGGCGATTTCGAGGAACGGCTCAAGGCCGTCGTGACCGAGCTCGAGGAGCATCCCGACGCGGTGCTCTTCATCGACGAGATTCACACCGTCATCGGCGCCGGCGCCACTTCGGGCGGCGCGATGGACGCCTCCAACCTGCTGAAGCCCGCGCTTCAGGGCGGCAAGCTGCGCTGCATGGGCTCCACCACGTTCAAGGAGTTCCGCCAGCATTTCGAAAAGGACCGCGCCCTTTCCCGCCGGTTCCAGAAAATCGACGTGGTCGAGCCCACGGTCGATGACGCGATCAAGATCCTCAAGGGCCTCAAGCCCTATTTCGAGGAGCATCACAGCGTGAAATACACCGCCGAGGCCATACGTACTGCGGTGGACCTTTCGGCGCGCTACATCAACGACCGCAAGCTGCCCGACAAGGCCATCGACGTGATCGACGAGGCCGGCGCCGCACAGCATCTCGTCGCCGCCTCCAAGCGGCGCAAGTCCATCGGTCCCAAGGAGATCGAGAATGTCGTGGCCAAGATCGCCCGCATTCCTCCGAAAAACGTCTCCAAGGACGATGCCGAGGTGCTCAAGGATCTCGAAGGCTCGCTCAAGCGCGTCGTCTTCGGCCAGGACACCGCGATCGAGGCGCTGTCGGCAGCGATCAAGCTGGCGCGCGCCGGCCTGCGCGAACCCGAAAAGCCCATCGGCAACTACCTCTTCGCCGGCCCCACCGGCGTCGGCAAGACCGAGGTGGCGAAACAGCTTGCCGATACGCTGGGCGTGGAACTGCTGCGCTTCGACATGTCCGAGTACATGGAGAAACACGCGGTCTCGCGCCTGATCGGTGCGCCTCCGGGCTATGTCGGCTTCGACCAGGGCGGCCTGCTGACCGACGGCGTCGATCAGCATCCGCATTGCGTCCTGCTGCTCGACGAGATCGAAAAGGCGCATCCGGACGTGTTCAACATCCTGTTGCAGGTGATGGACCACGGCAACCTGACCGACCATAACGGCCGCACTGTGAACTTCCGCAACGTGGTCCTGATCATGACCTCGAACGCCGGCGCCACCGAGCTTGCCAAGGCCGCCATCGGCTTTGGCCGCGACCGCCGCGAGGGCGAGGACACAGCCGCCATTGAACGCACCTTCACGCCGGAATTCCGCAACCGGCTGGATGCGGTCATCTCCTTCGGCCCGCTGCCGAAAGAGGTCATCCTGCAAGTGGTCGAGAAGTTCGTGCTGCAACTCGAAGCGCAGCTGATGGACCGCAACGTGACCATCGAGCTGACCAAGCCCGCCGCCGAATGGTTGGCCGACAGGGGCTACGACGACAAGATGGGCGCGCGCCCCCTGGGCCGCGTGATCCAGGAACACATCAAGAAGCCGCTGGCCGAAGAATTGCTCTTTGGCAAGCTCGCCAAGGGCGGCGTCGTCAAGGTCGGGGTCAAGGACGGCCAGATCGATTTGCGCATCGAGGGCCCGGAACATCCGCGCCTGTCGGGAAAAAAGCCGCCTCTTCTCACGGCAGAGTGACAGGGGCGCAGACTTTGCGGTAAGCTATGACACGGGCGGCATCTCATGCCGCCCGTTTTAGCGTCCGCCCCCAGCTTTCGAGGTTTCCCCTTGCCAACCGTCGATCATGCCGCACTGACCGCCGCCCTCATTCTGCTGGCCGCTCCCGCCTTGGCAGAGCCGCCGACCCTCGCGCTGCCCATCGACTGCGCCCTGGGCCAAACCTGCTATATCGAGGATTACGTCGACCTTGACCCCGGCCAGGGACAATTCGATTTCATGTGCGGCCTCAAAAGCCGAGATGACCATCGCGGCACCGACTTTCACCTGATGTCATTCGAGGCGATGGAGACGGGCGTGAACGTGCTCGCCGCCGCGCCTGGCCGCGTCGCGGCCTCCCGCGACGGGATGGAGGACATCGCATTCACCCCGGAAACCAGCGACCGTGTAGCAGGGCAGGAATGCGGAAACGGCGCGCGCATCGACCATGGCGATGGCTGGCAGACCCTCTATTGCCACCTCAAGAAAGGCTCGATCGTCGTACAGGAAGGCCAACAGGTCGAGACCGGAACGCCCCTGGGCGAGATCGGTCTCAGTGGCATGACCAACGCACCGCATCTGCACCTGACCGTTCTGAAGGATGGCGAGGTCATCGATCCCTTCCTGCCCGAGGCCGAACCCGGCACCTGCGGCACCGCCACCGGCCCGGGACTGTGGGAAACCGCCCTGCCCTATCACCGCGCGGGCCTCTTCACCGCAGCCTTTTCCACCGCCGTACCCGAGTTCGACGCCGTGAAATCCGGCGATGCCCGCGTGACCGAGACCACCTTCGACACGCCTTTGGTGCTCTACGGTTACGTCTTCTATGCCCAGCCCGGCGACACCATGCGCATCACCGCCTCGGGCCCCGAGGGCGAGATCTTCTATCATTCCGAGACGCTCGAGGCGCCGCAGGCGCAGCTCTTCCGCGCCTATGGCCGCCGTGCGCCCGAAGGCGGCTGGCCCCCCGGCGCCTATCGCGGCTACGTGACTTTGGAACGGGACGGCCAGGTGCTGGCCAACCGCCACGCCGACATCATAGTGCTGGCAGAATAGCGAGACGCCCCAAAGGCAGCCGGTCGGCAGCAACGCCGCCACGCCCGCCGGGTATCGCGCACCCGCCCGCCTATTTCTCCGTCAGCTTCAGCTCGATGCGCCGGTTCTGCGCTCGCGCCTCGGGCGTGTCGGCGGGATTGATCGGCTGGTACTGCCCGAACCCATTGGCCGACAACCGTTCCGGCGGCAGACCAAGGAAATCGACAAGATAACGCACCACGGACAGGGCCCGCTGCTGGCTTAGCTCCCAGTTATCCTCGAACTGCGCCCCCGCGCGCACCGGCACGTTGTCGGTATGCCCGTCCACCTGGATCACCCAGTCGATATCCTCGGGAATATTCTCGGCCACCGTGCGCAGGATGTCGGCCACCTTGGCCAGTTCTCCTTCGCCCGCGTCCGACAGACGCGCTTCACCTTGCGCGAACAGCACCTCGGACGAGAACACGAAGCGGTCGCCCACGATCCGAACGCCTTCCTGCTCTTCAAGCAACTGTCGCAACCGGCCAAAGAACTCCGACCGGAACTTCTCCAGATCCGCACGCTCCGCTTCCAGCCGCTTGCGCTCGGCTTCCTCCAGCTCGCGCCGTCGCCGTTCCTCGGCCGCCACCCGCGCCAGCGCGGTGTTCAGCTCGTTGCCCAGCGATTGCAGCTGCACCTCCGTCGCCGCCTCGCGGGCCTTGGCATCGTCCAGAAGCGCCTGCAACTGCCCCAGCTGTTCGCGCAGCGCCCGCACCTGCTGGTTCAAGAGCGCCTCCTCCTGCTGCGCCTCGTCCGCCAGCGCGCGCTGCCGGTCCAGCTCGGCCTGCACCTGCCCCAGCATCGCCGCGCGCTGCTCGGCTTCCGTCAGCCGCGCCTCGGCCTCCTCTTCGGCGGCCAGCTTTGCGGCCAGGGCGGCGGCCAGCTGTGCGCGCACATCCTCCGCCGACATGGCCTCGGCCGTGGCCGCTTCGTTCGCCGCCATCAACGACGCGATCCGCTTGTCCCGGGCCTGCACATCCGCCTCAAGCGCCTCGATCTGCCGCCGCAAATCCGCGATCAGGTCGGCATTCTCGACCGCCTCGTTCTCGGCGGCGGTCTTCGCGGCCAGCGCCTCGGCCAGCCGTTCCTCCAGGCTCGCCGCCGTTTCCGCCACCTGCCCGCTGTCTTCCTGCAATGCGGCCAGTTCCGCCTCGGTCTCGCTCAGGCGAACCTGCAATTCTTCCGCCCGCACCGCCTCGGTCTCCACGTCGGCCAGCGCCTGCGCCAGTTCCGCCTCCAGCGCGCTCAGCTCCGAGCGGCGCACCTCGCGCCCGCTCTCGGCCTCTTCCAGCGCCGCCTCGGCCTCCTGCTGCGCCATCAGCGCCGCCGCCAGCCGCACGTCGAGGTCCTCCTGGGCGTCCTCCGCCGCGGCCAGCATGGCCAGCGTCTCCTCGGCGCGCCGGCGCTGTTCCTCCAGCGCCAGCGTCATCGCGGTCAGTTCCGCATCGGCATCTTCCAACCGGTCGCGCAGCGCCTCCGCTGCCGCCGCCTCGGCCAGCCGCGCCTTCTCCTCGTCCGACAATTGCGCCTGCAAATCCTCGACCTGAGCCGTCAGTTCCGCCTGCGCCGCCGCGTCCTCCTCGGCCTCGCTGCGCAGATCGGCAATCATCGCCTCCAGCGCATCGGCCTGCGCCGCCGCCAGCCGCGCCGCTTCTTCCTGTGCATCGATCTCGTCGCGCAGCCCCGCCAGCGCCAGTTGCAACCGCTCCTGCTCGCTCAGCAGTTCCTCGCGCTGGCCTTCGAGGTCGGCAATCGTCCCAAGATTCTCGTCGCGCTGCGCCAGCAGCCCCGCCACCTGCTCCTCGAAACTGGCGATCCGCGCCTCCGCCTCGGCGATCTGAGTTTCCTGCGCCGCGATCAGCGCCGCCTGCTGCTCCTGCCGCTCGCGCGCATCGCCCAGCGTCGCGGTCAGCGCGCCCACCCGTTCGGTCAACGTGGCGTTGCGGTCCTGTTCCAGCCCCAGCGCCCGGCTCAATGCGGCCACCTCGTTCGACAACTCGTCCAGCCGGCTTTCCTGTCCGCTGATCGTCTCGCGCAGCACGAACTGCACCACCATGAAGATGGTCAGCACGAACATCAGCACCAAGAGAAGGCCCGTCATCGCATCCACGAACCCAGGCCAGATCGAGGCCTGGAACCGTGCGCCGGTGCGCCGTGACAGGGCCATCGCCTAGCTCCCCTGCTCCCGCTCGGGCCGGCGCAACGCCCGCAGCGAGGTATCGCCCCGCCCGTGGCTGGACGCCAGCTGCCCGATCGCCCGCGACAGCGCGTTCAGATCGGTGCGCAGCTCGCTCATGCTTTCCTGCCGCCCGGCGCTGATCTCCTCCAGGATGCGCAGCATCTGCACGTCGATCGACCGCAGCCGCATCCTGCTTTCCGCGTCGATCCCGCCACTCTCGCCCTCGTGGCTCGCCATCTGCCGGATCAGCTCTTCCTGCCCGTCCGCCACGCGCGTCAGCGCGTCGTGCAAGGGCGCGGTGTCGGTCAGCCGCTCGGTCAGCTTTTCCATCGAGTCGGCCAGCAGGCCCAGCTTTTCGTCCACCATCGCGCGGCTCACATCGGATTGCGTCAGCATCAGCTGCAGGCTCTCCATCTGCTCGCCCATGTGGTCGACGACGCTCGCCATAACCCCGGCCTCGCTGCCGGTCTCTCCGTCGCCCGAGGCAAGACCCACGCGCGTGATCGTCGACATCCACTCTTCCAGCTCGCGGTAGAACCGGTTCTGCCCGTGTCCCGCGAACAGCTCCAAAAGGCCCACCACCAGCGACCCGGCCAGGCCCAGAAGCGAGCTGGCAAAGGCCACGCCCATCCCGCCCAGCTGGGATTCCAGCCCGGTCATCAGGCGGTTGAATACGTCCACGCCTTCCTCGCCCTCCTGCGGGGCCAGGCTGCGGATCGTGTCCACCACCGCCGGCACCGTCGTGGCCAGGCCATAGAACGTCCCCAGAAGTCCTAGGAAAATCAACATGCTGGTGATATAGCGCGTGATTTCCCGCGCCTCGTCGATCCGCTGGGCCACCGAGTCCAGGATCGACCGGGCCGAGCCCGAGGCGATCTTCATCCGCTTGCCGCGCTGTTTCAGCAAGGTCGCCAAAGGCGCCAGCAGTTGCGGCGCCTTGATCTCTTCGCTGCCAGGGCGTTCACCCACGAACCCCTCGATCCAGCGCACCGAGCCGATCAGCTGGTACATCTGCCAGAAACAGGCCACCACGCCGATGACAAAGACGAACAGGATGAACCCGTTCAGGTACGGGTTCGCCTGGAACACCGGCAACACCCGCGGCAGCGCAAAGAACGCGCCTAGCCCCGTCAGGGCCAGCACGATCAGCATTAGCGTGATCTGCCTTACGGGGTGTGAAAAGTTCGGCTCGACCTCACGGTCCGGCTGGTCCATCTGGACGGCTCCCGGCGCGGTTATTGTTTGGCGACACCCTACGCGTTAACCACTGTGAAGCCAAGGTTTTAAAGCATTTCCGCCGCGTCCGCCCCGTGCGCCCGCTCAAATCCCGATCCCCTTCACCCGACGCACCAGCCAGTCCAGTTCGGGGTCGTGAATCCCAAGCTCCTCCAGGTGCGCGACGGTCTGGAAAAGATATTCGTGGTTAGGCCCCCGGCCGCCGTGCGCGCGCGCGATGATCCGCGCCTGTTCCTCCAGGTCCAGCCCGCCGCAATACTGCACGTGATCGGCGTCGATCACATAGGTCAGCGCCCGCACCTGCCGCCCGTCGCGCAGCATGATGTCCAGCTCTTTTTCCAGATAGGCCGCCGACACCAGTTCCCGCTCGCGCAGGTAGGCCAGCACCTTGTCCTCCTCGTCCTCGTGCACCGCCAGCGCCACGCCCCGGCACAGCGCATCGGGGCTTTCGTCCAGCGCCAGCACAAGGCCGGGGTTCTCCTCGGTTCCGCGATGATGGATCGAGCGCATGCAGAAACTGCGGTGATAGCCCGGCAAGGCCGCCAGCACCCGCTGAACGGGGGTAAAGCCGGGGTTCCAAACCAGCGACCCATAGCCGAACACCCACATCGTCATTTTTCGCTCCTTGCGCTTTCCCCTGCCCCCTAATCACTTTAGATACCACTCGGCAAGGGCTCGAAAGAAGGCGGGTAGGCAGATGCGCGGCATGTTGATCCTGATCGTGGTGGCGGCCCTGGCGTGGTCCGTCTACTGGGCCGTGGGCTCCACCGGCGCCACCAAGGCGTTCGAGGCGTGGTTCGAGGGCCGCCGCGCCGATGGCTGGGTCGCGGATTATTCCGACCTGTCGACACAGGGCTTTCCCAACCGCTTCGACACCACCTTCACCGACGTCAGCCTCGCCGACCCCGACACCGGCCTGGCGTGGGAAGCGCCGTTCTTCCAGGTCTTCGCGCTCAGCTACAAGCCCAATCACATCATCGCCGTCTGGCCAGACGTGCAGCTTATCGCCACGCCCCAGGCCAAGTACGATGTCACCAGTACCGACATGCGCGCCAGCCTCGTCACCCGCGCCGCGCCCGGCCTGCCGCTCGAGCGCCTGACCCTCACCGCCGAGGATCTCGCGGTCCAGCCCATCACCACCGTACAGCCGACCACCGCCGACAGCCTGCGGCTCGCCGCCGAACGCACCACCGCCTCCGACAGCAGCTATCGCCTCGGCCTCACCGCCGACGGCTTCGCGCCCGCCCTCGACTGGCGGGTCAAGGTCGATCCCGGCGATACCCTGCCCGACACGCTCGAGGCGTTGTCTCTGGACATGACCGTGGATTTCGACAAGCCCTGGGACCTCTCGGCGATCGAAGAGGCCCGTCCCCAGCCCCGCCGCATCGACCTCAAGCTGGCCGAGGCCCGCTGGGGCCGGCTGGAACTGCAGGCCGCGGGCGAGGTCACGGTCGACGCGGCCGGCATCCCCACCGGTGAGATCACCGTCAAGGCCCGCAACTGGCGCGACATCCTGCGCCTCGCCGTGGACAGCGGCGCGCTGCCGCAGGGCCTTGCCAGCACGCTCGAAGATGGATTGGCGCTGGTGTCGCAGATGGCCGGCAATTCCAGGACGCTCGACATTCCGCTGGGTCTGCGCGACGGCCGGGTGCTCTTGGGTCCCGTTCCGCTCGGCCCGGCCCCCGTCCTGCGCCTCCGCTAGGCTTCAAGGTTTGTTACAAGACTCCGGAGCCCGACAGTCCGGAGCCCCGAAAACACCCTTGGGGATGTCCGGGAAATGCTCACAAGGGCCCGCCGTCGCCGGGGTGCCGCGAACCCGTTCAGGCACATCATCTCGACCGTGCAAGGAACTCATACCGTCACGACACGTTTTTCCCCCGGGACGTCAATATCGGAGGAGTGACACAACATCCGTCCTCCCGACCGTTTGAATAAACGAAAGGAGACACAAGATGAAAACCCTGACGACAACAATGCTGACATCCGCCGCGCTTGCCACGGCGGCCCCCGCACTGGCTCAACAGAGCGATGCGGAAACCGACATGCCCGCCTTCTGCGAAACCGCCTTCATGCCGGCCGACCAGAACAAGGACGGCTTCATGAGCGAGCAGGAGATCAACGAGGCACGCGATGCCGAATTCGCCGCCCTCGACCTCAACAAGGACGGCTCCGTGGACCGTGAAGAGATGGTCAACTGCATCGGCAACGCGCAGGACAAGCAGCAAGCCGCGATGGACACGTCGCAGACTGACGGCGAGTCGCGTGATTGGGCCGAACTCGACACCGGCGGCCAATCGGAAATGTCTGTCGAGGAATGGCAGAACATGACCAACAAGATCTGGAAAAGCGACGACTCCGACATGAAATCGGCCGTCTCTGAAGACACGGACGATGCAGAGCGCTTTGCCAAAACCGCCGTTGATCGGTTCCAGATGTACGACGGAAACGGCGACGGGGTCATCACCCAGGCAGAATACGAGGGTGAAGTCGACAAGGACTGGAGCCAGAAGGCGATGGAAAAACGTTTCGACGCCATGGACTCCGATGATTCCGGCGCACTGTCGCCCGCAGAGTATCGCGGTGCCGGCACAACCGCGCTGGACATGAACGCCGACACGTCGGACAGCAAAAACATGAGCAGCGACAGTGCCGATGCGTCCGATAGCACGGATATGAGCAGCGACAGCGCCGATGCATCCGATAGCATGGACAGCAGCAGCGACAGCGCCGATGCGTCCGATACCAGCGACACGACCGCAACCGAGACGCAGAGCGCAAGCGACGCGAACACCATTCCCGTCGTGGTCTACTACTACTCGCTCGTGTAAGCTGACGCGCATCTAGGATCAGCAAGACCTCGAAAAGAGAGCGCCGGACCTCGCCGTCCGGCGCTCTTTCTGTTGCGCGACGTCGTGCGCGCGCAGAGTCGTGTGATCCGGGAACGGCAATCTCCCGCCGGGGGCCATGCGACATCGTTGGCGCCGACTTGCTCTGCACCCGCGCGGGTCTAGTTCAAGTTTATTAAGACGCGCCCACCGGCGCGCCAGTACCAGTAGGCGTAGGAGGTTCGCATGTGGCGAATTGTTACGTTTTGCTCCACCGCTATCGTGCTTTCCGCGGCGGCCATGGCCGACGACACGGGCACTGACGACAACCGCTCGGTCACATCAGACATGCCGCAACTCAACACCGCCGGCTTTCTCTTCGACGACGCACTTACCGAAGACGGCAATACGGACAGCGACGAAGAGGACGATAGCGACGACGGCGATAGCGACGAAGACCGCAAGACGTCAGACGAAGACCCTGCAGAGGATGAAGACGAAGAGGACGACGGCTGATCATCCTCTCGCCTGATCCGGACACGCAGCGACGTCAGTCGCCCTCGCCCATCTCGAACCCGAGGTGCCGCGCCACGGTAAAGATGTCCTTGTCGCCCCGCCCGCACATGTTCATGCACAGGATGTGATCTTTGGGCAGGTCCGGCGCGATCTTCATCACATGGGCCAGCGCGTGGCACGGCTCCAGCGCCGGGATGATCCCTTCCGCCTCGCAGCACAGCTTGAACGCTTCCAGCGCTTCCTTGTCGGTGATCGACACGTATTTCGCGCGCCCGATCTCGTGCAACCAGGAATGCTCGGGCCCGATGCCCGGATAATCGAGGCCCGCGGAAATCGAATACCCTTCCAGGATCTGCCCGTCATCGTCCTGCAGCAGGTAGGTCCGGTTGCCATGCAGGACGCCGGGGCGGCCGCCGGTCAGCGACGCGCAATGTTCCATCTTCTCGTTCACGCCCTTGCCACCGGCCTCGACGCCGATGATGTTCACGTCCTTGTCGTCGAGGAACGGATAAAACAGCCCCATCGCGTTCGACCCGCCGCCGATGGCCGCGATGATCGTGTCGGGCAGGCGGCCCTCGGCCTCCTGCATCTGTTCGCGGGCTTCCTTGCCGATGATCGACTGGAAATCGCGCACCATCGCAGGATAGGGATGCGGCCCGGCCACCGTGCCGATGCAGTAGAACGTGTCGCGCACGTTGGTGACCCAGTCGCGCAGCGCGTCGTTCATCGCGTCCTTCAGCGTGCCGCGCCCGCTGGTCACCGGGATCACCTCGGCGCCCAAGAGCTTCATGCGGAATACGTTGGGCCGCTGACGCTCGACGTCATGCGCGCCCATGTAGACCACGCATTTCAGCCCGAACTTGGCACAGACCGTCGCCGTCGCCACGCCGTGCTGCCCCGCGCCGGTCTCGGCGATGATGCGCGTCTTGCCCATGCGCCGCGCCAGCAAGATCTGCCCCAGCACGTTGTTGATCTTGTGCGCGCCGGTGTGGTTCAACTCGTCGCGCTTCATATAGATCTTGGCGCCGCCCAGCCGCTCGGTCAGCCCTTCGGCATGGTACATCGGGCTCGGCCGCCCGACGTAGTGCTTCCACAGGAAATGCATCTCGTCCCAGAAACTCTGGTCGGTCTTGGCGTTCTCGTACTGCTCTTCCAGTTCCAGGATCAGCGGCATCAGCGTCTCGGACACGAAGCGCCCGCCGAATTCTCCGAAACGCCCCTTTTCGTCGGGGCCGGTCATGAAGGAGTTGAAGAGATCGTTCATGGTCATCATCCCTGTTTGCTAGAGCCTCAATAGGCCACGGGCCCGCCGGTTTCCAGAGCAATCCACTGCGACGAAGCGCCAGAATATTCGTACGAATATTCTCGGGCGCTCACCTCACTCGCACGACATAGCCGGTGCTAAGCAGCTCCGGCTCGGCCAACAGGAAAGGCCGGAAGGGTGGCGTGGTATGGATCACCTCCCACGCACCGGACGCGGCCAGCTTGTCCAGAACCGGCGGAAATCCCTGCTCTTCCCAAGTCGCGTCCAAGAGGTTGAACACCCCGATACCGCCGTGCCGCGTCACCCGCGCCAGGTGTTCCAGTGTGGCAGGCGGCGCATGGCCCGGCCCGAACGCCCCGACACAGACGAACCCCGCAAAGGCGCCGTCGTCAAACGGCAACCCGACGCCGGTATCGGCCTCTTCCAGCCGCTCGTAGGCCCCGGTCTGCTGAGCAAATTTCAGCATGTCCGGCGACAGATCGCAGCCCACGATCCGGTCATATCCCATCAGCCGCAGCGTCTCGCCCACCAGCCCGGTGCCACAGCACGCGTCCAACACCGGCGCATCCGCGTCCCCCAGGTATCGCCCCAGCAGGCCGGCCCCCAGAGCGGGCAGTCGAAACCCCTTGCTCAGGCAGTCCGCGTCATAGGAGGTCGACCACTTGTCATAGATCGCCTTCGATTCGTCCGGGCTCTTCGCCCCGTAAACGTCATCCAGATCCTGCGTATCCATTGGCACCTCCTTTGCCCCAGCTTGGGCAAAGTGGCGCGATGCGTCAATCGAGTGCCAGCTTGAAACCGGTATGCGACGCGACAAAGCCGATGCGCTCGTAGAACCGCCTGGCATCTTCCCGGTCCACGTTCATCGTTAGCTGCACCAGCGTGCAGCCCGCCGCCCTCGCCCGCGCCTTGACGTCGTCGAACATCGCCTCGCCCACGCCTTGCCCGCGCAGGTGCCCCGCCACGCGCACGCTCTCCACCTGCGCCCTTCGCGCGGCGCGCAACGACAGACCGCTGATAAAGGTGATCTGGTAGGTGGCGACAATCCGGCCCGCGGCATCTTCGCCCACGATAAGATGGTTGCTGCCCTCGTCCTGCATCCGCGCAAAGGCCGCCTGGTAAAGCGCCGGGTCGGCCCCTTCACGCCCCTGCCCCAGCATGTCATCTGTCAGCAGTTCCACCACGCCGGCCACATCCGCCGCGACCGCCTCACGAAACCGGATCATGCGCGCGCCGCGTCGGCAAAGGCCCGCATCTTGCCATGGTCCTTGACCCCTGGCGCACTTTCCAGCGCAGAAGACAGGTCAAGCTGCCGCGCCCCGGTCACCCGGATCGCCTCGGCCACGTTTTTCACCGTCAGCCCACCGGCCAGCATCCAGGGAACGTTCCAGTCACGCCCCGCAATCAGGCTCCAGTCGAAACTCTCCGCATTGCCTCCGGGCCGCGTCGCGTTTTTCGGCGGCTTGGCATCCAGCAGGATCTGGTCCGCCACCGCCGCGTACCGCTCGATCGCCTCTAGGTCGCCCGCCTCGCGCACCCCCACGGCCTTCATCACCGGCAGGCCATAGCGGGCCTTGATCCCGGCCACCCGCTCGGGGCTTTCCTGTCCATGCAATTGCAACATGTCCAGCGGCACGACGCCCGTCAGCTCGTCCAGCAAGGCGTCGTCCGCATCCACCACCAGCGCCACCTTGGCCACGCCCGGCGGCACGGACAGCGCCATCTCTCGCGCCAGTTCCGGCGTCACGTAGCGCGGCGATTTCGGGAAAAACACGAACCCCACATAGGCCGCCCCCGCCGCCACCGCGGCAGGGATGTCCTCGGGCCGGGTCAGCCCACACATCTTTATACGAATGTCCTGCGCCATGACGCGGTCGGTTAGCTGGCCTCGTCCAGAAGCGCAAGAACCTCGTCCTTGTCCTTGTGCCTCTCGCCTTTCAGCCGGCGCACCTCGGCGCGCAGCGCCGCCATCTCCCGCGCCTGCCGCGCCGCCGCCGCACGCTCCTTGGCCTCGCGGATCCACTCCCAGATGAAACCGATCACCAGGCCCGCCAGGATCCCGCCGAACATCACGATGAACAGCGGAAGTTCATAGGACGGATTCACCGCCGCCATGCCGCCCAGTTCCCCGGGCAGGATCCGGACTTCGACAAACTGCCGGTTGGCCAGCGCGATCAGGATAAGCGCCAGTCCAAAGATGGCGATCGAAAGGTAGCGGATATATCGCATCAGGATTTCCCGTTCAGCCGTTCACGCAACAGCTTGCCGGCCTTGAAGAACGGCACATGCTTTTCCTCGACCTGCACCGATTCTCCGGTGCGCGGGTTGCGGCCCGTGCGCGCATCCCGTTTCTTGACCGAGAACGCCCCGAAGCCGCGCAACTCGACCCGGTTGCCTTCGGCCATGGCATTGGTGATTTCGTTGAAAATGGTGTTCACTATGCGCTCGACGTCGCGCTGGTAAAGGTGTGGGTTCTCGTCGGCGATCTTCTGTATTAGTTCCGACCTGATCATCGGTTCCCCCCTGCGTTGTTCTTTGGTCGAGCAGCGTAGCGACTTTAACGACTATAGATAGAAAAAGCGCAATTAGAAACTGCAACCTACCGGATAAACTGGAAAATTCTGGGGGTAAACCTGCAGGACTTCGCCCATATCGCGGACTTTTCTGTCCTGACGCAGGGCAGCGCGCCGCGCCGTCAGGGCGAGTTCAGGCTGCGGAACGTCTGATTCGGGACCCGTGCGGCAGGGTCTCCGCCCGGCACCGATGAACCGGACCGAATGGCCCGATGCCGGGTCGCGACGAGGGCTGTCGCGGCGTGAATTTGCAGGCGACATCACTCCTGTTTTGCTGATCGCGCCACCGGCACAGGCGCTGACATCCAATGTAAAAGGCCCCGCGCAATTGGCGGGGCCTTTCAAATCCGCAAACCGTCGTCGGCTTACTTGTCGTCGTCGCCTTTCAGCGCGGCGCCCAGGATGTCGCCCAGCGAGGCGCCCGAATCCGAGCTGCCATACTGTTCCACGGCTTCCTTCTCTTCGGCGATCTCGCGCGCCTTGATCGACAGGCCCAGACGGCGGGTCTTGCTGTCGACGTTGGTGACGCGCACGTCGACCTTGTCACCGACCGAGAACCGCTCGGGGCGCTGTTCGGAGCGGTCGCGCGACAGGTCGGAGCGGCGGATGAAGGATTTCATGCCTTCGTATTCCACCTCGATGCCGCCATCCTCGATCGAGGTGACCTCGACGGTGATGATCGAGCCGCGCTTCACGCCGCCCACGGCCTCGGCGAACTTGTCGCCGCCCAGCGCCTTGATCGACAACGAAATGCGCTCTTTCTCCACATCCACTTCCGAGACGACGGCCTGAACCACATCGCCCTTCTTGTAGCTCTGGATCGCGTCTTCGCCACGCTCGTCCCAGCTGATGTCCGAAAGGTGCACCATGCCGTCGATGTCGCCGTCCAGACCGATGAACAGGCCGAACTCGGTGATGTTCTTGACTTCGCCCTCGACCTCGGTGCCCTCGGGATGGGTTTCCGCGAACACTTCCCACGGGTTGCGCATGGTCTGCTTGAGGCCCAGAGACACGCGGCGCTTGGCCTGGTCGATTTCCAGCACCATGACTTCGACTTCCTGAGAGGTCGAGACGATCTTGCCGGGGTGGACGTTCTTCTTGGTCCACGACATCTCAGAGACGTGCACCAGACCCTCGACACCGGGTTCCAGCTCGACGAACGCACCGTAGTCGGTGATGTTCGTGACACGGCCGGTATGCACCGATTCCAGCGGGTACTTGGCGGCGACCAGATCCCACGGATCGTCCTGCAACTGCTTCATGCCCAGGCTGATGCGGTGGGTTTCCTTGTTGATCTTGATCACCTGGACCTTGACGGTCTCGCCGATGTTCAGGATCTCGGAGGGGTGGTTCACACGGCGCCACGCCATGTCGGTCACGTGCAGCAGGCCGTCGACACCGCCCAGGTCCACGAAGGCCCCGTATTCGGTGATGTTCTTGACCACGCCGTCCACGGCCTGACCTTCGGTCAGGTTGCCGATGACTTCGGCGCGCTGCTCGGCGCGGCTCTCTTCCAGGATGGCGCGACGCGAGACAACGATGTTGCCACGGCGGCGGTCCATTTTCAGGATCTGGAAGGGCTGCTTGAGACCCATCAGCGGGCCGGCATCGCGCACGGGGCGCACATCGACCTGAGAGCCGGGCAGGAACGCCACGGCGCCGCCAAGATCGACGGTGAAACCGCCCTTGACCCGGCCGAAGATCGCGCCTTCGACGCGCGCGTCGTCCGCGTATGCTTTCTCCAGGCGATCCCAGGCTTCCTCGCGGCGGGCCATTTCACGGGAAATGACGGCTTCGCCACGGGCGTTCTCTGCCGAGCGCAGGAACACTTCGACCTCGTCGCCCACTTCGATTTCGGGCGCTTCACCGGGATTTGCGAATTCCTTGAGTTCGACGCGGCCTTCCATCTTGTAGCCGACGTCGATGATGGCTTGTCCCGCTTCAACCGCGATGACCTTGCCTTTGACAACCGTTCCCTCTTGGGGGGTGTCCATTTCGAGGCTTTCATTAAGGAGGGCCTCGAATTCCTCCATCGATGCGTTTTGAGCCATGTGGCGTTTCAATCCTAACGTTTCGTTGTGTCCGGCCGCGCGGTTGTCTCCGCCGGTCTTCAGGGTTTCGTTGGTCAGTCGGGCCGCCTCATATACGCAAAACAAAGAGGGCCGGTATTCCCGACCCTGCTCGCTCTCAATGCTCTGCGGCGGTTCCGCCTTGTCGACGAGGGGCGCTATAGCCCGCTCGGCCATGACAATCAAGGGGTTTCGTGCCCCGCCCCGGCCCCGGGCCCGTCCTCGCGCAGCCGCAGTTGCAGGTAATCGCCCGGCGCCCGCACCATCACGCCTTGCCCCCGGAACGGCCCGTTGGGGTTGAAGACCTCCACATCCACCGCCTCGCCCTCCGACAAGTCCACGTAAAGGATGTTGCTGCCGCACCAGTCGATGCTGGCCCGCAACATGTGCTGGGTCGGCTCCACCTCGACGCTCACCTGGCTCTTGCGCTTGATCGTGCCGACTTCCTCGCCCGTCACGGTCAACCGGTAGGCCCGGAAGATATCCATCCATCCGCCGCCGCGGTGAAAGGTGATCCGCGCCGTCATAACGCCGCACGCACCCGCGCGACCTCGGCACAGGCCGCTTCGACCGCGCCTTCGATCGACAACGCGGTCGTGTCCAGCAATATCGCATCCCGCGCCGGCTTCAGCGGCGCCGTCGCACGCGCCGAGTCGCGGTCGTCGCGCAGACGCAAGTCGGCCAACACCTCGTCATAGGTGGTGACGGTTCCCTTGCCTAGAAGTTCCTCCAGCCGCCGTTGCGCCCGCACATCATCGCTGGCCGTCACGAACAGCTTCACGTTCGCCTCGGGGCAGATCACCGTGCCGATGTCGCGCCCGTCCAGCACCGCGCCGCCCGAGCGCGCCGCAAAGGCCCGCTGGAACTCCACCAGCGCGGCACGCACCTCGGGCACCGCGGCCACGCGGCTGGCGGCCTGTCCGACTTCGGGCGAGCGCAGATCGTCTGCGTCGAGGTCCTCGGCCCTCAGCGCGCGCGCGGCGTCCACCGGCTCGGTCCCGTCCAGGGTGCGCCGTCCCGTCGCGCGATAAAGCAGCCCGGTATCCAGATGCGCGAAACCGAACCGTTCGGCCACCGCCCGCGCCACGGTTCCCTTGCCCGCCGCCGCCGGCCCGTCGATCGCTACAGTAAAACCCATGATGTCCTTCGCCTCGCTTGCCGCCGTCGCCGCGCGGATTGCCCTGACGGGTCCGGCCCGCGCCGCAACACAGTGTTTCCCGAAACTGCCCGTTTCCGTCGGCCAAATCACCCCACTAGGGCGATAACAAGGCAAGATTTTCACACTTCTGTCGCCTTTGCACCGCACAACGTGTCCATGACCCCACCCGATGACCCGACACCCGCCGAACGTCCATGCCGCCCCTGGCGCAGTCGCACGACGCGCCGCACCTGCGGCGGTGGATTGTTGTCCGGTCTGCCTTTCGCCGAAATGGTTCTGCTGGCGGGGTTCCTGATGTCCGCAGGCATGTTCCTCACGGTCGAGGACAACCACGCCGCGCAGGCACCATCGCCTTCGACAGCATCCAGCCCGACACGCTGACGCGCGACCGCGCGCCGCCCGTGCAGCGACCGTCGGCGCGTGGTTTTTCGAACGAAGGAAGCATGGAGCGGGTAGCGGGAATCGAACCCGCGCGTTCAGCTTGGGAAGCTGACAGGCTACCATTACATCATACCCGCCTGCGCGACCGTCTAGGTATGCCGCCCGTCCCGCCCGGTCAAGACGGATTCGCGTCTCCGTCGCCTCACTCGGCCGCCCGCACCCCGGTATAGGTATAGGTCTCTTCCTCCCCGTCCGAGGTGCTGGCCACCAGCAGGCCGACCCCCAGTTCCGGAAGATAGTGATAGCGCTCGGTGTAGGTCGGATCGTCATTGAAGGTCAGGTCGATCTCGAACGCCGGATAGGTGCAAGGTCCAAGCTCGATCGTCTTCAGCGGCCCCGATTTCGCCGTCCCGCCGCCGGTGCTGTCATTGCTCCATTCCGCGTCAGGGCGGGGCTCGTCCCATTTTTCCAGGTCGGCATAACTGGCGAACACATCCTTCTCCCCGACCTTCACCACCCCGTCCTCGATCGGCGTCGAACTGGCCAGGTACAGGCCGTGCCGCGTTTCGAGAACCGAGCCCGACCCATCGGGAAACTCCGTCTGGATCAGGATCTGCTCCGGAGCAAAGCGCCGGTGCGTCTCGGTCATCCCGTCGCGGGTCTCGAACACCACACCACTGTCAAGCGCCTCGGCATCGGGACAGCCCATCGCGGGCAGCGCCGATGCGCTGGCCAGAACAAGAGAAAGCAATATCGATTTCGGTGTCATCTCGGCTCGATCAATCGGTTGCGCCCTGTCGGCATCGGAAAAAGGGACCGCCCCGCGGCGACCGACGCTCAGGGCACATCCTTACCCTGCGCAATCGCCGGTCGCAGCGCAATGCCCTTCTGCGTGGCCGCCTCAGCCGCGCCTGCGCCGGCGCCGTCCGCCCTCGTCCCCGCCGCCGGTATTGAATGACGGGTTCGGCAACGGCGCGACCTTGGCCAGTTCCGGGAACGGATCGGTCTTGTGCGGAATGGCGTTGGCGGCCACGAAATGCTCCTGGAACTTGGGTTCGATCGCGGTCTCGACCTTGGTGATCTCGCGCACCACCCGCTCGATCTCGCGCCGCGCTCCCACGTTGCACAGCGCGATCCGCGCGCCCGTGCCCGCGGCATTGCCCGCGCTGGTGACCTTGTCCAGCGGAACGTCCGGGATCATCCCCAGCACCATCGCGTGCTTGGCACTGATATGCGCGCCGAACGCCCCGGCCAGCACCACGCGGTCCACCTTGTCCACGCCGCGCTGGTCCATCAACAGCCGCGCGCCCGCGTAAAGCGCCGATTTCGCCAGTTGAATCGCCCGTATGTCGCCCTGCGTCACGGTTATACGCGGCCCGCCCTCCGCGGTGGCGTCATGCACCAGGTAGGAATGCGTCCGCCCCTCGGCCACCATCCGCGCGGTCCCGGTCGCCTCGGCCGAGCCGATCAGCCCGCTTTCATCCATCAGCCCCGCCATGCGCAGCTCGGCCACCGCCTCGATGATGCCCGACCCGCAGATGCCGGTGATCCCGCCTGGCCCCAACTCCTCGGCAAAGCCGTCCTCGTCCGACCACTTGTCCGATCCGATCACGCGGAACCGCGGCTCTTTCGTCTCCGGGTCGATCCGAATGGCCTCGATGGCGCCGGGCGCCGCCCGCTGCCCGCTGGAGATCTGCGCCCCTTCAAAGGCCGGCCCGGTCGGTGACGAACAGGCCAACACCCGTGTCTTGTCGCCCAAAAGGATCTCGGCATTCGTGCCCACATCCACGATCAGCGCCAGGTCGTCGGATTTGCCAGGCTCCTCGCTCAGCGCCACGGCGGCACAATCCGCGCCCACATGCCCCGCGATGCAGGGTAGCACGTAGACCCGCGCCCGCGTGTTGATGGCGGTCAACTCCAGCTCCCGCGCCTCCAGCGCCATGCTGTCGGACGTGGCCAGAGCGAACGGTGCCTGCCCCAGCTCCACCGGGTCGATCCCCAGCAGCAGGTGATGCATCACCGGGTTGCAGACGAACACCGTCTCCACGATCAGGCTCGGGTCGACCTCGGCTTCCCTGGCGATCTCCTCCGCCAGCGTGTTGATTGCCTCACGCACGGCGCGGGTCATTTCCTGGTCGCCGCCGGGGTTCATCATCGCATAGCTCACCCGGCTCATCAGGTCCTCGCCGAACCGGATCTGCGGGTTCATGATGCCCGACGACGCCTTGACCTCTCCGCTTTCCAGGTCCGTCAGATGCGCCGCCACCGTGGTCGAGCCCAGGTCGATCGCCAGCCCGTAAAGCCCGCTCTCGTGCAGCCCCGGCCAGATCTCGATCACCCGCGGCACGCTCTCCATGTGTGACTGGTGCAGCGCCACGGTTACCCGGAACTTGCCCTTGCGCAGCACCGGCTGCAACTTCGACAGCAGCGTCAGGTCAGCGGTGATCTCTTCGATCTCCCACTGCTCGCGCAGCGCCCGCTCCAGCCGCTCCAGGTCGCCCGTGGGCTCGTGCATGTCCGGCTCGTCCACCTCGACGAAGTAAAGCCGCGTCGCCGGGTCCATCTGGATCACCCGGGCCGAGGCCGCCTTGCGCACCACCTGCTTGTGCACCTGGCTTTCCGGCGGCACGTCGATCACGATGTCGCCCATCACCTGCGCCTGGCAGCCCAGCCGCCGCCCCGCCTTCAGCCCGCGCTTCTGGTCATAGCGTTCCTCGACCGCGTTCCACTCCGAAAGCGCGCCCTGATGCACGGTCACCCCATGCTTGGAAAACTCGCCATAGCCGGGCGTGATCTGGCACTTGGAACAGATCCCCCGCCCGCCGCAGACCGAGTCCAGATCGACACCCAGCTGCCGTGCGGCGGTCAGCACCGGCGTGCCTTTCGGGAACCGCCCGCGCTTGCCCGAGGGCGTGAATACCACCAGTGGATCGGTCTCGTTCATCTTGCATCGCCTTTGGCCAAAGCATTTTCCAGCGGCACCATACCGCTTTACCGCGCCGCCGAAAGCCTGCGACCGGCAGAATCTGGCCCGCCCGCGACCCCGAAAATTCGTACGAATTTTCGCCGCCAAAGATTATTCGTACGAATAATCTCTGGCTTCCCGCTCAGATGCGCCTGATCTTTGCCCCCAGCCCGGTCATCAGCGCCTCGAACACCGGAAAGGACGTGGCGATCGGCCCGCCGTCATCCACCGTCACGGGGTCCTTGCTCGCCAGGCCCAGCACCAGGAACGACATGGCGATCCGGTGATCCAGATGGCTGGCACAGGCCGCCCCGCCCGGCACGCCGCCCGCGCCCATGCCCTCGACGATCCACCAGTCCTCGCCCTCCTCGACCGTCACGCCACAGGCGCGCAGGCCGGTGGCCATCGCGTCGATCCGGTCGCTCTCCTTGACGCGCAGTTCCTTGACCCCGCGCATCACCGTGCGCCCGGTCGCATTGACCGCAACGGCCGACAGCACCGGGTACTCGTCGATCATGCTCGCGGCGCGCTCGGGCGGCACCTCTATGCCTTTCATGTCGGGCGAAAACCGCGCCCGCAGGTCCGCCACCGGCTCGCCGCCTTCCTCGCGCTCGTTCTCATAGGTCAGATCCGCGCCCATCTCGCGCAGGGTGGTGAACAGCCCCGCCCGCGTCGGGTTCAGCCCGATATTGGGCACCAGCACGTCCGACCCTTCGGTGATCAGCGCCGCACAAACCGGGAAAGCCGCACTCGACGGATCCCGCGGCACGACAATGGTCTGGGGCGTCAACTCGGGCTGACCAGTCAGGGTGATGACCCGGCCCTCGTCCGTCACCTCGGTCGAGATCTCTGCCCCGAACCCGGCCAGCATCCGCTCGGTATGGTCGCGCGTCGCCTCGCGCTCGATCACCACGGTCTGCCCCGGGGCGTTCAGCCCCGCCAACAGCACGGCCGATTTCACCTGCGCCGACGGCACCGGCACCTCGTAGCGGACCGGCACCGGCTCCCGCGCGCCCACAATCGTCATCGGCAGCCGCCCGCCCTCGCGCCCCACCGCGCGCGCTCCGAACAGCGCCAGCGGATCGGTCACCCGCGCCATGGGCCGCCCATTCAGGCTGGCATCCCCTGTAAACGTCGCGGTGATGGGCGCCGTCGCCATCGCCCCCATGATCAGCCGCACGCCGGTTCCCGAATTGCCACAGTCGATCACCTGCCCCGGCTCGGCAAAGCCACCGACACCTACTCCGTGCACATGCCAAACGCCGTCCGCGTTTCGCTCTACCTCCGCGCCCATCGCCCGCATGGCCTTGGCCGTGTCCAGTACATCCTCGCCTTCCAGCAGGCCGGTCACCACCGTGTCGCCGATGCTGAGCGCCCCAAGGATGAGGCTGCGATGCGAGATCGACTTGTCGCCGGGCACATGCGCCTCGCCTTTCAGGCCAGAGGACAGGCTGGATTGCATCGGGACGGGCGCGCCATGACCAGACATCGGACTTCCTTCCTTAAAAGTTCGCCCCGCTGATAGCGCAGCCCCCAGGCAGCGTCCATCACGCCTTTCCTCTGGCCATAAATATCCCGGGGGTTTGGGGGCTGGCCCCCAATTCAACCTGCGTTTGGGGGCTGGCCCCCAATCGATCGAACCTGCCTGGCGCAGCCGCTCCTTCAGGTCACTTGCCCTCGCGCTTGCGCACCGCCGCCGTCACCAGCAGTTCCACCTTCAGCTCGGGGTGCGCCAGCTTGGCCTCGCCACAGGCCCGGGCGGGCGCGTGACCCTCAGGCACCCAACTGTCCCACACCTCGTTCATCTCGGCGAAATCGGCCATGTCGGCCAGCCAGATCGTGCATTGCAGGATGCGCGTCGCATCCGACCCCGCCTCGCCCAACAGCGCCTCGACCTTTTCAAGGCAGGTGCGGGTCTGATCCGCCACGCTGTCGCCGCGGTTGCCCACCTGCCCGGCCAGATAGATCGTGTCGCCATGGATCACGATCTGGCTCATGCGGGCGGCGGTATGGTGGCGGACGATATCTGTCATGACGGGGCTCCTTTCCCAAGGTTCGCCCCGTCATAACGCGCCCGGCCCTGCTGTGCCAGATCCGCGATGCTGCCCGCAATGGCCCAGTCGGCCATGCTCTTGCGCCAGGCCAGCGTCCGGTCTCCGACCCGGCCCGCCGCCATTTCGGCCCCGAGGTCGTTCAGCCTCATCGGCCCGACCTGCTGCGGTGCCTCCGCGAACCACCAGGGCGCCTCCCGCGGGCACCACACCCACGTCGCCGTAATAATGGATCACCCCGCCCAGGCAGGTCGCCGGGGCGGCCGCCCAGCTGCCTGCATCTCTGATCGGCAGGCTCATCCCGGTCGAAGGCGACCACATCACCGGCGCCACCACTGCCGAAACCGTACGGGACAACGTCGCCGCGACGACCGGCTGAGGCGTTCGGCCAATACAGCAGCCCCTACGCCTCACCGTACGAGGTTCAATGATCGCCGTTTTCCAGGTGCAGCTTGATGTCGACCAGTACCTGCTGAAGTGCCATGGTCTCCTTCAGCAGACGCCTGGCCTCGGCGGCCGAGATCACACCGTCCTCGATCGACTGGTGATACTCCGCCATCAGCATGGCAAATCGTTGCGACAGCGCGATCACGTCCGAATTGACGCCGCCCGTACCGCTGTCGTTGCGCCGCGCGTCCTCAAAGCTCAGCTGCGTGCCGTTCAGCTCCGCCAGCGCGGCGGTCACGTGCGGATAGGACGCCGCCGCCTCCAGAGCGGCCACCGCGTCGACCGGCATGAACCGGTCCGCATGTTCGTCATGACCCGAATAGTACCGCCCCAGCGTCGCCTTGGACTTGCCGGTCAGCTTGCACGCCGGCTCCACGCCCACATCCTTGACCAGCGCCTCGGTGTGTTTCTTCAGATATGATCCGGCTTTCGACATCCCGCCCTTTCCCTTTGTCGCGCCGTTATCCGGATTGCTCCACGACGCCGCAATGGTGGAAAACCTTACGTTTCCGTAGCCCGCGCGGACCCCGGCGCGCTTGATCCCGCGCCCCTCTTGCGGATAACTCGACACATGGCCAAGCTCTACTTCCACTACTCCACCATGAATGCCGGCAAGTCGACGCTGCTGTTGCAGGCCAGCCACAACTACCGCGAGCGTGGCATGAACACTCACCTTCTGACCGCCGCGATCGATGACCGCGCCGGACCTGCCCGGATCGGCTCGCGGATCGGCATCGGGTCCGAGGCCGACACCTTCACCGCCGATGACGACCTCTTCGCCCGCCTCGAGGCGATACTGGCCACGGGCCCGCTGGCCTGCATCTTCGTCGACGAGGCACAGTTCCTGACCGAGCCCCAGGTCTGGCAACTCGTCCGCGTGGTCGATGACCTGGGCGTCCCGGTCATGTGCTACGGTCTGCGCGTCGATTTTCAGGGGCAACTCTTTCCCGGCTCCGCGACCCTTCTGGCCTTGGCCGACGAGATGCGCGAGGTCCGCACCATCTGCCACTGCGGCAAGAAGGCCACCATGGTCGTGCGCCGCGACGCGCAGGGAAACGTGGTGACCGACGGCGCCCAAATCCAGGTCGGTGGGAACGAGACCTACGAAAGCCTCTGTCGCCGCCACTGGCGCGAGGCCACGGGCGATGCCGTGCCGGTCACGCCCGGGGCCTAGGGTGCTGAAAAACACCGCGCTCGGCGTCCTGATGTTCGTCTCCGCGATGATCGCGGTCTGTCTCTACGCGATCAACACGGTCGACATTTCCCTCGACAAGACCACCGCCGCCCATAACGCGGCGCGGCAGGCGTTTCTGGCTGACCTGCCCAACTCCGGGTGCCTGCGCGACGCCGACATCACCGCCTCCCGCGCCCGCGTGCAAGAGCCGCAGTTCGACTGGTGCGTCACGCCCGACTCCATGAAGACATGGCTGCGCGTGACCGTAAAGCCGCCCCGCCCTTCTCTACCGAGGACGAGAACGCCCAGGTCTTCGCCTTTGACGATGCGGGCTGCGCGGTCGACTGGTCTTACGCCTCCGGCCCCGGCTTTACCTGCGCCGAGTGACGCCGGGCGCGGGACCGCTCCGGAACCCGCCTCCCCGTCCGCGCGTTTCTCTTTCGTATCGCAAAGGAGACCGACATGGACCGCCTGTCCTTCTACATCACGTTTTTCACCGGCAGCTTCATCACCGGCGTCATCGTGATCGCCGGGTTTTCATTGGGCTATTATACCGTCTGGACCATCGCGATCGCCGCCGTCGCGGGCCTGCTGCTCGCCTGGCCAACCGGCTACATGATTTCGCAGCGCATCAAGCGCGACGATCCGGACTGGACGCCCGAGGCCGACCCTGGCGACCAGCCCGTCATCCCACGGCCGGACGCGCCCGAGGTCTAGGCTCGCTCGACCAGAACCGACCCCACGGAGTATCCCGCTCCGAAAGAACAGATCAGCCCAGTGTCGCCGGGTCGCAGATCATCCGAGTATTTCGAGAACGCGATGATCGACCCTGCCGATGACGTATTGGCATAGTCCTGCAGGATGTTCGGCTGCTCGTCGGCCTCCGGCACCCGCCCCATCACCTTGCGCCCGATGAAATCGTTCATCGTCTTGTTGGCCTGATGCAGCCACAGCCGTTTGAGGTCCGCCGCCGCGACGCCGGCCTCTTCCATGTGTCCGGCAATATGCGCGCTGACCAGCGGCAGCACTTCCTTAAACACCTTGCGCCCCTCCTGCACGAACTGCATGTCGCGCCGGTCCTGCAGCTCCGGGTCGCGCGTGCGCCGCAGAAAGCCGTTATTGTTGCGGATGTTGTTGGAAAACTGCGTGGCGCAGCGGGTCGAATGCACCAGGAAATGCGCGCCCTTGGCATCCTCCGCCCGCTCGATCACCAGCGCGGTGCACACGTCCCCGAAGATGAAATGACAGTCCCGGTCGCGCCACTCCAGGTGGCCCGAGCATATCTCGGGGCTGACCACGATGGCGCAGCGCACGCTGCCCGACCGCACCATGTCCGCCGCCGCCTGTATCCCGAACGTGGCCGAGGAACACGCCACGTTCATGTCGAACGCGAACCCCTTGGCCCCCAGCAACTGCTGGATCTCGATCGCCACGGCCGGATAGGGCCGCTCGTGGTTGCTCGCGGCGCAAATTATCAGGTCGACCTCGCCCGCCTCGCGCCCCGCCTGCGCCAGCGCCTTGCCGCAGGCATCCAGCGCCATCTCCGCCATGATCCCCGGCTCGTCATTCGACCGCTCGCGCAGCCTGGGATGCATCAGGCCGGGATCCAGCACACCCGACTTGTCCATGACGTAGCGCTGTTCGATCCCCGAGGCATTGACGATGAACTCCGAAGAAGACGCCGCCTTGGCCTCGATCTCTCCCGCCGCGATTGCGTCGGCGTTCTCGGCGTTGAATCGCTCGGCGTAGGCGTTGAAGGCCACCACCAGTTCGTCGTTGGTGATGGTTTCTTCCGGCGTGAAAACGCCCGTGCCGGTGATCGCAGGCTTGAACATGTCTCTCTCCCTCGAAGTATCGGCCACCACGCCAGAACCATGCCCCGAGGTCAAGCGAAACGCCGCGGAAAACCGGCCGCCCGGGGGAACCGCTTCTGTCGCGGCGGCGTTTGACGCACGTAAACGCGCAGCGTGCGGCGCGCCTTCGGACAGACTTGCGAGAGATGACATGGCGCACCCCGACCGCTCATCAAGACCCATCACTGCCATCATCGACCGCCTGGAGGACACCACGACCAGAAAACAGGTGACCCTGCGTTGCATGATCGAGGCGTTCGGCAAAAGCTCCTTCACCACCGCGATGTGCGTCCCGGCGCTCTTGGTGGCTTCGCCGCTCAGCGGCATACCGCTTTTCTCCAGCGCCTGCGGCATCCTGATCGCCTCCATCGCGGCGCAGATGCTGGTGGGCCGCAAACACCTCTGGCTGCCCAACTTCGTGATGAACCGAAGCGTCGGCAACAAAACGATGCTCGCCGCGCTCCGTCGCCTGCACCGGGTGGGCGAACGGATCGACGCGATCACCCGGCCGCGCCTGTCGGCCCTGATGACGCTGCCGATGCGCAAGCTCTACCAGGCGCTCTGCGTGCTTTGCGGCGTTCTGATGATCTTCCTCGAGATCATGCCGTTTTCATCGTCCATCCTCGGCATGGCGACGATCTTCTTCGCCACCGCGATCATCGTCCGCGACGGGGTTCTGGCGTGCCTCGGGGTGACCATAATGTGCCTCGGCGCCAGCCTGCCACTCTTCGCGCTTCAGGCGATGTAGGGTGGGGTTCCACCCCACCACGATCCCGCGCGGATTCTGCCCATGACCGTCCGCACCTCTTTCCATCACGTAGGGTGGGGTTTCACCCCACCTAATCCCCCCCGCTCAATTCACCAGGTTCGGTGGCGTTTCCCCGGCCAGGGCCGCCCGCAGGTTCTCCACCGCCACGCGTCCCATCATCTCGCGCACCTCCAGCGTCGAGGTGCCCATATGCGGCAACAGAACCACATTCTCCAGCGCGGTCAGCGCCTCCGGCACTTCCGGTTCGTTCTCGTAGACGTCCAGGCCCGCGCCCGCGATCCGCCCCTGCTGCAAGGCGGCGATCAGCGCGGGCTCATCCACGATGTCGCCCCGCGCGATATTGATCAGATGCGCCTGGCGCGGCATCAGGGCGATCGCCTCGGCGTCGATCAGACGGTGGGTGTCCGGGCTGACCGGCAAGGCCACCACGGCGAAATCGGCGCGGCCCAACAACTCTTCAAGCGTTCTCACCCGTTCGGTGGGAAAGCTCAGTTCCTTCTCGCTCCGCGACCAGTAGATCACGTCCATTCCGAACCCGTGATGACACCGCTGCGCAATCGCCGCCCCGATCCGGCCCATCCCGATGATCCCCACGGTCTTGCCGGTGACATGCGTTCCCAAAAGTTGCGTCGGGTTCCACCCCGGCCACTTGCCGGCTCGCACCATGCGCTCGCCCTCGCCGGCGCGGCGCGCGCTCATCATGATCAGCGTCATGCCGATATCCGCCGTGGCCTCCGTCACCGCCCCCGGCACGTTTGTCACATGCACGCCCGCCGACCGCGCAGCGGCCAGGTCGATATGGTTGATCCCCACGCCGTAATTCGCCAGCACCTTGCAGCGCGGGTTCTGCGCCTCGCGGAACACCTCGGACGAAAACGTGTCGCCGAACATCATCAGAACCCCGTCATAGAGGTTCAGTGCCGCGCGCATCTGCCCGATCTTCAGCGGCGTGTTTTCCTCGCGCATCTCGACATCGAAATGCTCGCGCGCCATGTCCACCACGCTTTCGGGCAGGGGCCGGGTGAAATAGACCCGTTTCAATGCATCCGCCCTCCGATGGGCACCTCAAGGTCCGGCGAGAGCAGCACGATCCCGCCCTCCGAGTCACTTACGCCCAACACCAGCACCTCGGACATCACCGGCCCGATCTGGCGCGGCGGAAAGTTCACCACCGCCATCACCTGCTTTCCCACCAAGCCCTCGGGGTCGTAATGCTCGGTGATCTGGGCCGAGCTCTTCTTCTCGCCCAGTTCCTCTCCGAAATCGACCCAAAGCTTGATCGCGGGCTTGCGGGCCTCGGGGAAGGGCTCGGCCCGGGTTATCCTGCCCACCCGGATATCCACCTTCAGGAAATCGTCGAACGTGATCGCGTCAGCCACGGCGCAACTCCTTCGAGCGGTCGGCAGCGGCCTTCACCGTGGCCTTCATCAAAGGCGACAGGCCATTCTGCTCATCCATCAGAACCTCCAGCCCCGCCTGGGTGGTGCCGTTGGGGCTGGTGACATTCTCGCGCAGCTGCGCCGGCGTCTCGTCCGCCGCCTCGGCCAGCGCGCCGGCACCCGCCACCGTGGCCTGCGCCAGCT
Source organism: Roseovarius sp. MMSF_3350 (assembly GCF_030733425.1). Taxonomy (GTDB): domain Bacteria; phylum Pseudomonadota; class Alphaproteobacteria; order Rhodobacterales; family Rhodobacteraceae; genus Roseovarius. Next base: position 270,038 of record NZ_JASHIZ010000003.1, read on the forward strand.
GCATCGCAAGTTCCGGCGACAGCCCCTCGGCCTCGCCCGCCTTGGCCATGCATTCGATCATGTGAAACACGTAAGCCGGGCCAGACCCGGACACGCCCGTGACCGCGTCCATCTGGTGCTCGCCTTCCAGCCGCACCACCTGTCCCACGGCCTTCAGCAACGCCTCGGCCAGGTCCATCTGATCGCCGCTCACCTCGCCATTGCCGACGATGGCGGTAATGCCGCGGCCCACGGCGGCGGGGGTGTTGGGCATCGCGCGGATGATCGGGCTGTCACTGCCGAACGCCGCTTCGAACGCCTCGATCGGCGTGCCCGCGGCGACCGAGACGAACAGCGTCCCGCCCCCGCCCATCGCCGCGATCGTGGGCAGCGCCTCTCCCATCATCTGCGGTTTGACGGCGATCAGCACGATGGCCGGATTCGCCGGCAGATCCGCGTTCAGATGCACCCCCGTCCCCTTCAGCCAGTCCGAGGGCTTGGGATCGACCACCCAGACCGATCCGGGCGGCAGGTCGCGTTCCAGCCACCCCGCCAGCATCGCCGATCCCATCTTGCCACAGCCCAACAGGACAAGGCCCTTGTCGGCCACATGCTGCATATCCATTCCGGTGCGCCCCTCTTTCCTTGTCTTTCACGGGGTTGATAGTCCGCGCATCGCACCCCTGCAATACGCCACGGCCCACCTCGGCCACACCTCGCGCAAAAGAAAAAGGGCGCGCCGCCCGGCACGCCCCGTTCGCCTTAAAATTGTGCGACGTCAGGCCCGGCCATACGCCTCGCCGATGGCGATCTGCAGCGCCTCTTTCGGACTCCTGTCGCCCCACACCACCAGTTGCAGCGCAGGATAGAACCGCTCGGCACTCGTCACCGCCGCGCCGATCAACGTGTCGATCTGTTCGGGGCTGATCGCCTGCGCGCCGGTCATGACCAACCCGTAGCGATAGACCATCAATTGCTGCTCGGCCCAGAAGGTGAAGGCGCCCGCCCAGCATTGGTCGTTCACGTCGTTCAGCACGTGGTAAAGCGCCGGCAGCTTGTCCTCCGGCGGCTCCATCTCGAAGGTGCAGACCATGCGCAGCGTCTCGTCATAGGCCGACCAGGCCAGCGTGATCGAATAGGTCCGCCACTGCCCCTCTACCGCCATGGCGATCTGGTCGTCACCGATCCGGTCGAAATCCCAGTCGTGATGCTCGGCCAGATGCTCGACGATGTCTATGGGATGAAGGTCTTCTGAAAAGAACTGCTCGGAAAGTGCCATGGCGCCACCTCATGTGTTGTAGCGAAGGGGCTGGCAGCGCCCAAACGCTAGGTGCCTGCTCTAGGAAAGGGGTTCATTCCCGCTTTTCCTACAAGATATGGTGAGGGGGGATTTGCGACCTGTAAAGCTATTTCTTGGGGATAACCGCAATAAGTTGTGGATGACATGAAAATTTCATCAAGCCTTGGGCGTGGCGGTCCCTGCCTCGCCCAACCGCCGTCCCGGACTTGATCCGGGACCTCCTGCGCCGACGAACCTCATGCTTGCGCGTGCGGATCACCGCGATCGAACGAGGGTTCGGCCAAATGAAAATGGCTGCCCGAAGGCAGCCATTGACTTGAGTTTCAAACTGTATACGGCGACCTAGCCGCCCATGTTCGTCCGTGCGTTCGCTTTCAGCGCCGTCTCGAACTCGGCCTTGGTCATGTTGACGGTCACACCGTCGTCACCGACCATCAGCGCGTTCAGCGGAATGCCCGCACGTTCAACGGCGCGGTTGTCGGCACCTTCCATCTCGCCGTCCAGATCGACGACTGCGATGTTGCCTTGGGAATCGGCGTCGTTATACGTACCGATCAACTCACCGTCGGTGGTGTAGACCTCCGTGTCGCCGGTCAGCGCGGCGTCCAGCTCCGCCGAAACGTCGCTTGCGGCGTCATAGGCGTCTTCGGCCACGCCACCCACGGCATCGACCCCGGCCTGGGCCGTATCGGTCGCGCTCTCACTGATGGCATAGACCGTATCGCCGACTTCTTCGGCCGCAGCGCCGGCCTGTGCCGAAACGCTCGCCTCGGCCTCGGTATCGGCCTGGGCCGTCTCGTCGCTTGCCGCGAACGGCATGACAGGTGCGGACACCAGGGCAGCAATCGCCAGGGCGGATGTGAATGTCGGTTTCATAAGGACTCCTCCTTTTTCCATCTTGCGGGCAAGTGGCCCGCGTGAATGTACGGAATCAATGCAACCGCCGGGCCTCACGTTCCATGCGGATTTGCCGGGGGAGCAGGGAACTCGGAAAACAGCAAAATAATGCCGATTGGCCACCCTGGCACACGCCACGTACTGCTCGACTCCCCCGTCCCGCGCGCGACCCGGGCCTCGTAGGGTGGGTGAAAACCCACCTCCGCCGAACGCAAAACGCGGCCCGCAAGGGGGCCGCGCCTCGAACCAAACCGATGGAAACGTGCCTTACGTCGCGCCTTTCTCCAGCGCGTCCAGCCGCGCCTTGAGCGCCTCGTTCTCCTCGCGGGCCTTCTGCGCCATGACGCGCACCGCGTCGAACTCCTCGCGGGTGACGAAATCGCGGTCGGCCAGCCAGCGGTCCACCATCGACGACATCGCCGTCTCAGCCTCCTGCTTGGCACCCTGCGCCACGCCCATCGCGTTCGTCATCAGCTGGCTGATATCGTCCAGAACCTTGTTGCGCGTCTGCATATCGCTCTACCTTCCGTTACACTTGATCTCTATATGGGCGCGAAACCGCGTCGGGGCAAGGTTGACTTCGCCCCGCGCCAGCAGCAGAACGGCGCCCATGAAAGCAGCGATCCCCTTCCCCGACATCTCGTCCGAGCTGTTCTCGTTCACCGTCTTCGGGTTCGATATCGCCCTGCGCTGGTATGCGCTTTCCTACATTGCAGGCATCCTGATCGGCTGGCGGCTGGTCGTGATGGCCGTGAACCGCCCGCACCTGTGGAAGGACAACGTGGCGCCGATGAGCGTGAAGCAGGTCGAGGATTTGGCCACATGGGTCATCCTCGGCGTGATACTCGGCGGGCGGCTGGGCTTCGTGCTCTTCTACCAGCCACTCTATTACTTGCAGAACCCGGCCGAGATCCTGGTGATCTGGCAGGGTGGCATGTCTTTCCACGGCGGGCTTCTGGGCGTCATCATCGCCTGTATCACCTATTCACGCGTCCAGGGCATCCGCTGGCTGACCGTCGCTGACATCCTGTGTGCCGTCACGCCTGTCGGTCTCCTCCTGGGCCGCGTCGCGAACTTCATCAATGCCGAGCTCTGGGGCCGCCCAACCGACCTCCCCTGGGGCGTGATCTTTCCGGGGGCCGCGGCACAGGACTGCGCGAACGTCGCTGCCGGCCTCTGCGCCCGTCACCCCTCGCAACTCTACGAAGCGGCGCTCGAGGGTCTGATCCTCGGCGCCATCCTGCTCTATCTCGTCTTCCGCCGCGGCTTGCTGAAACGCGTCGGCGCCGCCACCGGCATCTTCTTCGCGGGCTACGGCATCGGGCGGTTCATCGTCGAGTTCGTCCGCCAGCCCGATGCGCAGTTCGTCAGCCCCGGCAACCCGCTGGGCCTGGCGTGGCACGTGAACGGCTATGGCCTGACCATGGGCCAGATCCTCTGCATCCCGATGATCGCCATGGGGCTCATCACGCTGGTGCTGGCCTACCGCAAGCACGCCCGTTCCACAGCCACCGGATGACCGCTCTGGCGGAGATCCTGCGGGCCGAGATCGCCGCGACCGGCCCGATGCGCCTCGACGCCTACATGGCCGCCTGCCTGATGCATCCCGAGCATGGATACTACGCCACCCGCGATCCGTTCGGTGAAAAGGGCGATTTCATCACAGCCCCCGAGATCAGCCAGATGTTCGGCGAACTCACCGGCCTCTGCCTCGCGCAAGCCTGGCTCGATCAGGGGGCACCCAACCCCGTCGCCCTTGTCGAACTCGGCCCCGGCCGCGGCACGCTGATGGCCGACGCCCTGCGGGCCACACGCGGCGTGCCCGGCTTTCACGACGCCCTGCAAGTGCATCTGGTGGAAACCTCCCCCGCCCTGCGCGCCCGCCAAGCCGACACGCTGTCCGGCCATACCCCCACCTGGCACGACAGCGCCGACACCCTGCCCGACCTGCCCACGCTCTCGGTCGCCAACGAGTTCTTCGACGCGTTGCCCATCCGCCAGTTCCAGCGCCAAGGCGACGGCTGGTGCGAACGCGTCGTCGGCCTCTCGGACGACACGCTCGCCCTCGGCCTCAACGCCAAGCGGATCGAGCCGACCCTCGCCCACCGGCTCGACGACACGGCCGACGGCGTCATCGTCGAGACCTGCCCCGCCGCCGCCCCCGTCATCAACGCGCTGGCCCGCCGTATCGGGTCGCGTGGCGGCGCGGCGCTCGTCATCGACTACGGCGACTGGCGCTCGCTTGGCGACACGCTGCAAGCCGTCCGCGGCCATGACCGCGCCGATATCCTCGCCGCGCCGGGCACGGCCGACCTCTCCGCCCATGTGGATTTCGAAGCATTGACCCACGCCGCCCGCGGCACCTGCAACACCACCCGCCTCGCCCCGCAGGCGCTCTTTCTCTCGCGCCTCGGCATCACCCAACGGGCCGAGGCCCTTGCCGTGAACATGAGCGGCCCTAAGCTAGAGGCACACCACGCCGCGTTTCACCGCTTGACCGGGCGGGACGAAATGGGGACGCTCTTCAAGGTGATGGCGCTCTATCCCGAGGGTGCCGCACCCCCACCCGGACTGGAACCATGACGCTGGAAATCCTCACCGACGACAGCCTCGCGCCTGTCAGCCACGGTTTCTTCACCCGCAAGGGCGGGGCGTCCTCGGGCGTGTTCCACGGGCTGAACTGCGGCCAGGGTTCCTCCGACCAGTCCGAGGTCGTGACCATCAACCGCGCCCGCGTCGCCCGCGCCATGGACGTCCCCGAGGATCACCTGGTCACCGTCCACCAGACCCATTCCACCGATGTCCACGTTGCCACCGGCCCCTCCGACACCCGGCCCAAGGCCGACGCCATCGTCACCGCCACGCCGGGCCTGGCGCTGGCCATCCTGACGGCCGATTGCCAGCCCGTGCTCTTTGCCGACCGCAAGGCCGGCGTGATCGGCGCCGCCCATGCCGGCTGGCGCGGGGCGGTCGATGGCGTGCTGGAATCCACCCTCGATGCGATGGAAGCACTTGGCGCCAGCCGCGCCGACACCACCGCCGTCATAGGCCCCTCGATCAGCCAGCCCGCCTACGAGGTCGGCACCGAGTTCTTCGAGCGTTTCGCCGACGACGATCCCGACAACACCCGGTTCTTTACCAACGGAAAGCCCGGCAAGTACCAGTTCGACCTGCCCGGCTTCGGCTTGCACCGCCTGCGGGCCGCCGGGATAGGCGATGCCACCTGGACCCGCCACTGCACCTACAGCGACGCCGAGCGCTTCTTTTCCTACCGCCGCGCCACGCATAACGGCGAGGCAGACTACGGGCGCCTGATCTCGGCCATCCGGCTCTAGACCGGCCCCCACCCGATTCTGGCGCGAACGGGGCGAAACGCTGCACAAGATTGCCTCAATTCTGGAAACAATCACCGTCCATCACATTGGATTGGCCACGCTTCCGCAGCGGCCAACCTTGTTTTATTGGCCATCCGCAATTGGGACGGCGCGACCACATTCGCGCCCGCGCGACCCGAAAAATTTCCGAAATTTTTCGCGCCACGCCAAACCATGGCCGCAAACCCGGGCAAATATAAAGCCATCAGAACAACACGCCCCAAAAGGCGGCGAGGCAGAAAAGAGTTGAGAGGAAAGACCATGAAGAAGCGTTGGATGAAATCGCTGATCGAAACCAGCCGGCAAGCCACCCCGGACATGCCGTTCTCGCGCCGTGTGCGGTATGCAAACCGCCTGACGCCCAAGGCATCCGCGCTTCGGATCGCCTGATCCGCTCCAAGCCCCGATCCCGGCAATGGCCGCCTCTTTCCAAGGGGCGGCCATTGTTGATTCGAATGTGTCTCGAAATCGAATTGTGGCGCGCGTGTTGATGCCGCGCGGACAATGCGCCGGCCATTCCGCAAATTGTCCGACCCTATGGAACAATGCCCCGCAAAATTTGACGACAGTTTGCCGATTCTGCCTTTATCGTGCCCGTAACGTACATGACGGACCATCCCTCTGTCGTTGTCGGTGGGGGCCGACGCGGTTGTGATGACCCTGTAAAGGATCGCACGATGGGCACCCCTACCATTGCCACCCCCTTCCCGGTGGCGCGCAAGACAGATGGCACACCCGGTTGCACCGGAACGGCCAGCGTACCGGCCGCCGCTCGATCGCCGCGCCCGATGCGCAAGTTCCGGATGGCGTATCTGCGCCCGGACGGCACGCCCCACCAGACCGAACAGATCGCGCCCGCCACCCCGATCTTCGACAGCGCGTTTTCCGCCTTTTCCCACGGCACGCTTCTGCGCACGCCCTCCGGGCAGGTCGCCGTGCAGGATCTCGAACCGGGCATGAGCGTTTCGACCACCGAGCACGGCCCCTCCCGCGTGCTCTGGATCGGCTCCATGACGCTGGTGCCTGCCGCCGCCGGCATCGACCAGGCGGCCTGCCGCCTGACCCGGATCATGCCCGACACCTTCGGACTGGGCCGCCCCGAGGCGAACCTCACCGCCGGTCCCGGCGCGCGGGTCCTCGCCCGGCCACCCGGCCTGCGCGACAGCTTCGGGCGCGAACGCGTTCTGACCCCGGCCACCGATCTCGTCGATGGCATGAACGTGGTCGAACTGGTGCCACCCCGGCCCGTGACGGTCTATCATCTGTGCCTGCGCCGCCATGCCATCCTGCGCGCCTCGGGCATCGAGGTCGAAAGCTTCCATCCCGGCCCCGGCTTTGAACGCGCCATGGGCCCAAACATGCTGGCGCTCTTCCTGTCGCTCTTTCCGCATGTCAAAAAACCGGCCGATTTCGGCAGCACCAGCCACCCGCGCCTGCCGCTCCAGGGGCTCTCCGTCTGACCGGACCGGATCAGGACCGGCCCCAGCCGATCTTGGCCCAGGCCCGCTCGTGCACAAAGAAACTGGCAAAGCCGATCGCCGACGTGATCATCGCATAGACGCCGCCCTGGGCCACCGACCCGGTCATCAGGAACCCGATCAACGTCATCACCATCAGGCCCATCACCTGCCAGGTGGTCGCTTTCGCCAGCGTGCGTTTCTTCGTGTCCATGTCCTATGCTCCCCTTTGCGCGTGCCGTTCTTCATCAGCTAGCATCAGGACGCCCTGTCGTGTATTCTGTCTTTGCTTAACAAACATAATAAATGTCCATTAAAGTGGACAAGGTGCGTTACTATGAACAAGCAGGCCCGCGCCACGATCTTTCGCGACCGGCTCACCGGCGCCATGACGATGACCGGCACCAATCTCAGCGCGCTCGCGCGCCAGACCGGCGTCAGCCGCTCCACCGTGTCGCAACTGCTCGATACCGAGACCGCCCGGATGCCCAACGCCCATCTCGCCGCCGGCTGCGCCGAGGCGCTTCAGGTCAGCTCCGACTGGTTGCTGGGCCTCACCGATCGCCCCGAGCGCCCCGGCGACGTGATCGAAGCCGCGCTCAGCATGACCGAGGCCGACCGCACATCCGCCGACGCCCAGCTGCTCGACTGGCACCGCGAGGCCAGCGGCTACAAGGTGCGCCACGTCCCCGCCACCCTGCCCGACATGCTCAAGACCGAGGCGGTGATGCGCTGGGAATACGCCGCCTTCCTCGGCAAGACGCCGGGCCAGGCCGTGCGCGCCATGCAGGACAACCTCGACTGGCTCCGGCGCGAGGCGACCGAGTACGAAATCGCCATGCCCCGGCACGAGCTCGAGGCGTTCGCCCAGGGCACCGGCTATTGGCAGGGGCTCGACCGCGCCGCGCGTCGTGAACAGATCCTGCATCTCGCCGAGCAAGCCGAGACGTTCTTTCCCTCCCTGCGCCTCAACCTCTTCGACGCGCACAATCTCTTTTCCGCGCCCGTCACCCTCTTCGGCCCACTAATGGGCGTGATCTACGTGGGCCGCTTCTACCTGGCCTTCCGTGAACCATCGCGACTAAAGCTGCTGTCAGGCCACATGGACTGGCTGATCCGCGAGGCGGTGGTCGATGCCCGCGACGCCCCGGGCTGGATCGCCGACCTGACGAAACACCTCTGACCCAACTTCGGAAGCACGCCCGTTGCGCCGCCCCGCGCATCACCGCTATCGTGACGGCACGCCCGTGACCGTCCATTGCATTCCCAACAGAAAGCCTTTGCCCATGCCCCGCCTTTTCGCGCTCAGCCTCACCACCTGCCTCGCCCTCGCCGCCGCGCTTGTTTCGACCCTGCCGGCCCAGGCCCAGGACAATCCGGTCATCGCGCGCATGACCGCTTTCGTTGAGACATACAACGCGCAGGATGCCGAAAGCCTCGCCGGCTTTTACGCCCCCGACGCGGCTCTCCTGCCGCCCGGCCAGGCCTCGGTGCTGGGGCGCGAGGCCATCGCCCAGCATTACGCCCAGGCTTTCGCCGCCGGCGCACGCGACCTGCAATTCAAGACCTTCGACATCCGCGCCTTCGACACCAGCGCGGTCGAGATCGGCGAAACCGTCGTCATGGTGGGCGAGCAACGCATCGTCGGCCGCTACATGCACCTGTGGGAGGTGATCGACGGCCAGCTCCTGCTGACCCGCGACATGTACCACGTGCTGAAGGTCGAGTAGCGACCTCAGGCCGACCGGCTCAGTCGCTCTTCCAGGATCTCGAAGGGCACGCCCGGCTCGTCCTTGGCACAGCGAATGACCAGCGAGGTCTTCACCGAGGCCACATTCTCCGCCGCCGTCAGCTCGCCCGTTAGAAAGCTCTGGAACGTGCTCAGGTCCGGCGCCACGCATTTCAGGATGAAATCCACCTCGCCGTTCAGCATGTGGCACTCCCGCACCAGCGGCCACGCCCGGCACCGCGCCTCGAACGCGCTCAGGTCCGCCTCGGCCTGGCTGACCAGTCCGACACTGGCAAAGACCTGCACCTCGAAACCCAGCTCACGCGCGTCCACGTCGGCATGGTAACCCTTGATGTACCCCTGCTCCTCAAGCGTGCGCACCCGGCGCAGGCAGGGCGGCGCGGAAATGCCCACCCGGCGGGCCAGTTCAACGTTGGTCATCCGCCCGTCCGCCTGCAGTTCGGCCAGGATCATGCGGTCAATGTCGTCAAGGCGGGTCGCAGGCATTGTATGCTCCGGTTGATTTCGCGATTGTTATATCACGACCGGCGCCACGCGCAATATTGTTTCACCCCAGCGCAACATCCTTTCGGGAAAGAAAATGTCGTCCCGATCGCCGCATACCGGGGTTGCGGGGCTACACACCCCCGCCCGGCCCCGTTATATCTGTCCGGACTCACGCGGGGCGTCTCATGCCCCGCTCCACGGATCAAGGGGAATCGGACATGGCCGAGAAACGTCACACCAGGGTTTTGATCATCGGCTCGGGGCCCGCGGGCTATACCGCCGGGGTCTATGCCAGTCGCGCCATGTTGGAGCCCATCCTGGTGCAGGGGATTGAACCCGGCGGCCAGCTGACCACCACCACCGAGGTCGAGAACTGGCCCGGCGACACCGAGGTACAGGGCCCCGACCTGATGGTCCGCATGGAAGCCCACGCCAAGGCCATGGGCTGCGAGATCGTGGGCGACATCATCTCGTCGCTCGATGTCGATGCGCGCCCCTTCGTGGCAAAAGGCGACTCGGGCACCACCTACACCGCCGACGCCGTCATCCTCGCCACCGGCGCCCGCGCCAAGTGGCTCGGCCTGCCGTCCGAGGACGCGTTCAAGGGCTTCGGTGTCTCCGCCTGCGCCACCTGCGACGGCTTTTTCTACCGCGGCGACGAGATCGTCGTCGTGGGCGGCGGCAACACCGCCGTCGAAGAGGCGCTCTTTCTCACCAACTTCGCCTCCAAGGTCACCCTCATCCATCGCCGCGACGAGCTGCGCGCCGAGAAGATCCTGCAGGACCGCCTGCTCAAACACCCCAAGATCCAACCCTTGTGGTTCCACGAGCTTGACGAGGTGCTGGGCGACGACACTCCCAAGGGCGTCACCGGCGTGCGCGTCAAGCACACCAAGACTGGCGAGACGCAGGAGATACCCTGCAAGGGCGTCTTCATCGCCATCGGCCACGCGCCGGCCAACGAGCTGGTCAAGGGCAAGGTCGAGATGCACCACGGCGACTACGTCAAGGTCGAGCCCGGCTCCACCCGCACCTCGATCCCCGGCCTCTTCGCCGCCGGCGACCTCACCGACCACGTCTACCGCCAGGCGGTGACGTCGGCGGGCATGGGCTGCATGGCCGCGCTCGACGCGGAAAAATTCCTCGCCGAATTCCCCGAGGACGCCCCCGCCCCCGAGGCCTACGTCCCGCAAGCCTGAGCCGCATCGGCCTTCTGTCTCCCGTCTTCCTCTGGCCGAAAATATCCCGGGGGTTTGGGGGCTGGCCCCCAATTGAACGTGTGTTTGGGGGCTGGCCCCCAATTGAACCTGTGTTTGCTGGCTGGCCCCAAACCCACACCAATGCGCTACCGCCGCGACCCCACTCCAGCCGTCCCGGACCTGATCCGGGACCTCGTAGGGTGGGTG
>NZ_JASHIZ010000040.1 GCF_030733425.1 Roseovarius sp. MMSF_3350
GGGGCTGACGGGCCTGACGGGGCCGGTGGTGATTTTGTTCTACCTGTCGGGCCAGGCGGCGGTGCAGTCGGTGCGGGGCAACACGATCCTGTTCCTGGCGGCACTGGACGTGGTCCTGATCGCCAACCTGCTGTGGCAGGGGGCGGTGACGTGGGAACTGACCCTGCTAGCCGTTGTCATGTCGGTGCCCTACCTGATGACGACGCTGATCGGGCAGGCCCTGTTTGACCCGACGCGCGAGCGCCTGTATCGCTGGGCCGCCTACGGGGTGATCGCGCTGGCGGTCATTTCCGGCCTGCCGCTGTGGGACTGAGGAGGACGCAATGCGCCTGAACGAGGTGAGTTTTTCCGATGCGAAGCCGATCGACGGCTATGGCCCCGGCTTTTTCCGCGTGGATGGAGAGGCGGTCGAGGGCGCGGTCTGCGTGGGCCCGGACGGGGTGAAAGCCTGGGGCGGGTACGAGGACAGCGCGTCGCTGATGGACCTGGTGGACAAGGTCGATGTGCTGTTTATCGGCACGGGCGCCGAGACGGCGCATGTCCCGGGGACGTTCCGCACCGCGCTGGAGGAGACTGGCATCGGCGTGGAGGCGATGAATTCGCCCGCCGCGGCGCGGACTTACAACGTGCTGATTTCGGAAGGGCGGCGCGTGGCCGTGGCCCTGTTGCCGGTCTGAGAGCGGTGGGCCGGCGATGCGCCTGACGGTTCGGGACCTTTGCGTGGCGCGCGGCGGCGTGCGGGTGCTGGACGGTCTGAGCTTTGCCGTGGCGGCGGGCGAGGCGCTGGTGCTGCGCGGGCCTAATGGCGCGGGCAAGACGACGCTGTTGCGGACGCTGGCTGGGTTGCAACCGCCGGTTTCGGGAGAGGTGGAGTACCCGGCCGACAACGTGGTTTACGCGGGCCATGCCGACGGGATCAAGCCTGCGCTGAGCGTGTCGGAGAACCTGAGCTTCTGGGCGCAGGTCTTTGGCCGGAAAGACATTTCCCGTGCCCTGGCGGCCTATGATCTGGAGGCCTTGGCCGACCGGCCCGCAGGCTTTCTGTCCGCCGGGCAAAAGCGGCGGCTGGGGCTGGCTCGACTGTTGGTGACGGGCCGGGGGATCTGGATATTGGACGAGCCGACCGTGTCGCTTGATGCGCGTGCCGGGGGGATGTTCGCCGCAGTGGTGCGGGCGCATCTGGCCGAGGGCGGCATCGCGGTGCTGGCCACGCATATCGACCTGGGCCTGGACGAGGCGAGGGTGCTGGACGTGGCGTCGTTTCGCGCGGTGCGGCAGGGGCTGGATGACTTCGACGAGGCGTTCCTGTGAAAGCGCTGCTGCTGCGGGACATACGGCTGGCGGTGCGGGCCGGGGG
>NZ_JASHIZ010000004.1 GCF_030733425.1 Roseovarius sp. MMSF_3350
GGACGAGTCGATCTGATGAAATGGTTCGAATATCCTGTCGAGTTCCTCGGGCTTTATTCCCGCCCCGGTGTCGGAGACATCGATATGGACCTGGTTTTCCGTTTCAGTGACGACGACAGATATTTTGCCGGACTCCGTGAACTTGATGGAATTTCCCAGAAGATTGATGAGTATCTGTCGTGTACGCGTCACATCCGCCCAGATCAGACTGGATATCAAGCTGGTCTCGAGCCGCAGGCCTTTCTGTTCGGCCAGGATATTCATCTGTGCCACCACGGGCTCGATAACCTTTTCCACATCACAGATCTCGGGATCGATCTTCATGCTTCCGGTTTCCAATTTGGCGTAATCGAGCAACTGGTTTACGAGGAACAGAAGGTGCTCGCCCGATTTGTCGATCTTCTCCATCGCGGTAGTCGTAAATTCCAGCACTTCATCAACGCTGCCCCGTATGTCGTCGACATCCGCCGGACGCAGGTTCAGCCGCTCCTCCAGTTGCTTTGTGGAAGGCAACTGACGCATATTTTTTCCGAGCCGTGAAAAACCCAGAATCACAGTCAATGGCGTTCTGAGCTCGTGGCTCAAGACGCTCAGGAAGTTCAGTTTGGCACGGTCCGCCGCTTCGGCTTCCTGTCTGGCCTTGTTCAGGGCGATGACATCCAGATGCGCTTGCGCCTCACTGGCCTCTAATTGCCCGGAAACGCCCACCAAACGCCGGACAAGCCAAAACAGGACCGCTCCGCCCGCAAGCACGAAAATCACCAGCGCAGGGAACATCTTGAGGAACAGGTCCATGCCCGGTCGGTATGGCTTCCATACGAGCCAGGAAAGAATGTTATTGGAAAGATCAGCCAGCGCAACACCCGCCAAATCTTCATCGGGGCGAGCGGATTGGAACGCGGTTTCATCAAGTTCGATTGCCTGGCCGACCTCCTGGGCAAGAACGTCATCGACGTAGCGCACGGCGATATGCAGCGGTTCTGTCTCAGGCAATTGCGGGATCTCGCCCGTGTCAGAGATGATGGGCACGACGCTAACCAATGCCACTTCTCCGGCGAGCCGAACCGGACTCACGACCGCCACGTCTGCCAGTTCCTCGAAAGCGTTGTCCTGCCCTGCGCTCGCCTCCGCCATGATACTGCGTAGTTGTGCCACAAGCGGAGCGATGGCATCGGCCCTCGTTTCAAAGGTTTCAGGCGCGCGGACGTCACCCGAAACAGAAGAGAAGACGGGCTTGTTTTCTTCGTCAAGAACGTAGCTCTCGTGGTGTCCGAAGTATTCCTGCATCCAGACACCGAGATTGGCGTCGATCCATTTCTCATTTCCGGCAGCGACATTCCGGATGGCGTCATCCCAAATTGTCGCGCTTCTCTGTTGTTCGGGAAGGCTGGCGACGGCCGCAGCGAGGCTGCGCGTCGCCATACGTTGTTGCCGATCCAAAGAAGATTGATCGACGATCCTGATCGCGTTGTGTCCCGCGAGAATGAGGGCCAGGAGGGCTAACCCGAACACGATCAACAGAGAACTGACAATACGGAACGAAAGTGTGCGTCTGCTCGCGAACTTGGGCAATTCTTTCCTCCTGCTTCGATCACCTAGGATTCTCTGAGCAGACAGCCTGCCGCGAAACCTCACCTCATGCCTCACCGATCATCACTTTAGTCTGTGATCGTTCATGGCATTCACCGTTGGTAATTGTTAATTTTGGCGAACACATGGCTGCGCCAAGCAAAAGGCACTTTCTTACATTTTAACGGGAAAACATGCAGGCCCCTCAATCCATAGTGGAACCTGAAAGCGTGTCAAGGCGGTTCGGCATGACCCGCAAGGCGCACCTTTAACTGGGCGCTAATCGATCAGCGCGCCGGGGTTCATGATGTTGTTGGGGTCGATGGCCTGCTTGATCTGGCGCAGAAGGGCCATCTTGCCGGGACTTGCATGTTTCTGCAGGTCCTTGCGTTTCAGGCGGCCGATCCCGTGTTCGGCACTGATCGACCCGCCCAGTGCCAGCGTCGCCTCGTTGATCGCCTCGCGCACGCGGTCGGCGATTCCGGGATTGGCCTGCAGGAAGTCGGCCTTGCCCGTGCCCTGGGGCGGAAAGACATTGTGGTGGATGTTGCCGTCGCCGATGTGACCGTAGCTGTTCGTCCGCAAGCCCTCGTGAACGCCGGCAATCGCCGCATGGGTTCCCGACACGAACGCGTCGATCTGGCCGATCGGCACCGCGGTGTCGCTGCTGCAGAACGCGCCGGTCTTGCGGTTGGCGTCGGGCGTATGCTCGCGCAGCGTCCAGAGCGCGCTGCGCTGCGCCTCGGATTCGGCCATCACGACGTCGACGACGAAACCCTGCTCGATGCAGTCCGCTAGCGCCGCCTCGGTTTCATCCCGCACGCCCGGATTCCCGGCGGCATCGATCAGCAGGTACCAGGGGTGGTCGTCGGCGAAGGGGTTTCTCAGTGTCGGGAAATGTTCGCACACGAGGCCCACGCCGAAGCCGCTCATCAACTCCATCCCGTTCATGCGGTTGCCGATGGCCGTGCGCAGCGCCCGCAGCACCCGCAAGGCATCCGCCGGCGAGGTGATGGCGCAAAAGGCGGTCACGGCCTCGGGGTCGAGCGGCTTCAGCGTCAGGCTGGCCGCGGTGATGATGCCAAGGGTGCCTTCGCTGCCGATCAGCAGGTGCCGCAGGTCATAGCCGGTGTTGTTCTTGCGCAGGGGGCTCAACTCTTCCAGCATGTCGCCCGACGGCATCACCGCCTCGATCCCCACGCAGAGATCGCGAGCGTTGCCGTGGCGCAGCACCTGGATTCCGCCCGCGTTGGTGGCCAGGTTTCCGCCGATGGTGCAACTGCCCTTCGAGGCCATGCTGAGCGGGAACATCAGGTCGTGTCGTTCGGCCTCGGCGTGGATGTTCTCCAGCACGCAGCCCGCCTCGGCGACCATCACGAAATCGTCCGGCGAGACGCTGCGCACGCGGTTCATCCGCTCCAGCGACAGGATGATGGCCGCGTCGTTGTCCAGCGAAAGCTGTCCCGCGACCACACCGGTGCCGCCGCCATAGGGGATAATCGCAATGCCGGCCGCGTTGCACAGCCGCACGATCTGCGACACCTGGTCGGTGGTTTCGGGCAGGACAACGATACAGTCCTTGCCGGTGAAGCTGCCGCGCGGGTCTTCGTAATAGCGCGCGGCATCTGCCCCGGACTTGCAGGCGGCTTCCCCCACGACGGACCTGATATCATTCAAGATTCTGTTGTCGGGTGTGTTAAAAGCCACCAACTGTCCGGTGCTCCTGTCGTGTGGATCGTGGTTCGGGCTCATTCTGTGGGAAAAGCGACCTTTAGCAAGGCAAGATAATTTACGATTATCTAAGCCATCTCTTTAGAAACCGTCTGCCCGCCATGCGCCGCGACAGTCCGGGTCAGCTCGTCCAGGAACCGCTCGACCAGCCGGTATTTCGAGCAATCCGCCCGGCTCAGGATGCCCAGCGTCCGCGACGGGGCCGTAGGCCCAAGCGGCAGCTTGCGCAGGCTGCCGAAGATCGGATCGGGCACGCAGAAATCCGGGCCGATCGACACGCCCAGATCATGCGCCACCATGCTCGCGATGGTATCGAGCGAGCTCATCTCCATCATGTCGCGCACCTTCAGCCGGCGTCTCGCCAGCCAGTCCTCGGCCATCACCCCGATGGCCGACAACGCGCTGTGCCGGATGAAGGGCTTGGCCGACAGGATGCGCACCGGGTCGGTTTCGGTCACCTCCACCGAGGTCAGCAGCACCAGCTTTTCCACCGCGAACGGTGTCCAGGTCATCGTGGCCGGCGTCCGGTTCGGCTCGCTGACCAGCGCGGCGTCGACCGTGCCGGTCTCGACCATCTCCTGCAAGGTCGGGCTGAGGCCCGGCACCACCCGGATCCGCAGGTCCGGATATTGCCCGATCAGACCCTTCATCGCCTTGGGCACAAGCCCGCGCAGCGTCGATGGCACCGCGCCCAGAACGATATCCCCGATCAGACGCGGATCGCCCGTCAGGTCGTCGAGGATCGTCTCGTAGGCGGCGACGACCTCCTTGGCCTTGGGCACCATCGCGCGGCCCAGCTGGTTCAGACGCGGGGATTTCTGCGAGCGGTCGAAGAGCGCCACGCCCAGCGTCTCTTCCAGGCGCTTCATCTGCTGGCCGACCGCCGCATGGGTGACGCAAACGCGGTCCGCCGCGGCATTGAAGCTGCCTTCCTCGGCAACGGCGATAAGGGTCTTGAACAGCGTGATCGACATGGCAGGGCGCTTTCACAACAGGATCGAAGGCACGATTTACTAAAGCAGAGATTTATAAATGGGAAAAGAATGTTGGTTTGTTAAAGCTCCTCTTATCGCGCAAGATCATGAAACATGAACTTATCGAGGGGGAGGCCTGCGCGTGAGCATCGACGCAAAGATCGTCGCGGATCTGGTGAAGAACGACGTCAAACTGGTCACGACGGTCCCGTGCAAACAGCTTGCCGGTGTCATTGCCGAAATCGACCGATGCGAGGATATCCACCACATCCCCGCCAACAAGGAAGACGAAGGCATCGGCATCTGCGCCGGCGCCTTCATGGGCGGCAAGCGGTCCGCTATCATCATGCAGAACACCGCGCTTGGCGTGACGGTCAACACGCTGGTGACGCTGACGCAGTTCTACCGGATGCCGCTGCCGATGCTGATCTCCTATCGCGGAGAACTGGGCGAGCCGGTGGCCTGCCAGGTGGAAATGGCCGTGCACACCAAGGCGCTGCTGAATCAGCTTCACATCCCGACCTATCACTTCCATCATGAATCCGACGCCGAAGAACTGGACCGGATCCTGGAATATACGTTCATGTGCAACAAGCCGGTCGCGATCCTGACCGATGCCACCTTCTGGAAAGGGTACTGACATGATCCGATCCGACGTCCTGCGCTCGCTGGTCCCGCTGATCTCGGACCATTTCGTGGTCTGCAACATCGGCCTGCCCAGCCAGGAGTTGCACATGCTGGATGACCAGCCGACCAATTTCTACATGCTGGGCACGATGGGCCTTGCCTCGTCGATCGGGCTGGGCGTGGCGCTGGCGCAGTCGAAAAAGGTGATCTCGATCGACGGCGACGGCTCGGTCCTGACCAATTTCGGCACGCTGCCCACCATCGCCAACAACGTGGCCGACAACTTCATCCTGCTGATCATCGACAATGGCAGCTACGGCTCCACCGGCGACCAGCCGACCTATGCCGGCATGAAGACGTCGCTCGCCAAGGTGGCCGAGGCCTGCGGGTGCGAAAACGTCATCGAATGCCAGGCCGAAGACTGCGCAGCCGTCATGAAAGACGCGCTGGCAGGTGACAAGATGACCGTGATCGTGTGCAAATGCGAAAGCGGGAACATCCCGGTTTCGGTCATCAAGACCGATCCGGTCGTGATCCGCGACCGGTTCATGACCGCGTTGAAGGAGGCCAACGCATAATCAAGACGGCGAAAACGCCGACATAAATCAGCTCTGGGAGGAACACATGCTGAAAAGAACATTTCTGAAGATGGGCGCGGCCCTGGCCGTGACCGCATCGCTGGCAACCGGCGCCGCTGCGGCCGAACTCAACGGGCCGGTCAACTACATCATCCCGTTCGGACCCGGCGGAGAATCCGACATTTCCGCGCGCTTCCAACAGCCGTTCTTCAAGGACAAGTTCGGCCAGGACATGGTGATCTCGTACCAGCCCGGCGGCGGCGGCGCGGTGGCATGGGCCACGCTCAACGGTCTCAGCGACGACGGTCAGACCATCATGGGCGTGAACCTGCCCCATATCATCATCAAGCCGGCGCAAAAGGACGTGGGGTTCACCACCGAGGACCTGAACGTCTTTCACATGTTCCACTTCACGCCCGACGCGATCATCGTGCGGGCCGACAGCCCCTACCAGACGCTGGAGGACCTGGTCGAGGACGCCAAGGCGAACCCGGCGCAGGTCACCATGTCGGGCTCGGGCAAGGCCACGGCCAACCACCTGGCGCATATCAAGTTCGACAAGATGGCCGAAATCCAGACCACCTATGTGCCCTTCAAGGGCACCGGCGCGGCCGTGACGGCGCTGCTGGGCAACCAGGTCAAGGCCGAATGGGGCTATTCCACCGTCGCCGCGACCCAGGGCGAAGAGGTGCGGATGCTGGCCGTCGCAATGGAGGAACGCCACCCGCTTTTCCCCGATGTGCCGACCTTCAAGGAACTGGGCTATGACATGGTGGGCGGCGCCTATCGCGGGATCGCCCTGCCGAACTCGGCCAACGACGAGGTCACGCAGATGTGGTCCGACATGATCGCCGAGATCAACAACGACCCCGAGTTCCGCCAGCAGATGCTGGATAACGGCTTTGCGATGCTGGATGTCGAGGCGGACGGCATGGACGATTTCATGGCCGCGCGCAGCGAGGAATATCTCAGCGACGCGCGCGAAGCGGGCCTGATCGAATAAGCTGACTTCGCGCAAAGGCCCGCCGACATGGAATTCGGTCACTTCCTGTCCGCCCTGACACCGTTCAATCTGGTTCTGGCGTTGTTCGGTGTCGTGGCGGGCACGGTCGTCGGCTCGATCCCGGGCCTTACCGCGACGATGGCGCTGGCCGTGCTGGTGCCGATCACGTTCAGCATGGATCCAGCCTCGGCGCTGATCCTGCTGGGCGCGATCTATACCGGGGCGATCTATGGCGGGGCCTACGCGGCAATCCTGCTCAACACGCCCGGCACGCCCTCGGCCATCGCCACCACGTTTGACGGCTATCCCATGGCAAAGCGCGGGGACGGCGACCTCGCGGTTGCACTCGCCTGCTTCGCCTCGGTCGTCGGCGGGCTGGTGGGGGCGTTTTCGCTTTTGCTGCTGGCGCCGCCCCTGTCGAAGGTGGCGCTGGCCTTCGGGCCGATCGAGTATTTCTGGCTGTCGATCTTCGGGCTGTCGCTGATCGCGTCGCTGTCCACCGGCAACCTGATGAAGGGTCTGGCGGGCGGCGCCTTCGGCATGCTGCTGTCGACCGTTGGCGTGGCCGAGGTCTCGGCCGATATTCGGCTGACCTTCGGCAGCCAGATGCTGGTCGGCGGTTTCGGCGTGATCGGGGCGCTGATCGGCCTGTACTGCATCCCGGTGCTGATCGACCTCGTCGCGACGCCCGACCGCCACCTCAAGATGGAAGAGGACGTGCGCTCGGTCCGCATCGGCGAGGCGTTCCGGATCGCCACGCGGTCCAAATTCAACCTGATCCGGTCGTCCATAGTCGGCACGCTGATCGGCATCCTGCCCGGCGCGGGCGGCTCGGTCGCAGGCCTCGTCGCCTATTCCGAGGCCAAGCGCACCGGCAAGCCGCACCAGAAATTCGGCGAGGGCGAGCCTGACGGCATCCTCGCCACCGAATCCGCCAATAATGCCACCGTGGGCGGCGGCTTCATCCCGACGCTGGTGCTGGGCATTCCCGGCACGCCGCCCGATGCCATCGTCCTGGGCGCCCTGTTGGTGCAGGGCGTCCGCACCGGCCCCACGATGTTCAGCCAAAGCGGCTCGATCGTCTTTACCTTCATCTACGGCCTCCTGATCGCCACGGTCCTGATGCTGCCCGCGGGCCTGCTGATCGGGCGCTACGCATACAAGTCGATCGTCAACATCCCCAAGGCCGTTCTCGTGCCGACGGTGGGGTTCATGACCATCATCGGCACCTTCTCGATCCGCAACAGCGTGACGGATGTGATCCTGATGCTGGGCCTCGGCGTCTTCGGCTGGGTCGTGGGGCGCTTCGGTTTCGCGGCCTCGCCCATCGTGCTGGGCCTGATCCTGGGCCCCATCGCCGAACAGGGCTTCGTGCAGGGCTGGACCATCGGGTCGGCCACGGGCAACCTCTTCGGCATGTTCTTCGGGCGGCCGATCTCGCAGGGGATCATCGCGTTCACGCTGATCACCCTCATCCTGCCGCTTTACACGGCCAGGCGGCGCCGCAGGAAAGAAGGGGAGCAGACCTGATGCCAGACCATCAGCGCCACCCGGAAGGCCATGTCGGATCGCTGGTGATTTCCGCGCTTTTCGTGCTCATGGGGATCATCGCGCTTTACGACACCATGGGCTATTCCGACCGCGACAGCCAGGTGTTCCCGCGTACCGTCGCGATCCTGATGATCCTGACGGCCGGGTTGTCCTTGGTCACCCGCTTTCTTCACCCGCGCGACAGCGGCGGCTTCGGCACCGGCACCTGGTGGCGCCGGATCCTGCTGATCGTCGCCATGTTCGCGGGGTGCCTTGCCATACCGCATATCGGTTTTCTGGCAAGCGGCGCAATCGCCTTCGCGGGCGGGCTCGTCGCGGCGATGCACGACAGGTGGACCCCGATGACCGCGCTGCTCTATGCCGGTAGTGGCGCGGCGGTCATGATCGCGTTCTTCGCTCTTTTCCGCTACGTTCTGCACGTCCCGCTGCCGTGAAAGGCGCCCCGAAGGTGTGAGCCGGGCCGGCAGGAACACACGCACTACGGGTTCGTCGCCGTCCGGAACGCCGTGGCACGCTTTTCCCCATGCCTTCGCCGACCAAGCATCAGCATGGCGGGCGTCACGATGAGGGTCAGCAGAGTAGCTATCACCAGACCGCCAGCGATCGCCGCGGAAAGCTCCGTCCAGTATTGGGTCGACGGTGCGCCGAAGATCATTTCGCGGCCGAGGAAATCGACGTTCAGGCCAAGAACCATCGGCAGCAAACCAAGGGCGGTGGTGATCGATGTCAGCAACACCGGACGAAGGCGCTGCGCTCCGGTCCGAAGTGCCGCATCACGTGCCGAAGCGCCGGAGCGGCGCAACTCGTTGAAGGTGTCGATCAGAACGATGTTGTTGTTCACCACGATGCCCGCCAGAGCGATCACGCCGACGCCGCCCATGACGATGCCGAAGGGGCGTCCGGTCACGATCAGTCCGAGCAGCACCCCGGCGACCGAGAAGATAATCGCGCTCATGACAACGAAGGCCTGGTAGAAATTGTTGAACTGAAGAACCAGGATCATGAACATCAGAACCACGGCGGCAACGAAAGCGCCGGCGAGGAATGTCATCGATTCCAGCTGGTCCTGTGCCTCGCCGGCGAAGTCGACGGTGGCGCCCTGGGGAAGAACGTCGCCATCGAGCGCCGCGCGCAGGGCCGCGATCTGATCGTTCACCAGAACCCCAGGCGCGACATTCGCCTCGATCGTCGTGACGCGCGCCTCGTCGATCCGCCGGATCACCCCGACCCGCTCTACCGGCTCGAAGGACACGAAGTTTGAGATCGGGACCAGCCCGGCGGAGGTCGGCACCCTCAGGTTGCCCAACTCGCCCAGCGAACGGTCATCGTCGGGAAAACGAACCCGCACGTCCATCTCTCCGTCGACGTCGCTCGGGCGGTAGTCGGTGACCGTGATGCCCTGGGTCAGCAGCTGGATGGCCTGGCCCAGCAGGCCGACATCGGCGCCGTAGCGCGCCGCCTGTACCCTGTCGACGTTGATCGCGACCTCGACACCCGGAAGCGGGCGCGTGTCCGTCACATCCACGAACCCGCCCAGATCCTCCATCGTGGCCAGAACGTTTTCAACGGCTTGGCTTTGCTCGGCGGGGCTTTCGGCCGATACCTGGAGGTTGATCGGCTTGCCGCCGCTGGGACCGCCGCTTTCGGTTTCCACCTGAACGTCGATGCCCGCGATATCCGCAAGATCCCGGCGGAGATCGGCGCCGATCTCGGCCGCTCTCGGCCGCTGGTCCCAGTCCAGCAGATCGAGCTGGATGGTGCCGATGATGTCCTCGTCGCCCTGTCCGGACGTCAGAACCGAGCGGGAATAGATGCTTTCCACGCCCTCGGTGCCGACAAGACGCCGTTCGACCTGCCGGACGAGGTCGTCGCGCTCATAGATGGACAGGTTGTCCCGGGCGCGGATCTGCACCTGCATGGCTTCCGGTTCGATGGACGGGAAAAAGCTGACGCCGCGCCCGACCTCTCCATACAGCGCGAAGGTCCCAAGCAGCAGCGAAATTGCAAGAACCACGGTGGCACCGGGGCGGCGGATGGCCTGCTCCAGAAGTCGGACATAGGCACCGGTGAGGCCGCCCACCCGGCGCGGATCGCCGTGCTCGGCCTCGCGCAGGGCGGTTTTTGCGGCCGCGGTCCGGGGCTGTGCGCGTCCGATCACGCCTCCGACCACGGGAATGAAGACCAGTGCCATGAAAAGCGACGCGGAAAGCGTCAGGATGACGGTGATCGGGAGATATTTCATGAACTGGCCGATCAGGCCGGTCCAGAAGAGAAGAGGAAAGAACACGCTGAGCGTGGTCGCGGTCGACGCGATGATCGGCCAGGCCATGCGCTTGGCGGCAGCGGCGTAGGCTTGCGCTGGCGTGTCGCCCTCGTGAAGGCGCCGGTCCGCGAGCTCGACCGTGACGATCGCCCCATCCACCAGCATCCCGACCACAAGGATCAGCGCGAAAAGCACCACGATGTTCATGGTCAGGCCCAGGGCCCAGATCGCGGCGACCCCGGCGAGGAACGCGCCCGGTATCGCAAGGCCGACCAGGATCGCCGACCGCAGGCCGAGGGCAAAGACGATGACCACCATGACGAGAAGCACCGCCGCCAGGACGTTGGATTCAAGGTCCGACAACAGGGTCTTCACCTCTTCCGACTGGTCCTGCAGATAGGTCACGCGGACGCTGTCGGGCCAGTCCCGGCTTAGCTGTTCGATCGTGGCGCGCACCTCGGCCACCGTGTCGATGACATTTGCGCCCGAGCGCTTGACGACCTCGAGCGACAAGGCCGGCTGGCCGTCGATCCGCGCGAACCCCGTCGGCTCTTCGAACGTCCGTCGAACGGTGGCCACGTCCGCGAATGTCACCACGGTGTCGTCCTCGACCTTGACGGGCATCTGGAGGATATCGTCCATGTCCTGGATGAGGCCCGGTACCTTCAACACCACGCGCCCGCCGCCGGTGTCGATGGCTCCAGCCGCGATCAGCTGGTTATTGCGCTGAAGCTGGTTCGTCAGGCTTTCAAGGTTCAGGTTGTATGTCTGAAAGACCGTGGGGTCGATCAGAACTTCCAGGAACTCCTCGCGCTCGCCCCCGATCTCGACTTCCAGAATGCCCGGAAGCGCCTCGATCTCGCGCCGCGCGTCTTCCGCCAGGTCGTTGAGCGTCCGTTCCGGCACGGGGCCCGACAGCGTCGCGGTAATGACCGGGAAGAGGGCGGTGTTGACCTCTGTCAGGTTCAGATCGCGTGCGTCCTCGGGCAGGTCGCTCTCGACGTTGTCGGCCGCTTCCCGCACCTTGCGCAGCGCTTCTTCGATGTCTCCGCCCGCCTGGAACTCGAGCTGGACGCTGGCAAACCCCTCCGCGGCCTCGCTCGACATCTTCTGAAGGCCCTCGATGGCCCCGAACTCGGCCTCCATCGGCTCGAGAAGGAGGCGCTCGGCGTCCGAGGGGCTGATCCCGTCGATCCCGGTCGAGACGTAGACGAGCGGCAGCGGAACCTCCGGGTTCGCCTCCTTCGGGATCGCAATGTAGGAGATGGCGCCGAATGCCAGGATCATCCCGAAGGCCAGCAGGACAAAGCGCGTGCGCGAGAATGCGGCATCGATCAGGGCGTTCATCGGTTCGCCTCGTCATTGTCCGCGGCCGAGGCGGGCTGATCCTCCAGCGCTGCCTCTGTTTGTGTGCGGACGGTCTCGCCGGCGCGCACGAAGCCCTGGCCCACCGTGATGATCTGCGCCGTCTCCGGCAGACCCGTCGCCCAGAGTCCGCCGATCTCGGCCTTGATGAGGTCCACCTCGTGAAAGCGCACGACATCGTCCTCGACCGTCTTGATCCCGGTGGTGCCCTCGGGGCTGAGCGAGACCACCGAGGCTTCGACGAAATGCGCCGTTTCCTCGCGCGTCGGGATGGTCACCTCTGCAGACACGCCGGGTCTGATGGCGCCATCGGGGTTGTCGATCCTGACCTCGGCCAGAAAGGTGCGGGTTTCGGGCGAGGCGGCACTCGCGACAAACTCGACGACGCCCTCGCGGGTCTGCCCGGTGATGAAGCGGACCTGCGCGCTCTGGCCGACTTCGATCCTTTCCCGCGATTGCTGCGGAATCTGGATCGCCACCGTTATCGGGTCGCTGTCGACGATCCGCGCCACCGCGGTTCCCGCGGCGGCATATTCTCCGTCGTTGAGCAGCAGGTTCTCGATGCTGCCGTCGAAGGGCGCAACAACGGTAAAGTTCGAAAGCGTCTCCTGCGCCGACGAGACCTGCGCCTCCGCCGCAGCCAGAGCGGCGCGCGCCTCGGCGACCCTGTCCACAGTGCCCGCCCCGCGGTCGAGCAGCGTGGTTGCGTTGTCCAGTTCGCGCCGAGCGCGGCTTTGCTCCTCTTGTGCCTGCGACAGAGCCGCTTCGGCGCGGCTGGCGTCAAGCTGGGCGATGACCGCGCCGCGCTCCACCATCTGTCCCTTGCGCACGGGCAGCGCGACCACGGTCCCGGCCGTCTCCGTCACGATGTCGGTGTCGCGTTCGGGCAGGGCCTGCCCCTGTGCGCTGAAGCTGAGCTGTACGCTACCGGCGGTCGAATTGCGCACCACGACCGACGGGGGAGGCGGTGGCGCCACCGCGGTTTGTGCCGGTCCTGTCTCCTGCTCGGCGAAAAAACCGCTGCCCATCCACGCGATGATCGCGGCCAGGATCGCGCAGGCCATCCAGAACGATCTCGAGGCGCCGCGGTCGCGGCGCATGTCTTTTTGCTCGGTGGTTGGCGCAACATCGGAATGTTCGGGCATGAGGGTGTTCCAGGCACAGGGTTGTCATGTCTTCGTCGGCGCGCTTATATACCGACAGTCGGTATGTAGTGGGAGAGCCGGGACGATGCAACCGGACGAGAAATCCGCGGCGCGACGTGAGCGAATGTCGGCAGACAAGCGTCAGGCCGCGATTCTGGATGCCGCCGCGCAGCTTCTGGCCAGGCAGGGGTGGGAAGAGGTCACGATCAACGACATCCTCGATGCCGCGGGCATTTCCAGGGGCGGCTTCTATCACCATTTCTCATCGAAGGATGATGTCCTCACGGCGCTGGTGCTCCGCTTCGCGGATGCGGCAAGCGCTGCCGCAAGATCGGGGATGAACAGGTCCGGGAAAGGATTCGTCGACCGCATCTCGATGTTTCTTCACGACGCCATTCAGTGGGAACTGGATCACAGCGACGAGATCATCGGCATCGTGAGCCTGGCCATGCGCCCCGGCAACGGACCGATCTTTCTGGGGCTGAGCCGGGAAACCGAGCGCCGAACGCTTCCGATTCTGAAAGAGATCCTTTCCGAAGGGATGGAGCGCCGCGCCTTCGACCTTGCGGATGTGGACCTGACCGCAGACCTCTTCCTCCGCGTGGCGCGCACGAGGTGGCTGAAGTTCATCGAACTGCAACAGGCAGCACGCGCGGGACGGCTTGCCGAGGCGCGGGATAGACTGCACCAGCGAGTGCGGGCCGAGCGACAAACCTATGAAAGGCTCCTCGGCCTGCCTCCCGGCAGCATAGAGCTTCCGCCCGAAGACGCCTTCGAGAAGCTTCTGCGGTAGAGTCCCGGTCCACCGGCACTGGCATCCGTGGCCGGTGTTCCGATAAGCTGCGTATCGAACGCGGCAAGGCGACAGCAAACCCGAACAAGGAAAGTGCCTTTGAAAATCGTTGATATCCGTGAGGTGACCAAGCCGATCTCGTCGCCCATCCGCAACGCCTACATCGACTTCAGCAAGATGACGGCAAGTCTGGTGGCCGTCGTGACGGACGTGGTCAGGGACGGACGCCGGGTGGTCGGCTATGGCTTCAATTCCAATGGCCGTTACGGCCAGGGCGGTCTTATCCGCGAGCGCTTCCGCGACCGCATCCTCGAGGCCGACCCCGCATCGCTTCTGAACGATGACGGCAGCAATCTGGACGCGCACAGGATCTGGGCGGCCATGATGCAGAATGAAAAGCCGGGCGGCCACGGCGAACGCTCGGTCGCGGTCGGCACCATCGACATGGCCGTCTGGGACGCCATCGCCAAGATCGAGGAAAAGCCCCTGTTCCGCCTGCTGGCCGACCGCAAGGGGCGGGAGGCAAACCCGCGCGTCTTCGTCTATGCCGCCGGGGGCTACTACTATCCGGGCAAGGATGACACCGCGCTCTGCAATGAGATGCGCGGCTATCTCGACCGCGGCTACACCGTCGTGAAGATGAAGATCGGCGGCGCGTCCATCGACGAAGACCAGCGCCGGATCGAGGCGGTGCTGACCGAAATCGGCTCCGAGGCGCAGCTGGCGGTGGATGCCAACGGACGCTTCGATCTAGAGACCGCGATCGCCTATGCCAAGATGCTGCGGCAATACCCGCTCTTCTGGTTCGAGGAGATCGGTGATCCGCTGGACTACCGGCTTCAGGCCACGATGGCCGAATTCTACCCCGGTCCCATGGCGACCGGTGAAAACCTGTTCTCGCATCAGGACGCGCGCAACCTGATCCGCCATGGCGGGATGCGGCCCGACCGGGACTGGCTGCAATTCGACTGTGCGCTGTCATACGGGCTTGTCGAATATTTGCGCACGCTCGATGTCCTTGATGAACTCGGCTGGTCCCCGTCGCGCTGCATCCCGCATGGCGGCCACCAGATGTCACTGAACATCGCCGCGGGGCTGGGGCTCGGCGGGAACGAAAGCTACCCGGATCTTTTCCAACCCTACGGCGGCTTCCCCGATGGCGTGCAGGTCGAGGAGGGGCACATCCTCATGCCCGACCTGCCGGGCATCGGCTTCGAGGGCAAATCCGACCTGATCGAAGTGATGCGCGCGCTGGCGGAATGAACAGCGTTGGCGGGGCAGGGGAAGACAGTGCCGGGGCCGGTTTCCGCTGCGGACGCATTGCCGGTCAGAGCGGGCTCTTGCAAGTTCGCGGTTCGGCATAGGTCCGTTCCTGATCGCGTGGCATGGCAGTGACGGCTCGGACCGGGCATCGACTCGAAACGGTGAAAGCAGCCTTGCGAAATCTCTGCTGTGGATTCCTCTCCGCTGTGCCTGCGCGCGCTTTCCGACCAAGGGCCGATCTGTGTCCAATGGACCCTCACTGAGCATTTCACGCGTGAGCGTCTCTCGCCTTGGGCAAGGGACACTCTGACGGGCGGGGCGGAACAGCGTCGGCGGTTATGTGTGTTTCGGATATTTTATCTTGCGGAATGCACATGGTGACTGGCCCACGAGACGGTAACATGGTGGAAAATACTACGGGACCGATACGAGATTCTAACCTGAGGAGGAGGAAAGAATGCGTGGAATGATTGGGCGTCTGATGGCGTCATGTGCCTGTGTCACCGCCGCTGCGGCGGCGCAGGCCGAAGTTTCGGACGATGTCGTCCGGATCGGTGTGCTTACTGACATGAGCGGCATTTACAGCGATCTTGCGGGGGAGGGCGCGGTCGAGGCCGTGCGCATGGCAGCCGAGGACTTCGGCGGCGAAGTTCTTGGCGCGCCGATCGAGGTGATCTTCTCGGACCACCTCAACCAGGCCGACACCGCGGCTGCCAAGGCGCGCGAGTGGTTCGACGTCGAGGGCGTCGACATGATCAACGACCTGTCCAACTCCGGCGCGGCCTTGGCCGTGGCGGCGGTGGCCAAGGAGGCCGAGCGCCACATCATCGTGAACGGCGCCTCGAACATCGGCATCACCAATGACGTGTGTTCGCCCTACGCCATCCACTACGCCTATGACGCCTATTCCCTGGCCCATGGCACCGGCAAGGCCGTCGTCGAGGACGGCGGGCTGACCTGGTTTTTCCTGACTGTCGATTTCGCCTTCGGCATCGGCCTGGAAGAGCAGGTGACCGAGGTGGTCGAGAACGCCGGCGGCGAGGTGCTGGGCTCGGCCCGTCACCCGCTCTCGGCCAGCGACTTCTCGTCCTACATGCTGCAGGCGCAGTCCTCGGGGGCGGAGATCATCGGCATCGCCTCGACGGGCGGTGACGCGGTCAACGCGATCAACGCCGCCGCCGAATTCGGCCTGACCCAGAACCAGACACTCGCCGCCTTGCTGTTGTGGCTCAACGACGTGCACTCCATCGGGCTGGAAGCGGCGCAGGGTCTGATGCTGACCAACGCCTGGTACTGGGACATGAACGAGGAATCGCGCGAGTTCGCACAACGGTACTTCGACCGTGTCGGCTCGATGCCCAACATGAGCCAGGCCGCGAACTATTCGTCCACCATGCACTATCTGCGCGCGATCGAGAAGGCCGGCACCGACGAGTCAGGCGCCGTGTCCGAGGCGATGCGGTCCATGCCGATCAACGACTTCTTCGCCAAGGACGGCTACATCCGCGAAGACGGCCGGATGATGCACGACATGTACCTGTGGCAGGTCAAGACGCCGGACGAGGCCGAGGGCGAATGGGATTACCTCAAGGCAGTGTCCACCATCCCGGCCGAAGAAGCGTTCCGCCCTCTGGACCAGAGCACGTGTTACCTTGTGACGGGTGACAACGGCTGATAGCTCTGGGCATTGCGCGGCCCCGCATCGCCCCACGTTCCTGCGAGACATCCATGACCGCCCCCACGACCGCCAACGTGCTGGAAGCCCAAGGGCTCACCAAGAGCTTCGGTGCCTTCAAGGCCGTGGACGGCGTCGATCTCGCGCTTCGCAGGGGGAGCATCCACGCCCTGATCGGCCCCAATGGCGCGGGCAAGACCACCTGCTTCAATCTTCTGACCAAGTTTTTGACGCCCAGTTCGGGCGCAATCCGGTTCAACGGTCGCGACATCACCTCGCTCGACCCTGGCTCCATCGCGCGTCTGGGTATGGTGCGGTCTTTCCAGATCTCGGCAGTCTTCAACAGCATGACGGCGCTCGAGAACGTCATGCTGGCATTGCAACGCCAACGCGGCGAATCCTACGACTTCTGGACCCGCAAATCCGCCCTTCGGGTAAACCGCGACACGGCGATGGAGCACCTCGACAGCGTCGGAATCCAGCACCTGGCCGAGGTCGCTGCCGGGGACCTGTCCTATGGCCATCGCCGGGCGCTGGAGATCGCCACGACCCTCGCGCTGGAACCCGAAGTGATCTTGCTGGACGAGCCGACCGCCGGCATGGGGATCGAGGACGTGGACCGTATCACACGGCTGATCCACGATGCCGCCCGGGGCCGCTCGGTCCTGATGGTCGAACACAATCTCGGCATCGTCTCCGAGATTTGCGACGAGGTCACCGTGCTGGCCCGGGGCCGGGTCCTGGCCCAGGGCGACTATGCCAGCGTTGCCGCGAACCAGGATGTGATCGAGGCTTACCTGGGGGGCACCCATGTCTGAAGCGCAGGCAGAAACCACCACACGGACCGTTCTGGACATTTCGAACCTGCAGGCCTGGTACGGGCCCAGCCAGGCGCTGTACGACATCACCTTGGATGTCCGCGCCGGCGAACTGGTGACCATGCTCGGCCGTAACGGCGCGGGAAAAACCACGACCCTGCGCTCCATTGTCGGCATGGTCTCCCGCCGGGCCGGTTCGATCGTCATCAACGGGACCGACACCTCGGCGCTGCCGTCGCACCGGATCGCCCGCACCGGCGTCGCCTTCTGTCCCGAGGACCGGGGCATCTACGCCAGCCTCACCGCCGAGGAAAACCTCGTCCTGCCGGCCATCGTGGCCGAGGGCGGGATGAGCGTGGCAGAGATCCTGACGCTGTTCCCCGGTCTCAAGGACCGGATGAGCAGCCCGGGCACCAAGCTGTCGGGCGGCGAACAGCAGATGCTCGCCATCGGGCGCATCCTGCGGACCGGCGCGCGCCTTCTGCTGCTGGACGAACCGACCGAGGGGCTGGCTCCCGTCGTGGTCCGGCAGATCGGCGCCGCCATCGCGGATCTCAAGGCGCGGGGCTATACCATCCTGATGGTGGAACAGAACGTGCGCTTCGCCTCCACCGTGGCGGACCGGCACTATGTCATAGACCGTGGCCACGTGGCAGAGACCTTCGACAACGCCACGCTGCTGGCCGACTTCGACCGGATCAGCGCGCAGCTCAGCGCCTGAGCCGCTTCAGGCGCCCTTGGCCTCCGGCGGCTTTCGCCCGCGCTGAAACCGCGAGGGCCGGAAGCCGGTCATTCGCTTGAACGTATTCGAAAAGGCGAAGGGGTTCTGATATCCGACCTCGAAGGCCACGTCCTCCACTCGCCGGTCGGTCGTGGCCAGCACTTGCGCGGCCTGCTGCACCCGCAGGTAGGTCAATTGCTGCATCGGGCTGCGGCCCAGCCGGGTCTGGCACAGACGGCGCAGGTGCTCTCCGCTGATGCCGGCGATGGCGGCCAGTTGGTCAAGCGTCCAGGAGTGGCCCAGGTCCGCCGTGACTTCGGCCCACAGCCTGCTGAGCCGTTCCTCGTTGCGCAGCGGCTCGGTGTAGCGTTTCACGTAATGCTCGATCAGGTCGATCCAGAGGGCCGTCGCCGCGATGTCACCGCCGCTGTTCACCTCGTGGTACAGCCCCAGGATCGCATCCGACAGCGGCTTGGGATCCACCCGGCTGACCAGCGGCGTCATCCCCTCGATGGCTGACCGGGGGGACTGCGGCATGTAGCGGACCCAGCAATATTGCCACCGCTTGCCCGGTACCGCGTGAAAGGCGTGCAGCACGTGGGCCGGTGCGAGGGTCACCATCCCCGCGCGGTGCGGTCGCCAGCGACCGTCCAGCAGCATCCGCCCCTCGCCGCCCAGACAGGCGTGCAGGTATGCCCCGCTGAGGTTCGTGCGCACCACCCGGTAGGGCGGCGCGGCATCGCCCACGCCCACATGCGACAACAGCCGCCGGGCCAGCAGCGGACAGTCTTCGGCGCGGACGATCCGCTGATGCGTGTCCTCGCCTACGATGTGGGTTTCGGATAGTTTATCGTGCATGGTGACCATTGTTTCGGCCTTTGGCGCGACAGTAAAGTGGGTAACAGTAAAAGTACGGCGCGCCGGGTCGCGCTGCCCAAGGGTGGCCGAGTGGGAGGGCCGATGATCGAGATTTTCGGGGTGCCGCTTGTCGCACTGACTGGGCAGATCATGCTCGGCATCGTCAACGGTGCCTTCTATGCTGTCCTGAGCCTCGGCCTCGCCATCATCTTCGGAATCGTGAAGGTCGTGAATTTCGCACACGGCGCGTTTTTCATGATGGGCGCGTTCCTGTCGTTCCTGCTGCTCGACACCTTGGGAATCGGCTATTGGGGCGCGATCTTCATCGTGCCGCTCATCGTGGGCGTGCTGGGCGTCGTCGCCGAAAGGCTCCTGCTGCGCCGCATCTACGGGCTCGATCCGATCTACGGCCTGCTTCTGACCTTCGGTATGGTGCTGGTGATCGAGGGCGGCTTCACGGTTGCCTTCGGCTCGTCCGGCCAGATCTATACCGCGCCCGACCAGTTGCGCGGCGCGGTGAATCTCGGTTTCATGTTCATGCCGATATACCGGCTGTTCGTGATCGGCGCGGCGGTGGCGATCTGCGTCGCGACGTGGCTGGTGATCGAACGGACCTCCATGGGCGCAAAGCTGCGCGCGGCAACCGAACGGCCGCACCTGACGCAGTCCTTCGGGATCAACGTGCCGCTGCTGATGACCCTGACCTATGGCGCAGGCGTGGCGCTGGCCGCGCTCGCCGGGGTCCTGGCGGCACCGATCCAGAATGTCAGCCCGTCGATGGGCTCGGAACTGGTGATCATCGTCTTCGCCATCGTCGTGATCGGCGGGCTGGGCTCGGTCTCGGGCGCGGCGATCACCGGGCTGATGCTGGGCGTGATCGAGGGGCTGACCAAGGTGTTCTACTCCGAGGCCTCCACCATCATCGTCTTTCTCATCATGGCAATCGTCCTGCTGGTCCGGCCTGCCGGCCTCTTTGGCCGGGAGGAGGGCTGAGATGAGCCGCGCGCTTTTCCTGGTGCTGGGCGCAGGTATTCTGCTGGCCCTGATCCTCGTGCCGTTCTATCCGCAGGTGATCTATCCTGTCTTCGTGATGCGGGTCCTGTGCCTGGCGCTCTTTGCCTGCGCATTCAATATCCTTCTGGGGCACACCGGCATCCTCTCCTTCGGCCACGCGGCGTTTTTCGGCAGCGCCGCCTACTTCTGCGGCTACATGCTCAAGGAACAGGGCCTTCCGCCGGAGATCGGCCTGCTGACCGGGGTCGCCAGCGCGGCGGTGATGGGCGCGATCTTCGGCGCGCTGGCGACGCGGCGATCGGGGATCTACCTGGCCATGATCACGCTTGCGCTGTCGCAACTGGTCTATTTCCTGTTCCTGCGACTGCCCTGGACCCATGCCGAGGACGGGATGCAGCAGATCCCGCGCGGGGTGCTTCTGGGCGTGCTCGACCTGCAAAACGATCTGACGCTCTACTTCGTGGTGATGGTTCTGACGCTGGCCGGGCTGGCCCTTGTCCACCGTATCGTGCACTCGCCCTTCGGCGAGGTGCTGCGCGCGATCCGCGAACACGAACCACGGGCGAAATCGCTCGGCTTTCCGGTCGCGCGGTACAAGATCCTCGCCTTCACTCTCTCTGCCGCGCTGGCGGGTCTGGCCGGGTCTCTCAAGGCGATCATCTACCAGGTCGCCTCGCTGCGCGACGTGCACTGGAGCATGTCCGGCGACGTGATCCTGATGACGCTGCTGGGCGGCATGAACTCGGTTCTCGGTCCGGCGCTCGGCGCGGCGCTCATCTCTTCGCTCTACCATTATTTCGACGCGCTGGGGGGATGGGTCACCATCATGGTCGGAGGGATCTTCATCGGCTGCGTCCTGCTGTTCCGCAGGGGGATCGTGGGCGAACTCCACGCAGTGCTCTCCGAGCGCCGCGACGCCAAGGCTTCACATGACGAAAAGGAAAACGAGAATGCCACGAATTGACCGCTCCAAGATTTTGGAGCGCCTGAACAGGCAGATCGCGGACGGGGTGCCCATCGTGGGCGGCGGCGCGGGCACAGGCATTTCGGCCAAAAGCGAAGAGGCCGGCGGGATCGACCTGATCATCGTCTACAATTCCGGCCGCTACCGCATGGCGGGCCGGGCCTCTTCTGCGGGGCTGCTGGCCTATGGCAACGCCAACGAGATCGTCAAGGAAATGGCGCTCGAGGTGCTGCCCGTCTGCAAGACGACACCGGTGATCGCGGGCGTCAACGGCACCGATCCCTTCGTCATCATGCCCAAGTTCCTGCGCGAGCTGAAGGAACTGGGCTTTTCCGGCGTACAGAACTTTCCGACCGTCGGCATCATCGACGGCACCTTCCGTGTCAGCCTGGAGGAGACGGGCATCAACTACGCCTCCGAGGTGGACATGGTCCGTCAGGCGCGCGAGATCGACCTGCTGACGACACCCTACGTCTTCGACCCGGATCAGGCGACAGACATGGCCAAGGCCGGCGCGGACATCATCGTGCCGCACATGGGCGTGACCACCGGCGGCACCATCGGCGCCACCACGTC
Organism: Roseovarius sp. MMSF_3350; assembly: GCF_030733425.1. GTDB lineage: Bacteria > Pseudomonadota > Alphaproteobacteria > Rhodobacterales > Rhodobacteraceae > Roseovarius. The sequence goes on from NZ_JASHIZ010000004.1 coordinate 21,489, forward strand.
GAAATCGCTCGAGGACTCGGTGCGCCTGATCGACGAATGCGCCGAGGCCGCCAGAAAGGTCCGCAAGGACATCATCATCATCGCCCATGGCGGCCCGATCGCCACCCCCGATGACGTGTCCTTCGTTCTCGAGCATAGTGAACATTGCAACGGCTTTTATGGCGCGTCCAGCGTCGAGCGTTTGCCGGTCGAGACCGCGATCAAGTCGAATATCGAGGCGTTCAAAGCGCTGAAACTGAAATAGGTCATCAAGGGAGGAGACCATGGCGAGAGTTTACATCAGCGCCGTCATCGACGCGCCGATCGAAAAGGCATGGGCCGTGCTGCGCGATTTCAACGCGCTGCCGCGCTATCACCGCTTCTTCAGCAAAAGCGAAATCGAGGACGGTCTGCCGTCCGACAAGATCGGCTGCGTGCGCAACTTTTACACCCATGACGGCGGCCATATCCGCGAGCAGCTGCTGACCCTGTCCGACCGCGAATACCGTTGCTGCTATTGCATTCTCGAGGCCACGCTGCCGGTACGCAACTACGTCTCGGAAATGACCCTGAAACCAATCACCGAGGGCGGCCGGACCTTCGGCGAATGGTGGGCCGAATACGAGGTGGACGACGCCGACGCGGCCGAGGTGCACCAGACCGTTTCCGACACGTTCCGCTTTGCCTTCGAGGGCACCGAGGACGTGATCCACGGGCGCGAGGTCCGGCGGTGACAGCCGCCCGCGTCTACGTCGTCGGCACCTTCGACACCAAGGCCGAGGAGTTGGCCTATGTCGCCGGGATTATCCGCGAAACGGGCATGGCCGTCACGACCGTCGATGTCGGTACCACGGCCACCCCCGCCGCTGCCGATATTCCCGCCGCCGACGTTGCCGCGCACCATCCCGATGGCGCTTCGCGCATCTTCGAGGCCGGGGACCGGGGCAGGGCGGTCATCGCCATGTCCGAGGCGCTGACCCGCTTCGTGGCGACCCGCTCAGATATCGCCGGCATCATCGGGCTGGGCGGCTCGGGCGGCACCTCGCTCATCACACCGGCGATGCGCGCGCTGCCTCTGGGGCTGCCCAAGCTGATGGTGTCGACTGTCGCTTCCGGTGACACATCCGGCTATGTCGGCGTCTCGGACCTGACGATGATGTTCCCGGTGACCGATATCGCCGGGCTGAACACGGTCTCGCGGCGCATTCTGGCAAACGCGGCGCAGGCCATCGCCGGCATGGCCGCAGGCAACCACGCCGACACGACCGGCGACACGCGTCCTGCGCTCGCCTTGTCAATGTTCGGCGTGACGACGAAAGCCGTCCGGCAGCTTCGCGCACGGCTGGATAACGAGTTCGACTGCATCGTGTTTCATGCCAACGGCGCGGGCGGCCGGGCACTGGAGGCCATCGGCGACAGTGGCATGGTCACGGCCATCGTCGATGTCACCACCACCGAGGTCGCGGATCACCTGATGGGCGGCATATGCTCGGCGGGACCCGAGCGCTTTGACGTGCTGGCGCGGACCGGCATTCCGTGGATCGGGTCCTGCGGCGCGCTCGACATGGTGAACTTCGGCCCGCGCGAGACGGTGCCGGACCGGTATGAAGGCCGGCAGTTCTTTGTCCACAATGCCAACATCACCCTCATGCGGACGACCCCGGACGAGAACGCGGAAATGGCGCGGTGGCTGGCGGCCAAGCTGAACGCCTCGCCCGGGCCGGTGGATCTCGTGCTGCCGCTGGGCGGTGTTTCCGCGCTCGACGCACCGGACGAGGCCTTCTGGAATCCGCAGGCGGACGAAGCCCTGTTCGAGACGCTGGAGGCGGCGTTCGACGTGTCGGAGACCCATCAGCTCCACCGGCTCGACGCCCATATCAACGACGCGGTCTTCGCCGATTTCGTCGAGTGTCTCGTACGCGATCGCCGGAACGGCTGATCTCTGTAGGACGCTCACATAAGATTCTTCGCGCGGGGCACTGCCGGGCCTGGCAGTAGACAGGTCAGATCAATGCGTCGATCATGGCGCGGGTCGATTCGAGACAGTCCGCAGGCGTCATCCGGTTGGGCTGAAGGTGCAGGTTCTGCCAGAAGCCGTCGGTCAGCGTGTCGATCCATTGAGCCACTTGATTGACCTCTTCCTCCCGCGCATCGGTCATCAACTCACCGCAGACTTCGCGTATCGCGGCAACCCTGTCGCGGTCGAACTCTCGGCAGATCTCGGCATATTGCGGCACGAAGGTCTGTTCGCCCCAGAAGGCGAACCACAGCGAGAGCGATTCCGGGGAACAGACATCGGGTGAGAAATCCGCCGCGATCAGCGCCATCAGGCGGTCCCTGGGGTCAGGGCCCGCACGCTCGAGCGCGGCGCGCCATGTATCGTCGTAAAACTCGTAATGCGCGCGCAGGGTTTCGACCAGCAAGCCGTTCTTGGACTTGAAGTAAAACACCGCCACGCCCTGCGACAGGCCGGCCTCTGCCGCGACGGTGGCAAGTGTCGTCCTGGCCAGCCCGTGCTCGATGATCGAGCGGCGCGTCGCCTCCAATAACTGCCGCCGGCGCTTGTCCGCGTTCGCCTTGCGCTCCTTGCGTGGCTTGGCCGAGCTTTTGGTCGTTTCTTCAGTCAAATCCCATTCCTCCGCAGGGTGCTGCCGTTTTTTCCATACCAGCACCACATTGTCATTCTAATTGTTTTTGTTTGAGCGCTCAAAAAAACTTTACGAGAAATCGCCGCTTCGCTAAGACTCATTGCGAAGCTCAGGGAGACGGCGCATGACCGTGCAGACATACGACGCGATCATCGTCGGGGCGGGCCATAACGGGCTGACCACGGGGTGTTATCTTGCGAAGGCCGGCCTGAAGACGCTGATCGTGGAAAAGAACGACTGGATCGGCGGCGCGGCGGTCAGCCGCTCGCTGCATGAGGGCTGGACCTATTCCAACTGTTCCTATGTCTGTTCGCTGCTGCGGCGCGAGATCGTGCGCGACCTTGAGTTGCCGCGCTTCGGCTTGCAGGTGATCCCTTACGAGGGCGGGGCGACCTTTACCCGCGACAACGACTATTTCGCGTACATGTCGGATCACAATGCGCTGGAGCGTGAGATCGCGCGCCACAGCCCGCGCGATGTCGACGCCTATGCGCGGTTCTCGCAAACCGTGATGCGCCAGTGCCGGTTCATCCGGCCTTTCCTGTTGCGCAACGCGCCCGATCCCACTTCGCTGCATCCCCGCGACCTTGGCGAACTGGCGTTCCTGGTCAAGCAGGCGCATGGGCTGGGCGCCAAGGAACTGGGCGAGACGATCCGGTTCTGGACCATGTCCATCGGCGATTTCCTCGACGAACATTTCGAAAGCGACCTGATCAAGGCGCACCTAGCCGGCTCCGGCATCATCGGCACCGGGCTGGGCGTCTATTCGCCGGGCACGGCTTATGTCCTTTTGCATCACTACATGGGCGACGTGGACGGGGCGATCGGGGCCTGGGGCTTTGCCCGTGGCGGCATGGGGGCGATTTCCCGCGCGCTCGGGCTGGCGTTCGAGGAGGCGGGCGGCACGATCCGAACCGGCTCGGGCCTCGACAGTTTCCGCGTCAGGGACGGCAAGGTCATCGGCGTGGCGCTTGAGAATGGCGACACCTTCGATGCGCCTATCGTGGCATCGAACATGGACGTAAAACGCACCTTCCTGCACCATGTCGACCCGGCCGATGTGCCCGAGGATTTCACGAAAGCCGTAAAACGATTCAAGATCCGCGGCTCCTCGGCCAAGCTGAACATCGCGCTGGACCGAATGCCCGAGTTTCCCGCCGCCCCCGAGGGCGCGCCGTTCCTGCGCGGAGACCTGCATTGCTCGACCTCGCTGGCCGAGCTCGAGCGCGGATACGACGACTGGAAGGACGGGCGCTGGTCGGCCGAGCCCTATTTCGACATGCTGATCCCCAGCCAGATCGACCCGACGATGGCCCCGCCGGGCAAGCACATGATGACCGTCTTCGTGCAGTATGCCCCGTACGATTTAAAGGTCGACGGCGTGCGCTCGGGCCGGAACTGGAACGACACGACCCGTGCCGCGCTGGCGAACTGCGTCTATGACAAGATGGAACAGGCGATGCCGGACATCCGCCAGCGGATCGTGCACGCCGAGGTCCGCACGCCTCTGGATATCGAATCCGAGGTAGGCCTGACCGAGGGCAACATCTTTCAGGGCGAACTCACCTTCGACCAGCTGTTGTTCAACCGGCCCGTGCCGGGCTACTCGGATTATTCCACGCCGATCGAGGGCCTGTTCATGGTCGGCTCGTCCAGCCATCCGGGCGGCGGTGTCATGGCCGCCCCGGGAGCAAACGCCGCGCGCGAGATCCTGCGCCGGGCGGGCAAGGGGCGCGCGATGCCGAAGGTCGCGGCATGAGCGCCCGGTTCGACGTGATCGTGATCGGCGCGGGGCATAATGGCCTGACCGCGGCCACCGTGCTGGCGCGCAAGGGCAAGCGGGTCTGCGTGGTCGAGAAGGCCGCGCAGGCGGGCGGCATGGCACGTATGACAGACTTTGGCGGCGGAGCGACCGGCCCCGAGATCGCGCATCTGCTCTACAACCTCAGCCCCGCGGTCGCGAAAGACACAGGCGTGGCCTTTGACGCGCAGCCGTTGCCGACGATCGCGCTGTCGCCCGACGGATTCCATGCCGAAATACGCGGTGGTACCTTGCGCCGCGCCGAGGGAACCCTGCATCCCGATGCCTCGGCCTTCGAGGCGCTGGACGCGCGGCTGGTGCGTTTCGCCGCGCTGCTGGGTCAGCTGTCCGACAAGCCACCGCCCACTATCGCCGAAGGTCTCGCCAGCATGGCCAGCCTGCGTGATCTCGGCGGGCTGGCGAAGCTGGGTCTGAACCTCAAGCGTCTGGGCCGCGACGACATGCGGGAGTTCCTGCGGATCGTGCTGTCCAACGCCTATGACTTGCTGCTGGACGAGTTGCCCGACGGCCCCGTCGCCGGGGCGCTGGCCGCCGACGCGGTGCGCGGTGCGTTCAGCGGCCCGCGGGCTCCGGGGTCCGTGTTTACCTTGATGTACCGGATGGGGCAGGGCTGCGACGCGGCCTGGCCCATGGGCGGCTTCGGCGCGTTCGAGGGCGCGGCCACCGGTGCGGGCGCGACCCTGCGATGCGGCACCGGCGTGGCCTCCGTCGACGTCGAGGGCGACCGCGTGCAGGGCGTGACGCTGGAGGACGGCACGGTCTTGCAGGCCGGCGCGGTGCTGTCCAGTCTCGGGGCAGAGGCGACGATGCAACTGGCCGGACCCGCGCATTTCGACATCGAGGCCACCCGCCGCCTGCGCAACATGCGCACCAAGGGAACGGCGGCGAAGCTGAACCTTGTCCTGAGCGATGTGCCGGACATGCCGGGGCTGAGCGACGCGCAAAAGGCCGGGCGGCTGATCGTGGCACCTTCGGCGGCTCATGTCGAACGCGCCTTCGATCCGGTGAAATACGGCCGGGCCTCCGACGCGCCGGTGATCGAGGCGGTGATGCCGTCGCTGACCGACCCATCGCTTTGCGGCCAGGGTCGGCAGGTCCTGTCGGCCATCGTCAGCTACGTGCCCTTCGCCCCCGAGGGCGGATGGACCCCTGCCGTCCGCGACGACCTGACCGCCAGGGCAATCGACACGCTAGAGACCTACATGCCCGGCCTGTCCGGCCTGATCATCCACCAGACACTTTTGACGCCCGACGACATCGCGGCGGCCACGGGGGCGCCGGGGGGGCATTGGCACCATGGCGAGATGGGCATCGACCAGGTGCTGACCGTCCGGCCGGTGAACGGTCTGTCGCGCTATGCTTTCGGGATCGGGGGGTACTATCTCTGCGGCGCCTCGGCCCATCCGGGCGGGAACGTCACCGGATCGCCCGGGCGCAACGCCGCGCGACGGCTGCTGACAGACGGAATACCGGCATGACCCAAAGACCCGCCAGCACCGTGCCCATCGGCCTGATCCCCGGACCTTTCCATGACCGGCTCGACGCGCTGAGCCATGCGCGGGGATGGATGGATTGGGCCGGCTACATGTCGCCCACCGTACTCGACACGGCCGAGTTCGAATATTTCGCGATCCGCAACCAGGCGACGCTGTTCGACATCTCGCCCATGCACAAGTACCGCGTCACCGGCCCGGAGGCGCCGGCGATGATCAACCGCGTCGTCACGCGCGACGTGCGGCGGATCGGCGAAGGACGGGTCGGCTACGCGCTGTGGTGCGACGAAGAGGGGATGCTGATCGACGACGGCACGCTCTTCCGCATCTCGGACACGGAGTTCCGCCTGTGCTGCCAGGAACGCATGTTCGGCTGGCTTCTCGACGCCGCCGACGGCTTCGACGTTGCGGTGACCGACGAAAGCGACACGGTCGCGGGCCTCTCGCTTCAGGGGCCCACATCCTTTTCCGTTCTGAAAGACGCCGGGCTCGACGTGGCTGACATGAAACCTTTCGACCTGCGCGAGGTGGAACCGGACCTCTGGATTTCACGCACCGGGTTCACCGGGGACCTGGGCTATGAACTCTGGATGCCGTGGGAGGCCGCGCTGGCGCTCTGGGACAGGCTGTGGGCCGCGGGCGGTCACTGGGGCCTGCGGGCAATCGGCTATGACGCCCTGCATATCGCACGGATCGAGGCGGGCTTCATGGCCGCGGGCATGGATTTCCAGCCGGTGCACGCCGCCTTGCGCCTGCACCGCGGGCGGACACCCTTCGAACTGGGCTTCGGGCGGATGGTAGATTTCGACAAGGGCCATTTCAACGGCCGCCGCGCGCTGCTGTCCCACCGCGACTACGGCGCGCGCACGCACCTGGTGAAGCTCGATATCGGCGGTTTCAAACCCGCGCAGGACGCGCTGATCTACCACCGCAAGCGGCGCGAGGTCGGGCACGTGACCTCGGGCGTCTGGTCTCCCACGGCCAAGCGCAACATCGCCCTGGCAGAGTTGAAGGCCCCCTTCGGAGACAGCAAGACCAGCGATCTCTGGGCCGAGATCTATGTCAACGAGGAGGGGCGCTGGAACCGCCGCATGGTGCCCGTTACCGTTGAATCCAAACCGTTTTTCATCAATGACCGCGCCCGCGCGACACCGCCCGGGGCGTTTTGATGACCAAGGAGAGCACGACATGACAACGCTTCCCCGCGACATGACCAACGGACCCTCGCCGGACCTTCTGAACGAATGGGACCGCAACCATCAGCTTCACCCCTGGGCGGCGATGGATGCCTGGCAGGAGAGCGACTATCATCCGATCGAAAGCGCCGAGGGCATCTATCTGTGGGATGCCGACGGAAAGCGCTATATCGACGGGCCGGGCGGGATGTGGTGTGTCCAGATCGGATATGGCCGCAAGGAGATGGCCGCGGCGATTGCCGAACAGGTTATGCGGCTGCCTTACACCTCGCCCTGGACCACCACGACCGATCCCTCGACGATCCTCGCCAAGAAGATCGCCGATCTGGCACCGGGTGATCTCAACAACGTGTTCTTCACCACCGGCGGTTCCACCGCCGTCGATACCGCCCTGCGCACCATGCACTTCATGAACAATGCGCTGGGGCGGCCCGACAAGAAAATCGTCATCGCCCGTGAAAAGGGCTATCACGGCTCGACGTACCTCGCCTCGACCGTCACCGGCAAGGAACGCGACAAGAGCCGTTTCGACGTGGAAAAACGCCTTGTACGCTTCCTGCCCGACATCAACCCCTATGTGCGCCCCGAGGGCATGAGCGTCGAGGCGTGGTGCGATGCCAAGGTCGCCGACCTTGAAAACATGATCCGGGAGGTGGGACCGGAGAAGGTGGGCGCGTTCATCGCCGAGCCGATCCTGTGTTCGGGTGGAGTCATCGTCCCGCCCGAGGGCTATCACAGGCGCACGCTGGAGATCTGCCGCAAGCACGATATCCTCTACATCTCGGACGAGGTCGTCACTGCGTTCGGCCGGCTGGGTCACTGGTTCGCGTCCGAAGACGTGTTCGGCATCACCCCCGACATCATCACCTGCGCCAAGGGACTGACCTCGGGCTACCTGCCGCTCGGGGCCTGCATCATCTCCGACAGCGTGATGGAACGGATGACCGGGCCGGACGAGAACGTGCTCTTCTCGAACGGCTACACCTACTCGGCGCATCCGGTCTGCTGTGTCGCCGCGCTGAAGAATATCGAGATCATGGAGGAAGAGCGCATTCTCGAACATACCCGCGAAATCACACCGCATTTCCAATCCCGTCTGCGCGCGCTGGAGAAGTTCCCCATCGTCGGGGACCTGCGCGGCATGGGCCTGCTGGGCTGTATCGAGGGGCGGCCGGATACGCCCGGCACATCGCTGGCGGCAGAGCGCAAGCTGGGCGCGCTGCTGGACGAGGCCTGCGACAAGCGCGGTTTGTTGGTGCGGCCGCTGATCAACATGGCCGTGTTCTCTCCGCCGCTGGTGATTACCGAGGCGCAGGTGGACGAGATGTTCGACCTGCTGGAGGACGCGCTGGAGGACGTGACCGCGCAGATGGCCTCAGACTGAGGTTTCGCGCCGTCCGTAGCGGGCGGCAAGGTCCACGTCCTCGCCCAGTTCCATCGCCACGCGGTGCCCGGAATAGACTGCCGCGGCGATTAACCCCGGCGCTTCGGCATCACCGATCAGGGTGACGCTTTGCAGGCCGTGATCGGTGGATCTGACGGCATCGTAAAGCGCCCGGTCGGGAATACGCCGCGTCACGGGCAGAACGGCGTCGCAGGCCAGTTCCACATCCTCGCCGCCAAAGAGGCATGTCAGCCGTGCGCTGCCGTCCTCCACATGCGTCAGGATCCGGTTCGTCACGATCCGCACGCCCGCGGCGACCAGCGCGCTGTTCGAGGCATATTGTTCCTGCGTGAAGGTGCCCCACTCGCAAGCCCGCCCGGCCGGGGTGACAAGCGTCACGTCATGGCCCGCCTTGCGCAGGGCCAGTGCCAGAACCGAGCCGTGGTAATAGTGGTCGTCGTCGTAGATCGCGATATGCTGCGCATCCACGGACCGGCCCGCCAGAACATCGTTCGCGCTGACGATCATGTCCGGGTCCACCGTTACAAGGCCGCCGGGGCTGTTGCGCCCGATGGTGTCCTCGGCCCATCGCGCGCCGGTGGCCACGATCAGGTGGTCGATGGACATCTCCTCCAGATCCTCCGGCGCGATCCGGCTCTCGGGATAAAGGCTCACGGTCTCCATTTTCTCGATCTGTCCCAGCCGCCAGTCGCGCACCCGCGCCCATTCCGACAGGCCGGGCAGGGACGCTTCCAGCGTCACGCGACCGCCCATCTCGCGCTTGGCCTCGGCCAGCATCACCTCGTGCCCGCGCGCCCCCAGCGCCCGCGCCGCCTCCAGCCCCGCCGGACCGCCGCCGACGACCAGAATCCGTGCAGGCCAAGGGGCAGGGGGCAGGCGTTCGGGGTGCCAGCCCATCCTCCATTCCTCGCCCATCGTGGGGTTCTGGGTGCAGCGGATCGGCACGCCCTGACTGTCATGGGCGTAACAGATGTTGCAGCCGATGCATTCGCGGATCTCGGCACTGCGCCCCTCGCGGATCTTCACCGGCAGAAACGGATCGGCGATAGAGGGGCGCGCGGCTCCGATCATGTCCTGCGTCCCGTCGCGGATCACCCGCGCCATCATGTCGGGATCGGTGAACCGCCCTACGGCCACCACGGGGCGGCTGGTCATCGCCTTGGCCCGCGCGACGCTGGCTGTCAGGGCGCCCTGTTTCACGAACCGCGAATTGCTCATCTCGACGTCATAGTCGGGCACCGTCAGGTCCCAAAGGTCGGGCAGGTCGGCCAGCAGACCGAAGGCGTCGTAGCTTTCCGCGTCCTCCAGACCCACGCTGAACCGGCAGGCCACCGCGGCGCGCCCCGCCACGGCTTCCCGGGTCTCTTCGATCAATTCGCGCACCAGCCGCACGCGGTTTTCCAGGGTTCCGCCATACTGGTCCGTACGGGTGTTGGGGGCCGCATCCAGGAACTGCGCCAGCAAATAGCCATGGGTCGCATAGACATAGACGATGTCGAACCCGGCCTCGACGGCGCGCAGCGCGGCGTCCCGATGCCATCGCCGTAGGTCCGTGATATCCGACAGGTCCATGGGCCGGGTCTGACCGGGCTGCACCTCGCGATCGTCGATCTGTGGCAGGCTGCGCAGGCCCAGGGGCGGTAGCCGCGTGGCATGGTTCACGATCATCCCGCCGCCATGCCAAAGCTCCACTCCCGCCAGCGCCCCGTGCGCATGAACCGCATCGGTCATCAGGCGATGGGCGCGGACATCGCTGTCGTCCCACAGCGCGCAATAGGCGAAGTAATCGTTGTCCGACGTGGGATGAATCGAGCAATACTCGGTGTTCACCACGCCCCAGCCGCCCTCGGCCTTCATGCCGCGCATTTCCGCAAGCATCCGCGGCCGGCGCCACCCCATGCCGCTGCAATGCGGCACTTGGTAGAACCGATTTGGCGCGGTCACGGGGCCAAGCTGCACCGGCTCGAACAGGATATCGTGGGTCGGATCGCGCATATTTCGTTCGAACTCCCGCATTTCTGCCTCAACATTATTTGAGCGCTCAAATAAATGTTGTGTCAACCGCCTTTCCCCCTTAGCCTTTGCAGTCAGAGGCCTGCCGCATCCACGCCGGACGGGCCGGCACGATATAAACAGGGAGAAATGGATGACCACTTCACGACTGAAGTTTGCCGCACTCGCCGGAGCCGCCGCGCTGATGACATCGACAGCAATGGCGCAGGATTCCGAGCTGACCGTATTCGACTGGGCCGGGTACGAGGATCCCGCTTTCTACACCGCCTATACCGAGGAACACGGCGCGCCTCCGACCTTCGCCTTCTTCGGCGACGAGGAAGAGGCGTTCCAGAAACTGCGCTCGGGCTTCAAGGCCGATGCCGCGCACCCCTGTTCCCAGTCGGTGCCCAAGTGGATGGAAGCGGGCCTGCTGGAGCCGCTGGATACCTCCCGCATCGACCGCTGGGATGACCTCAACGAGGAATTCCGCGAGATCGAAGCCTACAAGAAGGACGGCGAGTACTATTTCGTCCCGATGGACTGGGGCAACACGGCGCTCACCTACAACACCGAGAAGCTGACCGAGGAACAGGTCAGTTCGCTGGAGATCTTCGCCGACCCGTCGATGCAGGGCAAGGTGTCGGTCGGCGACAACGTCGATGACGCCTACGCGCTCGGCTTTCTCGCCGTCGGCGTGCAGGACTGGACCACCGCCACCGACGAGGATTTCCAGAAGGCGTCCGACTTCCTGCGCAAGGTGCACCAGAACGTATTGTCCTACTGGGACAGCTCGTCGTCGCTGGCGCAGCTGATGCAGTCGGGCCAGGTCGAACTCGCCTGGGCCTGGAACGAGACCTCCTCGACCATGAGCGGCGAAGGCCATCCCATCGCGATAAAACGCGACACCGAGGAGGGCGCGTCAAGCTGGGTCTGCGGCTACGTCAAGCTGAAGGACGGGCCGGGGTCGGACGACAAGTTCTACGATTTCATCAATGCGTGGCTGGAGCCTGAAACCGCCGACTACATCGTCACCGCGTGGGGCTACGGCCACTCCAACGCCGCGGAGATGGCACAAATGGACCAGGAGATGCTCAAGTCGGTCGGGCTCGACAGCAACGAGTCGCTGCGCGCGAACACGCTCTGGCAGGCACCTCCGGGAGCGGAAATGCGTGAGAAGATGATCGCGGAATTCGAGAACATCAAGGCCGGGTTCTGAGCGAAAGTCATACCGAAAAAGAGACCGCCGCAGCCAAACGGGTGCGGCGGTTTTCTTTTCTTTGGGCAGAAGCCGCGAGGTCAGCCGGGCTTTTGCGCCAGCAGGTGATGCGGGCAATGCTCGCCGGTTTCCAGGACCTTGATCATCGCACCCCATGTCTCGATCGACGACGCGATCAGGTCCGCGCCATGCGCCTTTTCCCAAGCGGGCCGCTCCTGGCCGGTGAACCGGGCCAGCTCGTCCCGCGCGACCTCCAGATACCACTTGTTGCGGTTGGTCAGCGCGATGTGCTGGAACCCTGCCTTGGTCAACGCCTTTTCGTACCGCGACGGAGAGGCCATGGCGAAATCCAGATCTTCCAGCGCGATATAGGTCGCCATCTCGGGCGAGGGCGCGTCGTCGTGCGACATCAGCCAATCGGAGGCGGCGAACCAGCCGCCGGGTTTGAGGATGCGAAAGACGTCGGCGGCCAGCGCCTCCTTGTCCGGAATGTGGATGATCGAATCCTTGGAGAACACGACGTCGAAGGTCGCGTCGTCAAAGGGCAGGGGGCCCGGCGTGACGAGTTCGATCGCGATCCGCTCACCCAGTCCCGCCGCCTCGACCCGCCGCCTTGCGGCCGCGCAGACGGGCGCCTCGACGTCGATGCCGGTGACATGCGCGGCGTCGTGGTCGCGCACCAGGGAAATGGCGATGGCGCCGGACCCGCTGCCGATATCCAGCATCCGGGCACCCGCCACGGGCGCGTGCTCGACCACGCGCGCCACCTCCTCCGGCCCACCCGGAGACAGATAGCCCTCGCCCCACAAAGCCTCGAGCAGCGCGATATGGCGGTCGTCGTAATTCAGATCGGTCATGTCCTGGCCTCGTTGCGTCGCAGGGTGGTCTGGTAGGCGTCGATGAAGCGCGCGACGTAGCGTTCCATCGGCACCAGCGGGCCGGGCACGTAGTGGCGCGACGCCACGCCGCGCGCGTTATCCTCGACGATGCGCTTGTCGGCCTTGGTGGTCACGTCCCACAGCCATGTCAGGCGTCCCACTTCATAGTCGCGCCCCGCTTCGGCATCGGCATGGACCAGCCAGATGATCTCCTGCGCGCAGGTGTCCGCGTCGATCGGCAGAAACCGGTACAGCACCGCGTGATCGCAATAAAGCAGCATCGGGTTGAGAAAGCCCACATAGGCATCCGACGCGCCACCATCATGGCCGGTGATCCGCCCCAGCAGGGGCGCCACCGGCGTGCCGTCCTCGCTCCCGGTCAGGAACCCGTCGTAGAGGGCATAGCGGTTGTAGGCATAATCCTCCCCGGGTGCGGGGGCGTTTTTCCCCACGCGGTCGATGAAATCCGTCGGCACGTTGCAGGCCGCCGACCGCGCCGCCATCGCGTCGTTCAACGGGGTGATGCGCTCGTCCGACAAATGCACGACGTGGCTGCGCGAAAATTCCGGATGCGCCGGGGTGCAGTGGTAGCACTCGTTGTAGTTCTCCAGCAGCAGCTTCCAGTTTGCCGCAACGGGATAGGTCTCGCGGTGCGCGATCTTGGTATTCGCAAGATCGAACGGGGCCAGACAGGGCGTCAGCCCCTTCCGCATCGGCGCGAAATCCGGCGGGTCGTCTGCCAGCGAGACGTATATCAGCCCTTCCAGAATCTCGACCGCGACGGGAAATAGCCCGAGCGCGTCCTTGTCGTGATGCTCTTCCAGCATCCGCGCGCTGAAAAGGCTGCCGTCGAGGTTGAACACCCACGCATGATAGGGGCAGGTCAGACGCCGCACGTTTCCCCGCGGCTCGATGCACAGGCGCGAGCCCCGGTGCCGGCAGACATTGGCAAAGGCCCGCACGTCACCCGCGTTGTCACGGCACAGGATCACGCTGTCCTTCAGAATGTCGAAAAGAATGTAGTCGCCGGGCTGCGGTAGTTCAGAGACGTGCCCCGCAAGCATCCATTCGCGTCCGAAAATCGCGCGACGGTCCGCCTCGAAGACGGCCGCGGAGGTGTAGAACGCCTGCGCCATCGCATGGCCGTCCCGCTGAGTATCGATCAGGTCTGAAACGGACATCGGATCACTCCTCGAACACGACGATCGACTCGGCCCCCCAGCCGACCGTGACCGGGCTGCCGGGCGGCACCACCGACCGCCCCGCGGTGTTGCGCATCGAGATGCTCAAGGGCTCTTCCCGGCCGGGCAGGCGCACCTTGTAGTAGGTCATGTCGCCGTAATACTCGGTATCGACCACCTCGCCCTCGACCTTGTTCTGCGACCAGTCGTTCTGATCGAAGAGCACCGTCAGCATCTCGGGCCGCACGCCGACGGTGTCGATGCTGTCCGAGGCAATGTCCGGGTCGAGTGTGTCGCGCGGCAACTCGACCTTGCCCAGTGCGTCGATATCCAGCGTCAGATGCGTGTCCGTTTGCGCCGTCACCCGGGCAGACAGGAAATTCATCACCCCGATGAAGGACGCCACCCGCCTGTTGACCGGGCGCCGATACAGACCCTCCGGCGTGTCGAGCTGTTCGATCTGACCATCGAACATCACCGCGATGCGGTCGGACATGATAAGCGCTTCTTCCTGATCATGGGTCACCAGGATGAAGGTGATGCCGATCGAACGCTGCAGGCTGCGCAGTTCCACCTGCATCTGGTCGCGCAGCTTCTTGTCCAGCGCCGACAAGGGCTCGTCCAGCAGGATCACCTTGGGTTTCATCACCAGTGCCCGGGCCAGCGCCACGCGTTGCCGCTGGCCGCCCGACAGCTCGTGCGCCTTGCGCTTGCCGTATCCCTCCATGTCGACCAGCGACAGCACCTCGGCCACCTCGCGGGCGATGTCCTTTTTCGGCATCTTCCGGGTCTTCAGACCGTAGCCCACGTTTTCCTCCACGTTCAGGTGGGGGAAAATGGCGTAGCTCTGGAACACCATGTTGGTGGGGCGGTCGTTGGCGGGAATGCTCTCCATGTTCTTGCCACCGATGGCGATGGTGCCGCTGGTGGTGGGCTCGAACCCCGCGATGGTGCGCAACAGGGTCGTCTTGCCGCAGCCCGACGGGCCGAGCAGGGAAAAGAACTCGCCCTCGCGGATATCGGCGGTGATCCCGTGCAACGCCGTGAAGCTGCCGAATTTCTTGACCACGTCGCGGATCGCGATCATCGGCGTCTTGTCGTCTTGCATGTCAGTCTTTCCGCTCATGGTTCAAACCCCGGCCAGGGTGGTGTCGACGCCCTGCCGCCTGGCGCTGCGCCGGCGCAACGCTTCGGCGGCGATCAGCAGCAGGACGGTGACCGCCAGCAGGATCGTGCCCAGCGCCATGACCGAGGGCAGCTTGGCCGGGAAACGCAGCTGGCTCCAGATATAGACGGGCAGGGTCACGTCCGTTCCGGTCAGGAAGAAGGCGATGATGAATTCGTCCAGGCTGATGGTGAAGGTGATCAGCAGGCTGGAGATCACCCCCGGCAGCACCAGCGGCAGCGTCACGCGCCGGAAGGTGCCCCAGCGCGATTCGCCCAGGTCGAACGACGCTTCCTCCAGCTCGCGATCGAGGCCGCGGAAGGCCGAACTGAGGATGGCGATGGAAAACGGCGTGCAGATCAGCACGTGCCCCGCCACCACCGTCCACAGCGACAGCGACATGCCCAGCTGGTTCAGCATCACCAGAAGCGCCACTGCCACGATGATCTCGGGCAGCACCAGGGGCAGCATGATCAGCCCGACGATCCCTGTCTTGCCGGGAAACATGAACCGGGCCGAGGCGCGCGCGGCGAAGGCGCCAAGAAGCGTGCTCAGCACCGCCGTGCTAAGCCCAACGATCATCGAATTTCCCAGCGCGGTGTGCAGCGTGTCGGTGTGCCACAATCCCACGAACCATTCGATGGTGAAGCCCGACAGGGGGAAGGCGATGATCGTCGAGGTGTTGAACGCGAAGAGCGGCAGCAGGATGACCGGCGCATAGAGAAAGATCATGTAGACCACGGCGTAGATCGTCAGCCACTTGACCGAGAACCATTTCATCGCACACGCCCTCCGAGTTTCTTGCCGGCAAAGAAGATGCCGGCGCTGATCATCCCGATCACCACCATCGCCGACACCGCCAGCGCCGCGCCCAGCGGCGCGTTGTTGGCCTTGCCGAACTGGATCTGGATCATGTTCGAGATCATCAACCCGTCGGTCCCGCCCACCAGTCGCGGCGTGATGAAATCGCCCACCGTCGGTATCAGCACGATCAGGGTCGAGGCCACGATGCCCGGCATCGCCAGGGGCAGCGTCACGCGGAAGAACCGTCGTACCGGCCCGTCGCCGAGGTCGGTCGCCGCCTCCAGCAGGGACCGATCGATCTTTTCCAGCGCCACGAAAATGGGCAGGATCGCAAAAGGCGCCCAGGCGTGGGCCAGGGTGATCACCACCGCGTTCAGGTTGTAAAGGATGAACGTCAGCGGCTCGTCGATGAACCCCAGGCCCATCAGCGTGGTGTTGAACACGCCGTTGTATCCCAGGATGACTTTCCACAAGAACACCCGCAGCAGGTAGCTTGTCCAGAACGGAACCGTGATCAGGAACAGCCACAGCGCCTTGCGCTTCTTGACGTGAAACGACAGGTAATAGGCGATGGGAAAGGCCAACAGCACCGTCACCACCGTCACGATCAGCGAGATCTTCAGCGAACGCCACATCAGCACCTGGTACAGCGGCTGGGTCCACGCCTCGCGGTAATTGTCCAGCGTCAGCGTCGTGTCGATCGTCAGGTAGTCCTGCGTCCAGAAGCTGAAGGTAACCACCATCAACAACGGGGCGGCCAGCATCACCAGCACATAGCCGAAGGTCGGGCTGATCAGCTTGAGGCCCTGTCCCGCCTCGCGGTCAAAGCGCCATGCCATCAGGATGCGCCTCGGCCGGAGGCGGGTCCGGTACTCATTCGGCGGCGACTTTCTGCGCCAGCAACTCGGCGTTGCGCGCGGCCACCGTGCCCTTGGGCGGCTCGTCCTCGTTCAGGACCGGGAACAGCTCGCGCAGGCAGTCGTGATAGCTGCGCACGGTGTTCTCAAGGTCCGACAGGATCACCCCGTCATAGCCGCTGGAAAACGCCGCTTCCCAGGACCAGCGCACCAGTTCCTCGTCCTCTTCCGAGGTCAGCCGGTCGATCCGGCTGCTGAGATAGCGCGACAGCCGCATCCGGCGGTCTTCCTTGCCCAGCCTGTAGGTCGTTCCGCGCTGCATGGTCTTGCCATACTCCACCGGGAATTCCTGGTAGAATTTGACACAATCGGGATAAATGCCAAGCACGCAATTGGGGAAGATGCCGATATAGAGCCAGGCCCTGGCATGGCTCTCGTCCAGCCCGGGCGGCGCCTGCAGGATCGAGGTATAGGCCCGTACGCTCCACAGGCGGTGGTTGGCCTCGCGGAACTCGGAATAGGACCGCGAGGCGCCGTCCTCGAAATCCTCGTCATAATAGTTGGACCCGAAAAGATCCTGCAGGCCGGGATGGGCCATCGGCACGTGATAGCCTTCGTTGTCCACGTCGCGGATGCATTTCCAGTTCACCTCAGCCACGTCGGCATAGAACCCTTCGCCCGAGGGCATCAGGCCTTCAAGATCGTACTGGTCGATCTCGTCGTCGAAGCGCGACAGCACCTCGGAAATCGCCGGTTGCGGGCCGGGGCGGAACCGCACGAAGACGAACCCCCGCCACAGGTCCAGCTCGATCGCCTTCAGGCCAAAGGCGACGGGGTCAAGCTCGGGCAGGGTGTCGGGCTGCGCCGCGCCGCGCAGCGTGCCGTCAAGGTTGTAGACCCAGCCGTGAAACGGGCAGATGATCGCGTTCTTGCAATTGCCCTGTTCCCCGGCGACCACGCGCGAACCGCGGTGCCGACACAGGTTGTGAAAGGCGCGCAACTCGCCATCCTTGCCACGGATCACCAGCGCGCGTTCGCCCACGCAGTCCAGCGTGACGAAATCGCCGGCCTCCGGCAGGTCGTTGGCGTGGCAGACAAGCTGCCAGTGCGACCGGAACAGCAGGTCCTTTTCCATCTCCAGCATCTCGGTGTTGAAATAGCTCCAGGCGGGCAGTCCCTTGCGGTCGTGGTCGTTGGGCAGATCTATGGCCTTGGTGGCAGGGGGCGTCATGGCAAACTCCGGGTTGAGGGGCTTGCCGGCACTCTAACAAGTTTTTTTGAGCGCTCAAATAAATTATTTCACGGGACGGCAGATACCGCCCCGTCGCCCGTCGGGCCCGGGGAAACGCGCGGTCGGATCCGGCAGGGTCGGGCCCCGGAACAGGGGCGTTTCCTCACTCTCCTGCCGGCACTGCGGCGGCGTCAAACCCATATTCCGCCAGAACCGCCTGGCCCGAGGGCGACAGGATATGCAGCGCCAGCTGCCATGCCTCGGGCGGGGCGCCGTCCAGCACGATCAGCCCGTAATAGGCCCCTACGGACAGGGCGTCGGGGATCTGCACGATCTGCAATTCGGGCACTTCTTTCCGGGCCAGAACGGCATTGGTGCAATAGGTCAGGAACAGGTCGGCCCGGCCGCTGTCCAGCACCCAGGCATAGGTGTTGCGCCCCTCGGGGGGCGCGGCGCTGTCCGGCCCGCCGGTCAGTTGCAGGGCCTTGGCCTTCAGCGCCTCGGCATGGCCGGACCTGTCGAACAACGCGAAGGCGTAGTCGCCGGACGGGTCGGCCTTGGGCGTGGACGTGCCAAGCCGGGTGTCGTCATCCAGCATGACTTCAAGCAGCGTTTCGGGTGTGACCTCTACCTCGGGCCGGGCCAGCGCACACAGGCGATTGCGCGCGAACAAGGCGACGGGCCCGCCATTGCCCGCGCTTTCCAGCGTGCGGGGATGGCGCATGTTGGCCGAGGCGAAGACATGCACCGTCTCGCCCGCCTCGATCCGTTCGCGCATCAGGCCGGAGGGGCCAAAGCTGGTCGCGACGGGCGTGCCATAGGTCTCGGCATAATCCGCTGCCACGTCCGATAGGGCGGCCTTCAGGCTGCCGGCCGCGTAAAGCGAAAGGTCCTGCGCCTGGGCCTGTGTCATCGCAAGGCCAAGGGCGGCGGCGGTCAGGAATGCGTGTCGCATGGGGTCTTCCAATCTCTGGTTCGTGTAAGTCAGGTGTTCGGGGTCAAAAGAGCGCGGCAGCGCGGAAATCCGGGATGCGCGCGCAGGTCTGCGGAAATTTTGCAATTATCCGCCAAGGTTCGCGCCGGGTTCCGTCGTCTCCGCATCGCTTTGATGTGCTTTTTCTCATCGTCGGGCTTGAACAGTCGCTGTTGGATCGCATACTGTGCCGGGCAAGGGAAGATTTGCAATAAGGGAAATTTTGCAGTCCATGACAGACGCTTTCGGCCTCGCGTTTGACCTCGTCCTGTCGGGCGATGCGGACCTTATCGAGATCGTGCTGTTGTCGCTGCGTGTCAGTCTGACCGCGACGGCGCTGGCCTGCCTGATCGGCCTGCCCATCGGGGCGCTGGTCGCCATCGGGCGATTCCCCGGTCGCAACGCGGTGCTGATCGTGATGAACGCGCTGATAGGCCTGCCGCCGGTGGTGGTGGGCTTGCTGGTCTACCTGCACTTGTCGCGCTCCGGCCCCCTGGGGTTTCTCGGGCTCCTTTACACTCCGACCGCGATGATCATCGCCCAAACCATCCTGATCGCACCCATCGTCGCGGCCCTGTCGCGGCAGGTGCTTGAAGACCTGCACGCGGAATACGCCGAACAGTTCCGCTCGCTCTGCCTGACGAAGTTGCAAACCGTTCAGGCGCTTCTTTGGGATGCGCGCTATTCCCTGCTGACGGTGGGGCTGGCCGGTTTCGGCCGCGCTGTGGCCGAGGTGGGCGCGGTCATCATCGTCGGCGGCAATATCGACCACCTGACGCGGGTCATGACCACGGCCATCGCACTGGAAACCTCGAAGGGCGACCTCGCTCTGGCGCTGGCGCTCGGCATCATCCTCCTGGTCATCGCCCTGGGCGTCAACGCGGCGGTTCAATCGGTCCGCATGACAGCGGCGCGGCAAGCATATGTCTGACGCGGCGCTTCCTCTCACCCGCGATATGGCCCCGCCCGCACGACCCGCGGCCATCCTGCCCCTGGCGGTGCGCGACCTCGGTCTGCGCTTTGGCAGGACGACGGTTCTGGAGGGGGTGAATTTCGATCTGCAACCGGCGGGCTGCACCATGGTCATGGGGCCGAACGGCGCGGGCAAGAGCTTGCTGCTGAAGCTGCTGCACGGGCTGATCCCCCCGACATCGGGCACCATCGACTGGCGCGGACAGGGCGCGCCCGACGTGACCGCACGGCAGGCGCTGGTCTTTCAAAAGCCGGTCCTGCTGCGTCGGTCCGTGGCCGCCAACGTAGATTTCGTCCTCAAGGTGCGCGGCAAGGACCGCACGCGTGGCACCGCACTTCTCGAGCATGTGGGCCTGGCCCACAAGGCCGACCAGCCCGCCCGCCTGCTTTCGGGCGGCGAGGCGCAGCGCCTGGCGCTGGCCCGGGCGCTCGCGGCGGACCCCGAGGTGCTGTTCCTCGACGAGCCCACCGCCAGCCTCGACCCGGCCTCTGTGCTGGCCATCGAAGAGATCGTCAGGGATGCCAGCACCCGCGGCGTGCGCATCGTCTTCGTCACCCATGACATGGGACAGGCACGGCGCATGGCCGACGACATCCTGTTTCTCAGCGGCGGCGGCATCGCGGAACACAGCCGCGCCGCCGATTTCTTTCCAAAGCCGCAAAGCCAGGCGGCGCGGGATTACCTGAACGGCAGACTCGTCGTCTGAAAGACTTCAAGAAAGGGAGTATTCATCATGAAAATGCAATCATTCGGTGCGGCCACTGTCGCTCTGTTTCTGGCCGGGGGCGCCTGGGCACAGGACCAGTCGATCATCGTCCAGTCCACGACCTCGACGGCGAATTCGGGCCTTTACGATTACCTGCTTCCGATCTTCCAGGACAAGACGGGCATCCAGGTCAACGTCGTGGCCGTTGGCACCGGACAGGCGATCAAGAATGCCGAGAACTGCGATGGCGACGTGCTTCTGGTTCACGCCAAGCCGTCCGAGGAGAAATTCGTCGAGGCCGGCTTTGGCACCGCGCGCACGGACCTGATGTACAACGACTTCGTCATCGTGGGCCCGGCAGACGACCCGGCCGGCGTGGGCGGCATGGACGACGTGCAGGGCGCAATGGGCAAGATCGCCGAGACGGGCGCGCTCTTTGCCTCGCGCGGCGATGACAGCGGCACGCACAAGAAGGAGATGGCGCTCTGGTCCGACAGCGGCGTCGATCCCACGGCGGCCAGCGGCGACTGGTACCGCGAGACGGGCTCGGGCATGGGCGCCACGCTCAACGCGGGCATCGGCATGGGCGCCTACGTGATGACCGATCGCGCCACCTGGATCAGCTTCGACAACAAACAGGATTACGAGATCCAGGTCGAGGGCGATGAGGACATGTTCAACCAGTACGGCGTGATCCCGGTCAACCCCGAGAAATGCCCCAGCGTCAAGGTCGACGCCGCCCAGACGTTCGCCGACTGGCTGGTTTCGGACGAGGGGCAGGAGGCCATCGCGGCCTACACGGTGGCCGACCAGCAACTGTTCTTCCCCAACGCACCGGAAAACTGATAGACGTATCGGGGCGGCGGTGCACCCGCCGCCCCGAGATACAGATCCAGGTGCCATGACCGAGCTTGACCTTCCCGACCACGAATACCTGACCGTCAAGGAACTGGCCGAGCTTCTGCGCCTGAAGGAACGCAAGATATACGATCTCGCGGCCTCGGGTGCCGTGCCGTGTTCACGCGCCACCGGCAAGTTGCTGTTTCCGGCAAACGAGATCCGCGATTGGATCGAACAGGCACAGTCTGGCGGTGGCGCCGCGCCAATGCACAGCTCGAAACTGCGCACGCCCATCATGCTGGGCAGCCATGACCCATTGCTCGACTGGGCCATCCGACAGTCTGGCTGCGGGCTGGCCACCCTGCATGACGGCTCGAATGACGGGCTGGACCGGTTCACGTCAGGCGAGGGCATCGCCGCCGGCCTGCACATTCTGGATCCCTCAACCGGCACCTGGAACGTGCCCGCCGTCTCGCGCGCGGCCGCGCGACAGAACGCGGTGCTCGTGCGGTTCGCGACACGGCGGCGCGGCTTGGTTGTCCGGCCCGGAGAGCGCGCGCCCAAGGACCTGCACGATCTTGCCGGTGTCCGCTTCGTCCCGCGGCAGGCGGGTTCGGGGACCGACACGCTATTACGACATCTTCTCGAGCGCGACGGGCTGGACCTGTCCGCCGTGGAACAGGCCGAGACTGCCCGCACCGAGGACGACGCCGTCGAGGCCGTCCGCCGCGGCGCGGCCGACACGACCTTCGGCCTCGAAGCTGTGGCGCGGAGTTTCGGCCTGGAATTCGTTCCGGTGATCGAGGAAGAGTTCGCGCTCCTGGTCGACCGCAAGGCGTGGTTCGAGGCGCCGATGCAGGCGCTCATGGGCTTTTGCGCGACAGGCGCATTCCGCGATCGCGCGGACGCCTACGGAGGCTACGATACCGAAGGGCTGGGCACCGTTTTGTGGAACGCCTAGCGCGCGGCCCATAAAAAAACTGGCGGCCGCAATGATGCGGGCCGCCAGCATTTTCCAACTTATCGGAACTTACTTGGCTTCGTCTTCGTCCTGGAACATGTCGGCCATGTCCATCTCGGGGTTCGCCTCGCACTCTTCCATCAGCACGACCATCAGCTCCTCGTCCGAGCCCGTCGCCATGGCGCGTGCCGCGGCGCGACCGCCGACATCGTCGTCAGGATCGCCCAGCTCGTTGGTGGCGCTGGCCGCGTCCGTTTCGGCGTTTTCGTCCGCGCCAACAGCTTCATCGCGCAGCATCTCGCGGCCACCGAAACCTTCAAAGGCTTCCATTTGGCCGGCGCTGTCCATCTCGTTGTATTCGGCGCAGGTAATGGCGTAGGCGGGTTGCGACAGCGCAACGACGAGGCCGAGAACCGAGGTGGATTTCAAGAGGGTCTTGTTGAATGTCATAACTTGCTCCCATGCAGTCACGTAGGTTTATCCGTCCCGTGCGACATGCATCCAAAACGTAAACCATTGGGTGCGGAACGCCCTGTCCCGGCCATAGGTTCCTGCATTGGGCGCAAAACCGCATAATCTTCAAACCAGGCGCGTCCCTTGGCCGCGTATGCCCCGGCACGCTAACGCCCGAGGACGTGGGCGTCGGCCGCTATCAGGTGCAGCCGCACGTTCTGCATAATCAGGACTCTTTCGACCTCATTGTCCCGGATTTCCGCCGCGCATGGCCTGGCAAGCCGGTGGTGTTCATGATTCGACGGTTTGCTTTCGACGAAAATTCGCTTCGATTCGTCCGAAATATGGCGTGACCGTTTCCAGACCGAGGATAGTCGCCGGATTTCGCCAAGATTGACGCATGGTTAAGCAATAACTTTGATCAAGCGCTATCAAGCTCATGCCACAATTCGGCCACGCTCATTTCCCGTCACTTTCGGAAACAAAGCTCTGCCACAGGTTGAATTGCAGATCGGCAAGAAATCGCACACCCCTTGTTTTCAAGCGTATGTGCAAATTCCCGCTGAACCGCCTCTGGAAACAATAACGTAAAACGCGTGTCGACGGCTGCCTTAATTGCCCGTGTTTTGGGGCATTTTCATAAACTGCGCGGACAGTTTTCCGACAAATTTCTCTTTGTGCGGCACACGGCATCTCGTACAAAGCTCGCAGCCCAACTGGGGGGCGATGTCTGTAGGTCACGGGGGCGACCGCACGAACCGCATCATTCATTGTGCGGGATTGAGTGCGATCGTCGGGCTGCTGTCGCGGCTGACTGAGCGCAAATGGAAGCGGAGGCTGAACTCCGCCCTGCTGCCGCGTCTTCGCGGATCAATCCCTCCTGGAAATGAGGTTCGTGCAGGTTGCCCCCTGGCCGCCACGTCGCCGGCTTTGGGGTTTGGTTTTGGTCTGGCCTTGCCGCATGTGCGGTGATGCCGAATGGAGAAGACGATGGCGAATTTTGATCCGAACTCGGTAACCGGCCTCATCGGCCTTTGGGATTTCAAGAGTGGTGCCGAAAAGAAAGACACCGGCCTGGACGATGGTATCGCCCAAAACGCCGAACACGGCGATGGCAACGCCATCAACGTAAGCTTCTCCGGCGATCGTCTGATCGTTGGCGCGGGCTCGAATTCGCACCCCACCGTGCTGGACATCAAGGCCGACCCGAACTCGTCGGCGGATGACGAACAGTTCAACCTGGACCGCGGCACGATCGAGACGCAGTTCACGCAGTTCTCTCATTCCGGGTCTTCCGAAGACGTGATCCTGTCGCGCGGCGAAAAGAATATCGACGAGAAAGACGAGGGCTTCTTCGAGATCCGCGTCACCAAGGATGGCCAGGTCCAGACCTATCACAACACGAACGATGGCGATGCCGTCGCCACGCTGTCCACCTCCAAGGGCTTTTTCAAGCCGGGCGATCTGGTCAACGTGAAGTACTCTTTCGATGTCGACACCGGCGCGACCCTCACCGTCGAGAACCTGACCACCGGCAAGGCCGAGACGATGGAAAGCACCGAGAAGGGCCTGACCTTCGATCTGACCGACGACGACGACGAAGAGTTCAGCTTTGGCGCGCGTGAGGTCGACGACCAGAAATATGACAAGGAATTCCAGGGCGCGATCGACTATGTCGCGCTGTATGAATCGCCCAAGGCAGGCCCGGACGGCGCCGTCGACGGCGAGGATTTCGGCGAGGACATGGACCTTGGCTATGACGACTCCAACGCGCCCACCGACCAGGGTGGCGACAAGATCACCAACGGCGCCGACCTGATCTATGGCAACGGCGGCAACGACACGATCGATGGCGCCGGCGGCGACGACACCATCTATGGCGGCACCGGCGGCGAGGCCGGCTTCAACGGACCACGCGAAAGCTTCAACTGGGACCAGGTCTCGGGCGCTCAGGCGGACAGCACCGTCACCCAGGATACCGGCAATGTGGATGTGACCTACACCCGCATCGCGGACACCGGGAAACATGAAAGCGACATCGACAATTCGACCAAATTGAACACGGCCGGCATCGACACCGGCGGTGAATCGATCGACACCAACAGTTCGCTCTTCTCGGAAACCGGCGGCAAGGGCAATACCGGCAAGTTCCAGTGGGAATTCTCGGAAGTCGTCGGAAACCTGGAATTCAATATCAACGACCTTGACGGTGACGGCCTTGTGACCGTGAAGGCCTACGACGCCGACCACAACCCGATCGAGGTTGTCCTGACCGGCGGCAAGGACATCAAGATCACCGGCAATGTCGCCGATGCGAATGGCCCGTACCAGGACGAGGACGATCCCGACACGACCGTCAATGTCTCGATCGCGGGTCCGGTATCGCGCGTCGTGGTCGAGCACACGCAGAACGGCTACGACAATTCGGGCATCCACATCACCGATATGTATTTCGACACCGGATACAGCCTGGGTGACGATGGCAACGACGTGATCACCGGCGGCGCCGGCGCGGATGAAATTTACGGCGAGGGCGGCGACGACACGTTCATCGTCTCCAGCGGTGCGGACGGCGACGGCGACAAGGTGGTCGGCGGCAACGGTCCCGACGACACCAAGGACAACGACACGCTGGACCTGCGCGGCGCGGGCCAGGTGACGATCGTCGCTTCCGCCGATGCCAGCGATAATGGCGCCCAGAAAGGGACCGTGACCTTCGAGGACGGCTCGGTGCTGGAATTCAGCCAGATCGAGACGATCCTGACCGATCCGCAGCGCGACGGTGTTGTCGATGGCGAGGAAACCGGCGAGGTCATGAACCCCGGCTACGACGACAGCAACGGCCCGACCGACGGCGGCGGCGACATCATCGACGGTCCCGACGGGCTGGATGACGTCATCGAGGGCAACGGCGGCGACGACACCATCAATGCCGGCCTCGGCAACGATACGGTCGATGGCGGCACCGGCGCTGACGTTATCGTGGGCGGTGCGGGCACCGACTCGATCACCGGCGGTCAGGGCGATGACGATATCGCCGTTGGCGGCAATGACAGCGCCTGGGGCGGCACCGGCGACGACGAGTTCACCATCGACGGCACCGATCCGGCATCGGATATCAACGTCACCATCGACGGCGGCTCGGACGGCACCGACGGCAACCCCGACGGCCCGGAAAACGGCGACGAGGGCGACAGCCTGAACCTCGGCGACCGCACCGAGGACCTGACCGTCGTTCTCGAAGACGCAGATCCCGAGAACGGCACGGTCAACGGTCTGGATGCCGATGGCGCCACCGACGTCACCTTCGAGGAGATCGAGCGCATCATCACCGGCAGCGGCAATGACACCATCGACGCCAAGGATGCCGATGGCCCGATCGACGTGGAAACCGGCGCGGGCGACGACTCGGTCGTTGGCGGCAACGGCGACGACAAGATCGACACCGGCGACGGCGACGACACGGTCATTTCCGGCGACGGGTCGGACACGGTCGATGGCGGCCACGGCAACAACTACATCGACACGTCCAAGAACAGCGCCCTGCCGCTGCCCGATGACGGCTTCCCGTCCTACGGTCCGTTCCCGGCCGTGCCCGCGGATGCCGATCCGAACGACGACCGCGATCTTGTCACTACCGGCAGCGGTAACGATACGATCTACACCGGCGACGACAACGACACCATCAACGCCGGCGCGGGGAACAACTATGTCGACGGCGGCCTTGACGACGACGATATCACCACGCTCTGGGGCAATGACACCATCGTCGGCGGCGAGGGCAACGACACGATCTCGTCCGGCGGTGGCGACGATCTCATCTATGGCGGTCTCGACCCCAATGTCGTGCCGTTCGACCAGATCAACATCCCCGACGCACCGGATGGCGGAAGCTTTGGCCCCGACCCCGATGAAGATAACGGACGGGACTGGATCGACGCCGGCACGGGCAATGACACGGTGTATGGCCAGGACGATGACGACACCATCTATGGCGGTGGCGGCAGCGACCTGCTGGACGGCGGCAGAGATGACGACCTGATCTACGGTGGCGACGGCCGCGACACCATCTATGGCGGCCAGGGGGCCGACACGATGTACGGCGAGGCCGGCTCGGACGAGTTCCGCTTTGACGAGCGCGAACATGCCTTCGGCGACGAGATCGACGGCGGCACCGAGGATGGCGACAACGACCCGACGACCGACAACGAGAACGACCAGCTCTACCTGCAAGGCATGGGCCGGTTCGAGATCGTCCAGAGCGACGGCGTCACCCCGCTGGACCTGACCACGCCGAACGACCCGGACGGCAACAGCTTTACCGGCCAGGTCAACTTCCTCGATGCCAACGGCAACGTCGAAGGCGTCCTGAAGTTCACCGAGATCGAGGACATCATTCCCTGCTTCACGCCGGGAACCGTCATCGCCACCCCGAAAGGCGAGCGCCTCGTCGAAGAGCTGCGCGAAGGCGACAAGATCATCACCCGCGACAACGGTCTGCAAGAGATCCGCTGGGTGGGCCGCCGCGATCTGTCGGGACAGGAACTGGCCAACGCGCCGCACCTGCAGCCGGTCCTGATCCGTGCGGGGTCCCTGGGCCACGGCCTGCCGGAACGTGACATGATGGTGTCGCCGCAGCACCGTGTGCTGATCAACAACGAGAAGTCGGCGCTCTATTTCGAGGACCGCGAGGTTCTGGCAGCCGCCAAGCACCTCACCGGCATGGAAGGCGTGACCTCGGTCGAGGCCAGTTCGGTCAGCTACATCCACTTCATGTTCGACCAGCACGAGGTGGTGCTGTCCAACGGCGCCTGGACCGAAAGCTTCCAACCCGGCGACACGGTGCTCGACGCGATGGGCGACGCCCAGCGAAAGGAGATCTTCGAGCTCTTCCCCGAACTGTCGGAGGCCGAGGGCCTGAAGGCCTACACCGCCGCACGCCGGTCGCTGAAGAGGCACGAAGCGCGGCTTCTGGTAAAGTAACAGCTTTGCAGCCGACCGGCCCTTTCCGGGGCCGGTCACATGGAATCGGTTACGGGGGCTGACTCGAGTTCCAGTAAACAATCCCGGTCACCGACCGGGATTGTTTCGTTTTCATAAAGTTGTTCGCGCAGAAGCGTATCGTGACGCCGCGCCTGTCTGAAATTCGTGAACTTCACCGGGGCTTTCGTGAAGGCCGCGCAAGCACGCTCGCCGCAGCGGGCACCGACGCGGGAAAGCCGTTTTCGCCTGACCTTCGACCCACACACCGCGATCTCGGCCGGCGTGTTCAGGCAGCTTTCAGCACCGCGATCATGCGATGTGCGGCATGGCAAGCGAACCGGAAACCCTGCTCTAGTCTTTCGCCGTCCGCCAGTCCGCCCAGGCTTCGGGCGTGTCCAGATCCAACGTGGCCCTGGTCCCGCCAAGGGGGCAGGGCCGTACTCGCTCTCGCGCAATCACCTCCCGTGCGCCGGTATCGCCACGTAGAGTGACAAGCGCCGGTAGCAGCCGGGCGGGCAGGAGGGTCGGGTGCCCGAACCGCCCCTGCGCATCCGTCGCGCGGATCACGTCGCGCGGATGCTCCGCGTGCAGCGCCCCAACCGCCCGCATATCCTCGCCCGTCAAGTCCGGCATGTCTGGCAGTACGATCATCAGCCCGCTCATATCCCGTTCCAAGGCCCAATGCGCCGCGGCGCGCAACGACGCGCTGATCCCGTTGGCCGCATCGGGCACGCGTCGCGCTTCGAACGCGGCGTCGGTCACATCGCCAAGGCATGCGGCACGGGCACCAGGCTCCGGGGGAAGGGTAACAAGCAGGGGTAAACCTGTGCTTAACGCCCGCCGCACCTGCCGCAGCAACAGCGGCATGCCGTCCACCTCTTCCAGCAGCTTGTCGCGCCCGCGCATCCGCGATGACGCGCCCGCCGCGGGCAGAACGATCCCCAATGTCACCTGTGCCGGGCCTTTCGTGTCTGATCCCGGATTACCCTCGCATCCGGCTCATGTCGGGGTCAAACAAATGCTCGGTCAGCAGCTTTGCCGCGCACATCTCGCCCAGGATCTCGATCTCGGCTTGCAGCCCCGGCTTGGCATGTTGGGCGGGGATCAGCGCCAGCGCAATCGACTTCTCCGCATGGTGCGAATACCCGCCCGAGGTGCAGAACCCCTGTACCGAACCGTCGATCCAGACCGGCTCATAGCCGTTGACATCGGCATCGGTCGCATCCACCTCGAACGCCACCAGCGCCCGCTTCGCCCCTTCGGCCCGTTCCTTTTCGGCCGCCGCGCGCCCGATAAAATCGGCGTTTTTCCCGAAGCTGATGAAGCGATCCATGCCGGTTTCGCCCGGCGTGTAATCGGGCGAGAACTCCGAGAGCCAGGAGCCAAAGAACCGGTCCAGCCGCAGCGACATCATCGCCCGCATCCCGAAAGGTTTCAGGCCGAAATCCTTGCCCTGGCTCCACAATTCGTCCCACAGCGCCCGCTGGGCCATCGGATCGCAATAGATCTCGAAACCCAGATCGCCGGTATAGCTGACCCGCTGAACGAGGCAGTCGACCATGCCCACGGAAATTTGCCGCAGGTCCATGAACGCCATGTCCGAAATATCCGACCGCGTGCAGGCCGCCAGCAACTCGCGTGATTTCGGCCCCGCCAGTTGAAACCCGTTCAGCCGGTCCGAAATATTCTCGACCGTCACGCCGTCCGCCGCGTTCTGCTCGAACCAACGCATATGATAAGCCTGCGCGCCATAAGAGGCGGTCAGCTGGAACGCCTCGTCCGACAGGCAGGAGACGGTAAAATCGCCTATCAAGCGCGCGGCATGTGAAAGCATCGGCGTCAGGCTTATCCGCCCCGGTTTGGGGATGCGGCCCGCCATGATCCGGTCCAGCCAGTCACGCGCGGCGGGGCCGGTCACCAGGTACTTGCCGAAGTTGTGAACCTCATTGATTCCAACCCCTTGCCGGACGGTCTTCACCTCGCGCGCCGTGGCCTCCCACGCATTCGATCGCCGGAAGCTGGGCGTCTCGAACCGTGGCTCGTCGCCTGTCGCGAAATAGTTCACCACCTCCAGCCCGAACTGGTGCCCCCAGACCGCGCCCATACCGTCAAAGATGTCGTACATCGGCGTGGTGCGGAAGGGGCGCGCGGCGGGCAACTCCTCGTTCGGATAGCTGACGGAAAACCGTTTCTGATAGTTCTCGATCACCTTGGGCAGGGTGTAACCGGGCGTGATCCAGTCGCCGTAACGCGCCACGTCCATCGCGCTCACGTCCCGCTCGCATTCGCCCGTCGTCATCCACTGCGCCAGCATCAGGCCCACACCGCCGCCCTGGCTGAACCCGGCCATCACCCCACAGGCCGACCAGTAGTTGCGCAGGCCCGGCACCGGGCCCACCAGCGGGTTGCCGTCGGGCGCAAAGGTGAACGGCCCGTGAATGACCGATTTCACCCCGGCACGTTCCAGAGCGGGAAAGCGTTTGTAAGCGAAATCAATGGATTGCGCGATCTTGTCAAAGTCGTCGGGCAACAACTCATGCCCGAATTCCCAAGGCGTGCCATCGACCGCCCAGGCCCGGCAGGGCTGTTCGTAGAACCCGATGCAGAGGCCACGCCCCTCCTGCCGCAGATAGCTTTCACCGGCCGGGTCCATCACATGCGGATGCTCTCCGCCGGCGTCGATGATGGCGGCAATCTCCGGCACTTCCTCGGTCACGAGGTATTGGTGCTCCATCGGGTAGATCGGCACGTAAACGCCCGCCATCGCGCCCACTTCCCGCGCCCAAAGGCCCGCCGCGTTGACCACATGCTCGGCCAAAATGGTGCCTTTCTCGGTCACCACCTCCCAGGTGCCATCCGGTTTCGGGTTCGTTTCCAGTACCTTGCAATGCGTCTCAATCGTGGCGCCGCCCATCCGCGCGGCCTTGGCATAGGCGTGGGTGGTGCCCGACGGGTCAAGGTGGCCGTCCAATGGGTCGTAAAGCGCCCCGATGATGCCCTCGGTGTTGGTGACGGGCGCGATCCTGCGCACCTCCTCGGGCCCCACGATTTCGGTCTCCAGCCCCATGTAACGATGCTTGGCCCGTTCAGCGAGCAGCATGTCGAACCGGTCCTTGTTGTCCGCGAGCGTCACGCCGCCCACGTGATGCAACCCGCAGGACATGCCGGTGATCTCTTCCAACTCCTTGTAAAGCTTGATCGTATAGCCCTGAAGTGCGGCCATGTTGGTGTCGCCGTTCAGAGTATGAAAGCCCCCCGCGGCGTGCCAGGTCGACCCCGAGGTCAGGTCCGACCGCTCGATCAGCATCACGTCCGACCAGCCCAGTTTCGTCAGGTGGTAAAGCACGCTGCAGCCGACAACGCCGCCGCCGATCACGGCCACTCGGGTGGTGGTTTTCATGGGGTATTCCTTGCTCCTGGTGTTAGCTACAGACTGTCTGGTTGCCGAGGGACAGCATGTCCGTTTGCGACAGGATGTGTCGTAAAGTGTTGCAACTACGGATCGAAGGGAAACCGAGCGGACCAGACGCGCACGCGCCGTGCCGTCGCATTTTGCCGGCTCGCCCTCAGCCAATCACGCGGCCTCCGGCTGTGACAACCACCCCCCTGACGCAAACCGAAACCCCCTGTCGGAAACGACATGACAAAATGCTTCCGCACGACCGATGATGTCGGGAACCGACAAACGCGGGCCGCCCCGGTGGGGCAGTGTGCCGCCAAACAGTCAGATAGGAAGACGAGATGAAGACTCATGCACAGGCCGTTGTCATCGGGGGTGGCGTCATCGGATGCTCGGTCCTCTATCACCTGACCAAGCTGGGCTGGACAGACGTGGTGCTGCTGGAGCGCGACGAACTGACCTCCGGCTCGACCTGGCACGCGGCGGCCAACATCCACGGCCTGCACGACAGCGCCAATATCAGCCGCCTGCAACACTACACGATGAACCTCTACAACAGCCTGGAAGAGGAAACCGGCCAAAGCTGTGGCGTCTTCCAGCCCGGCTCGCTCTACCTCGCGCAGACGGAAAATCGCGAGCATCAGCTGAAGCTTCAGGCCGCCAAGGCCGAACTCTACGGGATGAACTTCTTCGAGATCACCCGCGAAGAGGCCGAGGAAAAGCACCCGCTGGTCAATTTCGACGGCATCCGCTGCATCATGTGGGAACCCGATGGCGGCAACGTGGACCCCTCGGGCGTGACCAACGCCTATGCCGTGGGCGCCCGCCAGCGCGGCGCGGAGATTCACCGCTTCACGCCGGTCACGGCCACCACGCAGAAACCCGACGGAACCTGGATCGTCGAGACGCCCAAGGGCAATATCGAAACCGAATGGGTCATCAACTGCGCCGGTCTCTGGGGCCGCGAAGTGGCGAAAATGGCGGGCATCGAGGTGCCGCTGCAGCCCACCGAGCACCAGTATTTCGTGACGGAAACCATCGCAGAGATCGACGGCATGGACCGCCGCCTGCCGTCCGTCGCCGACCGCGACGGCGAATACTACCTGCGGCAAGAGGGCAAGGGCCTTCTCATCGGCGCCTACGAGCGCGACATGCGTTTCTGGGCCGAGGATGGCACGCCGCTCGACTTCGCCCATGACCTTTTCCCCGACGACCTCGAGCGCATCATGGAAAACGTGATGCGCGCGATGGACCGTGTGCCGGTCGCCGCCGAGGCCGGGATCAAGCGGGTCATCAACGGCCCGATGATCTGGTCGCCCGACAGTAACGTGATCCTCGGCCCGGTGCCGGAGCTCAAGAATTACTTCATGGTCGGCGGCATCATCCCCGGCTTTTCGCAGTCGGCGGGCATGGGCCTGATGGTCAGCCAGTGGATCGTCGAAGGCGAGATGAAATACGACATGTTCGCCTGGGACGTCGCGCGCTTCGGCCTCTGGGCCAACGACCGCAAATTCGTCAAGGCGAAGGTCGAGGATGTCTATGCCCACCGCTTCGCCATCCATTACCCCAACGAGGAACGCGCGGCGGGCCGGCCCCTGCGCACGCGCCCCGTCTACCAGATGCAGAAAGAGATGGGCGCGGTCTTCGGCCTGAACTACGGTTGGGAACACCCGCAATGGTTCGCGGACGCGCCCGGCACCAAGGACACCAACGGGTTCATCCGCCAGAACTGGTGGGCGCCGGTGGGCGAGGAATGCAAGATGCTGCGCGACCGCGCCGGCATCATCGATATCTCGAACTTCGCCAAATACCACGTGAAAGGGCCGGGGGCAGAGGACTGGCTGAACGCCGTCTTCGCCAACCGGATGCCCAAATCCGTGGGCCGGTCCTGCCTCACGCCGCTCATCGGCGTGCGCGGCGGCATCGCGGGGGACGCGACCGTGACGCGCGTGGCCGAAGACGAGTTCTGGGTCGTCTCCTCGGGCATGGCCGAACGCTATCACAAGCGGTTCTTCGACATGGTCCCACTGCCCGACGGCACCACTTTCGAGACGAAAACCGAGGCCATGTGCGGCTTCAACGTCGCCGGCCCGAAATCGCGCGAGATGCTGCAGCGCCTGACCAACGAAAGCCTCGCCACCGAGGATTTCCCCTTCATGCGCTCCAAGATGATCGACATCGCGGGCGTCCGTTGCCTCGCCCTCAGGGTCAGCTTCACCGGCGACCTGGGCTGGGAACTGCACTGCAAGACCGAGGACCAGGAAAAGCTCTACAAGGCCCTGCTGGAGGCCGGCAAGGAGTTCGAAGCCGGTCCCGTGGGCGCGCGCGCGCTCATGTCCATGCGGGTCGAAAAGGGCTACGGCTCCTGGAGCCGCGAATACTCGCCCGAGTATTTCCCGCACGAGGTCGGCTTTGCACCGCTCTGCAAGATGGACAAGGAGTTCCTCAACAAGGCGGCGGCGGAAAAGGCCATGGCCGAGCCCACGCGCGAGGAACTGGTGCTGATCCACATCGACGAAGAGGACACCCATGCCTCCAACGCCGATGCCACGGGCGGCGAGCCCATTCGCGACGCGAACGGCACCCCGGTGGGCCGCGTCACCTCGGGCACCTATGGCTATACCGTCGGCATGAGTCTCGCGCTCGGTTACGTGAAATCCGGCACCGTCAAGCCCGGCGACGATGTGCAGGTCATGGTGCTGGGCCGCCCGCACAAGGCCCGCATCCTGCACGAGCCGCCGTTCGATCCCAAGGGCGAAAAGCTGCGCGCCTGAGGCAAGCCTTGCCTGCCCGCGCGCAGACAGGGCAACCCTGACTGTGCCAATGCCGGTCCTTCGACTGTCCCGAACGGCGAAAGATCGGCGAGAGTCGGTTCTTCATGCCCCGGTGTGGCGCAGGCACAGACCGGTACGGCATCGGGTTTCTCACCTATAGCAGCTGACCACCGCTGTCGGGTCGTCTTCCGGGCCGCCATCCTTGCGGAATTCTATCGCGCGGCCCGAAAGGCAACAGCGAACCCGGCGGGCCGGGGGGCGTGGGTTTTCACCCACCCTACGCCCGGAATGGTCCGCTCCGGCCCGAAGAGACGGTGCCGCTTACCCGCGCCGCCGCCGGTTGCGCCGCGCCGGGCGTGGCGTGTCGTCGTCATCGTCCTCGGTACCGTCCACCGCCGACGAAAACGCACCCAGCGCCTCGGTGATCTGCTCCAGCGTCGGGCGCTCGCCGCGCGGCCGGGTCTCCAACGCCTCGCGCATCTTCGACAGGTGCTCGGGCATCGTGCCACAGCAACCGCCGATGATCGTCGCGCCCGCATCGCGGGCCAGCACGGCGTAATCCGCCATCAGGTCGGGCGTGCCATCGTAATGGATATGCCCGTCCACGTATTTCGGGATGCCGGCATTGCCCTTGGCCACGATCGGGCGCTCGGTGCCCTGCGCCACGAAGCCCAGCACCGTGCGCATCAGGTCCGACGCGCCGACGCCGCAATTGGCGCCAAAAGCCAGCGGCTTGTGATCCAGTTTTTCCACCATCACCGCCATGTCGGCCGAGGTCAGGCCCATCATCGTGCGCCCGGCCGTGTCGAAACTCATCGTGCCGCACCACGGCATCTCGGCCAGCTTGAACGCTTCCGCCGCGGCCTTGTATTCCTCGGGGGCGCTGATCGTTTCCAGCCACAGAACGTCGGCGCCGCCTTCCTTCAGTCCTTCGGCCTGTTCGTGAAAAATCTCGACCGCCAGTTCGTGGGTCAGGCTGCCCATCGGCGCCATGATCTCGCCGGTGGGGCCGACGGACCCGGCCACAACCACGGGGCGGTCGCGACGGTCGGCCACCTCGCGCCCGATCTCCGCCGAGACGCGGCTCAACTCGCGCGCCCGCTTCTGCGCGCCGTGCAGCTTCAGTCGCGAGGCGTTGCCGCCAAAGGAATTGGTCAGGAACAGGTCGCTGCCCGCATCGACGGCCATGGCGTAAAGCTTTTCGATCCGGTCGGGATGCTCCACGTTCCACATCTCGGGCGCGTCACCGGAGCTCAGACCCATGTTGAAAAGATTGGTGCCGGTGGCCCCATCCGCGAGGATCCAGTCCCGCTCGGCCATCATCTTGCTCAGTGCGTTGGTCATGCGCTGCCCTCTGTCCAATATCGGCAGGCAATCTCATACATTCCGTGCGCGCGCAAATCCAAAATACGCGTCTTCTTCCTGAACCACGATCCCGTCCGCCGCCAGCGTCCCGCGCGCGTCTCGTTCATGCGTCTCCATACCATGCGCGCGACCATGCGCGCGGCAGGCGGGCGAATGACCAGCCACAGGTCCGGCAGGCCCAGGCACAGCCCGAAACGGCTCCGGACCAGCGCCAGGCGCGGCACCGGCAGGGCGGCAATTTTGCTCTTAAACTGTCTTGCCGAACGATGAACACCACCTGGTGGCTCAGCGAACCGCCCCAAGCTTAAAGACCTGGCGTTACCAGCAGCTTAACAGATCAAATTAAGGGAAGTTAATCGCGACCTGGTCGCCCTTGCCGCGTAGGGCGGGTGAAAACCCACCTTTGGTGGGTGAGAACCCACGCGCTCTCAACTTTCCTTCATCAACTGCTCCTGCGCCACGCGCAGAAGTTCGTCCATCTTGGAGCGGATCGTGTCGGCATCGGCCATGTCGCCCAGATCACCCGCGACCTTGCGCACCACGTCCTCGTGACCCGCTTCCTCGAAATCCGACAGCACGACCTCTTTCGCATAGGCATCGGCATCCGCCCCGGTCTTGCCCAGGATTTCCGCCGCCCACAGGCCCAACAGCTTGTTGCGCCGCGCCTCGGCCTTGAATTTCATTTCCTCGTCGTGGGCATACTTGTTTTCAAAGGCGTTTTCACGATCGTCGAAGGTGCTCATCAGGCTCTCCCCGGGCAGGTATTTCGGTCGCCCCAGATATGGCCGCAAGCCCGCGCGGACGCAAGAGCCTAAGGGCTTCTTGCCCCATTTCGCCGCATGCACTATGAGAACGCCAGATGCCGCGAGTCCCTCAACGCGGCCCCATATGAAAGAGAGCCCATGGCGCGGCGCAAGAAAATCTACGAAGGCAAGGCGAAGACCCTGTTCGAAGGCCCCGAACCGGGCACCATCGTGCAGTATTTCAAGGACGACGCCACCGCCTTCAACGCGGAAAAACGCGATGTGATCGAAGGCAAGGGCGTGCTCAACAACATGCTCTCGGAATACTTCATGACCGGCCTGACCAATGTCGGCATTCCCAACCACTTCCTCAAGCGGATCAACATGCGCGAACAGCTTGTGCGCGCCTGCGAGATCATCCCGCTCGAGGTGATCGTGCGCAACTATGCCGCCGGCTCGATGGCCAAGCGGCTGGGCATGGACGAGGGCACGCAGCTGCCCCGTCCGATCGTGGAATACTGCCTGAAGGACGACGCGCTCGGCGACCCGCTGGTTACCGAGGAACATATCGCCGCCTTCGGCTGGGCCACCCAGCAGGACATGGACGATATCCTGTCGCTCGCCCTGCGCGTGAACGACTTCCTCGCCGGTGTCATGTACGGCGTCGGCATCAAGCTGGTGGATTTCAAGATCGAGATCGGCCGCGTCTATGACGGCGATTTCATGCGCCTGATCGTGGCCGACGAGATCTCGCCCGACAGCTGCCGGCTGTGGGATATCGAGACCGGCCAGAAGCTCGACAAGGATGTGTTCCGCCGCGATCTGGGCAGCCTGACGGATGCCTATACCGAGGTGGCCAAGCGCCTGGGCGTCATGCCCAAGACCAACCCGCCCGTGACCAAACCGACTCTGATCAACTAGGGGAATCGACCACATGAAAGCCCGCGTACACGTCATGCTGAAAAACGGGGTGCTGGACCCGCAGGGCGAGGCCGTGCGCCATGCGCTCGGGTCGCTGGGCTTCGACGGGGTCGAGGGCGTGCGCCAGGGCAAGATCATCGAACTGGACCTGACCGAGACCGATCCGGGCAAGGCCAAGGAAACGGTCACGGCCATGTGCGAAAAGCTGCTGGCGAACACGGTCATCGAATCCTATTCGGTGGAGATCGCCTGATGCACGCCGCCGTCATCGTCTTTCCCGGCTCCAACTGCGACCGTGACATGAAGGTCGCGTTCGAGAACGCGGGCGCACGCGTCTCGATGGTCTGGCACAAGGACA
The DNA here is from genome assembly GCF_030733425.1 of Roseovarius sp. MMSF_3350. Lineage (GTDB taxonomy): Bacteria > Pseudomonadota > Alphaproteobacteria > Rhodobacterales > Rhodobacteraceae > Roseovarius. Next base: position 58,809 of record NZ_JASHIZ010000004.1, read on the forward strand.
CCGAGATGCCCGCAGGGGTCGACGTGATCGGCGTGCCGGGCGGTTTTTCCTTTGGCGACTACCTGCGCTGCGGCGCAATTGCGGCAAACTCGCCCATTTGCCAGTCGGTCAAGGCTCATGCCGACAAGGGCGGCTATGTGCTCGGCATCTGCAACGGTTTCCAGGTGCTGACGGAAACCGGCCTGCTGCCGGGGGTTCTGCTGCGCAACTCGGGCCTGAAGTATGTCTGCAAAGCCCTTGATCTGAAAGTGGAAACCTCGAATTCCGCTTACACCTCGGGCTATAACGCGGGCACCACGATCACCATCCCGATCGCGCATCACGACGGCAATTACTACGCTGATGACGATACGCTCGCGCGGCTCAACGACGAGGACCGTGTCGCCTTCCGCTACGTCGAAAACCCCAACGGCTCGCAGCAGGACATCGCCGGCATCCTGTCGGACAACCGCCGCGTGCTGGGCATGATGCCCCACCCCGAGCGCATGGCCGAGGAAATCCACGGCAACACCGAGGGCGCGACACTCTTTTCCAGCCTCGTCGGCAGCCTGGAGAACGCCTGATCCCGTGTCCCGGCGGCAACCCGCCGGGCGCGCCGTGGACCACTCTTGTTCCGCCCCCGGCGACGGCGTAATCTGAAGCATGGCCAGGGGGTTCTTTTCACGCGAGGACAGGAACGGGCGCACGCTGGGTTGGCGCGCGCGTCTGGCGCTGTTGACGCTGGTGGCGCTGGCCATCGGAGTCGTCGCCGTCACCAACAGCCTGCTGACCGACCGTTTCACCGAAAACACCCGTAACCGCGCCGAACTGCGCCTGGCACTCTATTCCGGCAACCTGCTGTCCGAGCTGCGCCAGAACGCCATCGTGCCGCAGCTTTTGGCGCGCGACCCGGCGCTCATCAGTGCACTTGACGCGGGCAATTTTACGCAATCGTCCCAACGCCTTATCACCTTCAACGAAGAGATCGAGGCCGCCTCGCTGACGCTTCTGGACGCCGACGGCCGCGTCGTCGCCGCGACCGACCGCGCCCGCATCGGGCAATCCGCCCGCGATGCGCCTTACTTCGTCGACACCCTGCGCAGCCGCGACAACGTCTTCACCATCGTGCAGGACGAAACCGGCGCCTTCCGCTTTTTCTATTCGCGCCGCGTGGACAGCAACCAGACCCTGGCCGGCATGATCGTGGTCGAGATCAACCTGCAGAAATTCGAACGCGCCTGGGCCGGTATTTCCGACGCCGTGCTGGTCACCGACTCGCAGGGCCGCATCATCCTTGCGACCGAACCGCGCTGGCGCGGGTTGACCGAACAGGACGCGCTGACGCGCGAGCCGCCCAGTTCCGCCATCTTTCGCGCCATCCAGGCCACCACCGACTGGTCCAGCCTGCCGCCCGACGCCTATGTCGAAGGCGAGGCGGTGATGCGGGTCGAGGGCAGGGTGGCCTTCCGCGGCTGGCGCATCGCCTCGTTCACCACCTACGCCTCGGTGCGCGACAAGGTGAACGGGGTTCTGGCGCTGGAAATCATGATCTTCGCCATCCTGCTGGCGCTGGCCTTCTATTTCCTCAACCGCAAGACGGCGGCGCGCGCCTCGCTCTTCCAGCGCGAGTCGGCGGAGCTTCGCGCATTGAACGCGCGGTTGCAGCGGGAAATCGCCGAACGCCAGAGGGTGCAGGAAAACCTCGCGGTGGCCGAACAGACGCTTCAGCAAAGCTCCAAGCTGGCCGTGCTGGGCGAGATGTCGGCGGCCGTGTCGCACGAGCTGAACCAGCCCCTTGCGGCGATGAAGACCTACCTGGCCGGCGCCCGCCTCCTGCTGTCGCGCAACCGCCCCGACGAGGCCGTCAGCTCGTTCCAGCGCATCGACGACCTGATCGAGCGGATGGGCGCAATCACCAAGCAGCTCAAATCCTACGCCCGGCAGGACGGCAACCGCTTTCAGCCTGTAAACATGGGCCATGCGATCTATTCGGCACTGGCGATGATGGAGCCGCAGCTGCGCGAACGCAAGGTCGACATCACCCGCACCATGCCCGAGGAAGCGGTCTGGGTGATGGGCGACCGGGTGCGCATCGAACAGGTCATCATCAACCTTCTGCGCAACGCCATGGACGCCACCCAGAACGAACCCGAGGCCCGGATCGACATCCTGCTGGCCGCGGGCGAGACAGCCGTTCTCACCGTGCGCGACAACGGCTCGGGCATCGCCGACATCGACAACCTGTTCGAGCCTTTCTACACAACCAAGCAGCCCGGCGACGGCGTCGGCCTCGGGCTTGCCATTTCCTCCGGTATCGTCAACGACCTCGGAGGCCGTCTGACGGCGCGCAACGCCGCCAACGGGGGGGCTGTATTCGAAATGCAGCTGCCCATATTATCCGAAGACGCCCAACCGGACGCGACAAGAGCAGCGGAGTAAAAGGACATGCCGACCGCCATGAAAATCGCCATAGTCGATGATGAAAAGGATATGCGCCAGTCGATCAGCCAATGGCTGGCGCTCTCGGGCTACGACACCGAGGCCTTCCCCTCCGCCGAGGAGGCGCTCAAGGTGCTGGGGCCGGATTATCCCGGCATCGTGGTGACCGACATCAAGATGCCCGGCATGGACGGGATGCAGTTCCTGAAAAAGCTGATGGGCAGCGACAGCTCTCTGCCCGTGATCATGATCACCGGCCACGGCGACGTGCCCATGGCGGTCGAGGCGATGCGGGTAGGGGCCTACGACTTCCTCGAAAAGCCGTTCAACCCCGACCGGATGAATGAGCTGGCCAAGCGCGCCACCAACGCCCGGCGCATGGTGCTCGACAGCCGCGCGCTGCGCCGCGAGCTTTCCGATGGCGGCCAGTTGATGAAAAAGCTCATCGGCGCCTCGCCGGTGATGGAACGCCTCAAGGAGGACATCCTCGACCTCGGCCAGGCCGACGGCCACGTCCTGATCGAGGGCGAGACCGGCACCGGTAAGACCCTCGTGGCCCACGCCCTGCACGCCGTCGGCGCCCGCGCCGGCAAGAAATTTGTCCTCATCTCCTGCTCGGGCATCGAGGAAGACGCCCTGATGAAGCGCCTCTTCGGCCCAATGCAGCCCGAGGACACCCGCCTGCCTGCCGTGGAAGAGGCCCGTGGCGGCACGCTGGTGCTGGAGGATATCGAGAAACTCAGCGAACCCGCGCAGGCCAAGCTGCTCAGTTTCGTCAACGAGGAAGGCACCCCGCCCGAAACCCGCGTCGTGGCCATTTCCAACATGCAGGAACAGGACCGCACCTGCGAGGATGCGCTGCGCTCGGATCTCTTCTACCGCCTCGGCGCGCTGCGCATCACCGTGCCGCCCCTGCGCCAGCGGGGCGAGGATATCCTGACGCTCTTCACCCGCTTCTCCGACGCCTTCGCCGATGATTACGGCTGCGAGGCGCCGCAGGTCTCCGCCCAGGAAGCCGCGCAACTCTTGCAGGCGCCCTGGCCGGGCAACGTGCGGCAACTCATCAACATCGCCGAACGCGCCGTCCTGCAATCGCGCCGCGGCTCGGGCACCATCGCCTCGCTCCTGATGTCCGATCACCAGGACATGCAGCCGGTGATGACGACCGAGGGCAAGCCGCTCAAGGAATATGTCGAGGCGTTCGAGCGGATGCTGATCGACAACACCATGCGCCGCCACAAGGGCTCCATCGCCAGCGTGATGGAGGAGCTCTGCCTGCCGCGCCGGACCCTCAACGAGAAGATGGCGAAATACGGCCTGCAACGCTCCGACTACCTCTAAGCCTGCCGGAACCGGGTCATCGCCCGCGCGTTTCTCCTGTAACAAACAAGGAGAGAGCAGCATGACCCGCACCGTCATCGTCACCGGCGCCGGCTCCGGTATCGGCGCCGCCACCGCCAAACGCTTTGCAGATGACGGCTGGAACGTCGTTCTCAACGGCCGCACCCGCGAAAAGCTCGAGGCCGTCGCGGCCGAACTGCCCGAAATGCACGTCCGCGTGGTGCAGGGCGACGTGGCGAACCCTGATGATGCCGCGCGCCTGGTCGAGGAGGCGGTCGACAGCTTCGGCGGCCTGACCTGCCTCATCAACAATGCCGGCATCGCCCGCGGCGGCGAACCGGGCGCACTCAGCCACGACGATTTCAATGCCCAGATGCATATCAACGTGGGCGGCACCTTCAACTGCGTGACCGCGGCACTGCCGGAGCTGAAAAAGGCCGACGGCGCCTGCATCGTCAACACGTCCTCGGTGTCGGGCGAACGTGGCGACTGGGCGATGTTCGGCTACAACGCCTCGAAGGGCGCGATCAGCAACATGACCCGTGCCATGGCGCTCGATCTCGCGCCCGAGATCCGCGTCAACGCCGTGGCGCCGTCGCTGACCGAGACCGAGTTGACCACGGATATCCGCGACGACGACGCCCTGATGAAGCGTTTTTCCGATCGCATCCCTATGGGCCGGGGCGCCAAACCCGAAGAGGTGGCAAGCGTCATCGCCTTTCTGGCTTCGCATGACGCCCGTTTCGTCAACGGCGTGGTGCTGCCCGTCGATGGCGGCCTTTCGGCATCGAACGGCCAGCCGAACTTCTCGGCCTGACTTCCGCAAACCTGCGCGATACAGGTTCCGCGCAGGTGCATTTTTCGCGGGCATTCTCCCATCGCGTGTGGTGGCGCACCGCCGCCATTTGTGGCAGGCGCAAGATTACCCATTGTGTTTTACCGCACTCAGCCCTTATTTAGGGAAGATGGTTCACCTTTTGTGGACCATTCCAGAGTTTCGCTGCCTCGGACCCGCAAGACGGGTCGCGGGGCAACCGATTGGGTCCCGACGGGACCACGAGACGCCGGCACGCCCCAAGGGGCGATGCGGCACATGAATGGGGGCAGGGGCCGAGGCCCGACGCCCTGGAGAAGAACCGCGATGACGCGCGCGAGAACATCGACGTTCCACAGCAAGACCCGATCCGGTCGGGCCTGCCGCGTGTCGCATATCGCTCGAAAAAGACACGACCAACGCACGCTCGCACCCCCAGGGGGCCGGCGGCCTTCGTCGTGCAACGGACATACATGCCCAAGAAAATGCTTATCGATGCCACCCACGCGGAGGAAACCCGCGTCGTGGTGGTGGACGGAAACAAGGTCGAGGAGTTCGACTTTGAATCGGAGAACAAGCGCCAGCTAGCTGGCAACATCTACCTCGCAAAGGTCACACGGGTGGAGCCGTCGCTTCAGGCGGCCTTCGTGGATTACGGCGGCAACCGCCACGGTTTCCTCGCCTTTACCGAGATCCATCCCGACTATTACCAGATCCCCGTGGCCGATCGCGAGGCGCTCCTGGAAGAGGAACGCGCCTATGCCGAGGCAATGAGGGCGCGCGACGAGGAAGACGAGAAACCCAAACCCAAGCGCAGCCGCCGGCGGCGCTCGTCCAAGGCGGCTGACGCGGACAACGGAGATTCCGTTGCCAAGTCGGATATCGACGGGATGGAAACCATCGACCTCGACGACGAGGGCACGGCCGAGGGCGAGGGGCTCTCGCCGATGGAAACCGTGGCCGATACGCCGGTCGAGGAACCGCAGGACGACGAGACGGACAACGACGCGGACGATGACACGACCGAGGCCGCCACGGCAGAGACGGACGAGGGTGCCGGTCACGATCACGACGACGACAGCGAAAAGCGCTCCGACGCGTCGTCCAAGGACGAGACGATCGAATCCGTCGCCGATGACGACGACCACGAGGATATCCGCCCGCCGCGCAAACCGCGCCCGCGCCGCTACAAGATCCAGGAGGTCATCAAGGTCCGCCAGATCCTGCTGGTGCAGGTCGTCAAGGAAGAGCGCGGCAACAAGGGCGCGGCGCTGACCACCTATCTCAGCCTCGCGGGCCGCTACTGCGTGCTGATGCCCAACACCGCCCGCGGCGGCGGCATCAGCCGCAAGATCACCAACGCCACCGACCGCAAGAAGCTCAAGGAGATCGCGAACGAGATCGACCTGCCCAAGGGCGCGGGCCTGATCGTGCGCACCGCCGGGGCCAAGCGCACCAAGTCCGAGATCAAGCGCGATTACGAGTACCTGCAACGCCTGTGGGAACAGATCCGCGAGCTGACGCTGAAATCCATCGCGCCGGCCAAGATCTACGAAGAGGGCGACCTGATCAAACGCTCGATCCGCGACCTCTACAACCGCGATATCGACGAAGTGCATGTCGAGGGCGAGCGCGGCTACCGCATCGCCAAGGACTTCATGAAGATGATCATGCCGTCCCATGCCAAGAACGTGAAGCAATACGGCGACACCCTGCCGCTCTTCGCGCGCTACCAGGTCGAAAGCTACCTGGGCGGCATGTTCAACCCCACCGTGCAGCTGAAATCGGGCGGCTACATCGTCATTGGCGTGACCGAGGCGCTCGTGGCCATCGACGTGAACTCCGGCCGCGCCACCAAGGAAGGCTCGATCGAGGACACCGCGCTCAAGACCAATCTCGAAGCCGCCGACGAGGTCGCCCGCCAACTGCGCCTGCGCGACTTGGCGGGTCTCATCGTGATCGACTTCATCGACATGGACGAGCGCAAGAACAACGCCGCCGTCGAAAAGCGCATGAAGGACAGGCTCAAGACCGACCGCGCCCGCATCCAGGTGGGCCGCATCTCGGGCTTCGGCCTGATGGAGATGAGCCGCCAGCGCCTGCGCCCCGGCATGCTCGAGGCCACGACCCAGCCTTGCCCCTCCTGCCACGGCACCGGCCTCATCCGCTCGGACGACAGCATGGCGCTTTCCATCCTGCGCCAGATCGAAGAGGAAGGCACCCGTGGCCGCTCGCGCGAGGTGCTGGTCAAGTGCCCCGTGGGCATCGCCAACTTCCTGATCAACCAGAAACGCGAACACGTGGCGCAGATCGAGGGCCGCTATGGCCTGTCGGTGCGGATCGAGGGCGACCCCGCGCTCATCAGCCCCGACTTCTCGCTTGAAAAGTTCAAGACCGCGACACGCGTGGTGAAACAGACCTCCGCTGCCGTGGTATCGGTCGACAGTTCGCTGATGGACGATATCGACGCCGCCGAGGAGGCCGAAGCGCCCGATCCCGTCGAGGCGCCGCCCGCGCCGGAGAATGACAACGGCGATAACGAGGGCCAGCCCAAGAAAAAGCGCCGGCGGCGGCGCCGTTCACGCTCGCGTTCCAAGTCCGGCAATGGCGAGAACGGGCAGAACGGCAACGGCCAGGACAATAATGGCCAGTCAGGCGAGGACCAGTCGGCCAACGACCAGCCCCAGCACGAGGACGGGTCTCAAAAGGACGACAAGCCGTCCGAGGCCGAGCCTGTCGCGGCCAAGTCGGAAGATACTTCACAAGAGGTGCCGAAAGAGGACAAGCCCAAGCGCGTGAGCCGCTCGCGCAAGAAGAAGACCGACGACGCGCCGAAGGAAGAAACCGCCGCGGCCGAGAGCGCCGAGGCCGCGCCCGAGGACAAACCGGCGGACAAGCCGAAGCCCAAGCCGCGCTCGCGCAGCAGGAAAAAGGCAGAGCCCGCGGCCGAGACCGCGGCGGAAGCGCCAGCGGACCCCGCTCCAGAGGTCGCTTCGGAACCTGCGCCAGCACCGGCCCCGGAGGCAGCGGAAGCCGCGTCGGAATCGGTCGCCGAGACGTCTCCCGAACCAGAGGCCGAGGCCAAGCCGGCCAGGAAACCGCGCACGCGTTCGACCTCGACCCGTAAAAAGCCCGAGCCCGTCGCCGCCGAGGCCGCCGACACTGCCGAGGCCGCCACGAAAGAGGCGGACGAGGACAAGCCCAAGCGCAAGGGCTGGTGGTCTTTCGGAGGTTAGACCGCTTCGATCGAGACGAGAAACGCCGGGGCAGGACCCCGGCGTTTTTATTTGTGCGCTGTGGCAGTTCAAGAACCACCCGTCCCGGGCTTGACCCGGGACCTCATCGGTCAGAGATCCCGGATCAGGTCCGGGATGACGTTAGCCCGCCAGCCTCCGTCATCCTTGGGCTCGACCCGAGAATCTCCGCATAAAGAGATCCCGGATCAGGTCCGGGATGAGTGCCGGGTCAGCCCGGCACTCACTCCTCCGCCTCATCCACCGGCACGTACAGATCCCCGCCTGCGCGGAACTTCGCGGCCATCTTCTCCATCCCTTCCTTCTGCGCCTCGGCGCGGATGTCGTGGCTGATCCGCATCGAGCAGAATTTCGGCCCGCACATCGAACAGAAATGCGCCACCTTGTGCGCCTCCTTGGGCAGGGTCTGGTCATGGAATTCCCGCGCCGTCTCGGGGTCCAGCGACAGGTTGAACTGGTCCTCCCAGCGAAACTCGAACCGCGCGCGGCTCAACGCATCGTCGCGCCGCTGCGCCCCCGGCAACCCCTTGGCAAGGTCGGCGGCGTGGGCCGCGATCTTGTAGGTGATCACGCCGGTCTTCACATCGTCCCGGTCGGGCAGGCCCAAGTGCTCTTTCGGCGTCACGTAACACAGCATCGCGCAACCGAACCATCCGATCATCGCCGCGCCGATCCCGCTGGTGATATGGTCATACCCCGGCGCGATATCCGTGGTCAGCGGTCCAAGCGTATAGAACGGCGCCTCGTGACAGCACTCCAGCTGCTTGTCCATGTTCTCCTTGATCTTGTGCATGGCCACATGGCCCGGCCCCTCGATCATCACCTGGCAATCCTTGGCCCAGGCAATCTTGGTCAGCTCCCCCAGCGTTTCCAGCTCGGCAAACTGCGCTTCGTCATTTGCATCGGCAATCGACCCGGGCCGCAGCCCGTCGCCGAGCGAGAACGACACGTCATAGGCCCGGCAGATGTCGCAGATCTCCTCGAAATGCTCGTAAAGGAACGACTCGCGGTGATGATGCAGGCACCACTTGGCCATGATCGACCCGCCGCGCGACACGATGCCCGTCACCCGGTCCACCGTCATCGGCACCATGTGCAGCCGCACGCCCGCGTGGATGGTGAAGTAATCCACGCCCTGTTCCGCCTGTTCGATCAGCGTGTCGCGGAACACCTCCCAGGTCAGGTCCTCGGCAATGCCGTTCACCTTCTCCAGCGCCTGGTAGATCGGCACGGTCCCGATCGGCACGGGGCTGTTGCGGATGATCCATTCGCGCGTATTGTGGATGTTGCGCCCGGTGGAAAGGTCCATCACCGTGTCCGCCCCCCAGCGGATCGCCCAGACCAGCTTGTCCACTTCCTCTTCCATCGAGGAGGTCACGGCAGAGGTGCCCATGTTGGCATTGATCTTCACCAGGAAATTGCGCCCGATGATCATCGGCTCGCTTTCGGGGTGGTTGATGTTGGCGGGGATGATGGCGCGGCCCGCCGCCACCTCGTCGCGCACGAATTCCGGCGTCACGTAATCGGGGATATTGGCGCCCCAGTCATTGCCGTCCCGCGCTTCGGCCACGGCCTCGCGCATCTGGTTCTCGCGGATCGCGATGAACTCCATCTCTGGCGTCACCACGCCCGCTCGCGCATAAGCCAGTTGCGTCACCGCCTTGCCATCCTTCGCGCGCATCGGCGCGGCCAGATTGGGAAATTCCGGCGTCAACCGGTCGCCCTCGACAAAGCCATTGTCCTCGGGCTTGACCACGCGGCCCTCGTACGCCTCGACGTCACCCCGCGCGGTGATCCAGTCGCGCCGCAGCTTCGGCAGCCCTTCTCTGATATCCGTCAGAACATTCGGGTCCGTATAGGGCCCCGAACTGTCATAGACGGGCAGGGGCTCTTCACCGGAGGTTGGATGCACGGAGATCTCGCGCATCGGCACGCGGATATCGGGGTGTTGCGTGCCTTTCACATAGATCTTGCGCGACGCGGGCAACTCGCCCGTGGTGATCTTGGGATTGGGTACGTTCATTTTGGCGCTCCTCAAGCGGTATACTCAAAAAGACACCAGAAGATGCGTGGCTTGGGGGAAACGCGGGGGCGCTTTGGCCCCGTCTTCGGACAGCAGCGCCCGGGCGGCCCGGGAGTGCGATCCTAGCTTCCTACGCCAGTGTCAACTGGGTCAGGTTCAAAGGGTCGCATCACCGGGCATTTGCCCACGTCAGCCTCTCAGTCCCCTGGGCGGGACCCCCCTGCGTGGCGCCACGCTAGCGAAAGGCTTCCGTCATTTCAACGGTCAATCGGCGAAACGCGCCGGATCACACCGGAACGTCGTCAAGGTCGCGGCCCGGCTTCGGTTTGGCCTTCTCCGCCGTCACCTCCACCGCAAGGCCCATCTTGCGCATCATGCGCTGCGTTTCCTCGGTATAATCCGCCATCGCCTTACGGCAGAAATCGGTCTGCACCTTCATCAGCTCCTGCGGGGTCGTGCAGGCCAGCATCGCGCGCTGCACCTCCATATCCTCCTGAAGCCGTGCGTTCATGAACCGCATGCTTTCCTGCATGATCTCCATCCACGCCGTCGCGGCCACGGGGCTGAAGGCCGCCATCCCCGCGCGGGTCGCCGCGCCCGCCGGGTCCACGGCGTCGGCGGTCTCTTTCGTCTTCGTGGATTTCGCCATCTCTGCCACTCCTTTCGGTCGGTCTCGGGGCAGGGATGATCCTAGCGCGTTTCCCGTCCTTCGCCACCCGGTGCATCTTTACCTCGGGCCGGTGCCGTGCAAAATCTCCGCACCGCACCGCACCGCAGGGCACAAGCGCCGAGGAGACCTTGCATGTCCCCCGACCTCGAAACCCTCGAACATCGCTACCCCGGCGCCGAGACCTTCACTTTCGGTGACAACCGCACCCTGTGCGACACCTTGCTGGCCCTCGTTCGGGCGGGCCGAAAGGTGGCGACCTGCGGGGCGCTGGCCGAGTTCCAGGCTGGCGAGGCCATGCCGAAAGTCGGGCGTTGCGATATCGCGCTCAACTGGGACGGCACACCGGCGCTGGTGATCGAAACGATCGAGCTGATCCGCTGCCGCTTTGACGAGGTGACCGAGGCGATGGCCCTGGCCGAAGGCGAGGATGACAGCCTCGAAGGCTGGCGCGAAGGCCACCGCGCCTATTTCGAACGCACCTGCGGTTTTTTCGCCAACATGCAGATCATCTGGGAACGCTTCCGCCTGGTCGAAGATCTGGGCTGACACGTTTCCGAGCATCCGTATCCCGAACACGGTGGCGACCCGCGCGCCGCAGGGTTGGCACATGCGGGGGGGGGCGGGCGGCCTCGTTCAGGGCAACCGCGATGAATATTGGCAAAGCGCCGGCGCAGGAAAACCTTTTGAACCAATTTGCTCGGCGAAGAGACCTACAGACGTACTGATAATGCGTTGAAAATGGAGCTGATCATGAAACGCCGTGAACTTCTGTCGAACATCGCACTTGGCCTTTCGGCGATTGCCGTCGTGGCGTCAACCAACGTCGCCGTGGCGGACACGCTCGCGGCTCGCAAGAATACCGATCCGGAAAGCATGCAGCAGTTCAAGTCTGGCACGTCCGGCGACACCGGAATTGGCGGTCTGAAGGGAAACGGCCGTCCCGGCACACACGGGCTGGACCACGACACCGACGCACAGCTCGATGTCTGGGTGGCGCGCTGCAACGATGCAGGTGGCGGTATGGTAACCGCACCAGACGACAATTACGAATGCCATGACCGCAACGGTGACCCGATCCAGGACTGGTGAGACGACCTCCGGAGCGAAAAAAGCCCCGGGGGACACCAATCTCCACCTGCGATGAGGCTGACCTCACCGGCCTCATCACCCTTGAGCCACAAACTCCTGCGAAGGACCGGTCGGCGTCAGTCGACGAGGGTTCAATCAATGCGCGCGATCGACGGGCGGGCGCGGCAAAGATACCGAGACGCGATCGGATTATGAGGATGACGAAGGGGGCAAAAAGCCGCTTCGAGAGCACGCATCCTGACGTCGCGTCAAACTCTTTCTGTCAAGCAGCCCTTCGGGTCCGAATGCGGTCTATCCTTTGCGCACGCGGTACAGCGTCACTGCCCCGTTCTCAACCATCTCGACCAGTTCATGCCCCGCCTCGGCGCAGAAATGCGGCACGTCGATCACCGCCGCCGGGTCATCGGCGCGCAGCACGATCACGTCGCCGGGCGCCAGCGGCTTCATCCGCTTGCGCAGCTTCAGAACGGGCAGGGGGCACAACAGCCCGGTGGCGTCGATCATTTCAGGTTCGCTCATGGGCTCGCAGGTAATCCAACCGTTACAGCCTGTCCACCGAGATGTGACCGGGGCGTGACGCCGCACCGCGTGACGCCCCCCGCGTTTTGCACTAGACCGAGGATCATGTACGGAATCGACATCATAGACGCCACCCTGATCCCCGCCATGGCCATCGCGCTGATGGCCGGTGTCGTGTCGTTTCTCAGCCCCTGCGTCCTGCCCATCGTGCCACCTTACCTGGCCTACATGAGCGGCGTCACCGTGACCGACCTGCAAGGTGCACGCGCCACGCGCAACAAGGCGATCCTGCCCGCGCTTTTCTTCGTGCTCGGCCTGTCGACGGTGTTCCTGCTTCTGGGGTTCGCCGCCTCGGCCATGGGGCGCCAACTGCTGCAATATCAGGATTATTTCAACACCGCGGCCGGCCTCATCGTGATGGTCTTCGGTCTGCACTTCCTCGGCATCTTCCGCATAGGCCTGCTGGACCGCGAGGCCCGCCTCGACGTGGGCGACAAGGGTGGCACCACCTTCGGCGCCTACATCCTCGGTCTCGCCTTCGCTTTCGGCTGGACCCCCTGCATCGGGCCGCAACTGGGCGCGATCCTGTCGCTTGCGGCGTCCGAGGCATCGGTCACGCGAGGCACGCTACTGCTCGCTGTCTATGCCGCGGGCCTCGGCATTCCCTTCCTGCTGGTCGCCGCCTTCCTGCCGCGCCTCACCGGCCTCATGGCCTGGATGAAGCGCCACATGGACCAGATCGAGCGCATCATGGGCCTGCTTTTGTGGACCATCGGCCTGCTGATGCTGACCGGCGGTTTCGCCGCCTTCTCCTACTGGCTGCTCGAGATGTTCCCGGCCTTGGCCACGCTGGGCTAAAGCCTTACTCTCGCCCCAAACTTGCGCTACCATCGCGCCAAGAAGAGGCCATAAAAGGTCTGGCATGAGCAGCCCACCCGACACAACCGTCACCCGCCGCCGGGTGTTCTACATCCCGGGATACGATCCCATCCACCCGCGCCGCTACCGCGAGCTCTACCGCAAGGAAGGGGCCGAACAGGCGGAGATCTCGGGCTATGACCTCACGCTGGCTGCCCGCAAGTCCGAAGGCCGCTACGGCTGGCAGGTGGACGCGCGTATCGACGGCCAGGGCGTGCATGCAGAGTTCGACGTGCTGGTCTGGTCCGACATCGTCCGCGACAGCATGGAGCGCGGCATTGCCGGCACCTATCTGCAACTCATCCGCACCGCCTGGATCTATATCGCCTCCGGCGCGCTCTTCCGCCTGATGCGCCTGCGCAAGGGACCGGTCATCGCCGCGCTCTACCCGGTGGGCTTCCTGATCGTGCAACTGGCGCTGGCCCTCGCGCTGGCCTTTGGCCTGTGGTCCGCCATCGTCTGGACATGGGAAACGCTCTTCCGGCCTCCGGACCAGCTCTTCTCCGATAGCTTCGTCTATGTCCTCTATGGCACCATTCCGATCGCGCTTCTGGCAGGCTACGCGCTGCTGCGCTGGTTCAAGGCCCGCGACAACAAGCTCTTCGCCTATTACCTCATGCACGACTACGCCTATTCGGCCCAATCCAAGGGCGCCAACCCGCCCGAGCTGGAGGCGCGGATGGCCCAGTTCACCGACGAGATAGCAGCAGCGCTCACCACGGACGTGGACGAGGTTCTGGTGGTCGGCCATTCCTCCGGCGCGCATCTGGGCGTCTCCATCCTCGCCGACCTCATCCGACAGGGCCGCGTGCCGGAAAACGGCCCGACACTCTCTTTCCTTACGCTGGGGCAGGTCGTCCCCATGGTGTCCTTCCTTCGCGATGCCGACCGCCTCCGCGCCGACCTGCATTATCTCTCCGCCCGCGATGACCTCACCTGGGTCGACGTCACCGCGCCCGGCGACGGCTGCGCCTTCGCGCTCTGCGATCCCGTCGGCGTCTCGGGCGTCGCCCCCGAAAACCAGCGCTGGCCGCTGATCCTGTCGGCTGCCTTCACTCAGACCCTCAGTCCGGAACGCTGGAAGGCCCTGCGCTGGCGTTTCTTCCGCCTGCATTTCCAATATCTCTGCGTCTTCGACCGCCCCGGCGATTACGACTATTTCCAGATCACCGCCGGGCCTCGAACTCTCGGCCAGCGCTACGCCGACCGCGCCCCGTCGCCCAGCCGCATCACCCGCGCCACCTCCCGTTTCACGAGCATGGCGGCATGAGCCAACCGCCCAAGCCGCCCGCCCGGGAGGGCCGCGTTTCGCTCTGGCGTTACATGCGGCTTTTCCGGGCCGATATCCTCTCGGCCCAGCCCGCGAGGCTCTACCGCGCCTGGATGGCCGAATTCCGTACGCCGTTCTTCCGCTCCTACCTCTGCAACGAACCTGCGCTTGTCGACCTGGTGCTGAAAGAACGCCCTGACGATTTCCCCAAATCCGACCGCGTGCGCGAAGGCCTCACGCCGCTTCTGGGCAACTCCGTCTTCGTCACCAATGGCGAGACCTGGAAACGCCAGCGCCGCATCATCGACCCGGCCTTCGAGGGCGGGCGCCTGCGCGATACCTTCCCCGCCATGCTCGCCGCGGGGCAGGGCGCCGTCGCCCGCCTGGCCGGGCACGCCACCGGCGAGCCCGTCGAGATCGAGGCCGAGACCAGCCACGTCGCCGCCGACGTGATCTTTCGCACGCTCTTCTCGATCCCGATCGAGGACGAGATCGCGACCCGCGTCTTCAACGAATTTCGCGAGCATCAGCGCACCCAGCCCATGCTGAACCTCGCGGCCTTCCTGCCGCTGCCGAGCTGGTTCCCGCGCTTTCACCGGGCCAGGACCAAGACAACCGCGCGCACCATCCGCGACCTGATCACCCGGCTGACGACGCGCCGCATGGACGAAATCGCGGCCGGCACCGCGCCAGACGATCTGGCTACCAAGATCGTGACCACCACCGACCCCGAAACCGGCGACCGTTTCGACACGCCCGAAATGGTCGACCAAGTGGCGATCTTCTTCCTCGCGGGCCACGAAACCTCCGCCTCGGCCCTCGCCTGGGCGCTCTACCTGCTGGCCATGCACCCCGACTGGCAGAACCGTCTGGCGTCGGAGGCGCAAAGCGTGCTGACCGATGGCACCATGGGCTTTTCGGACATGGGCAAACTGCGCGTCTCGCGCGATGTCTTCCGCGAAACCCTGCGCCTTTACCCGCCCGTGCCGATGATGGTGCGCGAGGCCGTCTGTCCTGAAACCTTCCGCGACCGGCAGGTCCCGAAAGGCAGCCAGATCGTCCTCAGCCCCTGGCACCAGCACCGCCACGAACGCCTCTGGGACCGCCCTGACGATTTCGACCCTTCGCGCTTTGCCACCGACAACGGCAAGGCCTGCCTGCGCAGCGCCTACATGCCGTTCTCTGCCGGCCAGCGCGTCTGCACCGGGGCAGGGTTCGCCATGATCGAGGGCCCGCTGCTTCTGTCCATGCTTGTGGCGGCCTACCGGTTCGAGCTCGTCCCGGAGCGTCCCGCCATGCCGGTGGCGCACCTGACCGTGCGCGGCAAGGACGGCATCTGGCTCAAGGTCACACCGCGCTAGGGGCCGGGGCAAATCTTTTCAGAAAAGATTTGCCAAAAGCTTTCTCAAAGCTTTTGGCCCTCAACACCAAACCGACACCCGCTCGTTATTGCAGAACATCACCAGCTGTCCCGCGTTCTCGACCGCATGATACCCTCGCCGCGCGATCTCGCGCCGGAACCGGTCTCTGCCCACGATCCTATCGATGTCCCGAACGCTGCGGCGGACGACACCGCCTTCCCGAGCGGCTTTCGCATCGAAAATCTTGCGCATCCAGATGTCGGCCGGCAGGAGAAGGCGAAGTTCTGACATGGCCCGATACTCCGTCGAACGAGGTTAAGACCGGGTTAAGGGCGGGCGGTATGGTCATCCGGAATTTTGCGAAAACGGCACCGTCCCCAAACCGCTGCAATACCGACGCGATACCGACGTTGCGATTTAGACGGCTAGAGAGCCGTTAACCTTTGTCCCGGTAATACCGTAGAACATGCAACCGGATCGCCGAGGCCAGTCCCATGTCGACCCCGCGCGCCTCGTCGATCCGCGCAGCCAGCACGTTCAAGGGCATCTTTTCCTCAGCGGCGATTTGGCGGAAGGCCTGCCAGAACTCCTCCTCGAGCGAGACACTGGTGCGATGGCCACGCAGGGTCAGGGAGTGCTTGACCGGGCGGCTCATTCCTCGTCGAGGCGATGCTGCCGCAGCACTTCACGGGCCTTTTCCGCCCGCGATTCATCCAACATCCGCTCGCTCTTCGACAGGCCGAATTTCACTGCGTTTTCATCAGCCTCTGCGCGCTTCTTGATGCGGTTTCTCGCCTTGCGGAACCGGTTGAGATTGACGATCTCGCTCATGCGTCCTTCGGGCCGATCATGTCCTCGGGGCGCACCACCTCGTCAAAGGTCTTCTCGTCCACGAAGCCCAGCGCGATGGCCTCTTCCTTCAACGTGGTGCCATTCTTGTGCGCTGTCTTGGCGACCTTGGTGGCATTGTCGTAGCCGATGGTCGGCGCCAGCGCCGTCACCAGCATCAGGCTTTCCTTCATCAGCTTCTCGATCCGAGGCTCGTTGGCCTCGATTCCCAGCAGCATCCGTTCGGTGAAGCTGTCCGCCGCGTCGCCCAAAAGTTGTATGGATTGCAACAGGTTATAAGACATCATCGGGTTGTAGACATTCAGTTCGAAATGCCCCTGGCTGCCCGCGAACTTGATCGCTGCGTCATTGCCCATGACATGTGCCGCGACCTGCGTCAGCGCCTCGGCCTGGGTGGGGTTCACCTTGCCGGGCATGATCGACGAGCCCGGCTCGTTCTCCGGCAGGATCAACTCGCCCAGGCCCGAACGCGGACCGCTGCCCAGGAACCTGATATCATTGGCAATCTTGTAGCAGCTGCCCGCCACCGTGGCGATCGCACCCGACAAGAAAACCATCGCGTCATGAGCGGCCAGCGCCTCGAACTTGTTGGGAGCGGTGACGAAGGGCAGACCTGTGATCTCGGCCATATTCGCCGCCACAGCCTCGCCCCAGCCTTTGCGGGTGTTGAGGCCGGTACCCACGGCGGTGCCACCCTGGGCAAGCTCGTAGATGCCCGGCAGGCCGGACTCGATGCGTTCGATCCCCATGCGGATCTGGTGCGCGTAGCCCGAGAACTCCTGGCCCAGCGTCAGCGGCGTCGCATCCTGCGTATGGGTCCGACCGATCTTGATGATGTCCTTGAATTCGTTTGACTTCTTTTCCAGGCCTTCCGCCAGCTTCGTAAGCCCCGGCAGCAGCACGTCACGCACCGACATGGCCGTGGCGATATGCATTGCCGTCGGAAACGTGTCGTTCGAGGACTGCCCCACGTTGCAATGATCGTTGGGGTGCACCGGGTCCTTGCTGCCAATCTCGCCGCCGAGGATTTCGATGGCGCGATTGGCGATCACCTCGTTGGAATTCATGTTCGATTGCGTGCCGGACCCCGTCTGCCACACCACCAGCGGGAAATGATCGTCCAGCTTGCCGTCGACCACTTCGCCTGCGGCCTCGATGATGGCGTCCGCCAGCCTTGCGTCCAGTACTCCGGCCTCCTTGTTGGCCATGGCGCAGGCTTTCTTGATGACGCCCAGCGCGCGCACAATAGCCACCGGCTGTTTCTCCCAGCCGATGGGAAAGTTCATCAGGGAACGCTGTGTCTGGGCGCCCCAGTACTTTTCCGTCGGAACCTCGAGCGGGCCGAAACTGTCGGATTCTGTGCGTGTTGCGGTCATGGCGGACACTCCTGAAACTGCTGTCGGGGCTTCATAGCCGACCGGACGGAAAGATCAACATTGTATGCGGTGGGATACCGTCCAGTGCGATCACCTGAAGCTATTTCCGAAAACTGTCGAGGCTGACCACTTCGGCATCGCGGGGCTTAGCGACATCGTCTTCTTCCGCTTCGATCCCGTCCTCGTCCATCGGGGCGTCTTCCTCGGTGTCGTCTTCGTCCTCCGACTCTTCCTGCGATTCGAAGCGCAGGCCGAATTCGACCGAAGGATCGACGAAGGTCTGGATCGCGTCATAAGGGATATACAGCGTCTCGGGGCTGTCGCCGAAATTCAGGGTGACGGTGAAACCTTCGTCGGTCACCTCCAGATTGTCGAACCAGTGCTGCATCACGACGGTCATTTCGTTCGGATAGCGTTCGCGCAACCAGTTGGCCAACTCGGCATCGGGGTGGGTCGTCTCGAACGTTATGAAGAAGTGATGCGCCCCCGGCAGGCCATTGTCACGCACGCCGCACAACACCTCCTGGATCAAACCACGCATGGCGCGATGCATCAGTTTTCCATAATCGATCGAATGCGGCATCTTCGTCCCCGAACCTGTCGGACTTCACAATAAGGGATTCGAAACAAAACAAAAGAGGCCGCGCAACTCAGATCAGCAGATGGATACCCCAGGCCAGAAGGCCCATGACGCCAAGCCCGGCGACCATCGGAAGCCGCAACCCGAGGTAGAGCAGGGCGGCGAGAAGGACCAGCACGGCGTTCTGGGTCGAAAAACTGTCGAGGCGCAGAGCGGGGCCGAACGCCCCCTTGCCGACATCCGTGAACAGCACGTGCAGGGTGAACCAGACGGCGAGGTTGAGGATCACGCCTGCGACACTGGCCGATATCGCGTCGAACGCTCCTCTAAGACGGGGGCGAGCGAGCAATGCCTCGACATAGGGGGCGGCTACGAAGATCCACAGGAAACAGGGCACGAACGTGACCCAGAGCGTGACCAGCGCCGCGGCAACGGCCAGACCCGGACCGCCCTGAAGAAAGCCTGTCATGAATCCCGCGAACTGGGTCACGAGGATCAACGGCCCCGGTGTGGTTTCCGCAAGGCCGAGTGCGTCGATCATCTGGTCGGTGCTAAGCCAGCCGTAAGAGTGGACGATTTCCTGCGTCATGTAGGCCAGAACGGCATAGGCGCCGCCGAACGTTACGACCGCGAGCTTGGAAAAGAACAGCCCCACCTGCAAGAGCAGCGTCTGGTCCAGCGCCCAGAGCACCAGCAGGGGCGCAGCCCAAATAGCGCCCCACGATGCGATCGTCCGCATGGTGCCGCCTTGCGTGACGAGGGGTGCGGGTGGGCTCTGCGCGGTTTGGGATCGTGCAAGGCTCAGCCCGATGACCGCCGCGACTGCAATGATGGCGGGAAAGGGCAGCGAGAAAAAGAAGATCGCGATGAAAGACCCGAGCGCGAGCGTCAGTGCCAGACCGCCCCGAAGCGCCCGGCGCGACAGATTGTAAAGCGCCTGGAACACGATCACGACCACGGCCGCCTTTATGCCCGCGAACACTGTCTGGACCAGCGGCACCTGGCCGAAATAGGCATATCCGAACGCCAGCGCAAAGATCACAGCCGCACCGGGCAGAACGAAGAGCAGTCCGGCCAGAAGCCCCCCCCTGACACCGCGCAACTTCCACCCGGAATAGGTAGCAAGCTGCATCGCCTCGGGGCCGGGCAGAAGCATGCAGAAAGACAGCGCCTGGAGGAATTGGCTTTCTGTCAGCCACTTGTGGCGGTCCACGAGCTCCGTCTGCATCAGGGAAATCTGCGCGGCGGGACCACCGAAGGATAGCAGGCCAATCCGCCCGAAAACGCGGAACATCTCTTCAAACGAAACCGTCATTACGCATCCGCGTCGCTGAGCACTTATGGCCGTCGTCATACCCGGCCCGGCCCCGACGGTACAGCGCATTGCAAACTGCCATGTCGGCCTGCATTCGTTCACGATCATTGTCAAACCGCTGTGACAGCCCGGCCCAAAACCGCAAGCAGGCCGCTGAAGCTGGTGCATCTCCTGCTTGCGATCAACTCGCCCCGGCCAGGGTGTAACGGAACACCGCGAGCTATTGGTGCGTTAGTGTTTTCGATAGGAGAACAGTGTATGGCGCTTGCCACTTCAGCGGAATACCGCGACGCGCTTGCCAAGTTGCAGGTCCGGATCAAGGATACTTTGGCGGGATATGACGAGATACTCGACCAGGCCAAGCCGGACATTCGTCCCCTCATGGAACAATTTTATACGGCCCACATCAAGCACGAGGCGGATATCTCGGCGCGCTTGCGGGACCATGGATGTGTTCCGGATGAGGACGGGAGTTTCTTTTCCACCGTGCAGCGCGCCGTAATAAAGACTCGTGCCTTCGTTGACGATATCGACGAGTCGGCGCTCAACTCCGTGATCAAGGGCGAGGAAAGGATCCTGTCGCTTTACGACGAAGCCATCGCTGCCGCGCGGGATGAGGATGACATCGCCCTTCTGAGCAGGCAGCGCGGAAATCTGTACGAAATCACCCAAAGGGCGCGTCGGAAATTCGGCTGATAAAGTAAGCGCAGGATGCAGGCGCTATCAACGGCGCGGCGTTATTTCATACTTTTCAAATGAAAGTGCAGGCTTCTGTTGCCAGGTGCCTGCGAACCCCGCCTGACCTTGCTAGAGGCCAGGACTTAAGTTTCGGTTACTCCGACTGCTTACGCAGCCATTGCGACCGGAGCACGATTGTCGTTGGCAATTATGCTTAGCGAACCGATAACGGTGGTATCTCACCGGGACAAAGCAAACCCCTTTAGACGTTCGTCGATCCTGTTTCGGCCCCATATCCCTCCAACGACGGGCGATTGGTGGAGCCGCCGGGTACCGCCCCCGGGTCCGATCCGCTTATTACGAGCGCGTTTATGTCCATAGTCCCGAAGGACAGTTTCAATATAGGCAAGGCATGAAGAATTGCAAAGGGTGAGGTGGCTTGAGTCGCCACTATTTTCCCCGGTTGTCCGATCTGAAATGCAGCAAAAAAAGGCGCGAGTGCGCTACACCGGCGCTCCGCCCGGCAGCGGCGCGACGCCAGACCACAGCTTTAAGATGTCGTTCGCGGTCGGAAATCAGCCGCATTTCATTGAAGTTTCCAATGCAAACGCGTTAGTGTTTTGCATACAGGGCAGTCCGTGGGCGCGCCATGGATCCCTGGAACACCGGCGCACTCGGCCATCAAGAGCCACTGAATAGGTTGCGCCAGAGGAGGGACAGACATGTTCAGAAAGATCATGGCCCCGGTCGATCTGGCTCATAAGGAGCGTCTCGAAAAGGCGCTGAAATGTACCGGCGACCTGGCCAAGCATTACGGTGCGGAGGTCGTCTTTGTCGGCGTGACCACGACCACGCCCAGTTCGACGGCCCATACGCCGAAGGAATATGGCGAAAAACTCGACGCCTTCGCCAGGGAACAGGCTCAAACGCACGGAATCACGGCTACGGGCCAGGCGCTCGTCAGTCACGATCCGAGCTCGGATGTCGATGACGTGCTTCTCAAGGCGACCAAGGACAATGACGTGGACCTCGTCGTGATGGCGAGCCACGTGCCCAACATCATGGACTACGTGTGGCCGTCAAACGGCGGCAAGATCGCGGAACACGCCAATTGCTCGGTGATGGTTGTCCGCTCGTGATCCCGCCGTGTGAATCGAGAAAAAAATTAAAAGAGGAGGCCGCATATGGCCGATGAACAAGCAAATCAGGGCATCCCGCAGCCTGAGGGAAACTCGGATGTGATTCCGACCGAGTACGAAATTGGTCAGGATAACATCGAGACGCGGGTCGGGCCGTTCCCCGTCGACATTCACAACCCGGTCTTCGTGATCTCGGGCCTCAGCGTCATCCTGTTCGTGGCCTATGCGTTGATCGCGCCGCAGCAGGCCGGCGATTTCTTTGGATGGCTGCGTCCAGCGCTGACGAGCACCTTCGACTGGTTCTTCTTGTCGGCGGCCAACATCTTCGTGATCTTCTGCCTTCTGCTGATCGTGACGCCCATGGGGTCCGTCCGGCTTGGCGGTTCGGATGCAACACCGGATTACGGCTATGCCGGCTGGTTTGCGATGCTGTTCGCGGCGGGCATGGGCATCGGCCTGATGTTCTTTGGCGTTCTGGAACCGGCTTACTACTTCGGCACGCCCTGGGGCGACGAACCGCTCGGGGTCGTGCGTCCCTTTACGGAAGATGGGGCCCTGATCGAGGAAAATATTGCCGAGGCCCGTCGCATGGCCCTGGCCGCAACCTCCTATCACTGGGCGCTTCACCCTTGGGCGATCTACGCCGTCGTGGCACTGGCGTTGGCGCTGTTTTCCTACAACAAGGGCCTTCCGCTTTCGATCCGGTCGGCCTTCTATCCCATCCTGGGCGACCGTGTCTGGGGCTGGTGGGGGCACGCCATCGACACGCTGGCGGTTTTTGCCACGCTCTTTGGCCTTGCCACGTCGCTGGGCTTGGGGGCGCAGCAGGCGAATGCCGGTCTGGAGTTTGTCTATGGCATCCCGAATAACATCACCGTGCAGGTCATCCTGATCTGCGGCATTACGGCGGTCGCGCTGGTGTCGGTGCTGCGCGGTCTGGACGGCGGGGTCAAGGTGCTGTCCGAGATCAACATGGTGATCGCGCTGCTGTTGCTGTTGTTCGTTCTCTTCGCGGCGGGTGCCGCCACGATCATCAGCGAGTTCTTCACCGGCATGGGCGCATATTTCACCGAGCTGATACCGCTCTCGATGCCCTTCGGGCGCGAGGATGACGGCTATCGCGAGGGCTGGACGGCGTTCTACTGGGCGTGGTGGATCAGCTGGTCGCCCTTCGTCGGCATGTTCATCGCCCGCGTCAGCCGGGGCCGTTCGGTCCGGGAATTCGTAACCTGTGTCCTGATCATCCCAAGCCTGGTGTGCGTGTTCTGGATGGCCGTCTTTGGCGGTGCCGCGATCAACGACATGGTCGCCAATGCAGATGCGTCGGCCGTCAAGGCCAACGTGATCGACAACTACGCGCCTGAACTGTCGCTGTTCGCGATGCTGGACGGGCTGCCGCTTGCCGCGATCACCTCGACCATCGGGATCATCCTCGTGATCGTGTTCTTTGTCACCTCGTCGGACTCCGGTTCGCTGGTGATCGACACGATCACCGCGGGCGGCAAGGTGGACGCACCGGTCCCGCAACGGGTGTTTTGGTGCACGTTCGAGGGGCTGGTGGCGATCGCACTGTTGATCGGTGGTGGTCTGACATCGCTGCAAGCGATGGTCATCTCGACGGGTCTGCCGTTCACGCTGATCCTGCTCTTGATGTGCTTCGCGATCTGGAAGGGTCTTTCGTCCGAACCGCGGGGTTGACGTCAGCGCCAAAGCCGTAAAATCGAAGCCCCCCGGGTTCTTGCACCCCGGGGGGCTTTGCTGTTGTGTGGCGGCAAAGAAAAGGGAGAGATGCGATGAGCAGGGTGCTGGATATCGATTTCGTTCGGGCGCAGTTTCCCGCGTTCGCGGAACCGGGTCTGAAAGGTCAGGCCTTTTTCGAGAATGCGGGCGGGTCCTATACCTGCGCCCCGGTGATCGAGCGGCTGACGCGTTTCTACCACCAGCGCAAGGTCCAGCCCTATGGGCCCTACGAGGCCAGCCGTCTGGGCGGCGAGGAAATGGACGAGGCCCGCACTCGCCTGGCCGCGATGCTGGGCGTTTCAACCGACGAGCTGAGCTTCGGGCCGTCCACCACGCAGAACACCTATGTGCTGGCCCAGGCCTTTCGCCAGTGGATGGAGCCCGGAGACGCGATCATCGTCACCGATCAGGACCACGAGGCCAATTCCGGCCCCTGGCGACGGCTGTCCGACGCGGGCATCGATGTGCGCGAGTGGAGGATCGACCCCGAGACTGGCCTTCTCCGCCTCGACGACCTGGAGGATCTTCTGGACGATAAAGTGCGGCTGGTCTGTTTTCCGCATTGCTCCAACATCGTGGGAGCGGTGAACCCGGTCGTCGAGATCACCGCCGCGGCGCATGCTGCCGGAGCTTTCGTCTGTGTCGACGGCGTGTCCTATGCGCCCCACGGGTTCGTCAACGTTGGCGACCTTGGCGCCGATATCTACCTGTTCTCGGCATATAAAACCTATGGCCCCCATCAGGGGGTCATGGTCATTCGGCGGGAGCTTGGACAGATGCTTCCCAACCAGGCGCATTGGTTCAACGCGAACAGCCTTTACAAGCGGTTCACGCCCGCCGGGCCGGACCATGCCCAGGTGGCCGCCTGTGCGGGCATGGCGGACTATTACGATGCGCTGGCCGGGCATCACGGCATTACAGGCGATGCGGCCGGGCGGACAAGCGGTGTGCACGACCTGATGCGCGGGCACGAAACCAACCTCTTGCAGCCTTTGCTCGATTATCTGGCCGAAAAGAACACCCTTCGCCTAATCGGCCCGCGCGACGCAAGACTCAAGGCGCCCACCGTGGCAGTGGAACTGCCCGGGCCGGGCGCCGAGATGGCCGCGCGGCTGGCGGGCCACGGGGTCATGGCGGGCGGTGGCGATTTCTACGGGGCGCGCCCGTTGCAGGCGATGGGGATTGATCTGGACAAGGGCGTGCTGCGGCTTAGCTTCGTTCATTACACGAACAAGACCGAGGTCGACAGCCTTCTGGAGGCTTTGGAAACTTGTCTTTGATCCACGGGGACTTGCAGGCCGTATAGCCCCTTGACTACGGGGGGCTTCGAGCAATGACCGACACGACACCGACGATCCTCTGGCTGCGCCGCGACCTGCGTTTGTCGGACCATCCAGCCCTGACCGCCGCGGTCGAGCAGGGTGGGCCGGTGATCCCGGTGTTCATCCGTGACAAGCTGGTCGACGATCTTGGCGCCGCGCCGAAATGGCGGCTGGGCCTCTCACTTGCCGACCTTGACGCAAAATTGCGCGACAGGGGCAGCCGGATCGTGTTCCGCGCGGGCAGACCCGCCGATATCCTGCTGGATCTCGCCAAAAAGGCCGGGGCAGGGGCGGTGTTTTGGTCACGCGCCTATGACCCGGATGCGATTGAGCGCGACAAGAAGGTGAAAGCGGCCCTGAAAGACGCGGATATCAAAGCCGAGAGCCATACCGGCCATCTGCTCTTCGAGCCTTGGACGGTCGAGACAAAGGCCGGCGGCTTTTACAAGGTCTATACCCCGATGTGGCGCGCCGTACGCGACCGCGAGGTCGATGCGCCACTGCCCGCTCCGTCGAAAATACCGGTGCCCGAAAACTGGCCGGAAAGCGACGCGCTGGACGACTGGAAGATGGGCGAGGCGATGGACCGTGGCGCCGAGGTCTGCCTGCCGCATCAGCGGGTCGGGGAAAAAGCGGCGAATGAGCGATTGGGCTGGTTCACGGACCATGCCATCTCGAACTACCGGAAGAACCGTGATTTCCCCGCCGAGGACGGAACGTCAGGCATGTCCGAAAACCTGACCTATGGCGAGATCTCCCCGGCCCAATGCTGGCATGCCGGTCAGCGCGCGCTTCACGAAGGCGGCGGCAAAAGCGCCGAGACTTGGTTGCAGGAACTGGTCTGGCGCGAGTTTGCATATCACCTGATCTTTCACACGCCGCGCATCAAGGATGGCAACTGGCGCGAGGAATGGGATGCCTTCCCTTGGAACCAGGACGAGCGCCGCGCGGAGGTCAAGGCTTGGAAACAGGGCCGCACCGGGGAGCCCTTCGTCGATGCGGCCATGCGCGAGATGTACGTGACCGGCAAAATGCACAACCGGGCGCGGATGATCGTGGCGAGCTATCTGAGCAAGCACCTGATGACCCACTGGAAGGTCGGGCAAGCGTGGTTCGACGATTGCCTGACGGATTGGGACGTGGCGTCGAATGCCATGGGCTGGCAATGGGCAGCCGGCAGCGGTCCGGACGCCACGCCATATTTCCGCGTCTTCAACCCGGAGACCCAATTGGAAAAATTCGATCCCGAAGGCGCCTACCGCAGCCGCTGGATCGCCGAGGGGCGGAGCCGGCCCACCAAGACCGCGCTTAGCTATTTCGATGCAATACCGCGCAGCTGGGCCATGCAACCCGATGACGATTATCCCGAGCGCTTGATCGACCTCTCAGAGGGCCGAAAGCGCGCGCTCGAAGCCTATGAAGCGAGACCGTTTTGAAAGCACTGGGAACACCACCGGGCGCCGCGCGGGCCACGGCGCCGGAAGACAGCAAACCAAGTCAGCGCTGGTCCGAGACCGTTCTGACGAACACCGAAGGGCAGACCGGGCTTCCGCGCTATTTCGCCCGCATGTTTCAGGTGGCCCTGACGCTGCAGCATGGCCGGCTGGACATCGGGCTGGATGATGGGCGGGTGTTTCGCGCCGAGGGCGCGGCACCGGGGCCGGTGGCGCGGATCGATATCCACAATGACGAGCTCTTCTCGCGGATGCTGCGCGAAGGCTATCTTGGGTTCTGCGAGGCCTACCTTGATGAATGGTGGACGACGCCGGATCTTCAGGCCTTCATGGATCTTGTCAACAGCGACAATGACGACATGTACAACGGCTATCCGGGGCAGAAGCTGGTGGAGCTTTACGAAAAGCTGCGGTTCTGGTTCCAGCGCAACACGCGTAAACAGGCACGTCGCAACATCAGCTATCACTACGACCTCGGGAACGATTTCTACCGGCTTTGGCTGGACGATACGATGACCTATTCCAGTGCCATCTTCGATACCGGGCAAGAAAGCCTGGAGCTGGCGCAAACGGCCAAATACGCGTCGTTGATCGATCAAATGGGCGCAAAGCCCGGCGATCACGTGCTGGAAATCGGCTGTGGGTGGGGCGGGTTCGCGGAATATGCGGCAGGCCAGCGCGGGCTGCGGGTCACCTGCCTGACGATCAGCGAGGAACAGTTCAAGTACGCGCAGGAACGCATTGAAAATGCGGGGCTTTCGGACTTGGTAACTTTCAAGCTTCAGGACTATCGGGATGAAACCGGACATTATGACGGCATTGCCAGCATCGAGATGTTCGAGGCCGTTGGAGAGCGGTACTGGCCAGTCTATTTCGATACGGTGCATGCCCGTCTGAAACCGGGCGCGCAGGCGACGCTTCAGATCATCACAGTGGGCGACGACCGGTTCGACGCCTATCGCAAGGACGTCGATTTCATTCAGAAGTACATTTTCCCTGGGGGCATGCTGCCCAGCCCCGCGGCACTTCGTGCGCAGATCGAGCGGGCCGGACTTTTATTGCGGCAGTCCATCGAGTTCGGAGAAAGCTATAGCCAGACGCTGCGCCGCTGGCACGGCACGTTCAACGAAAAGTGGGAGCAGATTGCCGAAATGGGCTTCGACGAACGCTTTCGACGGATGTGGAATTTTTACCTGACCTCTTGTGCGGCGGCGTTTCATGCGGGTAACTGCGATGTGACACAGATCACGATCGCGAGGCCCGCAGAGGAATGCCCGTAACCGACAGTATGCCGACCACCGGTCGAGGCGTCGCCGCAATATTGATGGCGATCCTTGCCTGGTATGCCTCCGAGATGTTTCGCCCGCTCATGCCCGAGGGCACCGGGTTTGGTTGGTTCAACTGGGTGAATGTGGGCTTGGGCTTGCTGATGGGCTGGGTAGTGATCGGGGCGCGGCTGAACCACGGCTACAGCAACGCCATCGGCGCCGGCCTGACTGGGGTCGGCGGTTTGGTCTTCTGGGCGCTGTTCCTGCAAAGCTTCAACGAAATGCTGCGCCGTGCGCTGGAAAACCGGTACGACGGTCCGGTCGAGGGCATCATCGCCATTTTCGAGATCGGCCTGGATTACCTGTTCACCATGTGGCACATCCCGCTGATCGTGCTTCTGGTGGTCGGTGGTATCGTGATCGGGCTTGTGTCGGAATGGGTCGCGCGGCGCTGGCGCTGAACCGGTGAGCGACATCCTTCTTGAGGGCCCGATCTGGACCGAAGCGCTGCTGCGCCTTTTCGGCGACGGGATCGGCCCCGGTGACCACCTGACCGGCGCCGAAGCCGAGCGCGCGCTTTACTTCGCCGAGGTGGTGGGCCTTTCGCACGACGAGGGCGGTCAGGCTGTGGTACTTCGGGCCGAAGATGATGCCGACCCGGAGCTGTACCGGCACGCCGCAGTCGAAATCATGGGGTATTTCGGTCGGATGGCGGTTAAAGAACTTGTACCCCGCCGCCAGATGATCCTCTCGCGTGCCGCGGCGCGGATTATCGCGGCGCGCCAGGATGCGCCGGTGCAGCTGCGCAGCGCCACACAGGCCCGTGCTGTCGAAATCCTGTCGCAGGAAACTCCGCACGAGGGATTTTTCCTGACGCGCAGCTATCGGTTGCGCCATCCGCAATTCGACGGAGAGATGACCGCCCCCCTCACGCGGGAGGTATTCGTCGCCACGGACGCCGCCATCGTGCTGCCGTACGACCCCGTGCGCGACCGGGTCCTGCTGATAGAACAGTTCCGCATGGGGCCTTTCGGACGCGGCGACCCGCACCCCTGGGTGCTGGAGCCGGTGGCGGGGCGCGTCGATGCCGGCGAGGCGCCGGAGGAAACTGCCCGACGCGAATGCAGCGAAGAGGCCGACCTTGCCCTCACGCGGCTAGAACATGTCTCTTCGCACTATTGTTCTCCGGGCTGTTCAACCGAGATGTTCCACTGTTACGTCGGTCTGTGCGACCTGCCGGACGGCGGGCAGAGCCATGGCGGGCTGGAGGCTGAGCACGAGGACCTGCGCCGCCATGTCATCGCGTTCGAGACAGCGATGGCGATGACACGTACTGGCGAGGTCAATATCGGTCCGCTCTTTGCTCTGCTGCTCTGGCTTGAACGGGAACGCCACCGATTGACCGCATCCGCTTGAGTTCACGGCGGTTCCGCCTTAATCAGATTCCAAATACCTGATTTAAGGAGCCTAAGCGATGCGGATCGCCAAGGATCTGGCCGACGCGGTCGGAAACACCCCCCTCATCAAACTGCGCAAGGCCAGTGAGGAAACGGGATGTGACATCTATGGCAAGGCCGAGTTTCTGAACCCGGGCCAATCGGTCAAGGACCGCGCTGCGCTGTCGATCATCACCGATGCGATGGCGCGCGGCGAACTGAAACCCGGGGGCACGATCGTCGAAGGGACGGCCGGCAACACCGGCATCGGCCTGGCGCTTGTGGGGGCCTCGATGGGATTCAAGACAGTGATCGTGATCCCCGAAACGCAGAGCCAGGAAAAGAAGGACATGCTGACGTTGGCCGGCGCGGAACTGGTTCAGGTGCCGGCGGCGCCTTATACCAACCCCAACAATTTCGTGCGCTACTCCGAACGCCTTGCACAAAAACTGGCCGAGACCGCCGAAAAGGGCGTGATCTGGGCCAACCAGTTCGACAACACTGCCAACCGCCAGGCCCATGTCGAAACAACCGGCCCCGAGATATGGGAGCAGACAGGCGGAAAGATCGACGGATTCATCTGCGCCTGTGGCTCGGGCGGAACGCTGGCGGGCGTGGCAATGGCGCTGCAATCCAAAGGCGTCAAGATGGGCATCGCGGACCCGATGGGCGCGAAGCTTTATTCTTATTACACGACCGGGGAACTGGAGGCCGAGGGCAGTTCCATCGCCGAGGGCATAGGACAGGCGCGGATCACAGCGAACCTTGAAGGGTTCACACCCGATTTTGCCTACCAGATTCCCGACGAAGAGGCGCTGCCGATCGTGTTCGACCTGTTGGAACACGAGGGCCTGTGCATGGGCGCGTCGACCGGGATAAACGTAGCCGGCGCGATCCGCATGGCCCGCGACATGGGGCCGGGACATACGATCGTGACCGTTCTGTGCGACTACGGCACGCGCTATCAGTCGAAGCTGTTCAATCCCGAATTTCTGCGCGAGAAGAACCTGCCTACGCCCAACTGGCTGACCGAGGCGCCACGCAGCATTCCCGGGGTCTTCGTGGAATGACCTCAATGCTGCGCTGCCTGACCTTGCTGGCCCTACTGCTGGCCGGGTACGGGGCACCGCTTGCGACCACCCTGATTTCGACCGCTTCACCGGCTGTGGCACAAACCAGTGTGTCGGACATTACCCCGGATTACGAGGCGTGGAACCGCGTGGCCGCACGGGCCGACGAGGCGATCGAGACCGGGCGAGCCTCGACAAAC
Source organism: Roseovarius sp. MMSF_3350 (assembly GCF_030733425.1). Lineage (GTDB taxonomy): Bacteria > Pseudomonadota > Alphaproteobacteria > Rhodobacterales > Rhodobacteraceae > Roseovarius. The sequence goes on from NZ_JASHIZ010000004.1 coordinate 88,913, forward strand.
GCGCTGGAGATGCTGCGCGTCGAACTGGCGGACTGGCGGCAGCGTTTTCTGGACGCGCAGGATATCAACCGCAACGCGATCGAGACGGTTCAACGGCAGTTGGACGCGCTTGGACCCGCGCCGGAAGAGGGCGCGACAGAACCCGCCGACATCACGGCGGAGCGAAACCAGCTGGAAGAACGGATGGATCGACTGCGCGAGCCGGTGCGCAAGGCCGAACTGTCCTTCACCCGGGCCGACGGTCTGATCCAGGGCATCGACGCGATCATTCGCGCGCGTCAAACCAGGGAAATAATGGAGTTCGGCGCGTCACCGCTGAACCCGGTTCACTGGCCAGAAGGCGTCGCCGCGCTCGGTCGCACGTTTTCGACCCTGCGCTCGGAAGCCATAAGCGCATTGGACAACCCCGTTCAGCGTGACGAAACCATGAATAACATTCCCGCCCTGCTGGTGATGACGGTGATCGGTATCGTCTTGGTGGCGTGGGGCCGAAGGTGGACACACAAGTTAACGCGCAGGATCCTTGGTGACGAGCCTGGCGCCGCACGCTGGATCGTCGGCTTCGTCGTTTCCATGGGAACCCTGTTCCTGCCGCTGTTCGGTGTGTACTTCCTGATCGAGGCCGTTTCCAGTTCGGGCCTGGTCGGACTGCGCGGCAGCCGCATGCTGGACGTACTGGGCCCGCTCGTCTTTACTTTCCTTCTGGCGCGATGGCTGGCGTCACGGGTCTTCCCGGCGCAGGAGGCCCGCACACTGCCGCTGAACCTGTCGCCGGAAAGCCGCCGAAAGGGACGGTTCTATGGCATGCTTCTGGGGGCGTTCGCTTCGGGCAGCGTTTTTCTGCAGCAGGTCGGAGAGATTTCCCAATGGAGCCACTCTGCCTCGGTGGTGAACCAGTTCCCGCTCATGGTCGTGTGCAGCCTGCTTCTGCTGCGGATCTCGCGTCTTCTGCGCGAACATGTAAGGGCAGATGCGGCGATAGAGGGCGAGGAAACCTACCGCTCGCGCATGACGGGAATCCTTGCTTTCCTCATGGCGGCGCTGTCCATTGTCGTGCCGGTGCTGGGGGCGATCGGATATTTCCGGCTGGCCCAGGCGTTGCTTTACCCGTCGCTTGCCTCGATCGAGGTGCTGGCGATGCTGCTGGTGCTGCAGCGGGTGGTGGTCGAATTCTACGTCCTGGTGACCCGAAACCGCGCCGGCGCGACGGAATCGCTTGTTCCGATCCTGGTTGGCGTGGCCCTTGTCTTGCTGTCGCTGCCGATCTTCGCGCTGATTTGGGGGGCCCGCGTGGCGGACCTGACCGAGCTTTATGCTCGCGCCGCCGAAGGGTTCGTTATCGGCGAGACGCGCATATCGCCCACGATTTTCCTGACCCTGGCTTTCGTTTTCGTGCTTGGCTACACCGCGACGCGGCTGTTGCAGGGCGCGCTCAAGAACACGATCCTGCCAAAGACCAAGATCGACACGGGGGGCCGAAACGCCATCCTGTCGGGCGTGGGATATATCGGTATCTTCCTCGCGGCGGTGATTGCGATCACCAGCGCGGGTATCGACCTGACGGCCCTGGGCTATGTTGCAGGCGCGCTGTCGGTCGGAATCGGTTTCGGCCTGCAAAACGTGGTGTCGAACTTCGTCAGCGGTATCATCCTGCTGGTCGAACGACCCATTTCCGAAGGCGACTGGATCGAAGTTGGCGGCGTGCACGGCAACGTCAAGGACATCTCGGTCCGGTCGACCATCATCCAGACCTTTGACCGCTCCGACGTTATTGTCCCCAATGCAGATCTCGTGTCGGGGAGGGTCACGAACTATACCCGCGGGAATACCGTCGGGCGGCTGATCGTTCCGGTGGGCGTGGCCTATGGCACGGACACGAAGATGGTCGAGGGAATACTGCAAGAGATTGCCGAGGCGCATCCGCTTGTCCTGCTGAACCCGCCCCCGGCGGTGATCTTCCGAGGCTTCGGCGCCGATGCGCTGGATTTCGAGATTCGTGCGATCTTGCGCGACGTGAACTACGTGCTGTCTGTGCATTCCGAAATGAACCACGAGATTGCCAGCCGCTTTGTGGCCGCTGGAATAGAGATCCCATTTGCGCAGCGCGACATCTGGATCCGCAACGCCGAAGTGCTTGGCGGGGGCGGTGTCGAACCGGCGGAGGACAAGCTCAAGACAAATGACGTGCCTGAGTCTGCCGTGATGCACCCATCCGCGCCGCGTCAACGCGACGAGCCACCGGACATGGACGGCGATGCCGACGGAGACTCTGGTGGGGCGGGCGACGCGCGCTAACGGACCCAGTTCGATCAAGTTCACGCGCACGACAGTCTGCTTGGGTTCTCAGATGGGGAAGGGGCAGCCGACTTGCAAACGCCCACAGCCTGATCCTCAAGAAAGCTCTTGAACTGGCATGAGCGCAGGCGATAAAGAGGCCAGACCGGAGAGGTGGCCGAGTGGTCGAAGGCGCACGCCTGGAACGCGTGTAGGCGGGAAACCGTCTCCAGGGTTCGAATCCCTGTCTCTCCGCCACCCACCCCTATCTCTGTCAGCGCAGTCCTTCTTTCCCTGTTTTCTCCCGTTTTCCCGGGCGCTTGGGCTATGCCATCTGCCAGAGAGACGGCCGTAGTCCCGTGAGCTGGCGCGATTTCTGCGCAGTGTCTCCGTAGGCACCATCACGCGCTTCGGTTAGGGCCAAAATTCCCTGCTAACAGGGAATATACAGGGAAATTCTTCGAATTTGGGGCATTTTGGTGATTTTGCGCCCTAAATCGCCTCGTATTATCAGTGCGTTACACAAGATTTCCCTGCGCGAAATAACAGGGAACATTTTCGCGATTATCAGGGAATTTTTCCGCGGGAACAGGGAACGCCGTCTACGGATCAGGGATGTCGCGGGTTCTGCGCGAACCCGTACAACCTGACCTGCGCGTCCCAGTCCAGCGGCATGGGTTTGCGGATGATCCGTTCAAGCGTCAGGTCGGCAGGCTGGCGCCCATCGAGGATAGCGGCCTGGATGGCAGGCGCCAGGAACGCCAGCTGCGCCCGGGTGCGGATGTAGGATTCCGAATGCCGTGTTGCGGCGGCGATCTCGCCGAGGGGCTTGCCTCCCCGAAGATCGGCCACCCATGCATGGGCCTGCGAGAGGGCGCGCAGCAGAGTGCGATCGGGCTGTTGCGCGCGCTCCCCGACGACGATCTTGCCTTCCACGCCCCGACGCCGAAGGGCGAAGGGCGCCTCGATCGAGAGGGCTGACGGATTGATCGCGTTCGGATGGAGATCGAGTGCTTCGGCGAGCGCCTTGGCCTGCAGCCTCAGGACGATGCAGTTCTTCCCGATGCACCCCTCGGCCAGAAGACCAGCGAGCAGACCGGGCGTGCCTGCGGCAAGCTGACTGGAGAGGTAACGCACCCTGTCCCTGACGGCGTCGCCCTGCTGCAGGTCCGCCTCCGCGCAGATCCAGTGGTTGCGGGCGAAAGCGACGAGGTGGCTGGCAATTGTGTCCGCCAAGGCCGGCTCCAGCGCGGCTGCGGGCAGTCGCCATCCGCGGGGATCTGTCCCGCCGGAGATCAGCCGGTTCGAGACGTAATACCGGATCTGCCGTCCATGACGCCGGGTGTGGGTCGGGGTCAGTCTGTCGCCGGTGTCGTCGCGCAGCTTTCCCGTCAGTGGAGCGACGCGAGCCGCGCCGGGATGGTCCGCAGGACCCTTACGGCCCCGCGGGCGCGCGCTGGCGGCCTGGAGCTTCGTCTGGACCCGGTCCCACAGGGCCCCGTCCACGATCTGCGCATGGAGTCCATCCCAGACCTTGGCTTTGTGACGGATCTTGCCGATGTAGATCGGGTTGCGCAGCAACGCATAGATCTGGCCGCGCGAGAACAGATTGCCGCCCTGAACCCGCCCAGACTTGAAGCTGTGCCGCTTAGAGCGCAAGCCCAGATCATTGGCCCGGCGCATGACCGCGTTCAGGCAGCCGAGCTCGTCGTAGAGCGCGAAGATTGTCCGGACGATCTCTGCCTCATCCGCGTTGATGACGAGACCGCGGGTCTTCGGATCCGGATGCGGATCGTACCCAAGCGGAGGCACACCGCCCATCCAGAACCCCTTTTTCTTGGACGCCGCGATCTTGTCCCGGATCCGTTCGGCCGTAACCTCGCGCTCGAATTGGGCGAAGGACAAGAGCACGTTGAGAGTCAGCCGCCCCATCGACGAGGCGGTGTTGAAGGCTTGGGTGACTGAGACGAAGGAGCAGCCGGCGGCATCGAGGCGCTCGACCAGCTTGGCAAAGTCGGCGAGGGATCGGGTGAGACGGTCGATCTTGTAGACCACCACCATCTGAACGAGACCTGCCTCGATGTCGGCGAGAAGACGCTGCAGTGCTGGCCGGTCGAGCGTTCCGCCAGAGATGCCGCCATCGTCGTAGCGGGTCTTTCCTGCCACCCAGCCCTCATGCCGTTGGCTGGCGATGTAGGCGGCACAGGCCTCGACTTGTGCGTCCAGCGAACTGAAGTCCTGGTCGAGACCCTCGTCAGAGGATTTGCGCGTATAGATAGCGCAGCGGATCCGCGGTTTGTTCATGATCAGCGCGATCCCTTCAGGCCGAAGAAGCGCGGCCCGGACCACCGGGCCCCGGTGATGGCCCGGGCGATCGGCGACAGCGACGCATAACGCTGACCTTTCCAGACGAAGCCACCGTCAATGACATCGACCACGTGGGTCACGCCATTCCATTCCCGGATCAGGCGGCCGCCGGATTTCAGGACGCGGCTGGTCTTACCCCGGTCGTCGCGGGCCGCGGTCTGCAGCTTGCCGACAAAGCCTTTTGGCAATCCGCCAGATTCCCGGGCCTGCATCTCGAAGGCCAGGTACCGGCGCAGGAACGGACTGCTGAGGCGCTTCGGAATGGGTGTACCGAAGACCGCGTCCCAGGCAGCGCTCAGCGCCGCCCGGTCCATGGTCTCGATCTCGGCCAGGGAGGGCTTCATGTCGCGCTCTCCGGGCCGCTGGTGATGCGGTAGACCGCGCCGCCGCCGGTTTTGGCAGGGTCCGCGCGGTCGATCGTGTATCCGGCCTTCCTCAGACCGCTCAACGCCGCTCGGACTGAATGGGCTTGCCAGCCGGTGGCGGCTTGCAGGGCAGCAAGATCTGCACCGGCCTTGTGGCTCAGCAGTTTGCGCAGGATTGCGGACTTGGTCTCGCGCGGGGTTGTCGATTTGGATGTGGACATGTTTGCTCCTCGGTTCTCCGGGCCAGCGTTGTGCTGGCCCTGATACCGAGATGCGCCCGGGGTCCGACCGGGCTTGGGTACAGTGACGCTCCTGTCGCGCCTGAAGTCCAGTTCGGAAGTGCGCTATTTGCGCAACTCTGAATTCTTCGGAACTGGCACTCCCATACACTCCAGTCTGTCCAGGATATCCTGCCGTTTGTTCTTCCGGTCTTCCTCTTTTGCCTGAACAGCCGGACCGACATCCAACATGATGCGGATCGCTTCGAGCAGCGACGGTTTGTGCCCCTTGAGACCTTTTCGACAGAGTGCGAGATAGGCGGCTTCGATGGCTTCCAGCCTGATCGTACGTCCATCCGGCCCGCGGGCTTCCACGGGCTGGATGAGGATCTTTGCGGCATCCCTGACGATCTCGGACTGGTACCTGGGTCGCCCCTTGGGATTGCCCGACTGACCTTTCTGCCAGCGTGTCGATCTTGGTGGATTGGCGTAGCCGATCTTGTCGTCGTCACTCATGGGGAGGGTCCTTCCGAGCCGCTTTTTTCTCCATCCGCCGGATTCTGCGGAGAATCTGCCGTGTCTTATCTTCCGGCGAATAGGCATCGGGATCGGCGATACCGGCTTCAGCGATGATGCGCTGCTGCAGAGCGATGCCTTGTTTGTCGCCTTGCATCGCCAGATCGCGGAGCTTCCACATCAGCGCATCGCGGATCGGCATCGTCTGGTCGTCGTCCTTGACCCGGACCTTGTGGTTGAGCACGCGATTCAGAACGGTGTTCAGGTCGTCCCGTTTGCGGGGGCGACCGCGGGGATTGCCGGACTTGCCCTTCTTGAACCGCGTGTGCTGGGGCGGGTTCATGTAGCCGACACTGGGGGGTGCGTCGTTTGTCATTCGGCGGCCTCCACGGTCATGATGTCAGCCTCGGCTGCGCAGTCGAGCGCAACATCCGCGAAGGCTTGGTCGGTGCCCGCGAGCCGTGCCGGCTGGCCCGTCAGGGCCTCGAAGCGCCGGCAGATCACATCGCAGTAGAGCGGGTCGAGCTCGATCAGGCGGGCTACGCGGCCCGTGCGTTCGGCCGCGATCAGGGTAGTGCCTGACCCGCCGAAGCCATCGAGTATTATGTCGCTGCGCCGGGTTACGTCGCGGATGGCATCCGCCACCAGCGCGACCGGCTTGACGGTCGGATGCAGCGCCAGGTCTTCCTGGTTGCCGCCGAAGCTGTTGACGCCGGGATAGTCCCAGACATTCGTGCGATAGCGGCCGGTCTCGCCGAGGCCGAAGGTGTTCAGGTGCTTCGCGCTGCCGACCTTGTAGACGAAGATCAGCTCGTGACGCGAGCGGTAGAAGGTGCCCATGCCGCCATTGGTCTTGGCCCAGACCACCAGGTTCTTGAGCTCGGAATAGACCTCGTCACCCGCCGCGCTGAGTTCATCCATGTGGCGCCAGTCCATGCAGACGAAGTGGATTGCGCCATCAAGGCTGACCTCGGCCATGGCGGAAAGGGCGTCGCGCAGGAAGCCGGTGAAGCCGGCTTTATCCATCTCGCCCGCGGCCATGGCGAACTCGCGATGCTTCACCTTGCCGGAGCCGCAGACATGGCCGTCGATCTTCACGTTATAGGGCGGATCGGTGAAGACCGCGCGGGCGCGATCGTCGCCCATGAGGCATCGATAGGTATCTGGGTCCAGAGCATCGCCGCAGATTAGCCTGTTGCGCCCAAGCTGCCAGATGTCGCCGGGCCGTGTAATTGCAGGACCGGCGACCGGCTCGGGGACGACATCGGCAGGGTCCCGGTCGCCGGAATCGTCGTCATCCAGCAGCAGGTCGATCTCGGCCGTCTCGAACCCGGTGATCTCGAGATCGAAGTCGAGGTCCATCTCGGATAGCGCCTGAAGCTCGATCGCGAGGATCTCGCGGTCCCAGCCAGCCAGTTCGGCGAGGCGGTTATCGGCGATGACGTAGGCCCGCCGTTCGGCCTCGCTCAGATGCGCCAGTTCGATGACGGGCACTTCGGGCAAGCCGAGCTTGCGTGCGGCGGTGACGCGGCCGTGGCCGGCGACGATGCCGCCGGCGCCATCGATCAGAACCGGGTTCACGAAGTTGAACTGCCGGATCGACGTCGCGATCTGGTCGATCTGTTTGTCAGAGTGGGTGCGGGCATTCCCCGGATAGGGTTTGAGATCCTCCACCTTGCGGTATGTGATCTTCAGCCGAAGCTCTTCCGGCAGGGTTGGGCTCTTCGCCTCGGTCTTCGCATTCGGCACAATAAGTCCTCCTCATGCAGCACGCCCGCCGGACAGCCCGGAAGGCTCCTTCGAAACTTTCATGCGGTGCTGGACACCGCGGTCTCTCCGTTGATGCGTAAGCAGGACCCTCTGGGTCGCTCACGAGGGATCAGGGTTACCTGATCTGCGAACGACGCTGTCGCTGCCGTTCGACCCGTCGTTTGGATGCCAAATCTGGCTCCGAACCGTGGGTGAAAAAGAGATGGGGTTGTGATCGATCAAACGCAAGGAAAAAATCCCAAACATATAAATGGCTTATACAGAATCTTGCATGTTCACGTATCGTTCTGATTCTTCATGAGCCAAATACCCTCTGAATGGCCGGAAAAAGCGGGAGACCTGCTCATTGGTATGAAACCGATCCATCAGAATCGATGCAGATGACGGGTTCCACTAGATCGTAGACGTTCGCATCTCGTGAAATCGCCGCCAAGCGTCGAAGTACAAGTTGAAAGTCCATAAGCGCAAAATCTGTCGTTTCGTGATTTCCAAATGGCTCAAAGCCAGCCTCAACGCTGATGCCCCCCTTCTCAGTCAGCAGATACCTTGCATGGAAGTCTTGGCCATGGTCCTTCTCGCACCAACAAAAGAAAGTGATCTTCATTTCAGACGGTATGACATCTCTGAAAAGAGAAACTGCTTCGCGTGCTAGATCATCGTTTGAAAGGCCTTTAGCATTATTGCGATAATGGATCTCGCAGTCAGCACCCGGGTTCGTTTCGCCGACAATGCGAAAGACTTCGCGAAATAAGTTCTTTTGACGAGAGTTGAACGGGTCAAAATATGGGTCAACGAAAACAAGCTTAGACCCATGCTCGAGCAAACCCTGAAGCGCTTTGATTATCGACGGAATGTCTCTGGGAATGTCATCTCCGTGGGGTACCTTCAAAAGAGGTACATTCTCATCGACCATGTCCACCGAAAGCACTGATTTTTCGCCTTCAGCCAGATCACTTGCGATAATTGCATGGAAAGGCTTGCTTCTATGCTCCGAAAGAGCGTTGTCCAGCCAGGATCCGAGGGCGGGATCGTAATTCCGCCCTGAGCGAATGACTTTGTTTCTTTTGGCTTGGTTAAGGGCTTCCTCAACCATCTTCTTTTGCATCGGCGTCAGGGAATCCGCTGCTTGGTAAACCTCCCGAAACCAGCTCTTTGGAAATTGGGAGACCAGTCGGCCTTTGTCGAAGCCAAATTTTTCAATGAGATACCGAAAATTCTCCCAACTCGAGCCAATTGCCTGAGGCTCAACAGCATATTCATAGTGCATTAGAAGAGCTCCTCGGCGCGCTCTTCAAAAAAGCCTTTTGGCCAGTTGTCTACAAAATCTCCGCTGTCGCTAACTCGCAATCTGCGAAACACGGGTCCGCGCTCGGTGGCTTCGACATAGACGACTGAGATATCGCTGGACTCTAAACCCGGCACGCCAGGCGGCAACTCGTTGTCTCCCAGCTCGCGAACCCGTCTTAGAAGGCGCAACATTATGTGCTCGCTATGAGTTTCCACCAATAGTGTTCGCTCAGGCCCCGTAGAGGGCTTTTCGTTTCTTGTTGCAGTAATGAACAGATCGCCTAACCCCACTTGTATTGCGGGATGGATGTGAAGTTCAGGTTGTTCGATCGCTACAAGCCCGTCGGGTTCCATCAGGCAAGCAACAACCACTGGAACCATCTGAGAAATCCCGACGCCTACGTCGCTGGGCGCGACTGGGATGCCACGTATCGCATCCATCAGCCCGATTTCAGACTTGGTCGGAATTGCCTCGTAGAGCTCTTGGAGGTCACCGAGGTCATCTTCGTTGATCCCCCGCTTGAACAGCTGATGCAGGCCATCAGTCGTCGAGATTTGTTTGTAGTCCGATTTAACTAGCACATAGCCAGTGCGAAGCCGCTCGTCTGATGACATCCATTCGTTCACACTGTCCAGAAGCTCATTACCGGATTGCGTGTAGAGCACATCCCAAGCGGCGAGCCCCTGTGCCCACCTGGATTCGTCCGGCGAAAGGCGGGGGCGGTAGCCTCTGCTCGGGATCTCACGCAGCGGACCGATGTAGGTCACGGAGGCCAGGTAGTCTCGCACTATGCGCACAGGTCCTAGGATCAGCTCATCCATGATCGCGGCAAGGCCAGCAACTGTGTCGAGCTGCTGCTTGTAGTGTTTCAGAGCATCTTCATAGGCGTCGCTTTCGTCACGCGTCATGCGTGAGGAACGGCCAAATGTTCTGTCCACTATTTTATCGGCTGCGTCTCCACCCGCCATAAACGCGCGCATCGAAAGATCGCGATCCGGATCCACGAGGTCCGAGACGAGCGGCTTATCGATTTCTGGAAGCGCGCCAATCTCGGTTTCAATGCCAACTCGGACATCTGTATCCCACGCAGAGCCGTCAGCGGCGTCTTCAATCTCTTGCTCGCTCATTTCCTCCATAACCGAGCTCATTTCACGCGAGTGGTGCCATATGGCTTCTAGCAAATCGACTGAAAGGGCCCGTTCTTTGTGGAGCTCGCCATCCTCGCTCAGGACATTCAGGAAATCGAGTCTCTCGTCTTCTTCCGGATAGTCGTGGGGGAATCTAATCGGCTGCAGCAGAGCGTGTTCGAAGTTGAAATCTGTTGCCACGGCCCGACCGACTTGCGCCGACGACACTATTGAGCAGATGGCCTCCTCGTCCATTTCGACGTCAAGACGGGAAACAAAAGGGGCGTTGATCAGATCACTCCAGCGCACTTCGATCCCGATGCCAACCTCTTGGACAACCGCGTAGTCCTGCAACTCGGTATTCTCACCAACCAGATAGCGGATGCCGAGTTCGTTGAAGCGATCGTCACGAAGGCTAGCACCCGAATTTAGAGGGAGCCGCTCGTTGCCCTGGTCCTGGGTCATGTCGATCCGGACCTTGATGCGGATCGGGCGGGAGAGGTCGTGGTTGTGGACGAGGGTGGCAAAGCCGCCAAGGTCAGTTAGGCCGCCGGCGATGGTCTGATCGGGGTCGGGGTTATTGCGCTCGAGGATCTCGCGAAGGTAGTGCAGCGCCTGAAGGATCGTACTCTTGCCGGCGCTGTTAGGGCCAAAGAGCAGCGTGATCGGCGCGAGGTCGATGTTCTGCTTCGTGCCGATGCCTTTGAAATTCTCGATTTCGATGTGGCTTAGACGCATATCTCTACCCTACAGGCTTCCTGAGAAAGCGCGTTGGGATAGCGCCTCAAAGAGGGGAGCATCGACCCCGAGCTTCTTCACGATAGAGTTAGTTCGCTCAACAATCGAAGTGAATTTCGATACTATTTCTTCTGACGGCCGAGGCACTGGCAAGAGACGAACGTCCTTAAGGTTTATCCCGCGCTGAGCGACGCCTTTGATATTCTCTGTCATGAACCTTTGTGCGCCATCCGTCAGCATCAGTGCACGAACAAAGACTGGGTCTACGCCATCCAATAGTGGGATAACCGCCACCTCTCTAGAAACATTGAAGCCTGCGGCTTCAGCTGGACTGATAGCCACGCGTCCAACAGTCCCGCGAATGCTCAGGAGTAGCTCGCCTCCCTTCAAAACTGTTCGGCGGTATTTACTGGAGATTTCCTTGGAGGTTCGCACAAGATGCATGCCGTCAAATCTATCTGTCACAATATTGCTGATCCTAACGACAGGGACACCGTTAGGCGTCTCCGGTCCACGTTGAACGATTCCGTATGAAATGCCCCTGCTGGGATCGACAAGCTCGCCGAGCGGAGTGGTTGCGAATTCTGTTGTACCACTCGCCGGGTCGCCGAACATGTCTACGAACACCGACTTGAGAAACTCATCCGCCTGGTCGAGGGCCTGCTCGCGTTTGCGTCGGATGGCGTCGGCCTTGTCGAGAATCGCTGCGATCCGGCGTTGTTCGCCAATCGGTGGCAGAGGTATTTGAACCTCAGAGACCACCCTCTTTGAGACCTCTTTGAAGGTCGCGCCGGTCCCCAAGTCTTCAAGGCGTTGTCGGTTAGCGTTCAGCCACCAGAATAGGAAGTTTGCATCAAGTTCATTAGACGGCACAAAGCTCTTGAAGCCCTGGTTTGTGGCCATGGGTTTGGTGTTGATCGCAACGAGACCAATTGGTGCCCTTGAACTGAACAGAACCGAATTCGCAGGCAGAACCCTCGCGGCGCAAGACGAAAGGCCTTTCCGTGTGATCGTGCGTTCGGTGTGAGCGAGGTGTTTGCCCTTAAGTTTTGAAAGGTCAGTTGGCGTCGCCCATGCAACATCACCGCCCCAGTAGTCCGCTACTGAGGATTTTGGCGTTGCACCACTGACTATTTCGGCGACCTCGCCAATTGCCACTTGGTCCCAACTCACCTCAGCATCTCCTCAAGTTCGGAGAGGTCATGGGCAATCTCAGTATTCAGCGCCTTCATGCGCTCAAGAATTTCAGCAGGAGGGTCATAGGCCTCCTGCTCATAAAGCCGTTCTTTGTATTTGCTCAGCGACAGGTCATAATTCGACTGACGGATCTCTTCGGCCGGCACAAAGAACGCTTTCTGCGTTCGATCCGTATCCCTTTGCGGATCGCGTTTCTTCCAGGCCTCCAGGCAGTCGGGCAGGTCATTGGCTTCAATCGGGTCGCGTTTGTCGTCTAGCGAAAACCCGTCGGCCTCGACATCGTAGAAGAAAACGTCATCGGTTCGTCCCCCATTTCGGAATACAAGAATAGCGGTCGAGACGCCGGCATAGGGCTTAAATACTCCGCTCGGCAGTGAAATGACCGCTTCGAGTTGATTGTCATCGATCAGTAGGCGCCGTAGAGCAACATGCGCTGTCGATGAACTGAACAGCACGCCATCCGGCACAATTGTGGCCGAGCGCCCGGAGTTTTCCTTTAGCATCCGCAGTATCAGGACGAGGAAGAGCAGCTCCGTCTTCTTGGTCTTAACCTTTCGCAGCAGCCCGGGGTGCACATCTTCAAAATCGAGAGTTCCTTTAAAGGGTGGATTGGCAAGAATAACGTCGAATCCATTACTTGCGGCCTGCGGATACTTGTCGCTGAACCCGGTGCTGAGCGTATCCTGGTAGTGGATGTCCGGGTTATCCACGCCGTGGAGCATCAGGTTCATCGCCGCAATCCGGAGCATCGTCGCGTCGAAATCGAACCCGTGGAACATCTTGCTACGGATGTGCTCGCGGTGATCTTCCAAAAGGTCACCCGTGTAGATCTTCTCGGTCTTGCCAGTTTCGGGGTCGGTTTCCTCGATGATGCCTTCCTCGGAGGTGTGCTCCTTCATCAGGTACTGCATCGTCTCGACGAGGAAGCCTCCGGTCCCTGCCGACGGGTCGCCGACTGTCTCGTCCGGCTGTGGGTCGAGCAGTTCGACCATCAGCTTGATGATGTGGCGCGGGGTGCGGAACTGGCCGTTGATACCGGCTGTCGTCAGCTTGCTAAGCAGGTATTCGTAGAGGTCACCCTTCGTGTCTCCTTCGGTCAGCGGCAGCTTGTCGATCATGTTGACGGCTTTCACCAGAAGGCTGGGCTTCTGGATCATCAGCTGCGCGTCTTTCATGAACTCCGCAAAGGCGGATCCGCTGGTCGACGACTTGCGGAAGTGTGGGAAGACTTCGTCTCGTACGAGCGGAAGCATTTCCTCGGCACCGAGGTGCCGGAACTGCGACCAGCGTAGATGCTGTTCGTCATCATCAAACCGCCGCTTGAACGGTTTTTGCGTACGGCGCATGCGGTTTTCATCGCGGGTTTCGTTGATGTCGAGCAGGCGCGCGAACATCAGGAAAGTGACCTGCTCGATCACAGTCAGGGGATTGGTGATCCCACCTTGCCAGAATTCCGTCCAGAGCGCGTCGATGTCGCGTTTGAGCGCACCTGTAATCATTGGTCTTTCGTCCTTTCAGAGGCTTCTTGTTCGTCGCCGCTTGCCGTTGCAGGCGGCGCAAACTGGTCGACGATTTCCATGAGCTCGTCGACGTCTTTTTCATTTTCGAAAACCCCGTCGGGCCCGTCGGCATCGACGACAGTGAAGGGATCTTCATAGAGCTTGGCGCGGGTAATCGAACCGTAGCGCGCGATGTGGTTCTTGAGCAGACCGAGGAAGCGCGTCTGCTTGGCTTTCAAACTTGGATGCGTCCGCGCGAAATCTGCGAATTTTGCTTCAACTGCCTCGGGGTCGAGGCCGATAATCGAGCGGATCACGAAATCCAGAGGGGCCGCCGTCTCAGAGAAGAACTCCTCGAGGATCTCCCGGTTGACGCCAGGCGTCTGGGCCAGGATCAGCGAAACCAGTTTTTCGATGTCCCCTTCTGAAACAGCCTCACCGCGACTGATCTTCTGAAGCGTTGGATTCTCGTCGAAATGCTTGCGCAGCTCTTCTTCGACGACCTGGCGGTAGGCCTTCATGTTCACCGCATCGAGACTGACCTTTCGACGGGCCGTTTGAACTTCGGACGCCGTCTCAGTGACATCGATGATCTTGGGCGGCACGGCGGGGCCCGACGTGCGCTCCCGATATCGCATGATTTCCCGAAGTGGCTTTCTTACCTCCTCGAGCTTCTTGACGGTAAGATCGCTCCAGAATGCATCCGACTTCACAGTCTTGATGACCTCGGCCTTCTCGCGGACGGGGTTCAGATGCATCTGGAGTGCGCCGAGTCGCTCCAGCATGTCGATCTTCAGATCGCCAACCGTGTTTGATCGGTGCAGGACGGCAATCTGAATGCGGGCGATGAGCAGGTCGAGCGCATAGGCGTCACCATGTCCGCGAATGTTCCGCCACTGCATCAGCGGCGCGATCACCTGACGCAAGCCAACGACGGTCGCCGGCGCAAAGGCCATCAAGGTTTCAGGCGCCCCAAGCGACCGCTTTTCCCGCCATTTTTCGCGGACCGCGATCGTTTCCTCGTCAAGGTCGTTGATGTCCTTGCCGATCAACTCAATGACTGCTTCAAATGCCGGGATTTCGCTGTTCTTCAGGGCTAGCTCGGCCAGGTTGATCCGCTCCTCAAACACGAGCTGCATCAGCGACTTCGTCTGGGTGGGTTCAGCCGGCCGATAGCCCGTCTCGAAGCGTTCGAAGTTCCCCCAATGGTCAAAGATCCGGAACACGGTCTTCTGTTGCCCGGGCCCGAATAGGTCTTCGCAGAGCCGCGTGCCGCGCCCGATCATCTGCCAGAACTTCACGGGCGATTTGACGGGTTTCGCAAACACGAGGTTGAGGATCTCCGGGATGTCGATCCCGGTATCGAGCATGTCGACCGAGATCGCGATGGTGAGCTCGTCGTTCTTGCCGTCATCGTTGCCCTTGAAGTCATCGATCAGTTGCTCAGCACGTGGATCATAGTTATCGATGACCTGGCAGAAGCGCCCGCCGTATTGGGGGTACATCTCGTCAAAGAGCTGTCGCAGAAGCACGGCGTGCTGGTGGTTGCGGGCGAAGATAATGCTCTTTCCAGGGGTCTGCCCCGTGGCATCCCGCATCCCGTTCTCCATCAGGTTCCGCAGGATCGCCCGGTTGGTGTCCTTGTTATAGATCACGTTGTCGATCTGGTCGGCCGCGAAATCATATTGGGATGGGTCTTCGCCCTGATCTTCAAGCTCCTTGATCTGCTCGGCCGTCAGGGTGTCGAGCGAGATTCCCTCGCGCATGAACTGCGTCGTGTGCTCAAACACCTCAAACGGCGTCAGGAACCCGTCGCGGACAGCTTCCTCCAAGTCATAGTTCGCTGTTGGAAGCTGACCTTCGCACTGGAAAAGATCAAAGGTGCTGCGCGTGACGAAATCGACCGGTGTCGCGGTCAGCCCGATTTGAAGACTGTCGAAGTAAGTGAAGATGTCGCCATAGACATTGTAGATGCTTCGATGGGATTCATCGGCGATGATGAGATCGAAGTACCCCACATCGAATGACTGAAACACCTTCTTCATCGCTGGATATGTCGCGATGAAAATGCGTTCCTTTGCGGAGCTGTCGATCCGTCCACTGACCACCCTGATGGGCTCAGAGGCGAGGAAATCACCGAAGGCGTTCTTGGCTTGCTTTCTTAGCTCGCGCCGGTCGCACAGGAAGAGAACGCGTTTGACCCATCCCGCCCGGATAAGGAGCTCAGTCAGAGCAATCGCAACGCGGGTTTTCCCGGTGCCAGTGGCCTGCACGACAAGCGATTTGCGGTGGTTCGCGGTGAACCGCTCTGACACGCGCTTGATCGCTTCGATCTGGTAGAGGCGATTGACGATGTCCGAGCGCGGCTTGATCGTATCCAGTGCCTTCCGACTCTTTCGTTGGAACTTCACCAGATACTGAAGGCTGTCCTTGGAATAGTATCCGTAGACCTTCCGTGGCGGATAGCCGCCGGCGTCGTCCCACATCCAGATGTCGTAACCATTGGTGTAGAAGATCACCGGTCGCTGCCCGTGAACCTCCTCAAGACCGTCCGCGTAGAGTTTTGCCTGCTGCCGGCCTGTTCCAGGATCGACCGACGTCTTCTTCGCTTCAACGACTGCCAGCGGCGTGCCGTCATCATCCCAGAGCACATAGTCGGCATATCCGATGCCACTCGCAGTCGGCTGGGAGGGGACCTCGACCTCTTTGCCGACTTCACTTGTGCTGGCGTCGCCGCCCGCAACATTCCAACCGGCGGTCGCGATCAGGCTGTCGATAATGCGGGCCCGTGTGGTCGCTTCATCAAAATTCAGCAGGTTCGCAGATTCTGCGGCGGAAGAAGCCAGAGCTTCGATTTCGGCAGCTTTCTTTTCAGCGGCCGTAGCTGTTTGACGTGCTTCCTCGAGCTCCTGGAGAAGCTTCTCCATTTGAGCTTCCTGGCCCGCCAGCTTTTCAAGCAGCTCGCGCTTTTCGCGTTTCAGCTTGCCTTTCGTCTCGTCGACGACTGACTGCGGAATCTCGGCGAACTTGGGCAGCTCATCCGGCGTGCCCTTGCGTGCCTGAACGAAGACCCAACGCGAGAGGTCGAATGCCTCCTTGATCAGCCACAAGGCATTCTTCGTGCTCGCGGGGTCGCCATGCGCGGCCTTGTTTCCGTGGATGCGAAGCGCATGCAGTTTATCGAGCACCACCTTCGGTACGATGGCCGAAAAGGCCTCGTTGCGCAGAAGATCGATGAACGTCGCCTGGTCCGGCTTTGGAAGACGAAGGTCCCGATAGATGTCCTTTGTGAGGTTCTCGGCAAATAGTCTGAGCTTCACCAGTGCGCTTGCAGGGTCAGCATAGGCGTAGGCCTCAGCGAATGCGCCGAGTTCCGCCAGCTCCTGCCATTCCGGGCGCAGGAATTCGAAGTTGCGCGACTTCATGGTCGCCTCCCTTCGGCATTGAAGGAGAGCGGCAAGCGCCGCGACACACAGACAGTGTATGCCGGTATATCTGCCAACCTAGGATACGCCATATTTCGTCATCCAGTTTGTCAGCGTCTGATAGCTCGGCAATCCAATCAGTTTCGCGGCGTTTGTCTTGTTGCCCTCCGCATGCGCGATCGCGCGAGTGATATAGTGCCGCGCAACTTCCGCCATGATCTCCTGCAAGTTCACGCCTTCGTCGAGCGACTTATCAAGAATGCCGTTCTGGGTCCCGGCCGGCGCCGGCGCAGTAAAGACGGCATCCCAGACATCGTCTTCTGTGATCTGGGAGCCTTCGCTCCAGATCGCCGCGCGGCGTAGCGAGTTTTCGAGTTCGCGGAGGTTTCCGGGCCAGGTGCGCTGAAGAAGCACATTCTTCGCGCCTGGCGAAAGCGTTTTCTTCTCAAAGCCGGGTTCGTCAGCGCTCTGCTCATTGATGCGTTCGAGCAGCATTTCGATGAGCGGGCCGAGATCTCCTTTTCGCTCTCGGAGGGGAGGTATCTTGAGGACAAGCACAGCCAGCCCGAAAAAGAGCTCCTCGCGGAAGTCGCCGGCGGCCACAGCGTCGATCAGTTGCTTGCGTGTTGCAGCAATGATCCGCACATCTGCTCTTCCAACTTGTGAAGCTGCAGCCTCATCACCTGTCATCTCATCAAGGAGAACCTGAAGTCGGACCTGCGCTTGCGCCGGCAAGAGCTCGACTTCATCGAGATAGAGGGTGCCGCCGGAGGCTTCCGCAAGCGCGCCGGCGCCATTGTCTGATCCAAATATCTCTGCGTCGATCTGGTCCGGCTTGAGGGCGCCGCAGTTCAGCGAGACGAAAGGCTCGGTGCGCCTTGGGCCGAATTCGTGGATAGCTCGCGCCAGAACTTCCTTCTCAGTGCCGGCCTCCCCCTCGATCAGAATGGGCACATTACGCACGGCAGCCTTCTTCGCCTTGCTCGCCATGCGGTTCATGGCCGGACTTCTGAAGATGAGATCGCCGAAGGTCTTGGTGTCCAGACCGCCGCTCAGCTTTGCCAGCCTCGCATCCGCAGACTCGATGATTTTTGGAAGGAGCTCAGCAGAGACGTCGAACGGAACTTCAATCGTCTGGACGCCGCCCTCCTTTGACGATTGCAGAAACTTTGCAGGAAAGCGCGTTGCGCCCAGGATGGCCCAGACAAGCGCCATCGCCCAGGTGCCTGGGCTCAGATGAAAGGTGAGTTCAGGAATGTCTGGGGCGACGGCCTGCCGGCTGCGCTCAACGACATCTACCGCAATCTCGTGAATTGCGTTGAGATCGGTCGGGTCAATCAGCTGGACGTGTTCGACGACAATTTCTGTCGTCGTCCGCTGGCTCAGCCAATCTTTGTAAGTCGCAACCCTCTTGCCGTCCTGGTTCGCGATCAGAACCAGGCGGTCAAAGCGCCGCTCTTCTACTGCACTGCAGATCGGGCCCGTCTGCCCCTCAGGGCGGGTCGGGGCGTCGAGGTCTTGCGTGCCTGTCCATGCCATAAGAATCTTCATGCTTGCAACAATAGAAGGAATCTTACGTTCGCGCAAGGGCTCTTATGCATTTTTTCCCGGAGCCCTGCGGCACCGTTAAATCGATCCAAGTGTCTGATGTATTGCAAGTAATTCTAATTCATCCGTCTGGCTCAGTCCTTCGACATAAAAAAATTTGTGCGAAATCACAAAAAATATCTTGCAACGAGAGGTAAGATTTCTTATCTCAGGGTCCGCAGCGGCAAGGGCCGCAAATTTTGGGGATGTCGCAAGATGGCACAGCGAGAGAAAGACGCACTGGAGGAGGTCACCGCCAAAGTGAGTGCGCTCACCAAGGCGCTTCTCGACGAGGGCAAGGATCCTTCGATGGTCGCCTTTGCGTTGACCTCGGTGGCGGCCGACATGGGGCTGCAGGTTTGTGGCGACCCGATGCGGGTCTTTCCGGTGCTGCTCGGAGCGATCTCTCAGCAAGCGCACATGCGCGTAGAGGATCGCGCTGAGCAAGACGCCGAAGAGCCGGCGTGTGTCCCGCTTGGTGCGACTGTTCACTGAGTGGTGTGGATCGAAGAGAAGGGAGAAGCGAGATGAAGGCCAGGCAAAAGCTCCGAGGTGTGTCCCTTCTTTCGGCGGTCTTTGGTGAGCTGTCGCAGCAGCTGCCGGACGGCATTGTCTCGACCGAGGAGTTGCTCGGTGCGGCTCAGAAGCTGATCGAGTTGTCTAAAAGGGAGTACGTCACCGACGACCATCCCGAAGAGCGGCGGCATCAGGGATACTATTCCTATGATCTCTGCACCGCATTCGACAAATTTCAGGGGCGTATCCTGGAAACGGAAATGGGATTGCAAAGCGATCCGCTTGCGGGCCGTGGTCGGCGAAATGGTTTGAAAGAGCTGCTGGGTGGCAGCCGCGAAGATATGGTTCTGGAGAAAGTCTATGGCTGAGTACAAAGCAGCATCCGCCTTGCGAGAGTACATGCTCGAGGGGCATCCGGTCACACTTTTGGAGGCGATCCTGCTCTTCGGAGTTCAGGGGCCGAACGCAGAGTTTGGTCGGATCAAGAAAGACGGGTTCATGATAGAATCCCGGCCCGTCCCAATGGCGAAGGTCATTCGCCGGATCAATGAATACACGGTCTGCAAGGTCCCTGAGGGTCTTCCTTACAAGGAGATTCAGCTGACCGAGTACTGGATCAAGAAATGAGACGAGCGTTCACACCTCGGCAAAGGCGCATCCTGCGGATGCTCGCCGGCAACCTCTGCCAGATATGCGGGGCGGTGCTGGATGCGGGCTTCCATGCAGATCACGTGCGCGCCCACTCGAGGGGTGGACCAACGATATTGGCAAACGGGCAGGCGCTTTGCGCCACCTGCAATTTGAAGAAAGGCCCAAGCAATGACGACGATTAATCTCAGACCGTGGCAGGCTGCCTGCGCCAACAAAGCAATGGACTGGCTGCAGGCCGGCGAAGATCGGCATTTTCTGATCAACGCGGCGCCGGGCGCGGGCAAGACCATCTGCGCCTCGGTCATCGCACAGCGTTTGCTCGATGCGGATCTGATCGATCGGGTCATCGTGATCGCTCCGCGAAAAGCGGTCGTCAAACAGTGGGCGGCGGAATTCAAGCTCGTGACTGGGCGCCCAATGCTTCAGATCACCGGCGCCGATGAAGAGCCCGAAGAATATGGCGTTGATCTGTGCGCGACCTGGTCGGCGATCCAGAGCTCGCTGGATGGACTTCAGGCAGTTTGCCGGAAGGACCGCACACTTGTGATCTGCGATGAGCATCACCATGCCGCTGTGGCAGCCGCTTGGGGCGATGGGGCAAACGGAGCTTTTGCAGATGCAGAGTTTGCGCTGATCCTGACCGGGACCCCGATCCGGTCCGATGGTAAGGAGTCCGTCTGGCTGGCCTATGATGACCAGGGTCTGATCGACCACCCTGAAGGCGGGTCCTACACACTCACCTACGGTGAGGCTGTCGACCTCGAATATTGCCGGCCCATTACCTTCCATCGGCACGAAGGCAAGTTTTCGGTAACGCTGGATGACGGCGAGAACATTTCCGTGTCCGGGACAGAGGACACCGCCTTCTCGCCGGCGCTGAAGCGGATCCGGGGGCTTCAGCAGGCGTTGGACTATTACAAACTCGCCTGCACCCCCAAATATTTGGCTTCGGGCTCGGCAGATCCTGACTCGTATCAGGCCAACATGCTGCAGTGGTGCATCGACAAGCTGAACGACCTTCGGCTTCGCATGCCCGAGGCCGGCGGCCTCGTGATTGCGCCCAATATTCCGGTTGCGGAGTACATGGCGGAGCTGCTCGAGCTCCTTGATGGCGAGAAACCCGTGGTCGTCCATAACCAGGTCGCCAACCCTGAAGGCAAGATCACGGCGTTTCGAAACAGCAAGAAGCGCTGGATCGTGTCTGTGGCCATGATTTCGGAGGGCGTGGATATCCAGCGCCTGCGTGTTCTGGCTTATCTGCCGAACGCGCAGACGGAGCTATCTTTCCGGCAGGCCATGGGCCGGGTCGTGCGGAATTTTGGGCCCCAGGATGAATCCCGCGCCTATGTCGTGATGCCCACGCACCGGATTTTTGAGGAGTATGCGCGCCGGGTCGAGGCGGAGATGTCTCCCGCAAAACTGCGCCCGTCGGATGCGCCCGACACCAAAGTCTGTCCCGACTGCGGCGCGGAGTGCCCGAGGGACGCGACGGCCTGCCACGTCTGTGATGCGGAGTTTCCTGTCCGCCAACCGCGGATGAAGACCTGCGACGCGTGCGGGGCTCTCAACCCCCTGAGCGCCAAGGACTGCCAGTCTTGCGGCACGGCGTTCGCCCATGCCTTCGAGATCTCGCTGAATGAGGCCCTGCGTGTTGGGGCCATCATCCGGGGCATGGATCTCGATGAAGAGGAAGTCCAGGAGGGGGAAGCCATCCGAGATGTCTTCCGGAAAGGGGTTCTGAGCAGCGGGGATGACCAGTTGATCAAGATCCTCAAGCTCCTGCCCGAGGAGAGCTACGGGCGCCTCGCACGCATGTTCGCGGAGAACAAGTGATGCGGATTGCGTCTGATAGGAAAAAGGTGGCGCGATGAACGATCACAGTCTCTTTGCGATCGGTGCAGAGCACGTCATTCAGAGCGGGGCGCAAGCTCATGCGGATGATTGGCGGCTCCTTCGCCGGCTGTCTCTGTCACGTCGCCTGAACAATCCACGCGGCGGCCCGGTGAAGCATGCCCTCGTTCTGGATGTCGAGACCACCGGCCTTTCGCTCGAGGGCGACGAGGTCATCCAACTCGCTATGCTTCCATGCACCTACGAGCTCGACACTCGCCGGGTCCTAGAGATCGCCCACGACTTGGCTTTCGATGGACTTCGTGAGCCTGGTGTTCCGATCTCGGACGAAGCCAGTCTGGTCACCGGTCTGACCGCTGAAGCGGTCGCGGGACGGACGATCGATGCGTCAGCGGTTGAGGCACTGGTTGCTGATGCCGATCTGATCATTGCGCATAATGCCAGCTTCGATCGGGTCATAGTCGAGAAGCACTGGCCGTTCTTTGCCGAGAAACCCTGGGGTTGCACGCTTACGAGCGTCGACTGGCTGCGCGAAGGGTTCACTGCCGGCAAACTGGATTACCTCGGCATCCAGTTCGGTTGGTTCTACGACGGTCACCGGGCGCTCGCAGATTGCGAGGCCTGCCTCGCATTGCTTTCGCAAGAGTTGCCTCAGTCGGGCCAGCGCATCATGTCTGCCGTCCGCGATGCGGCTCTGCAGTACGAATACCTCATCCGGGCGGTCGATGCCCCTTACGACGAACGCCTGAAGCTGAAGGAGCGCGGGTACCGCTGGCGGCCGGCAGAACTTCCACTCGGCAAGATTTGGTGGACGATCACTTCTGATCCTGCGGCGGAGATCGACTGGCTCCGGGCCGAAATCTACGGCCGGGAAGCCAATGTCCCGACGCACAAGGTCACAGCCCTGAACCGCTTCTCGGAGCGTCTCTGGGAGGCACAGCCATGAAAAAGCATGTCGAGCAGATCACCCTGAGCGCATCTGACCTCGTCGGCCATCTGAACTGCGCCCATCTGACGGAGCTGGATCTTCAGGTCGTCGAAGGAGCGATTGCGAAACCAAAGCACTGGGACCCGCTTCTCGAGGTTTTGCGCGAGCGGGGTGACCAACACGAAAAGGCCTTCATCGAGTACCTTGAGGCTCAGGGCCTGACATCTGTCCGGATCGACGGGGTCGACATTACGCCAGCGGCCGTCGACGAGACCCGAGCTGCGATGATGTCCGGCGCTCAGATCATCGTCCAGGCGGCGCTTGCACATGACAGGTGGGCCGGGCGGGCCGACATCCTGCGGCGGGTCGAGAAACCCAGCACTCTCGGGCCCTGGTCCTACGAGATCATCGATACGAAACTTGCCCGTGAGACCAAAGCTGGCTCGGTGCTTCAGCTTTGTCTCTACGCTGACCTGTTGGAACAGGTGCAGGGGATCGCGCCCGAGTATGTCTACGTCGTGGTGCCCTGGTCCGACTTCGAACCGCAAGAGTTTCGATATGCGGACTACGCCGCGTATTTCCGGAAGGCCAAGACTGCCGCGGAAGCGGCGACTTCCGACGGAGCGCCGGGCGGTCAGTATCCTGAGCCGAAGGAGCACTGCGACATCTGCAGGTGGCGGACCCAGTGCGACGCACGGCGCCGCGCAGATGACCATCTCTGTCTGGTCGCCGGGATCAGCAAGAACCAGACGTCAGAGCTTCAGGATAATGGAATCACGACCGCGGCAGCGCTCGCGGCAATGCCGACGCCCATGCCCTGGAAGCCGAAGAAGGGGTCACCGCTCTCCTACGAGAGGGCACGCGAGCAGGCCCGCATTCAGATGGAGTCTCGCGAAGCCGGGAAAGTCCGGTACGAGCTCCTGCCAATCGTCGAAGATATCGGCCTGTGCCTGCTGCCTGAACCGTCCGAAGGAGACATCTTCTTCGACATCGAAAGCGATGCGTTCGTTGGTGAGCACGGCCTCGAGTATCTCTTCGGCTATATCTATCGCGATGAAAGTGGCGCCTGGACCTATACGGCAGACTGGGCGTTTGACCGGGAAGGCGAGAAGGCGATCTTCGAGCGCTTCGTAGACTTCGTGAATGCGCGCAGAGAACAGCATCCGGACCTGCACGTTTACCACTACGCGCCTTACGAGCCAGGGGCGCTGAAACGGCTGATGGGCCGATACGCGACCCGCGAAGGTGAAATCGACGATTTCCTGCGCAGCAATCTTCTGGTCGATCTTTACAGTGTCGTGCGCAATGGGATGCGCGCTGGGGTCGAAAGCTACTCGATCAAGAAGTTGGAGCCGATCTATGGCTTTGAGCGGGACACCAGTCTGCCAGATGCCAATGTCGCGCTTGCGCGTCTGCAAGCCGGACTCGAACTGGGCGATATCGATGCCATCGACGGCGAGGTGCGCGCGACCGTACAGTCCTACAACTACGAGGATTGCACCTCGACCATTGCGCTGCGCGACTGGCTTGAAGATCGCCGCGAGGAGCTTGTCGATGCCGGCACGGATGTTCCGCGTCCCTTGCCAACTGACCAGGAACCAAGCGAAGCGCTGACAGAACGTCAGGAAGCAGCGCATGCCCTGATCGAGCGCCTCACGGCTGACGTGCCCGTAGATATCGCTGAACGAAGCGACGAACAGCACGCCCGCTGGATCCTCGCGAATATTCTCGACTGGCATCGTCGTGAGGACAAGGCAGCCTGGTGGGAATACTTTCGTCTCTCCGCGCTGACTCCAGAAGAACTCTTCGATGAGCACGCCGCGCTGTCGCAGCTGACGTTTGTCGGGGACGTCTCGCCTCCAGGCGCACGGACGCCGGTTCACCGGTATGCTTTTCCACAGCAGGACACGGATCTTCGTGGTGACGAAGCATTGCGGATGAATGGCGGCGACAAAATCGGCAGCGTGATCGCGGTTTCTGCGGATGACCGGACAGTCGACATCAAGAAGATGGGGAAGACGGCCGACATACATCCCGAGGGCGTCTTCGCGCATCAGATGTTCAATACGAAGGAACAGGCCGACAGCCTGATACGGCTTGGGGAGTATGTCGCTGATCATGGCATCGAAGGAGATGGGCCATATCAGAGCGCCCGGGCACTCTTGCTGCGTCTCAAACCGCAACTTGGCGATGGACCGATCCGGCAGCCGGGCGAAACGACCCTGGACGCTGCGCTTCGCGTCGCTCGCGAGCTTGGTGAAGGCGTCTTCCCGATCCAGGGGCCTCCGGGAACGGGAAAGTCGTACACGGGCGCCCGCATGATCTGCGAACTCGTCAAGCGTGGAAAGAAGGTCGGGATCACGGCCAACAGTCACAAGGTGATCCGCAACCTGCTCGACAAGGTCGTCGAAGCCGTCCCGGAGATGAAAGTCGATCTCTGCTGCGTTCAGAAACCGAAGTCCGGCGAGATGGAACCTGATCAGGGCCGGTTGAAGTTCGTGTCAGACAATTCGGGGGTTTATGCCACGCTGGGCTCAGGATCGGCGCAGGTCGCAGGCGCGACGCACTTCCTTTGGTCACGCGCTGACGCACATGAAGTGCTCGATGTGCTTGTAATCGACGAAGCCGCGCAGATGTCATTGGCCAATGTCTTGGCAGTTGCTCAGAGCGCGAAGGCTCTGATCCTGCTGGGAGATCCACAGCAGCTGGACCAGCCCATGCAGGGTACGCATCCCGACGGCACAGGCGTCTCCGCGCTCGAGCATGTCCTCGCCGGGTCACATACGATTGCCGAAGACAAGGGCCTTTTCCTGGAAGAAACCTGGCGCCTGCATCCCGATATCTGCCAGTTCAATTCTGAGCTTTTCTATGATGACAAGCTGCACTCTGTAGATGGATGCGAGCTGCAGGAAATCCGCGGTCGCGGGTCCCTTACCGGAACGGGTCTGAGGTTTCTCCCAGTTGAGCATTCAGGCAATCAAAGCTCCTCGATTGAGGAGGCTGATGCCGTTGCCGGACTTGTTGAAGCGGTCTTGTCCGGTCAGCCGACATGGATTGATCGCGAGGGCCAGGAGAGGCCTCTAACGCTCGAGGACATCCTGATCATCGCTCCCTACAACGCGCAGGTATTTGAGATTCAGCAACGTCTTCCAGGCGCGCGCGTCGGGACTGTCGACAAGTTCCAAGGCCAGGAGGCACCCATAGCGATCTACTCGATGGCAACATCGAGCCATGCTGACGCACCGCGGGGCATGGAGTTCCTATACAGTGCAAACCGCTTCAACGTTGCAATCTCGCGGGCGAAGTGTGTTGCGGTCTTGGTCGCGTCGCCAAGAGCCTTCGAGGCGGAATGTCGGACCCCGCGGCAGATGCAGTTGGCGAATGCGTTCTGCAGGTACCTTGAGCGCGCAAGTGAAATTACCTTTTCCTTGGCGGACGAACCTGACGTCAAACAGGAGGTCATACAATGACTACACCAATCACTCCGATTTGGCGGCACTGGAGCCTCAAGGACCATCACAAGAAGCACTGTGTAGATTCGCCGACATGCTTCCAAGAGGTCTTGGGCTTTACGGTACTAGTGTCTCAGCAGGACTATGAGAAAGCCTCCGATGAGGCTTTTAAGAAAGCCTATATTCGATATGACGCGCAGGAGGCCAATCGTCAGGACGGTGGATTTTATCCGGCCAGGCATTACCGCTTGGACGGGCGAAGCCTCAAGACTATCGCCGATCTTGAGTCTGCGAGTCCAAGATATTTTCGGTCGTGTTTCCACGTTCACTATGGAAAGCCGCATTCATCAGCTGATCTGCAGAAGTCCGAATTGGATCAGGTGATGCGGTATCTCGAAAAGCTCGAAGATGATCGCGATCAGAACATGATCTCAAAGACGAAAATACAAGGCGCTGATGGCTCCGATGCACTAACGCTAAGAAACAAAATGCTCCTGGCATCAGAAATCAATCGCCTGAACAAGAAGATGTAGGCTCGCAATGCTACCACCGTCAAAAAAATATCGCGCATGCTTGGATGAGCTGAAGCTATGGACGCCGGTAGCGTTTGAGGCCTTATTGTCAATCGACTCCAGCTCAGACCCGGCCGAAATACTCGAACAACCCGCTCTCGATGCGGGTGAAGGTGGTGGGGCCAAAGAGCGGGTTCCCGGCCTTTCCAGAGGTTACGCACTTCGCAGGTACTTCTTGGCTTCTGGGCAAATGAAGAACCTGATTGAAGTGCTGTCAGCTTTGTACCCAGAGAGGCGGGACCAGTTTGGCAGCGACTTGGCTCAGTATGCACTTCAAAGCGAAGTTCAAAAACTGGGCGAGCTTGGGCAGCAAATGCTAGCCGCCTTGGCTGTTCAATCGTTGCCAGGCCTTTCGACAGTTTCAGAAGCATCATCGAACGTCGATAGCTTGGCCGATATGCTTTGTGAAACTCGGAGGTACTTGGACTTTCTCAAGGGAACTGAGGACGCCTCAGTCGTGCCATTGAGCATTGAGGTGCTTTCAGGTTCACCTTGGGAAAACATCCTGCGTCGACAATTGGAAACGCTCGATCGCTCGCAAAGATTAGAACTGGCTGACAGAATGCGGGCGTATCTTACAAACAACTATGTGCTGCACTCCATGCCAGTCACCAATGAGCGAACCCGAAATTTTCATGAAACTCTGCTCTCAACAACGAGAATCCCAGGAGATGAAATGTACAAGATCGACGTAGACGGGTTTCTGGATCAGATGGCGGGGTCGGATGTGACCGACAACGATATTTCTGAATTAAGGCGCATTCTAGAGAACCTTGAGCGTATTTTGACTGATGTGCCATTTGGCGATCTCTCGGACGTGATAGGTGACTGGGGCGGCATGCCTCCATTCGACAATATCAATGTTATACCTTCGGCAGGCAAAAAGGGGGCATGTCACAACACGCTTCTGGCAACCGCCAGCGGCAGTGGTGCAAGCAGAGAGGGCTATCTAAGCATCATGCGCCAAGTACGGCGGCACTTGATCGACTGTTTCGGCAAGACACGGGTTGTGGTTCTCCTGACTGATACATGGGATCCTGCCAAGTTTCGTGAGAGTCGGGCTGATATTGAGGCACATCGTCGGCGTGGTGTTGTTTTTGTCACAGGAGTTGTCAGTGGACGCACTATCAGTCCGACACCGTTGCCGTTCTGAACCAACAAACGCTTCACAATCAGAGGTGTGGTATGTTCCGCGGAGGCGTCCCGTTGTGTCTTGTGTCTCGGGCCGCGTCTACATTGCCGATCGAGGTAGATGGCAGGGGCGGATATGGTGAGATCGATCTCCAGCGGCCTACCACGCTTGAAGGGCGCCCATTTAGCTTTGACAACATTCTGAGACATCGCGACCGTGGCATAAGAACCTACGAGTTGCTATGTATCGGGCGAGCTTGAAGTGAGGAGGGCCGAAACCGCTCGAAACATCCTTTCGAGGCCAGGATCAGTTTCAATGCTCCAGGATTAAGAACTACTTCGATACGACAAACTACGTCCATAAGCGGGCGAATTCAGAGAAAGTCTTGGGGAAACATGCAAAACGGGTCGGAATTTGATTTCTCGGTCAATTCAAGATTTAAGTTCTGCTGTCCAAAAATACTTAGCTGTAATTCAGAAATTTCTATGTTTTTCATGCTTTTTAGAGGGTGATATTTAGAATGCATGACGAACTTAGAATGGCGGCGTCTGATCTTGCAAAATTTCTGCAAGCTAATTTGCCAAATCTATCTGACAAGTGGTGGGAAGATAATGTTGTCGACCGATTAAGCTTCCATCAGCAAAGGATCGTTGATGAGAAAAGAATCTCTTCATTGCGCGAACTCGATCTTGCCGCATTACTACGTGTTCTTGATCAAAACTGGTATGACATTTCAAACAGTCTCGCCTTCCCTCGAGAAGCAAGGAACTGGGTAAAAGAACTTCAGACGGTCAGAAACAAGTGGGCGCATATGGCCGCCGAAGGAACACCAGCGAGCGAAGTTTATCGTGACGCCGATACTCTGGAACGTCTTCTTGGCCTGATTAGCGCGGACCGATCTTCGATCGAGGCCGTGCGAATAGCGAAAGAAACCGCTCTCGCCGAGATGGCCGCGCGGAAGAACGCGGTTTCTGCCGGCGTGGTGGCATCTCCAACCAATAGTCCTGATGCCTCGGTTCCGGCACCTAGCCACTTGTTCAAGTCAGGCGATGTTGTCGCCCTACGTTCCGACAAGAGCGTTCATCTCCCTGTGCTTGAGGTCATCACCGGTGGTCCAGAGGTCCGGTACTCCGTGTTTCAGGACGGGACGAAGGCAACCTATTATGAGAGCCAGCTGCAGGCGGTCGCCATTGGGGGCTCGGAACGATCGCCAGTTTCCATAAATGAGTTGCAGGCGCGTCTAACGGCATTGCATCTGCTTTCACCGTCGACTTCCAACCTATTCTCGCTTCGCTCTGGCCGCGTCAACTTTGTTCCCTATCAGTACCGGCCGGTGTTGAAGCTCATTCGATCTGACCGGCCCAGGCTGCTTGTCGCCGACGAGGTCGGTGTTGGTAAGACGATCGAAGCCGGTCTGGTGCTGAAAGAACTACGCGCTCGGATGGACATCTCTTCCGTGCTTGTCATTTGCCCGAAGGCGCTGGTCGCTGAACGGAAATGGCAGGCGGAGATGAAACGGTTTGATGAGACGTTTACACATCTCGACGGACCTCTCCTTCGCCAATGTCTGCGCGAGACTGACTTGGATGGCGAGTGGCCCGAGCAATACGAGAAAGCTATCCTGCCATTCTCGATGTTCGACTCTAATCTTGTCTTCGGACCGGGCGAGATGAAGAAGCGCAAGAATCGAGGCTTGCTGGCACTTGATCCCGCACCCTCATTCGATCTCGTCATTGTTGATGAAGCGCACCACATCCGCAACTCGGAGACTTTCCTTCACCAAGGTGTAAGGTACTTCTGCGATAACGCGCGCGCCGTACTTCTGATGACAGCTACACCTGTCCAACTTGGCAGCAATGACCTGTTCACGTTGCTGAATGTTCTTCGTCCCGACCTCATAATCGACCACGCCAGCTTCGAGCAGATGGCGGAACCGAACCGTTATATCAATGAAGCAGTCAGGCTATGCCGTGAAAAGGGACCGGACTGGCAAGAGGAGGCCGCAGACCAACTACAGAAAGCAACCCAAACAGAGTGGGGACGCCTTTTCCTGCGTGAAGGTCCGTCCTTCCAGGAAGCTTTTGATAAGCTTCGTGAAGCAGAGCTTCCCGATGCTGATCGCGTGGTCCTGACGCGGACACTGGAAGAACTGTACACGTTTAGCTCTGTCATAAACCGGACGCGTCGTCGCGACATAGGAGAGTTTACTACCCGGAAACCGCAGACCCTGACGGTGGAATTCACTGACGACCAGAGAGAGCTCCACGACAATTTGTTAAGCGTGATCGCACGCATCCTCGCGCGCTGTCATGGTCAGCAAAACGTCAAGTTCATGATGACCACGATCCGAAGACAGGCCGCCAGTTGCCTGTATGGTCTCGCGCCGTTGCTCTCGGACATCCTAAACAGGAAACTGGATCAACTTGAACTTATCGAGTCAGCCGATAGCGAAGACGAAGTAGACTTGGCCTTCGTTGAAGAAATCCGCGCCGAAATCGAAGGGTTGATTACTCGGGCCGAGAACCTTGATCCCACAGACCCGAAGATAGAAGCATTTATTAAAACCTTGAAGGACAAGTCGGAACTAAGAAATAATAAGGCGCTTGTCTTCAGCACGTTTCGGCACACGCTTTCCTACCTAGCGCGTTATACCGAAGCCGCTGGACTGCGCTATGGATTGATCCATGGCAACATACCTGATGATGAGCGAGCGTCCCTGCGCAAGCGGTTCTCATTGCCAAAGGGTGATCCCGAGGCGTTGGATGTCTTGCTTTCTTCGGAAGTCGGCTGTGAAGGTTTGGACTTCCAGTTCTGTGATTTCCTCGTGAACTACGATCTGCCATGGAATCCGATGCGCATTGAACAGCGCATCGGTCGTATAGATCGCTACGGTCAGAAAAGTGAAACCGTCAGCATTGTAAACCTTGTGACACCAGGCACAGTTGATGCCGATATCTATCAGCGGTGCCTGATGCGGATCGGTGTCTTCCAGCATGCGGTTGGTGGTAGTGAAGAGATCCTTGGCCAAATCACCCAAGAAATTCACGATATCGCTGAGAGCTTCACTCTTTCCGACGAAGAGCGCGCCAGCCGATTTCAACAACTTGCGGATAATGGCATCCGGCGAGTTCGCGAAGAGCAAGAACTCGAAGAGAAGGAGTCCGAGCTTTTTGGATTGAACTTGCCCAAAGCATCATGGCGCGAAGACATCGAAGATGCAGAGAGCGAGTGGCTTTCTGCTTCCGCTATCCAGCGTTGTGTCGCACTTTACCTCAAGGCAAGAACCGGATCGGACGCGGAACATCTTCTCGGTGAAAAGCCATTGAAGACGCTCCGACTAAGCCAGGAGGCGCGAAATGTCTTGCTTGGCGACTTCAAGACATTGAAGAGGAGCGCGGATGCGGTTTCTAGGTCGTGGGAGAAGTGGCTCAAAGGTGGTACTCCGAGCCTTGCTGTGACGTTCGACCAAGAGACGGCATCCGACGAACCAAAAGCTGTTCACCTCACTGTCCTGCATCCGCTGGTTCGACAGGCGGCGCGCTTCCTCGAAACAAATGAACCGATGCACTGTAATATACAGGTAAGTGATGGCTTGCCTCCTGGGGAGTACAGGTTTGCACTCTATCGTTGGAGCAAATACGGCATCAAGCCCGATGAAGAGCTGGTTGCTGTCGCTGATGATCCGACTGTCGAAGTTGCGCTGATGAAGTTGCTGCGCAAGGCTGTTGAACCAAGCGAGCTGCATCCAGATAATGAAGGTGGATTTGATGATCTGGACGGGCTCCACCATGCGAAGTGGGTTGCGGCACAAGCCAACCACATCGCACAAAATCAGGAGCTTGCGGAGCACCGCGTTCAAAGCCTGACAGTCAGCCATCGTGCGCGCGTTCGAACCCTAGAAGACCAGCTATCGAAGGCGACGAATGAAAAGATCCGCGTGATGAAACAGAGCGAGCTAGCCCGCGCGAATGCCGACTTTGATCGGCGCGTAGCTGAGTTGCGTGATGCCGGAAACACTGGGGACATTCGGACTGCACCGGTCCTATTTGGTACAGTAATCGTGGTCGCAGAGTAGTACCATGTCGATATCGAAGAGTGCTGCAAATTTTGAAGCTTCCGACAAGATAGACGTAATCGACGGTGTGCGTTCCGAACGTGTTGATCTCGCACGAGTGTTAAAAAAACACACGGGAATCAGGCGCATCGTTGAGGAACTGTATCCAGACAGCGCACATTTCATTTATGAGCTGCTGCAGAATGCCGAAGACACTCACGCAACCGATGCCAGCTTTGTTCTCAAACGAGACTGCCTAACATTTGAGCATAATGGTCGTCCCTTCACTGAGAATGATATTCTTGGGATCACCGACGTTGGTGAAGGCACAAAATTTGACGATGACGAAAGCATTGGGCGGTTTGGCGTTGGCTTCAAGGCTGTGTTTGCATACACAGAATCGCCACGAATTTGGTCGTCCACTTACTCTTTCCAGATCGATGAGTTGGTTTTGCCCTCTCTTTTGGGCGACCGCGAAGATCTTAATGGGAATACACTCTTCGAATTTCCGTTTAACAACGCCAAGAAGCCAGCAAAACAAGCCTATAAAGAAGTGGAGAGTGGCCTGCGAGAGCTCGCTGAGTCGACTTTGCTATTTTTAAATCATCTGCAGTCCATCTCATGGAAGATCGACGATGGTGAAGTGGGTGCGGTCCTAAGGGTTCCCCACACGGAAAATCATATCGAAGTATTGAAGGAGACCAACGGAAAAACCACAGCAAGTTCGCACTACTTACGCTTCACGAAACCGGTGAAGGGACCCGAGCAAAGGAGCCAACTCAAAGTGGCCGTCGCCTTCGCGATGGAGTTCCTTCCTGACGTCAGGTCGTTCGATCGGCATGTTTCAATACAAGAACAGCTTAGACTTGTACCGATGAAAGGTCAGGTGGCCGTCTTTTTTCCAGCAGAGAAAGAGACCTCTAACCTGCGCTTCCATCTTCACGCGCCATTTGTCCCAGAACTTAGCCGGGCCAGCATCAAGGATACTCCTGCTAATCAGCCGCTGTTTGACCAGATCGCCGAGCTTTGTGCAAATGCTCTTCATGAGTTGAAGAAGTTAGGGCTTTTGAATGTACAGTCGCTCGCGGTGTTTCCGAATTCCACGGACGAAATTCCTGAGAGATATCAGAGAATTAGGGAGCGAATCGTTGCGGAGATGAATGAAGAAGGCCTTGTTCCGTGCCATTCAGGCGGGCATAAACCCGCAAAGAGCCTGATCCAGTCAGCGGCTGCGCTAAAGGGCCTGTTGGACGAGCAGGATCTCAACTTCTGGTTTCGCGAGCAAGAGCTTGGGGAGGTTGCTTGGGTAAGATCAGCACCACAAAGAAACAGCCCGAGCGATCGATTTCTTAATGATCTTGCCGTGACATCTTGGTCGATAGAGGACTTCGCCAATGAACTGGAGGAAGCCTCGTCTGAAGTAGAGACTTACTATTGGCGGGCAGACCGGGAGCGTGAGCCGAATGGCGAGTTTATCGAGTGGATAAGCGCGAAACCGGCGGAGTGGTTTCAATCCTTCTACGCATTTTTGATTAGTAATCTTGTTGATGACTATGATGATGAATTTGATTCTGAGCGGCCGGAGCGTTGGCGGATCTTGAGGCTTTCAAGCGGCAAATTAGCTTCGCCTGCTCATTGTTTTTTTCCAAGTCAGGAAGCGCAGCGGCTTGGTGTGCCGATTGTTGACATAGCCACTTACTCTTCCGG
Source organism: Roseovarius sp. MMSF_3350 (assembly GCF_030733425.1). Lineage (GTDB taxonomy): Bacteria > Pseudomonadota > Alphaproteobacteria > Rhodobacterales > Rhodobacteraceae > Roseovarius. The sequence goes on from NZ_JASHIZ010000004.1 coordinate 122,147, forward strand.
CAAGAGTAAGCCGCAGCAGAACAAGGCGAGGAAGTTCCTTGAAGCTGTTGGAGTGTCAGATGTCGGAGAAGCGGAGGAAATCACTCATATTTTGAAGTTGCGGTACAGTGGGGAGCCAATAGAAGTTGATGACTTGACGCACACAACCGACCTCAACAGGTTTTGGGAATATTTGTCCAAGAATCCTACGGATGGCGAAAGATTCTCAGGGTTCAGGATTTTTCAAACCTCATCTGAAGATTGGATGGAGCCACGAAGAATATATATTGATAAGCCTTATCAATTAACGGGGCTCAACTCATACTATCGCAAGCTTAAAAACAAAACGAAAGTTGCGCTTTCGCCAAGATATATCGATCTTGGCAATGCAAAAATGGTCGTCAAGCTTGCCAAAAGTCTTGGTGCATCGGTGACCTTGCCAATCTCCAAAACGACTTGCACTAATAATCCCGCTACTGGGCTGGTAAATTACAGCGCCCGTTGGACTGAGTATAAGAGAGATGAGGATTGGAATATCCCATCGCTCAACCTGCTTTTAAAGAAACCTTCTACCGCTTTATCTTATGCAATTTGGCGCACAATCTCTTCTTCTGCCACGAAGTGGCACAAGGCACGTTTCCGACCAAATGCTAGTTATGGCGAACGAACCGCTCCATCCCAATTAGCCGTGCTGCTTCGCGACGTGGCTTGGGTTCCCGTTGAAAATGATAGGTTTCTAAAGCCGTCCCAGGTTTCGGCCGCCAACCTTCCTGCGGGCTTCAAGTTTGATGCTGGTTGGGAATGGCTCGCAGAAATCAGGTTTGGCGAAGAAGAGGCCGAGAACGAGGCACGCCGTGCGGCGGAAAGTGAAGAGACCATAAAGCGCAACCAGATCGCGCAACAGTATGGCTTCGAGGATTCAGAAGAAATGGACCTGGCGCGACAGCTCACGGAAGGCCTTACCAAAGAGGATCTTCGCCGCAAGGTAGAAGCGCTTAAGATCCAGCAGGCTTCATACGATTTGCCTGATCGAGAGCCACGTAACCCAGACAGGAGGCGTCAGAAGGTTAAGGAGGGAGCGAAGAACGCTGAGGCTAGAGAAAGCGAGAAGAGAATGCGCTCCGTCCCTAAGAACCTTGAGGAAGTTAAGGAGGAAGCCGGAGCGTACCTAACAAACCAGTATACGAATGACGAAGGTGTCATGTGTTGTCAGATTTGTCAGACTGCGCTCCCGTTCACCCTCGACAACGGAGCACCTTACTTTGAGAGGGTGGAGATAATCAAAGAGCTGCCGCAGCGACACCGCGAGAATTTTCTGGCGCTGTGTCCAAACCATTCAGCAATGTTCCAGTATGCGAATGGCTCTAAAGAGGCCCTGCGAGAACTCATCGCGGCGAGCGAGTCCCAATTCGTGCCTGTGAGGCTCGCGAAGACTGACTTCGAGATCTATTTCACGAAGGCACATCTATTCGATCTAAGGGCAGTTTTGGAAGCTGATAGCGAAGGCGATTAAGCCAACCCATAAGGTGTCATTGCTTCACCTGAAAAATCACAGCAATCCTGTCCAGAATTTGTGTATTTGCATTTCGCGATGCCTTTTCTGCAGCCCCCAGCAAATCTTCCATTCGGGCGCGGACTTCCGAGAGCGTCTCCGATGGCTGCTGCTCAAAGAAACCATAAATCGCATCAATCCCCAGATAATCCGGGATCTCTCGTTCCTTTTCGCTGCGCTGGCTAACGTCTTTCTTGGCTTCAATCCAATAGGGGTCGAGTTCCTGGGCCCAGGTCTCCGCTAGCTTTTCAAGCGACGGGAGCGTCAAATGCCCGAGCCGGTTGTAGCCTTGGTTCTTGGAAGGGCCGGACGAGAGAAACCTGTCCAAAGACTCTAGAAGTGACACCGTGCGCTCGGGACGAATATCCCAGTGTGCCAGACCTTCCAAAGTCGGCTGAAGGCCCTCGATCACGGAACTGAGCTCGGTTTCTGTCGGTCGGTCCTGGTGTTTTCCGGCCTTAACGGTCTCGCCATAGGCCTCGCGCAGCAGCCGCGTCACTTCTGGCTGATCCCGGATGATTTCTTGTCGATCGCCTGTCTCGCGGACCGCCAACAGCCGGGGTGGCAAATAGGACGCCTCGACCAACGAGGGCGATCGCCCACCTAGGGCAATGATTGTCATCGGTGTCTTGCCGGCGAGAAGACACAGCTCAGCGCCCCAAAGGCTTTGAGGCTTAATGCGCTCCATAGACTGGAGGAGATCGTCTGGCAGCTTGCGCCGCATGTCTTCAACCAGATCGTAGAGGTTGTTTCGGCGAAGCGGCCGCGGTTTCTTGTGCTGCTCCAGGATCAGGTCTGTCAGATCGCCGGCAGAGAATTCCAGATACTCGTCTGCGAGATCTGAAGCACCGACCCCCGAAAGCAGAGCGATAGACTCGATGCGATCACGGCCTTTTTTGTCAGACGACAGGACGAGCCCAGGCAGATCGAAGGTGGTGTAAGTGATCTTGGAATGCGGGCTGTCGATGCGGTCGATTCGCCCCAGGCCCTGGAGCATGCTCTTGATGTCCGAAGTAACGCCGACGATGCCCAGGGCGCGTGCGCGCTGGAGGTTGATGCCTTCCGCCATTTGAAAGGTCATGAACATGGCTCGGCGACTGTCGTCGGACGTCTTCTTGCCGTCGAGAGCCAAGTATTCTTGGGCTTCTGCACCATTTCGAGCGACGGTAATGCCGGTACCAGGTCCCAGTTTGTGATTGGCAGCCACAAGGATCACATCGGGTTTTGGGCCCTTGCGGGAAGACAGAAGGCGCGCGTAGACCTCCAGAACGCCAATCCGTTCAGAAAGGAAAATCACTTGCCGATGCTGATTCAGCATCTCCGCCATATGTTCGGCGCGCTGCTCATCGATCGCATCAAGTTCCGGGCTCTGCAGCAATTCACCGATACGGTCGCAAATCGGCGTCGTCGAGCGTTTGTCGAGAGGGAGCTCGCCGCTCTTCGGTGTAATAGTGATCGTTGCGGTCTTCCCACCGCGGCTTTCACGTTCTGAGCGCCTAAGGCTCTCGCCAATCGACGTGCGGCCGCGCGCATCTGCATCTGCGGCCCGCCTGCGTTCCCAATCTTCCCGGGCGAAGGTGATTGACGACCTCAAGATCGCCAGAAAGTTCCGAATGTGGATCCGCGCCTTGTCATGAAAGCGGACTTCCGTATGACCTGCTCGTTTTGGGTCGGCAGATACAAGGGTTGTACCTGTCGAGATGCTCTCAGCCAGTCTTCTGATTTCGTCGAGGATGGCCGATTGTGCGGGCGTGAGTTCAGCGTCTATCCGGATGCTTTCGATCTCAGGGTACGCGTAGATGTCTGGTCCGCGTTTCTTGGACTCTCCGACGCAATGGCGCTGACGCCGAACCACATAGGGTGCCAATGCATCCGCCATGTCGGCTTGGATTTCGCGCGGATCGAGCCGCTTGCCCGCAAGTCGTTCTTCTGCGTCTTCGATTGGTTGGGCGAGGTCTGCTTCGGACAGGAACATGTCTTCCATGCCAGACCGCTGACGATCCTCGAAGTTCTGCTTAAGAGTGCGGAGAGCATTCAACTCTGATGCTCTCTCGCGTCCTCGCTTGAGGTTGTCGTTGATCCTCGCTGTGATTTCGGGGGGCACATAGATCGAGGCGCGTCGTTCATGAAAGGCGAGCAATCCATCTAGGCCCTGGTTCCCCATCAGGGTCGCTGACAGGCACGAAGTCCAGATCGCAGGGCTTTGTTCGAAGACGAGGGAACGTCTCGACGGGGCGAGATAGCGGGAGTTCAATCGATGACTCTCGTCCACGATCATGGAAGCGGAAGATCGGACGCCTCGGTTGATCTCCTCAAGTTCCTCGGCCTCTTCGCCTTTGCTGCGTGAAAGATGGCTGTGCTTGATGAGATTGAGGTTTGCTGGCTTGCTCTTGTCCCAATTGCGAAAGACGCTGGCCGGAATGATGCCGAGCGCGCCATTGCGCGTTTGGTCAGGACGTTCATTCCCATGTCTGAGAACGACGCTCGAGTGCATCGTCGGCAAGACAGTCGCCAAGTGCTTTCCGATGTCGGTCTTTCCTGCACCTGTCGGTGCTTCGACAAATGCAAACCCGTGTTCGTAGGCTGTCCCCGAGGCTTCGTAGACGAGATCGGTCTGAAACGGCAGCGGCGGTCGCCCAGCGGCGCCGTCACCGCTAACACGCCAGGGCGAAAAGGATGTCATTTCGTGAACCGTTCGGGCGAGAGCTTCTTCGGCGCTCACGGGTCGCAGAAGGGCACGCAAGATCTCAAGAGCCTGTTCGGTCCAGTCGGTGCCAAGCGTCCAGAAGTCTTCAGCGACCGCAAGACGCGATGTGGCAAGATCGGGGAAAGCTTGAAGATCGTCGACGTACTCGAGGTTGCGTCTAAGGCCGCCGACCGAGAAGTTGGCGCTGCCGGCGAGCGCGCCTGCGTCACTGATGAAGAGCTTCGCGTGAAGCATCGCGTGGGTGCGCCCGAACCGCTCCCGAGCTAAATCACTATCGAAGATACGAAGCGAGATCGCTCCCGATGCGATCGCATCGTAAGCAAGGACAGCCCGCAACTCGTCGAGTGAGCGTAGCGAAAGCCCTCGCGTTTCAAGGAAATAGTCCCGGGCCTCTTCCGAGAGCCCGCGTCCGCTTCCTTCGAGGCGGCCTTGGTTGTCGGTATTCGTTCCAAATATGATCCGGATCGTTTCAGGGGGCTCAGATACAATGCTGGGCCGAACACGAAGGATGATCGACATCGCGGACAAAAAGTCCTGATATCCGGTCACGACGAGAGCGTTTGGTCCGTTCAGATTGCGCTCAACGAGTTCTCGGACAGATCGTTCCCCATTAGTCGCCCAGACCAGTTTATGGTCGGTGGCGCTTTCGGCCGAGGGCGTTGGCTCAACATCGACGTCCACAGCCTCTTGCTCGCGTTCCTTGGAACCACGAAACAAAAACCTTGATATGAAACTGTCTGCTCGCTCGCGCGCCATTCCGGTCACCTCGCAAGCAGTCTAGCGGTTCAAATGATTCCTCCAACCCATTGAATTCGGAACAATTCGCACACGGTAGGAAAGATTGATGAGCCGGAACGTCTTTCCTTCGGGTCAGTCGCTCCGGCTCCCATGCGAGGTAATTCTCGCGAGTCTGGCCGAGTGGATAATCTCGGCGTGGTGGGCCCCGCACGGGATCGCCGCCATCCCCACCGCCGCACTTGATCCGCCCCACCGTGCGGCGTCTCCTACGGTCCCCGCGCTTCTATGGGTCCGGGTCCCCGAATGCAGCCCAGCCGAAATTGACCGAACTGCTCGGATTAGGAGGCCAGGGCCTCCGTCTCCGTGATCTTTTCGAACTCAGGCAGAAACTCGGGATGATACATCTCTAGATACCGCGTGACGCGTGCATTGGTGATGAGCTTGGAGACGTAGCCACGCGCGAGAACCAGATCGAGGTGATCACTGCCGTATGTGTCCTCGACCAGGCGCAACTCTCGTTCCAAATTCGCGGACTCGCGCTCCATCAGCTCGAGTTGCTGGCGGGAGATCCCTTTCACAGCTTTCGGCTTCTCCGGATCTTTCAACTGGCTGGCGGGCGTCGCAGCCAAAAGTGAACGGGCGTAATTGACGGTGTATTTGTTCATCGTCACCATCAATTCTGCAGCCTCGATCTGACGCATCGGCTTCATCTTTTTGAGAACGCGGAATCCAGTGAGAGACACTTGCTTGTCCTTCAGGAGTTCAGCTGCCTCTGGACAGATCCCATCCAAAAGCCTCTTCTTTTCTTGCAGAGATTTGACATTCACGTTGAGCGCCCGGGCCAGCCGCTCTTCAGGCACGCCGCGTTCGAGCGCCTTCAGGATCATCTTGTGTTCCTGAATGGTGGCAAGGCGGCTGATGCGCTTGTTGTAGGTGAAGGCTTCGTCGTCTGACGATACCTGACACGGCGCATTCTGCTCGCCGAGGTCGGTCAAGATCGCAAGTCGCACGTGCCCATCGAGCAGCATGAATTTCTCGGGATCGGATTGGTCGCGGACGACGACCAGTGGCTCGACAAGCCCGACTTCCTTGATGGAAGCGACGACCTGGCGGTATTTCACCGTGTCCTTGGTTTCTTTCCGAACGGCGTAAAGCGGGCAGATCTGCTCAAGCGGCAGCTGAATGAGATCTTTCTCAAACGCCATGTTGATCGATTTGGAGCGTCCGGATCGTGCCATCAGAGGTCTCCCGTTCGAGCGGCCAGGCGGTCAGAGAGGTTCTTTGGAATCGTCGCCAATCCTTCGGCCCTGAGCAGGGTGACAAAGTTTTCGTCATTCAGGAGTTTGCGAAGGGCCTCCGTGATGAACATCAGCTCGTTGCGCGTTGCTGTCGCTTTTCGGAGCAGCACCTGCTTCTTTTCAACGTCGTTCTGATAGGTGCGGATCAAGCTTTCGACCGACAGCGTTCGTCTCTTCTTTCGGTCTGCGCTCGGTTGTCCTTTCCCGTATTGCTGACGGGCCTCGACTAGGCGTTTCGCGGCCATCAGTCGGCCTCCGCGCAGCTGGTTGTTCTCATAGGCCTGGCGCAGGACGTCCTGCACTTCCGTATCTTTTGCCTCAGCGATATCAACGGCAACGCTGACGGGAAGCTTTCCGCTCTCAACGGCTCTGAGCAGTCTGTGCTCACCGCTCTCGAGGAGCCGAAGGACACCGCGGACATACTTGAGAGAGAGCTGGGTCTTGCGCGCGATCTCCGGGCCAGAATAGCCGCGCTCCTTCAAGCCTTTGATATCGCGCAGAAGGTCGAGCGCCCGATGCTGTCGGCGTGCCAGGTTCTCCACGAGGCTCATCACCAGGCAGTCTTCGCTGCTGGCGTCGATGACGATCGCCGGGATTTCTGATTGGCCAAGCTCCTGGAAAGCCTCCAGCCGCCCTTGGCCACAGACCAGATCGTATCGCAAGCCATCCTCGCTCTGTCGCGCGGCAACGGTGATCGGCCGTTTCAACCCGAGCTCGGCGATGTTGTCGACGATCTCTCTGAAAGCCTTTCGGTTCCTCACGCGCGGGTTTACCACGGTGATGCGATCCATCGGGATCAATTCGGCGGCTTGGGGTTGCGCGTCAGCCATCAGGCCACCTGCGGTACTGGGACGTGAACCGCCATGTCGAACAACCGGTCCAGCGTCTCAAAACGATAGGCATCGAGCGACAAGCCGTTGTGCTCGGCCAGGCGGATGCGGGGGAGGGTCATGTCGAGGCTCGGGAGCAGGTAGTAATCGAGCGGCCGTTGGTTGGGTCGGTCCATACGCACGGCAATCGTAATGTCAGGCTTTAGGCTCATGTCGAAGCGGATATTCCACCGCAGAGAGCCCGCATTGGTTTCACTGCATCGGACGATGACCAGGGAGGCAGTGAATTCGCCGTTGATGGTGAGCAGGTCTGTTCGGGGATGCCGTTCGACGCTGTCGCCCGAAGCTTCGATGCCGGCAATCGTCTCGGCGACAATGTCCGGGTGGAGCTCGCGCAAGCGCCGATTAATTTCGATGTACCTGTAGTCTCGATCTGGCTTGAACCCGACCAACTGGTAGGCGCGGAGCAGGCTTCCAAAACGGGATCGATAAGCGCTGCTTGAGGGGAGCGCTTCGGCTTCGTCTATGACGAGACCAGACAGAAAGCCCTCGGCCTCGAACACCTCTTTCAATCCCTCGAGCATTTCGTCGTCGGTGAGCTTGGTCGATCGCGCGCTGATGATGGCGTTGGCGGCTGCAAACAGATCCCGATCAACGATCCCCTCGAAGGCGCCCTCGGCGCGAACCCAGATGTCGGGATCGTTTTGGACCCGTCGCTTCTTCAGTTTGAAGGAGCTCCGGTTCCAGACGTTGTTGCCGATGTATTTCTCGTTGACCAGGATTTGATGGACGGTCCCGCGGGTCCAGGCGCGGTCGAGGTCCGTTAGAATGCCGCGGATATTCAATGCCTCGGCGATTTCGGTCTCGGACTTTCGATCTACCACGAAGGCTTGGAAGATCTCTTGGACGATGCCGATCTCTTCGGCTGGGCCCGGGACAAGGGTGACACGATCCGTCTGAATGCTTTTGTGCTCGCCACGCTCCAGAATGCCTTTCGCGACCCCATGCTCGTCGATCAGCATGCGCCGCAAGCCGAAGCCGGGCGGACCTCCCTGGCGATAGCCAAGTTCAATCAGGCGGCATTGGCCAGTGAAGACCTTCTGCGAAAGCTCGCGGCTGTACTCTCCCGCCATTGCGCGCTTGACGCCCTTGACGATCGTTGAGACCGGGCTGCCGTCGTTTTCGAACTGTTCGGCGCAGTAGATGACGGAGATGCCGGCGCGTTTGCAGATGTATTCGTAATAGGCGCTCTCGTCCGCATCCTGAAACCGGCCCCAGCGGCTGATGTCGTACACCAGCACGGCCTCGTAATCCGCGCGGCCGGATTGAATGTCATCGATGAGCTGCTTGAGCCCATCGCGGCCCTGGATCCTTAAGCCGCTCTTACCCTCGTCCGAATACGTGCGGACGATCTCGATCCCGCGCTGCTCAGCGTAATGCGCGATCGCGTCCGACTGGTTCTCGGTCGAATAGCGTTGGTGCTCGGTCGACATCCGGACGTATTGAGCGGCGCGCCGAGGCTGAGCTCCCCTTGGCGCCATTGCGCCTTCGTCATGTCCGTCCCTCCAGCTCAAGAACCGAGCCTTTCATTTTTGGCCTTCGACAAGTCACGGGAAATGCCTGTGATTCCATGGGGCCGAAGCATAGACGCGGAGGTTCGGAAAAATGTTTCCTAAGATGGGCAAGACTTTTCCAGATAACGACGAACGGAAGGTCGATCGATTAAAATACCAAATGGCAATTGCAGCCGCGCTGAAGCGGGAACTCGGCGGATCTCATCGGGCGATCAAGATCGTGATGCGCTGGACGGGTGTCTCGGAGCGAACGGCCAAGAACTGGCTTGCGGGCTCCCACGGTCCGGCTGGAGAGCACCTGGTCGAACTCATGCGGAATTCGAACCAGGTGTTGGCAGCCGTGCTCTCACTGGCCGGGCGAGGCGAGTTGAAGATAGGGGCGGGACTTCACGAAACCCGCGAGACCCTCCTTCAGTTGCTTCAGGTCTTGGACGGCATTCTCGGAACTTCCGAGGCAGGGGCTGATGAAAACGAGTAGGCAGCGTTTCGCGCGAGGTGCGCGGCACTCCTGAGTAGAGCGACGTTCAGTTTGAAACCGCTGCGCTCGATCAAAATCGATAAAATTTAAAAAGTTAGAATGTCGCCCGGAGTTCGCCGCGTGTTCTCGCGTGCCGCTATTTTTGTAGAGACTGGTTCGCATTGGTCTCCCAGCACCGCCATCCACTCTTTTGACAGCAATAGAATCAAACCCTTAGGGGTCAGATTGTCAAACCTTCGGACTGGGTTTGACAATGTTCGTTCGCGTTTCCTTCTCTTCCAGCGCCTTCATCCCTTCCGTTGCTAGTCGCTTACGGTCGGCTGCGGCGGTGTATCGGGCTGAGGATGCGGCTATAAATCCGTTTCGGGCCGGGCATGAAGCCGTCGGCCATCATTCTGTCAAAGGTATTGGGAGACACCCCGGCATAAGCAGCCGCTTCAACCCGCGACAGAAGTCGCGCGGTCGGAGCGGGCAACGCTCTATGTCGGGCCGCGGTGTGCATATCAACCTCAGAACGTGCCGTTGAGCCGGACGTGCACCGATGCGGACGGGTTGCCAGCTTCAGAGACGGCGATGCCAATCTTGGTGTTGCCGCTGGCTGTGCTGCTAACGGCCCCATCTGAGGTACGGAAATAGACCGCATCGCCAACGGCTAATTCATCGGTTGAGACTTTCGGCATTTCGAAAACACCGGCCGTGACCAGCACCAGCGGCTCGCCTATCTCAGCGTTGCCAGGAGGCCATCGCAGTCTTGCCAGTGGCATCCATGACAGTCGCCTGCATCGCCAGCGCACGGGCAGCGGCCAGTTCTGTGGCGCTGTCGGCCAGCATCCATTGAAGCCCTTGGAATTCCGCAATCGCATGACCGCTGACCTGCCGTTCCTTGGCATAAGAAATCGCGGCTTTCAGCGCGGCGTCCGCGATACCCGTCGCCTGCGCGGCAACCTCGATCCGGCCATTGTCCAAAACCTTCATCGCGGTTCGGAAACCCGTGCCTTCGTCACCCAGACGGTTTTCTTCCGGCACCCAGCAATCAAAGCTGATTCCAAAAACATGCCCGCCTTTCAGGCCCATCGTCTTTTCATGCGGCGCGACGGACACGCCTTCGGTTTTCTTCGTTTCAACGATAAAGGCGCTGACGCCCCGCGCGCCCGCATCAGGGTCGGTCTTGGCATAGACCACCATGAAATCCGCCGCCCCAGCGTTCGAGATGAAGCATTTAGACCCCTTGATCCGGTATCCAGCCCCTTCGCGCTTCGCCGTCGTGCGCATGTCGGCGGGGTTCGATCCGGCCTGCGGTTCAGTCAGTGCAAACGCGCCCAGCGACGTGCCCGCCGCGGCATCCGGCAGAATGCGCGCCTGCAGATCAGCATCGGCGCCCAACAACAGAGAGTCCGTAGCCAGAAAATGCGCTGTCAGCATCGACCCGGTTGAGCCACATGCGCCCGCAATCGCCTCGACCGCCGCATAAAGGGCGGGGCCGGACAACCCGATGCCGCCGTGATCTTCTGGCAGGTTCAGACCCAGCAATCCCATTTCGGCCATCGCGTTCAGATGGACGGTAGCAAACAACGCGTTCTCGTCGATCTCCGCAGCTCTTGGGGCCAGAACCTCGGTCGAAAACCGCTCGATCTGCGCGACCAGTACGCGTTCATCATCGCTCATCGGATAAGTGGTCATGCGTTCTGCTCCTTGTTCAGAGTGTTCAAAATATCGTCAGCATCTGCGTTCAACGCAGGGGCCGATTTGCGCCCGCCGCGCCCTACGCCGCTGAAATGCACTGGCTGTTCAGGGACGTTCAAAATACCCAGATCAGGATGCGTGACCTCTGACGCCAGCCCGCGTTCAACAGCCTGCGGCGAGGCCCAGGCCTGTGCCACGGACTGAATGCTGGACGCCGGAATGCCCGCCGCTGACAGCAGATCAACCACCTCGTCCACAGGCAGTCCGCCCGCCCATCCGTCGATATACTCGGCCAAGGCAGGCTCGTTTTCACGGCGCAGCGTATCAGTGGTGAAGCGCGCATCCTGCGCCAGATCAGGCTGGCCGATCACCTCGCAGAAAGTCTCAAACAGCCGGTCGTTCAGAACCGCCAGCGCAAAATGCCCGTCGCTCGCCGGATAGGTCCCGAAGGGGGAGGACAGCGGATGGCGGTTGCCCGTGCGCACCGGGGCCTCGCCCCCCATCAGAGTGCGGCAGGCCAAAATCGGCATCATCGACACCAGGCCGTCAAACAGTGCCACATCCACATGACGCCCGTGCCCGGTGCGACAGCGTTCGAACAGGGCAACCATCGTCCCCCACGCGGCATACAGGCCACCCGACACATCGCCCAACGCCTCGCCCACCATTGTCGGCGCGCCATCGGGTTCGCCAGTCGCGTCCATCAGTCCGCTCATGGCCTGAACTATTATGTCATAGGCGGGCTTTTTCGTATTTGGGCCGGTCTGACCAAACCCGGACACAGAGACATAGACCAGATGCGGAAACGCTTCTCTCAGAGCATCATAGCTCAGGCCCAGTTTCTCCATCACGCCGGGGCGAAAGTTTTCGATCAACACGTCACACTCCGCCAACAGCAACTTGACCGTCGCAATCGCATCGGGCGACTTCAGATCCAACGCGATCGAGCGCTTGCCTCGGTTGATGGCCTGAAACAACAGGCTTTCGCCATCCTTGAATGGGCCGATATGGCGGTAATCGTCGCCGTGGGCGGCTTCGACCTTGATCACATCCGCGCCCAAATCGGCCATCATCGCCGTGCAATAGGGGCCTGCCAGAACACGGGTGAAATCGAGCACCCTGACACCGCTCAGGGGGTGGGATGCTTTGGAGATGGGGGTCTGCGTGGGCATATGATCCTCCGGTATTGACCGGTTGAGCATAGGAGCAATCATGCTATAAGGAGAAATATAGGTTACTGATAGACCAATAAATGCAGGCTATACCCATCAGCCTTCGCCAGATCGACTATGTCATCGCCGCCGCCGAGGCTGGCAGCACCGCCGCCGCCGCGCGGGTGCTGAATGTCTCGCAACCGTCGGTGTCGCTGGCGATTGCCAAAATCGAAGCTCACTTCGGCCGCCCACTATTCGCTCGCAGCGCAGGCCAAGGCATCGCGCCCACTGCCTTCGGGCTGCGAAAGCTCGGGGCCTTGCGCAGCCTGCGCGCGCAGGCGCAAACGGTGCTTGACCAAGAGAACAGCGGGGCAGACGAACTGAACCTTGGAGTCTTCTCGACCCTTGGCCCACGTTACGCACCTGCTCTTGTCAACGGATTTCAAAAGACCAATCCCACGGCAGCAATCAAGCTGCACGAAGGCGATCTTGATACTCTGACCCGATGGCTGGAAACCGGCCGCATCGACCTGGCACTTATCTATGATTTCGGTCTGCCTTCATCGCTTGATATCACGCCGCTGGCCGATGTACGCCCCTACGGGCTGGTTGCGCGCACCCATTCGCTGTCGGGGCGGCGGACCGTTGCTATGGCCGACTTGCTGACCGATCCCCTTATTCTGATGAGCCTGCCGCACAGCCGCGATTATTTCCTGACACTGGCTCAGATGAACGGGATCCGTCCCCGTATCGCGCATGAGACCGGCTCGGTCGAGATGTTGCGCGCCATGGTCGCCAATCACATGGGCGTGGGACTTCTGGCCACCGATATCGCGCAGGACACAGCCTGCGACGGTCAGCCCGTCACCCGGTTGGAGTTGTCAGACCCACTCGTGCCCCACCGCATCGCGCTGGCGCGTGCACCGCATCCCCATACCGCGCCGCTCGTGGCGGCCTTTCAGGAGCATGTGGCCTTCGCCTTTAACTTGTCATCCAATGTGGCCACCCACGCGTTGTGATCACAGCCAAGCTCCGCCGAGCGTAGATCATCGCGTACGCAAAGGCCGCAACAACTCGATCGAAGGGCTACACCAACTGACGCGGCAACGACCGGGGCCCTGGTCGTGCAACCGCGGAGAAGCCAAAGAGCTAGGCGCAGGCGCGCAATGGCGAAAGAATTGTTTGCCTACGACGAGGTGCTATTTAAAGGCAACTAGGCTCATGCGAGAAAACCAGGGACAAGAGAGCAAGTGCTAGCCTTCAGATTTTCATCCCTCAGGGTTCGAGTTAACGTGCAGTCGTGATAAGAAGTTTGCTGCCATTGACAGCCCTGCTGATGGGCTCTGCTTTTCTTGTGTTCGCCGGTGGCGTTAACGGTTTGATTTTGCCGATCCGTGGCGAGGCTGAAGGTTTCACGGCTTCTTCTTTGGGCCTGCTGGGGACGGGATGGGCGGTTGGCTATGTGGCCGGGTGCTTACGTACCCCCGTACTCGTAGCCCGGGTCGGGCATATCCGAGCGTTTGGGGCCATGTGTGCGATAGCAGCAATCGCGGTGCTCTTGTCGCTGATACTCATTACGCCCTGGATATGGATTCCCGTTAGAGCATTTTCCGGCTTCTGCTTTGCCGGTGCGGCAATGATCGTGGAAAGCTGGCTGAATGAAAGATCGGAAGCCAAGTCGCGAGGACGCGTCTTTGGTATCTACACGATGGTCAATCTCGCTTCGACGACCGCTGGCCAAATGGTGCTTACGCTCGGCGATGCAACAGGCTTCTTGTTCTTCGTTCTTGCGGCAATGGTTTATTGTCTCGCCCTCTTGCCCACTGCGATCAGCGCGACCACGACGCCACGTCCGCTGACGCAGGTCTCACTTGATCTCCCAAAGCTTTGGCGAAACTCGCCGATCGCCGTGTTCGCAGTTCTGATGGTTGGGATATCAAATTCGGCGTTCGGTACGCTTGCCGCGGTTTACGCCGCGCGTATTGGACTATCGCTTGGCGACATTGCGCTCTTCGCGAGCATTCCTATCCTGGCGGGCGCCGCCAGCCAGATCCCTGTCGGTATCGCATCGGATCGCTTCGACCGTCGAAAGGTTCTGATAGCGTTGGCTATAGTCGCCATAGCAGCGGATTCGCTGTTTCTGTTTGCCGGTATTGCACAAGCGGCTACCGTGCTTGCCCTGTCGGCGCTCTTCGGGGCCACGGTGTTTGCAATGTATCCCGTCATCGTGGCGCATGCGAACGATCATGCGGACCCGGGTGCTTTCATTCAGGTTAGCGGAGGCCTGCTGCTTGTATACGGAATCGGTTCGATTATTGGTCCGGCAGGCGCAGGGGTCCTGATGACGTCGTTCGGAGAGGCGATGTTATTTTCCGTGACCGGGGCCGCGCATGTGTTTCTTGTACTGTATGCTCTGCTGAGAATCCGGGTTGCCCCTCCGGTTGCGCCCGCCAACAAGGGCGTGTTTCAAGCCGCGCCACTCGCCCGTGCCTCGACACCCGAAACTGCGGCGTTTGCCACCGATCAGACCGCCATGGATCCCGATCAGGGAACTGCGCAATCAGAGGCCAATGGAACGGTCCGCGAGGGGCGGGAATGAAATTCACAAAGCTATCGAAAACTCTAGCTCACCCACTTAAGGTGTGCCCTTCGTCCTCAAACGGCTTGGCAGGCTCTACAACGTAGACTTTGCCTTGCATCGCCCCTCGCAAGCTCCCGTCAGAGCGCCTTGCACAGGCGCAGGGCATCGTAGATGGCCGCGTGCGTGTTCCGGGAAGCGACGGCGTCGCCGATGCGGAAAAGCTGGAAAGCGCCTTCCGGATTGCGGGATAATTTTTGGGGACGTCCTTCGATCAGCGCGTCATAGTCGACCTCCCCCAGGTTGACGGATTCTGGTCGCAGGTCGAAATAGAGATCATCAAGCGGCCGCGTGCCATGGTTGACGACAACCTGGTCCACACGCCGTTCGCGGGTTACGCCGCCATAGTCGCTGTCGATGGTGGCGAGTAGCCCGTTACCTTCACGTCGCACGGCCTTGAGCTTCCACGTCACGGTAAAAGTTACATCCCGCTTTTGCAGCTGCCGCATGGCGGGGGTCAACGACATGCCCATGACCTCTGGCGAAAAACTCCTGTCGCGCGTCATGATCTCGACAGTCGCACCTGTGGCAGCGATCTTTTCAGCTGCCTGCAGGGCGGCAAAGTCGCCGGCCTCGTCATAGATGAGAACGTTCGTGCCAGCCTCTGTATCTCCGGCGAGGATATCCCAGGTGGACACCACAAACTCCTCTCCGCCGCCAGAAACCTCCGTATGGGCAAGCCCGCCGGTGGCGACAATCATCACATCCGGCCCGTGGGCAAGTACAGTGGTGCCATTTGCGAAAGAATTGAAGTGGAACGTGACCCCCATTCGTTCGCATTCCTCAAAGCGCCATTGCACGACTTGGATCATCTCCTTGCGCCGATCGGTCTGTGCTGTCAGGCGGATTTGCCCCCCGGGATCGTTTGCCGCTTCGTGCACGATGACCTCGTGCCCGCGTGCCGCCGCCACGCGCGCGGCTTCGAGGCCCGCAGGCCCAGCGCCTATGATCACGATCCGTCTGCAATCAGAAGCTTTCGCAATCTCGTGCGGTTGCTCGGTTTCACGTCCCGTGGCCGGATTGTGCAGGCAGAGCGCCATACCGCCCTGATAGATCCGGTCGAGGCAATAGTTTGCCCCTACACAGGGACGAATGCGATGCTCTTCGCCGCGCATGACCTTGGCGATGATATGCGGGTCTGCGATATGGGCCCGGGTCATGCCCACCATGTCCAGCTTGCCGGACGCAATGGCATGTCGGGCCGTCGCAACGTCCTGAATCTTTGCGGCGTGAAAAGTCGGTATCTGCGCTTCTGCGCGAATCTCTCCGGCAAAATCGAGATGCGGCGATGAACGCATACCCTGAACGGGTATGACGTCGGTCAAAGCCGCATCGGTAGCAACGTGCCCCCGGATCACGTTCAGGAAATCCACCATACCGCAGGATTTGAGCCGTTTGGTGATCTCGATGCCGTCCGTACGCGAGATCCCGCCGGGCTTGTCTTCATCCGCCACGTACCGCAGTCCGACGATAAAGCTCTCGCCGACGCGCGCCCGGATGGCTTTCAGCACGTCCATCGCGAACCGCAGGCGATCGTCGAACCCATTCGCGCCATACGGTCCCTCCAGCTGATTCAGCTGTGGCGACCAGAACGCATCCATCAGGTGGCCATAGGCCTCCAATTCGATCCCGTCCAGGCCCGCGGCCTGCATCCGCTCGGCGGCGTCGGCGTAATCCTCGATGATGCGGACGATATCCCAGTCTTCCATTTTCTTCGGGTAGGCCCTGTGTGCCGGTTCCCTTGTATGCCCAGGGGAGAGGCTGGGCAGCCAGTCACCCTTGTCCCACCGCGTGCGCCAGCCCAAATGCGTGAGCTGGATCATCACGGCGCATCCGTGCTCGTGGCAGTCATCGGTGAGTGCCTTCATGTGGGGCACGACCTCGTCACGATACGCGAGAATATTGTTGAAGGCTGGCGGACTGTCGCGCGACACCACCGCCGACCCCGCCGTCATTGTCAGCGCCACACCGCCTCGGGCGCGCTCCACGTGGTACGCACGGTAGCGCTCTGTAGGCATCCCGTCATCGGGGTAGGCCGGTTCGTGGCTGGTAATCATCAGCCTGTTCTTCAAAGTCAGGTGCTTGAGCTGGAAGGGCTGGAGAAGGGGATCGCTGATCAAGGCTGGCTCCTGTGCAGACAGTCTAACATTCCGCATAATGTTCACTCATGTCAAGTTGCGGTTCAGTGATGTATATTTTCCTTGAGTGCGGATGGGGCGGGCCTTAAGTTTCTCCACATGAGCGTGAACGACATCACGGGGGGTGCGCCCGGCAAGGCAACGGGCTGGCGCGGATCACGGGAGCTATGGCTGGCGGCGGCCAAGCAGGCCTTTGTCGAGACGGGGCTGGATGCGGTCAAGATCCAACCGCTCGCAACGCGCCTCAATATTGCCCGCACAAGTTTCTACTGGTTCTTCAAGAACCGCCACGACCTGCTCGACGCTTTGCTGGAACATTGGGAGGCCAAGAATACCGGCGCCTTCCGCGACGCTGCCGACGCATATGCAGAAACAATCACCGAGGCCGTTCTGAACCTGATCGTGGTGTTTCACGACGACGCCCTGTTCGAGCCGCAGCTTGACTTCGCCATCCGCGGTTGGGCGCACCAGTCGGAAGAGGTGATGGCCCGCGTGAACGCGGCCGACGAGGCGCGGCTTCAGGCGATCCGACAAATGTTCGACCGGTTCGGCTATGACCCGTCCGAAGCCGATGTGCGGGCGCGAACGGTCTACCTGACGCAAATCGGGTATATCTCGATGCAGGTGCAGGAAGAGCCCTCGGTCCGCATGATGCGGGTCCCCGGCTACGTCAAGACGTTCTGCGGCGCGGAACCCGAAGCAAACGAACTGGACAGGTTCCACGCACGGCTTGGCGTATCTCCGGCAGGCGAAGGGCCAGAACCGTTAAGGGAATAGACGCCTCAGCGATCGATCGCCGCAAAACGGTGGAGTATCGTGATTTGCCGCATGTCAGTGAATTGGAATAGGCTCGCAGGAAAGGAACCGAGAGGACGCAAGCATGAAACAGATCAAAACAGATGACCGCCGGGTTGCGAATATCCGGGACGAGACCGCATTCGTACCGTTCGATCCCGTCACGGAACCCGGCACCTCGATCCTCAAGCTGAACCGGGACATGCCGCGGGACGTTGGGTTCTATATCTACAAAATGGAGCCTGGCGCGCAGTCGACCCCGCACCGCCATGGCGGTGCAGAGGAATTCGTGATGCTGGAGGGCGAACTGATCGATAATGATGGCACAGTCTATCGCCAGGGTGATGTCGTCTGGCTGGCGCCGGGAACCGAGCATGTCTCTCACACCGAGACGGGATGCCTGATCGCCGTTTTCGCGGAAAGCATGGAAAGTCCGCCGGCCGGATAAGCCCGTACCGGCGCCTACATCGCGGCACGGGTTTCCGAAAGCTCTCGGTCCAGACGTTTTTCGAGGGTCCCCTGGGGCCGTGTGAACCGTGCAAGCAGGTCGTAGAGAACCGGCGTTACAACCAGCATCAGCACCGCCGACAGCGACAGCCCCGCCACGATTACCGTCCCGATCGCCTGGCGGCTTTCGGCGCCGGCACCGGTGGCCATGACAAGGGGCAGGGCGCCAAGGATGGTCGAGATCACGGTCATGACGATGGGGCGAAGGCGCAGCGTGGCGGCGCGGATGACCGCCGCGCGGGTTTCAAGCCCCTCATTGCGCAACTGATTGGCAAATTCCACGATCAGGATGCCGTTCTTGGCCACTAGTCCGACCAGCAGGATGATTCCGATCTGGCTGTAGACATTGAGCGTCAGCCCGCCAAACGCCATTGCATAAATCGCCCCGGCGATTCCCGCAGGGACGGTCAGCATGATGGTGACCGGATGCACGAAACTCTCGAACTGGGCCGCCAAAACAAGAAAAACAATGAGCAGCGACAGCACAAGCACGAAGCCGACGCCGGCAGACGTATCCTTGAAAGTTCGCGACTGGCCTTCGTATCCCAGCTTGGCTTCGACTGGCAGGATATCCCGCGCCGCCGTCTCGATCGTATCGAGAACGGTGCCAAGCTGCGCGCCGGGTTCAAGTGCGCCCGAGAGCTGAACCGACGGCAGGCGGTCGAAGCGCCGAAGGCTGGGGGCGGCGGCATTCTCGCGCAGATCAACCAGCGCCCCGAGCGGTACGAGCGTCTCGCCATCGCCCGCTCGCACGAAGATATTGTCGATATCCGACGGTGTGTTGCGGTCGGACTCCTCGGCTTGCAGAATTACGGGATACTCGCGCCCACGGCTGACGAAACCCGTCACCTCGCGCGAGGCCAGCAGCGTCTGCAACGTACCCGCAATGGTTTCGACCGATATGCCAAGGTCGTCCGCGCGTGCCCGGTCGATGGTGATGTCAAGCTGTGGAAGATTCTGGTCGAAGTCGATCTCGGGATTGACCAGCCCCGGGATGGTTTCGGCCTGAGCTTGCAGCAACTCCGCCCATTCCTTGACGCTTTCGAAATCGGGGCCGCCCACCACGACGCGTACCGGGGTGGAGTTGCCGCGCAGGCCAAGGCCCGCCGGCGTCACGGGAAAGCCGCGGGCGATGGTCACGTCACCCATCCGGGGAGCGATCTGGCCGACCACATCCGAGACGGACAGGTCGCGGTCTTCCCAGGGGGCAAGTCGAAACACAACGAAGGACCGCCAGGCGCGGTTACCCCAGCCGGTAAATGTAAATACGGTCTCGATCACGCCGGACTGGCGCAACGGCTCGAGGATGTCCTCGACCTGCCGGGCGGCGATATCGGTATGTTCCGCTGTGCTGCCCTGCGGTGCCGTGAGCGGGACGAACCCCACGCCGCGATCCTCTCGCGGGGCCAATTCGCGCGGTAGGCCGTCATAGAACAGCGCGGCGCCGCCGGTTACCGTCAGCGCCACGGCCAGCACCACGAGCGGCGCCTGCACCGCGCGCTTCAGCAGGGCTTCGTACTTGCGTTGCGCCCAGCCCAAGCTCTCGGCGTCGTCGGCGGAAACCCCGTCGCGCTGGCGCAGCACCTTCGAGGCGAGGGCGGGGCAGGCGGTCAGGGCGACAAAGGTCGAGATTCCCACCGTGCCCGCCATGACCCAGCCGAACTCGACAAAAAGCCGCCCAACCTGTCCCGGCATGAACGACAGCGGCACGAAGACCGCCATCAGCGTCAGCGACGTGGCGATGACGGCAAAGGTCACCTGACGCGCCCCGCGGTAACTGGCAGCAAGCGGGCTTTCCCCCATTTCAATACGTCTCTGAATGTTTTCCAGCACTACGATGGCGTCGTCGACCACGAGACCGATCGCCAGGAGCAACGCTAGCAGCGTCAGCGTGTTGAGGGAAAATCCCCAAGCCGAAATCAGGATGAAGCAGCCGACCAGCGAGACCGGTATGGCAACGAAGGGGATCAACGTGGCGCGCGGGCTGCGCAGGAAGACGAGGATCACCAGAACCACCAAGGCCAGCGAGATACTGAGCGCGATCACCACCTCGCGAATCGAGGCGCCGACAAACAGCGCGTCGTCCGACCCCACGATAAGCGTCATACCCTGGGGCAGGGTGGGCGTGATCGCCTCGATCTCGGCGCGTACGGCCTGGGAAATGGCCAGGGTATTCGACTTGCTCTGGCGCAGGATGGCGATACCCACCGCGTCGGTTCCGTCGGTGCGCACGATGGTGCTGTCATCGGCCACGCCCGGCTCCACCCGCGCGACGTCGCCCAGCCGCACTGGAAAGCCTGCCACGCGGTCCAGCACAACCTCACGGAAATCCTCGATACTGCTCAGGCGGGAGTTCAGGCGGACGGTCAGTTGCCGGTCCTGCGATTTGACCTCGCCGGCCGGCAGCTCGAGGTTGTTGCGCAGCAGCGCAGCTTCGACATCGGCCACCGTCAGCTTGCGCGCGGCCAGCGCACGGCGATCAAGCCAGATGCGCACCGCGAAAGGCCGCTCGCCATAGATATTGAGATCGGCCACACCATCCACGGTGGCGATGCGGTCGGCGATGAAGCGGTCGATGTAGTCGGTGATCTCGGCTGTGGTCATCCGATCCGAGGTCACGGCCAGCCGCATGACCGGATCTGCATCGGCGTCGGACTTCACCACCCTAGGTTCATCCGCCTCTTCCGGAAGTTGCCCGGTCACCCGCCCGACGGCGTTGCGCACGTCATTGGCCGCGTTGTCCAGATCGCGCGTGGTTTCGAATTCCAGCGTGATCCGGCTACGGCCCTGACGCGATTCCGAACTGATCGAGCGCAGGCCGGTGATGGCGGCGACCGCACCCTCCAGCGTTTCGGTGATGTCGGTGTCAATCACTTCCGGCGCAGCGCCGCGATACTCGGTCGTGATCGTCACGACGGCATTGTCGACATCGGGCAATTCGCGCACCGGAATGTCCTGCACCGCTGCGAGGCCAAAAACCAAGATCAACAGACTGGCCACCGCCGCCAGCACCGGCCGCCGGACGGCGGTGTCGGACAGGGTCACGTATCGCCCTCCGACCGTTCAGAGGCAGGCTCGGTCGATTTCACCGTCACCTCAGCGCCATCGCGCAGACGGCCAAGACCGCGGATGGCCACTTCCTCGCCCGCATCCAGACCGGCGAGAACGGCGACCTTTCCGTCCTGCCGCGCGCCGGTGCGCACGGGCTTTCGTGTGGCCATGCCGTCGGCAATCGCAAAGACATAGGTCTCGGCGGCCTGGAAAACGATGGCTTCTTCCGGCACCACCAACGCGTCGCTTTCCGAAAGCGTCAGTGTCAGCGACATGAACATGCCCGCAGGAAGAATGCCTTCGGGGTTGGGGATCAGCGCACGCGCCCGAAACGCGCGCGACACCGGGTCGATCCGACTGTCCACCGCGTCGATCTGGCCCTCGAAGACACGACCTTCGAAAGCCACGCTCTGCGCCTCGACCGGCATGCCGCGCCGCACTTTTGCGAACAGGGTCTCGGGCAGCGAGAATTCAAGTTCCACCTCGCTGAGGTCATCCAGTCGCGTAATCATGTCGTTGCTTGTAACGCGCGCACCCCGGTCCACCTCCGCCAGCCCCAGCACACCGGCAAAGGGGGCGAGTATGGTTCGCTGGTCAAGCCGCTGCTGGGCGCGGTCCAGCTGCGCCTCGGCTTCTGCCAGCCGCGCGACCGCTTCCTCCTGAGTGGCCTGGCTGACCGCGTTGGTGCTGCGCAGTTGCTCGATGCGTTCAAGCACCTGTCGCCGCTCGACCAGGCGCGCCTTGGCTTCAGCAAGATCGGCGCGCTCTATCGCGTCGTCCAGCCGAACCAGGACGGCGCCTTCCTCGACTTGAGCACCCGGCGTGATGGCCAGTTCCACGATGCGCCCGTCCGTCTCGGGTACGATCTGCACCGACGTGGCGGCGCGGGTCGTTCCCACGGCCTCCACCGTCTGGTAAATGCGCTCGCTTTCCGCCCGCGCCGTCTCGATTTTGACGAGGTCGGACCCGCGTGCCTCTGCCGCTTCTGCCGGCGGGGCGAGATAGGTGTCGTATCCCCAGTAAACGCCATAACCGATCGCGCCCAGAAGGCAGATCAGCAATAGCTGTTTGAATACGGACATGCGGCGCTCCATCTTCCCGTTCCGCGGTGACAATACCGCTTCGGGCAGGCTGGTGCAGGTTAAATTAACCTCACCGAATAGCAAGCTTATGCGGCCCCGATGGACATAACGCGGCAAGGATCGAGCAATTGATGGCCTTCACATGTCCGTGAGCCACGTTCGGTACGAGACTGCATGTATTCAAGTCTTGAAGCTTAAGCGATGATACCGGACAATTGGCGTGTTATAAAGTGCTGGCTCACATCGCCGGTCCAGCCAGGGGCGCGGGGGCCCAACGCACGGCCAATGGATGAACGGACAACGGCGCATGAACAGGATACTGCTGGCCGACGACCACGCCCTCGTCCTTGAGACAATCGCGTATTTCCTGACCCGCCAGGCCGGCTTTCAGGTGGAACGGGCCACGTCGCTTTCCGAGGCGCTGAAGGTCAATGCGGAGAAAGGACCGTTCAACCTGATTGTGCTCGACTACACCATGCCGGGGATGGATGCATTGACAGGGTTGACGCGGATGCGGGCCCAGTCGGGCTGTCCGGTTGCAATCCTGTCGGGTACCGCGCCGCCGGATATCGCGCGTCGCGCGTTGCGGGCGGGCGCAGCGGGATTTCTGCCCAAGACGCTCACCCCTGAGCAGCTTGTGCAGGCCATTGGATCTATGCTGGACGGAGAGACCTATCTTCCGGTCAATTTTCTTACTGAACCGCCGCCAGGCGCAACCGCGACTCATCTCACGCCACGTGAACAAATGGTCCTGCATGGCGTTGCGGAAGGTAAACTGAACCGCGAGATTGCGCGCGACCTCGATATCCAGGAGGTGACCGTGAAGCTGCACGTCAAGACGCTGTCACGCAAGCTCGGCGCAAGGAACCGCACCCACGCCGCGATGCTTGCCCGGGACATGAGCCTGGTTTGATCCGTTCAGCCCTACAGCTCAAGTTCCTGCAGACGCCCGTTTCTAGACACGGGCCTATGCCTGTCATCGACACTTTTTGATTATGAAATCGCGCGATCGCGCTCGCCCTTGGCGTGAAGAATGACCAGTAACAGCTCTACGGGATTGAAACCGTGCTGATCGACGGCGCGTCCTTCGACTTGGTAACACGACCATGACAGGGTTGTGAGCCTCATGGAACTGCATTCGATTTTCTTGTGAAAGCCCGGAAAAACGAGGGCAAAGTGGCGGAGAGACAGGGATTCGAACCCTGGGACCCCGTGAAGGGTCAACGGTTTTCGAGACCGCCCCGTTCGACCACTCCGGCACCTCTCCGCGGGGGTCTGGAGGGTGCGTTTAATCGCCTTTGATCGGGGTGACAAGGGGTTTGCCTTGTTTCGTCTAGGATTTTGCCTAGGTTGAGGGAAACAATGCCACGTCAGGAGGTATCGTGACCCAGACGCGCCCATTTCGCCCCCTTGTTTTCCTGGCCGTATGCGCAATCGCGCTGCTGGCCGCGCTTCAGACCCGCGCCGCAGATCGCGAGCGGCTCGACGCGTTTCTCGAAGTAACCGGGTTTGGTGTTGCACTCGACTCCATCGCGCTCGCCGCCGGGGACGCGCCCGCGATGCTGGGAATGCAAACCAGCGACTTCGGCTCGGACTGGTCGCGCGTGTCCGAGGACGTATTCGACACCGAATTGATGCAGAAGATGGCGCTCGACATCCTGTCCGAAACGCTCAGCGAAGAGCATCTGACCCACGCTGCGGAATTCTATGCCTCGCCGCTGGGGCAACGCTTGGTGGAAGCAGAGAACGCCTCGCACATGGTCGAGGACGATGAGGCCAAGCAACAGGAAGGCCGTGCTCTGGTGGCCGAGGGCGTCGAGCAGGGGGATGAGCGCATCGAGACACTGCAAAACCTGAATGAAGCCGTGGACTCCGACGGCAACTCGGTGCGCGCGGTGCAGGAGATACAGGTGCGCTTCCTGATGGCGGCATCGAACGCCGGCATCCTTGACCGCCAGCTTGACGAGGGCGCGCTTCGCGCCGCGATGAAAGCCGGCGAAGAGGAGATGCGGATGACGATGAAAGCCGGCGCGCTGGCCAATGCTGCCTATACTTACCAGGACTTTACGGACGAGGAATTGCAGGCATATCTGGAAGCGCTCGAGCATCCCGACATGCAGACCGTCTACCAGCTTATGAATGCCGTTCAGTATGAGATCATGGCCAATCGCTTCGAGGAACTGGCCTCGCGCATGGCCGAAATGCATCCGGGCCAGGAGCTTTGAACTGACATGCAAATCGCGAAGAATCTTGCAACTGCCTGCGCGCTGTCCGCGGTGCTGCTGACGCCTGGCGCCGCTTCCGCGCAGGACAGCGACCGGGAGCGCCTGATCGACTTGATGCGGATCGGCGACACCGTCGCGGTCATGCGGCAGGAAGGGCTGCGCTATGGCGCCGAGATAGGCGCGGAAATGCTGCCCGACATCCCCAAAGGCGACTGGGAACGTACCATCTCGCGCATCTATGACGTAGAAAAGATGGAAGCGGTTATAACGCAGGGTTTTGAGGCTGCGCTAGAAGGTCAGGAACTTGGTCCGCTGGTGACCTTCTTCGAAAGCGGTCTGGGAGAACAGATCGTCGAGCTCGAAATCTCGGCCCGCGAAGCGTTTCTGGACGAGGAAACCGAGGTGGCCGCGATGGACGCCTACGAGACAGCCCGCGGCGATGAAACCGAACTCTACCGGCAGGTCGAGACCATCATCGCGGACAGTGACTTGGTGGAATACAACGTAATGGGCGCGATGAACGCCAACCTCATGTTCTATCGCGGCCTAGCGGATGGCGGGGCGATTGATCTGGGCGAATCCGACATGCTGGCCGATGTCTGGGCCCAGGAACCGGACATCCGCGCGGAATCCGAGGCTTGGCTGGGGTCGTTTTTGATGATGGCCTATCGCCCGCTGGAAGCAGAAGAGCTCGAAACCTATGCCGAACTCTACCGCACGCCAGAGGGAAGGGTCCTCAACACCGCAGTATTCAATGCCTATGACCGGATGTACGACGAAATCTCGTATCTTCTGGGTCAGGCAGTGGCGGAACAAATGCGCAGCGAAGAGTTGTGATCCGCCCAAGCGGGGCGAAACCGACGGTTCACTGAAAAAACCGCGGTTTCGCAGGCGCAAGGCTTGACTTTAAAGGGCACCCCGAGGATAAGCGACCATCCCGGCGGGGCGACTCGTACGGGATTTGTTTTTTTGACGCCGTAAGGCGCGCCGTTCGAGGCACCAAACGCCGGTTGATCCCGGGGCCACAGAACGCGGATGAGAAAAGGAAAGACACATGTTTGCGGTTCTGAAGACCGGTGGCAAACAGTACAAGGTTCAGTCGGGCGATATGCTCCGGGTAGAAAAACTTGCTGCCGACGCCGGTGAAAAAGTTCAGTTCAACGAGATCCTGATGCTGGGCGGCGACTCGCCGGTCATCGGTGCTCCGCTGGTCGACGGCGCGGCCGTGCAGGCCGAGGTGGTGGACCAGATCAAGGGTGACAAGGTCATCAACTTCGTCAAGCGTCGCCGTAAGCACGGCTCGCAGCGGACCCGCGGCCACCGTCAGCAACTGACGCTTCTGCGCGTGACCGAGATCCTCGAGAAGGGCGCCGACAAGTCGGGCGTGAAGGCCGCCGTTGGCGCAAGCGCACTGGCCGCCGGCATGGGCAAGACCCGTTACGCCGACAACAAGGCCGAGCAAGCCGAGATGGCCAAGCGCGTGAAAAACGACGAAGCCAAGGAAAAGAGCGTCGCCAAGAAAGCCGAACCCAAAGCCGAGAAGAAGGCCGAGGAAAAGAAGGCCGCTCCGAAGAAAGCCGCGAAGGCCGAAGGTGGCGACGACCTGAAGGAGCTGTCCGGCGTTGGCCCGGCGCTTGAAAAGAAACTGCACGAGGCAGGCGTGACCACGTTTGCCCAGATCGCGGCTTGGACCGCCGATGACATCGCCGAGATGGACGAGAAACTGTCCTTCAAGGGTCGCATCGAGCGTGAAGGCTGGGTCGAACAGGCCAAAGAACTGGCCAAAGGCTAAGGAGAGACGATATGGCACACAAGAAAGCAGGCGGTTCATCCAGAAACGGTCGCGACTCGATCGGCCGTCGTCTTGGCGTCAAGAAATACGGCGGCGAGGCCGTGATTCCGGGCAATATCCTGGTGCGTCAGCGCGGCAACAAGTTCTGGCCGGGCGACGGCGTGGGGCAGGGCAAGGATCACACCCTCTTTGCGACCGTCGAAGGCTCGGTGCATTTCCGCAAGGGCCTCAAGGGCCGTACCTTTATTTCGGTTCTCCCGGTGGCGGAGGCCGCAGAGTAAGCCGAACCTTCAAGGCATGATATACAAGGGGGATCGGCACACCGCCGGTCCCCTTTTCATTTCCGGAGGCACGTTATGAGCGTGGCCGTCACTTCCTTTCTGGTCTTCGGGGCGTCGCAGGTCGGCACGCCGGGGCCCGCCAACATGGCGCTTCTGGCGACGGGGGCGCGGTTCGGGTTTCGCGCTGCGTTGCCCTTTGTGGCGGGGGTGGTCATCGGCAAGCAATTCGTGATCTGGCCCGTAGGGTTCGGCCTGATGGAACTGGCCGACCGCGCGCCTTACGTGTTCGATATTCTGAAATGGGTCTCGGCGGCCTATATCTGCTGGCTTGCATGGAAGGTCGCGCATCTGCGCCTCGGTCCGGCCGACGCGCAGACGGCCGCGCCCGGCTTTCTGGCCGGGCTGATCGTGCATCCGCTCAACCCCAAGGCCTGGGCGATGATCGTCGCCGGATTCACCAATTTCGTCGATGCCGGCACGCCCGCCTTGCAGGCCACGCTGACCATCTCCATCTGCCTTCTGAGCCTGCAATTGTTACTGCACCCGATCTGGACACTAGGAGGAGACCGGATCGCGCGCACCGTGGCGGGAACGCCGGCCGAGCCGCACCTGATGCGCGCCCTGGCCGCGCTGACCGTCGCATCCGTCCTGTTCGTGCTTTTCGGAGGAGACAGCACATGAAGCTTGAGACCATCGCAACCGACACCCTCTTGGAAACCGAACGGTTCGACCTGCGGCCCATCCGCGAATCCGATGCGGGCCTGATTTCGCTTTATGCCGGCGACGAGCGGGTGGCCCGGTTCACCACGTCCATTCCGCATCCCCTTCCGCCGGGCACGGCCGAGGCCTTCATCGCCCGCGTCATGGACCCAGAGCATCCCGAGGATGTCTGGGTCATGGATGGCACGCGCATTGGCGGCGGCGAGGTCATGGGCCTGATCGGGATGGAGCGGATGGACAGGGCCCAATCCGAGATCGGCTATTGGGTCGCTCCGGCCTATTGGAACAGCGGCATCGCCTCTGCCGCGGTCCGGGCGATCCTGTCGGCCAATCCCCAAGAAGCGCAGACTGTCTTCGCCAGCGCTTTCCAGGACAACGCGGCCTCGGCTCGGGTGTTGACGAACTGTGGTTTTACTTATCTTGGCGATGCCGAAAGCTTTTCTGTCGCGCGTAAGGCCAATGTCCCGACGTGGACCTACAGCCGGGCGATGAAGGATGGCTGAAACGCGGACCGCCGCGCATGTGGCGGGGTCCACTCAATTCGTACCCTCCGGCGCACTCGGGCTTGAGCCGGACCGCTTTTGGTTCTACGGACGGTCCCTGACGCCATCTGAGGCAATCACATGAAGTTTCTCGATCTCGCCAAGGTTTACATCCGCTCTGGCAGCGGCGGCAACGGATGCATCAGCTTCCGGCGCGAGAAGTATATAGAATATGGCGGTCCCGACGGCGGCGATGGCGGCGGCGGCGGCTCGGTCTGGGCCGAGGCGGTCGACGGGCTGAACACGCTGATCGACTTTCGCTACCAGCAGCATTTCTTCGCCGACAACGGCAAACCCGGCATGGGCAAGCAGCGCACAGGCGCGGACGGCGACGACATCGTGCTGCGCGTGCCCGTCGGCACCGAGATCCTTGACGAGGACCAGGAAACGGTGATTGCCGACCTGACCGAAGTGGGCGAACGCGTGTGCCTTGCAGGGGGCGGCAACGGCGGCTGGGGTAACCTGCGCTTCAAGACGTCCACCAACCAGGCACCGCGCCGGTCCAACCCGGGGCAGGAGGGCGTCGAACGCACCATCTGGCTGCGGCTCAAACTGATCGCCGACGTGGGGCTCGTGGGTCTGCCGAACGCGGGCAAGTCGACTTTTCTGGCCGCCACGTCGAACGCGCGGCCCAAAGTCGCCGACTATCCTTTCACGACGCTGCATCCCAACCTGGGCGTCGTCGGCGTCGACAATACCGAGTTCGTCGTGGCCGATATTCCCGGCCTGATCGACGGCGCGTCCGAGGGACGTGGGCTGGGCGATCTGTTTCTGGGCCATATCGAGCGGTGCGCGGTGCTTCTGCATCTCGTCGATGGATCGTCGGGAACCCTGATCGAGGATTATCGCACCATTATCCAAGAGCTCGAAGCTTACGGCGTCGGCCTGGCCGACAAGCCCCGCGTGACGGTATTGAACAAGATCGACACGCTTGACGAGGAAGAACGCACGTTCCTGCGCGAGGAGCTTGAGGCTGTGGCGGGCACGCCAGTCCTCCTCATGTCCGGGGTGTCGCGCGAGGGCGTGACCGAGGTGCTGCGCGCTCTGCGCGCGCATATCGACGAGGGCCGCCTGCGGGCTCGCCCCGACGACAACGAGGAAGCACCGTGGCAACCGTAGCCGACGCCAAACGCCTCGTAATCAAGATAGGCTCTGCGCTGCTGGTCGACCGGAAGACGGGCCAATTGCGCCGCGACTGGCTGGTCGCGCTGGCCGAGGACGTGGCTCGCCTCAGGGCGCGGGGTACGGACGTGATCTTGGTGTCCTCGGGCTCTATCGCGCTTGGACGCGGCGTTCTCAAACTTCCCTCCGCGGACTTGTCCCTCGAACAGTCCCAAGCCGCGGCAGCCGTGGGCCAGATCCAGCTTGCCACCGCCTACACCGCGGCTCTGGCAACGCATGACATAATCGCCGCGCAGGTACTGGTCACGCTGGAAGACAGCGCCGACCGCCGTCGATATCTCAACTCGCGCGCGACAATGGAACAGCTTCTGTCACTGGGTGCCATCCCCATCGTGAACGAGAACGACACGGTTGCCACAGACGAGATTCGCTATGGCGACAATGATCGGCTGGCCGCGCAAATCGCGGTGACCGCCGGGGCCGATCAGTTGATCCTGCTCAGCGATGTGGACGGGTTTTATTCCGCCAACCCGCAGACCGATCCGACCGCCAGACGTTTCGATGTCATCTCGGAAATCACCCCCGAGATCGAGGCCATGGCCGGTGCCGCGGGGTCCGGCCTGTCGAAAGGCGGAATGAAGACCAAGCTTCTCGCAGCTCGGACGGCCACCGCCGCCGGTTGCGACATGGCGATTACCGAGGGGTCGGTGCTGCACCCCATCCGGGCTTTGGAGAACGGTGCCCCAGCCACCTGGTTCACGGCTCAGGGCGACCCGCAGCAGAAACGCAAGCAATGGATCGCTGCGATGAAGCCCAAGGGCCGGATCGTTGTCGATGCCGGCGCGGCCAAGGCGCTTCGTGCGGGCTCCAGCCTTCTGGTGGCCGGTGTGGCGCAGGTCTCGGGCCGGTTCGAGCGTGGCGATGCGGTCGAGGTGGCCGACGAGACCGGCGGCCTCCTGGGCCAGGGGCTGACGCGCTACGATGCGTCGGATGCGGCGCGGATCAAGCGGCTGCGCTCGGACCAGATCGAAGAGGTGCTGGGCTATCCCGCCCGCGGTCCGTTGATCCATCGCGACGATATGGCCATATGACCGAACCACTGCTAGGTTCAGCTGATCGAACAGGTGCCCCGATGAAAGATTTCGAGAACATCCCCGCGCTCATGGCCGAGATCGGCCAACGCGCCAAGGACGCCGCAGCGGTGCTTGCCACCGCCACGGCAGAGGCCAAGCACCGTGCGCTGACCGCCGCGGCAGATGCGGTGTGGAACCACCGCGCCGATATCCTCGAGGCCAATGCCAAGGACCTTGAATTCGGTCGCGACAAGAGCTTGTCCGATGCGATGATGGACCGGCTGATGCTAGACGAAGATCGTATTAAGGGGATTTGCGACGGGTTGCGCGCCGTTGCCGCCCAGGAGGATCCGGTGGGCGAGGTGATCGACGAATGGGACCGCCCGAACGGTCTGCATATCCGCCGCGTTCGCACGCCGCTTGGCGTGATCGGGGTGATCTACGAAAGCCGGCCCAACGTGACGGCGGATGCGGGCGCGCTCTGCCTCAAATCAGGCAACGCGGTGATCCTGCGCGGCGGCTCGGAAAGCTTCCACTCCTCTAGCGCCATCCATCGCTGCCTCAAGGCCGGGCTGGCCGAGGCCGATCTGCCCGAGGATGCGATCCAGCTTGTCCCGACCCGGGACCGCGCGGCGGTGCAGGCGATGTTGACGATGACCGGCACGATCGACGTGATCGTGCCGCGCGGGGGCAAGGGGCTTGTGGGCCTCGTTCAGCGCGAGGCGCGTGTGCCCGTATTCGCGCATCTCGAAGGCATCGTGCATATCTACATCGACAAGCACGCCGACCCCGAAAAGGCGCTGCGTGTCGTGATGAACGCCAAGACCCGCCGCACCGGCATCTGCGGCGCCGCCGAGTGCTTGCTGGTCCATCAGGATGCCGCCGACACGATCGGCCAGGGCGTGATCCGTGCCCTGCTGGACAAGGGCGTCGAAGTCCGTGCCGATGCCGCCCTTCAATCGGTGCCGGGTACGGTTTCGGCCACGGAAGGCGACTGGGGGTTCGAGTTCCTGGCGATGGTCATGGCCGCGAAGCAGGTGAAAGACGTCTCAGAAGCCATTGCGCACATTCGCAAATTTGGCTCACACCATACCGACTGTATCATTACCGAGGATGATGCGACCGCGGATCGATTCTTTGCCGAACTGGACAGCGCGATCCTGATGCGTAACGCATCGACCCAGTTTGCCGATGGCGGAGAATTCGGCATGGGCGCCGAGATCGGTATTGCCACCGGCAAGATGCATGCACGAGGCCCGGTCGGTGCGACCCAGCTGACCAGTTTCAAGTATCTCGTGGAAGGCGACGGCGCTACCCGCGCCT
The DNA here is from genome assembly GCF_030733425.1 of Roseovarius sp. MMSF_3350. Taxonomy (GTDB): domain Bacteria; phylum Pseudomonadota; class Alphaproteobacteria; order Rhodobacterales; family Rhodobacteraceae; genus Roseovarius. The sequence goes on from NZ_JASHIZ010000004.1 coordinate 153,429, forward strand.
GAGCCGCACCTCCGCCGCGTCCTCGGAAAGCGATGCCGAGCAATCCAGTCGCGCCTCCCACGCGGCCGCAGGCAGGATGACGAATTGCACATGCGCGGGCGCGGGAAGTGCAGTGCCTTGCGTGCCGTTCAGCATGTCCCACAGCTTTGCATCCGCATTCAGACGCTTGCCTTCGGCCCTGACTAGCCAGCCTTCGTCCGAACGTGTCATGGTGATACGGCCGCCATAGGGCACCGCTTGCTCTGCGCAGAGAAGCGCAAGCATCACCGCGCGCACTTCCGCCCGAGCGTAGTGGCCCGCGGGGAAGGGCTCGATCTCGGTCCGGTCATCCGCGTGCAGGTCCCTCAGGATCGCGTTGACCTCTTCCGCGCCGGTTTCCTGCTCCTTGCTGGCCATACCAAAGGCGAGGCGGAAGAAACGGATACGTGCATTGGCATGGGCCACGCTTTCGGTCACCAGCGAGAGCTCCGGCGAGTCCGCGGCCACACCCGATATTTCCAGCAGTTCGATGCCGTTGCTCACCGCGCCGATCGGGCTGATCAGGTCGTGACAGATACGAGACCCTATCAATGCGGCAATGGCATTGGTATCGTTCGCCATATCGTTTCCTTTTCCGTGGATCCCGCCGATGTCCGACATGAACAGCATTCTCGAACCCGGTATGCTCGTGGTCCACCCGGATCAGCCCGAATGGGGTACCGGACAGGTCCAGTCGAATATCGGTGGGAAGATCACCGTGAATTTTCAGGATGCCGGAAAGGTGGTGATTGATGGCTCCCGTGTTGAGTTGCTGCCGGTGACTGAACCATGACCGGAGTTACCAAAACGTTAACACGCGCGGTTGCATCCGCAAGCCTTTTGGCTCGTGCGCGCCAGGCGCGGCGTCATAGCCGCTAGAGGTTGCAGCGCAAGACCGAAAGGCTTTACAACCCGCTCAGCCAACCTGAACGGACCCTTCGATGTATTCGCGCGACGTGCAGTTCACCGTAAGACTCGCCCGCACCGCGGCGGACCTGCATGCGGCGCAGCGCCTGCGCTACGATGTCTTCGTAGCTGAACTCGGCGGCGATGGCCCGCTCGTCGACCACGATGCGCGCCTGGAGCGGGACCGGTTCGATCCCTATTTCGATCATCTGCTTCTTGTCGACGAATCCCGCGGCGGCGAGATCGTCGGTGTCTACCGCGTCTTGCGTGACGACCAGGCAACCGAGGCCGGCCAGTTCTACTCCGAGGACGAATACGACATCTCGATCCTCAAATCCTCCGGTCGGCGCATCATGGAACTGGGCCGGTCGTGTCTGGCCGAAGGCTATCGCGGCGGCCCGGCCATGTATCACTTGTGGAACGGCCTTGCCCGTTATGTCGCGGACCACGGCATCGAGATCCTTTTCGGCGTCGCAAGCTTTCACGGAACCGACCCCGGCACACTGGCCCAGCCACTTTCGCTGCTCCACCACCGCCACTTGGCGCCAGAACCCCTGCGGGTCCGGACGGTACACACCCGATACCAAACGATGAACCTTGTGCCCGAAGACCGCATCGACCGGCGTGCGGCAATGTTGCAGGTGCCTGCGTTGATCAAGGCCTACCTGCGGCTTGGCGGCTTCGTCGGGGACGGTGCCTTTATTGATCATACGTTCAACACGACCGATGTCTGCCTCGTGATGGACACCGAGCAGCTGAACGCGCGGCAAAAGGCGATTTATTCCAGGGGCGCCGACCTGTGAGCGGCACCTGGCACTCAGAGCGTCCCGCCAGACTGGCCCGCGTCACGGGCGTGGGCTGTCTGGTGCTGGTCCTGCGCCTTGTCGTGCTGCTGGCGATCATCGTGCCGGGTGTCCTCGTGGTGTTTGTCCTGCGGCTTGCCGAACCGATCTTCTTCGGTCGCGATCGCCCGCTCACCGCGCGACTTCAACGCTGGGCCATCTGGACCGGGCTGCACGTGATCGGGTTGCGCTACCGGCGCGAGGGGTCGCCGATGCGGACCCACGGCGCGGTGGTGGCGAACCACGCCTCGTGGCTGGATATCTTCGCTCTCGGGGCAGGGCAGGCGATTACCTTCGTGTCCAAGGCCGAGGTGGCCGGCTGGCCCGGCATCGGTTTTCTCGCGCGGATCGTCGGTACGGTCTTCATCAGTCGCGACCCTCGGCAGGCCGGCCTGCAGCGCAACCAGCTGAAAGCAGAGCTTGATGCCGGTCGAAAGCTTTTGTTTTTTCCAGAAGGCACCTCGACCGACGGTATGCGCGTGCTGCCGTTCAAGTCGAGCCTCTTTGCCGCGTTCTCCGAACTGGAAGCGGGGCTGCGGATTCAGCCGGTCACGGTTGTCTACATCGCGCCAGACGGGACGGAAGAGCCGCGTTTCTACGGTTGGTGGGGCGACATGGATCTCGGGCCCCACATGTTACAGGTTCTGTCGCGGTTTCCGCAGGGCGGCGTGCGCGTGATCTATCACGAACCGATCAGTGTCAGCGACTATCCCGATCGTAAGGCGCTGTCGCGTGCGCTCGAGGCTAAAGTGCGCAGCGCGATGCCGCCCGAAGTCGCTTTGCCGGGCTGAGACTGCCGCGCAGTCCCGCCTCAGCGCATGGCCGCGATCAATTCACCCAAGGCGGCGCTCGGGTCATCTTGGCGCCAGATTTCGTCACCGATCCCGAAAAAATCGGTCATGGAGCAAAGCTGCGACACCGTGGCAGCATCAAGCGCACCCTCGGCGACAACCGGCACCTCGATCACCTGTGACCACCAGTCGAACAGTTCCGCCTCGGCCTGCGACCCGTCGCCAAGGGCTGAGACGCCAGCGGGGCCGAAGCTGACGTAATCGGCGCCGGCCTCGCCCGCGCTCATCCCGTCATGGCGCGAGGTGCCGCAGAACGCGCCGACGATGGCGTCCGGCCCCAACTCCTTGCGCGCCTTGCGAACGGTACGGGACCCGTCGGTAAGGTGCACGCCATCCAGCCCCAGCCGTTCCGCCAGAACGAAATGCGTATCGATCACGATGGCGACGTCCTGCCCGTGTGCGACCTCGCGGCAGGTGTCGGCGGCGCGGCATAACGCGGCCTCGTCATGGGTCGATAGCGCCAGCCGCACGCAGGCAATCTCGTGGTCCCGCAGAACACGGTCCAACATGGCGGGAAAACGCGCCAGTTCGATCTCGGGCGGGGTGATCAGGTAGATTTGCGGCTGCTCGGGGTCTGCCATGGTCTTGTCGTCCTGTTTTTGCCCCTATAACCGGGATTTGCGAACGCGTCCATGGGACGCAAACGCGGTCTTTTGCGCTTTCCCGCGCGGCAAAGCTGGATTATGGCGGGCGCGTTGGAGGAACAGCATGGCAAGCGAAAACTCACAGCCGCGCATTGTGCTTGTGCGCCCGCAGATGGGCGAAAACATCGGCGCCGCCGCGCGCGCGATGTGGAACTTCGGCCTTGACCGCATGGTCGTCGTGGCCCCGCGCGATGGTTGGCCCAACCCCAAGGCGGTGGCCATGGCCAGCGGCGCGGGTCGGCTGCTGGACGACGCGCGCCTGGTCCCCGACCTGCCGGCGGCGGTCGAGGAGGACAGTTTCGTGATGGCCACAACCGCCCGCGTTCGGGGCCTCACCAAGCCCATCTTCAGCCCCGAGGAGGCCATGGCAGAGGCCGCCAGGCGCCTTGCGCGCGGCGAGCGTGTCTCGGTGCTGTTCGGTCCGGAACGAGCCGGGCTGGAAAATGAGGATGTGGCCCGCGCCAACGCAATCATCAGCGTGCCGGTGAATCCCGAATTCCCAAGCCTGAACCTTGCGCAATGCGTGCTCTTGTGCGGCTACGAGTGGCGCCGCGCCTCGCAGGCGGTCGAGGACGCCCGCGTCGATATGGCCGGCACCGAATGGGCCAACCAGAAAGAGATCGAGGCGCTGTCCTTGCATTACGAGGAACGCCTTGAAGACGCCGGCTTTTTCTTTCCCGAGGCCAAGGCCCCTGGCATGAAGATCAACCTGCGCAACATGTGGAGTCGGATGCCCCTGACGCGGGCCGACGTGCAGACGCTGCATGGCGTACTGCGGCAAATGGTGCGCTGGAAGGAGCGCGGTTGAAGCGCCGCGCGGAGCGGATTAACGTCACGCCAAAGTCAGAGGGCGGAACATGAGCGAAAAACGCAGCATTTTCCAGGAAGTGTCCGACACCGACACACCGCGGCAGACGCCGCAGGGCGGGATGATCGACGCGGGCCGCCGCGGCGCACGCGGCGCCGTGCGTCTGTGGCTGATGCTGCTCTTCGCGCTCGTGGTCGTGATGATCGCCGTGGGCGGCCTCACACGCCTGACCGACAGCGGCCTTTCGATTACCGAGTGGAAGCCGGTGACCGGCGCGCTGCCTCCGATGGACGCCGCCGCATGGGATTCCGAGTTCGAGAAATACCGCGCCATTCCCGAATACCAGTTGCAGAACAAGGGGATGACCCTTGCCGAGTTCAAGGTGATCTACTGGTGGGAATGGGGCCACCGCCAGCTTGGCCGCGTGATCGGCCTGGTCTGGGCCCTGGGCTTTCTGGGCTTTCTTTTGCTGCGCAAGATCCCGCCCGGCTGGACGGGCCGCCTTCTCTTACTGGGGGGTCTTGGCGGTCTGCAGGGCGCGATCGGCTGGTGGATGGTCAGTTCGGGGCTAACGGGGCAGATGCTGGACGTGGCAAGCTACAGACTGGCCGTGCATCTTGGTCTGGCTTTCGTGATCCTGGGCTTCATCGCGTGGTACGTGATGTGCCTTGGACGGGAAGAGCGCGAGCTGATGCAGGCCAGGCGCAGCCGCGAGGGCAAGCTTTTCGGCCTGTCCACCGGCTGGCTGCATTTTGCCTTTCTGCAAATCCTGATCGGCGCGCTTGTCGCGGGCATCGATGCCGGACGCACCTTTACCGACTGGCCACTCATGGCAGGAGGGTTCCTGCCCGTCGATTTCTGGATGCCGGAGCTTGGCATCAGAAATTTCTTTGAGAACCCCGGAATGGTTCAGTTCATCCACCGCATGACTGGCTATCTTCTGCTGATCTTCGGCATCGTCGTATGGCTACGTGGGCGCCGGTCTGCTCATCCGCTGACCCGGGGCGCGTTCAATTTCGCCTTCCTCGCGCTTTGCCTGCAGGTCGTGCTGGGGATCATGACGGTGCTGTATATCGCGCCCTGGCAACTTGCCATCGCGCACCAGTTGCTGGCCGTGATCCTCTGGGTCCTGATCCTCAGGGCGCGGTTTCTCAGCCAGTATCCCATCGTACGGTCGGTGCGCGGATGACCCTGCTTACCGCATTCGACGCGCTCATGGCCTATGAGCGGGAAACCCAGGCGCTGGCCCGCATCGCCGGGCGGCTGAGCTGGGACCAGGAAACCGTGATGCCCCGCGGCTCTGCCGGGCAGCGTGCCGAGGAAAGCGGTGCGATGGAAAGCGTGCTGCACGGCAGGCGTACCAACCCGCGGATCGGAGACTGGCTGGAGCAGGCCGAGCCGCCGGATGCCGACGGTGCCGCGCAACTGCGCCTGATCCGCCGCAGCTATGACCGATCGGTCAAGGTGCCGGCCGATCTTGCCGCCGCCCTGGCCCGTTTGACCAGCCGGTCGCAGGGCATCTGGGCCGCCGCACGCGCCAATGACGACGTGGGCGCCTTTCTTCCCACGCTGGCCGAGGTGGTCAAGCTCAAGCGCGAAGAAGCCGCGGCGCTGGCGGACGGGGGCGACCTCTACGATGCGCTGGTCGACGATTTCGAGCCGAACGGCAAGGCCGCCGAATTCGCCGCGATCTTCGAAGAAATGCGCCCGGGCCTCGTGTCACTGCGCGAACGTGCGCTGAGGGCGCCGCCGGTGACGCCGCTCTCGGCCCGATTCGACGTGGAGACCCAGATGGCGCTTGGCCGCGAACTGGCCGAAACCTTCGGTTATGACCTGACCCGGGGCCGGATCGACCGCGCGGTGCATCCGTTCTCCAGCGGCTCGGGCGAGGACGTCCGCATTACCACCCGCACGGCCGAGGATGATCCGTTCAACTGCCTCTACTCGACGATCCACGAGGTCGGCCACGCCTGCTATGAACAGGGCATCGACCCCAAATTCCTTCTGACGCCGGCAGGGCAGGGGGTATCCATGGGCGTGCATGAAAGCCAAAGCCGGATCTACGAGAACCAGCTTGGCCGCAGCCGCGCCTTCTGTGGCTATCTATACGGGCGGATGCGCGACCTGTTCGGCGATTTCGGCGTGCCGGACGAGGGCGCGTTCTATGCGCTCGTGAACCGTGTGCACCGGGGCTATATCCGCACCGAAGCCGACGAAGTGCAGTACAACCTGCACATCATGCTGCGGTTCGATCTGGAACGCGCGCTGTTCGCCAACGATCTTCAGGTAGGTGATCTCGAAGCGGCCTGGAACGACCGGTTTCGGGCGGATTTCGGCTATGACGTCAACCGCCCGGCGAACGGCGTGCTTCAGGATGTACACTGGTCCGTGGGTCTATTCGGGTATTTCCCGACCTACAGCCTTGGCAATGTCTATGCCGGTTGCCTGCACGAAGCAATGCGTCAGGATTTGCCCGATCTTGATGACCAGTTGGCCCAGGGCGACCTCTCTGCCGCGACGGGCTGGCTGCGCGAGCGCGTGCAACGCCATGGCGGGCGTCACGAGCCGAAAGAGGTCATCACCCTGGCCTGTGGCACCGCGCCCACCGCTGCGCCGCTCATGGCCTACCTCGAAACCAAGTTCGGCGTGCTCAGCGGCGGCTGAAGCCTCACTGCATGCGCAGCGCGCCGTCGAGGCGGATGACCTCGCCGTTCAGGTAATCGCATTCGACGATGAACCGCGCCAGCGCGGCGTATTCGTCCGGGTCGCCCAGCCGCTTGGGAAAGGTAACGTCCTGCGCCAGACCCTCCTGCACCTCCTGCGGCAGGCCCTTCAGCATCGGCGTTGCAAAGATGCCCGGCGCAATCGCCATGACCCGGATGCCGTCGCGGCTCAGGTCCCGCGCCATGGGCACCGAGAGGCCCACGATACCGCCCTTGGAGGCGGCATAGGCGGTCTGGCCCTTTTGTCCTTCGAAGGCGGCGATGGACGCGGTGTTGATGATCACCCCGCGCGTGCCATCCGGGGCGGCGGCGTTCTGCGCGATTTCTTCGGCGGCAATCCGGGCGACGTTGAAGCTCCCGATGAGGTTGATGTCGATGGTGCGGCGGAACCCGTCAAGGCTGTGGGGGCCGTCGCGCCCAAGCGTCTTCTCTCCGGTCGCGATGCCCGCGCAATTGACGGCAGCGGTGATCTTACCCATGGCGTCCTTCGCAGCAGCTATAGCAGCGAGGACCGAGTCCTCGTCGGTGACGTCCGTTTCGGCGAAACCGGCCCCGATCTCGGCGGCCACGGCGGCACCGCGCTCCGCGTCGCGGTCTAGCAGAGTAACCTTGGCCCCATGCGCGCGAAAGTGCCGTGCCGTCGCTTCTCCCAGCCCCGAGGCGCCCCCGGTGATGATTGCGGCGGTGTCTGAGATTTGCATGAAGCCTCCGGAGGTTTGAAATGAACAAGTGTTCAGATATTCCAGAAGGAGCGCCCTGTCAAAGCCTGCGCCGGACCAGCTTGGAAGTGAGGCCAAGGCCCACAACGGTGAGCAGGATGCGAAAGACGTGGTGCAGCGTCACGAAGGCCGGGTTCGCGGAGAGGCTGAGTGCTACCAGCGACATCTCGGTCACGCCGCCGGGCGCGAAACTGATCAGCAGAACGTCGAACGGTTGCTCCAGGATCTGCATCAGCGCCAGGGCGAACACGATGGACAGTCCCAGCATCCCACCGACACAGAGCAAGGTCAGCCCGAAGCCGCGCAGGACCAGTCCGCCGGACAGCCCCGAGAATCGCATGCCAAGCGCCGTACCGACGACGATCTGCGCCACGTTGATCAGCCATTGCGGCACATCGACGTGGTAAATGCCGGTCAGCGACAGGATCGCCGCCACTGAAAGGGGCCCGGTCAATTGCTTTGCCGGCAAGCGCAGCAGATGCCCGAGGCCAAGTCCCGCCGCGCCCGCACAGGCGATCACCGGAAAGGCCGACCACGGCACGTCGCCCCGAGCCAGCGTGACACCCGCCGAACTGCCGACCGGGTGACCGACCCAGAGCGACAGGCCGATGGGCAGGAGCGTGACCACCGCGATGATCCGCAGGAACTGTTGCAGCGTCAGGCGGGCCGGGTCCGCACCGGCCTCTTCGCCGAGCGCTATCGATTCGAACAACCCGCCGGGCGCAGCGCCGTAGAACGCGGTAGGCCGGTCATACCCGCCGATGAACCGCAAGACGGTGTAGCCATAGGCATGGGCGACGACGACGAACAGTGTCAGCGCAGTGAAACTGACCGCCAGGCGCGAGGATTGTCCGAAAAGTTCGGGCGTGACCTGCGCGCCGATCATCAGGCCGATGACCGAAATGAATACCAGACGCAGCATGGGGGGGAAACGGTAACCATCCGGTAAACGGGCCGACGCGGTTGTCGCCACGATACCGGATGCGACCAGAGGTCCGATCAGGAACGGAAGCGGTATCGAAGCCGCTTGTGCACCGAAGGCCGCGGCGCAAGCCAGGCCCAGCAGCGCAAGTGTGGTCAGAATGGATCCCATGCGCCCCTTCAACCACCCCGCGCGGGGAACGGCAAGGCGGCGCCGCGCCCGGCGCGCCTTGACCTACGCAAACTCCACGAATTTCGAGAACGGCATCTCGCGCAGCCGCGTCCCCGTGGCCGCGAAAATGGCTGCCGCTAGGGCAGGGGCGGCAGGCGGCACCGGCGGCTCGCCAACGCCAAGCACCTTGTCGCCATTCTCCAACCCGCGCACTTCAATCGTCGGGGCCTGGTACAACCGAAGCCCTTGGAACGCGTCGAAATTGGTCTGCTCGGCGCGGCCGTCGGCATAAGTCAGTTCGCAGTTAATCGCATGACCCAAGCCAAAAATGACACCGCCCGCCACCTGGTTCTCGAAGTTCAGGGGATCGACCACGGTGCCGACCTCTGCCGCGGCCCAGGCCCGCGTCAGCTTCAGTCCGGCTTGGGTGGTCTCGACCTCGATCACCTCGGCGCACGGCACGCCAAAGGACTTGGTGAAGGCGACACCGCGCCCCACGCCATCGTCCGGGTTCGGCCCGGACCAGTCGCTCATCTCGGCCACGGCGTCCAGCACGGCCCGGGCCAGCGCGTCATCGCACAGCCGCAGACGCTCTTCCATCGGGTCGGCCCCGGCGGCGTGGATCAACTCGTCCAGCCCGGCATTGTAGAAAAACCCGTTCGTCGACGCGCCCACCGAGCGCCAGGACGAAATTGGCGCCAGCGGCGGCGCGCGGTAACCTGTCACCCGGTGGTGCGGCACGGCAAAAGGCTGCTCGAAGGCGCCGGCCACGATCTGGCTGTCGGGGCCGGGCACGCTCAGCCCCTGGCGCCCCATTTGCGAGACGATGACCGACGGCATGGCGATGCCAAGGTCATAGGCCTCGACCCGACCCTCGCGCACGGTGCCGCGCATCCGCGCCATGGCGATCTGGCGGGGAAATTCGTGAGTCATGTCCTCTTCGCGGGAATAGGTCAGCTTGACCGGCGTGCCTTTCATCTGCATGGCGATCTCGGCGGCGTGGCGCACCACCATGTCCTCCAGCCGGTGCCCGAAACTGCCGCCGATCATCTGTACGTGCAGGGTGATGTTGTCCTCCGGTACGCCGGTCATGCCCGACACGTTGGTCAGGACATTGCGCGGGATCTGCGTGCCGGTCCATATCTCGACGGCATCATTGTCGACGCGCACGGTGGCGTTGACCGGCTCCAGCGGGGCATGGGCCAGGTAGGGTGCGCGATACTCGGCCTCTATGACATCACCCGCGCCAAGGGCCGCGTCCACGTCGCCGTCGTCGCGTTTGCGGCTGTCCTGCGCGTCTTCGGTGAAACTGTCCGATAGCGCCTGCCAATGCGCCTCCATCGTTCGCGGCAACGGCCCCTCCGGCCAGCTTGCCACGATGGCCTTGGCCCCTTCCATCGCCCGCCAGGTGTTATCGGCCACGATGCCCAGGCCGCCGGTGATCTCGACCACCGACTGCACGCCGCGAATCTTAAACGCCTCGGCGGTGTCATAGCTGCCAAGCGCCCCGCCAAGCGCAGGGTTCAGAAGTACGGTCGCGTAAACCATACCGGGCAGGTTCACGTCGATTCCGTAGTCCTGCGTGCCAGTGGACTTGGGAACCATGTCCAGTCGCGGCGTGGGCTTGCCGATCAGCCGCCATTCCGACGCGGGCCGCAGGGCGACGTCCGTCACCGGATCCAAATCAGCTGCCACAGTGGCCAGCTCGGTATAGGGCAGGGTGGTGCCGCCCGGCAGGATCACCGCCCCGTCGCGTGTGGTCAGCTCGCTTGCGGCGATACCTGCCTGCGCGGCGGCGGCAGCTTTCAGTGTCTCGCGGGCCGATGCCCCCGCCGCGCGCAGCTTGTCGAACCCGTCGGGCGTGGTGGTCGAGCCGCCGGTGATCTGTAGCCCCAGGAACTTCGCCCCGGCAGACACGACCGAGCCCGCCAACTCTTCTGCGACGCCGCCACCGGGTGCGAGAAAGGCCGCCGCCTCATCCGCGAGCGCCCGGTTCCAATAGGCGACATCCGGCGGGCCGGGATCGACCGTGATCTGATCGAGCGTCACGTCCAGTTCCTCGGCCAGCAGCATCGCCTGCACCTGGTAGGCGCCCTGGCCCTTGTCGGCGCGGGGCGTGATGAGGGTGATCCCGTCGGGACGGATCAGCACATAGGGGGTCAGCGCCGCCTCGCCTTCGTTCAGCTCGCTCAGAAGCGGATTGCGATACGGCGTCTTGTAACGCCACACGCCGAAGGCCACACCGCCCGCTGCCGCAACCGCCCCCACAAGGAAACTGCGCCGCGCGATCTTTCCGACCCGGCTCATGTCACGCCTCCTTCAACTTGGCGGCGGCGGCCTTCACGGCGGCGCGGATGCGTGGATATGTGCCGCACCGGCACAGGTTGCCCGACATGGCGTCGTCGATATCCTCGTCCGAAGGATCGGGCATTTCCGACAACAGCGCCGCGGCCTGCATGATCTGCCCCGACTGGCAATAGCCGCATTGCGCGACCTGCGTTTCGATCCATGCCTGCTGCACGGCATGGCGCGCCTCGGGGGTGCCCAGGCCGTGAATGGTGGTCACCGGCCCCCACACGTCGCCGGCGGCAACCTGGCAGGACCGCGTCGCCTCGCCGTCGATATGTACCGTGCAGGCGCCGCATTGCGCGATCCCGCAGCCGTATTTGACCCCCGTCTTGCCCAGGATGTCGCGCAGTACCCACAGAAGGGGCATGTCATCCTCGACCTCGATCTCGTGGGCCGTGCCGTCGATTGTCAGCTGCATGGTGCCTCCCGGCGCATTCCGCGTTTGCCGCAAGGATAAACTGCACGGTTCAATTGTCGAGAAGAACGCCACGTGATCGGCGTACTGATATGCGCCTGCGCAAGGTCGCGCAGCCAAATCGTCAATCACGGTCTATTAGGGGAAGTGGCGGACCGAGGAGGATTCGAACCCCCGACCCCCTGATTCGTAGTCAGGTACTCTATCCAGCTGAGCTATCGGTCCGTGAGGTCGAGCATCTAGACCCATGCGCCGGCCAATGCAAGGGGGTCACACGGGATTTTCCGAGGAAATTCCCTCAGCCCTTGCTCAGCTCGCCGCGGGGCAGGGTAACGCAGAATACCGTTCCGGTCTCGCCCGTGCTTTCAAGTTCGAGCGTGCCACCATGGCCTCGGATCAGCTCGGCGGCAATCGACAGGCCGAGGCCCGTTCCGCCCTTCGTCGCTCCGCCCTGGAACGGCTGGAACAGATGGTCGCGGGCCTTGGCCGGCAACCCCGGCCCGGTATCTGAGACACGGATGAACCACGCATCGGCAGTCTCCTTCCCGGCAATGGCGATCTCGCCGGGGTTCCCACTATTGACGATGGCCTGCCGCGCGTTGCGTACCAGGTTGGCGATGACGCGGTAGAGCTGTTCGTGGTCGGCGCGTACGATCAGGCCGTTGGGAATGTCCTCGGCAAAACTCACATCGGCGTCGCCTACGGCCAGACGCTCGCTTTCGATCACGTCCGAGACCACGTCGATCAGCGCGAACCGGCCCAGGGTCGGTGGCTGTTCCTCTGCCTTGCCATAGGCCAGCGTGGATTCGCACAAGTGCACTGCGCGGGCAATGGAGCTGACAAGCTTGGGCGCCATGCGCTTGACCGCCGGGTCCTCGCTCATCTCGATTCGGTCGGTGAACAGCTGAGCCGACGTCAGGATGTTGCGCAGGTCATGGCTGACCTTGGCCACAGCACCGCCGAGTTGCGCCAGCCGCTCGCGCTGGCGCAGGGACGAAGTCAGCTGGGTCTGAAGCGACAGCAACGCCTCCTCGGCCTGGCGGATCTCGGTGGTGGTGGAGCGGGGCGTGATCACCCGGTTGGCATCCTCGGGCGCCTCGGCATAGCGGGTCATGTGGCGCGCCACGCTGGCGATGGGTCGGACCAGAAAGCCGCGCACCGCGAAATAAAGCAGGGCGGCGGTGACGACCGAGATCATCGCGGACAGGAACAGGATCCGCAGGCCGTAATCCAGCATCGCGGCGCGCAGATCGTCCGTCAGCAACGTGACCTCGATCAGCAGCCCGCCCATCTGCGAAGGATCGCCAATCACCCGGATCATCTCGGGCTGGGGCGTGGCCAGCCGGTTCACGGCATCTCCGATCAGTTCGAGCGGCGTCACATCGCGCAGATCGTACGTGTCGACGATGGGCGAGGGCATGGGCGCGGACAACATCAACTGTCGCGCCTCGTCGCGGCGCAACACGACGTTGAAGACGCCCGCGTTCTGCAGCAACTCTTCCTGAAGCTCATTCGAGATTTGATCATTCGCCAAGAGCGCGAGGGAGGCGATCTGAGCCCGCTGCAGCCGGTCCATCAGAAAGTCTTCGCGGAACCGGGCGATGGAGGGGAAAAAGATCAGGACCTCGGCCAGCATGACGAATACCACGGTCAGGATCAGAAACCGTCCCGAGAGTGATTTCAGAAACCCCATTTTTCCCGTTCCGTCGCCTTGTCGTTTACGGCAGCCAGCGCTGCACCAGCCGCACGATCCGCTTGACCCAGTCGCTTTCGAACAGCCGCGGCGTGAAATACGCTCCCGCCGCTCGCTTGTTGATTTCGCCCAGCGTGGGATAAGGCGCAACCATGGCGCTGATATGCTTCATTTTCAAGTTGTTGGCGAGGGCCAATGCCCACGTGTGGATAAGCTCGCCCGCCTGCGCACCGACGATGGTGGCGCCGACAGGGCGGCCGCGCACGACCATGACCTTGATGAACCCGGCCGTCTTGCGGGTAGCTATGGCGCGATCGTTGCCATCGTACTCGACACGGACAACTTCCAGCTTGGTCCCATGCGCCTTGCGGGCCTGTGCCTCGGTCAGGCCGACCTGCGCCAGTTCCGGGTCGGTATATGTGGTCCAAGGCAGGTGGCTGGTGTGCGCCTTGGCCGGCAGGCCCAGTACGGCGGAGCGGATCACGATACCCGCGTGATAATTCGCGACATGGGTGAATTGCAGGCCCCCGGCCACGTCGCCGATGGCATAGACCCTGGAATTGCTGGTCTTCAGCGCCGCATCGACCTTGATGCCGGCCTTGGTGGACTTGATACCGGCCGCGTCGAGGTTCAGCCTCTCGATATTGGGTGTGCGGCCCACGGCCACCAGAAGGTGCGAGCCCTTGAGAACCTGTCCGTCGTCGAGTTCGACCTCGATCGCACCGGCCTGGCCGCGGACCTTCGCCGCATGTGCGCCCTCTATGATCTCAAGCCCCTCGTCGCGCAGGTGATCCTTCACCAGGGCGGCGGCCTCGGGGTCGTCCTTGCCAAGCGCGTTGCCGCCTTGGATCAGCGTGACCTTGCAGCCCAGCCGCAGATGCGCCTGCGCCATTTCCATGCCGATGGGGCCGCCGCCGATTACCAGAAGGTGATCGGGCTTTTCACGCAGATCGAACAGGGTTTCATTGGTCTCGTAAGGGACGTTTTCCAGCCCCGGGATCGGCGGCACGAAGGGAGAGGAGCCGGTGGCGATGACGATCCGCCGGGCGCGGATCACCGTGTCGCCGGCCTTCACCTCGGTGGGCGAAATGAACTGGCCGTACTCCCGGATGACCTTGACGCCGAGCCCTTCGAAACGCTCCTGGCTGTCATGCGGTGCGATGGTGGCGATCGCGTTTTTCACGTGGTCCTTGGCGGCGGCGTAATCCACCGCCGGCGCCACATTGGCCACACCGTATGGCGCGGCATGTGCCTGGCCGTGCGCGGCCTCGGCCGAGGCAATCAGCGCCTTGGACGGCACGCAGCCGAAGTTGAGACAGTCACCACCCATCTCGTTTGCTTCCAGCAGGACCACCTCGGCGCCCATCTGCGCCGCTCCCGAAGCGACGGAGAGCCCGCCCGAGCCGGCCCCGATGACGAGGATGTCAGTCTTGATATCGGCCATGTGTCAGATGCCTTTCCTGCCGCGCACGGTCTTGATGAGGATAGGTAGGGCGGCCAGCACGCAAAGCCCGAGAATGGGGCCGATCACCTGCGGCTCCCAGAGCAGGGACAGGTCCGGGCGTTCGCCCCGGTCGAACACCTCGCCCAGGCCGACGCCGATCCAGGTGAAGACGACGGCGCCGGGGATGATGCCAACCGCGGTCGTCCAGAGGAAATTGAAGAAGCGCACGCCCACGAGCGCGGGCAGCAGGTTGGCGACGAAAAACGGGACCACCGGCACGAGGCGCATCAGCAAAAGCACATTGATTTCATGCTCGTGCAATCCGTTCTTGAATTTCTTGAGCGTACCCTCCGAGGCGTCCATTCTCGCGGCCAGCGTCCGCCCCAGACCCCAGCGCGCAGCGAGGAAGATGGCCGAGGCGCCGATCACGGCGGCGGTCACGTTGAAAACCGTGCCAAGCGCCAGACCGAAGAGGAACCCACCCGTGACCGAGGCAACGGCCGCGCCGGGCAGCGAGAAGGCGACGATGGCCACGTAGACCGTCATGAAAAGGCCCGCGAGCAGCAGATAGTTTTCGTCCCGGAATGCCAGCAACGCCTCGCGATTGTCGGCCAGCGTATCGAAGGTCAGGTAGTCGCCCAGAGTGAAATAGCCCACCACTGCGGCCACCAGGATCACGGCGAGGGGCGCGTGGCGGATATAGGCGGGGCGCTTGGTGTTCTCGGCTGTGTCCATGTCGGAATCCGGGTCCGGTGTGATTGCGTGTCCTTCCTAGATGCGCCATCCGCAGGCACCGCGCCAGACACTTCACGCCGGGGTGATGCGGGGTGATGGGTTCGGGGCCTTTACGTCTGATTTCGACGGGGTTTGTAACAAAGCCAACCGTCCGGGCGGGGTTTTTGTTGCAAAAGCCAATCGGATGTTTGACTTGGGGCGCGCGCGCCCCTATAGACCGGGCTTCAATACGAATTCCGGCTTTCGCGATTCCTGAGCGAGGCCAAGAACACCGGAGAGCCGAGCGATGAAACGCACGTATCAACCTTCGAACCTGGTCCGCAAGCGGCGCCACGGTTTCCGCGCGCGCATGGCCACCAAGGCCGGCCGCAAGATCCTGAACGCGCGTCGTGCGCGTGGCCGCAAGTCGCTGAGCGCGTAAGCGCCAGCCAGGACAAGACGGACATGACACCGCCGGAGGCCCTCGTGGATGACACGGGGAACACGCCCCCGGCGGTTTCCGTTTGTCTGGAGGTCCTCAGGAAACGCCCCGATTTCCTGGCCGCCGCCAAGGGGCGCAGGCAGGCAATGAAGGGTCTCGTGCTGCAAATGCGGGACCGGCGGGATGATAGCGACAAAATCCGCGTCGGGTATACCTGTTCCAAGAAGGTGGGCAATGCCGTCACCCGGAACCGGGCCAAGCGGCGCCTGCGCGAAGTGGCCCGCAAGGTGCTGACGAAAAACGGAAAACCCGGGCATGACTATGTGCTGATCGGGCGCGCCGGGACCACGGTGGAGCGCGATTTCCAAGGGCTGTGCGAGGATCTGCGGCGGGCGCTGGTCTCGGTCCATAAATGAGCCTGCTCGCTCATATTCTGGCCTTGCCGGTGAAGGGTTACCGGCTGATCTTCAGCCCCTGGGTGGGGTTCAACTGTCGTTACCAGCCGACGTGCAGCCAATATGCCTTGGACGCCTTGCGCATGCATGGCGGTCTCAAGGGCGGGTGGCTGGCCGCGCGTCGGATTGCGCGGTGCAACCCCTGGGGCGGCTGTGGCTATGACCCGGTGCCGGGCAGTGAGGGCGCGCGCGATGAAGCGTCCTGAGACACTGGCGCAGATGAACGCGGCGCTGGCACGGTTCGCCACGGAGCATGGCGTCGAGACGGGGCTGGCCTATCGCGCCGATTCCACCGACATCTTCATTTCTCCCTACAGCAAGTGCGGTACCACCTGGGTCAGCCAGATCGCCCACGGCCTGCGCTCGGGCGGCGACATGGATTTCGACGAGATTACCGACGTGGTGCCGTGGCTGGAACTGGCGCACGATATGGGCAGGGACGTTAACGCCTCGCAACGCTACCGTCCGCGGCTCTTCAAGAGTCACCTGCCGTGGGGGGTGATTCCCGAGGGCGGGCGCTACATCGTGGTGCTGCGCGACCCGGTGGATGCGATGG
This sequence comes from Roseovarius sp. MMSF_3350, assembly GCF_030733425.1. GTDB lineage: Bacteria > Pseudomonadota > Alphaproteobacteria > Rhodobacterales > Rhodobacteraceae > Roseovarius. The sequence continues at coordinate 170,101 of NZ_JASHIZ010000004.1, forward strand.
TCTCGCTCTATCGGTTCTTCGACGGCTGGATGTTCGAGCGCGGCGCGATCTCTCTGGAGGATTTCGCGGAGTATTACCTGCACCGGATGGGGCGCGAGGATTACTGGAGCCATGCGTCGTCCTGGTGGGACGTGCGCGACCGCGACGACGTGCTGCTGCTGGCCTATGAGCACATGAAGCGAGACTTGGTGAAGAGTGTCGCGCAAGTGGCGGATTTCATGGGAATATCCGATGAACGCAGGCGCGCCGTGGCGCAGGCGCAGGCGACGATGGATTTCATGAAGGCGCATGGCCGGCAGTTCGACGATCACCTTGTGCGGCAGGCCCGCGATGCGGCCTGTGGCCTGCCACCGGGCGGCGAAGCGAGCAAGGTGGACAGCGGGCAGGCCGGGGCCGGGCGGGCGCAGGTCAGCGATGCGATACGCGAGGCCTATGCCGGGAAATGGCGCGAGACGATGGGCGCGGCGCATGGTCTTGAGAGCTACGACGACCTGCAGACGGCGGTGAAGGGTTAACGGGGCATTGAAGCACCGGGCGCGGAAACGGGGCGGTTAACCAACCCGATTCGGCAAAAATCGGCATGTCGGTATCACGTCGGTATTCGTGCGGTATTGCGACGGTGCCCGGTTTCACGGTTCGGCGGATGACCAGGTCGTTCGGCGTAAACGCGTTTTAACCGCGGAGGTGGCAGGGTGGGTTTGAAACCCACCCTACGGGGCGCGGGCCGTAAACGCATCGCGGCGACGGGGTGGTCCCCGCCGCCGCGACCCGGTGAGTGGTGTCCCGTGTCAGCCCTTGGCGATGGGCGTGTCCTCGCGCGTGGGCACGTCAGGCTCCAGCCCCCAGCGCAGACCGTCGAGACCGGCGGCCATCTCGTCGTCGGTGTTGCGCAGGCCGATGGTCACCTTGAGGATCAGCGCGGTCACGAGGCCGGTCACCAGACCTGCGGCAAGGCAGACCACGATACCAATGAGCTGCATCACCAGGCTGATCTGGCCGTGCTGGAAGGCGTACTCCCCTTCCTCGAACCCGAAGTAGCCGCCGCGCGGCGTGCCGGCCTCGAGGATACCGACCATGATCAGGCCATAGCTGCCGGCGCCGAGAAAGAGCGGCAGCAGCTTGTGCTCGTCGAATTCGCGCTTCAGCGTGAATTCATAGACGATGTAGGAGATGACCGGCGCGCCCAGCGCGACCAGGAACATCTGGCCCGGCTGGTAGACGTCGAAGCCGCTGGCCCCCGCCACGTAGCCCGCCAGTGGTCCAAGCAGCAGGTAGGCGTATTTGCGGGTGGCATAGGCGAGGATCCCGCCGGTCACCGCGCCGCCAGCCCAGGACATGGCGTAGTTGTTCACGGCAAGGCCCACGCTGGTCTCGGCCATGGTGACGCTGACCGCCAGCGCCTCGGGGTCGAAGAAGAAGAGGCAGGAGACGATGACCATGGGCAGGCCCGCGAAGATGGTCAGCAGGCCCACCGCCGCCAGCCCGATGCTGGGCGCATGGTAGCCCGAGACAAGCGGGTGCGGCGCGAACATGCCGGGGCGCTTGCCCAACATGGGCACCAGCGCCAACGCCATGCCGGTGGGGAAGAGATAGACGAAGCCCACGCCGAAGAAGTCGTGGAAACCCGCGTTGGTGAGCGGGCCGACCGAGCCCCAGGTGTAGAAGCTGAGGATCGACGAGCCGATCGCGGCCACGACGCAGAGCACGTAATAGGCCGAGGCCCGGATCCGTTCCGACACCGCGAAATGGAACAGGATGTTCACGATCCCGGCAAAGACCGCGAGGAAGAACACGAATATCTGGAAGGTGTTCAGACCCGGGAACGTGGCCGGATCGGTGGTGGAGGCGTTGGCGTTCAGCATGCCGCCGAAGAGCCACCAGTCGCGCAAGCTGTCGCCCATGGTGGCGCCTTCCATGATGTAGTACTGCGCCGCCCAGAAGCCGAAGCCGATGGCGAAATAGGTGGCGAAGCCGATGAAGAAGCCCATGACCTTTTCGATGGTCGAATTGAACAGGCTTTTGCGCCGGGTGGTGCCGGCATCGATCATCAGCAAGCCGACGACGACGGTGATCGCGCCGACGGTGCCGGAAAGGTAGACGAGGTTCTGGACCAGGGAATTGAGCGTGACCTGGTCGGCCTGAATGGCTGCGAGATCCATTTTGGGTGTGTCCTCCACTGTTGTTTGCGTTTCTGCGGCGGGGATGGCTGAATGAAGAGTGACCCAAAAATGAACCAAACATCATTTCGGCCTGCGCCTGTCTTTTTATTTTGATTAAGGATTGCGCAGAATCGGGCGCAAGTGAAGGAAATTCTGGCGAGACAGATTGAAATGAAGGAGATGTGCGCCGAAATGAGCGCCAGAAGTGGACCAATAGTGGACCTGCGCCAATTGCGCTCAGGCGAGGGCGTGGAAGATGAAGCCCAGAAGGTTCAGAAGCACCTGCGCCGCAAGGATCGAGGTGGAGCCGGTGGGGTCGTAATCCGGGGCGACCTCGACAAGGTCGATGCCCACGACCTCGTGTCTTCGCGCGACCTGCTGCAGGATCTCCAGCACGTCGTAATACAGAAACCCGCCGTGGCTGGGCGTGCCGGTGCCGGGCGCAATGGAGGGGCAGAATGCGTCGATGTCGATGGTAATGTAGATGCGGGCCCCGTCGGGAATGCGGTCGGCCGTCGCCTGCGGCCCCAGCTTCCGGACCTGCCGGACCGACAGGATGTCCGAGCCGCGCGCACGGGCATCGTCATAGCCTTCCTTGGCCGTCGAGCTGACGTTGCGGATGCCAAGCTGGGTGAGCCCGGTGACGTAGGGTTTCTCGGCGGCGCGGCGCATCGGGTTGCCGTGGCCGTAGCGCACGCCGTGGCGTTCGTCGACGAAATCCAGATGGGCGTCGATCTGCAGGATGTGAATGTCGCCCTGGTCGTCATAGGCGTTGACGCAGGGGATGTTGATGGAATGGTCGCCGCCGATGGTGACGGGCAGGGCGCCGGCGGCGAGGATGGCGCGGACGCCCGTTTCGATATTGGCGTGGGATTTCAGGGTGTCGGTATGGACGATGTCGGCATCTCCGATATCGACGATACTGACCGAACCGGGCAGGTAGGTGGCGTCGTCTTCGTGATCGTAGGCGCCGGCGTGACCGAAGGAGAAGAGCGTCGAAGCCTCGCGCACGCCGCGGGGGCCGAAGCGCGCGCCGGAGCGCCACTGGGTGCCGGCATCGAAGGGCGCGCCGAGAATTGCGACGTCGGCGTCGATCCGGCTCCAGTCGTTGACATAGGGGCGTTTGCCGAAGGTGGAGATGCCGACGAAGGGCAGGTCGAGCCGGCCGCTCTCGTATCCGTGTTTGCTCATGGGCGTGTCCTTTGGTTGCGCAAACGCTAGCGTGGGGCGGGACGCGATGGCAAGAGGAGCGACGGGGGATGGCGGATGGTGGGTTGTCACCCACCCTACGGGCATGGCGGGCGTCATCACGGGACGGGCCGCGCGCCCCGGTCACCTGCGCGCACCCCGTCAATCGGCCCTTTCCATTCCTGCCGACCCGTGCAATAGGGAACCGCCAAACGAGCCGTGCCAAGGAGATGCGCCATGGAGATTCGTGAGGCCCTCACTTTCGATGATGTCCTGCTGGTTCCCGCCAAGTCGAGCGTGTTGCCCAACACCGCCGACACAAGGACCCGCGTGACCCGGTCGATCGACCTCAACATCCCGCTTCTGAGTTCCGCGATGGACACCGTGACCGAAGGGCGGATGGCGATCTGCATGGCCCAGTCGGGCGGCATCGGCGTCATCCACCGCAACCTGACGGTCGAGCAGCAAGCCAAGGAAGTGCGGCGCGTGAAGCGGTTCGAAAGCGGCATCGTCTACAACCCGGTGACACTGCGCCCCGACCAGACACTGGGCGACGCCAAGGACCTGATCGAGCGCTACAACTTCACCGGCTTCCCGGTGGTGGACGAGAAGGGCCGGGTGATGGGCATCGTCACAAACCGCGACATGCGTTTCGCCACCAGCGACGACACGCCGGTGCACGTCATGATGACAAGCGACAACCTGGCGATACTGACCGAGCCCGCGGACCGGGAGGAAGCCAAGAGCCTGATGAAGGCGCGACGCATCGAGAAGCTGCTGGTCACCAATGCCGAGGGCAAGCTGACCGGCCTGCTGACGCTGAAGGACACCGAGCAGGCGGTGCTGAACCCGACGGCCTGCAAGGACGGGCTGGGCCGGCTGCGGGTGGCCGCGGCCTCGACCGTGGGCGACGCAGGCTTCGAGCGGACGCAGGCGCTGGTGGATGCGGGCGTGGACATGGTGGTGATCGACACCGCCCACGGCCATTCCGAGGGCGTGGCGAAGGCCGTGGAACGGGCCAAGACGCTGTCGAACGAGGTGCAGATCGTGGCGGGCAACGTCGCCACAGCCGAGGCGACGCGGGCGTTGATCGGCGCGGGCGCCGATGCCGTGAAAGTGGGCATCGGGCCGGGCAGTATCTGCACCACGCGGATGGTCGCGGGCGTCGGCATGCCGCAATTGACCGCGATCATGGATTGCGCCGCAGCGGCGGGCGACACGCCGGTCATCGCCGATGGCGGCATCAAGTTCTCGGGCGATTTCGCCAAGGCGATTGCGGCGGGCGCCTCCTGCGCCATGGTGGGCAGCATGCTGGCGGGCACCGACGAGTCTCCCGGCGAGGTGATCCTCTATCAGGGCCGCAGCTTCAAGGCGTATCGCGGCATGGGCAGCCTTGCGGCCATGGCGCGCGGCTCGGCCGACCGGTATTTCCAGAAAGACGCGGCCAGCGACAAGCTGGTACCCGAAGGGGTCGAGGGGCAGGTGCCCTACAAGGGCGGCGCGGGCACGGTGCTGCACCAGCTTGTCGGTGGCCTGCGGGCGGCGATGGGCTATACCGGCTGCGCCACGGTGGAAGAGATGCGCACCAATTGCGAGTTCGTGAAGATCACCGGCGCGGGCCTGAAGGAAAGCCATGTGCATGACGTGCAGATCACCCGTGAGAGTCCGAACTACCGCGTTGGATAAACCGCGCATAATCAAGGTTCTGCACGGCGTTCTTGAGGTAAGGCCATGACCCCGGCGGCACGGGTGCAGGCCGCGATCGAGGTGCTGGATGCGATGGCCGGCGGACAAGCGGCGGAGCAGGCGCTGACCCGCTGGGCGCGGGGCGCACGCTATGCCGGGTCCAAGGACCGGGCGGCGGTGCGCGACCATGTATTTTCCGTGCTGCGCCGCAGGCGATCCTGCGCCGCGCTTGGCGGCGGCGAGACTGGCCGAGCGCTGATGTTGGGGCACGTGCGGGACGAGGGCCGCGACCCCGAGACGACCTTTACCGGGGAGGGCCATGCGCCCGCGCCCCTGACGGCGGAGGAGCGCTCGGCCGGCAGGCCCCCGGCGCCGGATGAGGCGCGGGACCTGCCGGACTGGCTTTGGTCGCGGTTCGAGGCGGATCTCGGGGCTGAGGCTACCGCCGCGGCCGCGGCCCTGCGGCATCGGGCGCCGGTCTTCCTGCGCCACAACCCGCGCCTCAAGACCATCCCGGATGTGCTTGAAATGTTGTCGAAAGACGGGATCTCGGCTGAGCCTATGCCAGAGATCGACGGAGCGCTTCATGTCACGGAGGGTTCCCGACGCGTTGCTCAAGCAGAGGCATTCCGCGGGGGCCATGTGGAATTGCAGGATGCCAGCAGCCAGGCGGCCATGGCGGCCGTGCCGGTGCCCCCAGGCGCGCGGGTGCTGGATTTCTGCGCCGGCGGCGGCGGCAAGGTTCTGGCGCTGGCCGCGCGGCACGAGGGCACGTGGTTCGCCCATGACGCCGCGCCCGAGCGGATGCGCGACCTGCCTGCCCGGGCCGCGCGGGCGGGCGTGACGGTGACGTCCCTTGCGCCGGAGGCCGTGGCCGGGGCGGCGCCCTTCGACATCGTGCTGTGCGACGTGCCCTGTTCGGGCAGCGGCACCTGGCGGCGCACGCCAGAGGCCAAATGGGCCCTGACGCCCGATCGGCTGGAGGCGCTTTGCGCCACGCAGCGCGACATTCTGGAACACGCGCAAGGGCTCGTGCGGCCCGGCGGCCTCCTAGTCTATACCACCTGTTCGGTCCTGTCCGTGGAGAACGAGGCGCAGGTGGCCGCGTTCGAGGCCGCGCATCCGGGGTGGAGGCGGGAAGGCTCGCGGCGCTGGCTGATCTCGGACAGGGGCGACGGCTTCTATCTCGCCACGCTGCGCAGACCCTGAAACACGACGCCTGTGCGGGCACAACAACCTAGACGTGTTCGCCCCTTCAGCGTTAATCTAACTTTAAGGCCTGCCGCCTAAGACAGCGGCCAGTATTTTGTTTTTGGGGAGTTGCCGGTTGGCATTCACTACCGGAACCGTATTGCCGCTGCGTGACGCCGCGGCCCGGATCAGGCCGCGTTCCAGGGCGGTACTGGCGGCCGCCATCCTGTTCGGCGTGGCGGCCGTGTTCGTGCCCGACCCGACGCTTCGGCTCGCGGGCGTCTTCACCTCGGCGATCCTGCTGATGTCGGCGCTGTGGATCGGCATCGTGAACGCGGCGGAAGGGCGGTTTCGCAAATCCGTGGTCGACGCGGCGGCGGATTTCCTGGCCGAGGATGCGACACCCACCCTCCTGACCGGCCGCGACGGGGATATCCAGTACGCCAACCGCGCCGCGATGACGGCCTTTTCCGCCGATGAGGCGACGACGCTCGCCGGGGCGCTGAATCACGCGATCGCGAATCCCGGCCCGATTCTCTATCGTCTGGAAAGCCGGGCCCAGTTGCGCGGCTCGGCGCAGGAGGACGTGGTGACAAGGGCCGGGCACCTGCGCATCGGCGTGCACCGCGCCGCCGCCGACCGCTATGTCTGGCGTATCGAGAAATCCGCCGACCGCCCCGCGCGCGAGGCCGACCCGGTACCGCTGCCGATGCTGACGGCGGGGCGGGGTGGGGCGGTCCTGTTCATGAACACCGCCGCGCGGCAACTGGTGGGCGAGCGCGTGCGCACCCTCGACCGCATCTTTCCGAAGATGCCGCTGCGGTCGGGCCAGATCAACGACATTACCACGGCCGAGGGGCTGACCGCCTGTCTCGTCGTCGAACTCGAGGGCGTGTCCGGACGGCGCGAGATCTTTCTGCTGCCCGGTGTCGCGCCCACCGAACGTCAGCCCGACGGCTGGGCATTCTTCGACGAACTGCCGGTTCCGCTGCTGAAACTGGCGCGCTCGGGCGAGGTGCAGATCTCGAACCGCCCGGCGCGGGACCTGCTGGGGGTCGAGGGTTGTTGCGGCAAGACGCTGTCGGACTTGATGGAGGGGCTTGGCCGGTCGATCCCCGACTGGCTGGAGGACGCGGCCCAGGGGCGCGGCGGGGTGCATTCGGAGTTTCTGCGGGTCAGGAGCGACGACCGCGAGACTTTCGTCCAGGTCACGCTCAACCGCGCGACGGAGGCGGGCGAGACGGTGCTGAGCGACGCGACCAAGCTGAAATCACTGGAAGAACAGTTCGCGCAGAGCCAGAAGATGCAGGCGATCGGCCAGCTGGCCGGCGGTGTGGCGCATGATTTCAACAACCTGCTGACGGCGATCGCGGGGCATTGCGACCTGCTGCTGCTGCGCCACGACCAGGGCGACCCCGATTACGGCGACCTCATCCAGATCAACCAGAACGCCAACCGCGCCGCGGCGCTGGTCAGCCAGCTTCTGGCCTATTCGCGCAAGCAGACCCTGCGCCCCGAGGTGATGGACCTGCGCGACATGCTGTCGGATCTGACACATCTGTTGAACCGGCTGGTGGGCGAGCGGGTGATCCTGTCGCTCAGCCACGACCCGACCCTGTGGTCGATCCGCGCCGACAAGCGGCAGTTGGAACAGGTGCTGATGAACCTGGTGGTCAACGCCCGCGACGCGATGCCCGAAGGCGGCGATATCCGCATCGCCACCGAGAACGTCACCTTCCGCGAGCCCCTGCGCCGCGACCGGGCCGTGGTGGCGCCGGGCCGTTATGTGCGCGTGACCGTCAGTGACGAGGGGGTGGGTATCGCCCCGGACAAGATCCAGAAGGTTTTCGAGCCGTTCTTCACAACCAAGCGGACGGGAGAGGGCACCGGTCTCGGCCTGTCGACGGCCTACGGGATCGTCAAGCAGACCGGCGGCTTCATCTTTGCCGACAGCGCGCCGGAAGAGGGCACAACCTTCCAGGTATTGCTGCCCGCGCATGAAAGCCTTGAGACGCAGGCAACCGAGGCGGCCGCGCCGGCGCACCTTCCCGCCAAGACGGATGGCGTGGTATTGCTGGTCGAGGACGAGGCACCGGTCCGGGCCTTTGCCAGCCGGGCGTTGGAATTGCGCGGCCTGACGGTGCTGGAAGCCGATTCGGCCGAAGCCGCGCTGGAACTGCTGGAGGACCCGACGCTGGAGGTGGATGTCTTTGTATCCGACGTGGTGATGCCGGGGATCGACGGGCCGACCTGGGTGTTGCAGGCACTGGCCGACCGTCCGGAAACCCGCGTCGTGTTCATGTCGGGCTACGCCGAGGAGGCCTTTGGCGAGGTTCAGTCGCGCATCCCCGACTCGGGCTTCCTGCCCAAGCCGTTCTCCTTGACGGAACTGACAGAGATGGTGCAGCACAAGCTGAACCAGGGCTGAGGGGGCCCGGCGCCGCCTGTCCTTACGTACCGCGATTTTCCGTCACCGGACCGATCTCGGGATATGGCGCGACCTCATCCGATGTTCGCGCTCGAAAATGCACATTTTCGAGAGCATTTCCGGCGCCGGAAATGCGCCCATTGGCCCGCGACCCGACTCAATGATGCGGCGGCAGGACCCCGTTGGCCAGAGGCGTGAAGGCGCCGTCCTGGGCGATCCCGTCGTAAAGCCGGTACTCGACGGCGAACTTGCGACGATAGCGTTGCTCGACATCCGGATCGAGCGACAGCGCCATGGCGGGCGAGCTGTTCATCCGCCGGGTCTCGATCTCGATCTCGAGACGGTTGGCCAAAAATCGGCGAAGGCCGTCCTGGTCCTCGTAGCGAAAGAGATGGGTGACGGCGGTGCCGTTGTTCTGCGGCTCGAGAAATTTCGTCTGCGAGCCCACCTGCGCGAAGGCGGCGCGCTTGCCCTTCATGTACTCGGTCACGAATTCGTCGAAGCTGATCCCGTGGGTGGAGTTGCGGGCCTGTTCCTGCCCTGGCCGCTGACGATAGCGATACCACGAGCCCAGCCAGTCGATCGGCTCGCGCATGACCGCCAGAATGTCGAATCCTTCGCCCATGAATTTCTCGATCGCGGGTCGGAAGAACCGGTTGTAGCGAAAGACAGGCGCGTGTTTCAGCTCGGGCGGCTGGCGTACGACCAAGGCCGCGCGGGGCGCAAGCGCGGCCTCGTAGGCCGTGGTGCCGGTTTTGGGAACCGACAGGAATACGAGCTTTTCGTTTGAAAACACCAACATGCAAGATTTCGCCCGTTTGCCTGCCCCCGGTAACCCCTCTTTAACCCATCGGTGCCACCATCGGAAAGGAACAAATTGATTGAAATGTTCTCCTTTTGTCTCCATAACTCGGAGAACAAGAGGTGAACGAAAGCAGCGGACAGGCATTGGGAAGTCAGCGATAGACGCCCTGTCTGGCGTGTGAAATAAGGGAAACCACAGGTATGGCAACGGCAGATCTTTTGAACATGGACAGCAAGAAGAACGCAGACCGCCAGAAGGCGCTGGACAGCGCGCTGGCGCAGATCGAACGGCAATTCGGCAAGGGCTCGATCATGAAGCTGGGCGCCGACAACCCGGCGCAGGACATCGAATCGACCTCGACCGGCTCGCTGGGTCTGGACATCGCGCTTGGCATCGGCGGGCTACCCAAGGGCCGGATCGTTGAAATCTACGGTCCCGAAAGCTCTGGCAAGACGACGCTGACGCTGCATTGCGTGGCCGAGGAACAGAAAAAGGGCGGCGTCTGCGCCTTTGTCGACGCCGAGCACGCGCTGGATCCGATCTATGCCAAAAAGCTGGGCGTGGACCTGGACGAGCTGTTGATTTCGCAGCCCGACACCGGCGAGCAGAGTCTGGAGATCGTGGACACGCTGGTGCGCTCGGGCGCGGTGAGCATGGTGGTGGTCGACTCGGTCGCGGCCCTGACGCCGAAATCGGAGCTTGAGGGCGACATGGGCGACAGCAGCGTGGGCGTGCATGCCCGCCTGATGAGCCAGGCCATGCGCAAGCTGACGGGCTCGATCAGCCGCAGCAAGTGCACGGTGATCTTCATCAACCAGATCCGCATGAAGATCGGCGTGATGTTCGGCAGCCCCGAGACGACGACGGGTGGCAACGCGCTGAAATTCTACAGCTCGGTCCGGCTGGACATTCGCCGGATCGGGTCGATCAAGGACCGCGACGAGGTGGTGGGCAACCAGACCCGCGTGAAAGTGGTCAAGAACAAGGTCGCGCCGCCCTTCAAGCAGGTCGAGTTCGACATCATGTACGGTGAGGGCGTGTCCAAGACCGGTGAGTTGCTGGACCTTGGCGTTGCCGCCGGCGTGGTCGAGAAATCCGGCAGCTGGTTCAGCTACGGCGACGAGCGCATCGGCCAGGGCCGTGAGAACGCCAAGAATTTCCTGAAGGAAAACAAGAAGATCGCCTACGAGATCGAAGACAAGATCCGCGGCGCGCACGGGCTTGATTTCAACATTCCCGGCGACGTGGACAATGCGGCCGAGGACGTGCTGGACGATTGACGAAACGGAGATGGCCAACTCCCGAAAGGGCCCGCACCGCCGACGGGTGGTGGAGAATATTCCGGGGAAGGGCCATCCGACGGGGTGCCCTTTCCTCTTTTTTGGGCGCACACGCGACCGTTGAACCATCGTCCTTCTGTGGACAGTCAAATGGCTTGGCGTTACACGGGTTCGACGCAACTTTTGCCTTCGGACCAGACCCTCATGCCCACGCTCAACGAGATCCGCTCGACCTTCCTCAGTTTCTTTGAACGCAACGGCCACGAGGTGGTGCCGAGCAGCCCGCTGGTGCCGCGCAACGACCCGACGCTGATGTTCACCAATTCCGGGATGGTTCAGTTCAAGAACCTGTTCACCGGGGTTGAGAAACGCGACTATTCCCGCGCCACCACCAGCCAGAAATGCGTGCGGGCGGGGGGCAAGCACAATGACCTCGACAATGTCGGTTACACCGCGCGGCACCACACGTTTTTCGAGATGCTGGGGAATTTCAGTTTCGGCGATTACTTCAAGTCCGAGGCGATCCCCTATGCCTGGGACCTGCTGACCAAGGATTTCGGGATCGACAAGTCCAAGCTCTTGGTGACGGTCTATCACACCGATGACGAGGCGGCGGAGATCTGGAAGAAGCACGCGGGGCTGAGCGACGACCGGATCATCCGCATCGCCACGGATGACAATTTCTGGTCGATGGGGGCGACGGGGCCTTGTGGACCGTGCACCGAGATCTTCTATGACCATGGCCCCGAGATCTGGGGCGGTCCTCCGGGCAGCCCGGAGGAGGATGGCGACCGGTTCATCGAGATCTGGAACCTCGTTTTCATGCAGAACGAGCGGTTCGAGGATGGCAGCCAGGTGGACCTGGACATGCAGTCGATCGACACCGGCATGGGGCTGGAACGGATCGGCGCGCTGTTGCAGGGCAAGCATGACAACTATGATACCGACCTGATGCGCAGTCTGATCGAGGCGAGCGCGCATGTGACCGATGGTGCACCGGACGGGCCGGGCAACGTGCATCACCGGGTGATCGCGGACCATTTGCGTTCGACCTCGTTCCTGATTGCCGACGGCGTGATGCCGTCGAACGAGGGGCGCGGTTACGTGCTGCGCCGGATCATGCGGCGGGCGATGCGGCATGCTCACCTCTTGGGCGCGCAGGACCCGGTGATGTACCGGCTGGTGCCGAACCTGGTGGGGCTGATGGGACAGGCCTTCCCCGAGCTGGGCCGGGCGCAGCCGCTGATCGAGGAGACGCTGGAGCTGGAGGAAAAGCGGTTCAAGCAGACGCTGGACCGGGGTCTGCGCCTGCTGGACGACGAGCTGGGCAAGCTGGGCGATGGGGCCGCGCTGCCGGGCGAGGCGGCGTTCAAGCTCTATGACACCTACGGTTTTCCGCTGGACCTGACGCAGGACGCGCTGCGCGAGAAGGGCCGCGAGGTGGACGTGGCCGGGTTCGATGCGGCGATGGAAGAGCAGAAGTCCAAGGCCCGCGCGGCGTGGTCCGGCAGTGGCGAGGCGGCGGACGCGACCGTATGGTTCGACCTGGCCGAGACGCACAGCGCGACGGATTTCCTCGGGTACGACACCGAGACCGCGGAGGGCGTGGTGCAAGCGATCGTCGTCGATGGCGAGGCGGTGGACAAGCTGGGCGCGAACAAGGCGACCGGCTGGGTCGTGGTGAACCAGACGCCGTTCTATGCCGAAGCGGGCGGGCAGGTGGCCGACCACGGCTATCTGCGCAGCCTGGAAGGCGCGCGCGAGGCCGGAGAGGCGCGGTTTGCAGGGCATGTGAGCGATGTGCAGAAACGGGCCGGGGGCCTGTCGGCGCATTTCGTGACCGTCGAGGAGGGCGCATTGGAAGTGGGCGACCCGGTGAAGCTGGAGGTCGATCACCTCCGCCGCACGGCGATCCGGTCGAACCATTCGGCCACGCACCTGCTGCACGAGGCGCTGCGCAAGGCACTGGGCGATCACGTGGCGCAAAGGGGCAGCCTGAATGCGCCCGACCGGCTGCGGTTCGATTTCAGCCATGGCAAGGGCCTTACGCTGGAGGAAATCAAGCAGGTCGAGGAAGAGGTCAACGCCTATATCCGCCAGAACGGCAAGGTCGAGACCCGGATCATGACGCCCGACGATGCGCGGGAGATCGGGGCGCAGGCGCTGTTCGGCGAGAAATACGGCGACGAGGTGCGTGTGGTCTCAATGGGGTCCGAGGATGGCTCGGGCAAGGGCCTGGACAAGAATACCTATTCGATAGAGCTGTGCGGCGGCACCCATGTGCGGCAAACGGGCGATATCGGCCTGTTTGTCCTGGTGGGGGAAGGCGCGTCGAGTTCCGGCGTGCGCCGGATCGAGGCGCTGACCGGGCCGGAAGCGTTCCGGTACCTGAGCGAGCAGGATCACCGGATGGCGGAGCTGGCGCTGGAACTGAAAGCGCAACCGGGGGACGTTCTGGCCCGCGTGCGCGCGCTGATGGATGAGCGCAAGGCGCTGGCCAACGAGGTGACCCAGCTGAAGCGCGAGTTGGCGATGGGCGGCGGCGGTACTGCCGGACCCGAGGCCAAGGACGTGAACGGCGTGAAGTTCCTGGCCCAGGTGCTGTCGGGCGTGTCGGGGCGCGACCTGCCGCCGCTGATGGACGAGATGAAGACGCGGATCGGCTCGGGCGCGGTGCTGCTGATTGCCGATGCCGATGGCAAGGCCGCCGTGGCCGCGGGTGTGACGAAGGACTTGACCGAAAAGCTGTCGGCGGTCGATCTTGTCCGGGCAGCCGTGGCGGAGCTGGGCGGCAAGGGCGGCGGGGGCCGCCCGGACATGGCGCAGGGCGGAGCGGCGAGCACCGACAATGCCGAGGCCGCCATCGCGGCGGCGGAACAGGTGTTGCAGGGCTGAGGCCCGGGTGAGAAGGGGAACGACATGGCGGCCTACCTGATTGCGCGGATCAACGTGACCGATCCCGAGGATTACAAGGCCTATGCCACCCAGACCGTGGCGCTGGCCGAGCAATTCGGCGGGCGGTTCCTGGCCAAGGGCGGGACCCAGACGCAAGTCGAGGGGATCGGCCCCGAGCGGCACGTGATCATCGAGTTCCCCGACCACCAGGCGGCGCTGGACTGGTACAATTCGGATGCGTATCAGCGCATCCTGCCGATTGCGACCTCGTCGAGCGAGCGCGATATCGTCATCGTAAACGGAGTTTGAGGAGAACGAGATGCCAGCACTTTGGATTGCCCATGTGACCGTGTCCGACGAGGAGGCCTATGGCCGCTATGCCAAGCTGGCTGGTCCGGCGATCGAGGCGCATGGCGGGCATTTCATCGCCCGCGGCGCGCGGTACGTGCAGCTGGAAGGCAACGACCGGGCGCGCAACGTGGTGGCGAAGTTCCCGACGCTGGAGGCGGCGGAGGAATGCTATCGCTCGGACGCCTATCAAGAGGCGCTGGACCATGCGCGGAACGCCTCGGACCGTGACCTGGTGATCGTGGAAACCTCGGAATAGTGAAAGGCCAGCTGGCCGAGATCATGGCGCGGCACGCGGGCGAGGGCCGCGTGGCGTGGATCGGGCTGCGGCCGAAACGGTTGGCCGATCCGGTCTCGGTCGAGGCCGCGGAATTGGCCGGAACGGGCCTTGAAGGCGACCACGCACGCGCCGGCAAACGCGCGCTGACGCTGATCCAGGCGGAACATCTGCCGGTGATCGGCGCGCTGGCCGGGATCGGGGAGGTGGCGCCCGACTTGCTGCGGCGCAACGTCGTGGTGTCCGGCATCAACCTGACTGCGCTGCGCAATCAACCGATTCAGATTGGACAGGCCCTGGTCGAGATCACCGCGCCCTGTGCACCCTGTTCGCGGATGGAAACAGCACTTGGGGCTGGCGGGTACAACGCGATGCGTGGTCACGGTGGATGGTGCGCCAAGGTTCTGACACCCGGGCGGATCGCGGTGGGCGATAGCGTCGCACGGGCTGGACCCCGGGACGGGGCAAACTAGGCTTTCCGTCGATCTGAACGGAGGTGCCGATGCGACTGATTTCCCTGATCCTGATGCTGATCCTGCCCGGTGCCGTGGCGGCGCAGGACTGGAGCCTGCTGAAAGAGCCGGGCACGGTGGCGCTGATGCGCCATGCGTTGGCGCCCGGTGTCGGGGACCCAGCGAATTTCGATCTGGAAGATTGCAGCACGCAACGGGTGCTGGACGACCGGGGCCGGGAACAGGCCCGGCGGATCGGCGCGGCGATGCGCGAGGCGGGTGTTCAGTTCGATGCCGTATGGACCAGCCAATGGTGCCGCTGCACCGAGACGGCGGAGCTTCTCGACATGGGCACGCCCGAGGAATTCCCCGCGCTCAATTCGCATTTCGCGGGGCAGGGCGACCCGGACGGTCAGGCGGCAGAAGTCATGGCGCGGATCGCCGATATGCCCGCCAAGGCGCGGCTTTTGTTGGTGACGCACCAGGTAAACGTGTCGAAACTGGCCGGCACCGGCACCACCTCGGGCGAGATTGTCGTCGCGAGGCGCACCGGCGCCGGGCTGGAGGTTGTCGGGCGGATCGCGGTCGCGCCCTGAGGGCCGGCTTACACGCCGCAGCGCAGGAACACCGCGCCATCGCCGGAAATGTCGACGCCGCCCAGGGTTACATCCCGGTCGCCCGAAATGACAGCGATCTTGCCTTCGCCCCGGTTCTCGATCGGGAAGGCGCGATAGGGCTGGTCGAAGACCGCTGATGCGCCGTTATCGTTGAGCTTCACGCGTCCGGTACGTGGCGCGCCGTCAAGGCTGGTTTCGATGGTCAGACGGCCCTGCTGGCCCGTGATGTCAAAATCGGGCCGGGCGCAGTTGCCGGCCATGCGGACCCACGGGCCCTCGACCGCCTCGGCGTTCAGGTCGGCGGTATCATCGGGCAGGTTGCCCGGCGCGCGGACCTCTTCGTAACTGTCGACCGCGACGGTGCCGACGCCCTGTTGGCAGAACGACATCTCGGCGCGGGTGCCACGCACCTCGGCATATTCACCGGGGGTGAATTCCATGTCGCCGGTCAGGGACCATACGTCGCCGTCGGGCGTGGTCAGCGTGGCGCATTCGACGCCCTGCCGCACGCGGCCCTCGAGCGAGACCTGGTCGCCATCGCCGTCGCTGGAGTCTTGCGACACCACGTCGAAGGCGCGGGATTTGAGCGTCACGCCGCGGTCGGTATCGACGACGAAGATCAGATTGTCACCGGGCGAGGCCCAGTCGGGCAGCGTGACGGACGTGGAGATTTCGCCGTCCGCGGCGACCTGCGCCTGGTCGACGGCGCGCCATTCCGAGGCCATGCGACCGACGCCGATGGTCACGTAATCCGCGGGACGCAAGTTGCTGGCATTCACGCGAACGTCGCTGCCGGGCGGGCCGGCCAGGGGCTGCACGCGCACCGAGGCCGACGGCTCGGACGCATCGGGAAGGTCGAGCGCGTCGCCCACGGCCATGGCCAGCGGATCGAGATCGGGGTTCTCGTTCAGCAGTTCCACGACGGAAATACCCAGGGCCTGTGCGATGGAGAAGGCGGTGTCGCCTTCGCGCACCTCGTAGGTGTTCCGGTCGGGCGCGGGGGTGTTGCTGCCGCCGGTATTCGTGTCGGACGCGGCAAGCGTGATCGCTTCGCCCACCGGCAGGTCGCGCGGGTCGAGGCCGGGGTTGAGATCCATGATCAGGCTCAGTGGCACGCGGCAGCTTTGCGAGACCCGGTAAAGGGTGTCTCCGGATTGGAGCCGATAGGAATCGCCACAGCGGCTTTGGGCCTCGGCGGCGGGCGCGAGGGCCAGGCTGGCCGCGGCGGTGGTGGTGGTGAGCATGAGAGTGCGGAGCATCAAAGCCTCCTTTCGGAATTTGCGTTGGTCCGTTTCGGAAAAACGCAAGGAGGCGGGGTGATGTTCCTTCTTCCGCGCGGCGCGGGGCGGATAGGGTCACTCCAGGTCGGTCTGGATCCATTCAGGGGAAAGGTGGATGTCGGTCGACACCAGCCGCCCGGGCCCGAGGTTGACGAAGGTGTGCGGCACTTCGGCGGGGGCCAGCAGGACGTCGCCGGCCTCGGCATCGATCACCTGGTCGCCGATGGTATAGCGGGCACGGCCTTCGCGGACGATGAAGACCTCGTCATACGGATGGGTATGCAGCTTCGGCCCCGAGCCCGGCTCTTCGAACTCGGCGAAGAGAACCGTCACGTTTGTGCCCAGATCGCGGCCCTCGAAATGACCCGCCCAGCTGTCGGCGTTCTTGGCCCAGTCGGCGCGGGTCAGTTTGAGGGGTTTATCGGCCATGCGTTACGCCGTCTTGGCGGCGCGTTTGCGCTCGTGCGGGTCAAGGTGGCGTTTGCGCAGGCGCAGGGCGTTGGGCGTGACCTCGACCAGTTCGTCGTCGTCGATATAGGCGATCGCCTCTTCCAGCGACATCTGGACATGCGGCGTCAGGCGCACGGCCTCGTCGGTGCCGGACGCGCGGACGTTGGTCAGCTTCTTGCCCTTCAGCGGGTTCACTTCCAGGTCGTTCTCGCGGCTGTGCTCTCCGATGATCATGCCCTGATAGATCTTTTCCTGCGGGCCGATGAACATGCGGCCGCGATCCTCGAGGTTCCACAGGGCGTAAGCCACGGCCTCGCCCGATTCCATCGAGATGAGCACGCCGGCGCGGCGGCCGGGGATGGGGCCCTTGTGCGGCGCCCAGCCGTGGAAGACGCGGTTCAGCACGCCGGTGCCGCGCGTGTCGGTCAGGAACTCGCCGTGATAGCCGATGAGGCCGCGCGACGGGACCAGCGCGATGATGCGTGTCTTGCCGGCGCCGGCGGGTTTCATTTCGGTCATTTCGCCCTTGCGGGCGCCGGTCAGTTTCTCGATCACGGCGCCGGAATGGTCGTCATCGACGTCGATGGTGACTTCCTCGATGGGTTCGAGCTGTTCGCCATTCTCGCCTTCGCGCATCAGGACGCGGGGGCGGGAAATGCTGAGTTCAAAGCCTTCGCGGCGCATGTTCTCGATCAGGACGCCCATCTGCAATTCGCCGCGGCCCGCCACGTCGAACGCTTCGCCGCCGGGCGTGTCGGTGACCTTGATGGCGACGTTGGTTTCGGCCTCTTTCATCAGGCGCTCGCGGATGACGCGGGATTGCACCTTCTTGCCGTCTCGGCCCGCCAGCGGGCTGTCGTTGATGCCGAAGGTGACCGAGATGGTGGGCGGGTCGATGGGCTGGGCCGACAGCGGTTCGTCCACCGCCAGCGCGCAGATCGTGTCGGCCACGGTGGCCTTGGACATGCCGGCAAGGCTGACGATATCGCCCGCCACGGCCTCGTCGATGTCCTGAAGCGTGAGGCCGCGGAAGGCCTGGATCTTGGTCACGCGGAACTGTTCGATCTTCTGACCCATGCGGGAGAGCGCCTGCACCGTGGCGCCAACTTTCAGCCGTCCCGATTCGACGCGCCCTGTCAGCAGGCGGCCCACGAAGGGGTCGGCGCCAAGGGTCACGGCCAGCATGCGGAAATCATCATCGGCTTTCTTGACCTGCTTGGGCGCGGGGACGTGATTGACGATCAGG
Organism: Roseovarius sp. MMSF_3350; assembly: GCF_030733425.1. Classification (GTDB taxonomy): domain Bacteria; phylum Pseudomonadota; class Alphaproteobacteria; order Rhodobacterales; family Rhodobacteraceae; genus Roseovarius. The sequence continues at coordinate 188,403 of NZ_JASHIZ010000004.1, forward strand.
TCGAAAAGCGCGGTCAGGTCCTTGCGCGGGCCGTCAAGCTCGTGATCGGCCCAGCCGGAGCGGCCGGAGGCATACATATGCGGGAAGTCCAGTTGGTCCTCGTCGGCATCCAGCGCCGCGAAAAGGTCGAAGCATTCGTCCAGCACGCGGTCGGGCTCGGCATCGGGCTTGTCGACCTTGTTTAGCACCACGATGGGGCGCAGGCCCAGGGCGAGCGCCTTGGAGGTCACGAACTTGGTCTGGGGCATCGGGCCTTCGGCGGCGTCCACCAGCAGGACCACGCCGTCGACCATGCTGAGGATGCGCTCGACCTCGCCGCCGAAATCGGCGTGGCCGGGGGTGTCGACGATGTTGATGCGGGTTTTCTTCCACTCCACGCTGGTGGCCTTGGCCAGGATGGTGATGCCGCGCTCGCGCTCCAGGTCGTTGCTGTCCATCGCGCGTTCGGCCACGGCCTGACCGGCGCGGAAGGCGCCCGACTGCTTGAGAAGCTCGTCCACGAGGGTGGTCTTGCCGTGGTCGACGTGGGCGATGATTGCGATATTGCGCAGGTCCATTGGGGTATCCTTGGTGGTTTGGTCGTGGCCCTAAGGGCTTTGCGCGTCAATTGCCAGAGGGAAAACGGTGTTACGCGGCGATGGCGGCGCCGCGGTGCGGCAAAAGCCGCAGGAGGGTG
>NZ_JASHIZ010000005.1 GCF_030733425.1 Roseovarius sp. MMSF_3350
GGCCCCGACGAATGGTTCAGCGGATCACTCGACGGCCAGCGCCTTGTCCAGCAGTTCCTGACCTTCGGGCGAGCCTTCCAGGAACGCTTTATAGGCGGTCTCCTGCGCGATCTCGCGCCAGGCGTCGAACTCTTCCTGGCTCATCTCGGCGATCTCCACGCCATTGTCCGCAAAGACCTGGCGCGCATTGCCGTCCTGGCTCTTGGCTTCTTCCAGATAGAACGCCTCCGCCTTCTCGGCGGCCTCCATCAGCGCGGTCTGCTGTTCCTCGCTCAGGCTTTCGAACTTGGATTTGTTCATCAAGAGCGGCTGATACATGAACCACAGCGCATAGTCGCCCGCCGGGGTAAAGCACGACACCTGCTCGTAGATGCGGTAGCTGACAAAGGACGAGGACGAGGTGTTCGCGGCATCCAGAACACCCGTCTGCATGGCGTTATAGATCTCGGCCGAGCTCATCGAGGCGATCGACGCACCGGCGCCCGCCAGCATCTGCTCGAACGCCTTGCCCGCCGCGCGGGTCTGCAGGCCTTCCACGTCCTCCGGCGCGGTGATGCACTTTTCCTTGCCCGCGAAACCGCCGGCCAGGTAGCCGTGCACGAGGACCATGATGTCATCCTCGGCCATGATATCCTCGATATCGCCCATGAACTCGGACTCGTTCAGACGCGCGGCATGGTCGTGGTTCTTCACCAGTCCCGGCATCAGGGTCAGGTTGTAGGCGTTGCGCAGGCCGCCTGCATAGGACAGCGGAAAGACGATCATGTCGACCTGCCCGCGGGCCAGCGGCTTGTACTGCTCTCGCGCCTTGAACAGCGACTGCGAGGGGAAGATCTGGATATCCAGATCAACATCCGCCGCCGCGACCTCGTCGGCGACCATCTGCGCCACCTTGTGACGCACGTCGCTGGTGGACCACTGGTGCGACAGGCGCAGCTCTTCGGCGCTTGCCGTAAAGCTGCCTGCGAAAAGGGCTGCTGCCGCGACCGCGGCTGTGAAATTCAGTTTCATGTGTTCCTCCCAAAACGTCCTGATTCGTGTTCGGACTGCCCGAACCCTAACGAGATTGTGTCGTCAGTCAAATTTTTTGTATACAAGAACGGATTTCTTGCGCTCTACGCGGCGCTGTGCTAGCGGATTTACATGGAACGCAAGCGTGCAGACCTCATCGCGGACGCCATCGAGGAGTTGATCCTCGAGGGGACGTTCGACGATGGCGACCGGCTTGACGAAGTTCAGCTGGCCGAACGTTTCGACGTTTCCCGAACGCCAATTCGTGAGGCTCTTCAACGACTTGCGCTCTCTGGCCTCGTCGAACAGATTCCCCGGCGCGGCGTGTTCGTGCGGCAACCCGGGCCGGTCGAACTGATCGAGATGTTCGAGGTGATGGCAGAGCTTGAAGCGATCTGCGCGCGGCTGGCCGCGTCGCGCATCTCGGATGAGGCGCTGGCCCGGCTGCGCATGATCAATGACCGGTGCCGAGCGGCGACAGAGGCGCAGGACGCCGACGGAAACTACCACCAGAACGACCTTTTCCATGCCACGCTCTACGCCCAGACTGGCAACGCGTTTCTGGAACAGGAGTGCTTGCGGCTACAGCGCCGCCTGCGCCCTTTCCGCCGCCTGCAACTGCGCTGGCGCGGGCGGATGGCGCAATCGGTAGCCGAACATGACGCGATCCTTGCGGCCATCGAGTCCGGCGAGGGTGAGCAGGCCAGCAATCTGCTGCGCCAGCACGTCACCGTTCAGGGCGAGAAATTCCACCGCCTGATGTCCAGCCTGAAAGCCGCTGCCGAATAGGCACGCCGCTCAGGCCAGCGCGGTGTCCACCGCCGTTCCCAGCTTGTGGACCAACTCATCGACCTGGTCCTCGGTCAGGATGAAGGGCGGCGCCAGCAGTACGTGATCGCCGCGTTGACCATCCACCGTGCCGCCCATCGGGTAGCAGATCAGCCCCGCCTCGAACGCCGCCGCCTTGATCCTGGCGTGCAGCTTGCGGGCCGGGTCGAACGGCGCCTTGGTGTCTCGGTCCTCCACCAACTCGATCCCCTGGAACAGCCCGCGCCCGCGGATGTCGCCCACATGCGGATGGTGCCCGAACCGCTCGACCAGCCGCGCGCGCAGCGCCTCTCCCAGAGGGGCGACGCGCGCCGCCACTCCGTCGTCCAGCAAGCGGTCCAGAACCGCGCCCGCCGCCGCACAGGCGGTGGGGTGCCCCAGGTAGGTGTGCCCATGCTGGAAGAACCCCGATCCTTCGGCGATCGTGTCGTGAATCTCGGCGGTGCAGAGCATGGCACCGATCGGCTGATACCCCGCGCCCAGCCCCTTGGCGATGGCGCAGATATCCGGCGCTATGCCGTCCTGCTCGCACGCGAAAAGTGTTCCGGTGCGCCCCATGCCGCACATCACCTCGTCGAGGATCAGCAGGATGCCATGCCTGTCGCAGACCTCCCGCACCGCGCGGTAATACCCCGCTACGGGCGGCACTGCGCCCAGCGTCGCCCCCACCACGGGTTCGGCTACGAAGGCCATGATCGTCTCGGGGCCGTACTCCTCGATCTCGGCATCCAGTTCGGCCACCAGCCGCGCGACATAGCCCTGCGCCGTCTCGCCCTCCTGCATTCCGCGATAGGCATAGCACGGCGAGACATGACTCACCTCCATCAAGAGCGGCGCGAAAGGCGCCCGCCGCCACGCATTGCCGCCCGTGGCCAGCGCCCCCAGCGTGTTGCCGTGATAGCTTTGCCGCCGCGCGATCACCCGGCTGCGCTGCGGTTGTCCAGCCTCGATGAAATACTGCCGCGCCAGCTTCAGGGCCGCTTCCATCGCCTCGGACCCGCCCGACACGAAATAGACCCGCGCCAGGTCGCCGGGTGCCACGGCCGCGAGCCGGGCCGCGAGCGCCTCGGCGGGCTCGGACGTCATAAACCCGGTATGGGCAAAGGCGACCCGGTCAAGTTGCGCCTTGATCGCTTGAGTCACGTGCGGATCGCCATGGCCCAGGCAGGACACCGCCGCGCCACCCGATCCGTCCAGATAGGCCTTTCCGGACTGGTCGAAGAGATAGGCCCCCTCGCCCCGCGTGACGGTCGGCGGTTCGACGCGGCTGTTGCGGTGAAACACGTGGCTCATTCGGCTAACACTTTGAATCTATTCATTTGTCGCCTCATGGTCTTGCAAGCCCGGCCAGTTCTGGCTCTACTGGCCCCATCGACTCATCTCGAGATGATGTTCGCAACTAAGGGAGAACACCATGAAAAACTACCTTCTCGGCGCCTTCGCCGCCGCAGGAATCGCCATTTCCGCGCCGGCCTCGGCGCAGGAATTCATTTCCATCGGCACCGGTGGCGTGACAGGCGTTTACTATCCCACCGGGGGCGCGATCTGTCGTCTCGTCAACAAGTCCCGCAAGGATCACGGCATCCGCTGCGCCGTGGAATCCACCGGGGGTTCGGTCTACAACATCAACACGATCAAGGCCGGCGAGCTGGAATTCGGCGTGGCGCAGTCCGACTGGCAGTACCATGCCTATAACGGCACCTCGACCTTCTCGGACAATCCGTTTCCGGAAATCCGCTCGGTCTTTTCGGTCCACCCCGAACCCTTTACGCTGATCGCCCGGTCCGACGCCGGCATCGAGAGCTTCGAGGATCTCAAGGGCAAGCGCTTCAACGTCGGCAATGCCGGCTCCGGCCTGCGCGCCACGACCGAGGTGCTGATGGCCGAGTACGGCATGACCATGGACGACTTCGCGCTCGCCACCGAGTACAAGGGGTCGGAGATGTCGCAGCAACTCTGCGACGGCAACATCGACGCCATGGTCTACGTCGTGGGTCACCCGGCCGCCGCCATCCAGGAAGCGGCGACCACCTGTGACGTCACTCTCGTGAACGTCACCGGCGACGTGATCGACAAGCTGATCGACGAAAATCCCTATTACCGTACCGCCACGGTTCCCGGCGGCATGTACGCCGGCAATGACGAGGACGTCACCACCTTCGGCGTCGGCGCGACCCTCGTGACATCCGCCGACGTGTCGGAAGACACGGTATACGTGCTTGCGAAGGCGGTCATGGAGAACATCGACGACTTCCGCCAGTTGCACCCGGCCTTCGCCAACCTCGAGCCTGCCGAAATGGTTCAGGATGCCCTGTCGGCCCCGCTGCATGCCGGTGCCGAAAAGGCCTACAAGGAACTGGGCCTGATGGAATAAGCCCGCGGGCTTCGAAGGGCGCCCCCTCGCGGGCGCCCTTTTACTTCATAGGAATTGCCTGAGGGGGCATGACAGTGAGCGATCTGACCGAAAACACACGTTCCGCCGACGACATGTTGGCCGAGACCGATACCGGCGCCCGCAACCCGTCCGCGGCCTGGCAGACCAAGCTGATCATCGGCACCTGTATCGCCTGGTCCATCTTTCAGCTCTACATCGCCTCGCGCGTCCCCGGCATCGTGGCCCAGGCCACGGGCATGTCGATCTTCGCCAATATCGTCGCACAGGCCCGCTTCGTGCACCTGGCCTTTGCCATCATGCTGGCGACGCTCGCCTTTCCGCTGTTCAAATCCTCGCCCCGCGACCGGATTCCGCTTTATGACTGGGCTTTGGTGATCCTGGGTGTGTCGGCCTGTCTTTATCTGGTGGTGTTCCGGTTCGAGATCGCCGACCGACCGGGCCTGTGGAACACCACGGACGTCACCATGTCGGCCATCGGGATGATCGTGCTTCTGGTCTCGGTCTACCGCTCGCTGGGCCTGCCACTGGTCATCATCGCGTGCTGCTTCATCCTGTTCGCCTTTTTCGGCGGGTATTCGGAATGGGCGCGCAACATCACCAATTACGGCGGCTCGTCGCTGCCCAAGGCACTGGGTCACTACTGGATGCAGACCGAAGGGGTGTTCGGCGTGGCGCTCGGCGTGTCGACCACGATGATCTTCCTTTTCGTCCTGTTCGGCGCCCTGCTGGACCGGGCCGGCGGCGGCAACTGGTTCATCAAGGTGGCCATCGCGCTTCTGGGCGCGCTGCGCGGCGGGCCAGCCAAGGCATCGGTTCTGTCGTCGATGATGACCGGCATGATCTCGGGCTCGTCCATCGCCAACACTGTCACCACCGGCACCTTTACGATCCCGCTGATGAAGCGCATCGGCTTTCCGGCGGAAAAGGCCGGCGCGGTCGAGGTGGCCTCGTCCACCAACGGCCAGCTGACACCGCCCGTGATGGGCGCGGCGGCCTTCCTGATGGTCGAATACGTCAACATTCCCTATATCGACGTGGTCAAGCACGCCTTCCTTCCGGCGGTCATCTCCTACATCGCTCTGCTCTACATCGTGCACCTGGAAAGCCTGAAGATGGGCCTCAAGGGGCTGGAAAAACCCGGCCGCCGCATCGGCGTTCTGATGATCCTGATCCTGTTCCTGTCGGGCTTCCTCTTCCTTGCCCTCTGCACCTTCCTGATGATCGGCCTGCGCGGCATCCTCGAGCCAATCATGGGCAACTCGGTCTATGCGGCGGTGGCGCTCGTGGCCGTGCTCTACATCGTGCTCGTCGCCATCGCGGCCCGCTATCCTGATCTGCAACTGGACAAGGATGAAGGCGGCCCGCCCGTCGCACCGCGTCTGACGCCCACACTGATCGGCGGGCTCTACTTCGCGATCCCGATCTTCATCCTGGTGTGGAACCTGATGGTGCGCACCGACACGCTCGACCGGTTGTCGCCCGCGCTCTCGGCCTTCTGGGCCACGATCTTCATGATCATCATCGCGCTAACGCACCGTCCGCTCAAGGCGATGTTCCGCGGCGAGGGTTTTGCCGGCGAAACCTGGCACGGCTGGCGCGACTTCATCGACGGCCTGATCCTGGGCGCGCGCAACATGATCGGCATCGGGGTCGCGACCGGGGCCGCCGGCATCATCGTCGGCACGATCAGCCTGACAGGCGCGCACCAGGTCATCGGCCAGGTGATCGAGGTGATCTCGGGCGGCAACCTGATGATCCTGCTGTTCCTCGTGGCGGTCCTGTCACTGATCCTCGGCATGGGCCTGCCGACCACTGCGAACTACATCGTCGTCTCCTCGCTGATGGCGCCCGTCATCGTGTCCGTGGGCGCACAGGCGGGCCTGATCGTGCCGCTCATCGCCGTGCACATGTTCGTGTTCTACTTCGGCATTCTCGCCGATGACACGCCGCCTGTGGGCCTTGCCGCCTATGCCGCCGCCGCCATCTCGCGCGGCGACCCGATCAAGACGGGTATCCAGGGGTTCGGCTATGACATCCGCACAGCGCTTCTGCCCTTCCTCTTCATCTTCAACACCGACCTGCTGCTGATCGACGTCGGCTTTGCCAAGGCGATCATGGTCTTCTGCATATCGCTCATAGCCATGTTGCTCTTCGCGGCGGCGACGCAAGGGTATTTCATCGCCAAGTCCCGGAAATGGGAAAGCGCGGCGCTGCTTTTCATCGCCTTCATGCTGTTCCGTCCGGGGTTCTTCCTCGACCAGATCTCGGAGCCCTACCAGACCGCCACCGGAACCGAGGTCTATGCGCTCATGGACAGCGCCGACACCGGCCAGCCGATGCGCCTGACCATCGAAGGCCCCGATTTCGACACGGGCGAGAACAGGCCCATCACCATTTCGGTGCCCGGAATCGAGGACGACGGCACCGCCGCCCTGTCCGAACAGGGCCTCAGCATCTTCGAAGAGGACGGCCAGTTGAAGCTCGAGGAACCCTTCCCCGGCACACCGCATTTCGAGGCCATCGGCATCGAATACGACTTCTACGGCGACAGCCCCGTGGTGGTCAGCAAGGTCGAGATCGAGAACGAGCGCCTGCCCAAGGAACTGTTCTTCATCCCCGCCCTGATCCTGCTGGCCGGCATCGTCCTGATCCAGCGGCCCCGCGCCAAGCAACCCGCCTTCTGAGGAGAACCGTGATGTTCCAGAAACTACTGCTGGCGATCGATATCAACGCGATGGAAGGCGCCAACCGTTTGGCACAGGCGGCCAGGCTGCTTGCCGCCGGCGACGGCGCCGAAATCCACGTCATCAACGTGGTTCCCGGCAGCGGCATGAACATGGTCGGGGCCGCGTTTGAGGGCGACTATAACCGCTCGGCAAAAGGCGCCGCCGAAAAGGCGCTGAAAGACTGGACGGATGGCGCCTTCGACGGCAAGGCGCATGTGCATGTGACCGAGGGAAATATCTATGACAGCGTGTTGCGCACGGCCGACAAGATCGGCGCCGACGTGATCGTCGTGGGCGCGCACCGGCCCGAGTTGCGCGACTACCTCGTGGGCCCCAACGCTGCGCGGATCACCCGCCATGCCAACCAGTCGGTCATCGTCATACGCTAGGAGTTTTTGGCGGTCACCCGCGCCAGCAATGCTTTCGCGGCGGTCTGCTCGGCCTGTCGCTTGGCCCCGGCGGTCGCCTGCTCGGCCTCGCCGTTCTCCAGCCGCGCCTCGATGGTGAATTGCGGCGCGTGGTCCGGCCCGCTGCGGGCGGTCTCCGCGTAGACGGGCGGGGCCAGCCCCTGCGCCTGTGCCCATTCCTGAAGCGCGGTCTTGGCGTCCCGCGCATCGGCCTTGACGGATGTCACGCGGTCCCCCCACAGCCGCAGGATCACCTCCTGCGCCGCATCGAACCCGGCATCGCGGTAGACGGCGGCGATCACCGCCTCCATCGCATCGCCGAGCAGCGCCTGCTTGCGCCGCCCGCCCGACATCATCTCGGACCGGCCCAGTTTCAGAACCGCGCCAAGGTCGATCTGCCGCGCCACCTCGGCGCAGGTCTCCTTACGCACCAGCGCGTTGTAGCGCGGCGCAAGCTGGCCTTCGGCGGCGCCCTTGTCGCTTTCCAGGAGCGCCTCGGCAATCACCAGCCCCAGCACCCTGTCGCCGAGGAACTCCAGCCGCTGGTTGTCATCCCGGTTGGCCGTGGTCATCGACCCGTGCGTCACGGCCCGCACCAGCAGCTCCGGCCGCCCGAACGCATGCCCCAGGCGGCTCTCGAAAGCCTTGAGATCGCCTGAGAGCTTCATCACTGCATCAGTCCAGCTTTTCGAAAAAGCGGTCGCCGCGCCATGTCCAGAAGAACAGCATCGACCGGCCTGCGGAGGAAAAGATCACCCGGTCCGCGCGTCCGATCAGGTTCTCGAAAGGAACATACCCCACCCCGCCCGGGGCCGTCAGCGGCGCGCGGCTATCGGTGGAATTGTCGCGGTTGTCGCCCATGAAGAAATAATGCCCGTCCGGCACCTCGTAGACTCCCGTGCTGTCGTAGCGCTGAGGGCCCACGTTCAGGATACTGTGCGACACGCCGTTCGGCAGGGTTTCGATCTTGCGTTCCTTTTCGCAGATACCGCCCACGCCGACAGCGCCATTGGCGCAGCGCGGCGTCTTGCCCAGCGGCCCCTGCGGCTCCAGCACTTCCTCGAAGTTTCCGGCGTCTTCCAATTCGACCGGCTCGCCGTTGATATGCAGCACGCCCTCTTTCATCTGGATACGTTCGCCGGGCAGGCCCACGACGCGCTTGATGTAATCCGTGCCGTTGCTGGGATGACGGAACACGATGATGTCGCCACGCTCGGGTTCCGAGCCGAAGAGCCGCGTGTTGTCGCCATCCAGGAACCCGCAGATGTTCTTGGCGTCGATATCCAGCCCGATCCGCTCGATCTTGATGTTCGGGCAGGACGCATAGGAATAGCCATATGCGAACTTGTTGACGAACAGGAAATCCCCGATCAGCAGCGTGTCCTTCATCGACCCGGACGGGATCCAGAAGGGCTGGAACAGGATCGTGCGGAAAACACCGGCGATCAGCAGCGCCCAGAACACCGTCTTGATGGTCTCCCAGATCGTGCTCGATGTCTTGGATTCTTCGGCCATGCCTGCCTCCGGTTGCTCTTCTGCGCTACATGCGGGGCGGGGGGACGGGTGTCAAGCCACGCTCGCGTCAGCGGCCCGGGTTGCGGTCTGCGACACCACCACGCAGGGGTGCATCACGTCGCCCGCCGCGCCTCGATCACCACGAAGGCCTGCGCCCAGGGATGGTCATCTGTCAGCGTGACATGGATAATCGCCTCGTGCCCCTCGGGCGTCATTTCCGCCAGCCGTTCCGCGGCCCAGCCCGTGACCTTCATCACCGGCTGCCCGGTCTCCAGGTTGCTGACCGCCATGTCCTTCCAGGCGATCCCCATGCGCAGGCCGGTGCCCAGCGCCTTGGAACACGCCTCCTTGGCCGCCCACCGCTTGGCGTATGTGCCGGCCACGTCGCGGCGCCGCTCGGCCTTGCGCTGCTCCACGTCGGTGAAGACGCGGTTGCGGAACCGGTCGCCGAACCGCTCCAGCGTGCCGGCGATCCGGTCGATATTCGCAAGGTCCGTGCCGATTCCCAGGATCATGAGTGCGCCCCTTATCCGGCTGAAAACAGGGGGAAACTTACAACCAAAGCCCAGGCAAGCGCCAGCCCCGGACCGACACTCTCCCCAACGCCGCCAAAACGTGACCCGGCAAGATCAAAAAGCCCAGCCGCGCCAAGATGCGACGGCCCCCTCCGGATGCAGGCACCGGCCATCAGCCACGCCACCTGTCATTTTCCGGGCCGCTCGTTACGGGCCTTGTCGCGGCTCATCGTGTTGCCCGCGCCGATGCCGAAAAAGAACCGGTTGGCCAGCAGGTAGCCCCCCGCGTACATCAACAGCAGCGTCACGAATTGCTGCGATCCCGGCGCGGCGATGGCCAGCTTGGCGAATTCCGGCGCCACGGTCGGTCCGGCATAAGCCAGGGCCACGTTCAAAACCGTTGCCACGCCCATCGCGATGAAGGCAAAGCGCCATGCCCCGCCCGACCCGGGCAGCGCCGCGTGGCGGCGGACATATTGCTGCCCTTCGATCAATGCGGCGATCATTGCCGGCACCATGATCTGTGCCGCCGATCCCAGCATCTCGTCCTTGGTTATGTCCAACAGCCGTACAACCTGCGCCACGCCGATGGCGACGGCCAAAAAAACGACCCCGTAGCGCAGCCAGGTCATCCAGCCGTCCGCAACGCGTCGCTGCGCGCCTCGTCCATCAGCCGCCGCATCTCGCCGATCGCCGGCCCCAGCCCGCGAAAGATCGATTCTCCTATCAGGAAATGCCCGATATTCAGCTCCATGACCTCGGGAAACGCCGCGATGGGCTTTACCGTATCGTAGGTCAGCCCGTGACCGGCATGCACCTCCAGCCCCAGCGAATGGGCGAAAGCGGACATGTCTCGCAGGCACTCCAGCTCCCGGTCCCGTTCTTTGAAATGTCCCTCCGCATGGGCATCGCAATAGGCGCCCGTGTGAAGCTCGATCACCTCGGCGCCGATCCGGTGGGCCGCCTCGATCTGGCGGCGGTCGGCGGCGATGAAGATGGACACCCGGCAGCCCGCCTCGCGCAAGGGTGCGATGAAATGCGCCAGCCGGTTTTCCTCGCGCGCCACTTCCAGCCCGCCCTCGGTGGTGCGTTCCTCGCGCTTTTCCGGCACGATGCACACGGCGTGCGGTTTGTGGCGCAGCGCGATCTTCTGCATTTCGTCGGTCGCCGCCATCTCGAAATTCAGCGGCAGCTTCAGCGCCGCCATAAGCCCGTCGATATCCGCGTCCGAGATGTGCCGGCGGTCCTCGCGCAGATGCGCCGTGATCCCGTCCGCCCCGGCCTCCTCGGCCAGTTTGGCGGCGCGGACCGGGTCGGGATAGGCCCCGCCCCGAGCGTTCCGCACGGTCGCCACGTGGTCGATATTCACGCCAAGGCGCAGTTTTCCGGTGTCGCTCATGACCTCTCCCGCTACAGATGCACGACTCGCTTCAGACCCTAGTGCTTCTCGATCTCCGCGTCAGCCTTGTCCTTGCGCCCGCCCCTGGCCTCTTTCGCGGCGGCTTTCTCGGCGGCTTTCTCGGCCGCCTTTTCCCGGATCGCGGCCAGCTTGGCCTTGAGCATCCCGCGGCGGCGATTCTGGTAGGCCTGGATCAGCGGCAGGCTGACATAGTAACAGGTCAGGCCCGCGATCGTGCCCGGGATCAGCCCGCCAACCATGTAGGGAAAGAACACCTCTTCATAGAAAACCGTCAGCCGGCTCCAGTCGGCGCTCTGTTCGTTGAAGATCGCCCAAAGGTTATCCTTCAGGTCCCGCCCCGCATCCACGAACTTGCTCCCAAGCGAGCCATGCGCCTCCAGCTCGGGATTGTTGCGCAGGCCCAGCAGGAAATATCCCGTCTGCAATGACGACGCCCCGATAAAGACGAATGTCAGCGGGTTGCCGAAAAAGGTCGACAGCAACGCGGCCACGATATTGCCGCGCAGGATCCACGCGACGACGGCAGCCAGAAGAAAGTGCAGACCGAAAAAAGGCGTGAAGCTGACGAACACGCCGGCCAGGATGCCCCGCGCGATCCGGTGCGGCGGGTCCGGCAGGCGCCGCACGCGGTGCTTTACATAGTGAAAAGCCCGCGTCCAACCCGATCTCGGCCAGAGAAACCGTAACGTGGCCTTCCACCAAGGCAGTCTGTCACGGCGTTTGAAAACCACGGGGCGCGGCTCCTTCGGGTCAGCTTTGTTCCGTTCCGCTACTGGCCGCCAGCCGGCCGGGATCGCGGAACCGTTCCACCGTGGCCACGTCGCTTTCGGCATCCAGAACCGAGATCACGCCATGCAGGTGTTCCGCATCGCGCAGCTCGACATCTATCAGCAGCCGGTAGAAATCCGGTTTGCGGTCCACGAATGTCAGGTCCGAGATATTGGCCTTCTGCTCTCCGATCAACGTGCAAATACGTCCCAGCACGCCGGCGTCGTTCCCGATCGTGACATCCAGGGTCGCCTCGTAGACGGCCGCGTGCGTGCCGCCATGCCACTGCAGGTCCATCCAGCGATCTGGCTGCTCTTCGTAGCGTTGCAGGTTCTCGCAGTCGATCGTGTGCACCACCACGCCCTTGCCGCGATAGGTGATCCCGACGATCCGCTCGCCGGGCAGGGGCTGACAACACGGCGCGCGGTCGAATCGCTGGTCCGGTTCAAGCCCGATAACCGCCCGGTCCAACCCCACCTCGTTGCCCGTATCCGGCGCAAGGTCCGGGTAGACCGCATTCAGAACCCGGCTGGTGGTCAGCTCGGCGCTGCCCAGACGCGCCAGAACCTCGTCGCGGCCTTTCAGGCGCAGGGTCTTGGCGGCGCGTTCCAGCGCCTTGTCGGTTGGTTTCTTGCCCACATGCTCGAACGCCGCGCGCGCCAGTTCGCGGCCCAGCCGGATATAGCGGTCCCGGTCCACCTCGCGCAGCGCCCGGCGAATTGCCGCGCGCGCCTTGCCCGTGGTGGCGATATCCAGCCACGTCGCCTGCGGCGTCTGACCGTCCGCGGTAATCACCTCGACCGACTGGCCGTTCTTGATCCGCGTCCAAAGCGGCACGCGCATGCCGTCCACCTTGGCGCCGACGCAGCCATTGCCGATGCGGGTGTGGATCGCATAGGCGAAATCGATCGGCGTCGCACCGCGCGGCAGCTTCACCACGTCGCCCTTTGGCGTAAAACAGAACACCTGGTCGGCATACATCTCCAGCTTCACCGCCTCGAGGAACTCGTCGTGGTCCTCCTCGCTGTCGAACTGCTCCGTCAGGCTGGAGATCCACTTGGCCGGATCGACGGCGAAAGGGTTCTCGGCCGGCACACCGTCCCGGTAGGACCAGTGCGCGGCCACGCCCGTCTCTGCGACCTCGTGCATCTGACGGGTCCGCAGTTGCACCTCCACCAGCTTGCCGTCGCGCCCCGATACCGTCGTGTGGATCGAACGATAGCCGTTCGACTTGGGCTGACTGATGTAATCCTTGAACCGCCCCGGCACCGCCCGCCAGCGACGGTGGATCACGCCCAGCACGCGATAGCAGTCATCCTCGGCCGCGGTGATGATCCGGAACCCGTAGATATCGCTCAGCCGGGAAAATCCCATCTCCTTTTCCTGCATCTTGCGCCAGATCGAATAGGGTTTCTTGGCTCGACCCAGGATCTCGGCCTTGATCCCGGCTTCCTGCAATTCCAGCCGCATGTCGCCGGTGATCCGCTCGATCACGTCGCCCGCCTCGCGTTGCAGGGTGATGAACCGCCGCATGATCGACGCCCGCGCCTCGGGGTTGATCACGCGAAACGCCAGGTCTTCCAGTTCCTCGCGCATCCACTGCATGCCCATCCGGCCCGCCAGCGGCGCGAAGATGTCCATCGTCTCGCGCGCTTTCTTCAGTTGCTTCTCGGGGCGCATCGCCCGGATCGTGCGCATGTTGTGAAGCCGGTCCGCCAGCTTTACCAATATCACGCGCATGTCCTTCGACATCGCCATGAACAGCTTGCGGAAATTCTCGGCCTGCTGGGTCTCGGTGCTGGAAAGTTGCAGGTTGGTCAGCTTGGTGACGCCATCGACCAGATCGGCGATCTCGCCCCCGAACCGCTCCGCCACGGCGTTGTAGGACGCGCGAGTGTCCTCGATCGTGTCGTGCAGAAGGGCGGTGATGATGGTGGCATCGTCCAGCCGCTGTTCGGTCAGGATCGCCGCCACCGCCACGGGATGGCTGAAGTAGGGCTCGCCGGAATGCCGGGTCTGGCCCTCGTGCATTTCCTGACCAAAGGCATAGGCTGCCCGGATCAGAGATGCATCACTCTTGGGGTTGTAGGCGCGGACAAGATCGACAAGCGTATCTGCACCAATCATCCGGTCCGCTTTCCGTCATCCGCCGCCCGGGCCGTGGTTCAACCCTGGCCCTGCGCCTCCATCAGCGCGCGCAGCAGCTTCTCTTCGGACATGTCGTCGTCGGCCGGCTTCTCGGTTTCCTCGCCCATCAGCAGTGCCATGGAATCGTCTTCCGGCTCATCGACCTCGATCTGGCTCTGGTTCGATTCGATCAGGCGTTCGCGCAGGTCGTCGGCCCCTTGCGTCTCCTCGGCGATCTCGCGCAAGGCCACGACCGGATTCTTGTCGTTGTCGCGGTCCACGGTGATCGGCGAACCCGACGAGATCTCACGTGCGCGGTGCGCCGCCAGCATCACCAGGTCGAAGCGGTTCGGAACTTTGTCAACGCAGTCTTCAGTGGTTACGCGCGCCATGGGGCCTCCAGATAGGGCAAATATCTCAAGAAGCCTTTCATTTAAAGCCTGCCCAACGGGTTTACAAGCAGAGAATCAGTCCAGCGGCACCACCTCGGCGACCTGATCCTCCGGCAAGGCGGCCAGCATTGCCGCCACGGTCAGGTTCGACACGGGATGCACCCAGTCTGACGCGACGTCATTCAGCGGGACAAGCACGAACCCCCGCTCGTGCAGTCTCGGGTGGGGCAGGATCAGGCGGTCGGGCGCATCGCGCATCTGCCGCTCCAGCGGCAGGCCCTGCCACGCGTCGAACGTCTCACGGTCCGGCAAGATCCTGTCCCCCGCCGCCAACAGGTCCAGATCCAGTGTCCGCTGGCCCCAGCGCTGAACCCGAGCGCGCCCGAACCGGTTTTCCAGTTCGTGCAGAAGTTGCAAGAGTTCTGCAGGGTTCCCATCGAATGCCAGCCGCGCCGCCGCATTGACGTAATCCGGCCCTGCCCCTGCTGGGAAACATGGCGTGCGGTACATTCGGCTGGCCGCCAGCACCCGCGCTCCCATGCCGGGCAACCGCGTCAGCGCGGCGTGCAACGTCGCACGGGGCGCCCCCGCGTCGGATGGCGAATTCCCGCCCAAGGCGATCAGATAGTGTTGCTCAGACATGCCGCGGCCTTATCCTTGTTCTTTATCTAACGGTCTTGCGAAGGTCTCACTAAACTTCTAAGTACAGCGCCTAGTTCTGCCGGGTTCCCAATCCACTCACTCGTACACCGTTTAGTACATCGTCGCGGCAGAGCAATCACATGCGGAAGGACATTTTAATGTTTTACAAGGACGAACGGCTTGCGCTGTTCATCGACGGCTCGAACCTGTACGCGGCCGCCAAGGCGTTGGGGTTCGATATCGATTACAAGCTTCTGCGAACGGAATTCATGCGCCGTGGCAAGTTGCTCCGCGCCTTCTACTACACGGCGCTTCTGGAAAACGACGATTATTCCCCGATCCGCCCGCTGGTCGATTGGCTGAACTATAACGGCTTCACGATGGTCACGAAACCGGCCAAGGAATACACCGACAGCCAGGGCCGCCGTAAGGTCAAGGGCAACATGGATATCGAACTGACAGTCGACGCGATGGAACTCGCGCCCCGCATCGACCACATCGTCCTGTTTTCCGGCGACGGCGATTTCCGCCCGCTGGTGGAAAGCCTTCAGCGCCAGGGCGTGCGTGTCTCGGTCGTCTCGACCATTCGCAGCCAGCCGCCGATGATCTCCGACGACCTGCGTCGTCAGGCCGATAATTTCATCGAGCTTGAAGACCTGAAGGAAGTCATCGGGCGCCCCCCGCGCGAGGATGCAACGGAACGTCAGCAGGCCTCTGCCTGACGGATCTCAAGCCAAAAATAACGGCCGGGACGCGGGCGTTCCGACGTCCCGTGCCGCTAGACGCCAACCTCCTATGCCCGCCCCCTCTGGACGCCGCACGCCACAGCCCTTAGGTCTGGAGAGTGAACAGGAGTGTCCATGACCAAGCCGCCCCTCACCCTCTACCTCGCCGCGCCGCGCGGTTTCTGCGCCGGAGTCGACCGCGCGATCAAGATCGTGGAGATGGCGCTCGGCAAATGGGGCGCGCCGGTCTATGTCCGGCACGAGATCGTCCACAACAAGTACGTGGTCGACGACCTGCGGGCCAAGGGCGCCGTGTTCGTCGAGGAACTTGACGAATGCCCCGATGATCGGCCTGTGATCTTCTCCGCCCACGGCGTGCCCAAGTCGGTCCCGGCCGAGGCCGCCTCGCGTCAGATGGTCTATGTCGACGCCACCTGCCCGCTCGTCTCGAAGGTGCATATCGAGGCCGAGCGCCACGCCGCGAACGGCCTTCAGATCATCATGATCGGCCATGCCGGCCACCCCGAGACCGTCGGCACCATGGGCCAGCTGCCGGACGGCGACGTCCTGCTCGTCGAAACGCCCGAGGATGTGGCGCATGTCGAGGTCCGCGATCCAGCCCGTCTGGCGTTCGTCACGCAGACCACCCTTTCGGTGGACGACACCGCCGATATCGTCACCGCGCTGCAAACCCGGTTCCCCGACATCACCGGACCGCACAAGGAAGATATCTGCTACGCCACAACCAACCGGCAGGAGGCCGTCAAGGCCATGGCCGAAAAGGCCGAGGCTATGCTGGTGGTGGGCGCCCCGAACTCGTCCAACTCCAAGCGCCTGGTCGAGGTCGGCGCCCGCGCCGGCTGTTCCTATTCCCAGCTCGTGCAACGCGCCGCCGATATCGACTGGCGCGCGCTCGAAGGCATCACCACAATGGGCATCACCGCCGGCGCCTCGGCCCCCGAGGTGCTGATAAACGAGGTCATCGACGCCTTCCGCGACCGCTATGACGTCACCGTCGAACAGGTGGAAACCGCGCAGGAGAACGTCGAATTCAAGGTCCCGCGGGTTCTGCGCGAACCAACCTGATCACGTGGCCCGCCGCTGTATTTCCTGGCGCGAATACGTGTGATCCGTCCCCGGGCCGTCAGCACAACGTCACTTGAAACCGCGCAACGGCGCCACCTGCGCCGCCCGTCCCGGGCCTGACCCGGGACCTCTTGATCGCGAGTCAGGTTTTCCTGCCTTTTCAATTCCCACCGTGACTGTAGGTTTCCCTCGAAAGACGGGAACGATCCTTTGACACGCAGCTTCCTTGCCTGGATAACGGGCAGCGCCATCACCACTTTCGCCCGGCTCATCACCGCCGTGCGCGCCATCTGGGACGGGTCCGAGCCCGTGCCGATGCAGCGCGTCTATTTCGCCAATCACACCTCCAACGGCGATTTCATCCTGATCTGGACCGTGCTGCCGCCCACCTTGCGCGCCCAGACCAGGCCGGTCGCCGGTGCCGACTACTGGCTCACGTCGCCGCTGCGCAGCTTCATCGGCCGCGATGTCTTCAAAGCCGTGCTGATCGACCGCAATGCCCAGGACCGCACCCAGGATCCGATGAACCTCATCCTGGAGGGGCTCGATACCGGCGCCTCGCTGATCATTTTCCCCGAGGGCACGCGCAACACCACGGGTAAGCCCCTTCTGCCCTTCAAGAGCGGCCTCTACAACATTTCGGACGCCCGTCCCGAGGTCGACCTCGTTCCGGTCTGGATCGACAACCTCAACGACGTCATGCCCAAGGGGAAACTCGTTCCGATTCCGCTTTTGTGCACCGTTACCTTCGGCGCGCCGATGCGGGCCGAGCCCGGCGAGGCGCGCAAGGATTTTCTGAAACGTGCCGAGGCCGCCCTGCTGGCACTGGCCCCTGCGGGTGACGCCACCGAAGAGGCCCCCGCATGACCGAAACACATGCCGATTTCCTGACCCTTCTGGCCGGCATCCTCTGCGTCCTCATCGTGGCCAGCGGCATCGGCTACGTGCTCAAGCAGCGCGTCGCGCCCGACGGCACCAACGCCACGATCGAGAACCTCAACGCCCGCATCCTCGCATGGTGGGGCATGACCGCGTTCCTCGCCGTGGCCTTCCTCGCCGGGCGCGGCGGCGTGATCGCGCTTTTCGCCTTCACCTCCTTCGCCGCCCTGCGCGAGTTCGTCACCCTGACCACCCGCCGCGCCTCCGACCACTGGGCCATAGCAACCGCCTTCTTCGTGATCCTGCCCGCGCAATACCTGCTCATCTGGTACGAATGGTATGGCATGTGGTCGCTCTTGATCCCGGTCTACGCCTTCCTCATCCTGCCCATCATCGCGGTGCTGCAAGGCGACAGCCGCAACTTCCTCGTCCGCATCAGCCAGATGCAATGGGCGCTGATGATCTGCGTCTTCTGCGCCAGTCACGTGCCCGCGCTCCTCTTCCTCGACATTCCCGGCTTCGAGGCGCGCAACGTCCTGCTGATCGCCTTCCTCATCGTCGTGGTCCAGCTGTCGGACGTGCTGCAATACACTTGGGGCAAGCTTTTCGGCCGCCACCCGGTCGCGCCGTCGCTCTCGCCCTCCAAGACGTGGGAAGGGCTGGTCGGCGGGGTGGCGTCGGCCACGCTGATCGGCACGGCACTTTTCTGGATCACGCCCTTCACACCGCTGCAAGCGGCGGGCATGTCGCTCGTCATCACGCTTGCGGGGTTCTTCGGCGGGCTGGTGATGTCGGCGATCAAACGCGACCGCGGGGTCAAGGACTGGGGCCACATGATTGCCGGCCATGGCGGGTTCATCGACCGGCTCGATTCGGTTGTCTTCTCTGCCCCGCTGTTCTTTCACCTGACCCGGTACTACTGGTCGCTGACGTGAGCCTGCTGCGGTCGAATTTCGCGCACATGGCGGGCGGCTTCGTCCTGATGGGCGGCTGGGCCGTCTGGGCCAACTCCTCCCATCCGATGCCCGCGCCTTTGACCGCTGGTCTGGTTCAGGGCGTGCTGTCCGCTTGCATAACCCTGCTGCTGAAAACCGTGACCGAGCGCCTTCTGCCACGCCTCTCCGGCGCGCCCGGCCTGGTCCTGCCCCCGCTGGCCTGCGCCGCGCTATCGGTCACGCTTTTGTCGCTCGTGCATCATGCCGCCGGCACGCCCGAAATCATGACGACGCTGGCCCTGCCCGTCACGGTCGCGACCAGCTACGCCGCGCTCTACAATTACCGCCTGAGACATGCATCATGACCGATACCCGCCGCCCCCTGAACAGCCGCGACACCGGCTGGGCCCGCCGCATCGCCCGCTGGCTCGGCCGCACATCGCTGACGCCCAATCGCACCAGCCAGGGCTCGATCCTGTTCGCCGCCCTGGCCTGCCTGGCTTTCTGGGCCTCCGCCCATATCGACGTGAACAAGACCGTTGTCCTCCTGCTCCTTGCCGCGCTCTGCTGCCAGCTGCGTTTGCTGTGCAACCTCTTCGACGGAATGGTCGCCGTCGAAGGCGGCAAGTCCGAACCCGACGGCCCGTTCTGGAACGAGGCGCCGGACCGCGTCGCCGACCTTCTGATCCTCACCGGAGCGGGGCTGGCCACAGGGTATCTTGATCTCGGCCTGCTTGGCGGCGCGCTGGCAATCGCCACCGCCTATATTCGCGAACTTGGCCGGGCCGAAGGGTTGGGCTCCGATTTCTCCGGTCCGTTCGCCAAGCCTCAGCGCATGGCCACCCTGACCGGCGGCGCGGTTCTGGCGGCTGTCGAGACCGGGCTTTGGGGCACTGCCCACGCGCTCCTTGTGGCGCTGGTCATCACTGTGCTCGGCACGGGCTGGACAGTTGTCTCCCGTTCGGTCCGCATGATCCGCGCCCTGAATGACCGCCCGACGGGCAGTTCCGGCACTTGATCCCGTCCGGGCGGGCTTCTAAACCGAACCGACCGCAACCGACCAAGGACCGCCCCGCGCCGTGACCGAGATCCCCCGCACGCCCCTCGTCCTCGCCCTTGCCGGCCTTCTGCCGTTCGTCTGGAGCGCCGCGACCGTGCTGTCGCCGGGTCTGTCGGACTGGGCGCAGGGCACGCTGGGCGCGCGGTTCGTCGGGCCCTATACGGGCCTCTTCTATGGCACGGTGATCCTCAGCTTCATGTCAGGGGTTCTCTGGGGCTTTGCCACGAAGATGACCGGATCTTCGGCCAATCTCGGCTACGTACTGTCTGTTCTGCCCGCGCTCTGGGTGTTCTTCACCACGGGCGGCGGGGCCCATAATGCCGGGGTCATGCTGCTGATCGGCTTCACCTGCATTCTCGGCCTTGACTGGTATTTCTGGCGCGCCGGCGCGGCACCCGGCTGGTGGATGCGCCTGCGCCTTATGATCACCGCCGTGGTGCTGCTCTGCCTCGTCATCGGCCTGACGCAATGAGCCGCGACGCCGAGACCATCCGCGTCTACGGCGCCGAGGCCGCGCGCTATGCCGACGTGACGAA
Organism: Roseovarius sp. MMSF_3350; assembly: GCF_030733425.1. Taxonomy (GTDB): domain Bacteria; phylum Pseudomonadota; class Alphaproteobacteria; order Rhodobacterales; family Rhodobacteraceae; genus Roseovarius. The sequence continues at coordinate 19,968 of NZ_JASHIZ010000005.1, forward strand.
GGATGCCGCAAAGGACCCCGTCCTGCGCCTCTTTCTGGACCATCTCGCCATGGGCAGCCACGTACTCGACCTCGGCTGCGGCCCGGGCATCGCCTCGGCCGCCATGGCCGCTGCGGGCCATACGGTCACGGCCACGGATGCCACGCCCGAAATGGTCGCACTCGCCGCCGCTCAGCCGGGCGTGACCGCCCGGCTCGCAACCTTCGACGACGTGACGGACGTGTCGGCCTATGACGCGATCTGGGCCAATTTCTCGCTGCTGCACGCCGCCCGTGCCGACCTGCCACGCCACCTCTTCGCGCTGGTCGCAGCCCTGCGGCCCGGCGGGCTCTTTCATATCGGCATGAAGACCGGCGAAGGGTCTCAGCGCGACAGGATCGGCCGCCTTTACACCTATGTCACCGAGGATGAACTGACCGGCCTGTTGCAGGAGGCGGGCCTGACACCCTTCGAGACCCGGACCGGCGCCGACGCCGGCCTTGACGGCACCGTCGCACCTTGGGTCACGATCCTGGCAAGGAAGCCCACCGATGGCTGATCTTTTCGCCTATACCGACGGTGCCTGTTCCGGCAATCCCGGCCCGGGCGGCTGGGGCGCGCTGCTCCAGGCCAAGGAGGGCGATGCGGTCGTCAAGGAGCGCGAACTCAGCGGCGGCGAGGCCGAGACCACCAACAACCGCATGGAACTGCTGGCCGCGATCACCGCGCTGGAAACCCTGTCAAAGCCCACGCGGATCACCATCGTCACCGACAGCGCCTATGTGAAGAATGGCGTCACCGGCTGGATTCACGGCTGGAAGCGCAACGGCTGGAAGACGTCGAACAAGAAGCCGGTCAAGAACGTCGATCTCTGGCAGCGCCTCGATGCCGCCGCCCAACGCCACGACGTGACATGGGAATGGGTCAAGGGCCATGCCGGCCACCCCGAGAACGAGCGCGCCGACGAACTGGCCCGCGCGGGCATGGCGCCGTTCAAGCCCGGCAAGTCCCGGGCATGACCGTGCTCTTCCTGCTCGATCACGCCTCGGTGCTGATCTTCGCTCTTACCGGCGCTCTGGTAGCCTCCCGCGCGCAGCTCGACGTTGTGGGCTTTGCCTTCATCGCCTGTCTCACCGCGGTGGGCGGCGGCACGGTGCGCGACGTGCTTCTGGATCGCAACCCGATCTTCTGGATCGCCAACCCCAGTTTCATCGCCACGGCCTGTGCCGCAGCACTTCTGATCTTCTTCACCGCGCATCTGTTCGAGAGCCGGTACCGCCTGCTGTTGTGGCTCGACAGCCTGGCGCTGGCCGTGGCCGTGCCGGCGGGCGTCGGCACCGCGCTGGCGATGGCGCAGCCCTTGCCGATCGTGGTGATCATGGGAATGGTGACGGGTTGCCTTGGCGGTCTGATGCGGGACGTGGTGTGCAACGAACTGCCGCTGGTGCTGAAACAGGGCGAGCTTTACGTGACCGCCGCCTTCGCCGGATCGCTGGCCGCGATGGGGGCGCTCATGGTCACCGATCGCGAACTTTTCGCCCTTTTCGCCTGTGCCGGGGTAACCTGGGCCCTGCGCGCAGGCTCACTGGCCTTCGGCTGGCGTCTGCCGGTCTACCGGTCTCGCCCCCCGCGGGCCTGAGCTATTTCCGCGCCTTGTACGCCTGGTAGCCCCAGATCAGGACAAGCGCGCCCAGAACCGCGCCGATGATCCCGCCCAGAAGACCGAGAAACGCCAGGATGCCTTGCAGGATCAACCCACCCAGCAGCGCGCCGGCCATGCCGATGCCGATAGTCACGAGCGGGTCGGCGTCGATCCGCATGATCCGCGTCGCAAGATACCCCGCCACGGCCCCGATGATGATGAGATAGATCAGCCCCATGGCGTCCCTCCGTTGTCAGCGCCCGCGGCGCCAATGGGTCGGGATGATGATCAGCGCCCCGATCGACGAGATGATCGCATCCACCCCCGGCGCACCAAAGCGAAGCCCGAACATGATCCGCACGAAGTAGAACAGGAAGGCCCCGCCGACGCAGATGATGATGGATTGCAGGATCCCGTTGCGGGTAAAGCCGGACTTCTCGCTGAGATATCCGACGATCCCGGCAATCACGACCGTCCCGAACAGTTGAAGGTACATGCGGCCTCGTCGCTTTGGCTGGCCGGATGCTGGCCTGTTTCGTGGCGGGACGCAAGCGCGTGTCGGCGCGTTTCGGATTGCGCGAGCGCAATTCGACCGGGGGGAGAGGCCAGCCCCTCGCGCTCCCCGGGATATTTAGGGCCAGAGGAAGGGGCGGGTCAGAGGCGGGTTCCCCTGGTCAGCGCAATGCCGCGCAGGAAGTCCGCCGTCGCCTGGGGCCCACGTCCGGCCTTTTGCAGGCGCAGGACCCGGATCGCGCCCGTGCCGCAGGCAATCGTGAGCGTGTCGTCGAGAACCTCGCCGGGCGCGCCGCTGCCCGCGCCGATCCGCGAGGCAAGAAACTTGATCCGCGTGCCGTCGTGGTCGATCCACGCGCCGGGAAATGGCGAGAGGCCGCGGATCTGACGGTCGATCTTTTCGGCAGGTCGGGTCCAGTCGATCCGCGCCTCGGCCTTGTCGATCTTGTCAGCATAGGTGACACCGTCCTCCGGCTGCGGCTCGGGCGTCAGTTCCTTCAGTCGCGCAAGCGCCTCGGTGATGGCATCGGCGCCCATCCGGGACAAACGGTCATGCAGGGCGCCCGTGGTCTCCTCCGCCCCGATCGACGTCTCGCGGCGCAACAGGACAGGGCCGGTGTCCAGCCCTGCCTCCATCTGCATGATGCACACGCCGGTCCTGTCATCCCCCGCCATGATCGCCCGGTGAATCGGCGCCGCCCCGCGCCAGCGCGGCAGAAGGCTGGCATGGATGTTGAGACAGCCCTGCCTGGGCGAGTCCAGGATGGCTTGCGGCAAGATGAGGCCGTAGGCCACGATCACCGCCGCATCCGCCTCGAGCGCCGCGAACTCGGCCTGCTCATCGACGCCTTTCAGGCTGACAGGATGGCGCACCCTCAACCCCAGGGCCTCGGCCCGCGCCTGCACCGGGCTGGGCCGGTCCTTCTTGCCGCGACCCGCCGGCCGGGGCGGCTGGCAATAGACCGCCGCGATCTCGTGGCCCGCCGCGACCAGCGCGTCGAGCGCCGGCACCGAAAATTCGGGCGTTCCCATGAAGATCAGGCGCATGACACTCTCCTGCCGTTGGTTCAGCGTCGCTTGGCCGCGCGACGCAGCAGCATGTCACGCTTCATCTTGCTCAACCGGTCGAAATACATCCGCCCGTCGAGGTGATCCACCTGATGCTGCACGCTGGTGGCCCAAAGGCCGACGAAATCACGCTCCTCGACCTCGCCATCCGCGTTCAAGAACCGCACCGTCACCGCGCGCGGGCGGGTGATCTTCGCGTGGACACCTGGCAGATTGGGACTGGCCTCGTCATGGTCGCGCATCTCTATGCTGGAATGCAGGATCTGGGGGTTGGCCATGCGCACCGCCTGTCCGCGCGTGTCGCTGGCATCCACCACGGCCAGCCGGCGCATCACGCCGATCTGCACCGCGGCCAGGCCCACGCCGGGCATCGCGTCCATCGTCTCGATCATATCCTCCCAGATCGCTTGCTCGGCCTCCGTCACCGCCTCGACCTCCGCCGCGGGCGTCCGCAACCGCCTGTCCGGCCAGGGCACGAAGGGGCGCACGGCCACGGGGCTAACCCCGCGCCTTTTCGCGCTTCAGCTTCTGCATCTTGCGGGTGATCAGCTGGCGTTTCATCGGACCAAGGTAATCGATGAAGAGCTTGCCGTTCAGGTGGTCTATCTCGTGCTGCACGCAAGTGGCCCACAGCCCGTCGAACGTGTCGGACCGTTCGTTGCCGTCGCGGTCGATCCAGGTCACGTCCACCACCTTGGGGCGCGTCACCTCGGCGAACTGGTCGGGGATCGACAGGCACCCCTCCTCGTAGACGTTCGTTTCGTCCGACGACGCCACCACCTCGGGGTTGAACATCACCAGCGGGCGCGGCGGCTCGCCCGCCTCGTCATCCTTGGCGCAATCCAGCACGATCAAACGGTTCATCACCCCGATCTGCGGCGCGGCCAGGCCGATGCCCGGCGCGTCATACATCGTCTCAAGCATGTCGTCGGCCAGCGCGCGCAGTTCGTCGCTCAGGTCGGACACCGGGTCGCACACCTTTTTCAGACGCGGGTCGGGATGGATCAGGATCGGTCGCAGCATCGGCCCTATCTATGCGTTCGTGGCACTCTTTTGAAGCCGGGCACCCGGCCATCGCGCCAAATGCTTTAGGCGATTGCGCCCGCGCCTGCAACGCCATAGCTTGCGCCCAGGATCCAAGCCACCAATACCGGAGACAGCCTTGAATTTCGACGACCCGATCGACCGCCGCGGCAGCAACTGCAGCAAGTGGGACAAGATGGAACAGCTCTACGGCGTGCCGGCCGAGGATGGGCTGGCCATGTGGGTGGCCGACATGGATTTCCGCCCCCCGCAGTGTGTCAGCGATGCGCTGCGCGGGATGCTCGACCACGGTGTCTTCGGCTATTACGGCGATGACAGCGGCTATCGCAAGGCGATCACGTGGTGGATGGACACCCGCCACGGCTGGCAGGTGGATCCCTCCTGGATCTTTACCACCCACGGGCTGGTCAACGGCACGGCCATGTGCGTCGACGCGTTCACCCAGCCGGGCGACGGGGTGGTCCTCTTCACGCCGGTCTACCATGCCTTCGCACGGGTGATCACTGCGGCGGGACGGCGGGTGGTCGAATGCCCGCTGACGAACAACGAGGGCCGCTACGAGATGGATTTCGCCGCTTATGACGGCATCCTCGACGGGTCCGAGAAACTGCTGGTCCTGTGTTCGCCGCACAACCCGGGCGGGCGGGTCTGGACCAGGGAAGAATTGCAAGGCGTGGCCGAATTCGCCCGGCGGCACGACCTCGTCCTCGTGTCCGACGAGATTCACCACGACCTCGTCTTTCCGGGGCAAAACCATACCATCATGGCCCATATCGACGGGATCGCCGACAGGCTGGTGATGATGACCGCCACCACCAAGACGTTCAATATCGCGGGCGCCCATGTCGGCAACGTGATCATACCCGATGAAACCCTGCGTGGCCGCTTCGCCCAGCGCATGGCGGGGCTGGGCCTGTCACCCAACGCGTTCGGGCTTGTCATGGCCGAGGCCGCCTATTCGCCCGGCGGCGCGGAATGGGTGGACGCGCTGGTGCCCTATCTCGATGCGAACCGCAAGGTGTTCGACGCCGGCGTCAACGCCATTCCGGGCCTCAGCTCCATGCCGTTGGAGGCGACCTACCTGTCATGGGTCGATTTCTCCGGCACGGGCATGACTCCCGAAGAGTTCACCGCCCGGGTCGAAAAATCGGCAAAAATCGCGGCCAATCACGGGCCGACCTTCGGGACCGGCGGCGAAAGCTTCCTGCGCTTCAACATCGCCACGACCCGCGCGCGGGTAGAAGAGGCCGTTGCCCGGCTTCAGGACGCGTTTTCCGACCTGCAATAGCCTCTGACCGGATGCGCCCCTGTCGCCATCCCGGCACGGGGGCGCGCCGCGTCAGTCTTCCGCAATCAGCGCGACAGGCGCGTCGTCGGGGCGTTCGAAATCCACCGGCTGCTCGCCCGAGGCCTCGTTGACCACCTTCAACTCAAACCGGATCTCCCCGCCGTCCTCCTCGGACGCGACGATCAGGCACCGCTTGAGGTGACGCGCGCCGTCATAAAGGTCCACCAGCCCGCGCAAGTGCGGCGCCGCCCCGGCGGGCAGCGCGAAACCGTCGTGCCAGGCCCGCAGAACCGCATGGGATTGTGCGCCAGCCTCAACGCGCAACCGGTTGCTTTTTTGCCAGCCGCGCATCCGCGCCTCTTCGAGGCCCGCAAGAACTTCGGGGGAAAGAAAGGTCGTCATGTCCGGCATCCGAGCAGAGAATCGTCACCACAGAATGTAAGGCTAAATCGTGACAGTCACGTAAAAATTTCGCCGCATTGCCGCAATGCAGACGCGGCGCGTCATTCCCCAAGCAGCCCGTCCAGCTGGTCGCCGAGATAATAGCACACGGCCACCTGCCCGCCGGCGCCATGCGGCCCCATGAAAACGCCGTCGGCGTCCGATATATAGGCGCAGATCGCCTGGAATTCCGCAAGCCGCGTCGCATCCACCGGCCCGCCCCGGCTCAGCAGGTCCTCGATCTCCTGCCGTTCTCCGAACTGCTGCACCGCCCAGGCCGCCTGCTGCATCCGCAGGGGCACATCCGGATGCCCCCAGGCCCACATCCAGCTGCCATCGTCCGAATGGGTGCCGACCACCTGCGCCTGCGCCGCGGTCTCCTGACCGGTCTCGGACAAAAAGACAATGCGGCCCTTCTTCAGGTTCAGGCGAAACCCGGTCGAACCGTCCGGCGGCGGCGCACAGTCGCTGCCGGCCATGCGGGTCTTCAGGTAAAAGCCCGCGTTGACGGCCAGCTGGCGGTAGCTTTCGGGCAATTGCGTCGCCCCGGCATCCGCCTGGCGGCCGGCAAATTCCAGCAGGATCTCGTTCATGTCCTCGTTCCTTTCGGGATGGCGGGTGGGGCGCCGTTGCGCCGCGGCGCAACCAGCGTCACCCGGCATCCTGTTCAGCGCTTCACCATGCTCCATTGCATGACGGGCGCCAGGGGCCGCCAGCGGGGCTCGCCACCCAGGACCTCCGCCCGCTCGACCCCCATTCTGACAAGGTCTCCGCCAAGCGCGCCAGCGAGATCCGACAGGACAGCTTCGGTTTCCGGCGTGTCCGCGTTCGCCACCAGCCGGCCCAGCGGGCGCAGCCGCGCCCACGCCGCGTCGAACACTGCCCGGTTCAGCCCTCCGCCGATGTACACGGCGTCTGGCGCAGGCAGCCCCTCCAGCGCGTCCGGCGCCGTTCCGTCGACGAGGTCCAGCTTCGGCACGCCCAGCGCCAGTGCGTTCGCAGCGGCCATCGCCCGGCGGTCGGCCCGCGGCTCGATCCCGATGGCCCGGGCATAGCGGGCGCCGCGCATCCATTCCACCGCGACCGAGCCGCACCCGGTGCCGATGTCCCACAGGACCGCGCCGCGCATCGGCATCAGTTTGGCCAATGTCGCCGCGCGCACCTCTCTCGGGGTTACGGTGCCGTCATGGTCGAACAACGCGTCATCAAGTCCCGGCACCCGCGGCAGAAGGGCGGCATCCGGCGCGGCCACGCACTCCACCGCCAACGTGTTGAACGCCGGCACCTCGTGGTTCCACGTGTCCGCCACGCCCTCGAACCGCGCCTCCTGGGTTCCACCCATCGCGGCCAGCACCGTCATGCGGGAGGCGCCAAACCCGCGCTCTGCCAAAAACCGCGCGATCCGGCCCGGCGTGCCGGCGCCGGTGGCCAGGATCAGCAACCGCGCATCCGGCTGGATGAAGGCGATCATCTGCTCCACCGGGCGGCCATGCACGGTCAGGGTTTCCACGTCCGCCAGGCTCCAGCCCATGCGGGCGGCGGCCAGCTGAAACGCGCTCACCTGCGGATGGTAGGTGATCTCGGCCGGATCGAGCACCCGCCCGATCCGGGCCCCGATGGAAAACCACAGCGGATCGCCGGCGACCAGCATCACGACGCGCCGCCCGCGCAGGCCGCGCAAAAGGGCGATCAGGTCCTCGAATGCCTCGGGCCACGCCACGCGCTCGCCCGCGCCGGGCAGGACCGGATGCCGGTCGCCACCCACGATGATCTCGGCCGCCTCGACCACGGCCCGGGTGGCAGGCAAGAGACCTTCCATGCCGTCCTCGCCGATGCCCGCCACATGCAACCAACGTGTATCCATTGCTCATCCATCCCCGGCGCGAGGGCCTTGCGGCGCGATGCTCCACCTGTCGGCACGACACCTACATCAGGCATCGCGAACGGGCAAACCAAAGCGAACGCGCCGTCGCGGCTGGCCCACCTTGTGTATGTCTGCACAGGGTCTGCGCGGCCGAGGGGCCTGCCCGAAACCATCTTTGCCGCTATGTGTTGACCCACAGGCAATGGAGGACCCGATGGGCGAACTGATAGACGGCGTCTGGCATAGCGGCTGGTACGACACCAAGAAACACGGCGGCGCGTTCAAGCGCGACACCTCACAATTCCGCAACTGGATCACCGCCGATGGCAGCCCCGGCCCCAGCGGCGACGGCGGCTTCAAGGCCGAGGCGGGGCGCTATCACCTGTATGTCTCGCTGGCCTGCCCTTGGGCGCATCGGACGTTGATCTTCCGCCGGCTGAAGGACCTGACGGACCTCATCGACGTCTCGGTGGTCCATCCCGACATGCTGTCCGACGGCTGGACCTTCGACGATGACTTCCCCGGTGCGACCGGCGACAAGCTCTACGGCCTTCCTTTCGCGCGAGACATCTACATCCGCGCCGATCCCGAAACGACCGGCCACGTCACCGTGCCGATCCTGTGGGACATGCAGCGCGAAACCATCGTGTCGAACGAAAGCGCCGAGATCATCCGCATGTTCAACTCCGCCTTCGACGACATCACCGGCAACCGCGACGACTATTATCCCGCCGACCTGCGCGCGACGATCGATCCCATCAACGACCGCGTCTACGACACGGTGAACAACGGGGTCTACAAGGCGGGGTTCGCGACCACGCAAGAGGCCTATGACGAGGCCGTCGGACCGCTTTTCGACTCGCTGGACTGGCTGGAAGAGCTGCTGTCCGAACGGCGCTACCTGGCAGGCAACCAGGTGACCGAGGCCGACTGGCGGCTTTTCACGACGCTCATCCGCTTCGACAAGGTCTATCACGGGCATTTCAAGTGCAACCGCAACAGGATCGTCGATTTTCCCAACCTGTGGGGATATCTGCGTGAACTCTATCAATGGCCCGAAGTGGCGATGACGGTGAACTTCGACCACATCACCCGGCATTATCATTACAGCCACGACACGGTGAACCCGCACCGCATCATTCCGATCGGCCCCGACCTTGACCTGACGGCGCCGCACGGGCGCGGCTGACCGACGCGATCAGGCGGCCTGCCAGCCGGGCGCGCCGCCTGAATTTGCGCGGACCGCAGCACCAGCGCCCGCGCCGGCTTCGCCTTGCGCGTCAAGGTGGAACCGCGTCACGAGGGCGTGCAATGTTTCGGCTTCATTCTTCAGGCTGGTGGAGGCTGCCGATGATTCCTCGACCATCGCGGCATTCTGCTGGGTGACATGATCCAGCTGCGCGACCCCGGTGTTCAGTTCGGCCAGGCTGGTTGATTGTTCATGTGCGCCGCTCGCGATGTCCGCGATCAGATCCGCGATGTTGCCCACCCGCGTGACGATGTCGGTCAGCGCGTCGCCGGCGTTGTTCACGAGCGAAACGCCGTTCTCCACATGCCGGCTGCCGGCCCCGATCAAGCCTCTGATCTCGCGCGCGGATTCGGCGCTGCGCTGCGCCAGCGCCCGGACCTCGGATGCGACGACGGCAAATCCCCGGCCGGCGTCACCGGCGCGCGCCGCCTCGACACCGGCGTTCAGCGCAAGAAGATTGGTCTGGAATGCAATATCGTCGATCACCCCGACGATCTGGTTGATCTCGTCCGACGATTTCTTGATCTCCGTCATCGCGCCTATGGCGTCGCGCACCACGTCACCGCTGGTTTCTGCGCGGCCACGCGTTTGCTGGGCCACGTCTTTCACACGCGTCGCACCTTCCGCGGCGGACCGCACGCTCGACGTCATTTCCTCGAGCGCCGCGGCGGTTTCCTCCAGAGTGGCGGCCTGTCCTTCGGTGCGGCGCGACAGATCCAGAGAGCCGGCGCTCAGTTCCTCTGCGCGCAGATGGATCTCCGTCGCGTTCTCGGCCACCGCGCCGATCAGCTCGCGCAGGCTCGTGACGGTCGTGTTGAAATCCCGACGCAGGCTGTCGTACTCCGCCGGGAAAGGCGTGTCGATCGTCTCGCGCAGGTTGCCGGCGGCAAGGGTGTTCAGCCGCTCGCGCAGAACGCCGACAAGGTCCTGCACGTCGCGCTCGGCCTGCTGTGCCGCGTTCCGCGCGGTGTCCGCTTCTTTCGTCAGCCTCAGCGCCTCGCTGCGCTGACCGATCATGGCCGCGCGGCGCCGGTTGGCATCCAGCATGGACAACGACAGCACACCGCCTTCGATCACGACGATCGTACCGTGCAGCGCCGTGCGTATCACGTTGCTCATCAACTCGGCCGAGGGATACACCATCGCCGGAACCGCCAGGGTCAGGCCAAGGTGATGCACCGCCGTCAGGCCGCAGGCCATGACGAGCACCCGGATGCTGCCCATGGTCGAAATCACCGCCAGCACGGCAAAGAACATCATGTGGGTGTCGATCTGCCAGGGATGTCCGGCCAATGCCGCCGTGAACAGCGCGCATTGCCCGACCAGGCCCGCGGCGATGAATGCGGCCGCCAGCCTGCTGCGCGAATGTTGCGCCAGTGCGCCCGCACCGGCAAAGCCGAATGACATCAGCACGAGCGGCAGAACCGCGTTGCCGGCCAGCCATGCCGCAGCCCCCGGCAGCGGCGCCATGAGCATCAGCATGAGGCTCGCGAATTTCAAACGATTTCCGTCGTCGATCGGTTCGTCCCTGGTCATCTCAATACCCTTCGATCCCGCAAAGCGACGCAAGCGCCGTGGCGTCCATCACCGCCCAGGCGCCAGCCGGAACCACGTCTTCCGGCCTGTCGAGAACCGCCAGGCGCGCCAAGGGCGCGGAACCCGGCCCGATTTCACGCCCACCGGCCGCCGCGATGATCCTGGCCGGGTCTGCACCCCAGGGCGAAACCACGACCAGCGCCGGACGACCCGCCCGGGCCGGAGCGGACATCAACACCGTCACCGGCAGCGTCGCCAGAAGCTGCACCGCAACAAAGCCCGCAAGGCAGGTTTCCAAGATCCTCGAACGTCGCACGCCCCGGGTTTAGAGGCACAATCCCTAACAGGCGGTTTAGCCGGGCGGAAAAATTCGGTCAGGCTTTCGGATCGGTTAAGGCAGACCCCGCAAAAACCGGCCCCGAATCCCTTGACGGGGTGGTCCAATGGCCGTAAAGACGCGCAACGGAATTCAGGGCGCTGCCTATGGCGGTGCCCCTTTGTATTGAGTGGGCCCGCTCCGCGCCCCAGTGAAAAACGAGGATGAACCCATGTCGCGCCGCTGCGAACTGACCGGAAAAGGCCCGATGGTTGGCAACAACTCCAGCCACGCCAACAACAAGACCAAGCGTCGCTACCTGCCCAACCTGAACGACGTGACCCTGCAATCCGAAACGCTGGGCCGCGGCATCAAGCTGCGCATCACCGCCGCTGCCCTGCGCAGCGTCGACCACCGCGGCGGGCTGGACCGTTTCCTGGCCAAGGCCAAGGACACCGAGCTTTCGGACCGCGTGCTGAAGGTCAAGAAAGAGATCGCCAAGGCGCAGGCCGCCAGCGCCTGATCGCCGTGCGCATTGACAAGACGAAAGCCCTGCCGTTTGGCGGGGCTTTTTCTTGTGCGGTTGTCTCCGCTTTTTTAGCGAACGTCGGCTAAGAGCCCAGAGTAACGAAAACTGCGGCCTGCGAGAAGGTCTGCTTAGCGGAGCAAGGCTACTTCGTTTCCAGTCGGAACTTCAGGAACCTCTCCCCGTCGTAATCGACATCCCCAACCTGCACCGCGCCCAATCTTTCGAGCGCTCCAAGATTCTTCCGGGAGGGTGGCAGCAGAAACGTCACAAATGGGATGCGGTCGTCAGCGATGGCGAAGTCTATGGCCTTTCTTGAAATTCGCCTGCCAAGGCCAAACGCATCCGGCCGCAAGACGAGCCCGAAATCCCACTCGTCACCTTCTTTCTGAAAACCGCCCCACCCAACGTATTCGCCGTCGACCAGAAATGCCCAATGCCCGAGTCCATCCCGGGCCCAGTACGCCTCTTTCATTTTGACGAATTTGAGTGCCATCTCCGTGTCCCACGCACCCGTCAAAAGCGGCATGTGTTCAGCAACCCTAGCGTCGGACATGTGCTCGGAAATTTCGGAAGTTGGCACATCAATCAGCCGGGAAAATGTAATCTCATGTGTCAACGTGTCGTCCCCTATGTCCTTCAGCTGCCGTATCCCGGCAGCGCGTTGGCAGCAACCTCCCAACCCGACTTTGGAGTCAGCTCTGCGGACGGCAGCAAAGTCCCGCAAAGCGGACAGCCCACCATCTTTCGTTCCGAGTGCTTGCGCTGTACCGGCCTGAACTCAGCTCCCCGCAGCATCCCGAATGGCCCGCATGTTCTGCCCGTAGACCTCGGGCTTATCCACCGAGCCACCCTTGAACACCGCCGAGCCGGCCACCAGCACATCCGCGCCCGCCTCCACCACCAGCGGTGCGGTTTCCGGCGTCACGCCGCCGTCGATCTGGATATGCACCTCGCGGTCCCCGATCATCTGGCGCAGCAGCCGCGTCTTCTCGATCCCGGACGTGATGAACTTCTGCCCGCCAAAGCCGGGGTTCACCGTCATCAGCACCACCATGTCCACCATGTCGAGCACATACTCGATCGCCTCCAGCGGCGTGCCGGGATTGACGCAGACCCCCGCCTTGCACCCCGCCCCGCGGATGGCCTGCAAGGTGCGGTGGATATGCGGCCCGGCCTCCACATGTGCGCTTATCATGTCCGCGCCCGCCTCGGCATAGGCCTCGATATACTGATCCACCGGCGCAATCATCAGGTGCACGTCCATGAAGGTTTTCACATGCGGACGGAACGCCTTCACCGCCGGCGGGCCGAAGGTCAGGTTCGGCACGAAATGCCCGTCCATCACGTCCACATGCACCCAATCCGCGCCCTGCTCCTCGACCGCCCGGATCTCGGCCCCGAAATTGGCGAAATCGGCAGACAGGATGGATGGCGCAATCTTGACGGAACGGTCGAACGGCATGGCAGGCTCTCCTTGGGGTTTGCCGTGCACATGCGGGGTTTGGCCCGCGCCGTCAAGCCTTGGGCAAACCCGATTGATCCCGGCCGATTGATCCCCCGGCCCATTCGTGCCACCAATTGGCCCCGCCATTCCGTTCAAGGGAACCCCCCGCCATGCTCGGCCAGATGCAGCACCGCCCGCTCAGGATCATCGATATCCTGATCTATGCCGCCGAAGCCTTCCCCGAACAGGGCCTCGTGTCCGTCCGCGACGAAGGCGACATTCACCGCGCCACATATCCCGAAACCCTGGCGCGCGTCGGCCAGTTGGCCCACGCGCTTGAGGCGCTCGGGCTGAAGACCGGCGACCGCATCGCCACGCTTGCTTGGAACGGATACCGCCATTTCGAGCTTTACTACGCCATCGCCGGCATCGGCGGGGTCTGCCACACGATCAACCCCCGCCTGCCGCCCGAGCAGATGCAGTATATCCTCGACCACGCGCAAGACAGCGCGATCTTCGTGGATATCAGCCTCGTGCCGCTGCTGGACAACGTCACCCTGCCCGAAGGCTGCCGCGTCATCGTCATGACCGACGCGGGCCACATGCCCGAGGCCCCCGAGGGTGCGCATATCTACGAGGATCTCCTCGCCGATCAGCCCACGGGCTACGACTGGCCCACCCTGCCGGAGGAGACAGCCGCCGGCCTCTGCTACACCTCCGGCACCACCGGCAACCCCAAGGGCGCGCTATATTCCCATCGCTCTACCGTGCTGCACGCGCTGCTGGTCATCGCCGGCCACCCGCAAAGCCTGCGCCACGGCGCGCGCGTCCTGCCCGTGGTCCCGCTCTTTCACGTCAACGCGTGGGGGATGCCCTACACCGCGCCGTTGGCGGGCATGACCATGGTCATGCCGGGCCGCCATCTCGACGGGGCCAGCCTCTATGACCTGATGGACCGCGAACAGGTCTTTTCCGCCTGGGGCGTGCCCACCGTCTGGGCCGGCCTGCAACAGGAAATCGCCAAGCGTGGTACGCCGCCCAACGGCTTCAAGGACCTCGTGGTGGGGGGCTCCGCCGCCCCCCGCTCGATGATCGCCGCCTTCGAGGAGATGGGCGTCAACGTCAACCAGGCCTGGGGCATGACCGAGATGAGCCCCATCGGCACTCGCGGCATCCTGCCCAGCCATCTCGACGACGCGCCCTTCGACGAACGCATAGACGCCAAGGTGGGCGCTGGCCGCCGCCTTTTCGGCGTGGATTTCCGGCTCAAGGACGATGACGGCACCCTGATCCCTCACGACGGCAAAACTCCCGGAGAGCTCTTCGTGCGCGGCAGCACCGTGATCTCGGGCTACTACAACAACGACAAAGCCACCGCCGACGCGATGGACGAAGACGGCTGGTTCGGCACCGGCGACGTCGCCACCCTCGACGGCAATGGCCGCCTCATCATTCGCGACCGCGCCAAGGACCTGGTGAAATCGGGCGGCGAATGGATCAGCTCCATCGACCTAGAAAACGCCGCCATATCGCACCCGCTGATCGACACCTGCGCCGTCATCGCCGTGCCCCACCCCAAGTGGGACGAGCGCCCCGTTCTGGTCGTCGTCCCGGCGGGCGATGAAAAACCCACATTGAGCGATATTCATTCCCATCTCGAACCCTATTTCGCCAAGTGGCAGATGCCCGACGACCTCCTCTTCACCGATGCCCTGCCGCTGACCGCGACCGCCAAGGTCTCCAAGCTGACCCTGCGCGAGCAATTCTCCGATTACGTCCACCCCGACCTGCGCGAGGACGGCGCGTGAGCCTGCCCCTCGACACGGCCGCGCTGGAGGCATGGGCAAAGGTTCACCTGCCCGTCCTCGGCGGTCCGGTCACTGCCACCAAGTTCTCCGGCGGGCAATCCAACCCCACCTACCTGCTCGACACGCCCCCGGGCCGCTTCGTGCTGCGCCGCAAGCCCCCCGGCGTGCTGCTCAAATCCGCCCATGCCGTCGACCGCGAATACCGCGTACAAAAGGCACTGGCGGACACCGACGTGCCGGTGCCGAAGATGCACGCCCTCTGCGAGGATGACAGCGTGATCGGCTCGGCCTTCTACATCATGGACCACGTCGAAGGCCGCAATTTCGACCAGCCGTCCCTGCCCGAAGTCGCACCCGAGAAGCGCGGCGCGCTGATCGACGCCATGAACCGCACCCTCGTGGCCATCCACTCCGTCGATCTCGACGCCACCGGCCTCGCCGACTATGGCCCGCCCGGCCACTATTGCGAACGCCAGACCGAACGCTGGACGAAACAGTACCGCGCCACCGCGACCGAGGACATCGCCGAGATGGACGCCCTCATCGACTGGCTCTTCGCCAACATGCCCCCCGATGACGGCCAGCGCACGCTCGTCCACGGTGACTACCGCCTCGACAACCTGCTCTTTGCGCCCGACGCTCCCCGCGTCGCCGCCGTGCTGGACTGGGAGCTGTCGACCAGCGGCCACCCCTATGCCGACCTGGCGGCGGTCATCATGCAATGGTCCATGCCCGCCACGACCGAGGGGCGCGGGCTGGAGGGGATAGACCGCGCCGCCCACGGCCTCTGGTCCGACCGGCAGTTCATCGACACCTATTGCGAAAGGCGCGGCCTCCCCGGCATCGAGGACTTTCACTTCTACCTTGCCTTCACCTATTTCCGCATGGCCGCCATCCTGCAGGGCGTCAAGAAACGCGCCCTTGATGGCAACGCCTCCGACCCCGACCGCGCCCTGAAAC
This sequence comes from Roseovarius sp. MMSF_3350, assembly GCF_030733425.1. Classification (GTDB taxonomy): domain Bacteria; phylum Pseudomonadota; class Alphaproteobacteria; order Rhodobacterales; family Rhodobacteraceae; genus Roseovarius. The sequence goes on from NZ_JASHIZ010000005.1 coordinate 35,649, forward strand.
TGGGCGCCTACGTTCCCTTTTTCGCCCGTTCGGGCCTCCAGGCAGCAACAGGATGACACAGACCACCGATCCGACCACTTTCGAGACGCCCTCTCCGCTGTCCCAGACCTTCGGCTTTCGGCTGACCGAGTGGACCGAGGGGCACACCCGCGTCGAGGCCCCGATCTCGCACAACATGACGAACCGCCAGGGCCTGCCCCATGGGGGCGTCTACGCGGCCCTTCTGGACACCGCGATGGGGTATTGCGGATGCTACACCGGCGACCCCGAAGTGAAGCAGAACGCTCTCACGCTGTCGATGACCGTGAATTACCTCGCCCGGGCCACCGGCACGCGGCTCATCTGCGAAGCGCATGTCACGGGCGGCGGCCGCTCCACTTTCTTCGCCAGGGGCGAGGTGCGCGACGACACCGGCATCCTCATCGCCGAGGCGACCGGCGTCTTCAAACTGCGCTCCCGGAAATAACCGTAGGGTGGGATTCCACCCCACCGCGCCCCACTCGCACAAATGCCTCGCCAACGCGTAGGGTGGGTAAAACCCACGCGCCGGCACCCGGACCGAAGAAAGGCGTTCCACCCCCTTGACCTTCCAGTCACTGGAACCCTTATCTGCGTCCCATGACAACGCTCACCCTCGAACTTGACGGCATGTCCTGCGCCGGATGCGCAGGCCGGGCCGAGCGCGCCCTCACCGCCCTGCCGGGCGTGGGCAAGGCGTCGGTCAACTTCGCAACCGGCACCGCACAGGTGGACCAGGACGGCGCATCGCTCGAGACCATCACCGACGCGCTCGTCGCCGCCGGTTATCCCGCCCGCACCCAGCAAACCACACTCTCCATCGACGGCATGCACTGCGCCTCCTGCATGGGCCGGGTCGAGGACAGCCTGACCGCCACGCCCGGCGTCCTGACCGCCGCCGTGAACCTGGCCACCCAGACGGCGCAGGTCACCTATCTCTCGGGCACCACCACCCCCGCCGAGCTTGCCCGCATCGTTACGCAAACCGGCTATCCGACGCGCACCGCCGAGGATGACGCACCCGATCCCGCCGCCTCCCGCCGCGCGGCAGAGATCACCGATGCCCGCGACGCAACCCTGATCGCCGCCGTTCTGACGCTGCCTGTTTTCCTGGCAGAAATGGGCGGCCACCTCGTGCCCGTCTTTCACGAACGGCTGCACGCAACCATAGGCCAGACAAATCTCTGGACCCTGCAGTTTCTGCTCACCTCACTGGTCCTCGCCTGGCCCGGGCGCCGGTTCCTGACCCTCGGGTTGCCCGCGCTCCTGCGCGGCGCGCCCGACATGAACAGCCTCGTCGCCCTCGGCACGCTCGCCGCATGGAGCTTCTCGACGGTGGCCCTCTTCGCCCCCGGCCTCCTGCCCCCCGGCACCGTCGCGGTATATTTCGAGGCCGCCGCCGTGATCGTCACCCTCATCCTGCTGGGCCGCTGGATGGAGGCCCGCGCCCGCGGCCAGACCGGCGCCGCCATCCGCCGCCTGATCGGCCTGCAACCCGACACCGCCCGCGTGATCTGCAAGGGCGCGGCGCAGGAGATCCCCGTGGCCGAGGTCGTGGTCGGAGACACGCTTCAAATCCGCCCGGGCGCGCGCATTCCCGTCGACGGCACCGTCACCGACGGCACCTCCCACGTGGACGAATCCATGATCTCGGGCGAGCCCCTGCCGGTCTCCAAGGCCCAGGGTGACCCCCTCGTCGCCGGCACCATCAACAAAGAGAGCGCACTGACCATGACCGCCACCGGCGTGGGGCGCGACACGATGCTCGCCCGTATCGTCGCCATGGTGCAAGAGGCGCAGGGCGCCAAACTCCCGATCCAGGCGCTGGCCGACAAGGTCGTGCGCATCTTCGTGCCCGTGGTCATCGCCACCGCACTCGCGACCCTCCTCGCCTGGCTCACCTTCGGCCCTGCGCCTGCGCTCGGCCTTGCCCTCGTGGCGGGCGTTTCGGTTCTGATCATCGCCTGCCCCTGCGCCATGGGCCTCGCCACGCCCACCTCGATCATGGTCGGCACCGGCCGCGCCGCCGAGCTTGGCGTGCTCTTCCGCAAGGGCGACGCGCTCCAGACCCTTGCCGAGGCCCGCGTCGTGGCCTTCGACAAGACCGGCACCCTCACGATGGGCCGCCCGACCCTCACCACGCTGCACCTCGCCCCCGGCTTCGAGCGCGCCGAAACCCTCGCCGCCATCGCCGCCGCCGAGGCACAGTCCGAACACCCCATCGCCCGCACCATCGAGACCGCGGCGCGCGATGAGGGACTGACCCTGCCGCTGGTCAAGGACTTCACCGCAATTCCCGGCCACGGCCTGTCGGCAACCGTCGGTGGCCAGGTCCTGCTGGCCGGCACCGCGCGCCTGATGCGCGACCACGGCGTCGACACCGCGCCCTTTGCCGACCGGCTGGACGAACTGACGGCCAATGGCGAAACCCCGGTCTTTGCCGCCATCGAGGGCCGCCTGGCGGCCCTGCTCGCCGTCTCCGACCCTGTCAAGGACACCGCACGCGACACCATCCGCGCCCTTCACGCCATGGGCCTTCAGACCGCCCTCGTCACCGGCGACACGCCGGCTACCGCCCACGCCGTCGCCGTCGCACTGGGCATCGACCATGTCGAGGCCGAGGTCCTGCCCGCCGACAAGCGCGACACCATCGCCCGCCTGCAGAAGGTCCACGGCCGGGTCGCCTTCGTCGGCGACGGCATCAACGACGCCCCGGCGCTGGCGCAGGCCGATACAGGTATCGCCATGGGCACCGGTACCGACATCGCGATCGAAAGTGCCGACGTGGTGCTTGTCTCCGGCAACCCCAAAAGCGTACTGACCGCCCTGCATGTCTCGCGCCGCACGCTGCGCAACATCCGGCAAAACCTCTTCTGGGCCTTTGCCTACAATGCCGCGCTCATTCCCGTGGCCGCCGGCGTGCTCTACCCTGTCACCGGCACGCTCCTGTCCCCCATGCTCGCCGCCGGCGCCATGGCGCTCTCCTCGGTCTTCGTGCTGACCAACGCCCTGCGCCTGCGCCGCCTCTCGCCAGAGGGAACCTGATGAACATATCCCAAGTCTCCGACCGCACCGGCCTGCCGCCCAAGACCATCCGCTACTACGAAGAAATCGGCCTCATCACGCCCGACCGTGGCGCCAACGGCTATCGCGACTTCTCGGATCAGCACCTGCACAAGCTGGCCTTCATCGGCCGCGCCCGCGCGCTGGGATTTTCCATCGAGGAGTGCCGCATCCTGCTGGCCCTCTACGAGGACGACACCCGTGCCAGCGCCGACGTCAAGGCCATCGCCCGCCAGCATCTCGAACATATCAACGAGAAGATCGAACAGCTGCAGTCCATGGCCGACACGCTCGGCCATCTCATCGACTGCTGCGCCGGCGACAACCGCCCCGACTGCCCGATCCTCAACGACCTCGCCCGCCACTGAGCGCCAGAATTTTCGCACGAAAATTCTTCCCCAAGATTATTCGTACGAATAATCTCAAACCTCCGCGCCGCTCTCCATTCCCCCCGCTCATCGTCGCATCCGCCCCGATATACCTGAACGGCAGGCGCGACGGCGCGCCTTGCGCCATGACGTGCTCCACGATCTCGCTTTCGGCATGGCCATGCAGGGCAAATTGACCCCGGGCGCCGTCACCCGGGGCTCCGTTGTAACCGCTACACAACCGCCCTCGCGCCGCAGTTCCGTCACGGGCGGCTGCTTAAAAATCCGCTTTCGGTTGCGGGTCAGACCCTTCGCCCCCGGCCCCGCATCACGCGATCTCGTATTTTATCGGCAGGCTCAGCGCACCGGTGTTCCCGCTGTCCGGCAGCCATTCCGGCGCGCCGTCATACGCCACCGTACGGAACGTCTGCCGCAATGCATCCAGCGCACAGCCCGTATCCGTCCGCGCCACGAAATGACCGATACAGTGATGCGCCCCTCCGCCGAACCCGAAATGCCGCTTGCGCCTCACCGTGATGTCGAACGCCGGATCCTCGCAGATCTCCGGGTCTCGGGCCGACGCATGGACCAGCAGGTTCAGCACCGTTCCCTTGGGGATCACCATCCCGTCCATTTCCACATCTTCCACGGCCTCACGGGTGGACCACGTCGTGGTGGGCCTTGCCCGGATGAACTCTTCCACCGCGTTGGGGATCAGGCTCTCGTCCTCGCGCAGCATCTGCCACTGCTCGGGGTTCTCGATGAACAGCGACAGGCCAAGCCCCAGCAAGGCCCGCGTCGTATCCACGCCGCCAAAGATGGAAATGACGATGGTGTTCAGCAATTCCTCATGCGTGCAGTCGCCATTGCGATCGAACTCCGCCACCATGCGGGCCACGTAGCTTTCGCTGTCCTCGCCGCGCCGCACCTTTGTCACCAGTTGGTCGGCCAACTGGAACAGAGTCTCACACGCCGCGTTGAACCGCTCCTGGTATTTCGGCGCCTCGATCCCCATCGCCAGCCCCAGGTCGGCGGCATTATGCGCCACCAGCGGCCACGCCTCGCGTTCCATGCCCAGCAGCGTCGTGATCGCCTGCCCCGCGAACGGCTCGCAGAACGCCGACTGGAACTCGCATGTGGTTTTCTCGCGCAGGTCCGCGCAAAGGTCCCGTGCGATCTCGTCGAACGCAGGGACCAGCGACAGCACGTAGTCCTCGCTCAGCGCCGGCACCGCCAGCGCCCGCAACTTCTGGTGCGAGTCCCCCTCGCGCCCGATCACGGAATCGCGCCAGAAATCCGCGAAAGCGCCTTCGATGCCCACCGTCTCCGGCCAGTTATGGCTGCCTTGTCGAAACCGCCGGTCGCGCAGGATTTTGCCCACCTGCCGGTACCGCAGCACCGCCAGGCCAAAGGGCGTCTCGGCGCACCAATGGGCCTCCCGCGCGGCGATGACTTCCGGCGCCCGGGTCGAGAACGTCGGGTCCTTAAGGTTCAGATACGGCAGGTTGCCCATGTGCGTCACTCTCCCGCGCCGCTGCGCGTCTTGAAACTCCTGATCCATCGCGTCGGGTTTTCGCGCTCGCGCCCGGCAATATACGCCAGCAGCACCTCTTTCACCCCCTCGTCCAGCTTCGGCTCTTAATACTCGTTCAGCATCCTGCGCGCATGGGTCTTCCCCGAAGCACGATTTCTTTTGCGCGCATCGGCGCGGTCAGCGCCCCCCACGATCCTTCATCGGCAAGACGTCCAAATAGAAAGACTACCGCCGCCCGCCCACCGGCGGATCGGCCCGGCTCGCGTCCCAGTCGGGCTCGAATCCCAGCACCTCGGTCGCGGGTGGCAAGGCCGGGTTGAACAGGACATTATGCGCCATCGTCGCCTGGTGCAGCAGGTTGTGCGGCGCCAGCCGCCAGACCTTGCAAGCCAGCTCGAACTCCTGACCGTAGGCATCAAAGCGCAACGTGGCATGCCCCGCCTCGTGCAGCGCCTTGGCGCCTTCGCTGCCCGGCGGGAAGGTCGCGGTCAGGATGTCCGAGAACTCCTTGGCCTTCTGATAATACGTCGCCGACAGGAACTGCAGCGCGTTTTGCCGCCGCTGCGCCGGGTCGTTGGTCTTGGCCGCCATATGCTGCAACTCCGGCGTCACCGAATAGCCCGGCGCCTTGTTCAAAAGCGTGATCACCACGCCCATGGGCGCCTCATGCCCTTCGGGCGTCACTTCCGGCATGATCGCGTCATCGGGGCGCCCGTCATTGTTGCGCATCGCCAGCTGCCGCACATGGCACTGCCACTTCAAAAACCCCAGCCGCAGCGGATTGTCGGAATAGCTTTGCCCCAGTTGGGCCGCCAAAGATGTCATGCCACGCTCCTCTCGGGGTCTGGCGTTTCCATGTCGAAATCCCGGTCGCTGGTCAGGCTCGGCACCCGACCGGCGGCCTTGTCCACGTCATCCAGGTCGATCTCCGCCTGTACGACGCCGGGCTCCGTGCCGCCCTCGGCCAGCACCTCGCCCCAGGGCCCGAGGATCAGCGAATGGCCGTAGCATTCGCCCCCACCCGGCACCGGCCCGATGGCACAGGGACTGACGACAAAGCGCGTGGTCTCGATCGCCCTTGCCCGGTTCAGCACATGCCAATGCGCCTCGCCCGTCTTCCTGGTAAAGGCGGCGGGGCAAATCAGCATCTCCGCCCCTGCCTGCGCCAGCCCGCGCCACAGCATCGGAAACCGCAGATCATAGCAGATCGTATGCCCGATCCGCCCGAACGGCGTGTCGTGAATGACGGCCCGAGACCCCGGCGCCACCCGCTCGCTCTCGCGATAAACTTCCGTCTCGCTCAACTGAATGTCGAACATGTGGATCTTGTCATACCGCCCCGTGACCCTGCCCTGATCATCCAGCATGATCCCGCGATTGATGATCCGCCCGTCCGGTCCGTCCACCGCGACGGACCCGAGGTTCATCCACACGCCCGCCTCTTTCGCAAACGCCTGCGCGTCGCGCAGGAACGGATGCTCGCCTTCCGGGGCAGAGGGCGCCGCCACAGCCGCACCCTCCGTTTTCAGTCCGCCGCAATATTCCGGCAGGAAAAGAACCTGCGCGCCCTTTGCCACCGCCCTCTCGGCCAGGGGCCGAGCCTCCGCCCAGGCCGATGCGAAATCGGGCATGGGCCGTGTCTGCAGGCAGGCGATATTGATCGGGCGCGTCATGTCTGGTCCTTTCAAAGTCCTCTCAGAACTTCATATAGGCCTTGCGCAGGTTCACCAAAGGGTGCCGGTCCGACATCTGGAACTTGATCAAGAGCTCCCGCGCGATCATGTCCCGGTCCTGCTGGTTGTCCGGCAGGTCGATAGAATCGGGCACCCGCACCCAGCCATTGTTGTTGCGGTCGAACACCGCCGGCGCGCCCTCCTCGTAGCCCATGTGCACGTCTTCCAGCCAGTTCAGGTCGTCCCAGCCCATTGTTTCCATGTACTTTTCCAGGAACGGCGTGATCCGGTCATAGTCCGGCACAAGGTTCACGTCATAGCGATACCCGATATGCTGCCCGATTTCCTTTTCACGTTCCGAGCCAAGCCCGTCCTTGTCCTTCAGGAACTGGTCGACATCGGTAATCTGTGATCCGCGATACTGTGATCCAGCCATTGTTTTCCCTCCTTGTCGGGAGGTGGGGTGAAACCCCACCCTACGCGATATCCGTAGGGTGGGTTTCAAACCCACCGATTAGAAATGGTGATAATCCTCGACGCCAACCGTATGGCTGGTGCCCGCCAGCGGAACCCCCGCCATGGCCGAGGCCTCCATCGTCAGCGCGGCCAGGTCCTCGGGCTCGAGGCTGTGCAGGTAGGTCTTGCCGCACGCCCGTGCGAACAGCTGCGCCTCGATGGTCAGCGTGTGCAGGAAGTTGTACACGCGTTCCGCCGCCTCGTCCGGGTCCAGCCGCTCGCGCAGCTTGGGATCCTGCGTCGCCACACCCACCGGGCAGCGGCCCGTGTGACAGTGATAGCAATAGCCCGGCTCGGCCCCGATTTCCTCGGGATAGTTGGCCTCGGGGATATCCTTGTTGCAGTTCAGCGCCATCATGGCCGAGTGGCCGATCGCGATGGCATCCGCGCCCAGCGCGATGGCCTTGGCCACGTCCGCGCCGTTCCGGATCCCGCCCGCGTAGACCAGGCTGATCTCGCCGCGCTTGCCAAGGCTGTCGATGGCTTTCCGCGCCTGACGGATCGCCGCCATGCCCGGCACGCCGGTATCCTCGGTCGCAAGGTGCGGACCCGCGCCCGTGCCACCTTCCATCCCGTCGATATAGATGCTGTCCGGGTCGCACTTCACCGCCATCCGCACATCGTCGAACACGCGGCTCGCCCCCAGCTTCAACTGGATCGGGATCTGCCAGTCTGTCGCCTCGCGGATCTCCTGGATCTTCAGCGCCAGGTCGTCCGGGCCCAGCCAGTCGGGGTGCCGCGCCGGCGAGCGCTGGTCGATCCCCGCGGGCAAGCTGCGCATCTCGGCCACCTGATCGGTCACTTTCTGACCCATCAGGTGCCCGCCCAGGCCCACCTTGCAGCCCTGTCCGATGAAGAACTCGCAGCCATCGGCCAGAACAAGGTGGTTGGGGTTGAAGCCATAGCGCGACTGGATGCACTGGTAGAACCACTTGGAGCTATAGCGCCGCTCGTCGGGGATCATGCCCCCCTCGCCCGAACAGGTCGCCGTGCCCGCCATCGTGGCGCCCCGCGCCAGCGCGGTCTTCGCCTCGTAGCTGAGCGCGCCGAACGACATGCCGGTGATATAGACCGGTATATCCAGCTCCAGCGGCACCTTGGCGCGCGGGCCGATCACGGTCTTGGTCTCGCATTTCTCGCGATAGCCTTCGATCACGAACCGCGTCAGCGTGCCGGGCAGGAATGTCAGGTCATCCCAGTGCGGGATCTTCTTGAACAGCGAAAACCCCCGCATCCGGTAGCGGCCAAGCTCGGACTTGATGTGGATGTCATCCATCACACGCGGCGGGAAGATGAAGCTGTCACCGATGCGGTTCACATCGCGGTCCAGCTGTTTTTTCTGCGGCAGATCACCATCAGCCATGTTTGTCTCCTTCGTGCATGGTGAGGTGGGTTGCAATCCCACCCTACACGCCCGGCGTAGGGTGGGGTTTCACCCCACCATTACAAAATCAGTTTCTTCTCGGTCGGCTCGAGGTTGTCGTAGTTCCACAACATCTTGCCCGCGACGATCTTGGTGAAATGATCCACACCCTTGTCGGGCATCAGGCCGTATTGCGTCAGCTTCCGCGTCAGCCACTTCTTGTCCAGCTCGGTCAGTTCCGCCTCAACCGCGTCCACGCCCAGGCTCTTGATTTCTCCGCCCACATAGATCGTGCCGTCATACATCGAGTCGCCCAAGTTCTTGCCCGCGTTGCCGCAGACCACCATCCGGCCCCGCTGCATCATGAAGCCACTGAGCGCGCCGGTATCACCACCGACGATGATCGTGCCGCCCTTCTGGTCGATCCCCGTCCGCGAGCCCACCGAGCCGCGGCACACGAGGTCACCGCCCCGAATGGCCGCGCCAAAGGTCGAGCCTGCGTTCTTCTCGATCATGATCGTCCCGGACATCATGTTCTCGCCGCAGGACCAGCCCACACGCCCGCTGATGCGCACGTTCGGCCCGTCGATCAGACCAACCGCGAAATAGCCCGTCGAACCCTCGATGATCAGGTTCAGTTTGCTCAGGATGCCCACGCCAAGGCTGTGCATCCCGCGCGGGTTCTGCAACACGATCGTGCCATAGCCCTCGCGCATCAGCTCGCGGATGTTCGAGTTCACTTCCGTCACGGTCTTGCCGTCACAGTCGATCTCGGTCCGCTTGTTGAAGTCGACATCAGGCGCCCACGGATAGGTGAACCGCTCCTCAGCATCCGGGTCGAACTCGACATACAGCGACTTGCCCGTCAGCTGTTCGGTCCGCATCCCCAGCGCGGTCACCCGCTCCTCCTGGGTCATCTTTTTCAGTTCTGCGTCGCTTACGCTTGCCATACCCGGACCTCCTCATCATAGGGATCTGTCGTGTCGATTTCCTGCGGCAGGATCGCGCGGATCGCCACCTCTTCGCTCGCCATGGCAATCAGGTCGTCGGATTCGTAAAGAACCAGCGGTTTCGCCGCCATCGTGTCCTTCGCCATGCCCAGTTGGTCCTTGGTGGCCACCAGGTAGGTGAACACCCCGTCGATCTCCTCGATCGACTTGCGCAGGCTTTCCTCCAGCGTGATGCCGTTGGCCAGGTTATGCGCGGTATAGACCGCCAGCAGCTCGCTGTCGCAGTTCGACATGAACCGGTGGCCCTTGCGCTCCATTTCGCGGCGCATGATCCAGTAATTCGTGATCTGGCCGTTATGCACCACGCTCACGTCGTTATAGGGAAACGCCCAGTAGGGGTGCGCCGACTTGATGTCGACATCCGATTCCGTGGCCATCCGCGTGTGCCCGATGGCATGCGTGCCCTTGAAATCGTTCAGCCCATAGGCTTTCGACACCACCGACGCATCGCCCAGGTCCTTGATCAGCTCCAGCCCATTGCCCATCGACAGGATCTCGATCCCGTCGGTTTCCTCGATATGCTCGGCCATCTCGCCGACATTGTCGGCCCCGCTGAACACGTAGCGCAGCGCGTATTCCAGCGGCGCTTCCTTGGACTTGATCTTGGCGCCATGCTCTTCCATGACCTGCTCGACATAGGCGATCCGGTCCTCGATCACCTTGTGAACGCCGCGGCCCTTTTCCATGTCCTCGGCCTCGGCCACCTTGAGGCGCATGATGTAATCGCCCTCGGTCGGTTCACCGTATACCGCGTAGCCGGTGCTGTCCGGCCCCCGGTGCTTGAGCGCCAGCAGCATCGAGGTCATCTCCGACCCCACGTCGCTGCTCTTGCCCTTGTAGATTAGTCCAGCAATTCCACACATCGCGAAACGCCTCCTCTGGGTTGCATAGTCGTTAGATCGGCGGCGGGCTCCTCAACCCGCCGCCAGACGCATGGGGTGCCTCAGGGCAGACACTCCATGTACGTGTCCTTGTCCCAGTCCGTCACGGTAGACATGAACCGGGCGTATTCGTCGTGCTTGTACTCGTCGTAAAGCCGGTACATCTCGCCGGGCATCCCGCGCTGAACGACCTCATCGTTCTTCAAGAAGTCCAGCGCCTCGCCGAGCGACATCGGAAGCTTCTTGACCTGCTTGCCGGCCTCGATCGCGGCGTAGATGTTGCGCTCCTCGGGCGCGCCCGGGTCCAGCTTGTTGTCGATGCCGTCATCCATCGCCGCCAGCAGGGTCGAGCCCATCAGGTACGGGTTCACCATGCTGTCGACCGAGCGGTACTCGAACCGCCCCGGCGCCGACACGCGCAGGCCGGTGGTGCGGTTCTGGAAGCCCCAGTCGGCAAAGACCGGCGCCCAGAAGCCCGTGTCCCACAGACGGCGATAGGAGTTCACCGTCGAACAGCCCACCGCGGTCAGCGCCTGCAGGTGATGCACCACGCCGCCGATCGCCTCGAGGCCTTCCTTGCCAGGCATCTGCGGGTCGTCGTCATCGGGCATGAACGTGTTCTCGCCGCCCTTGACGTACATGTAGTTCTCTTTCATCCCCGGCAGGTCCTTGGGGTCGTTGCCGCACTTGACGAACTCGTCCTCGCCGCCGCGCCACAGGCTCATGTTGTGGTGGCAACCGCTCGCCGACACGCCCATGAACGGCTTGGTCATGAAGCAGGCGAAAATGCCGTTCTCGCGCGCGACCTGCGCACAGATCTGGCGATAGGTGGTCAGACGGTCCGCGTTGCGCAGCACGTCGTCGAACATCCAGTTCAGCTCCAGCTGGCCGGGCGCGTCCTCGTGGTCGCCCTGGATCATGTCCAGGCCCATCTGCCGCGCATAGCGGATCACCTGCATGGAGACAGGCCGCAGGCTCTCGAACTGGTCGATGTGATAGCAGTAGGGCTTGGAGAAGCCGTCGCGCGGCTTGCCGTTCTCATCGAACTTCAGCCACATCATTTCCGGCTCGGTCCCGATCCGAAGGCTCCGGCCATGCTTCTTCTTGAAGTCCTCGTGCATCCGCCGCAGGTTGCCCCGGCAATCCGAGGTCAGAAAGCCGCCCGGATTTTCCTTTTCCTCGCGGTTGCGGAACAGCGTGCAGTAGAACCGGCCGATCGTCGGCGCCCACGGCAACTGCATGAAGGTTTCCGGCTCGGGGATGCCCACCAGCTCGGCCGCTTCCGGGCCATAGCCCAGGTAGTCGCCCGCGCGGTTGGTAAACAGGTTCACGGTGGCGCCATAGACCAGTTGAAAGCCCTTCTTCGCGACGGTTTCCCAGTGATCGGCAGGAATGCCCTTGCCCATGATCTTGCCGGTCACCGACACGAATTGCAGATAAAGGTACTCGATGCCCTTCGCATCGATCATCTTGCGGACTTCTTTGATTTTCTCGTCGCGCCCGGGGGCCTCGACAAATTTCTCAAGATCCATTTCAGCCACGGTTCAGCTCCCTGATGTTGTGCCGCCTTGCTTCGGTCTGGGACCAAGAAGCGGCTGGTATTTTAGGTGGCATGGGCAGGCATCGCGATACCGCCCAGCCCCTTCACGATTCCGAGGCTCAATCCAAAAGTCAACCGAATTTGATCCAAACATGCAGATTTTGCTGGAAATGGCCGCTATATGGTATATAATTGGTCCAGTTAACGGAGGAATCACAGTGGGTGACGCACAAAGAATGGGCGCGGCCGATATCGCCGGCCTCATCCGGCGCGAAATTTCCAAGGGCACGCTGCAACAGCATGACCGCCTGCCGCCCGAACGGGTGCTGGCCGATACCTACGGCGCCGCGCGCGGCACCGTGCGCAAGGCGCTCATGCAATTGGAATCCGAAGGTTTTGTCGAGATCCGGCCGGGCAGCGGCACCTATGTTCTGCACAAGACCGAGACGGCGGCGGCCAGCGCCATCGACAATGCCACGCCGCTGGAATTGATGGATGCCCGATTCGCGCTCGAGCCGCACAGCTGCCGCCTGTCGGTCCTGCACGGCCGCCACGCCGATTTCGACCGGATGGAGGCTCTGTGCGAGCAGATGGAGGCCAGTCTCGATGACCCCGCCGCGTTCTCCGAGGCCGACACGCAGTTTCACCGCGCCATCGCCGACAGCACCCGCAACGGCCTTCTGGTGTGGATCCTGACCCAGATCGGCAGCGTCCGCGGCCAGGACGACTGGACCCGCATGCGCCGCCTGACGCTGGATGAGCCGACGATCACCACCTATAACACCCAGCACCGCCAGATCCTCGACGCCCTGCGCGCCCGCGAACCCGAACGCGCCGCGACCATCATGAAGGAACACCTGGAAACCGCCCGCCTGTCCCTCACGCGCGCATCGGAAACCTGATACCCGTCCCGGGCCTGACCCGGGACCTCACGCTGCAAAAGCCCATCGCCAACCGCGTAGGGTGGGTAAAAACCCACCTTTGGTGGATGAAAACCCACCTCTGGTGGGTGCAAACCCACGGGCCGCAACGCCCTCTACTTCTCGTAAAGCCGCGCCATCTCGTCCCCGAAATACCTGTCGAACGCCTCGGGCGGCAACCACCCCACCGGCGCATCCTCCAGCTTCTGCCCCAGGAACAGCTTCACCGCCGCCACCGCGTGCCAACTCTGGCTGCCCGCCGCGTGATAGGGCCGCATCGGCACATAGGTTCCGTCCGTCAGGCGCAAATGCGGCCGGTCGATCCCGCTATCCGTGCCCTGGGCGCCCACCGTGCCGATCACGGCGGTTTCGACGTCACTCAACCGCCATTCCCATTCCTCGGCACCCTTGCGGTCCGTCACCGTCAGATGCACCCGGTCCGCCGCCCGGTCGAAGACCAGCACGGATCGCATCTTGCTGCGCTTCCAGTAGACCACCATCACGACGATCAGCACCGCTCCCGGCAACAGCAATTCGGGAAAGCCCTCCCACGCCATGAAGAGGCTCATGCCCGCCACGAACACGCCGGCCAGCGTCAACCCCAGCTTCTTGTCCGCCTGCTCATCGACCAGGGTCAGGGTGGTATCGGTCTTGTCCTCGATCCGCATCCACCGACGATGCCCCGCGCCCCGGAGTCCGTCAATACTACGTTGGGTGGGTGAAAACCCACACGTCCCACCGCACGCCGCATTAACGCCCCGGCCTGCCGACGTCTCCACCGCCGCGATACCACCCGGATACCGACGCAGGTACCGATGTCCGAAATCAGCAAAACAAGGCCGTTAACCTTTTCACTCGCGCCAGTCGAAGAACCCCGGCCCCGCGCGCTCCAGCAGCCCCCGCGCCAGCGCGTCGCCCAGCTTGGCCCCGTCCTCGACGGGCGCCTCGCCCTCGTCGCTCAGGCTCTCGCTGCCATCGGGCCGCAGCACCTCGCCGCGCAGCCGGATCGTGTCGCCCTGCAACTCCGCCAGCCCGGCAATCGGCGTCTCGCAGGACCCGTCCAGCGTCGCCAGAAAGGCCCGCTCCGCCGCCAGCCGCTTGCCCGTCTCGACGTCATGGATCGCCGCCAGCATTTCTGCCGCGCGGCTGTCATCCGCACGCCGCTCGATCCCGATCGCCCCCTGCGCCACGGCGGGCAGCATGTCATCGGTATCCACCGCGCCCACCGCCACCTCGGGCTGTCCCAGCCGGTTCAGCCCGGCCATGGCCAGAAAGGTGCATTCCGCCACGCCGTCATCCAGTTTCTTCAATCTTGTCTGTACGTTACCGCGAAACTCCACCACCTGAAGATGCGGAAACTTCACCAGCACCTGCGCCTTGCGCCGCAGGCTCGACGTGCCCACCTTGGCGCCCTCGGGCAGGCCCGCCAGCCCCTCGTAGCGCGGCGACACGAAGGCATCGCGCACGTCCTCGCGCGGCAGGTACGTGTCCAGCATCAGCCCCTCGGGCTGCAACACCGGCATGTCCTTCATCGAGTGTACCGCGATGTCGATCTCGCCCGACAGCATCGCCTCCTCGATCTCGCGGGTGAACAGACCCTTGCCCCCGATTTCCTTCAAAGGCCGGTCGATCACCCGGTCGCCCGTGGTCTTGATCACCACGATCTGGAACGCCTCGTGCGGCAGGTCGAACGCGTCCGCCAGCCGGTCGCGCGTCTCGTTCGCCTGGGCCAGCGCAAGCGGGGAACCTCGTGTGCCGATCTTCAGCGGCGCGGCGGGGGTGGGCATCGTCACTGTCATGCAGACGGTCTAGACGTGTAAATCTGGGCTGACAAGTTTTGGTTGACTTTCCAAGGCTCAAAGCGGACCAAACCACCAAAAGGGAGACCGCACATGGCGCCAAAGAAAACCATTCTCAAGGCCCTCGCCGGCGAGACGCAGGCAACGCCGCCGATCTGGATGATGCGCCAGGCCGGGCGCTATTTGCCCGAATATCGCGCCACGCGCGAAAAGGCCGGGGATTTCCTGTCGCTGTGCTACAACCCCGATCTGGCCACTGAGGTCACGCTGCAACCCATCCGCCGCTACGGCTTTGACGGGGCAATCCTTTTCGCCGATATCCTGCTGGTCCCGCAGGCGCTCGGCGCCGACCTGTGGTTCGTCACCGGCGAGGGCCCGCGCCTGTCGACCATCACGTCCCAGGCGGATTTCGACAAGCTTGGCCCCGCCGACGAGGTGCACGAAACCCTGAACCCCATTTACCAGACCGTCCGCAACCTTTCGGGCGCCCTGCCCCCCGAGACCACGCTCATCGGCTTTGCCGGCGCCCCCTGGACCGTCGCTACCTACATGATCGCCGGCCGCGGCACGCCCGACCAGGGCCCCGCCCACGCGCTCAAATCCGAAAACCGCCCGCTCTTCGAGGCGCTGATGGAACGTATCACCGAAGCAACCATCCAATACCTCTCGGCCCAGATCGACGCCGGCGCCGAGGCGGTAAAAGTCTTCGACAGCTGGGCCGGCTCCCTCAAAGGCCAGGATTTCGAAGATTTCGCGGTGGCGCCGACCCGCCGCATCATCTCGGCGCTCAAGGAAAAACACCCCGGCATCCCCGTCATCGCCTTTCCCCGCGAAGCCGGCGACGGCTATATCGGCTTCCACGAAAAGACCGGCGCAGACTGCGTCGCCATCGACAATTCCGTGAGCCCCGACTGGGCCGCCGAACACGTGCAAAAGGACGGCTGCGTGCAGGGCAACCTCGCCTCGTCCCACATGGTCACCGGCGGCGACGACCTGGTGCGCGAAACCCGCGCCGTGGTTGAGGCGTTCCGCGGCGGCCCGCACATCTTCAACCTCGGCCACGGCATCACCCCGGATGCCGACCCCGACAACGTGCAACTGATGATCGACACGGTGCGCAGCACCTGACCTCAGGGACGTTTTCTTGGAAAGAAAACGCCCCGAAATCTTTTCAAGATTTCGCCCCACCTGTCAGAAAGCGACCAAAAATCATGTCGCGTTCCGGCGGGCCGCCCCGTCGCGCCTCCGTCAAGCTGGCTTGAGGGAGGCCTGCCGGATGAACATCCATCACCGCGACACGCGCAAGATCGACCCCACCCGTGGCCCCGTTCTGGGCGACAACACCCCCAACGACGCCGACCGGATCGAGATCGGACCCACCCAGCTGGCGTTCCGCGAATGGGAAGCCGCAGGCCTGCAGCTCCCCGACCTGCAAGCCATGCGCCGCTACCGCTGGCAGCGCCTGACCCGCTTCATCCAGGACCGCGACTATGCCGGCCTCCTGGTCTTCGACCCGCTCAACATCCGCTACGCCACCGACTCGACCAACATGCAGCTCTGGAACACCCACAACCCGTTCCGCGCCCTGCTGGTCTGCGCCGACGGCTACATGGTGATGTGGGACTACAAGAACTCGCCGTTCCTCAGCACGTTCAACCCGCTGGTGCGCGAACAACGCTCCGGCGCCGACCTGTTCTATTTCGACCGGGGCGACAAGGTGGACGTGGCCGCCGACACCTTCTCGAACGAGGTGCGCGTACTGTTGACGGAACGCGCTCCCGGCAACACCCGCCTCGCGGTGGACAAGATCATGCTGCACGGCCTTCGCGCACTCGAGGCTCAGGGCCTGCAGATCATGGAAGGCGAGGAGCTGACGGAGAAATGCCGCGCCGTGAAAGGCTCCGATGAAATCCTCGCCATGCGCTGCGCCTCTCACGCCTGCGAAACGGCGGTGGCGGAAATGGAGCATTTCGCCCGGCTCAACGTGCCGCTAGGCCAGACCAGCGAAGACGACATCTGGGCCGTCCTGCACGCCGAGAACATCCGCCGTGGCGGCGAATGGATCGAAACCCGCCTGCTTGCCTCCGGCCCCCGCTCGAACCCGTGGTTCCAGGAATGCGGACCCCGCATCACGCAGCCCGACGAGATCATCTCGTTCGATACGGATCTCGTCGGCAGCTACGGCATCTGCGTCGATATCTCGCGCAGCTGGTGGATCGGAGACCGCAAACCGCGCCCCGACATGATCTACGCCATGCAGCACGCGCACGAGCACATCATGACCAACATGGAAATGCTCAGACCCGGCGTCTCGATTCCGGAACTGACAGCGGGCACCCATGTGCTCGACGACCGCTACCAGGCGCAGAAATACGGCTGCCTCATGCACGGCGTCGGCCTGTGTGACGAATGGCCCCTCGTGGCCTATCCCGATCAGGCCGTCCCCGGATCGTTCGATTACGTGCTGGAGCCGGGCATGACCCTCTGCGTCGAGGCGCTGGTGGGGGAGGTCGGTGGAGATTTCTCGATCAAGCTCGAAGATCAGGTGCTGATCACCGAGACGGGCTTTGAGAACCTGACGAAGTATCCCTTCGACGCCGCGCTGATGGGTCTTGCCTGATCGGGCTCGACAGTTCGTCGGCATCGGAACCCCAGCGACTTCACCCTGTCGCGAGCCAAGGCATTCTCAGGTTCCCCTGCAATTCGCCTCGAAGATTTCCGTCAACTTCAGGCGATCCCCGAACTCACGCAGCGCCATGTCGACGGCACTCACCGCGCCCGTTGGCCCCTTGCCCGAACCCGCCAGCCGGATGCGCTCGGGCCCGCTCTGGCCTTCCAAGGTCACGACCCCGTCCAGCAAATGCCCCTCGAACCCGTGGCTGGTTTCCTCTTCCGGCACGATCGTCGCGGTCGCGGTCACCCGCCGCACCGTGACCTCCCGGCACTCCAGACGCGTCAGATGCTCCGACACCCTTTGCGCGACCTCGCGCTCCAGGGCCGTGCCGCCGCCGTTTGCCATCGCGGGTCCGGTTGTCTCGGAGGCACCGTCTGTCTCTGGCGCCTCCGGATCGACCGCGCCGCCAGGCTGCGACGTCATGAACGTGTCGCTCAGCGCGAACAACCCCACGCCCCCGCACCCAAGGGCAAGGACCAGGATGACCGACTTGGCGATCAGGAAATCGCTGGACATTCCGGCGTCTATCACCTTCCAACCATGCCGCCACCATGGCACAGCCCAAGGGGAGGCGGCAACAAAACAGGGGCTCTGCCTCCCATATTGCTCTGCCCACGCCGCGGACAGCCTCACATTCCCGAGACGACCGTGAAACACACCTTACGCTTCGGCCCGGAACCGCCATCTTGAAAGCAACCGAGAGGATTTCCGATGCCAAGCGAACGTTTCACATTCAAGGGCCATGACGGGCATGATCTGGCCGCCCGGCTCGACCTGCCCGAGGGGCCGCACCTGGCCACCGCGCTCTTTGCCCATTGCTTCACCTGCTCCAAGGACATCCCGGCCGCACGCCGCATCGCGGCAAGGCTGGCGGGCGCGGGCATCGCCGTGCTGCGATTCGATTTCACCGGGCTGGGTCATTCCGAAGGCGAGTTCGAGAACACGTCGTTCACCTCGAACATCGAGGATCTCGTCCTGGCCGCCGACGCCCTGTCGGCGCGCGGCATGCCCCCCAGCCTGCTGATCGGCCACTCTCTCGGCGGTGCCGCCGTGCTGGCCGCCGCGTCGCGCATCGTCAGCGCCCGCGCGGTCGCCACCATTGCCGCGCCTTTCGACCCGGGCCATGTCACCCACAATTTCGGTGGCGCGCTAGACCGGATCGCCGCCGACGGCTCGGCCGAGGTCGAGCTGGGCGGTCGCCGCATCCGCATCGGCCAGAAATTCGTCGAGGATGTCCGCGCCGAGAAACTCGCCCCCCGCATCGCCGGTCTCAAGCGCGCGCTTCTCGTGCTGCACGCCCCGCGCGACGAAACTGTCGGCATCCACAACGCGACCGAAATCTTCAAGGCCGCGAAACATCCCAAGAGCTTCGTCACCCTCGATAGCGCGAACCACCTGGTCACCGACCCCGGTGATGCCGAGTACGCCGCCGGCGTGATCGCCGCCTGGGCGCAGCGTTATCTCGACCTCAAGCATCCCGCGCCGCCCCCCGGCGCGCCCGAAGGCGTCGTGCGTGTGTGCGAGGTGGATCCCGACGGGTTCCTGCAAGACATCCACGCCGGCCCGCGCCACCATGTCCGCGCCGACGAACCCGAAGCATATGGCGGCACCGACCGCGGCATGAGCCCCTATGGCTTTCTCGCCTCGGGCCTGGGTGCCTGCACGTCAATGACCATCCGGATGTATGCCCGTCGCAAGGGCTGGCCGCTCGAGCACGTCTCGGTCGACGTCACCCACGACAAGGTCCATGCCCAGGATGCCGACTGCACCAGCCCCGCCAAGATCGACAGTTTCATTCGCACCATCCGTCTCAAGGGCGCGCTCAGCGACGACCAGCGCCAGCGCCTGCTGGAGATTGCCGACAAGTGCCCCGTGCACCGGACGCTGGAACAGACGTCCAGGATCGAGACCCGGCTGGCCGCGCCCGAGGCCCCGGCTCAGCCCGAACGCGCGTAATGCTCCACCATCGCCGTCAGGTCGTCGGGCGGCGTATCGGCGCTGACGAAGGCCCGTGCATTGGCGCACAGCCCGAAAACCGACCCGTCCGCAAAGAACGACGTACTCGAGACGAACAGGATCGGCACACCGGGAAACCGTGCCTCGGCCGCGTCTGCAATGGCAAAGGCGCTGCTGCGCGTCAGGATCAGGTTCAGCACCACGACGTCACAGCGGGTTTCGCTCAGCGCATCCAGTGCGCCCTGCTGGTCATGCTCCAACCGCACGAACATACCGTGCCGTTCCAGGTGCCGCTGCCACACCCGGCCCAGCGCCGCATCGCTTTCCACGATCAGCACACGCAGTCGTCGCTTCGCCACCCTTCGGTCTTCTTCGGTCGTTCCGTTCGCACATGTGATCCGATCTCTGCACGACCAAAGGTTAACAAAAGGTTAATTTCGACCGGCCTCGCAAGTTACCGGGCCTTGGAACCGGCACTCTTTGCCCTGCGGCGCACAGCGTTGCACACCCGGCAAAGCGCGTCGGATGAAACGCCGCCGCCCGCCCGCGCGTTCGGGCCAGGTGATATTGAATAACACGCATCCGAAACTACAGGTTTTCCGGACTGGCCTCGGCCCGTCCGCTGCTGCACTCTGACGCAAAAAAGGAAGTACTGAATGATCCGCTGCCTCGCTCTCGCCCTCTCGCTCTGCACCGCCACGACCGCCTATGGTCAAAGCTGCGGTGGCTCGTTCTCCGGCTTCGTCGACGCGCTCCGGCAAGAGGCGATTGCCCGCGGCCACGCACCGGACAGCGTGAACAGCTTTTTCTCCTCTGTACGCCAGGATCAGAGCGTGCTTCAGGCCGACCGCCAACAGGGCGTCTTCCAGAAACCCTTCACCGAGTTCGCCCGCCGCCTGATCAGCTCGGGTCGCCTCGACACCGGCCTTGCCAAGGCACAGGAGTACGATGCCGTCTTCGACCGGATCGAGGCCGAGTACGGCGTGCCGCGCGGGGTGCTGCTGGCCTTCTGGGCGTTCGAAACCGACTTTGGCGGTTTCCAAGGCGATTACAACACGCTCAACGCGCTGGTCACCCTGTCGCATGACTGCCGCCGGCCCGAACTCTTCCGCCCCCAGGTTTTCGCCGCGTTGGAGCTCTACGAGATGGGCGGCTTCGACCCTGTACGCACCACCGGCGCCTGGGCCGGGGAAATCGGCATGGTCCAGATGCTGCCGCAGGACATCATCGACAACGGCGTCGATGCTGACGGCGACGGCCAGGTCGACCTCAAGACCTCCGCCCCCGATGCGCTGATGTCGGGCGGCAAGATGCTGCAACATCTCGGCTGGCGCGCGGGCGAGCCGTGGCTGCAGGAAGTCGACGTACCCGACAATTTCGACTGGTCCAAGACGGGCCTGCGGACCACGCTGCCCGCCGCCGAATGGGCCGCGATGGGCGTCACGCCGCGCCACGGCCAGATCCGCGGCGACCTGCCCGCCAACGTGCTGCTGCCGCAGGGACATAACGGGCCGGCCTTTCTCGCCTACCCGAACTTCAACGTCTATTTCGAATGGAACCAAAGCTACGTCTACGTCCTGACCGCCGCCTATTTCGCCAACCGGCTCGAAGGCGCGCCGGTGTTCGACGCGGGCAATCCCGATCCGGGCCTTTCCGGCGAGCAGATGAAGCGCTTGCAGGAAAAGCTCGCCGCACGTGGCTATGACGTGGGCGGGGTCGACGGCATCCTCGGCTCCGGTACCCGCGCCGCCGTGCAGGACGTACAGCAGGAACTGGGCATGCCCGCCGACGCGTGGCCCACGCCCGCGCTCCTGAACGCCCTATGACACCACGCCGCGCGTTCGAGGTCTTTCTCACCGCCCCGCCCGGCCTGGAACTTGCGTTGAAGGACGAGGCGCAGGCGGCGGGGTTCGCCAAGCCCAAGGCCACCCCCGGCGGTGTGCGCTTTCGCGGCCATTGGCCGGACGTCTGGCGCGCCAACCTCGCGCTGCGCGGCGCAGGCCGCGTCCTGGCCCGCGTCGCCCGCTTCCAGGCCATGCATCTCGACCAGCTCGAGGCCCGCACGCGAGAGATCGGCTGGACGGACCTTTTGCGCCCCGACGTGCCGGTCACGGTCGAGGCCACGACCCGCAAATCAAAGATCTACCACCAAGGCGCCGCCGCCGAACGCGTCGCCCGCGCCATCCACCACGTCACCGGCGCGCCCCTGGAAGGCGAAAACCCCGTCCGCATCCAGCTGCGGATCGAAGACAACCAATGCCTGCTCAGCCTCGACACGTCGGGCGCGCCGCTCCATCGCCGCGGCCAGAAACCCTTCGTCGGCAAGGCCCCCATCCGCGAGACCCTCGCCGCCCTGTTCCTGCGCCAATGCGGCTATACCGGCACCGAACCGGTGCTGGACCCGATGTGCGGCTCCGGAACCTTCCTGCTGGAGGCCGCGGAAATCGCCCTCGGTCGTGCCCCTGGCCGCGACCGGTCTTTCGCCTTCGAACGCTTCGCCAATTTCGATGCAAGCGCATGGCAGGACCTGAAAGGGGGCCAGACTGACACCCGAACCACCCTGCACTTCCACGGCAGCGACCGCGACGCAGGCGCCGTCGCGGGCGCGCGCTCCAACGCGGCGACCGCCGGCCTCGGCGACCTCATCACGATCTTGCACCATGCCGTCAGCGACCTTCAGCACCCCGACGGCCCGCCCGGCCTCGTCATGGTGAACCCGCCCTACGGCACCCGCATCGGCGAGCGCAAACAGCTCTTCGGCCTCTACGGCGCCCTCGGCAAGACCTTCGCGGAACGGTTCACCGGCTGGCGCGTCGGCCTCGTGACCACCGACGCCGGCCTCGCCAACGCCACCGCCCTGCCTTTCACCGACCCCGGCCCGCCCGTCGCCCATGGCGGCCTGCGCATCACGCTCTGGCAGACCGGACCGCTGCCGTGAAGCGTTAACCAAGATCGCGCGCTCGGCTTTACTTTTTGGCAAGAAAAGCGCATCATATTGAGTATACCTGAATGTCTTCCAGTCTATCACTGAAGACGTGACCCCGCGAAGCGGCTACTTCGCGGGGTCTTTCTTTGTCAGGACGTCAAAGCCCTATCCAAAGACGGATGATCGCAACCGTCAGCGTTCCCGCCGCCAGAAAGACCATCCACTTTCTGAATGCCTTTTCATCCAGTCGTACCACCTCCTCTCACTGCAAAGGGTTGCAGCGAGACCAGAAATATCGGCTCAATGTTCGTAAAATCTTAACGACGGGCGGCTCAAGCCACCATCTGCTCGGCTTTCTTCAGGTCGACCGACACCAGCTGGCTTACACCCTGCTCGCCCATCGTCACCCCGAACAGGCGGTCCATCCGGCTCATCGTCACCGCGTGGTGCGTGATGATCAGGAACCGCGTCTCGGTCCGGCGGCACATCTCGTCCAGCAGATCACAGAACCGGCCCACATTGGCGTCGTCCAGTGGCGCATCCACCTCGTCCAGCACGCAGATCGGCGCTGGGTTGGCCAGGAACACCGCAAAGATCAGCGCCAGCGCGGTCAGCGTCTGTTCGCCCCCCGACAGCAGGCTCAGCGTCGCCAGTTTCTTGCCCGGCGGCTGGCACATGATCTCCAGCCCCGCCTCCAGCGGATCGTCGCTCTCGACCATCACCAGGTTGGCCTCGCCGCCGCCGAACAGGTGCTTGAACAGCATCGAGAAGTTCGAATTCACCTGCTCGAACGCCGTCAGCAGCCGTTCGCGCCCTTCGCGGTTCAGCGACGCGATGCCACCCCGCAGGGTGCGGATCGCTTCCTCGAGATCGGACTTCTCATTCACCAGCGTGTCGTGCTCTTCCTGCACCTCACGCGCGTCCTCCTCGGCCCGCAGGTTCACCGCCCCCAGCGCATCGCGCTGGCGTTTCAGCCGGTTCACATCCGCCTCGATCGCCTCCGATGCGGGCATGGTCTCGGGGTCGGCCTGCAACGTGTCCAGCAGGTCCTCGGGCGAACAGTCCAGCTCTTCCTCGATCCGCCCCGCCGCCTGTGCCTGGGTCTCCCGCGCGGCTTCCGCCCGCGCCTCGGACCGGGCCCGCGCCTCGCGCGCCTCGCCGGCCAGGCGCTCGGCGTCGCGCTCGTTCCCGACCGCCTCACGCGCCACCCCTTCGGCGTTCGACAGCGTATCGGCCGCCTCGGCCCGGCGCGCCTCGGCCTTGGTGATGTCGGCGTTCAATGCCTCGCGCTTCGCCGCCAGTTCGCCCGGCTTCGCTCCGGCCTCGGACAGTTCCGCTTCGCTCGCGTCCTTGCGCTCGGCCAGCTCCGCGCTGCGCGTCTTCGCCGTCTCCAGCCGGTGCCGCCAGCCCGACAATTCCTTGGTCACTTCCTGGCTGCGCTTCAGCCGGGCCTCGCCCTCGCGGCGCAACTCGTCATGGGCCGAGCGCTTGGACATCATCGTCATCCGCGCCGCCTCGACCGTCATCTTGACGTCTTCCACCTCGGCCCGCGCGGTGTCCAGGTCGGCCAGGTCGCCCATCGCCTTCTCGGCCTCGGCCAGCGTCTTGCGCGCGGCGAGCGCCTCCTCCTCGTGCCGCGTCACCGCCAGCCCGAGGCTTTCCAGCTTGGATCCCGCAAGGCTCCGCTCCGCCTCGGCCCGGCTCAGCGCCCGGTTCGCCTCGGCGACCCTGCCGTCCGCCGCGCGCCGCGCCTCGCGCGCCGCCTTGTCCGCATCGGTCAACTCCACCAGCCGCGCCTTCAGCGTCTCGTGCGCCCGCTGCGCGCCCTCGGCCCGCGCCGTGGCGTGCGACAATTGCTGCTTCAATTCCTCCAGCCGGTTCAACTGTTCCAGCCGCAGCGCGGCGGCCGAAGGCGCATCCTCGGCCCAGGCGCGGTACCCGTCCCAGCGCCACAGGTCACCCTCGACGCTGACCAGCCGTTGACCGGGTTTCAACAAGGCCTGCAGACGCGGCCCATCGTCGGAATCCACCAGCCCGATCTGCGCCATCCGCCGTGCCAGCACACCCGGCACGTT
This sequence comes from Roseovarius sp. MMSF_3350, assembly GCF_030733425.1. Taxonomy (GTDB): domain Bacteria; phylum Pseudomonadota; class Alphaproteobacteria; order Rhodobacterales; family Rhodobacteraceae; genus Roseovarius. The sequence goes on from NZ_JASHIZ010000005.1 coordinate 59,965, forward strand.
CACATGCGCGCCCAGCGCCGCAACGCCCTCGGGCAGGGTCTGCGCCTGGGCATACCCGTCCAGCGGCACCCACCCCGACGGCCCGTCTGCCTCCACTTCCGGCGCACGCAGATCGTCGGCCAGCGCCGCGCCCAAAGCTTTCTCGTATCCCGGCGCCACCTGCACCGCATCGAGGATCTGACCACCCTCCGCCGTGTCCCGCTCCAGCAGACGCGCCAGAGCCGACACTTCCGCCGACAGCGCACTCACCTCGCCCTCGGCCTCGGACCGTTCGGCGCGCGCTTCCGCCTCGCGCCCCTGCGCATCGGCCCGCGCGTCGTCGGCTTGCGTCAATGCAACCTCGGCCGCCTGCGCCGCGGCAACCGCCTCTTTCTCGGCCGTCTCGGCGGCGGCATATTCCTCGCTCGCCCGCCCAACGGTGTACTGCGCCGCTTCCACCGCCTCCTTGGCCCGTGCCGCCTCGGCATCGGCCCGGTCGCGGGTCTTGCGGCTGTCCTCGACCAGCCGCTGCGCCGACTGGTGCCGCGCGGCCAGCCGGGCGACATCCTCGGTCAGTTCCGACAGTTCCGTTTCCCGCGCCTGCAAGACTTGGCTGGCATCCGCCGCCTCGGCGCTCGCCGCCTCCAGCTTGCCCTCATGCCCGTCCGAGGCCTTGGCCAGTTCCTGCGCTTCCCATTCCAGCCGCTCGATCGTCTCGCCCGCATCGCGGTTCAGGCTGTCCTCGCGCTCCATGTCGCGGGCCAGCTGCTCGATGCGCGCCTGCAACGTTTCGATACGGTCCTTGGCCGCCGCTTCCTGCTCGGCCAGTGTATCCCGGCTCACTTGCAGGCGTTGCAGCACCGCGGCGGCAATCGCCTCTTCCTCGCGCAGCGGCGGTAGTGCCTCGTCCGCCCGCGCCCGCAGCCTTGCCGCCTCGCGCGCCGCCGCCTCGGCCCGCGCCGCATCGCTCGTCCGCTCGGTCAGCTCGGTCTGCGCATTGGCCCGCGCCAGGTCCGCTTCCTTCCAGCGACGATAAAGCAGCAAGCCCTCGGCCTGCCGCAATTCCTCGCCGATCTGGCGATACCGCGCCGCCTGCTTGGCCTGCCGCGCCAGCTGCGCCAGTTGCGTGGCCAATTGCTCGATCACGTCATCGACGCGGGCCAGGTTGCTCTCGGCCCCTTTCAGCTTCAGCTCCGCCTCGTGCCGCCGCTGGTAGAGTCCGGAAATCCCCGCCGCCTCTTCGAGGATACGCCGCCGCGCCGTCGGCTTGGCGTTGATCAGCTCCGAGATCTGCCCCTGCCGCACCAGCGCCGGCGAATGCGCCCCGGTAGAGGCGTCGGCAAACAGCATCTGCACGTCCCGCGCCCGCACGTCCTTGCCATTCACCTTGTAGGCGCTGCCCACATCCCGCGTGATCCGGCGGATGATCTCCAGGTGGTCGGCATCGTTGAACCCCGCCGGCGCCAGCCGGTCGGAATTGTCCAGGTGGATGCTCACCTCGGCAAAATTGCGGGCAGGCCGCGTGGCCGCTCCGGCAAAGATCACGTCCTCCATCCCCGAGCCGCGCATCGAGGTCGGCCGGTTCTCCCCCATCACCCAGCGCAGCGCCTCCAAGAGGTTCGACTTGCCACAGCCGTTCGGCCCCACCACCCCGGTCAACCCATTCTGGATGAACAAGTCGGTGGGGTCGACGAAGCTCTTGAACCCGGTCAATCTCAGCTTGGTGAACTGCACGGCGCGTGTCCCTCCGGTGGGGCCGGTCTGATTGTTCGACGTGATTCCGGCCTTGGGAGCACATGCAAGCGCACGACCTTGCATCCTGTCAACGCAAAACCCCTGCATATTGCGCAACAGCGATACTTATCCACAAGATATTGCGCCTCCTTGGGCAAAACCAAAGGCGACCCTGCCCGTTTGGCCCGCATGTCCGTGCAAGATATTGCGGCATGTGCCCGCGAAACATATGCTGCGACGCAGATCAATATCGATGCCACGGAAAACATCGCCATGTCCAATCCGATAGCCCTTCTCGTTGCCGGTCTTGCCGGTGGGGCCGGTCTCGGCGCGCTGGTCACCGCAACGGTGATCGACCGGCCCGCCATGTCCAAGGCGGCGATGTCCGAGGGCATGGCCCACGACCATTCCGCCCACGATCACGGGCAGGGAGACGCCATGCACGATCACAAGATGGTCGAGGCCGCCGACCCCGCCCCGACACTGGAAATCGAGCTTCATTCCGACGGTCCGCAAAGCCGCAACCTGCACATCATGACCACCAACTTCACCTTCGACCCCGAAGGCGTGAACGGCGCGCACCGCCCCGGCCACGGCCACGCCCATGTCTACATCAACGGCGTCAAGCAGCCCCGCGCCTACAGCCCCTGGGTGCAACTGGACGCCCTGCCCAAAGGCACCCACGAGATCCGCGTCACGCTCAACGCCAACGACCACGGCCATCTCGCCACAAACGGCACGCCGATCGAGGCCGTGACAACCGTGACCATCGAATAGCCCGCGCACCATGCTCATCGTCGAAATCGCCAACCCGTCCAGCCCCGGCCCCCGCGCCCTGCTGGAACAAAGCCACGCCCTGATGCGAGAGCTGTTCCCGCCCGAGGACAACTATGCCCTCGATATCGAGGAATTGCGCGGACCCGACATCCGCTTCTACGCCGCCCGCGACGGCGCCCAGACACTCGGCACCGGCGCGCTGGCTCTCAAGCGCGGTTATGCCGAGGTGAAATCCATGTTCACCTCCGAGGCCGCCCGCGGCCGGGGCGTCGCTGCCGCGATCCTGCGCGCGCTGGAAGACGAGGCGCGCGGCGAAGACATCCCCGTCCTGCGCCTGGAAACCGCCGACGCGCTCGGCGCCGCGATCCGGCTCTATGAACGCCACGGCTTTGCCCGGTGCGGCATCTTCGGCGACTACCGCCCGAACACCACCAGCGTCTTCATGGAAAAGATCCTGTCACCGCCCGCCGCTCAGAACGGGTAACAGATCAGCTCTTCGCCATCCGCGTCCAGTTCGAACGCGTCGCATTCGAGATACGTCTCGCGCCGCTCTGGCGCCGGGGCGCCCGCCCCGCAATCCAGAGTGGCCCGCATCATCGCCTGGTCCCCGCTCAATCGGTCCACCCGGCACCCGCTGACCCGCTCGATCGCCAGCACCGCGGGCACGCCCACGCTCGACAGGCGCAGCGCGGGTTGCGGGTTCAGCCGGATCGCCTCGGCCCGCCGCCCCGCCACCCGAATGTCGAATACCGACGCGCCCATCTTGATCCGCACCGGCGAAACCCCGGAAAACTCCGGGCCGGGCGTCGCGCAGGCCGCGACGGCAAGTATCGGTATCAGGACAGGCAGACGCATCGCCCGATCTTCGCAGGCATATCGTTAAAAAACAGTAACAACTGGCTTTTTCGCTCGGCGCAACGCAGAGGTCCGCGATTTGTTTCATCACGAACCCGGATTCTTTTTCCGGTCTCCGGGGAACGCCCCGGGGGGCCACGCACGTTTATCTACCAGATACGGAACGTAAAAAAGGAGAAACATCATGAAACTTTTTGGCACAACAGCCATCGCAATGGCGCTCGCCACCACCGCCGCGTTCGCCCAGAGCGACTCGGATACCGACATGGAGACCGACACCCAGAACACCCAGGTCGAGTCCAGCACTGAAATGGACACGGCCGATGACGCCGCCACTCGAGGCGGCAGCGATGCTGGCGACACCCAGTCGGCCATGAACGACGGCATGACCTGGGACAAATCCAGCGAAGAAATGGGCCAGATGCAAGGTGATCTGATCCGCAGCCGCGACATCACCGGCGGCGCGGTCTACACCACCAACGAAGCCAACGACGAAGGCGAAGGCTGGGAAACGTCCGAGTATAACGAAGTCGGGTCGGAATGGAGCCAGATCGGCGAAATCGAAGACCTCGTCATGTCTCGCGACGGCAAGCTGACCGGCATCGTCGTCGAAGTCGGCGGTTTCCTCGACATCGGTGACAAGCACGTCCTGCTGTCGGTCAAGGACGCCAAGCTCGTCCCGGTCGATGACGCGACCTACACCTTCGTGACCAAGTTCAGCGAAGAAGAGATCGAGGAAATGAACGGCGTCGACGAAGGCTTCTGGAACTAAGCCGAGCCACGTCTCGCCATTGCCGCCGCCCCATGCCGGGCGGCGGTTTTTGTTTGGCAGGTGCGCGCTACAGGCTCTTCCACCACTGGTGCGCCACGAACGCCGCCCGCATCGCGCCGGTCCTGGCCGCCTTGAACGGCACGCGGGTCAGATCGCTCAGCGGCACCGGCAGCGCCGCCGGATCACCCCCCGCGATCAGCTCCGCCATGCACTGGCCGAACACCGTTCCGGTCGTGATCCCCCGTCCGTTATACCCGATCGGCGTCAGCACCCCCGGCGCCAGCCGGATGATCCGTGGCAGATGATCGGGCGTCATCGCGATCTGACCGTGCCACGCCGCTTCGAACGTCACCTTCCCCAGTTCCGGAAACAGCCGCTCCAGCCGTTTTGCCGCCCAGCGCCGCGAAAGGCCCCGACCCGCCGCGCCCATCACCGGCCCCATCGAACCCAGAACCATCCGACCCGCCGCATCCCGGCGCAGGCTGGTCATGATCGTGCCGGTATCCCACACACCCTGCCGGCCCGGCAGCACATGCGCCATCTCCGCGCCCAGCGGCGGCGTCGCCAACTGAAAGAACTCGATCGTGGTGAAGATATCACGCAGCCCCGGCCACAGCCCGTCGGTATAGGCATTCGTCGCCAGCACCACGTGCCGCGCCCGTACCGTGCCGCGGTCCGTCTCGACAACCCATGCCTCGCCGTCCCGCCGCAGCGCCGTCGCCGTCACGCCGGTATGCACCACCGCCCCGGCCCCCTGCGCCGCCCGCGCCAGCCCGCGCACGTACCCCATCGGGTTCACCGTCCCGGCGCGATGATCCAGCAAACCGCCGTGAAACGCCCATGTCCCTGTCCGCTCGGCCACCGCCTCGCGCGACAACAGCTCCACCGGCGCGCCCAGCCGCTGCCATTCGTCATATCGCTCCCGCAGGCCGTGCATTCCCCGGGCGGCATGGGCGGCATGAATGGTCCCCGTCCGCGTCACCTCGCAGCGCATCTGGTGCGTCTCGATCAGGTCGAATACCTGCCCCGGCGCGTTGCCGAACCGCTCGATGAATCGCGGCCCATAGGTGTCGCCCAAAAGCTTTCGCACCTTCGCCGGCGGATACCACACGCCGGCATTTACCAGCCCGACGTTGCGCCCCGACCCGCCATACCCGATCCGCTTGGCCTCCAGCACATGCGCCCGCACCCCCTTCCCGGCGGCGTAAAGCGCGGTCGCCAGCCCGGTATAGCCACCCCCCACGATGGCCAGGTCCGTCACCACGTCGCCCGGCATCGGCACGCCGCTCTCCGGCTCCTCCGCCGAGTTGTCCCACAGGGATATGCTGGGGCCATGCCCTGTCATCGCTGCCGTCCCGCGCCGCGTCTCGCCGCGGCACCGTGAGACGCAATGCCCCCAACGTCAATATCGCAGGCGGCACGACGATGCACCGCCCTGCGCCTTTCACGCGGCGCGTCCGCCGATCCACTGACAGCTTGCAATTTCACTGTTCCAAAAATACTCCGATCCCGACGCCAGCCACTTCGGAGCCCCACATGCCCAAAACCCGCCTTCTCACCGAATTCGGCATCGGCTCGTCCCTGCGCCACCGCGACTATACCGCTGCCGCCCGCCGCGCACTTCAGGATGCGCTCTGGCGCAACTCCATCAACCTCGCGGAACTCTTCGGCCAGCCCAAAGAGGCGATGATCATCGACGTGGAAATCGCCGCCCCCGACCCCGACGCCGTCGATATCGCCGCGCTGGCGGATGTTTTCCCGTACGGCAAGGTCTCCATCACCGCGCACATGGGCGGCCTCGACGTGCCCCGCCCCGACGGCGGCACCCCCACCGTGATCGTCAACGCCGCCATCAATGTCAGCCTCAACCTGGAGCCCGTGCAATGACAGATCACCGCTTCATCATCGAAATGGGCATGGGCAACGATCAGTACGGCATGGATTACCAGAAGGCCGCCGCCCGCGCGATCGAATCCGCCATCCGCCGCTCGGCCATTCCGATGTATTCGACCACCGCGCTCGACCCCTCGCAGATGCGCGTCCAGGTCACCATCGGCGTGCAGGAACCCGACAAGCTCGACACCCACGCGCTCGCCGCCGGCCTGCCGCGCGGAAACGCCACCGTCACCGCCACCTTCGGCGGGCACAACGTGGTGAACCCCGACACCGGCGACACCATCGTCATAGCGACAGCGGCGGTCGAGGCGTTCCTGCCCGACCAGTCCGGCAACTACACCGCAGGCTAATTCCGAACGGTCCGGCGCTTGCCCCCTCACGCCGCTGGTCATATGATTTGACCAATCCAATCCCGGGGCCGCCATGCCGTTCCAGAAAGTCACGCCCGAAAAACTCTCGCTCGCGGTCACCCGCCAGATCGAGAAACTGATCCTGCGTGGCATCCTGCGCCCCGGCGAACGCCTGCCATCGGAACGCGAGCTTGCAGACCGCTTCGGCGTTTCCCGCCCCTCCCTGCGCGAGGCCGTGGCCGAGCTTCAGGACAAGGGCCTGCTGACCACCCGCGCCGGCGCCGGCATCTTCGTGGCCGACGTTCTGGGCAGCGCCTTTTCCCCCGCCCTGATCGAGCTTTTCGCCAGCGACGACGAGGCCGTCTTCGACGTCATCGCCTTCCGCCGCGACATGGAAGGGCTCGCCGCCGAACGCGCCGCCCGCCTGGCCTCGGACACCGACCTTGAGGTCATCGCGTCCACCTTCGCCCGCATGGAAAGCGCCAAGGGCCGCGCCAACCCCGAACGCGAGGCGCGGCTCGACGCCGAGTTCCACATGGCCATCCTCGAGGCCAGCCACAACGTGGTGATGCTGCACATGATGCGCTCGATGTTCCAGCTCATGCAGGAAGGCGTGTTCTACAACCGCCAGGTCATATTCAACCAATCGACCAGGCGCTCCAACCTGCTGGACCAGCACCGCGCCATCCGTGACGCCATCCTCGCGCGCGACCCCGTCGCGGCCCGCGCGGCGGTCGAAACCCACCTCGATTTCGTCGAACGGGCGCTGACCGACCAGCGCAAGGCCGAGGCTCACGAACACATCGCCCGCCAGCGCCTGGAACACGAGAACCGCCGCTGAATTCCTCACCAATACCGTAGGGTGGGTGGTTCTGCGCGACGCGCAGGTTCACCCACCGCTGCGCCATACGCCATACAGATGGCGGCCTGTCGCGCGCCTTCGGAACTCATTTCGCGCCGTTCACAAACTGCTCAAATTTTACCAATTGATAAAATTTTGATCTGTGCAATACTTTCTCCAAAGCGCACAGCCACTGGAGCCCTCCATGAGCCATTCCGCCCTGACCCCCGGCATCACCTCCGGCCGCCTGTCAGAGGACGACCTCGCCCGCAACTTCTCCGACCTGCACCCGCCGCTCGACGCGCACGAGGCGCTGGTGGCCGCGGACCGCTGCTATTTCTGCCACGATGCGCCCTGCATCACGGCCTGCCCCACCGATATCGACATCCCGCTCTTCATCCGCCAGATCGCCACCGGCACGCCCGAGGCCGCCGCAAAGACGATCCTCACCCAGAACATCCTTGGCGGCATGTGCGCCCGCGTCTGCCCGACCGAGACGCTCTGCGAACAGGCCTGCGTGCGCGAGGCCGCCGAAGGCAAGCCCGTGCTGATCGGGCAACTTCAACGCTACGCCACCGACACCCTTCAAGCCACGGGCATGCATCCCTTCGCCCGCGCGGCCGAGACGGGCAAGTCGGTCGCCGTGGTGGGCGCGGGACCGGCCGGTCTGGCCTGCGCCCATCGTCTGGCGATGCACGGCCATTCCGTCACGCTCTTTGACGCCCGCCCCAAGCCCGGCGGCCTCAACGAATACGGCATCGCCGCCTACAAGACGGTCGACGGCTTCGCCGAGCGCGAGGTCGACTGGCTGATGCAAATCGGCGGGATCACCCTGGAAAACGGCAAGGCGCTTGGAGCCGACCTTTCGCTTGACGACCTTCGCGCCCGCTTCGACGCGGTCTTCCTCGGCATCGGGCTGGGCGGCGTCAATGCCCTCGGCCTTGCGGGCGAAGACAAGACAGGCATGCTCGATGCGGTCGATTTCATCTCCGACCTGCGCCAGGCCGGCAACCTGCGCGACTTGCAGATTGGCCGCGACGTGGTGGTGATCGGCGGCGGCATGACCGCCATCGACGCCGCCGTGCAGGCCAAGCTTCTCGGTGCGCTCAACGTCACGCTGGTCTACCGCCGCGGCCGCGACCGCATGAACGCCAGCGTCTTTGAACAGGACCTCGCCGCCTCCAAGGGCGTGCGTATCATCACCAATGCCACGCCCCGCGCCATCCACGGCAACGGCACCGTGCGCGAGATCGAGTTCGAATACACCGACGACGCCCTCACCCCGACGGGCGAGACCGTGCGCATCCCCGCCGACCAGGTCTTCAAGGCCATCGGCCAGGCGCTCGCGGGCGACGCCCTGCCCGATCTCGACGGCCGCAAGATCGCCGTCACCGGCCCGGGCCGCACCTCGGTCGCCGGCGTCTGGGCGGGGGGCGACTGCGCCGCGGGCGGCGACGACCTGACCGTCACGGCGGTGGCCGAAGGCCGCGACGCCGCCGAAGACATCCACGCCCGGCTGACGGCGGGCTGACATGCCCGAGCTGCCCGAATGCGAGGCCAACCGCCGCAGGGTCGAGGCGCACTGCCTCCACCGTACCATCGAGGCGATCAAGATGGGCGAGACCTCGCACATGGACCTGCCCGGCAAAAACGCCCGCGGCCGCCTCACGGGCCGGCAGTTCACGGAAACCCGCCGCCGCGGCAAGGCGATCTTCGCCGGGTCGCAGACCGGCCCGTGGATCGTCGTCTCGCTCGGCATGACAGGCTCTTTGCGTCCCTATGAAGACGGCGACACGGCACCCGATCACGCCCGCATGACCTTCGTCTTCGAAGGCGGCCGCCGCCTCGCCTTCCGCTGTCCGCGCAAGCTGGGCTGGATCCGCGTCATCGACCGCCCCGACGACTGGATCGCAAAGGCCGGTCTCGGTCCCGACGCGATGGATATCGATCGCGACACCTTCGCCGACCGCGTCGGCAGCACGCGCGGCGCGGTCAAGTCCGCCCTCATGGCGCAAAAGAAGATCGCGGGCATCGGCAACCTGTGGTCGGACGAGGCGCTCTTTCACGCAGGCCTCTCTCCCGACAGCCGTGGCGATGCTTTGACCGGCGATCAGCTCGACACGCTTTTCGACTGTACTCACAATGTGCTTGGCCGCCTGCTCGACGCCAATGCCGATTACAGCCGGATTCCGAAAGAATGGCTTTTCCCGCACCGCCAGGAGGGCGCCACCTGCCCCACCTGCGGCGGGACCATCACCCGAAAAAAGGTCGGCGGCCGCTCCGCGTTCTACTGCCCCGACCATCAGCCCCGCACCTGAGGAGGTATCCCCATGGCAGACCTGACCACGAACTTCATCGGCATCACCTCGCCCAACCCATTCTGGCTCGCCTCGGCCCCGCCCACCGACAAGGAATACAATGTCCGCCGTGCCTTCGAGGCCGGCTGGGGCGGCGTGGTCTGGAAGACACTGGGCGAAGAAGGCCCGCCCGTGGTCAACGTCAACGGTCCGCGCTACGGCGCGATCTGGGGCGCCGACCGCCGCCTTCTGGGGCTCAACAACATCGAACTGATCACCGACCGCCCGCTGCAGACCAATCTCGACGAGATGACGCGCGTGAAAAAGGACTACCCCGACCGTGCGCTCATCGCGTCCCTGATGGTGCCCGTGAACGAGGACAGCTGGAAGTCCATCCTCGACCGCGTGCTCGAAACCGGCTGCGACGGCGTGGAACTGAACTTCGGCTGCCCGCACGGCATGTCCGAACGCGGCATGGGCTCCGCCGTGGGCCAGGTGCCGGAATACGTGGGCCAGGTCACCGAATGGTGCAAGAAACACTCGAACCTGCCCGTCATCGTCAAGCTCACGCCCAACATCACCGACGTCCGCAAACCCGCCCAGGCGGCCAAGGACGGCGGCGCCGACGCGGTCTCGCTCATCAACACGATCAACTCGATCACGTCCGTCAACCTCGACAGTTTCGCCCCCGAGCCCACCATCGACGGCAAGGGCGCGCATGGCGGCTATTGCGGCCCGGCGGTGAAACCCATCGCGCTCAACATGGTGGCCGAGATCGCCCGCACGCCATCGCTCGCCGGCCTGCCCATCTCGGGCATCGGCGGCATTACCACCTGGCGCGACGCCGCCGAATTCATGTCACTCGGCGCCGGCAACGTGCAGGTCTGCACGGCGGCCATGACCTACGGCTTCAAGATCGTGCAGGAAATGATCTCGGGCCTGTCGCAATTCATGGACGAAAAGGGCTTCACCTCCACCGAAGACCTCGTCGGCCGCGCCGTCCCGAACCTCAGCGACTGGCAGCACCTGAACCTCAACTACATCACCAAGGCCCGCATCGACCAGGACCTTTGCATCAAGTGCGGCCGCTGCTATGCCGCCTGCGAGGACACCTCGCACCAGGCCATCTCGATGTCTCCCGGCCGCACCTTCGAGGTGATCGATGCCGAATGCGTGGCGTGCAACCTCTGCGTCAACGTCTGCCCGGTCGAGAACTGCATCACGATGGAGCAAATGGCTCCCGGCACGACCGACCCTCGCACCGGCAGAACCGTCGAGGCCGACTACGCCAACTGGACCACCCATCCCAACAACCCCGGCACCTGCGCCGCGGAATGACAACCCCAGATTCTTCGTACGAAGAATCTGAACCCCCAGAAAATTCGTATGAATTTTCTGGGGGTGCGCGACAGTGGATCAAAACACGATCCGGATCGGCCCGGCATGACAAACGACGATCATCTGGTCGCCGGTTTCGATCAAGTGGTACCCGCGTCTGCGCACTTCCCGCTCGAACGCCTCTCGCCCGACTTCCCGTTCCACCCACCGGCGCGAGCGGCGCACTACCGCGCCGTTCCGGGCGGATTTGCTCGAAAACAACTGTGAGACCCAAGGGGCGGCGGGAACGGGGCGGGTACTCTGCATCATGCTCCGAACCTGACATCACCATGGTAAAGATGATGTTAAGGCTTCAGCACAAGCCGAGCCAAATGCGTCCCTGGACCTTTGGCCTTTACGCTCCGCCGTCGACCGCCGGCGCACCTGCCCGGCCGGGCGGCCGGTCACCGCGAACCTCGACCTTCAGAACCTCGATCATCTCGCGCAGATCGGTTATGTCGCGCACGGCCCGCGACTGTTCCTGCCGCGTGCTGGCGCGCAGGAGGTCCTGCTGTCGTCCTACAAGCTCATACTGCGCCGCCACCAATTGATCGCGCGGGGTCTCCTGGCTCTTGATTCGCGCATCGAGCACGCTTTCGCCCGATGCCTTGGCCGGCAACCGCGAGACCTCGTCGCGCGCCGAACGCACCGTCGCCTCCGGGCGCGGCCCGTCCTCGCCCGTGGCATTGTCGGAATTGTTGCCGCTCGCACTGCTTTCCGCCGACCCCGAGGCGCTCCTGACGGCGAGTTTCTGAAGGTTCTGCCCGGCGCCGGCCGGCACCGCTGGCAGGAAGGTCACAGGGGCTGGTCCTGTGATGTTCATGTGTCCACTCCAAACACGGGGGATCGCTAGATCCGGCGCCCGCACCCAACCGACCTTGTACCACGCCACAAGGGGGGCCGCGACGCCATTAAAGAAAGCATTTTAGGCGATTTGGCCGCGCCGGGCGTCACACCGCCAGCATCCGGCGATAGAGCGTGTCGAGGAAAACAGACGCATCTTCATGCCCGTCACGCCCGTCCAGCAGCACCTGCACCTGCGCGTCGAAATCCGCGTAGTGCTGCGTCGTGGCCCAGATCGAAAAGATCAGGTGGCGCCCGTCCACCGGCTTCAGCCGCCCCGCCGCGCCCCAGGATTCAATCAGCGCCGCGGTCTCGTCCACCAGCGGCTTGAGAACCGACACCAGCCCCGCCCCGATCATCGGCGCGCCCTGCAGGATCTCGTTGGCAAACAGCCGGCTCTCGCGCGGCAGCGCCCGACTCATCTCCAGCTTTCGATGCACATAGCGCAGGATTTCATCCAGCGGCTCGCCGGCGGGGTCGATGGCGCGCATCGGGTCCAGCCACGTGTCCATCAACCCGTTCAGCAGCGTCACATGGATCTCTTCCTTGCCGGCAAAGTAATACAGGATGTTCGGCTTCGACAGCCCCGACGCCTCGGCGATCTGGTCCAGTGTCGCGCCCCGGAACCCGTGCATGGAAAACACGTCCAGCGCCGCGTCCAGGATGCGCTTGCGGTTGCGCAACTGTATCCGGCTCGGCTTGGCTCCGCCGGCCGCCTGCGTCCCGTCTTCCATCGCGCCTCTCACTCATTGCTGCCCGAAGATGTAGCATCGCGCGGCCCGAATTGGCCAGCGACGGGTGCAATGCTTGACAGACCCGCCCCGCTTCGCAATCGTGCTTTTACCATTTGGTAAAAAAGTGGCAACCGGGATGGCAGCCAATATCGCGTCCGCCCGTGCTATGATACGACAGACAGGGGGATAGCGATGACCGCACCGGGCCAAAACCTCAAGATCGACGGCGACAGGCTCTGGGACAGCCTGATGGAGATGGCCAGGATCGGCCCCGGCGTCGCGGGCGGCAACAACCGCCAGACCCTGACCGACGAGGATGCCGAGGGCCGCGCGCTCTTCCAGTCGTGGTGCGAGGCGGCGGGCCTGACCATGGGCCTCGACACGATGGGCAACATGTTCGCCCGGCGCGAAGGCACGGATCCTGACGCGCTGCCGGTCTACGTGGGCTCCCACCTCGACACGCAACCCACCGGGGGCAAGTATGACGGCGTCCTCGGCGTGCTCGGCGGCCTCGAGATCATCCGCACCCTCAACGACCTCGGCATCAAGACGAAACACCCCATCGTGGTCACCAACTGGACCAACGAGGAAGGCACCCGCTACGCCCCCGCCATGCTGGCCTCGGGCGTCTTCGCCGGTGTGCACGACCAGCAATGGGCCTATGACCGCGTCGATGCCGACGGCAAGACGTTCGGCGACGAGCTCGAGCGCATCGGCTGGAAAGGCGACGAGCCTGTGGGCGACCGCAAGATGCACGCCTTCTTCGAGCTGCATATCGAACAGGGCCCCATTCTGGAGGCCGAAGGCAAGGATATCGGCGTCGTCACCCACGGCCAGGGCCTGCGCTGGATCGAATGCACCGTGACCGGCAAGGAAAGCCACACAGGCTCCACCCCCATGCACATGCGCAAGAACGCCGGCCGCGGCCTCGCCCGTATCACCGAACTGGTGCACGAGATCGCCATGAAGAACCAGCCCAACGCCGTCGGTGCCATCGGCCAGGCCAACGTCTATCCCAACAGCCGCAACATCATCCCCGGCAAGGCCGTCTTCACCATCGACTTCCGCTCTCCCGACCTGGAAAAACTCGAAGGCATGGTCGCGGAGCTGCTGGAAAAGGCCCCGAAGCTCTGCGAAGAGATCGAGGTCGGCTTTTCCTCCGAGATCGTCGGCCAGTTCAACCCGCCCGCGTTTGACGAGACCTGCGTCAAGGCCGTCCGCGACGCCGCCGAACGCCTTGGCTACTCCCACATGGACATCGTCTCGGGCGCCGGCCACGACGCCTGCTGGATTAACGACGTGGCCCCGACAGCGATGGTCATGTGCCCCTGCGTGGATGGGCTGTCGCACAACGAAGCCGAGGAAATCTCCAAGGACTGGGCCACGGCAGGCGCGGACGTCCTGATGCACGCGGTGGTCGAGACGGCGGAGATCGTTGAATGATCGTCAAACGATCATTCAACGTCCCGGACTTGATCCGGGACCTCCCGGCCACTTCGCGCACCGCAGTCCCGGACTTGATCCGGGACCTCCCCGCCACACCGCGCAACGCAGTCCCGGACTTGATCCGGGACCTCCCAGCCACACCGCGCACCGCAGTCCCGGACTTGATCCGGGACCTCCCAGCCACACCGCGCACCGCAGTCCCGGACTTGATCCGGGACCTCCCCGCCACCAGCGTCGCGCCACAAACACCAAAGCCGCGTGCACGCCAAATTAACCATGTTCCCGCACCACCGGACCATGGCGTTCTACACCTACATCATGGCCTGCCGCTCAAACACGGCGATCTACGTCGGAACCACAGGCAACCTGCGCGACCGCGCGGCCCAGCACCGGCTGGGGGCCGGCTCCGTGCACACGTCGAAATACAACATCACCAAGCTGGTCTACTTCGAGACCCACGAAACACTGGATGCCGCCGTCGCCCGCGAACGAAAGCTGAAACGCTGGCGGCGCGAGTGGAAAGACAGGCTGATCGAACACGCAAACCCAAGCTGGTCCGACTTGAGCATGGAGGCCTCGTTTCTCTGAGGTCCCGGATCAAGTCCGGGACTGCGTAGCACCAGAGAGAAACGCAAAATGACCACCAAAGTCATCAAGATCGGTACCGTCTGCACCACAAGAAGGTGGCAAAACGTGCAGGCCGTAAGGGCTAGGTGCGCTGCGTGAGGCTACTCGCATTCATAGCGGCGGTTCTGCTACCGCTTATTGCGCTCGAAATTGCCTATCGGGGAGCTGGTCTTGGTTTTACCGGGTACCGATTTGTTGGATTACTTTCCTGGTCGGCTCTCTCTTTCCAGACCAGAACGGGTTTTCCCCATGGCGATGTTTTTCTGGTCTTAGGGGCGTTGTCCGTCGTTTTGTCGTGCAGGATAAATATCGTGCTGTCGGCATTCATCGCGACGTTCCTTTACGTCGCTCAGTACTGCTTCAACAAGCCGCAAATCTTCGAACATTTTTTCTTCCGTGGAACGATCTATGAGCCACCAAGCCCTTTCGCTTATTTCAGCGGGCTCTCCAACGCCGAAATTGTCTATTTCCTCACGCTCGGGAAATTCATCCAGTTCTTGATCTTGATCGCGGTCATGTGGCTTTTGACGAAAGCGCTCTATGACCCAAAAAACCACGGAGCACCTGCGAACATCCTTAAGCGCTTTAGAACTCGAGAGCTCAGGACCGCGCACAACGCCTATCACGACAGCAAGATACTGCTCAAAAACCAGAACAGGGAGCGAAACCAATGACCACCAAAGTCATCAAGAACGGCACCGTCTGCACGGCTGACCGCACGTGGAAGGCCGATGTCCTGATCGAGGACGAAAAGATCAAGCAGATCGGCGAGAACCTCAAGGGCGACGAGACCATCGACGCCGAGGGCGCCTATGTCATCCCCGGCGGCATCGACCCGCACACGCATCTGGAAATGCCCTTCATGGGCACCACGGCGGCCGAAACCTTCGAGACCGGCACCTGGGCCGCGGCCTGTGGCGGCACCACGATGCTGGTGGATTTCTGCCTGCCGGGTGCGGATGGCTCCATCAAGAACGCCATCGAGGAATGGCACCGCAAATCCGCCCCCCAGATCTGTTCCGATATCGGCTATCACATGGCCGTCACCGGCTGGAACGAGACCATCTTCAACGAGATGAAGGATGCCGTCGACATGGGCGTCAACTCCTTCAAGCATTTCATGGCCTACAAGGGCGCCTTGATGATCGAGGATGACGAGATGTTCGCCTCCTTCAAGCGCTGCCGCGAGCTGGGCGCCCTGCCCATGGTCCATGCCGAGAACGGAGACCTCGTGGCCGACATGCAGCAGGAAATGTTGTCCAAGGGCATCACCGGCCCCGAGGGCCACGCCTATTCCCGCCCGCCCGAGTTCGAGGGCGAGGCGGCCAACCGCGCCATCACCATCGCCGACGCCGCCGGCGTGCCGCTCTACATCGTGCACGTCTCCTGCGAACAGGCGCACGAGGCCATCCGCCGCGCCCGCCAGAAGGGGATGCGCGTCTATGGCGAGCCTCTGGCGCAATTCCTGACCCTCGACGAGGGCGAATATTTCAACAAGGATTGGGACCATGCCGCCCGCCGCGTCATGTCGCCCCCTTTCCGCAACAAGGAACACCAGGACAGCCTCTGGGCAGGCCTTCAGGCCGGCTCGCTCCAGGTCGTCGCCACCGACCACGCCGCCTTCTCGACCGAGCAAAAGCGCATGGGCGTGGACGATTTCACCAAGATCCCCAACGGCTCCAACGGGCTGGAGGAACGCATGCCGGTGCTCTGGACCCGCGGCGTCGAGACCGGGCGCCTGACACCCAACGAGTTCGTCGCCGTCACCTCCACCAACGTCGCCAAGATCCTCAACATCTACCCCAAGAAGGGCGCGATTGTCGAAGGCGCGGATGCCGATATCGTGGTCTGGGACCCCAGGATCACCAAGACGATCTCGGCCTCCAACCATCACTCGATCCTCGACTACAACGTGTTCGAGGGCTTCGAGGTCACGGCCAATTCCCGCTACACCATCTCGCGCGGCGAGGTCATCTGGGCCTGGGGCCAGAACTCCCAGCCCCAACCCGGCCGCGGCCGCTTCGTGCCCCGCCCGGCCTTCCCCTCGGCGCATGAGGCGCTGTCGAAATGGAAGGCGCTGACCGCGCCCAAGATGATCGAACGCGACCCGCTCAATATCCCGGCCGGCATCTGACCCCATGCGCCTCGCCCTCGCCCTCCTCCTGCTGGCCAGCTCGGCCACGGCCCAGCTGGCGGCCCCCCTCGGCAATCCCGACGGCTGCGCCCGCATCCTGGGCGAGGAGGCCACCAAGGAAAATGAGGTCGCCATTGTCGCAGGTCACCTGAACCTGCACGGCGCGATCTGCCAGATCACCGCCGTGCAGACCGGCACGCTCATGGCCACCTGCCCCGGCGACGCCCAGAGCCGCAAAAAGGTCCTTGGCATCACCCGCAGTGCCGATGGCACCGGCGTCACCCTCACCCTGCCCGACGGCTCGGTCGAAGACCTGGCGCCCTGCGAATGAACCACATCGCCCTCCGCCCGCGCCATTGCCCGCAAATTCATCATGTGCCTGCAACGCGGGCATCTGACGCCCGGACCCGCCTTGACACCGCCTTGCGGCGTGGGATTGTTCCCTTCACCCGGCCCGGAGACACGACACCATAATGCAAGATGCCCAAGCCACATCGACCCCCAGCCCCGTGATCGCCGCCCGCGACCTGTCCCTGACCTTCCAGACCAATGACGGGCCCGTGCATGCGCTCAAGGACGTGACGCTGGACGTGGGCAAGGGCGATTTCGTCTCCTTCATCGGCCCCTCGGGCTGTGGCAAGACCACCTTCCTGCGCTGCATGGCCGACCTTGAACACCCCACCGGCGGCAGCATCTCGGTCAACGGTATGACCCCCGCCGAGGCCCGCCAGCGCCGCGCCTATGGCTATGTCTTCCAGGCCGCCGGCCTTTACCCGTGGCGCACCATCGGCGGCAACATCCGCCTGCCGCTCGAGATCATGGGCTATTCCAAGGCCGACCAGCAGAGCCGCATCGCCCGCGTCCTCGAACTGGTCGATCTCGCGGGATTCGAAAAGAAATTCCCCTGGCAGCTGTCCGGCGGGATGCAGCAACGCGCCTCCATCGCCCGCGCGCTGGCCTTCGATGCCGATATCCTGCTGATGGACGAACCCTTCGGCGCGCTCGATGAGATTGTCCGCGACCACCTCAACGAGCAACTTCTCCAGCTCTGGGACCGCACGAACAAGACCATCTGCTTCGTCACCCACTCGATCCCCGAGGCGGTGTACCTCAGCACGAAGATCGTCGTCATGTCCCCCCGTCCCGGCCGGATCACCGACGTGATCGAAAGCACGCTCCCTCGGGAACGCCCGCTCGACATCCGCGACACGCCGGAATTCCTCGAAATCGCCCACCGCGTCCGCGACGGGCTGCGGGCAGGACACAGCTATGAGGGCTGAGCTTGCACCGCCCGCCCCGGACCTGATCCGGGTGCCTGCCCCTGGCTTGATCCGGGAGCCCGCCCCGGACTTGATCCGGGGCCTTCTGCCCACCGCTGTCCCAGAGGCCCCGGCTCGGTGGCCGGGGCGGGGCCACGCGCGTGGTGCCAGCCCCACACGGGTTACGGTCCCCGGAACCGGGCCGCAGGTTCAAACAGTTGCCCCCGCCCGCCGAAGCAGGCGGAGGACTTTCACCGTTCACGGTCATCGGCTCTCCAGCCTGTACCGTGCGGCCAAAGTACAACGCAAACCTTTCATCGTTCTTAAAATACTCAAGAGACTGCGCTCAAATCCACGGATCGGATTGAGTATTTTTGGAACAGTGAAAGCAGGGGGCCTGTAATGCGCAACATCGTCCCTGTCCTGACGGTCGTCGCGACCCTCATCGCGCTCTGGTACGCGGGCGCCGTCGTCCTCAATGCGCCCTGGGCCTATGACAAGGCCGCGCGCGCCGAGGTCACGCTGACCTTCCCGGAACTCGTCGCCGACACCTGGTCGCAGGAAAAACCCAAGCTGCCCGCGCCGCACCAGGTTGCGGCGGAAATGTGGAACACCACCGGCGCGATGATCGCCAGCGGGCGGCCCTTTTCCAAGCGCTCGCTGATCTACCACAGCTGGATCACCTTCAGTTCCACCGCCCTGGGCTTCCTCTTGGGCACCGCCCTCGGCACGCTTCTGGCCATCGGCATCGTCTACAACCGCACCATGGACATGAGCGTCATGCCTTGGGTCATCGCGTCCCAGACCATCCCGATCCTCGCCATCGCGCCGATGATCATCGTGGTGCTGAACGCCGTGGGCATCTCGGGGCTTCTGCCCAAGGCGATGATCTCGATGTACCTGTCGTTCTTCCCGGTCGTGGTCGGCATGGTGAAGGGCCTGCGCAGCCCCAGCCAGATGCAGCTCGACCAGATGCGCACCTGGAACGCCAGCCGGTCCCAGACCTTCTGGAAACTGCGCCTGCCGTCGTCCATGCCCTACTTCTTCACCTCGCTGAAGATCGCCATGGCCGCCAGCCTCGTCGGCGCCATCGTCGGCGAGCTGCCCACGGGTGCTGTCGCCGGCCTCGGCGCGCGGCTTCTCGCGGGCAGCTATTACGGCCAGACCATCCAGATCTGGAGCGCGCTGATCATGGCCGCCACGCTGGCTGCCGTTCTCGTTGGCCTGATCGGCCTGATCCAAAGGGTCACGCTCAAGCGCATGGGGATGGCGACATGAGCTGGCTGATCGCAGGGGCGCTCATCTGGGCCGCGGGCTGGTGGATCAACACGCGGCTGGCCCGCCACCCGCAGAAGACCGCCGCACAACTGGCCGCGCCCATCGTATTCGGCGCCACGCTCATCGCCGTCTGGGAATGCCTCGTCTGGGGATTGGGCATCAAGCTCGCCCTCCTGCCCGCCCCCAGCGTCATCGCCGTGACGTTCGCCAATTCCCTCAACATCCTCTGGGGCGACTTCCTTCAGACCGCCATCAAGGGCGCGCTGACGGGCTATATCCTCGGCTGCGGCGTCGCGTTCCTGACGGCCATCGCCGTCGACCGCTCCGATTTCCTGAAACGCGGCCTGCTGCCCGTGGGCAACTTCGCCGCCGCCCTTCCCATCATCGGCCTCGCGCCCATCCTGGTGATGTGGTTCGGCTTCGACTGGCAGTCGAAGGCCGCCGTCGTCGTCGTCATGGTGTTCTTCCCCATGCTGGTGAACACCGTGCAGGGCCTCGCGGAGGCCGACGCGATGCAGCGCGACCTGATGCGCACCTATGCCGCCGGCTACTGGACGACGCTCCTGAAACTCCGCCTGCCCGCCGCCATGCCGTTCGTCTTCAACGGGCTCAAGATCGGCACCACGCTCGCGCTCATCGGCGCCATCGTGGCGGAATTCTTCGGCTCGCCGATCCAGGGCATGGGCTTTCGCATTTCCACCTCCGTGGGTCGCCTCGCGATGGATCTCGTCTGGGCCGAGATCGTCGTCGCCGCCCTCGCCGGCTCGGGATTTTACGGCGCGGTCGCCTTGATCGAACGCGCCGTCACCTTCTGGCACCCGTCCCAACGGGGCCGGACATAACCAAAGCAAACCAGAACAGGGAGAAGACAATGAAACACCTCACCACGACGCTCGGCCTTGCCGCCGCCACCCTCTGGGGGGGCATGGCCCAGGCCGCCGATGATGTCACACTGCAACTCAAATGGGTGACGCAGGCCCAGTTCGCCGGCTATTACGTCGCGCAGGACCAGGGCTTTTACGAAGAAGAAAACCTCGTCGTCACCATCAAGCCCGGCGGGCCGGACATCGCCCCCGCCCAGGTCATCGCCGGCGGCGGCGCCGACGTCATCATCGACTGGATGCCCTCGGCGCTGGCCAGCCGCGAGAAAGGCCTGCCCCTCGTCAACATCGCCCAGCCGTTCAAAAGCTCCGGCATGATGCTGACCTGCCGCAAGGACACCGGCATCGAAGGCCCCGAGGATTTCAAGGGCAAGACCCTCGGCGTCTGGTTCTTCGGCAACGAATACCCGTTTCTGTCGTGGATGAGCCAGCTGGAAATCCCGACCGAGGGCGGCGAGGATGGCGTCACCGTCCTGAAACAGGGCTTCAACGTCGATCCCCTGCTGCAGAACCAGGCCGCCTGCGTCTCGACCATGACCTATAACGAATACTGGCAGGTCATCGACGCCGGCCTCACGCCCGAGGACCTCGTTGTGTTCAAGTACGAGGACCAGGGCGTCGCCACCCTCGAGGACGGCATGTACGTGCTGGAGGAAAACCTCGAAGACCCCGAGTTCGTCGACAAGATGGTCCGGTTCGTCCGCGCCTCGATGAAGGGCTGGAAATGGGCCGAGGAGAACCCCGAAGAGGCTGCGATGATCGTGCTGGACAATGACGCCACCGGCGCCCAGACGGAAGAGCATCAAAAACGGATGATGAGCGAGGTTGCCAAACTGACCGCCGGCTCCAACGGCGCGCTCGACCCGGAAGATTTCCAGCGCACGGTCGACTCTCTGCTGTCGGGTGGCTCCGACCCGGTCATCACCGAGGACCCGGGCGAGGCCGCCTGGACCCACCAGATCACGGACGAGGCGCTGAACTGAGGCCAATCGCCGTTTAACTGACGCGTTCCGCCTGTCGCCTTCGCATGGGGCACCGGGCGGAACGCCCATTCTCTCAGGTGCCGGATACCTGCTGTGGCAAGGTCGAAAATGTCCGGGCAGAGCCACGCGGCGACTGGCGCCGTAAACAGTTAATTTCTTCGTTAATGAATTACACCGCTCACAGTTTCGTGATAACCTGTGAGACAACTAGATGAGTCGCACGCAATCCGCTGCGCATTTTTTTATAAATTCAGGGCGTCGGTAGCCCAGAAAAATATGTATTGCGCGTCGTAAGCGCGACACAGGGTGAGGGGAAGCCAAGTGTCACAGAGTTCAACTACGCCACATCCGACAACACTGACCCGGCCGGCAGACGGGACCGGGTCGAATATCGACAATCCGGAATGGGGGGCGACAGGCACGCACCTGTTGCGGATCGCACCGAGCGGCCTCGGCCCGGAGGCCGAAATGTCCGGCGCGGACAGGCCCGGCGCCCGCGAGATTTCCAACGCGGTGGCGGCGCAATCCGCCGATACCGAGAACGCGGCGGGCGCTTCGGACTTCTTGTGGATCTGGGGCCAGTTCATCGATCACGACATATCGCTGACCGAGGCGGGCTCGACCAAATACGTGCCGATCGACGTCCCCGCCGGGGACCCGTATTTCGATCCGTTTTATACCGGCACTGCCGAAATCCCGTTCTTCCGCGTCGATCAGCACGACGGCGTCTACGCAAACGAGATCACCAGTTTCATCGACGCCTCCATGATCTACGGCTCCGACGCGGCCACCCTGGCCGGGCTGCGCGCGGACGGGGGCAAGCTGCTGCTGGACGAAAACCAGCGGCTGGTGCTGGACGGCGACGCGCTGCTTACCGGCGACGTGCGCGCCGCGGAAAACGTGATGTTGTCCTCGATGCACACCATCTTCACGCGAGAGCACAACCGCATCGTCGATGAGCTGGCCGCGGACGACCCCACGCTGACCGATGAGGCGCTCTTCAACATGGCCCGCGCGCATGTCGAGGCCATCGTTCAGGCCATCACCTTCAGGGAATTCCTGCCGATTCTGGTCGGCGCAGATGCCATCGACGCCTATGACGGCTATGACCCGACGGTGAACCCCGGCATCTCGGTCGAGTTCTCCACCGCCGTCTTCCGTCTCGGGCACACGCTCTTGTCCTCGAACCTGCAAAGTGTCGCCGAGGACGGCACGGTCGGCCCGTCGCTGGCCCTGCGCGATGCCTTTTTCCAGCCGGCACTCCTCGACCAGCCGGACCTGATCGAGAGCGTGTTGCGCGGCGCGGCCACCCAGAACGCTCAGGCGCTCGACACCCAGGTGGTCGAAGACGTGCGGTCCTTTCTGTTCGGCCCGCCGGGTGCGGGCGGGTTCGACCTCGCCGCGCTCAACATCCAGCGCGGCCGCGACCTCGGCATCGCCAGCTACAACGACCTGCGCGAGGCGCTTGGGCTCGCAAGGGCCACGACCTTTCAGGACATCACCTCGGACACCACGCTCGCGGCCAAGCTCGCGGCGGTCTACGGCTCTGTCGACCTGGTCGATGCTTGGATCGGCGGGCTGGCAGAGGACCCTCTGGATACCGGCCTCCTGGGGGAAACCTTCCACATCATGGTGGTCGACCAGTTCTCGCGCCTGCGCGACGGCGATCCGTTCTGGAGCGAAGCGCGAGACGGGTTGACCGATGAGGCGCGCGCCGCACTCTGGGACACGACGCTCAGCGATGTCATCCTGCGCAACACCGATGTCGGCGCCCTGCAGAACGACGTTTTCGCCGCCATGGACCGCAGCATCGGTACCGTGGACGCGGACTTGCTGAAAGGCAGCGTCCGCGCCGATTTCATGTTCGGCGGCGCCAGCAACGACATCCTCCGCGGCCGCAAGAACCACGATGACCTGCAAGGCGGAGAGGGCAACGACAAGCTCTACGGCCAACAGGGGGCCGATACGCTGGAAGGCGGCGCAGGAAACGACATGCTCAAGGCCGGCTCCGGCTCCGACCTGCTCGAAGGCGGCGACGGCAATGACCGGCTCTACGGCGACAAGGGCCGCGACACCTTGATGGGCGGCGCCGGAACCGACGAGCTCTGCGGCGGTCAGGCCAGGGACCTCCTTATGGGCGGCGAGGGCGATGACACCCTTTACGGCCACGACGGAAGCGATACGCTCGAGGGCGGCGACGGCGATGACCTGCTTATCGGCGGCCGCGGCAACGATGTCGTCACCGGCGGCGCCGGCAGCGATTGCTTCGTGTTCCGGACCGGACAGGCCGGCCACAACACGATCACCGATTTCGAAGTCGGCGTCGATGTCTACAAGATCCACGAGAATTCGACCGAGACCCTCAGATTCCAGACGTTTTCCGACGACCTCGTGTTCTACGCTGGCGATGACTGGAGCCTGACGATCGAGGATTATTTCCTCTGACTCCCGGCCGCGCCTGACAGTCGCAACGGAAACGCGTGGCAAAAGCCGGGATCGCGCTGGTCATCCGCCGTAGGGTGGGTTTCCAACCCACCATCGCCTCACCCCAGGAACACCTTGTCGCCCGGGTAGCGCACCCGCGGCCGGCTCTTCACCGCCAGGAAGAACCCCAGCGTCAGCGGACCCACCCGGCCCAGGAACATCACCGCGATGATCACGGCCCGCCCCAGCCAGTTCAATTCGCCGGTCGCCCCGTGCGACAGCCCCACCGTGCCAAAGGCCGAGGCCACCTCGAACGCCAGGTCCCGGAACGCGATGTTCTGCGTCGCCGTCAGCACGAACAGGCTCGCGAACATCAACAGCCCGCTGATCGTCGCCAGCGCCATCACCTTCAGCACCTGATCCAACGGCAGGCTCCGCCCGAAGACATGCAGCGCCGGCCGCCTCTGGAAAAAGGCGACCGTCGCCAGCAGCATCACGATCAGCGACGTCACCTTGATCCCGCCCGCGGTCGAGGTCGACCCGCCCCCCACGATCATCAGCATGATCGTCAGCAGCGAGGTGGAATCCTTCATCGCCGCGGTGTCGATCGTGTTGAACCCCGCCGTGCGCGGCGTCACCCCCTGAAACCAGCTGGCCCACAGCTTGTCGCCCGTGCTCTCCAGCCCGGCCAGCGTGCCCGGATTGTCCCATTCCAGCACCGCGAAACCAACGACCCCGATGACGATCAGCCACAGCGTCCCCGCGATCATCAGCTTGGAATGCAGCGACAGCTTGCGCCACTTGCGGTGCTGATAGACGTCGCCCACCACGATGAACCCCAGCCCGCCGAGGATGAACATCGCCGTGACCGTCAGGTTGACCACCGGGTTGCCCACCCACTTCGACAGGCTGTCGGGCTCCAGTGCGAAACCTGCGTTGTTGAAGGCCGAGATACTGTGGAACACCGCGTACCACAGCCCCTGCCCCCAACCGAGCTCCGGCACGAAGACGACGGCCAGCAGCACCGCGCCCACCGCCTCGCAGCCCAGCGCCACGTAAAGGATGATCCGCACCAGCTGGCCCAGGTTGCTGATCGTCGCCTGGTTCAGGTCCTCGCGCAGCATCACCTTGTGCGGCATCCCGATGGGTATGCCGAACGCGGTCAGGATCAGCACCGCGAACACCATCAGGCCCAGGCCCCCGAACTGCATCAGGCAGGCGATGATGATCTGCCCGAACAGGGTGAAATCCGACCCGGTATCGACCACCACCAAGCCCGTCACCGTCACCGCCGAGGTCGCGGTAAAGATCGCCTCGCCCAGGCCCACCTTGTCGTGATGCGCCACCGGCAGCCACAACAGCAGCGCACCCAGCGCCACGGTCAGGAAATACATCACCGCCAGAACCGCCGGCGGCGACAGGTTCAGACGTCTCGAGCCCAGCTTGATCGACGATCTTCGCGCCACGCTCAGAGACTCGCGGAAAAGTCGCGCAGGTTGTTGCGTTCACCCAGCATCAACAGCAGGTCGCCGGCCTTCAGCGTGCAATCGTCTCCGTCCTGTCCGAGGAACTTGGTTCCCCGCATCACGCCCAGGCAGCGCAGGTCGAACTTGTCCACGTGGTTCAGCTTCGACAGCGTGGTGTCCTCCAACTCTGCCGGCACCTTCAGGTTCACCACGAAGAAACCGTTGCCCAGGCCGACATAGTCGCGCACCAGCGGATTGTGCATGACCTGCGCGATGCGCTGGCCGATCTCGACCTCGGGGTGAATCACCCGGTCTACGCCTATCCGCGACAGGATGCGGTGATGCGTCCGGGTGGTGGCCTTGGCCCAGACCGCGCCCGCGCCCACCTGCCGCAGGTTCACCGCCGCGAGGATGCTCGATTCCAGGTTGTCGCCCACCGCCACCAGCGCCATGTCGACCTCGCCGATGCCCGCTTCCTTCAGGGCTTCGTCGTCGCGTGCGTCCAGGATCATGGCCTCGCCCAGCTTGTCCGCGTGGCGGCTGACCCGGGTTTCGTCGATGTCCACGCCGATCACGTGGTTGCCGAACCGTTCCAGCTCGGTCGCCACCGTACTCCCGAAATTCCCAAGGCCGATCACGGCAAAACTGCGACTTGACATGAGGTCCCCTTCCTTTGCGCACGCAAACGCGCGGGGTGATGCGCCAGTTCCGCGGACGGCGTGGAACCCGGCCCGCCGGCCGCCCCTCGGGCCGACATAATCCCGCCACAATTGCCGGTTTAGCGGTCGAGGCGCTTGAAGCCACAACATGTGCCCTGCATTGCCCTGGAACTCCTTCAAAATCTTTGAAAATAAGCACTTTATCCAAACCAACCCCTGTGCTACCTTTTTTCCAATAATGACAAGCCAGCCGAAAAATCGGCGGTGAACGAGGCAGAGAAAGAGCAGTTCCATGAGAACGCGAAGCAGGCAGCCCATCCGCTGGGGTCTGGTGGCTATGGCCACTATCTGGATGATGGTTATCGTACCGCTGAGCGCGGTCGCGGCCCCTTACGCAGCACTGGTGATGGACGCACGATCCGGCGAGGTGCTCCACGCGAGCAACGCCGACACCCGCCTTCACCCGGCATCCCTGACCAAGATGATGACCCTCTACGTGGTCTTCGAGGCGGTCGAGAACGGCGAGATCACCCTCGACACACCGGTGCGCATTTCAAAACATGCGGCCTCCGAGCCGCCGTCGAAACTCGGCCTTCGGTCGGGCTCGACGATCAAACTGCGCTATCTCATCCGCGCCGCAGCTGTGAAATCGGCCAATGACGCCGCCACCGCCCTGGGCGAGGCGATCGAGGGATCCGAGGCCGCCTTCGCCCGGCGCATGAACCGCACCGCCAAGGCGCTCGGCATGACCCGCACCACCTTCAAGAACGCCCACGGGCTGACCGAAGAGGGCCACCTGTCGACCGCCCGCGACATGACCCTGCTGGGCCGGCACCTCTTTTACGACTACCCGGAATACTACAATCTCTTCTCCCGCGTCACCGCCGACGCGGGCCTCAAGACGGTCTATCACACCAACCGCCGCCTGCTGAGCGACTACAAGGGCGCCGACGGGATCAAGACCGGCTACACCCGTGCCGCCGGCTTCAACCTCACCGCCAGCGCCGAGCGGGGCGGCGAGCGCATCATCGCCACCGTGTTCGGCGGCCGCTCCACGGCAACGCGCAACGCCAAGGTGGCCGAACTCCTGGATCTCGGCTTCCGCAGCGCCCCCAGCCGCGTCGCCGTGAACCGCCCGACCAAGCCTGTCTACATGGGCAAGGTCGGCCCCGGCCCGGCCGATGATGGCCATTCCGTGCCCGGCGGCGTGGGCAAGACCGTGCGCCTGGCCTCGGCCGCGGCGGTCAAGAAATCCCTCCGCCCGCAGCCGCGCCCCGGCGAGGCCATCGTGGCCAGCGCCACGCCCGATGTCGGCAACAAGCAGGATATCGAAAAGGCCCTTCTCGCCGCCGCCGAAACCATTGCCGAGGACGCCCGGCCCGCCGCGCAGGGCAGCATCGCGCCCAGCGCAAACCCCAAGGCCCGGCCCCAAGACCTCGTCCTGGCCAGCGTCGACCCCACCGCCGAGACCACGCCGAAGGCGCAAGAGCCCGCCGGCGACCCGGTGCAGAAGGTCGTCACCCGCATCTCCACCTCCGGCGGGCGTCACTGGGGCATCAACGTCGGCCGCTATCCCAGCCAGTACAGGGCCCAGAAGGTCCTGCTGAAAACCGCGCTGAACGAGATGGAGACGCTCGACGGCTCCCTGCGCAAGGTGGTCAAGCGCTCCACCGGGTTCGATGCCAATTTCATGGGCCTCACCCGCGAAACCGCCGACCTCGCCTGCCGCCGCCTTCAGGCCAAGCAGATCACCTGCTTCATGATCGACCCCGGCGCGTAACCAGTACCCAAGGTCCGTAACCAAGAAAACGCCTGCGCCTCCTTCCGCGCAGGCGTTTGCCGTTGCGGGCCCCGCCCCCAGCTTTCACTGTTCCCAAAATACTCAAGATACCACCGACGCCACCCGGCACGCCGCTCTACAGCGATGCACTACCGCTTCGGCTTGTCGTCGTAGGTGTCGCTCAGGATGCGATGCGCATTGCCCTCTGGGTCGTCATACTGGTTGCTGCGCACCGTCCAGACAAAGAATGCCAGCCCCAGCCCGCCCAGTATCAGCGAAATCGGAATGAGATAGGCCAGAATGGTCATGCACGCCTCCCCGACAGCCTCAGCGCGTTCAGCGACACGGTAATCGAACTGGCCGACATCGCCAAGGCCGCGATCAGCGGCGTCGCCAGCCCGGCCACGGCCAGCGGCACGGCAATGACGTTATACAGCGTCGCCAGACGGAAATTCTCGGTGATCCGCCGCCGCGCCTTGCGCGCCACGACCAGCGCGTCGGCCAGCGGGCTCAGGTCCGTGCCCAACAGCACCACGTCGCTCGCCACCCGCGCGGCATCCAGCGCCGAGGCGGGCGAGATCGACACATGCGCCGCCGCCAGCGCCGCGGTGTCATTCAACCCGTCGCCCACCATCAGCACATGGGCACCCGTGTCGGACAACTCCGCCACGATCCGCGCCTTGTCCTCGGGCAGCACGCCCGCGTGCCACGCCTCGATCCCCAACCGTTCCGCCAGCGCCTTCACCGCCGGCTCCGTGTCCCCTGACACCAGCCAGACAGCCTTGCCCGAGCGCAACAGCGCCGCCACGGCCTCTTCCGCGCCGGGCCGCAACGCATCCTCGAAAGTCAACGCCACGGGCGTCGCCTCGCCGATCTTCAGATAGGTCGCTGTACTCGCCGCAGGCTCCGCCCCGACCCAGGCCGCCCGGCCCAGCCGCACCTCCAGTCCGCCCACGCGCCCCGACACGCCATACCCCGGCACCTCGGCAATCTGCGTCACGTCCGCCGCCTTCGCCTCCGCCTCGCCCAGCGCCTTCGCAATCGCCCGCGCCAGCGGATGGGCCGAGCCGCGCGCCAGCGCCAGCGCCACGCCCCGCGCCGCATCGTCCAGCACCTCCGCGTTGGTCAGCACCGGCACACCCGCCGTCAGCGTCCCGGTCTTGTCGAACACCACCGTGTCGACCTCCGCCAGCCGCTCCAGCGCGGTCTCGTGCTTGATCAGCATTCCCTTGCGGAACAATCGCCCCGACGCCGCCGTGGTCACCGCCGGCACTGCCAGCCCCAGCGCACAGGGGCAGGTGATGATCAGCACCGCCGCCGCGATGTTCAAAGCGGTGCGCATGTCGAACGTGTAGAGAAACCAGCCGGCAAAGGCCAAACCCGACAGGATATGCACCCCCGGCGCGTAAAGCTTCGCCGCCCGGTCCGCCAGCGACGTATAGCGCGACCGCCCCGACTCAGCGATCGCCACCAGATCCGCCATCCGGTGCAGCGACGTCTCCGCCCCTACCGCGCTGGCGCGAATGCGCAACGGCCCGGTCAGGTTCACCTCGCCCGCCGACACCGCCTGTCCCGGCCCGGCAAAGACCGGCACCGTTTCCCCCGTCAACAACGACCGATCCAGCTCCGACGTGCCCTCCACGATCTCGCCATCCACCGGCACGCGCCCCCCGGCCCGCACCAGCAGCACGTCGCCCACCGCCAGTTCCGCGATGGGCCGCTCGACCTCTTGGCCGTCCTCGATGCGCCACGCGCGCGGCACTTCCAAGGCGGTCAGTTCCTCGGCCGCCGACCGCGCGACGGCCCGTGTCCGGTGATCCAGGTAGCGCCCCGCCAGCAGGAAGAAGACCAGCGCAATCGCCGCGTCGAAATAGGCGTGATGCCCCGACAGCGCCGTCTCCCACAGCGACGTCACCACCGCCAGCGCCACGGCCAGCGTGATCGGCACGTCCATGTTCAGCCGCCCCTGCCGCAGCGCACTCCACGCGTTGCGATAGAAGGGCACACCGCAGAAGGCGACCGCCGGCAGCGCGATGGCCGCCGAAATCCAGTGGAACAAATCCCGCGTCGCGTCATCCGCGCCGGACCAGACCGACACCGACAACAGCATCACGTTCATCATCGCGAACCCGGCCACCGCCAGCCGCATCAAGAGCTCCCGCCCGGCCTTGTCCGTCGCCGTGGCGTTCAGCGTGCCGGGGTCCAGCTCATGCGCCTCGTATCCCAGCCCTTCAACCAGGCTCACCATCTCAACCGGCGTCACCTCGGCCTCGGCGTCGATGCTCGCCCGTTTCAGCGTCAGGTTCACCCGCGCCGAGCGCACACCGGGATGCGCGTTCAGCCCGTCCTCGATCTTCGAAATACACGCGGCACAATGGATCGTCGGCAAGGACAGCGCAATCTGCCCACCCTGGGGCGTAACCTCCACGTCCTCTGCCGCAGGGGCCGCAGCACAGGCCGGGCAGCCCATCGCCGCCTGATGCCGCATCGCCAGGGTCACGCGCCGCTCTCCTTGATGAGCACCACGCGCTGCTGGAACACCGTGCCGTCCTCGGCCCGGGCCTCCATCCGGATGTTCCAGTTGCCCGCGCCCAGCGGGACGGTGGCGAAATACGCCTCGCCGTCGAACCGGAACGCCGGCGTCACGTCATCCTGCACATGGGTCGCCCGCCCCACAGTTGCGTCCAGCGCCGCCACTTCCACCGGCTGGCCGTCCGCATCGGTGATCTTCAGTTCCAGCAGGCCCGCCTTGTGCGTCGCGGCCACGCTCCAGCCCAGCGCCTCCTGCGCGTCGCGCCGGTCGTCAAAGCTCTGGCTGGCGATGTAGGAGTTCTTCGTCTCCAGCCCCGGAAAGGTCTTCACCGCCGAGAACGCCAGCACAAGGTTCACCGATATTATGATCGAAAACGCCCCGGCGAACCCGGCAAAGACGTGCCATCCCTTGAGTGTGAAATCGCGTTTCATTCGCCCCTCCCGTTAAAGATCGTGTCCTTGTGAGCGCGGTCCCCGTTCGAGATATCCTCGACCCACAGGCGCACGTCCGTCGCATCGCTCTGCGCCGCGTCCGATCCCGGCGGCGCGATCAGGTAGACGCGCTGCAGATAGGTCTCGTTGGCGGGCACCTCTACCGTTTCATAGGGGGTCCCTTCAAGCTGCACGCGGATCGACGGGTCCCCCTTAACGGAAATCCGCATCGGGCGGGCCTCGCCATGCTTGTTGCGCAGCCGCACCTCGTAGGTGTTGCGGATCGACCCGTCCGACAGCGTGACGAATGTGGGGTTGCGCACCGGCGCCACCGTCAGGTCGATATCCGCCCGGATGAACAGCGCAAACAGCAGCCCCGCCCCCACCAGCGACCACAGCGACGTATACATGATCGTTCTGGGTCGCAGGATATGCTTCATCACCGGCTTCGGCGCCTTGCCCTCGCGCTCGCGCACCTCGTCGGTCAGCGCCATGTAGTCGATCAGGCCGCGCGGCTTGCCGATCCTGGCCATGATGTCGTCGCACGCGTCGATGCACAGGCCACAGGTGATGCATTCCATCTGCTGCCCGTCGCGGATGTCGATCCCCATCGGGCAGACATTCACGCAGGCCATGCAGTCGATACAGTCCCCCGGCCCCTTCGCCGCCGCCGTGGCATCGGGCACCATGTCGCTCTCGTTGTTCGGCACCGGCGTCCGGGCATAGCTGGCCCCCGTCGTCTCTCCGGCGGCGTGCGAGGCCGCCTCGGCCTTGACCGCAACCTCGGTCTGCCGCCGCCGCACATTGCCCTTGCCGCGCGGCTCGCCGCGCCAGTAGCGGTATCCGATGGTCAGCGTATCCTCGTCCATCATCGCCGCCTGGATACGCGGCCACGGGCAGGCATAGATACAGATCTGTTCCCGCGCGAACCCGCCGAAGAAGAACGTCGTACCGGTCAGGATGGCGATGGTCGTATAGGCAATGGGATGCGCGTTCAGCGTGAAGAGGTCGCGCAACAGCGTCGGCGCATCGGTGAAATAGAACACCCAAGCCCCGCCGGTGGCCACCGCGATCAACAGCCACAGCGCCCACTTGGTCAGCCGCAGACGCACCTTGCGGGCGTCCAGTTTCTTCTGCCGATGCAGCCGCAGCCTTGCGTTGCGGTCCCCCTCGACCCAGCGCTCCACCGCGATGAACAGGTCCGTCCACACCGTCTGCGGGCAGGCATAGCCGCACCAGACCCGGCCCAACGCCGAGGTGAACAGGAACAGACCCAGCCCCGCCATCACCAGCAATCCGGCCACGAAATAGAACTCGTGCGGCCAGATCTCGATCCAGAAGAAAAAGAACCGCCGGTTCGCCATGTCCACCAGCACCGCCTGATCGGGCAACGACGGCCCCCGGTCCCAGCGGATCCAGGGCGTGACGTAATAGATCCCCAGCGTCACGATCATGATGATCCACTTGAACCGGCGGAACCAGCCGCTGACACGCTTGGGAAAGACAGGCTCGCGCGCGGCGTAAAGGCTCGGCGGCGTCCCGGAAGACTCAGGTGATGAAGTCACGGCAGCTCTCGCTCCGATGAAGGTCTGTTGCGCGAGGTCCTTCTGCCACGGCGCGTTTTACAAAACCTTGACTCAGATCAACCCTTTTCGTCGCAGGGCGCTTCCTTCTGGCGCCGCAGCCACGTGACGAAGGCCCGCGCCTTCGGGCGCAAGACACCGGGCCGCGTGACGATGTGATACCCCGTCTCGCCCGCATCCCGAAAGAGCAGCCTCAGCCGCCCCGCCTCCAGCTCCGCCTCGACCGACGATCTGGCCGTGCTGATGATCCCCTGCCCGGCCCGCGCTCCGTCCAGCATCAGGTTCCCGGGCACCTGCGTCACGCTCTTGGCGCGGCCTTCCGTCACCCCGTGCTTGCGCAGCCAGTCGGTCGATTCCGAGGTGCCCAGCTCTTCCAGCCACGGATACTCCAGCAACTGCTCGGGCCGCGTGATCTCGCAATCGCCCACCAGCTTCGGCGCCGCGGTGATCACGATGTCCGACGGCACCAGCATCTCCACCTCCAGCCCCGGCCAGTTGCCATCACCAAAGCGCAGCGCAAGGTCATAGCCCCCCGGCGTCAGCTCGTGCAGCTCCGCCGACGGGTTGATCATCAGGTCCACGCCGGGATGCCGCGTCTGGAAATCCATCAGCCGTGGCATCAGCCATGTCGTGGCAAAAAGCTGCGTCGTCGACACCTGCACCGCCCGGTCCGCATCCGCACCCGTCAGCGCATCGATGCTGCGCGCGATCGTGTCGAAGCCGGTCTTCAGCGCATCGGCCAGTTCGCGCCCCTCCGTGGTCAGCTGCAGCTTGCGACCGCTGCGATCCACCAGCGGCACGCCCATCCGCGTTTCCAGCGCCTTGACCTGCTGGCTGATCGCCGCGTGGCTGACGTTCAGCGCCGCTCCCGCCGCCTGGGCCGAGCCGGTCTCGGCAAGGGCCGCGAAAGCGCGCAAGGCCGTCAGGGGCGGGAGGGTCAGCCAATCGGTCATGTAAGCCTGCCTTACATATCCAAATTTTTCCTGAGTCGCAACAACGCGCTATAGGTGCCAGATTGAGGCTATCACACGAACCAGAAAGGAGAACGACATGCTGGGTATTCTTTCAGATAGCTTCCACACCGCCACCCGCCTCAATGACACCAACGTTCGCGAGGGCCGCGGCCACTGGGCACCCAACACGCGCTTCGACAACCGCCGCGATGCCGAGCTCGAGGCGCACCGCGTCGGCCGTCTGCCGCGCTAGACCAAAGCGATGTGCGACGCCCGCATCTTTCACCCCAGACCGGCCTCGTGCCTCCGGCTCCGTCACTGTCCCTGGCCCTGGCGCACACGCCGCTGGCCCTACCCCATCACCGATGTCGGCCCGCGCGCGCGTTAGGCGCGCGGGGCGTCTCCCCCGACTGACCCGTGGTCCCGGCCTTCTGGCCGTGCCACGGGTCTTTTTTTCACCGACCGGATTATCGTGATGACCTGGAACCTTGATCACACTGCAGACACCCCCGCCGGCACCGTCGCCTGGGGCCGCGCCGGGTCCGGCCCGCCTCTTGTGCTCGCGCATGGCTGGCCGTGGTCGTCAGTATCGTGGCACCGGATCATTCCCGCGCTGGCCCAATCGCATACCGTCCACTGGTACGACATGCCCGGCTACGGCCGCTCCGACAAACGCGCCGATCAGCCCACCGGGCTCGACGTGCAGGGCCAGGTCTTCGCTCACATGCTGACGCACTGGGGCCTCGACCGGCCCCGCGTCGTGGCGCATGATGTCGGCGGTGCGACCAGCTTGCGCGCGCATCTGCTGCACGGGGCCGAGTTCGACCGTCTCGTGCTGATCAACGTGGTGGCGATGCGGCCGTGGGGGTCGGATTTCTTCGACCATGTCGGCCGCCATGTCGACGCCTTCACCGACCTGCCTCCGCACATCCATCAGGCCGTCGTGCGGGCCTATATCGACGGCGCGCTGGTCACCGACCTTGCCGACGACGACACCGAGGCGCTCGTCGCCCCGTGGCTCGACGAGGCCGGACGCGCCAGTTTCTACCGCCAGTTCGCCCAGGCCGACGAGTGCTTCACCGCCGAGATCGAGCCGCATTATGGCGCCGTCCGCTGCCCGGTCACGATCCTCTGGGGAGAGGCCGATCCCTGGATCCCCCTCGCCCGGGGCCGCGCCCTGCACGCCCTGATGCCGGGGTCGGAGTTCAAGACGCTGCCGGTTGTCGGCCACCTGCCCCAGCTCGAAGCGCCCGACGCGGTGCTGCGCGCCCTGTCGGGCGTGCTCGAAAACTGACCTGGTGAAACGAAAAACACCGGCCCCTCCTGGAATGCGCGAACAGAGGGAGGGGCCGGTGCCGTCCCGGGGGCATTGCAATAGTGCCTCCGGGAATCTCGTGTCGGGCTGTCAGATTACTCGCCGCCGCCCAGCTGGTGGACATAGGCCGCCACCGCGCGGATCTCGGCCTCCGTCAGGCGCTCCCGCCAGGGCGGCATCACGCCAAAGCGCGAGTTCCACACCGTCTCGTACAGCGCGTCATAATCGCCGCCATACAGCCAGATCGCATCGGTCAGGTTGGGCGCGCCCTGTTCGACCATGCCCGTGGCATCCTCGCCGTGGCAGGCGGCACAGTTGTATTCGAACACTTCCGCGCCCGCCTCGGCGGCCTGCGCGTCCTGCGGCTCGCCGGACAGGGACATCACGTAATTCACCACCTGCGCGACCTCTTCCTTGGTCAACAGCTCGTCACGGCCAAAGGCCGGCATTGCCGAGTAGCGCGCGTCGGGGTCCTCGTCGTTGCGAATCCCGTGGGTGACGGTGGTGTGGATCGCCTCCATCGTACCGCCCCACAGCCACGAGTCGTCCGACAGGGTCGGATAGCCGACGAATCCGCCGCCCTCGCGCCCGTGGCACTGCACGCACCAGGTGTTGAACACCGCCTCGCCCGCCGAGCGCGCATAGCCGGCCAGCTCATCGTCGCCGGGAATAGACGCCAGTTCGACACTGGCCAGCCGCTCGTTGATCTGCGAGTTGGCCGCTTCGGCCGCTTCGATGTCGACCTGCACATTGGCGCGGGTCGAGTATCCCAGATAGCCCTGCGTCGCGCCCGAGATCATCGGCCAGGCCGGATAGGCGATCGTGTACCAGACGCCCCAGGCGATCGTGGCGTAGAACACCCACAGCCACCAGCGCGGCAAGGGGTTGTTGTATTCCTCGATCCCGTCCCATTCGTGACCGGTCGTCTCGACCTCGTGCTTGTCTTTCGATGTCTTGGCCATCTCAGTGCTCCTCGTCCGAGGCATGGCGCGCGGCCCGTGCCGGCGCGTCTTCGTTGCGAAACGGAATGTCCGCGACATTCTCGTAGGTGTCCCGCGATCCGGGCCGCATGACCCAGATCACGACGCCGATGAAGAAGGCGAAAAGCGCCAGCAGCATCCAGCTGTCCGCGAACTCCCGCATCAGGGAATAGGTGTCCATCGTCGTTGCTCCTTACCGGCTGGCCACGGGCGTGAAGGTCGAGAAATCGACCAGCGTGCCCAGCATCTGCAGATAGGCGATCAGGGCGTCGGCTTCGCTGATGCCCGGGCGGCCGTCGAAATTGGCCACCTGCACCTTTTCGCCATACCGTTCGATCAGCCCGTCAAAGTCGCTTTCCGGGTCGGCCTGCGTCCGGAAATCCGCCTGCGCGTTTTCCACATGCGCGTCCTCGTAAGGCACACCCACCAGCCTGTGCGTCGCCAGAAGGTCCTCCACGTACTGCCCGTCGAGCAGCCGCTCCTCCAGATAGCCATACTTGGGCATCACCGATTCCGGCACCACCGATTGCGGGTCGCGCAGGTGGTCCACATGCCACGCGTTCGAGTACCGCCCGCCCACGCGCGCCAGGTCCGGTCCGGTCCGCTTGGACCCCCATTGGAACGGGTGGTCGTACTGGCTTTCGGCGGCCAGGCTGTAATGGCCGTACCGCTCCACCTCGTCGCGCATCGGCCGGATCATCTGGCTGTGACAGACATAGCATCCCTCGCGGATGTAGATGTCACGCCCGGTCAGCTCCAGCGGGGTGTAGGGGCGCATCCCCTCCACGTCCTCGATGGTGTTCTCCAGCCAGAACAGCGGTGCGATCTGCACGATGCCGCCGATCGTCACCACCAGGAAGGCAAAGATCGCCAAAAGGGTCACGTTGCGTTCCAGGATCTGGTGCCGGTCCAGGAAGGTCTTCTTCTTGGGCCGGTCGCCCACGCCCGTGGCCGAAGCCGGCATCGGGGGTTTCTGCATTTTATCGTCAGCCATTTTTCCGGCCCTCCTTATTCAGCCGGGACAGCGGAGTTGTCGGTCTGCACCGCCGGGCTCCGTCTGACTGTCATGTAAAGGTTGAAGCACATGATGATCGCGCCAGAGAGGAACATGACCCCGCCCAGACCGCGCACCACGTACATCGGCAGCTTCGCACTCACCGTGTCGGCGAAGGAGTTCACCAGGAACCCGTTGGCATCCACTTCACGCCACATCAGGCCTTCCATGATGCCGGTCACCCACATCGACGCCGCGTAAAGAATGATACCGATCGTCGCCAGCCAGAAGTGCCAGCTCACCAGGCTCAGGGAATACAGCCGCTCGCGGTTCCACAGCTTGGGCACCAGGAAGTAGAGGCAGCCGAACGTGATCATCCCGTTCCAGCCCAGCGCGCCCGAGTGCACGTGCCCGATGGTCCAGTCGGTGTAATGCGACAGGCTGTTCACCGCGCGGATCGACATCATCGGCCCCTCAAAGGTGGACATCCCGTAGAACCCAAGGCTGATCACCATCATCCGGATCACCGGATCGGTGCGCAGCTTGTCCCACGCGCCGCTGAGCGTCATCAGACCGTTGATCATCCCGCCCCAGCTGGGCATCCACAGCACGATCGAGAACACCATGCCCAGCGTCGAGGCCCAGTCGGGCAGCGCGGTGTAGTGCAGGTGGTGCGGACCGGCCCAGATATACAGAAAGATCAGCGCCCAGAAGTGGATGATCGACAGTTTGTAGCTGTAGACCGGCCGCCCGGCCTGCTTCGGCACGAAGTAGTACATCATCGCCAGGAACCCCGCCGTCAGGAAGAAGCCCACGGCGTTGTGCCCGTACCACCATTGCGTCATCGCATCCTGCACGCCCGAGAAGACCTGCACGGACTTGGAGCCGAAGATGCTCACCGGGATCGACAGGTTGTTCACCACGTGCAGCATCGCGACCGTGATGATGAACGACAGGTAAAACCAGTTCGCCACGTAGATATGCGGCTCTTTCCGCTTCACCAACGTGCCGACGAACACGGCCAGGTAGGACACCCAGACGATGGTCAGCCACCAGTCCACGTACCATTCGGGCTCGGCGTATTCCTTGGATTGCGTCGCGCCCAGCAGGTAGCCCGTGGCGGCCAGAACGATCACCAGCTGGAACCCCCAGAACACGAACCACGCCAGGTTCCCGCCCCACAGACGCGCGGCACAGGTCCGCTGCACCACGTAGAACGACGTCGCGATCAGGGCGTTGCCGCCGAATGCAAAGATCACCGCGCTGGTGTGCAGGGGCCGCAGCCGGCCAAAGTTCATGTAACCTTGCGCCCACTCGAAGTTCAGCGCCGGAAAGGCCAGTTGGAACGCGATGAACGTCCCCACCAGAAAGCCCACGACACCCCAAAGCGCCGTGGCGATCACCCCGGCGCGCACGACCCCGTCCATGTATTCCCCGGACAGGTCGACCACGGGGCGGTCCTCGTCCGTGTTGCGCAGCACCCAGATGAACATGCCCGCCGCCACCAGGGCGATGGTCAGCGCATTCACAAGGTACGCGATATCCCGCGCCTGGTTGGCGGCGAACAGCGCGAAGAACGCGATCAGCCCCAACAGGATCAGTTTTACGTAGTTACCCATTTTGCGTCCCTTTGCCGTATGTCCGCGCAGGCCCTGCCGGGGCGCACGGAGTCATTTGACTGGGGCCGCTTATTTCCGATGCCGCCTGCCCCCGCTTTGATCTGCATCAAAGGATTGGCGGGAATGGATTGACCGGCATCAAGGCAGCGTCTCGCCCCGGGGGCCAGACTGCGTTCGAAATGGTTAATGAAAAGCGAATCGCAATGTCCTGGAAAACGATCTTCTGCGCCCTGTCAGACGTGTCTCGCGTCGAGCACACCTTGACCCACGCCGCCGCCCTCGCCCGCCTGCACGGCGCGCATCTCGACGTGCTCAGCCTCGGCGTCGCCCGTGATCCGGCAACCCATTATTTCACCGGCGCCGGTGCCTCCGCCATGATGATGCAGAACATATTCGAAGGTTGCCACGAAGAGGCCGCCGAGATCGACAGCGCCGTGCGCGCCTTTCTTGCCCGGCAGGACGGTTTCCTCTGGTCCTGCGACAAGGGCGTCGCCCAGATTGCCGATCTCGGGCACCATGTCGCCGACCGCGCCCGCTTCGCCGATCTCGCCCTTCTGCCCATGCCCTATGGCGAGGGGCTGGGCCCCGAGCTTGCTCGCCTGACCGAGGCAATCCTCTTCGACGGGCGCATCCCCGCAATGGTCCTGCCGCACACGCCCGACATCACCCTCGACCCCAAGCGGGTCGTGATCGCCTGGAACGACGGCCGCGAGGCGCTGCGCGCCGCCCGCGACGCCCTGCCGATGCTGCGACGCGCCGACCGCGTGCATCTCGTGGTGGTCGATCCGCCGGTGCACGGCCCGAACCGCTCCGATCCCGGTGGGCTGGTCTCGCAGTTCCTCGTGCGCCACGGCGTCACGGTCGAGATTGACGTGTTGTCGAAAACCCTGCCCCGCGTCGCCGACGTGCTCTTGCGCCGCGCGCAGGACATCGACGCCGACGCGCTGGTCATGGGCGCCTATGGCCATTCCCGCGTCCGCGAAGCGGTCTTCGGCGGTGCCTCCCGCTACATGCTGGAACACGCGCCCCTGCCGGTCTTCATGGCGCATTAAAGCGTTTCCGGGTCGGTCTGAAACATGCATCGCTTTTTGCGTCTCAGGAGGCAGCGAAAAGCGATTCAGTGTTTCCCGGAAACGCTCTGAGGTCGGGGCTGGGTCGCGCAACGGACCAGACACATGGGCTCGTGCGCGCGGCCTCAGATCGTTTCGAGGTAATAGCCGATGGCCTCTTCCAGCTCCGTCTCCTCATACCCGAAATGCGAGCGCACGACCTCTTCCAGCTTCCGGAACGTGGCGGCGGCCTCGGCAAACTTCGCCTCAACCGGGTCTTCCGCCAATGCCTCGGCGGCGCGCCCCAGGCGGACGATCAACTCGTGCACCACCTCGTGCTCCGACATCAGCTTGTCCACGACCTCCCGGAACATGCCTCCCCCCGCCGCCTCGATCCGGGGGAACATATCGGCGCTTTCGATGTCGTGGTGAAACTTCAGCACCTGGCACTCGCGCCCGCACAGCGTCCCGAACACCCGGAAATTCTCGGCCATGTCGAGTGACAATACGATCCGCCTCAGGTTTTCGGGCGGGGTATCCCCGGCTTCGATCCGCGCCAGCACCGCGCCGACCTGCGCCATCTCCATAAGGTACTGACGATGAATTGCCGCCAGATGTCGACCTTGGCGTCGGTGCCTGTCCGTGGCGGCCGGAACCCTCGGCGCCCTGGGCCGCGCGGCTTCGTCGATCGTGAGGTCTTCCAGGGAATGGGTCGAGAGGTCAGCCATGCCCGGTAACAAAGCCCCCGCCCTCGTGAAGTCAAGCCCGCCCGACACACCGTAGGGTGGGTGAAAACCCACCTTTGGTGGGTGAAAACCCACGCGCCGCGCCTTAACCACGCATTAATCCCGAACGCTCCGCTAACCCGCCAAATCGCGAAAATTCCACCGTCGTAATACCACTTGAATACCGACGCGATACCGACACCGAATTTCTCCTTAATTCAAAAGGTTAACCCGATTCT
Organism: Roseovarius sp. MMSF_3350; assembly: GCF_030733425.1. Classification (GTDB taxonomy): domain Bacteria; phylum Pseudomonadota; class Alphaproteobacteria; order Rhodobacterales; family Rhodobacteraceae; genus Roseovarius. The sequence goes on from NZ_JASHIZ010000005.1 coordinate 99,778, forward strand.
CGCACTCAGGCCAGCATCCCGCCGTCACTGTCATCGCCCGCCTCTTCCAGCAGGCGGTCGAAATCCGGCACCGTCACATGCCGTTTGCCTTCCAGGTGAATCACCTGGTCGCGCTTCAGCGCGCTGATCTGCCGGCTCACCGTCTCTAGCGTCAGGCCCAGATAGTCGGCCATCGCCTCGCGTGTCAGCGGCAGGTCAAACACCACCTGCCCCGCGGCCTCGGACATGTTCAAGACCGCGTTGCGCCGCCCCAGGATCGCCAGGAACGACGCGATCTTCTCCCGTGCCGTCTTGCGCCCCAAAAGCAGCATCCATTCGCGCGCCGCATCCAGCTCGTCCAGCGTCATCTCCAGCAGGCGCTGGCCGATATGCGGCGTGGTTTCCATCATGTTCTCAAAGGGATGCTTGCGGAAACAGCACATCACCACGTCGCTCACCGCCACCACGTTATAGGCCGCCTTCTCGCGCCCCGGACGGCCCACGAAATCGCTCGGCAACAGCAGGCCCACCATCTGCGTGCGCCCGTCCTCCAGCGTCTGGGTCAGCATCGCGATGCCCGACACGACCGAGCCCACGAAATCCATCCGGTCCCCGGCCCAGATCAGCGTCCGCCCCGCCTCGAAGCTGCGATAGTACTTGATCTGGTCCAGCTTCTCCAACTCATGTGCGTCACATCGCGCACACACGGCCCGGTGTCGAATCGGGCACTCCTCGCACTCGCGGGGGGTCAGGTCCTGTGCCTCATTGAGCATCGAGAATGCTTTCGGTCGGGTTGATCTGCATCAAGGTTTCTGCGCTTTCCCGTGTCTAATTTAACGCCATGATTGACCGAGAACAACTCCGCAGACTGGGCCTGTTCGACGCGAACGTACCGCGTTACACGAGCTATCCCACCGCCCCGCATTTCTCCGATTCCGTCGGGTCCTCGACCATGCGGAACTGGATTTCCAACATCGAACCGGGCAGCGCAATCTCGCTTTACCTGCATGTGCCCTTCTGCCGCAGGTTGTGCTGGTTCTGCGCCTGCCGCACGCAGGGCACCAAGTCGCTCTCACCCGTCGCCGCCTATGTCGAAACGCTCAAGGCGGAACTGGCACTTCTGAAGAACACCTTGCCCGAGGGCGTCACCCTGTCGCGCCTGCACTGGGGCGGAGGCACGCCGACGCTGCTGTCACCGGACCTGATCACCGACCTCGCCGAGGCCGTCCGCAACGCCGTGCCTTTCGGTGACGACACCGAGTTCTCTGTCGAGATCGACCCCAACGAGATCGACGTCCCCCGGATCGACGCACTCGCCGCCGCCGGCATGAACCGTGCCTCGGTCGGCGTCCAGGATTTCGACGACGTGATCCAGCAGGCCATCGGCCGCATCCAGACCTTCGACATCACCCGCGACGCGATCGACGCCCTGCGCGCCGCAGGGGTGCGCAGCCTCAACGCCGACATCCTCTATGGCCTGCCGCACCAGACCAGGGGGCGCATGGTCGAAAGCGTGCAAAATCTCCTTTCGCTCAACCCCGACCGTGTGGCGCTTTATGGCTATGCCCACGTGCCGTGGATGGCCAAGCGCCAGCAGCTCATTCCGTCCGAAGCGCTGCCCACGCCCGAGGAACGGCTGGAGCTGTTCGACGCCGCCCGCCGCCTGTTCGTGTGGGACGGCTACCGCGAGATCGGGATCGACCATTTCGCCACGCCCGAAGACGGGCTCAGTTGCGCCAAAAGGCTGGGCCGCCTGCGCCGCAACTTCCAGGGCTACACCGACGACACGTCCGAGGTGCTGGTGGGCCTCGGCGCCTCTTCGATCTCGCGTTTCCCGCAGGGCTATGCCCAGAACGCCCCCGCCACGGGCGCCCATACCGGCGCCATCCGCGAGGGCCGTTTCTCGACCAGCCGCGGGCACGTCTTCAAGGGGCAGGATCTTTTGCGCGCACGTCTGATCGAGGCCGTCATGTGCGACTTCCGCATCGACGCGGGCGAGATCTGCGAAACCTTCAGCATGTCGCGCCTCGATGTCCGCACCCTGCTGGAACCGACGGCGCGCGCGTTCCAAGGGCTTGTCGATCTCAGCAACGAAGGCCTCTTCATCCCGCCTGCGGCGCGCCCCCTGACCCGCATGATCGCCCGCAGCCTGGACAGCTACGACCTCAGCCGCGCAGGCCACAGCCCGGCAATCTGAGGCATCTCAGGAGACCCGCTTTTCCAGCACCAGCGCATCGACCGGCCCTCCCTCGGGCCGGTTGTAGTACTCCTTGCGCCGCGCAAGCTCGGTGAACCCTTCGGAAAGATAGAGCGCCAGCGCCGCCACGTTGTCCGCGGCCACTTCAAGGAACAGCCTGTCGGCGTTTCGTCGCCGCGCCTCTGCCTCGAACGCCCGCAGGCAGGCCCGGCCATGTCCCTCGCGTCGCGCGTGCGGGTCGGTCGCCAGGGTAAGCAGCTCCGCCTCGCCCGCCACCGCCTGCCCCATGGCAAAGCCTTTCCCGTCGCCGGTCACGAAAACATGCGGGCGCTCCATAAGGTCGCGAAACTCCGCCGCGCTCCAGCCACGCCCCTGCCCTGCAAAGGCGCGTCCGTGCAGCGTCGCCAGCGCCTCAGGCGTCATCGAGGATGACCGGCGGTGCCTCGCGCGACGGCGCGGCATCGGCCGGTTTGAGGTAGAGCGGCGCGGGCGCGACTATCTCGCCGCCCAGCCGCTGCACGGCGATACGGGAAATGGCCGCTGCAGTGGGATGCTTCTGCGCCACCGCCTCGGCACCGATCCGCTCGGCCACGGCCTTTGCCGCCGCGCCAACGCAGACCAGCCCCGGTTCGCCAAGCACCGGGTCGATGGCGTCGACGGTCACAAGTGCCGGTGCGACTGGGCTGCGCGTTCCGAATCCCTGCACATAGACCTGCCCCAAGGGCGCGTCGCGCGTCGCCAATACCGGCCCGTCCTGCCCGAAGGCCGCAGCCTCCAGGATACTCACGCCCACCGCCGGAATATCCAGCGCCAGCGCAAGCCCCCGCGCCGCCGAGACCGAAATCCGTATACCGGTAAAGTTGCCGGGCCCGGTGCCGACGCCGATCGCGTCAAGCTCCGCCCACGCCACGCCGGCTGCCGAAAGAACCTCCTCCAGCGCCGGGAAAAGCGCCTCCGCCTGTCCCTTGGCCATCTCGACTGCGTGCTCCGACAGTACCTCCTGACCCGAAAGCAGACACACCTCCAGCCATGGGCCGGAGGTGTCGAAGGACAGGATCAGCGGTGCGTCGGTCACAGACGTGTCAGACACCGACCGGGCGCACCTCGGTCACTTCGGGAATGTAATGGCGCAGCAGATTCTCGATGCCCATCTTCAGGGTGATGGTCGAAGACGGACAGCCTGCGCAGGCGCCCTGCATGTGCAGGTAGACGACGCCCCGCTCAAAGCCGTGGAACGTGATGTCACCGCCATCCTGCGCCACTGCGGGGCGCACCCGCGTGTCGAGCAACTGCTTGATCTGGTCGATCACCTCGGAATCCTCGCCCTCACTCGCGGCGTGGCCCGATTCGGCGGCCTCACCCGTCATGACAGGCTGACCCGACTGGAAATGCTCCATGATCGCGCCCAGGATCGCGGGCTTCACATGGTCCCACTCGACCGCGTCCTGCTTGGTCACGGTCACGAAATCGTTGCCCAGGAAAACGCCGGTCACGCCTTCCACTCCGAACACACGGGCGGCCAGAGGCGACTTGTCGGCCCCCTCCGAGGACGGGAAGTCCGCCGTCCCGGTCTCCAGCACGGTCTGGCCGGGCAGGAACTTCAGCGTGGCGGGATTGGGGGTCGATTCTGTCTGGATGAACATGATGCACGCCCTTTCGAAACTGTTGCCCAAGATATGCGCAGGGGCGCGGGTGCTGTCAAGGTTTGGAACGATTCTAAATTTCGCGACGGCGATGCCTCAGGTGATCGCTTCCAGCCGTTCCTTGCTCAGATCGCCCGGAACGATGGTGATCGGTATCGGCAAGCCTCCCGAATTCTTCGACAATTGCGACACCAGCGGCCCCGGCCCCTTCTTGTCCGCGCTGGCACCCAGCACCAGCACGCCAATTTCGGTATCTTCATTGACCTGCGCCATGATCTCGGCCACCGGCTCGCCCTCGCGGATCACCAGCTCCGGGTCGATCCCCTGCTTGTCGCGCATCCACTTGGCGAAAACCTCGAAATGCGCATGGATGCGCTCGCGGGCCTCTTCGCGCATGATGTCGCCCACGCCGATCCAGTGGTTGAATTCCTCGGGTGGAATCACCGCCAGAATCTCGACCCCGGCCTGCGTGTTCTTGGCGCGCATGGCGGCGAACCGCATGGCGTTCAGGCATTCGCGGCTGTCATCCAGCACCACCAGAAACTTGCGCATGGTTTTCCCTTTGTCTTGCGGCGCTCATATTGACGGGTTCGGAGGCTTCGGGCAACAGCCGCTTTCGGGCAATCTCAGTCGAACGTCCCCGCCACGCGCCCCACCAGCATGAAGGCCCGCGCCGTGCGCGTATCCGACATTTCGGACATTTCCGCATCCGTCGCGGTTTCCGCGAACTGGCTGATGGTGCGGTCGAATATCCGCAAAAAATGGTGCGCCGCGTCGCGAAAGATCGTGTCCTGCTTCATCCGCGCCGCCGTCAGCGCCAGCGACGAGCGGTCGCGCACACCCCCCAGCGCCGCCACCGCCCGGCCCCGTTCCCCGGCAGCGAACCGACGCCACACCTCTGGCCGGGCCATGTCGGGGCGCAGATCGTCCATGTAGATGCCGTCCTGCGACAACAGCGTCAGCACGTCCTGGCTGGCCTGCACCAGCTGCGCGCTGTGCCGGACCTTCAGCGCCCGTCGCAACGCGGCAAAGCCTTCGCGGTCCTCGGCATTCTCCGGAAAGTTCAACGCCCGGATGAAATCCGATGTCGCCAGCGGCGGGGCCATCTCCTCGGGCGGGGTGCCCAGGGGCAGCGCCACCTGATCCGTTCCCGTCTCGACCGCGGTCGCCACAGGCGCGGGCCGCACATCCGCCGGGCTGCGCGAGGTCGAGAACATGGCCAGCGCGGTCTCGGTCTTGCGCTGCGCCGCCGCGATCTCCTCCAGCTTCTTGGTCACAGAGGGCTGGGCCGTCTCGTGCGTCATCTGGCTCTGCGCCACATAGGCTTGCCGTATCGCGTCGATCGCGGTCTGCAACCGCCGGCTCTCCTCGCGCATCACCTTGCTCGACCGTGCCGCCGTCGCCGCCACCCAGATCATCGCCACCGGCATGAAGATCGCTAACAGGACCACCACGAACTGCAATGCCCCGCCGGTTCCCCCGAAAACCCCCATGGGCGCCAGAACCAGAAAGAAAACCGCCGTTCCGACAAGCCAGGCCACCGTCAGCGCCAGCGCAATAACCTCGACGCCCGTGGCCCTGTCCTTTCGGGGCCGGTCGTAGACACCCAGCGGGGTCTGTGGGGCTTGCGGTCGATCGGTCATCGGTGAACCTGATTTCGGTGAGGCTGGCAAGGCCGGGTCAGATATACTCGACCTTCAGAACTTCGTAGGACTTGTCGCCACCGGGCGTGCGCACTTCTACGCTATCGCCCTCCTCTTTGCCAATCAACGCCCGTGCAATCGGCGATTTCACGTTCAGCAGGCCCTTCTCGATATTGGCCTCGTACTCGCCCACGATCTGATAGGATTTTTCCTCGTCCGTGTCCTCGTCCACCAGCGTGACCGTCGCGCCGAACTTGATCGGGCCCGAAAGTTTCCTGGGGTCGATCACCTCCGACAGGCTGATCGCGCCTTCCAGCTCCTTGATGCGGCCCTCGATGAACGATTGCTTTTCCTTGGCCGAATGGTACTCGGCATTTTCCGACAGGTCGCCATGCTCCCGCGCCTCGGAAATGGCCCGGATGATGGCGGGGCGCTCGACGGATTTCAGGTGTTTCAACTCCGCGTTCAGCGCGTCGAACCCGTCCTGTGTCATCGGGATCTTTTCCATGCCCTGTCCTTCTTTTCTGTCCCTAGTATCACCAAGGGGCCGCCCTTGCGCGACCCCGTGCCAATCTCAAACCATGCGCGACAGATTGACCTGACCTGACCCGCCAATGCAAGTAGGTCCTGACAGTCGACCGCGCAATCGCGCCGAAACTTGCGCCTTTTTGACGCTTTTGACCGCCTGTTACGTCGTGTTCGAATTGACCTTGCGCAACCCCGCACGATAACCAGTTGCGAAGTTTCTTACGCGGGCCGGCATGCGACCGGACGACCAGGAGAGGACCAAGATGACCCAAGTCGAACGCGAAGCCATGGAATACGATGTCGTGATCGTGGGCGCGGGGCCCGCCGGCCTCAGCGCCGCGATCCGCCTGAAACAGCTCGACCCCGAGCGCGAGGTCGTCGTGCTGGAAAAAGGCTCCGAAGTGGGTGCGCATATCCTGTCGGGCGCGGTGCTCGATCCCTGCGGCCTCGACGCGCTCATCCCCGACTGGAAGGAAAAGGGCGCGCCGGTCACGGTGGAGGTCAAGGAAGACAATTTCTACATGCTGGGCGAGGCGGGCAAGGTCCGCATCCCCAACTTCCCGATGCCGCCGCTGATGAACAACCACGGCAACTATATCGTGTCGATGGGCAATGTCTGCCGCTGGATGGCCGAACAGGCCGAGGCGCTGGGGGTCGAGATCTTCCCCGGCATGGCCTGCTCGGAAATCGTCTATGGCGAGAACGGCGAAGTGAAGGGCGTCGTGGCCGGCGAATTCGGCAAGAACCCCGACGGCACCCCCGGCCCGGGCTACGAGCCGGGCATGGAATTGCACGGCAAGTACGTGTTCCTGGGCGAAGGCGTGCGCGGCTCGCTGTCCAAGGAGGTCATCGCGAAATACGACCTCGCACAGGGCAAGGAGCCGCAGAAATACGGCCTCGGCATGAAGGAAATCTGGGAAATCGACCCCGAAAAGCACCGCGAAGGCACCGTCACTCACACGATGGGCTGGCCGCTGGGCAAGAACGCGGGCGGCGGCTCGTTCATCTACCACCTCGACAACAACCAGGTCTACGTGGGCTTCGTGGTTCACCTCAATTACAAGAACCCGCACCTTTACCCCTACATGGAATTCCAGCGGTTCAAGCATCACCCGGTGGTGGCCGACCTGCTGAAAGGCGGCAAGCGCGTCGCCTACGGCGCCCGCGCCATTTCCGAGGGCGGGTATCAGTCCATGCCCAAGATGGTCGCCCCCGGCGTCGCGCTGCTGGGTTGCTCGGTCGGCATGGTCAACGTGCCGCGCATCAAGGGCAACCACAACGCCATGCTGTCGGGCAAGGCTGCGGCCGAGGCCGCCCATGCCGCAATCGAGGCGGGGCGTGCCAGTGACGAACTGCCGGACTACGAGACCGAAGTGCGCAACGGCGCGATCGGCGCGGACCTCAAAAGGGTCCGCAACGTCAAGCCCTTGTGGTCCAAGTACGGCCTCACCGCCTCGCTCACGCTGGGGGGCCTCGACATGTGGACCAACACGCTGGGCTTTTCGTTCTTCGGCACGCTGGGCCACGGCAAGACCGACGCCGAGTCGACCGAAGAAGCCAGCAAGCACAGCGAAATCGCGTATCCCAAGCCGGACGGCAAGCTCAGCTTCGACCGCCTGACCAATGTCAGCTTCTCGATGACCAACCACGAGGAAAGCCAGCCGTCGCACCTCAAGCTGAAGGATCCGAAGATCCCGGTCGAGGTGAACCTGCCCAAATATGCCGGCCCCTCGGCCCGCTACTGCCCGGCAGGGGTCTACGAGTTCGTGGAAAAGGACGGCGAGCAGCAGTTTGTCATCAACTTCCAGAACTGCGTCCACTGCAAGACCTGCGACATCAAGGATCCGCCACAGAACATCAACTGGACCACGCCGCAGGGCGGTGACGGGCCGAACTATCCGAATATGTAGGCCACAGGCGAAATCACGCGGATAACGAGGGCGGCAAATTGGCCGCCCTCATTGCGTTGGCAGGCGGCTCATACTACCTTTGCGCAAATCATCGACCGCACAGGCAGGGAGCCCATACCCGTGAAAATCCTGACCGCAGGCGCAATTGCCGCGCTCTTGCAGGGCATCGCATTGCCCGCTCTGGCAGATATCAATGTCGGCGCCTATCTCGCCGCCCGACAGGCCCGCTACCAGAACGACTTCGATGCGGCCGCCCGGTACTACACCCAGGCGCTGACCCGCGACGCGGCGAACCCGGTGATCCTGGAAAGCACCGCCATCGCCTTCATGGCCCTGGGCCAGATCGACCGTGCCGTGCCCGTCGCCCGCCAGATCGAAGAGCAGGAGCTGCAAAGCCAGGTCGCCTTCATGGCCCTCATTGCCGAGGACGTGGCCGCCGGCAACCACGACGCCGTGATCGAGCGGATCGAGGCCGGCCAAGGCGTGGGCCAGCTGGCCGACGGGCTGATCATGGCCTGGACCGAACTGGCCCGCGGCGATGTCGACGCGGCCCTCGCCCTCTTCGACGAGGTCTCCGAGGAACGCGGCCTGAAGAACTTTGCCCTTTATCACAAGGCGCTGGCGCTCGCCTCCGTCGGCGATTTCGAAGCGGCCGAGGCCATATTCGCCGGCGGCAACGACGACGCCCCCCTGCAACGCACCCGCCGCGGCACCCGCGCCTGGGCCGTCGTGCTCAGCCAGCTGGAGCGCAACGACGAGGCCATCGCCCTTCTTGACGATGCCTTCGGCCCCACCGCCGATCCCGAGATCCTGGCGCTTCGCTCAGAGCTGGAAAGCGGCCTGCCGGTCGCCTTCAACATGATCTCCGGCCCGAAGGACGGCGTGGCCGAGGTGTTCTTTTCCATCGGTCAGGCCCTGCTTGGCGACATGGGCGACGACTATACCCTGCTCTATGCCCGCGTGGCGCAGTATCTCAATCCCGACCATGTCGACGCGATCCTGATGTCCGCGGAATTGCTGGAATCGCTGGAACGCTACGAATTGGCCACCCAGACCTACAAGAGCGTGCCGCGCGATCACCCCTCCTTCACCGCCGCCGAGATGGGCCGCGCTGAATCGCTGCGCCGCGACGACAAGATGGACGCGGCGATCGAAGTGCTGGAGCAACTGCGCGACTCGCATCCCGAACTGCCGCTGGTTCACGTGGCCGCCGCCGACCTTTATCGCCAAACCGAAAAATACGATCAGGCGGTGTCGGCCTATGACGACGCGCTCGATCTTCTCGGAGAGACTCAACCGGAGCACTGGTTCGTCTATTACGCACGGGCCATCAGCCACGAACGGCAAGACAACTGGGAGCAGGCAGAGGCCGATTTCCGCAAGGCGCTCGAGCTGAACCCCGAACATCCGCAGGTCCTGAACTATCTCGGCTACTCATTGGTCGAGAAACAGGTCAAGCTGGACGAGGCGCTGGGCATGATCGAGCGCGCCGTCGAGGCCCAGCCCGAGTCGGGCTATATCGTCGACAGCCTCGGATGGGCCCTGTACCGCCTGGGCCGGTACGAGGAATCCATTGGCCACATGGAACGTGCCGCCGAACTGATGCCGGTCGACCCGGTGGTCAACGATCACCTCGGCGACGTACTCTGGGCCGTGGGCCGCGAGATCGAGGCGCAATTCCAGTGGCGGCGCGCCCTGTCCTTCGTGGACATGGAAAACCCCTCGCCCGATATCGATCCGGAACGGATCCGCCGCAAGCTAGAGGTCGGCCTCGACACGGTGCTGCGCGAAGAAGGTTCGCCCCCTCTGGAGGTTGCGGATGACGGCGGCTGAGGGTTTCGCCCCGGCCAAGATCAACCTGACGCTGCACATCACCGGGCAGCGCGACGACGGCATGCATCTGCTCGATTCGCTGGTGATGTTTGCCGATGTGGGCGATCACCTGACGGTCACGCTGTCGGACACTCCGCACCTTTCGGTCACCGGCCCGATGGCCAAGGGCGTGCCGGACGGGCGCGACAACCTCGTGCTGCGGGCCGCCGAGCTGATGGGGATCAGCGCCGACATCACGCTCGACAAGGTTCTGCCCCATGCCGCGGGTCTGGGCGGCGGCTCGTCCGACGCGGCCGCAACCCTGCGCGTGCTGTCGCGCCTGACCGATACGCCCCTTCCCACCGATGTCACGTCGCTGGGCGCCGATGTGCCCGTCTGTCTCGGCAACGGCGCCGCGCGGATGCAGGGGATCGGCGAAAAGATAACCGCGGCCCATGACCTGCCCTGCCTTCACGCGGTGCTGATCAATCCCGGTGTGCCCATGCGCACGCCCGATGTCTTTGCCGCGGTCGGTCAGAAGAACAACACAGCGATGCCCACCGAAATACCTCACGATCTCAGCGCGATCGACTTCATCGACTGGCTTCGCGGAATGCGCAACGATCTGGAATATGCGGCCATCGGGCAGACGCCCGTCATCTCGCAGGTGCTGGGCGCGCTCAGCGTCACGGCGGGCTGCCGCATGGCCCGCATGACCGGCTCGGGCAGCAGCTGTTTCGGCCTTTACACCGGCGAGGAAACCGCTCGCGCCGCGATGGGCCGCCTGAAAGAGGAAAATCCGGGCTGGTGGGTCACCGCCACCCGCCTCAATGCGCATCCCTGAGGGCGCGGCCTAGCGGATCCGTGCCACCACGTAATCCGACAGCGCCAGCAGCATGTCCCGCACCGGGTGCTCGGGCAATTGCTCCATCGCCGCGTTGGCCTTTGCCGTCCATTCCAGCGCATCGGCGCGCGTCGCCTCCAGCGTGCCGTGATGGTTCAGCAGCCGCAGCGCCTCGTCCAGGTCGCCGTCGCGCTGGTCGCCCTTCTCGATGGTCCGCGCCCAGAAGGCCCGCTCGCTCTCGTCGGCCAGCGCCACCGCCTTGATCACCGGCAGGGTCAGCTTGCGCTCGCGGAAATCGTCGCCCACGTTCTTGCCCGTGGCCCTGGTATCGCCCTGGTAGTCCAGCAGGTCGTCGACGATCTGAAACGCGATGCCCAGCGCATCGCCATAATCGAAAAGCGCCTGCACCTGGTCATCGGACACGCCCGCGATCACGCCGCCCACCTCGGTCGCGGCCGAAAACAGCGCCGCGGTCTTGCCGCGCACGATCTGCAGGTAGACATCCTCGTCCGTCTTCAGGCTGCGCGACGCGGTCAGTTGCAGCACTTCGCCCTCGGCAATCGTCGCCGCTGCGTTCGACAGGATGTCCAGCACCGTCAGCGACCCGGTTTCCACCATCAACTGGAAGGCACGCGCGAACAGGTAATCCCCGGTCAGCACGCTGGACTTGTTGTCGAACAGCAGGTTCGCCGTCGGCCGACCGCGCCGCTGCGCGCTTTCGTCCACCACGTCGTCGTGCAACAGCGTCGCGGTATGGATGAACTCCACCGTCGCGGCCAGCTTCACGTCATCGCCGCCGCTGTATCCGCACAGGTCCGCCGCCGCCAGCGTCAACATCGGGCGCAGCCGCTTGCCGCCCGCCTCGACCAGATGCGCCGTCACTTCCGGGATACGCGGCGCATGGCGCGACGCCATCCGCTCACGGATCAGGATGTTCACCTCGTCCAGCTTGCCTTGCAAGTGCGAGGCCAGCTCCTCGTGCGGTTTGGTTGCGGCGTGGTCCAGTCCCATCAAACTCCCGTCACTCAGGCTCGACAATGCGCGTCCGGTGTCCTTAAGTCATCCCCATGAAGCATCTTCTCAGCACCACCGACCCGACCGTGATGGCGTTTGCCAAGGCCCTGCTTCAGGGCGAGGATATAGACTGCTTTGAATTGGACGTAAACATGAGCATCCTCGAAGGCGGCATCGGGATCTTCCCGCGCCGCCTGATGGTAGGAGAGGAAGATTACCTTCCCGCTCGCCAGACCCTTGAAGACAACGGGATAGAGGTCGAGCCGCTCTCGTGACGCGTGACACCACCTGCGACGATTTTCTCGGCGGCCGGCTGAAGATCCTGCAGCCCCGGACCGGCTATCGCGCCGGGATCGACCCGGTCCTGCTGGCCGCCAGCATTCCTGCCAAGCCGGGCGACACCGTGCTCGACCTCGGCTGCGGTGTCGGCGTCGCAGGGCTCTGTCTGGCCCGGCGCGTATCCGGGCTCCACCTGACGGGTCTGGAACGTCAGCCCGCCTATGCCGACCTCGCCAGGGCGAACGGCGCGGCGAACGACCTGCCCTTCGAGGTGGTCGAGGGCGATCTGTTGGACATGCCGCGCACCCTGCGCGACCGCCAGTTTCACCACGTCTTCGCCAACCCGCCCTATTTCGACCGCGCCACCAGCACCGCCGCCACCGATCCGGGCCGCGAAGGCGCCATGGGTGAGGATACCCCCCTCGCCGCCTGGGTGGCCGCCGCGGCGAAACGCACCCGGCCCAAGGGCACCACCACCTTCATCCAGCGCGCCGAGCGTCTGCCAGAGCTTCTGTCCCACGCCGCAGACCACCTCGGCAGCCTCCAGCTTCTGCCACTGATTCCCCGCCCCGGACGCCCCGCGCGACTGGTCCTTCTGCGCGGACGGCGCGGTGGACGGGCCGCATTTCGGCTGCATGACGGCTGGTGCCTGCATAATGGGCAGCACCACGTTAACGATTGCGAAAACTACACACCGGCAACGGCTTGCATCCTGCGCGACGGCGGGGAAATGCCTTTCCCGGACTGATTTAGGCAAGTTGTAGCTAAATCCCGCCACCCGATTTTGCGTACGCAGCGTGACAGATTACATGTTTTGTGCTGCACTATCCCGTGCACATCAGAAAGAGGAGACGCATTCATGGCTTTGAGTTCGCACGTCGAGGAACTGAAAAAGAAACACCAGGCTCTCTCGGAACAGGTCGAAGCGGCACAGCGTGCCCCGGGCACACCAGACCTCGAAATCTCAAGCATGAAGAAACGGAAACTCCGGCTGAAAGAAGAAATCGAACGACTTTCCCATTAACATGTCACGCAAAGTCTGATCGGGATGCGCCCTCGCGGCGCATCTCGTGATCACGCTGGCCTCAGCGGGATCAACTCCAATCTGGCCGTGGTCTCGAACCCCTTGGCGGTTTCGGCCAGCATCCAGTCGCGGAACGCCTTGATCTGAGGCTTGTCTTCCGCACCCTTGCGGCAGACGAACCTGAATTCCGCGCCGCCGCTGATTGCCTTGCCATAGGGGGCCACCAACCGCCCTTCCATCACGTCCTTGATGACCAGCGCCCGGCGCCCCAAAACCACGCCCACCCCGGCCAGCGCAGCATCCATAGCGTGATCGCCTTGCGAGAACCTCGGGCCATGCGGCTCTACCGGGTCGACGCCAACCGCCCGGAACCACGCCGCCCAATCCGTCGGCGGGTCCAGGAAATCGATCGACTGGTCCACGATCAGCACCGCCTCGCGCAGGCTTTCTGGCGTCGGATATCGCTCGGCCAGCGCGGGCGTCATAACCGGCGTTACCCATTCTTCGGCCAGCGGCAGCGAATACAGTCCCTTGTCCGGCCCCTGGCCGAACCGGATCGCTACATCCACCTGGTCGCGGTCGAAATCCATCAGCCGCAGCGACGCCGAGAATCGCAGCTCGATCTCTGGATGCGCTTGCGCGAATTCATACAGCCGCGGCGCCATCCACTTGGCGGTAAAGGCCGGCCCCGCCGTCACCGTCAACGTGCTGCCGTCCAGTTCCCGCCGTGTCGCCGCCCAGGCCGCCGACAGCGCCGAGAATCCGTCGCGGCACCCCGGCGCCAGCGTTTCGCCTGCCTGCGTTAACTCCACCGCCCGGTTCAGCCGCCGGAACAGCGGCGCCCCCAGATGCTCTTCCAGCGACTTTATCTGAAAAGACAGGGCGGCCGGCGTCACGTTCAACTCCGCCGCGGCCTTCTGGAACGACATGTGCCGCGCCGCGGCCTCGAAGGCGCGCAAGGCGGTAAGAGGGGGCAGGCGATCACTCATGTCAATAAAGTATAACTTAACCGAAGACGTGAAAAGTCTCGTTTGTCGCCTGCACTGAAAAGGCTCATGTTGAACCCAGTCAAGTTTACCTGAAAGGTACGGCCATGATCGAGACCGCCTCTGATGCAAAGACCCGCGACGCTTACCGCGCCGCACACTACCAGCGCAGCCGTTTTTTCGGTGAAGTCTTCGGCTGGCTCGCCCGCAAGCCTTCTTCCAGGTGATCGTTGCAGGTCTCTGGAAACAGAAAGGGCCGGTTCCCCTGACCGGCCCTTTCGCATTCGATAATTTCAGCGCACTTCAGACGAAGAACTGCGCCCCGTTGGCCGAGATCGTCGAGCCGTTGATGAACCCCGCATCGTCCGACGCCAGGAAGGCCACGCAGCGCGCGATCTCTTCAGGCTCGCCCAGGCGGCCCGCCGGGATCTGGCCGATGATCGATTCGCGCACCTTTTCCGGCACCGCCATCACCATTTCCGTGGCGATATAGCCGGGGCAGACCGCGTTCGCGGTAATTCCCGCCCGCGCCCCTTCCTGTGCCAGCGACTTCACGATGCCAAGGTCGCCCGCCTTGGTCGCGGCATAGTTCACCTGCGCGAACTGGCCTTTCTGACCGTTGATCGAGCTGATAACGATCACGCGTCCGAACTTGCGCTCGCGCATCCCGGGCCAAACCGGGTGCACGGTGTTGAACACGCCCGTCAGGTTGGTGTCGATCACGTCCTTCCACTGGTCCGGCGTCATCTTGTGGAACGGCGCGTCACGGGTGATGCCGGCATTCGCCACCACCACGTCGATCGGCCCCAACTCGGCCTCGACCGTCTCGATCCCGGCCTTGGACGCGTCGTAATCGGCCACGTTCCACTTGTAGGTCTTGATGCCGGTCTCATCGGTGAACTTCGCCGCGGCCTCGTCGTTGCCCGCATAGGTGGCGGCCACTTCGTAACCTTCCGCCTTCAGTTTCTTCGAAATGGCTTCGCCGATACCGCGGCTACCGCCGGTCACAAGGGCAACTCTCGCCATGGGAATCCTCCAGTCTTTCTGTTCAGTGTTGGGTTGCTTGGAAACTTTGCTACTCATCTCACGCACAAATCGCAACATTGTTGCGCAATTCTTTTTGTCGCGCGGCACTCATCCGCCATTCAGATACGCCTCCGCGTCTTGTTGCCCCAGTGACCAGGTCTCGCGCAGCTTCTGCGGATCGGTAAAGTCGATCTTGTCGGCCGGCGTCTCCTCGGATGGCCAGACATAGACCCGCCCCGGCACATCGGGCAGCTTGCGGTACTGCCGCGTCAGCAGCACCAGCGTTTCGCCCTCATCAGGCTCGGGCAGGGGTGCCTGGTCGGCCATGCCGCCGTCAACCACGCGCCGGTCACCCCAAAGCGGCGGCTCGAACACCGGCGGAATCACCGCCGCCGCGTTCACCAGTTCCACCAGCCGGCCGTCCCGCGCCGCCTGGTTCGCATCCACCAGCTGCGCCGCCAGGCCCATCTTCTCGGCCCAGTCGAAATGTGGGCTGCCCTTCACGTGCAACTCCGCCTCGTAGGCCGCGGCCAGCGCGGTGCCCGTCATCGTTGGATTGCCCGTCGAAGGCGGATGCGCGATCTGGATCTGAAAGGCCGGGCCGTCCGCG
The DNA here is from genome assembly GCF_030733425.1 of Roseovarius sp. MMSF_3350. Lineage (GTDB taxonomy): Bacteria > Pseudomonadota > Alphaproteobacteria > Rhodobacterales > Rhodobacteraceae > Roseovarius. The sequence continues at coordinate 115,273 of NZ_JASHIZ010000005.1, forward strand.
ACCCGTGCGCAGGCTGCCTTGTCCAGCACCGTTTCCACTACGTCGCAATAGATCCGCTGATGCGGCGTGATGCCCTCCTCATCTGCGGCGAACAGATCGAGATTGTGATCCCGTTTCTCGAACGCATCGCACATCTCGTCCAGCAGCCGCCGCTCGATCCCGGCGATCCATGCGGCACCGGCCAAGGCCCCGCCGCTGACCCCGGTCACGCGCTCGGGCGTGAACTTGCGCTCCTGTTCCAGCCGGGTGATGAACCCGCCCTGCCAGAAACACCGCAACCCACCGCCGGAAAACACGATCTGAGGGGGATTGTCGGGCAGCTTCATCAAGGATCATCCGTAGGCCTGGACAGAAAAACAGGCCCCACGGGGCCTGCTTCCTATTTTTAAATCAGCATCTTAGGGCCGCTCTATGCACATGGCCACGCCCATTCCGCCGCCGATGCACAGCGTGGCAAGGCCCTTCTTGGCGTCGCGGCGCTTCATCTCGAACAGCAGGGTGTTCAGCACACGGCAGCCCGAGGCGCCGATCGGGTGGCCGATGGCAATCGCGCCGCCGTTCACGTTCACGATCGACGGGTCCCAGCCCATGTCCTTGTTCACCGCACAGGCTTGCGCAGCAAAGGCCTCGTTGGCTTCCACCAGCTCCAGGTCGTCGACGCTCCAGCCCGCCTTTTCCAGCGCCTTGCGGCTGGCATGGATCGGGCCCACGCCCATGATCGACGGGTCCAGACCGGCAGTCGCATAGGACGCGATCCGCGCCAGCGGCTCGATCCCGCGCTTCTCGGCATTCTCGGCGCTCATCAACAGCACGGCGGCCGCACCGTCATTCAGGCCCGAGGCGTTGGCCGCTGTGACCGAGCCGTCCTGCGTGAAGGCGGGGCGCAGTTTCTGCATCGCTTCCATCGTGGCGCCGTGGCGGATGTATTCGTCCTTGTCCACGACCGTCTCGCCCTTGCGGGTCTTGACGGTGAACGGGATCACCTCGTCATCGAACTTGCCCGCCTTCTGTGCCGCCTCGGCCTTGTTCTGGCTGGCGACGGCGAACTCGTCCTGCTGGTCGCGCGTGATCTGCCACTTGTCGGCGACGTTCTCGGCGGTCTGGCCCATGTGATAGCCGTTGAACGCGTCCCACAGCCCGTCGCGGATCATCGTGTCGATGTATTTCATGTCGCCCATCTTGTGGCCCGAGCGCAGATGCGCGGCGTGGGGGCTCAGGGTCATGTTCTCCTGTCCGCCGGCGGCCACCACATCGGCATCGCCCAGCTGGATGTGCTGCGCGCCCAGCGCCACGGCCCGCAAGCCCGAGCCGCAGACCTGGTTGATGCCCCAGGCCGCGCTTTCGATCGGCAGGCCGGCATTCACATGCGCCTGGCGTGCGGGGTTCTGGCCCTGCGCCGCCGTCAGAACCTGGCCGAGGATGGTTTCGGAAACCTCGGATTTGTCGATGCCTGCGCGCTCGACGATGGCTTCCAGAACGGCCGCGCCAAGGTCATGCGCCGGGGTGTTGGCAAAAGCGCCGGAAAAAGAGCCGACAGCGGTCCGTGCTGCCGAGGCGATAACAACGTTGGTCATAGTGTCCTCCACCAATTCTTGCTGGCCGAGGATCGCAGGCCTGCACATCACGTGCAGGCCCCGGATTCCCCGCATTGCGCAGGGTGTACCGCAGTCGCCGCAGCGCGGCAACTGTAGCCGTTGTCACAGGTCAGGCGATCACCGCTTCCTGGGCAGTTTCCAGCCATGGCGGCTGCACCGTGGGTGCGCCGAAATAGTAGCCCTGAAGACAATCCATGCCGATGTTGTGCAAAAAGACGGCGTCGTTGGGGCGCTCCACGCTTTCGGCGACGGTCACCATGTCGAACTGCTCGGCAATCGAGATCAGCGCCCGCGTCAACACCTGGTTGTCCGGGTTGTCGGCGATCCCGCGGATGAACTGCCCGTCGATCTTGAGGATGTCGAAGTAGAAATCCCTCAGGTACCGGAACGAGGTGAACCCGGCACCGAAATCGTCCAGCGCGAAACTGATACCTTTCTTTTGCAGGCTGGCCATGAAGTTCACCACCAGTTCCGGCACCAGCATGGCAGAGCTTTCCGTGATCTCCAGAATCAGGCGCTCGCCCAGGGTCGGGTCGTGGCCCAACCCGCGCTTCAGCGTGCGCATCCAGCGCGGATAGCCGATCGACCGGGCCGACATGTTGATCGACAGGCGGATATCGGGATGCTCGCGCAAGGTGCGGATTCCCTTTTCCAACGACAGGCAATCGACGATCCGGCCCGTCTCCATGGTCTCGATGACATGAATGAACTCCCGCGCCGGAATGATCCGTCCGGTTTCATCCAGCACCCGCACCAGCCCCTCGTAAAAGGCCGGCCTGTCCTGCCGCCCCGACGGCACCACGGCCTGGTAGGCCAGCATCACGTGGCCGTGCCGCACCGCCGCCTCGACCATCCCGATCACCGACTGGTCCCGCCCCGACACCGCATAGGCCAGGGGGTTGTCATGCCCCGACGGGACATTCGCCCACTTCAATCTCTTGTCACCCATGAAACTCTCCGTACTCCACAGCCGCCCAATAAGCGCCACGCAAGCTAAGGAATTGTTAAACCGGGCATTTGAGTCATACTGTCCGCTACAGACGAAACCGGGGGCGTGAACCATGGAAAGATGCGGCTGGGTCGGCACCGATCCCATCTACGAGGACTATCACGACACCGAATGGGGCGTACCCGAGTGGGACAGCCGCGCGCTGTGGGAAAAGCTCATCCTCGACGGCTTCCAGGCCGGTCTCAACTGGATCACCATCCTGAAGAAGCGCGACAACTTTCGTGAAGCTTTCCAAGGGTTTGACCCGAATCTCATCGCCACCTGGGGCGAGGATGACGTGCAGCGTCTTCTGGGCGATCCCGGCATCATCCGCCACCGCGGCAAGATCGAGGCCACCATCGCCAACGCCCGCGCCTGGCAGACGATCGAGGCCGAACAGGGCTTTGACACCTACCTGTGGTCCTGGACGGGCGGCGCGCCCTTGCAGAACCGCTGGGCCAACCTTGCCGAGGTCCCCACCGAGACCGAAATATCCCGCGCAATTTCGAAAGATTTGAAGAAACGCGGCTTCAAGTTCTGCGGCCCCACCATCGTCTATGCCTTCATGCAGGCCGTGGGCATGGTCAACGACCACATCATCACTTGCCATCGCCACGCCCCCGTGGCCGCCATGGCAACCCCGCCACGCTGAACTTTGCCTGCGCGAAAGCTTGCCCCCGTCGCGGCTCTGGCCTAGACCGGATCCAACGATTTCAGGGGAGGCCCAGATGACCAAATTCGACAAAAGCAAACTGCCCAGTCGCCACGTGACCGAAGGGCCCGCGCGCGCACCGCATCGCTCGTATTACTACGCGATGGGCATGACCGAAGAGGAGATCCACCAGCCTCTCGTCGGCGTCGCCACCTGCTGGAACGAGGCCGCGCCTTGCAACATCGCCCTCAACCGCCAGGCACAGGCCGTCAAGGGCGGCGTGAAAGAGGCCAAGGGCTCCCCCCGCGAGTTCACCACCATCACCGTCACCGACGGCATCGCCATGGGCCACGAGGGGATGCGCTCCTCGCTCGCCTCCCGCGAAGCCATCGCCGACACCGTCGAGCTTACCATGCGCGGCCATTGCTATGACGCCATCGTGGGCCTTGCGGGCTGTGACAAGTCCCTGCCCGGCATGATGATGGCCATGGTCCGCCTCAACGTGCCGTCGGTCTTCATCTACGGCGGCTCGATCCTGCCGGGCAAGGCCCCCCAGATCGACGAGATCCCCGAGGAATTCCGCACCCGCGACCTGACCGTGCAGGACATGTTCGAGGCCGTGGGCTGGAACCAGAACGGCACCATGTCCGACAAGGCGCTCGACGCGCTCGAACGCGTCGCCTGCCCCTCGGCGGGCGCCTGCGGCGGCCAGTTCACCGCCAACACCATGGCCTGCGTGTCCGAGGCGATCGGCCTTGCCCTGATGAACTCCTCCGGCATGCCCGCACCTTATGAATCCCGCGACCAGTATGCCGAGGCGTCGGGCCGCGCTGTCATGGATCTGCTGGAAAAAAACATCCGCGCCCGCGACGTGGTCACCCGCAAGTCCATGGAAAACGCCGCGCGCGTCGTCGCTTGTACCGGCGGCTCCACCAACGCCGGGCTTCACCTGCCCGCCATCGCGCATGAGGCCGGGATCGAGTTCTACCTCGACGATGTCTGCGAGATCTTCCGCGACACGCCCTACTTCGTCGACCTGAAACCGGGCGGGCAATACGTGGCCAAGGATCTCTACGACGCGGGCGGCATTCCCGTGGTGATGAAGGAACTGCGCAAGGCGGGCCTCATCCACGAGGATTGCATGACCGCCACCGGGCGCTCCATCGGCGAAGAACTCGACCGCATCGAACGCGAGGCCGACGGCAAGGTCATCTACTCCATCGACGCGCCCCTCACCAAGACCGGCGGCGTCGTCGGCCTCAAGGGCAACATCGCGCCGCAAGGCGCCATCGTGAAGGTGGCGGGCATCGCGCCCGAGCATCAGGTCTTCACCGGCCCCGCCCGCGTCTTCGAATGCGAGGAAGACGCGTTTGCCGCCGTGCAAAAGCGCGAATACGAAGAAGGCGAGGTGATCGTCATCCGCAACGAAGGCCCCGCAGGCGGCCCCGGCATGCGCGAGATGCTGGCCACCACCGCCGCGCTCTCGGGGCAAGGCATGGGCAAGAAGGTCGCGCTCATCACCGACGGCCGCTTCTCGGGCGCGACACGCGGCTTCTGCGTGGGGCACGTGGGCCCCGAGGCCGCCCATTGCGGCCCCATCGCAATGCTGAAAAATGGCGACATTATCACCATCGACGCGATCAAGGGCGAGCTTTCCGTCGATCTCAGCGACGCCGAACTGGAGGCCCGCAAGAAAGACTGGCCCGGCCCGCGCGAGACGATCTACGCCTCCGGCGCGCTCTGGAAATACGCCCAGCTCGTGGGCGAAACCTACAAGGGCGCCGTCACCCATCCGGGCGCCAAGGCCGAGCGTCACGTCTACGCAGACCTCTGAGCCGTCCCGTGCGCGCGCTCCGAACAATCTGGCTGGCGGCCCTGCTCTGGCCGCTGGCCGCCTGCGATGATGTGGGGGGCACCTCCGACGCATCCAACGTGGTCAGGGCGCTGTCGCTCTATGACGGCGCTGTCGTGGTGCGCGGCCCGCGCGGCTATTGCGTCGACGCCGACAACACCCGGCGCCAGCCCTCCAACCGCCTCGTCTTTCTCGGCAGCTGCGAGTCGCTCAGCGGCGAACCCGGCGTCACCGTGCCCCTGGCCCTGATCGTGGTCAACGTGGCCGACCGGCAGCCGGGCCGCGCCCAGCCCACGGCCGCCACCATCGCCGCCAGCGCCGCCCCGAAAAAGCCGCTGGCCGCGATAGATTCCGACGGTCTCGCGCTGGTGCATCTCGACGCGGGCGGCGAACTGGCCCTGCCCGGCGGCGACCCGCGCTACTGGCGCGGCGGCATGGTCATCAACGACCATTTCGTCAGCCTCGCGGTCTACGCCCCGGCCGGCAGCCGCCTTGCCGGAGCGGCAGGCCGGGGCTTCATCACCGACCTCGCCCAGACCCTGCGGGCCGCCAGCGCGCAGTAACCCAAGGCAATCAATGCATTGTTTCCAAACTCTGCTTAATGCTATGACAATGTCTCAGGGGCAGAGTGCGGCGAAACCAACCGGAAACGATCCACGACAATGGGGCTGAAACGTTCAGGACTGGATTGGCTGGCCCATCGGCGCGACCTGCGGCGATGGCGGCAAATCGCGCGCGAGGCCACGTCGATGACGCTGGAACAACTTCGCGCCGAACGCTCCGAGGCGCGCAAACTGCGCTATCACCTGAACGAGTTGATCAGCCACGCCGACAATCGCCTCGCTCTCCCCATGATCGGCTCCCACGCCTTTCCCAAACCGCATGGCACCGACTGGTCCTGGCGTCCCGCGATCTGGCGCGAACCGCTGGCCGTACCGGGGCAATCCTCGGTCCTCAGCAAGACGCAGTTGGGCCACGAGCTGACGCTGTTTCACGACTGTCAGCATTCCGAGCTGTCGCTGCGCCAGTTGCGCAACACGCGCGAGGCCGATCTTGCGCCTTTCGGCCTGCGCATGGATGTGTTCAGCTTCGACGGCTCCTTCCTGTCCCTCGTGCTCGACCTGCCCGCGGCAGCAGTGAGCGGGTTGCAGTCCCGCCACCTCATCCGCATGGACACCATCGTCGAGATGGAAAAACCGCTGGAAATCTTCGCCCGGCTGAACATCAAGCACGGCCCGAACACCGAACAGATCGTGCGCGAATTGCCGCTGCACGAAGAGGATATCATGGTCGAATTCGACCTCGCCTATTCCAAGCTGAACGAAAAGCGGATCGAACGGGCCTGGGTCGACCTGATTTTCGAGAACCCGCAGATGAGCCAGGTCATCCTGCGCGACCTCACCTTCAGCCGCCGGCCCCGCGCGGAATTCTAGGAGGCCCCCATGCAAGAACTGACATTGACCAAGACGCGCCTCTTCGAAGGCGTCTGGGAAGGGGTCATCACCGGCGCCGGCGACCGCCGCCCGGACGTGTCGGTGACGCACCTGCAAGACACCATCGCCGGGGTCGAGGTGATCGAGAAACCCGAAGAACAGGCCTGGGTCCTGCGCGTCCCCATCCCGGCCGACCGCATCGCCGATGGGGTGCAGACCTTCCTGATTTCCGACACCGGAACCGGCGCGGCCCTGGGCAGCTTCTCCATCGTCTCGGGCGATGCGCTGGCCTACGACATCCGCGCCGAGGTGACGCTCCTGCGCGAAGAGCTTGACATGCTCAAACGCGCCTTCCGCCGCCACTGCCTGGAGACGATGTAGGTCCGCTGGGTGGGACTTAGCGGACGTTCTGTTCTGACGGTGAGGAGACGCACATCGACGGGCCGTGGTACGGCGAACCGACGATTGTGATGGGCAGTTTATGCCTGCAAAGCACATCCAACCTGAGAGCGTGGCACTTCACCGGCGAAATCGCCGTGCCGGGGGACGGCTCGGCGATGCGCGGCGGGCTTCGCCCTTGTTCCGCGCAGGCGCTTTGTGAGTGTGGCAGCTATGAGCTCGTTCCCGGCTTTCGCTGCCAGCCATAACCCCGACTAGCCGTCCTTGCCCAGCTTCACCACGTTCACCGGCTCGTCCGGCGCCAGCTCCTCGAAGTCGAAATTGTCCAGCTTCGCCGCGCGCTTGCCCGCACGCTCGGCCGCGGTTGAAATCCCCTCGACGTCCCGCCGCGCCTGGTCGAAATGCGTCTCCAGCTTGCCCGCGCGTTCCAGCACAAGTTCGACGTCGCGGTGCAGCTGCCCCAGCATCTTGCGTATGGCCCCCGCCTGTTCGCGCATCCGCGCGTCCTTCAGGATCGCGCGCATCGTGTTCAGCGTGGCCATGCAGGTGGTGGGTGACACGATCCAGACCCTCGCGGCGAACCCCTCGCGCACCAGTTCCGGGAAATTCGCGTGCAGCTCGGCATAGACCGCCTCGGACGGCAGGAACATCAGCGCGCCATCCGCCGTCTCGCCATCCAGGATATACTTGTCGGAAATATCCCTGATGTGCTTCTTCACCGAGGTGCGCAGGAACTTCGCCGCCTCGTTCACCTCGTAGTCGCTCTTGGCATTGCGCAGTGCTTCATAGGCCTCCAGCGGGAACTTGCTGTCGATCGCAATCGGCCCCGGCGGGTTCGGCAGGTGAATGAGGCAATCCGCCCGCCGCCCGTTCGACAAAGTCGCCTGCAACGAATAGCTGTCCGACGGCATCGCCTTGCTGACGATGTCGGTCAACTGGATCTCGCCAAAGGCCCCGCGCGTCTGCTTGTTCGACAGGATGTCCTGTAGCGTCAACACATCGCCCGACAGCTTGGTGATATTGTCCTGCGCCTTGTCGATGGCGCTCAACCGCTCCTGCAATGCCGTCAGGCTGGTCGCCGTCTGCTTGGACGAGCCATGCAGCGTTTCGCGCATCCGCTCCTGCATCTCGGTCAGCGCCCGCTGGCTGCGCATCGCGTTGTCCGCCAGCCGGTCCTGCATCTGCTGTTGCACGCCCGCCAGCCGCTGTTCCACCATCTGCGCCAGCTGGGTCTGCCCGCTGGTCGCCGTGTCGCTGACCATCTGGATCGAACTGCGCAGCCCCTCCTGCCCGTTGGCCAGGCTCTGCACGTTCTGCCCCAGGTGCCCCAACTGCTGCGCCAACGGCTCCGTCGCCCGCGCCGTCCGCGCCGCGGCCCTGAGCGCGAGTATCACCAGCAGCAGGATCAACAGCACCACGGCGCCCGCCGCCAATGCCGCCATCACCAGCGGATCGTCCAACGCGTAAGTCGTCTCGCCAATCGTAATCATGTCCGTCCGAACAGCCGCTCTATATCGCTCAGTTTCAGCTCCACGTAAGTGGGCCGCCCATGGTTGCATTGCCCGGAATGCGGCGTCGCCTCCATCTCGCGCAGAAGCGCATTCATCTCTTCCCCGCTCATCCGCCGCCCCGACCGGATAGAGCCGTGGCAGGCCACCCGGCTCAGGATCGCCTCGATCTTCGACTGAACGTGCAGCGCTTCGCCCATATCGGCCAGCTCGTCCAGCACGTCGCGCAGCATCCTGCCCGCGTCACAGGGCCCCAGGATCGCCGGCGTCTCGCGCACAGCAATGCTGCCCGGCCCGAACGCCTCGATCACCAGCCCCAGCCGCGCCAGCTCCTCGGCCATGTCCAGCAGCAACCCCGCCTCACCGCTACTCAACTCCACGATCTCGGGGATCAACAGCGCCTGGCTGGCCACGCCGTTCTCTGCCATCTGCCGCTTCAGCTTCTCGTAAACCAGCCGCTCATGCGCCGCATGCTGATCCACGATCACCATCCCGGTCTCGGTCTGGGCCACGATGTAATTCTCGTGCACCTGCGCCCGCGCCGCCCCAAGCGGCAGCGATTGCGGCGCCACGGCGTCTTCGGCGGTCTCCACCACGTCCGGCTCCACCCGCCCGGACCACGCGCCCTGCATCTCGGCAAAGCCCGCCTCCGGCGCCTGCATCCGGTAGCTTGCCGTACGCGCCGACGCCCCGGGCCGGTCCATCTGGTACACCCGTGCGCCGCCCACCTGAGGCACCGGCTCGGGCCGCATCGCCCCCAGAGTCGCCCCCGCCACGGTGGTCGACGCCCGGTGCCCAGCCTCCGCCAGCGCATGACGCAGCCCCGACACCAGCAAGCCCCGCGCCACGCCGGGGTCACGGAACCGCACTTCGGATTTCGCCGGGTGCACGTTCACGTCCACCAGCTTCGGCTCACATTCCAGGAACAGCGCCGCCGCCGGATGCCGATCGCGGCTGAGAAAATCGTGATACGCCGCCCGCAGCGCGCCATAGAGCATCTTGTCCCGCACCGGCCGCCCGTTGACGAACAGGTACTGCGCCACGCTCGACCCCCGCGAATAGGTCGGCAACGCGGCATAGCCCGTCATCGCGACCCCCTCGCGCTCGGCCTCGATGCGCAGCGCGTTCTCGGCGAACTCCCGACCCAAAACCTGGCTCAACCGCCCGTGCAGCGCATCGAACAGATCGCCAGTCTCTGCATCGGCGCGAAACACCGTGCGCGGCTCGCGCCCCTCGCTCACGTCGCGCAGGGTGAAACTGACGAAGGGTTCGGCCATCGCCAGCCGCTTGATCACGTCGCCCACCGCCTGCGCCTCGGCCCGGTCGGTTCGCATGAATTTCAGCCGCGCGGGCGTGGCGTAGAAAAGGTCCCGCAACTCCACCACCGTGCCCCGGTTCAGCGCCGCGGGCTTCACCGCGCCGATACCACCACCCGCGACGGAAATCTCGACCCCGTCAAAGCCGTGCGCCCGGCTGGTGATCGTCAGCCGCCCGACCGCCCCCAGGCTGGGCAGCGCCTCGCCCCGGAACCCGAAGGAATGGATGTTCAAAAGGTCCGACCCGTCGATCTTCGACGTCGCGTGCCGGCTCAGTGCCAGCGGCAGGTCCGCTTCCGTCATTCCGCAGCCATCATCCCGTACGCGGATCAGGGTCTTGCCCCCATCGGCAATATCCACCTCGATCCGCCGCGCGCCTGCATCCAGCGCATTCTCCACCAGTTCCTTGACCGCCGAGGCCGGGCGCTCCACCACCTCACCGGCCGCGATCCGGTTGATCGCCGTTTCCTCAAGCTGCCGGATGACAGGCCGCTCCTGGCTTATATTGGGGCTGATTTCGTTCATACCGCTATACCTAGCATGGCCTCGCACGATTCTGCTAGGTCCGACTGCATCATCCAAAGCTTCCGACAGAGCTTTTCCTACGATCCGGTCAGTCCCGGCATTCAAACGACAACCACGCCGCGGGAACCCGTGCGGTAACCCCGTGGTTTTCCCTCAAACGCCAAGCCCATGAAAGGCCATCCCATGAAATCCGAAACCATCGGCGCCGCCACGTTTGAAACCTGGAGCATCGACGAGGTCGCCGACGCCTTCGCCGCGAACGAAATCGTCCTGATCGACGTCCGCACCATTCCCGAATACGCCTTCCAGCATATCGAGGGCGCCATGCTCTTCCCCATGCCCTTCTTCGACGCCAACAAGCTGCCCGGCCAGTCCGACAAACGCATCGTCCTGCACTGTGGCTCCGGCCTGCGATCCGAAAAGATGGCCCGCGCCGCGATCGAGGCCGGCATCGACCGCATCGCCCACATGGAGGGCGGCTTCGGCGCGTGGAAAGAGGCCAGGAAGCCCTATATCGGCACGTCCATGAGCACCGGAGGGCCAGAGCGGGTCAATACCTGATCCGGGCGGGTCTCCGCCATGCGGGCAGGCTTTGCGCTTGATGCCGCGCCGCACCTCGCCTATGCCCGCCGAAAAGATGTGGCACGAGGCGTACCATGACACTATCCACTCTCCGGCTACTCGACAAACTGATCCTCGGCATCGTCGTTGCCGTTCTGGTGCTGACCGTCGGCGTCTACGTCTACAGCACCGATTATTTCTCGCTCACCTATGCGCGCGAGGACGGCTTCGTCGAATACGGCACCGCGATCTTCCTGTTGTTCGCCAGCTTCGTGCTGATCGGAAACGCCCGCTCTCTCAAAGCCCGCGGCGCAGTGCTCGCCTTCGCCTGCACCCTGTTCTACGCCCTGCTCTTCTTCTTCGCCGCGGGCGAGGAGATTTCCTGGGGCCAGCGCATCTTCGGCTGGGAAACCGGCGAGACCTTCCAGCAGATCAACAAGCAACAGGAAACCAACCTGCACAACCTGATCGTGCCCACCCCGTGGGGCGATTTCCACCTCGCCAAGACGCTCTTCGGCCCGATTCTGACGCTGATCCTGCTGGTCTACCTCGCCGTCCTGCCCTTGCTCTACCCGCGGGTCGGCTGGATCAAGCGCACCGCCGATCGCATCGCGGCCCCGGTCCCCGGCACCCGTCACGCCGTGCTCGCCATCGCCGCCAGCCTCGTGATCGCCGCCATCGACGTTTCGCGCAAATGGGAGGTCTACGAACTCGTGTTCAGCCTGCTGGCCACCTCGATCTTCCTGCTGCCCCAGAACCGCGAGCACACGACCTGAGCCAGCCAATCAGATGATCTCGTCCTCGTCGTAAAGCGGCGCGGCGTCCATATACGCCGCCGCGCCCTCCGCGGCATGTTCGGCCCGAGGGGTCTCGGCGATGTGGAATAGCGCCTCGCCCTCGTAGACCGCCGGCATGTTCGACCGCCCGATCACGATGCCCACCTCCGCGCAGACCACCTCCCGGTCAGTCTGTCCCATCGGGTCGCTGACCGCACCCAGCACCGTGCCCGGCTCCACCGCGTCGCCGATCGCCTTGTAGCCGCGGAAAACGCCGCCCACCGGCGCCCGGTACCAGTGCGAGGTATTGGCCACCACCGGCACGCTGCGCCGCTTCGGCACGCCCTTGGACCCGATCATGCCCAGCCGCCGCATCACCCGCAGACAGCCGCTCACCCCGGCCCGCACCGCCAGTTCGTCGAACCGCAGCGCCTCGCCCCCCTCGTAAAGCAGGACGTCGACGCCCTCCTCCTCGGCCGCCAGCCGCAAGCTGCCCTCGCGCAGCTTCGAGGCCATCATCACCGGCGCGCCAAACGCCTCTCCCAGCGATTTCAGCCGCTCGTTTCCCGGCGTCAGGCGGATCTGCGGCAGGTTCGTCCGGTGGATCGCCGCCGAATGCAGGTCGATCCCCACATCCGCGCGCCGCACCACCTCTTCCATGAAGATATGCGCCAGCCTTGACGCCATGCTGCCTTCCGCGCCTCCCGGGAAACAGCGGTTCAGGTCGCGCCGATCGGGCAGATAGCGGGAATGATTGTGAAACCCGAACCCGTTGACGATCGGCACTGCCAGCAGCGTGCCCGCCATCCCCTTCAACGGCGCGGCTCGCAACAACCGCCGCACGATCTCCACGCCGATCACCTCGTCGCCATGGATCGCCGCCGACACGAACAGAACCGGCCCGGGCCGTCGCCCGTGGATCACGTGCACCGCCAGGCTCACCGGCGTGTGGTCCGACAGCGTGCTTACCGGCACGTCCACCGTCATACGGGCGCCGGGCTTCACCACCTGCCCGCCGATCTCGAAAGGGTCTCGCTTCGCCATGCCCGGCTATGTCGCCCAAAATCCGGGCCCTGTCCATAACCGACAGGCCGGGCAACCGCCGAGGCGCACAGCGCAAGTCGGTACCGATCTGCCCGTTCCATGCTAATGTGATCCCGGCAATGGGCGAAAGGGACCACATGACCGGCAACATGAACGGCCTTTACGGCAGCGCGGCCCAACAAAAGTTGCAGGCGGCGACACTGGCGGCAGCGGACAGGCTGCGCGACACACCCGGCGCGGTTTTCGCCGCCCGCATGGCCGGCACGGACGACCCCGACCACTTCGGCTGGGACAGGATCGAGCAAATCCTGCGCGACCAGGGCGCGATCACGTTCCGCATGACCCCGACGGAAGACTGCCCTGACATCGAGAGCCGCCTGGCCGAGATCGGCTGCACCATAAGCTGGTGGGACGTGTTCGACGGCCCGCGCGACAGTATCCGCGCCGCCTGCGACGACGCGCTCGGCCAGGCGCGGGACGATCTGGTGCCGGCCGCGCCATCCGGTCCCGACGATTTCGCGTTCTTCGAAAAGGTGCAGGATTTCATCGCCCGCTGCGGCATCGCGCCCTACCCTGCGCAGGTGCTCTCGGGTCAGACGGGGCCTGCCGCGCTCGCCGTGCTCACCGACCCGGCAGACGGCGCCATCGCTGCCACCGCCTTTGCCTACTTTCCCTACAACGCCCATGGCCCGCATCACGCCACCGCCTGGGCCGGGCTCGTGGCGGTGCACGAGGATCAGCGCAAACGCGGCATCGGCGTCCGGGTCAATGCCCTTGCCCTGCGCGCGGCGGTGGACGATCTCGGCGCCGAGCGGGTGCAGCAATTCGCGCGCACCACCAACCTTGCCTCCTGCCGGATGATCGAACGCTGCGGCCTGCGCCTGCGCCGCGACGTGCGCTCGGGCATCGCCCAGCCCGAGGGTGCTCAAAGCTTCACGCGCTGACCTGACTAACCCCCGCAGCTTCTTCCTCTGGCCGGAAATATCCCGGGGAGGAGGTCGAAACCCCGGTTTCGATCGGAGGGGCAGCGCCCCTCCGACCCAATATCCTGCGCGGCGCAGCCGCACATTTTAGTAGCGCCCGGCCGGATCAACCCGGCAGCTTCGCCATCCGCAGATACGGCAGCACCGTGTTGAACTCCCCGAACTTGGCCTTGGCGTCCTCGTCGCTGACCGAGGTCGGGATCACCACGTCCTGCCCCACGGTCCAGTCGGCGGGCGTCGCCACGCCCTGCCCGGCGCTGGTCTGCAACGCATCGAGCGCCCGCAGAACTTCGCCGAAATTGCGGCCCACCGTCATCGGATAGGTCATCGTCAGCTTCAGCTGCTTGTCCGGCCCGATAATGAAGACCGAGCGCACCGTGGCGCTGTCAGCGGGCGTGCGGCCATCGGGCAGGTAGGCCTCGGCGGGCAGCATGTCGAAGGCCTTGGACACCTCCAGCCCGTCATCGGCAATGATCGGAAAGCCCGCCTTCGCGCCGCCGGCGGTCTCGATGTCGCCCTTCCATTTCTTGTGATCCTCCACACCGTCGACGCTGACGCCGATCACCTTCGTGCCGCGTTTCTCCCACTCGTCGGTCAACCGCGCGACGGCGCCGAACTCGGTGGTGCAGACCGGCGTGAAATCCTTGGGATGCGAGAACAGGATCGCCCAGCTGTCGCCGATCCAGTCATGCAGGCTGAACTCGCCCTGGTCGGTGGTCACTTTCAGGTCGGGAATGGTGTCGTTGATCCGCAGTGCCATGAGGCATCTCCTTCGTGTTGAAAAACGGCTCTTCGCCATCAACATAGGAAGGCGGCGGCGAAAACAACACCCACCTCTTGCGGCATCCCGCCCCCTATGGTCATCTGCGCGGCAATTGACCGGCGGAAATGCCCGGTCCGAAAGGAAAAGCAATGATCGAGAAGAAACAGTTCTACATCGACGGCGCCTGGGTCGACCCTGTCGCGGGCACCGATCACCACGTCATCGACCCCTCGACCGAAGACCCCTGCGCGGTGATTTCATTGGCCGGCGAGGCTGATTGCGATGCCGCCGTCGCCGCCGCCAAATCCGCCTTCCCCGGCTGGATGGCCACCCCGGTGTCCGAACGCATGGCCCTGGTCGAGAAACTGCGCGAGATCTACAAAACCCGCTCCGAGGACATGGCCCGGGCCATCAGCTTGGAAATGGGCGCGCCCATCGACCTCGCCCGCGCCCAGCAGGTCGGCGCCGGCGCGTCGCACATGAAGGCCATCCTCAAGGCCGCGTCGGAATTCGACTGGATTGAACCCCTCGGCGATCACGCCCCCGACGACCGCATCATTCACGAGGCCGTGGGCGTCGTCACCATGATCACGCCGTGGAACTGGCCGATGAACCAGATCTCGCTCAAGGTCATCGCCGGTCTGCTGGCGGGCTGCACCATGATCCTGAAACCGTCCGAGGAATCGCCCCTCTCGGCCCTGCTCTTTGCCGAGATGATCGACGAGGCGGGCTTTCCCAAGGGTGTCTTCAACCTCGTCAACGGCGACGGTGCGGGCGCGGGCACGGCGCTCACCGGTCACGCGGACGTCGACATGGTCTCCTTCACCGGCTCGTCGCGCGCCGGGCGGCTCATCTCCAAGAACGCCGCCGACACGCTCAAGCGGGTTTCGCTGGAACTGGGCGGCAAGGGTGCCAACCTGATCTTCGCCGATGCCGACGACAAGGCCGTCAAGCGCGGCGTCCTGCATTGCATGAACAACACCGGCCAGTCCTGCAACGCGCCGACCCGCATGCTCGTGCAGCGCGAGATCTACGACCAGGCCGTCGAAACCGCCGCCGAAACGGCGGGCAAGGTCACCGTCGGCCCGGCGTCCGAGGAAGGCCGCCACATGGGCCCCGTGGTGAACGAGACCCAGTTCAACAAGATCCAGGACCTGATCCAGAAGGGCATCGACGAAGGCGCGCGCCTCGTGGCCGGCGGCACCGGCCGCCCCGACGGCCTCAACCGCGGCTTTTTCGTCAAGCCGACGATCTTCGCCGACGTCACCAACGACATGACCATCGCGCGCGAGGAAATCTTCGGCCCGGTCCTGTCGATCATCCCCTTCGAGACCGAAGAGGACGGCATCCGCATCGCCAATGACACGCCCTATGGCCTCACGAACTACGTCCAGACCCAGGACCCCGCGCGCGCCAACCGCTGCGCCCGCGCCCTGCGCTCGGGCATGGTGGAAATGAACGGCCAAAGCCGCGGCCTCGGTTCGCCCTTCGGCGGCATGAAACAGTCCGGCAACGGCCGCGAAGGCGGCAAATGGGGGCTCGAGGACTTCCTCGAGGTCAAGGCGGTTTCCGGCTGGACCGAAGGCGCCTGAGGCGCATGGAGGTCCACGTCTTCGTGTTGCACCTCGTCCGGGCTTCGGCCCGGCGGGACAACGCGCAGGCGCTTCTGGCCGACGCCCGCGAGATCGGCGGCATGAAAGGCCAGATCTGGCCTGCCGTCGACGGCTCGGCCATGTCCGCCACCGATCTGTCGGCCAGCGTCGGAGCCGCGCTCTTCGAGCCAGGTTACCCGTTCCCCCTCAAGGCGGGCGAGATCGGCTGCACCCTGTCGCACCGCCAGATCTGGGCCGAGCTTCAGATGCGCGACGCCGGCGCCGCCCTGATCCTCGAGGACGACGCCGAGATCGCCCCCGACACGTTCGAGGCTGCACTCAACCTTGCCAGTACCCATATCGACAAGCTCGGCTATATCCAGTTCCAGACCCGCGCCCCCAAGGGCCCGTCGCGCCTCGTCGACACGTCCGGTGACTGCCGCCTCGTGGTGCCGCAACAGGCCGGGCTGCGCACCACCGGCCAGATGGTCAGCCGCGCCGCAGCCGCGCACCTGCTGGCGCTGTCCAACCCGTTCGACCGCCCCGTGGACACACTCATTCAATCGCACTGGCACACTGGTCTGCGCCCCGCGATGATCTACCCCTCGGGCCTTGCCGATATCGGGGAAGAGCTCGACGGCTCCACCATCCAGGCCGGCGACAAGCCCTGGACGGAAAAGCTCGTGCGCGCGTTGCACCGCACCCGCTACCGCGCCGCAGTCGCGCGCCTCTCACGCCGCAGCGCCGCGCCCGCCAGGGGCGGTTTTGCGCCGAAGGATGCCCATGACGACTGACCGCATCATCACCCGCCTCTTCGGTGGCGCCGGCAACCAGATGTTCCAGTATGCGGCCGCCCGGGCGCTGGCCGACAAGCTCTGCTGCGACTTGCAGGTCGACAACCGCTACGTCGCCGGCTCCGCCGACCGCGGCGACTGCTTCACGCATTACGCCGATGCCCGCTTTACCCGGCAAGGGCCCCTGCCGCCGGCCAAGTCCGATGGCTGGCTGCGCTATGGCCTCTGGCGCGCCTTCGGCACGTCGCCGAAAATCTACCGCGAGAAAACGCTGGGCTTCGATCCGGGATTACTGGAATTGACGCCGAATGTTTACCTGCACGGCTACTGGCAGTCCGAACGTTATTTCACCGACATCGCCGAGCAAATACGCGCCGACCTCACCTTCACCACTCCGCTCGATGGCCCCAACGCCGACATGGCCGCGCGCATCGCCGGGGCCGCCAATCCCGTCGCCCTCCATGTCCGGCGCGGCGATTACATCGCCACCGGCGCCTATGCCGCCATGACGCCCGACTATTACCGCGCCGCCGCCCGCCACATCGCCGACACCACCGGCCGAAGCCCTACCTGCTTCGTCTTCTCCAACGATCCCGCCTGGTCGCGCGACAACCTCGCCCTGGGCTTCGAAACCGTGGTGGTCGACCTCAACGACGAGGCCACCGGCCATTTCGACCTGCACCTGCAAACCCTCTGCGCTCACAACGTGATCGCCAACTCCACCTTCTCGTGGTGGGCCGCCTGGCTGAACGCCAATCCGGACAAGATCGTCGTCGCTCCCAAAACCTGGTTCACCTCGCCCGCGCTCTCCAACCCCGACCTCATCCCCGACCGCTGGACACGTCTGTAGGGTGGGGTTCCACCCCACCTTCCCCCACAGGACGAAACCCTCTACACACCCCACATGACAATCACCCCCGATATCGCGCAGGCCACCTTCGTGCCCGAGACCGTGCATAAGCGTGATATCTTCTCGGAAACCATCTCCGGCCACCTCGGCGGCCACCCCGATTTTCCGGTCGTCCTGCGCAAGCTCGACACCGTGCCGCTCTACGCCCGTCCCCTCTCGCGCTGGCTGGCCGCCAAGGAAACCCGCGGCCTCCGCGCCGTACAGGGCATCGAAGGCTGCCCAACGCTGATCCGCGCCGATCGCGTCGGCCTTTTGCGCAGCTGGACCCAAGGTACGCCCCTCCAACTCGCCAAGCCCACCGACCCGGAATGGTACCGAGACGCCAAGCGCCTGCTTCGCCAGATGCGCCGCGCCGGGGTCGCGCATAACGACATCGCCAAACCCCAGAACTGGCTGATGACCCCCGACGGCCGCGCCGCCGTCATCGACTTCCAACTCGCCTCGGTCCACGCCCGCCGGGGCAAGCTCTTCCGCCTCCAGGCGCGCGAGGACCTGCGCCACCTGCTGAAACAGAAACGCGCCTACGCGCCGCATTTGCTGACGCCCTCCGAGCACCGCATGCTCGCGCAGAAATCCCTGCCCTCGCGCCTCTGGATGGCCACCGGCAAGCGGCTCTACAATTTCATCACAAGGCGGCTCATGAACTGGTCCGACGGCGAAGGCACCGAGGACCGGCTGGAGCGTGACGGCCCCGCCCTGCGCAAGGCCCTGCTCGACCACCCGCAGATCACCGACATCGCCCTTTGCACCTTCGCCCTGCCGGCCAAGGGCGTCGGCCTCTACGCCTTCGTCGAAACCCCGCTTTCGGCTGCAGAGGTCACCAAACTGGCCCCCGCACCAAAGCCCGAGCACATCCAGACCGTCCCGGCCCTGCCCCGCCGCCCCGACGGCACCGCCCGCCTCGATGCACTCACGCTCATCGCCACCAACCGGCTCGACGAACTGGACCGGCTTCTAGCCGACGACCCCGATCTCGCAACCACGCTGAAACCCATCGTCGCGCAGCGCCTCAACCTGACCGACCGCGTCCTGCGCGTCTGAGTTTCAGAACACTCGCAATCCGACCGCCCGGCCAGGCGAACGCCGCGCCTCAGAACGGCGCCTTCCGGCGAAAGACCATCCCCGCCCCGCCATCCGGGTGCCGCAGCCGCAACTCCTCCGAATGCAGCATCAGCCGCTCGTGCTCCAGCGCCGCGCCCTCGGCATAGAACGGATCGCCCAAAATCGGATGCCCAAGGGCCCGCATATGCACACGCAGCTGATGGCTCCGCCCGGTCTTCGGCATCAGTCGCATCCGGGTCTCGCCCTGCCCGTATCGCTGCACCCGCCAGTCCGTCACCGCCGCCTTGCCGGTCTCATGGCATACTTTCTGCCGGGGCCGGTTCGGCCAGTCCACGATCAACGGCAGGTCGACCGTCCCGGTCCGCTCCTCCACCCGGCCCCAGACCCGCGCGGTGTAGATCTTCTTCACCTGACGTTTCTCGAATTGCAGCCCAAGATGCCGCTGCGCGTGGGGCGTCAGGGCAAACACGATCACACCCGACGTGTCCCGGTCCAGCCGGTGCACCAGCAAAGCCATGGGAAACGCCTCCTGCACACGCGAAAGCAGGCAATCGGCCAGGTGCGGCCCCTTGCCCGGCACGCTCAACAGGCCGGACGGCTTGGCCACCACCAGGACCTCGTGATCCTCGTGCAGCACCTCCAGCGGCGTCGTCGGCGGGTCATACTCGGACATGGCCGCCGCATACACCAGCCCCGCCAGCCGCGCCAGCCCCGTCGCTGACCCGGGGCCTCCTGGCCCTTTTCCTCTGGCAAAAAATATCCCCGCCGGAGGCTCCGACACCTCCCATCTTCACCCCGGGCGAAATATTCCGCGTCACCACCTTCACCCTTCCGCGCCCCGGCGCTAGGTTGCCCCCATCTGATACGACGAAAGCACCCACCTTGGCGGAACTCATCCTGGTCCGGCACGGGCAGGCCAACAGCCATGCCACGGACGAAGACAGCTACGACCGGCTCTCCCCTCTGGGCACCGACCAGGCCCGC
Organism: Roseovarius sp. MMSF_3350; assembly: GCF_030733425.1. Lineage (GTDB taxonomy): Bacteria > Pseudomonadota > Alphaproteobacteria > Rhodobacterales > Rhodobacteraceae > Roseovarius. The sequence goes on from NZ_JASHIZ010000005.1 coordinate 135,010, forward strand.
TGGCTGGGCGAGCATATCGCCGCCACCAATCCCCATTTCGACCGCGTCCTTACCGGTACGCTGCAGCGCCAGGTCGACACCGCCCGCCACATGGGCGTCACCGTCACCACGCGGGACCCGCGCCTCAATGAGCTCAGCTATTTCGCCCTCGCGCAGGCCGCCTTCGACGCCCACGCCATCCCGGTGCCCACCGACCCCTCGGAATTCGCCCACCACCTGCCGCGGGTCATCACCCTCTGGACCCAAGGCCACCTGCCCGGCGTCCCGGAAAGCTTCGATGATTTCGCCGCCCGCATCACCGATGTACTGACCGAGCAATGCGCCGACGCGGGCCGCACCCTGCTGGTCACCTCGGGCGGCGTCATCGGCATGGCCATGCGCCACGTGCTCGACCTCGACAACACCGCCATGGCCCGGGTCATGCTGCAGATCAACAATTCCTCGATGCACCGTCTCAGCTACGTGCACGACACGCTGATGGTCGCGGGCTTCAACGGCATCCCGCATCTCGACCGCCCCGACCGGGCCCATGCCCGCACCTATGTCTGAAGGACCCCGCGCATGAAATTCTACTACGCCCCCGGCACCATTTCCGTTGCCACCGGCCTGCTTCTGCAAGAGGCGGGCGTGGACCACACGCCCGTCGCGCTCAGCTTCGCCGATGGCGACCAGACCAAGCCCGACTACCTCGCGCTCAACCCCAAGGGCCGCGTGCCGGCACTGGTGACCGATCAGGGCATCCTCACCGAGACCGGCGCCATCGCCGAATATATCGCCACCCTCGCCCCGGACAAAAACCTCGTGCCCGCCGACCCGTGGCAGGCCGCGCAGATGCGCAGCATCTGCTATTACCTCGCCGCCACCATGCATGTGAACCACGCCCACGGCCCCCGCGGCATCCGCTGGGCCGACAGCGACGCGGCGCTGGCCGACATGAAGGCCAAGATGCCGCAAACCATGACCGACAGTTGCACGTTCATCGAAGATACCTGCGCCTTCGCCCCCTTCGTGATGGGCGAGACCATGACCATCGCCGACCCCTGGCTGTTCGCCATCTGCTGCTGGCTCGAGACCGACAATGTCGACGTGGACCGCTTCCCCAGGATCAAGGCCCACCGCGCCATGATGGCCGCCCGCCCCTCGGCGGCCGCCATCCGCGACTATGGCCTGCTGACGAAGGACTTCGCATGACCCATCTCTGGCTCCGCGCCGAACAGCGCGACAACGAAGACCGCACCGGCCTCACCCCCGACGGCGCCGCTGCCCTCATCGCGCAGGGCATGAAAATCAGCGTCGAGGACAGCCCCGACCGCATCATCCCCACCGACCGCTATGCCGACGCGGGCGCCACCATCGTGCCGCAGAACTCGTGGCCCGACGCCCCGCGCGACGCCATCATCTTCGGGCTCAAGGAACTGCCCGACGACGGCACGCCCCTGCTGCACCGCCACATCATGTTCGGCCACGCCTTCAAGGGTCAGCATTCCGGCCGCCGCCTGCTGGACCGCTTCAAGGCAGGCGGCGGCACGCTCTACGATCTTGAATACCTGGTGGATGAGCAGGGCCGCCGCGTCGCCGCCTTCGGCTACTGGGCGGGCTATGCCGGCGCCGCCGTCAGCCTCTTCGCCTGGGCCGCGCAGCAACAGGGCCAGACCTGCGGGCCCGTGTCCGCCTATCCCGACAAGAACGCGCTTCTGGCCGATCTGGCCCAAACGCTCGACGCCACGAACCACGAACGCCCTTCCGCCATCGTCATCGGCGCGCTTGGCCGCGTCGGCACCGGCGCGGCCGACCTCTGCACCGCGATGGATGTCACCCCCACCAGATGGGACATGGACGAGACCGCCCATGGCGGCCCCTTCCCGGAAATCCTGGATCACGACCTTTTCCTCAACTGCATCTTGGCCCGCCCCGGCACGCCGGTCTTTGTTTCGAAAAACGCCCTGAAAGCGCCCCGCCGCCTGACCGTCATCGGCGACGTCGCCTGCGACCCCGACAGCGATTACAACCCCGTGCCGGTCTATTGCCAGGCCACCACCTGGGACGCGCCCGTGACCCGCGTGCACGACGCGCCCCCGCTTGACGTCATGGCCATCGACAACCTGCCCTCGCTCCTGCCGCTGGAATCCTCGCAGGACTATGCCAGCCAACTCTTGCCATCACTGAAAACACTGGACAAACTGGACGCCGGAGTATGGGCGCGCGCGGAACAGACGTTCCGCGCCCACGTTTGAAGGGGGCACACACATGACAATCCACTGGTGCGGCACCGGCCTTTCGGCGGTGCCCGGCCTGCGCAGGCTGATCGAGGCGGGCCACGAGGTCACCGTCTGGAACCGCTCCCTGGACAAGGCCGAAGCGGCGGTCGGAGACCTGACGAACCGCATCCGCGCCTTCGATTTCGACATGTTGTCGGCCGAGGTGCAGGAGGGCGACATCACCGTCTCCATGTTGCCCGGCGACTGGCATGTGCCGATCGCCGAGATGTGCATCAACAAGGGCGCACACTTCGTCTCAAGCTCCTACATCGCGCCCGAAATGCGCGCGCTCCACGCCAAGGCGCTCCTGCGCGGCGTTTCGGTGGTCAACGAAATCGGCCTCGATCCCGGCATCGACCACCTGATGGCCCATCACCTGATGGCCGACTACCGCGCCTCGCACGCGTTCAACCCGGAAAACGACCTCTCCTTCCTCAGCTATTGCGGCGGCATCCCGAAAAACCCCAACCCGTTCCGCTATAAATTCAGCTGGTCCCCCCTGGGCGTGCTCAAGGCCCTGCGCTCGCCCTCCCGCTCTATCCGCAACTTCTCGGAACTCAACGTTCAACGCCCGTGGGATGCGCTCGGCACCTACACCGCCCCCCTGCCCACGCCCGAGACGTTCGAGGTCTACCCCAACCGCGACAGCCTGCCCTTCCTCGACGATTACGGCTTCGAACCAGCCTGGCGGGTCAAGGAGTTCGTCCGCGGCACGCTGCGCCTCGACGGCTGGTCCGACGCCTGGTCGGATGTCTTCGCCGAGATTGAAACGCTCGAAGGCCCCGAAGGCGAGGCAAGGCTCAAGGAAATGTCAGGCCAGTTCTGGCGCGACAACGCCTATGGCGAGGACGACCCCGACCGCGTCGTGCTCTGCGTCGACCTCAAGGCCGAGCGCGGCGGCGAAGCGGTCTGGCACAAGACCTATGTGATGGATGCCTGGGGCGACGCCCGCGGCACCGCCATGTCGCGCCTGGTTTCGATCCCCGTGTCCCTCGCAATCGAGGCCGTGGCCAACCGCGAAATCCCCGCCGGCGTCAGTCCGGCCCCCAGCGACCCGAGACTCGTGGAACGCTTGCTGCAAGAGGTCGACCGCCTCGCCCAGCATCTTCAGGTGGTCGACCACCTCGCCTGAGGCGCCCGCGACACGCGTAGGGTGGGCGAAAGCCCACGCGTCCTCCGCCGTCCCGAAACCCGCGCGTCAGAACTGGTAAGATACCCGCAGCCGGTAGGTCATGCCGTCGACGCTGCCGGAAGGCGATACGTCGTCGAACTCGTGGTACAGCGCGTCCGCGCCCGCGACCCACGTTTCGCTCAGCTTGAAATCGACCCCGGCACCGGCCACCCAGCCCCAGCCGTCCAGGCTGACGCCGCCGCCGCCACCGGTCATGTGCGCGGCACCCGCCGTGCCATAGACAAAGGCGCTGCCGGTATCCACACCCGCCCGCAGCCGCAGACGCGCGATCGTGTCGACATCGGTCGTGTTGAAGGAAATGTCGGTAAAGTCGATATCCCCCTCGACGCCGTAAACCAGCGTGCCGCGATCCCAGTTGTAGCCAACATGCAGACCACCCAGAAACCCGTCATCGCTCTGACTCGGCACGTTGGCCCCGGGCACAGCGATGCCGCTCAGATCAAGATCGCCGAAACCCAGCTGCACACCGGCATAGGGTCCGGCCCAGTCCGACACCGGCACGGGCGGCGGCGGCACGTAGGGATCCGCCGGCGGCGTAAGGTTGCCCGCCAGTGCGGGGGCGGCCGTGATTGAAACGATGGCTGCGACGACGACAGATGCTTTCATTTCATCCTCCTGAAAACGCCTTTGCCCCGGACCATATCACATTCCGCGCCGTTTCGGGCGCTCTCCGGGCTGCCGGCTGCAATTTCCCGGCCCCGCGGGCAAAGGCGCAACACCGCGTAGGGTGGGTGAGAACCCACCTCTGGTGGGTGAAAACCCACCTCTGGTGGATGCAAACCCCACCACGCCGCGAAAATCACCCGCCGCGCACCAGGTCGTCCTCGTCGTCCTGCGCCGACAGGCCCAACTCGTCCAGCCCGTTTTCTAGATGATCCGACACATGCGGCGTACCCAGCAGGTAATCCGCCGTCGGCGTCGTCGCCTCGTCCCGCGCGGTCGCCTTGGCCTCTTCCAACTCGTCGGCCCCGAAACTGCCGCGCCCAATCCACATCAGCGCCACCAGGCTCGCCTGCTCCTCCTCGGCCAGCCGCTCGATGAAGGCCCGCAATTCTCCCTCCGCGCGGTCCAGTTCGCGCGACATAAGGATCACCTGGGCCACCTTGTAAGTGCTGATATCCAGCATGTCCCGACCTCCTTTTCCGGCTATCAGTCTACCGGAAACATGGTCTCATAGACAGGCCGCGACCTTGATCTCACGCAAACAGGCGGAAATACAGCCAGTTGGGCAGGAACCGCGCACCGCGGAAGACCAGGCTGAACCAGCTGGGGAAATTCCGGTCGAACGCGTTCTCGTCGTTCATCAGTTCGAACATCACCTGCGCCGCGCCCTCGGGCTCCATCAGCCCCGGCATCCTGAAATCGTTCTTGTCGGTCAGCCGCGTGCGGATGAACCCGGGATTGGCGCATTGCACCACCACGCCCGTCCGCCACAGGTCCGCGCGCATGCTCTGGGCCAAGGACATGATCCCGGCCTTGCTCGCGCCATACCCGATCGCCCTCGGCAACCCGCGAAACCCCACCAGCGAACCGGTCATCACGATATGCCCGTGATCGCGCGCGACCATCTTGGGCACCACGTGGTTCAGCACGCGCACCGTGCCGGTGAAATTCACATCCGCCATGGCGGTAACCTGCTCGGGCTCCCACTCGGTCGCCTTCATCGGCCAATAGACCCCGGCCAGCGTCACAACCCCGTCGATCTCTCCCACCTCTTCCACGGCGGCCTTCACGCTGTCCTCGTCAGTGACATCCACGGTCACGCAACGCGCCCGTCCCGGCAGCATCTCCGCCACCTCTTTCAGCCGGTCCTCGCTGCGCGCCGACAGGATCACTTCCGCCCCCACCGCGCTCAGTTTCCGTGCCAATGCCGCGCCCAGCCCTTCGCTGGCGCCCACCAGCCAATAGCGTTTTCCAGTCCAGTCCATTATGCCGCTTTCCGAATGTCCGTGTCGTCCAACTTTTGCAAGGTTGCCACAAGCTCGGCGACCTTGATCCCATACTTGCGAAACTGACTGCGGTTCACAATGGTTCCTCCCGGCGTCAGGTACATCCAGTCCTCGACGCTCAGAACATGACCACCCGCCGCGTCCGGCAGACGAATATCATAGCACAGCTGCACCGCCGCCCCCGCGTGCCGGCCCTGCCCGGTGCCGATCACGTCGTCGGCCTCGGCCCGGATGCGCCCGTCATTGCCCAGCTCCAGCCGCCACTCACGCTCCTGCACCGTGCCGCTGTCATAGGTGAACCGCTCGGCCATCACGCCCCTGTTGCCCTCCCAGCGCGCATCGAACCGGGCGGAGAACCGCGACGCCACGCGCCCTAGCGGCCCATAGATCACGCCTTCACAGCGCATCGCCCCGTTCAGATGCTGGCGCAGGTCGAACCGCGGCAGCGTCTCGGCGTAATCCTCGACGCTCTGCGCCCGGAACCCGGCGAAACGGTTACGCAGCACACCGATCCCGGTCGCCAACGCCGCGCCGCACATGATCAGAAATCCTTCGAACATCATCGCTGTCTCCCCGCTTCAACCATCGTCCCCACGGGCGCGTCCCCGCCCCCGGGCACCGTTGCCAGCAGCGCAATCGCCGCCACTTTCAGAACACAGGGCACCGCCCCGTAAAGCAGGCTCAGCGCCCACAAGGCTTCTTCGGAGTTCTCCTGCCCCGAGACATAGCCGACCGTCTCCAGAAGCGGCAGCAAGCCCACCGCCGCGATGGCCAGCGTGATCTTCGACACGAAAAACCACAGGCTGAACCCTTCGGCCGCGCCCGGCGACACCTCCGCCATGCGGTCCGCGAACAGCGCCGGCAACAGCGTCATGTCTGCCCCCAGCGCCACGCCGGTCAGCACGCAGATCACCGCAAAGGCCCAGACATCCCCCGCGCCCAGCATCACGGCAAAGCCGAAGGCCGCAATCGCCAGCACCATCGCCCAGATCAGCACCCGCCGCGCGCCATAATTCTCGGCCAGCTTGCCCCACATCGGCGCCGCCGCAGCAGCACTCAGGAAGAACACCAGCAGCAGCGGCCCTTCCCAGCCCGGCGCCGCCAGCCGGTCCTCGACATAGAACAGGAACAAAGTGCTGCTCACAGCCACCGGCGCCGAGTTGGCCAGCGCCACCAGCAAAAGACGCCGCGCCTTCGCATCGCGCAGCACCGTCCCCAGTTGCGAGGTCACGCCTTCCTCGGGCGGCCGCCCGCGCCACTCGGTCCCCATCGCCCACAGCGCCACCAGCCCCAGCCCGGCGAACGCCACCGCAAAGGCCGCGTACCCGCCCACCGCCACGGGGGCCACGGCGGCGGCACAGATCCCCAACAGCGCCCCGGTCTCGCGCCACCGCGCCACCCGCAGATGGCCGCCCTGGCCCATGTGGCCCGCCACCGCCACGCCTTGCGCGTAGAAACAGATCGTCAGGTAGCTGAACGCCGAAAAGACCAGCGTCAGCATCACCGCGAACCACCACAAGGGCGGCAGCATCGGCTCCACCGCGAACAGCCCCAGCATCCCCGCAATCATCGCGGCCCCGGCGATCAGCACGGTCACTCCGCGATAATGCGAGGTCATCGCAGAAACCCGCCCCAGCAGCGGGTCCTGCACGAAGTCCAGCAACCGCAGCACACCCAGGACAGTGCCCAATGCCGCCAGCGACACGCCGTATTCGTCGACGAAAAACTTCGGCGCATGCATATAAAGCGGAAGCCCCGCCGCCGACAGCATCGCCGCGAAGAGCGCAAAGGCCGGCAGTCGCGGCGCTTTGCCCACGTCGCTCATCGGCTCACTTCCTGCGCAGGCGGCTCGGGCCGGTTCTGGAACCTGGCCCCCTTCCACCACAGCTTCAGCGCCTGCCAGTGGATCAGCGCCAGCACCCTGCGCGAGCCCAGCGGCCGCCGCGCCAGCGCCTTCAGCACACCAGCGGTCGTCAACGGCTTGCGATCCCCCACCAGCGTCGCGATCACCCCGCCCTTGCCCCGGCTCAGGTCGATCCAGATCCCGATCCGGTCGGGCCGGATGTCGAACCGAAAGGTATACTCCCCTTGAATCGTCTGGAACGGCGAGACGTGAAACACCTTCCTCGCCCGCAGCCTGTCCTCGGGGCCGATGGGACTGCGATCATCGTGGTGGCACAGATAGGAATGCCGGTCGCCATAGGTGTTGGTGACTTCCGCGATCACCACCATCAGGTCATCCGCCGCGTTATAGCACAGCCAGAACGCCACCGGGTTGAAGATATGCCCCAGCACCCGCGGCTGGGCCAGCAGCTCGATCCGCACCGGCGCCGCGAACTGGTGCGCCTCCAGCACCTCGCGCACCCAGGCCGCGCCGCGCCCCTGCCCGGGCGGACCTCCATGATCGCGGTCGCGCAGGCTGAAGAGGCCGGCCCGGTTGCGCCCGAACACCCGGCTGGGCGGCAGCGCCGCCTCGGCATCCACCATCACGTAATCTATGCTATAGCGAAACGCGTTGCGGATATCGCCCTTGCGCCCGTGCCACGTATGGCCTGCGATATGATCCGCACCGCTCAAGCCGCCAGCGCCGCCTCGCGCGCCAGCATCGCGTCCGCCACGTCGCAGGCGCTCGACAACCCGTCCTCGTGAAACCCGTTCTTCATCCACGCGCCGCAGTACCACGTGCCGTTCGCGCCGTTGATCCGGGCCACCTCGGCCTGCGCGTGCAGCATGTCCATGTCATAGACGGGGTGCCGCAGCACGCAGCTGTCATAGATCTTTTCCTCCCTGATCGGCCGCGTGCTGTTCAATGTCACGAAATGCGGGTCGTCCATCGGGATGGGCTGCAGGCTGTTCATCCAGTAGGTCAGATCGATCTGCCCATCCCGCCGGGCCGGGCCCTCCATGTAGTTCCAGGACGACCACACCGCCCGCCGCTTTGGCATCACCGACGTATCACAATGCAGCACAACGTCGTTGGGCTGATACTTGACCCGGCCCAGCGCGCGCTGCTCTTCCGGGGTCGGGTCGGCCAGCATCTTCAGGCTGTCATCGCCATGGGTGGCGAAGATCACCTCGTCGAATGTCTCCCATACGCCGCCCCGCGCCCGCAGCTCGACGCCGCCATCGAACCGCCGAACGGCGGCGACCGGCGCGCCGGTCCTGATCTCCACCCCCGCGCGTTCCAGCCATTTGGCCAGGCGATGCACATACTGGATCGAACCGCCATCGACCGTGTACCACTGGTGCTGCCCCTCGTACCCCAGCAGCGCATGGTTCTCCATGAACCGGATCAGCGCATGGGCCGGGAAATCCATCACCTTCTCCGTCGGCGTCGACCAGATCGCGCCGGTAAAGGGGCTCAGATACCGTTCGCGAAACCACCGCCCCATCCCCATCGTCCGCAACAGTTCACCGATGCTGGCCTCGGGATAGGCCTCGGCGGTGCGGACAGCCCGGGCATTGAACCGGAAGATATCGCGCAGCATCATCCACATGCGCGGGTCCAGCACGTTGCGCGTCTGGGCAAAAAACGCCTGCGCCCCGTCCAACCCATATTCGAACCGCGAGTTACGAAACGATGCGCCAAAGCTCATCTTGCTCTTGACCACCGGCACGTCCAGAACGTCGAAAAGGTTCGCCAGGTTGGGATAGTTGGCATAATTGAACACAATGAATCCGGTATCCACCGGCTGCGTTCCGTGCTTCCCGGCCATCTTCGTGCGGGCATGGCCGCCCAGCCGCGCCGCGGCTTCGAAAACCGTGACATGGCAGTCCCCGGCCAGCCGCCACGCGGCCCCCAATCCACTGATCCCCGCGCCGATAACTGCGACTTTCTTGCGCGTCAGCGCAACTTTCTTGACTGGCATTCCGTGTAGTACCTTTGATTACCCCTGTCTAAGGTACGACCGTGCGCCGGAATCGGATGCAAAGAAAATGTCTGAATTTTTTGATCCGACCCGTCAGCGGTCGCGTAGCAAGGATATGTTCAGTGACGCTGACGCCATCGAGATCACCGGCGCCCGTGCCGACGCCCCGCCTCAAGCGGGCGTGCTGTCGTCCTTGCGTGGCAACGGCAAGAGTATTGAAGCGGTGATCGAGAAGACGGAAGAGCATACCCAGGACTGGGCGCACATTATCGCCCGAATCCGCGATCAACGCGACCGGGCCGCCTTCCGGCGCCTGTTCGCGCACTTCGCCCCCCGGATAAAGGCCTTCCTGATGAAGTCGGGCACCGATGCGTCACTGGCCGAAGAATGTACGCAGGAGGTCATGGCAACCCTCTGGCAGAAGGCCCACATGTTCGATCCAACCCGCGCCAGCGCGGCGACCTGGATCTTCACCATCGCGCGGAACCGCCGAATAGACGCGATCCGCAAGCAACGACGCCCCGAGCCCGAGGATCTGCCCTGGGGCCCGGAGCAGGAGCCGGACCAGGTCGATGCCCTGGCCCTGCAACAGGAGAGCGAAAAACTGGGCGCCGCCATCGCGCAGTTGCCCGAGAAACAGAAGGACCTGATCGAAAAGGCCTATTTCGGCGACCTCTCCCATACCGAGATCGCCGAGCAGACGGGCCTCCCGCTCGGGACCATAAAATCGAGGATCAGACTGGCGCTGGATCGCCTGCGCCACCAGATGAAGTGAAACCGACGATGACAGACACGATCAGACACCACCTGAGTGACAAGTTGCTCATGGGCTATTCCGCAGGCACCCTGCCCGAGGCGTTCAGCCTCGCCGTGGCCTCGCATGTCTCCATGTGCGACGAATGCCGCGCACGGCTCGCCGCCTTCGATGCGGTTGGCGGCGCCCTGATGGAAGGCTGTGGCGATGCCGACCTGTCGGATACCGCCTTCAGTGACACGCTGGCTCGCATTGACGCGATCGATCTGCCCGTCCCCGAACCCACCGTGCATGCGACCGGCACTCTGCCCCGTCCCGTGCAGGAGTACATTGGCGGCGACCTCGACGCGGTCAAATGGAAATCCGTCGGGATGGGCGTGAAACAGGCAATCCTTCCCACCTCGAAAGAGGCCACCGCCCGCCTGCTCTACATCCCCGCCGGTGCCGCCGTGCCCGACCACGGCCACCGCGGCACCGAACTGACGCTGGTGCTGCAGGGCGCCTTCGCCGACGAGGTCGACCGCTTCGGGCCCGGCGACATCGAAATCGCGGACGAGGACCTCGACCACACCCCCGTGGCCGAGATCGGTGCCGACTGCATCTGCCTCGCGGTCACCGACGCGCCCCTGCGCTTCCGCGGCCTCATTCCACGCATCGCGCAACCGTTCCTGCGCATCTGACCTGTCGAGCCGGTCAGCGTCGCCGATGAAATCATTGGCCTGCCACTCCACCAGGCCTTTCGGTTTTAAGGTGGTACCTCATTCGGGCCTTGATGGAAGCCTACTTTGGAATCGCAGTGTTCGATGCCGCCGAACATCGAAGATCGGTTTTGCGCAACTCCTGTGCTAATGTTCCCACATGTCGAAAACAGAAAAACCAACTCATTCCTCGAGCACAAATCCCTATATTCCGAAGGGTGATGGGGACGAGGCCGTGCAAGCTTATATTTCCGCTATGCCAGGCTGGAAGAGTGCCCTCGGCAAGCAGATCGACGAAACAGTAGAGAAGGTCTTTCCAGAGGTCCGCAAGCAGGTGCGATGGAACACGCCGTTTTACGGGAAAGAAGACGGATGGTTTCTTGCGATGTATTGCTACAAGAATTACGTGCAAATTACCTTCCTGACAGGTTCGTCGCTCGACCCTGTGCCGCCCAAGGCATCCAAAGACGAAGGCACCCGGTATCTTGATATTCACGAGGACGAAGCTTTCGATGCCAGGCAACTTGCAAGCTGGGTTCGGCAGGCCCTGACGCTCCCTGGTCGGAATCTATAGACTGCACCGTTTAGGTCTAAGCCCGATACGCCCGCTACCTGTTCGTCTGGTCGGCTCTTCGCGCTTTCAATCATGCCCGCTCAACGCGGAACATGGCCGATCCGGGCCAATGCTACTGGATGCTGCGACGTTGGGACGGACAGCAGGCCCCGAACCCGCGCAGAGCGACATACGGTGACTGACTCTACGTCATTAACCGCATTAAATTCGCGATGGGTGAACATGACACCGACGCGATGCAACCCGAATACCGACGCGATACCGACATGGCTTTTAAGACCGTCAGAGGCATTAATTCTTCGCGTATCTCTGCACGAAATTCCGCAGGATCATCTCCGGCGCGAAGACGTCCGCCGCCCGGCACATGGCGATCAGACCATCGGCATCCTCGGGCGGAAAATAGCCCCGGTCGCGGTAGATCCTGATACGCGTCTCAAAGCCGTCCGCATCCGCCTCCGGGTGGAACTGCGTGGCATAGACATGCTCTCTGTACCTCACCATCTGGTAGGGGCACGCCTCGGACCTCACAAGATGTACGCATCCGTCCGGCAGGTCCTGCAATGCCTCCTTGTGACCCACGAAGGCATCGAACGCCGTCGGCACACCGGCCAGCAACGCGTCCTCCCTGCCGTCAGGCGTGACTTCGCAGGCCGAGGTGCCCACCGCCTCGCCAAACGCCCGCTTGTCGACATCGCCCTTCAGGTGCGCACCCAGGATACCGATCCCGTAACAGCATCCAAGGAAAGGAAAATCCCGCGTCGTCACCTGTGGCATCAGCCCCAGCACATCCGCCTCGATCCGCGCCTCGACCTCGGATTTGTCTTCCGGCGCGTCGCTGACACAGCCGGGCCCGCCGCCAACGATCACGCCAGAAAAATCATCAAGTTCAATATCTTCCGGCAACCTCTCCTGATCCATCCGGATCCGGCGCGTGTCGCCCGCCTTCAGCCCGCCCTTGCGCAGGATCGCGGCAAATTCATCATCCGCGGCCTCTGTCTCGGGCCGTAATTGCAGGATCAGGAAGGGCTTGATCATCGAGCTTTCTCCGGTCTCTCTTTGTCCATTGGCCCCATTCCGGCCCCCGGGTCAACCCGTCGCCCTCCCTTGACCCCGCGCGGCAATCCAATACCCTGCGCAGACCCCGGCCCGCCGCGAAGGACCCAATGGTGCAGCGCCCCTACAGCCCTGTTTTCAGGCACTTATTCACGCAATCCTGCGGGAGGCGGTCATGAGCCGTTCGCTCAGTCTCGCCGCCTATCTTGCCTATGCAAGGCGCGGCCCCGCGCGCGGTCACTCACCCACGGCACCGCGACCGCCGGGCCGGCTGCTCTGGGCCCACGCTGCTGACACCGGCCATACCGACGCGCTCCTGCAACTCTTCGACCGGCTGCGCCTGCACCGGCCCAACCTGTCGCTTCTGCTCACCACCGCCGGCCCCGTGCCCGACACCCCCTTCAAGGCCCGGACCGAGGTCATGGTCGAGCAACTCCCCGAGGACACCGTCGCCAACGCCACTTCCTTCCTTGACCACTGGCAACCCGACCTCGCCCTGTGGACAGGCGGTGCTCTGCACCCCGCGCTGATGGACTGCGCAGCCGAGCGGGGCATCCCCATGGCCCTGATCGATGCCACCGAAACCGCCATGTCCCGCCCGGCCTGGCGCTGGTTTCCCGACCTGCCCCGCGCCCTTCTGCGGCAGTTCGAGTTCGTCATGGCCCGCGACGAGGCATCGGCCCGCTACCTGCGCCGCATGGGCGTGCCCGAGCGCGCCCTCTCGGTCACCGGCCCCCTGCTCGAAGGCACCGTCTCGCTGCCCCATAACGAAACCGACCGCACCGATCTCGCTGCCCTGCTGCTCGGCCGCCCGATCTGGCTCGCCGCCATGCTCCGCCCCGAGGAGATCGGCACGATCCTCGCCGCCCACCGCGAGGTCAGCCGCTTTTCCCACCGCACCCTTCTGATCGTCGTTCCCGACACGCCCGAAGTCACGACGCCCTTCACCGACGCCCTGGCCGAGGCCGGGATGCGTCATATCGCCTGGTCGACCGGCACCTTTCCCGACGAAACGACACAGGTCATTCTCGCCGACACCCATGGCGAAATGGGCTTGTGGTACCGCCTTGCGCCAATCACCTTCATGGGCAGCTCGCTGGTCTCCGGCGCCCATGGCTGCGACCCGAACGAGCCTGCCGCCCACGGCTCCGCCATCCTCTACGGCCCCAATATCCGCCGCTACCTGCCCAGCTATTCGCGCTTTGCCGAGGCCGGCGCCGCCCGGATCGTGCGCGACGCCGAAACGCTGGCCGCCGCCGTCAAACGCCTGATCCCTCCGGATCAATCCGCTGCCATGGCCCATGCCGCCTGGGAGGTCGCCTCGCGCAGCGCCGAGTTGACCGACCGGATCGCCGATCTTCTGAACGACCGGCTCGACCGGCTGGAGGTCCGCTGATGCGTGCGCCCGCCTTCTGGGACACCCCGCCAGACCGCCCGTCCCTGCGGGCCCGCCTGCTGTCGCCCTTGGGCGCGCTCTATGCCCGTGCCACCGCCCGCCGCGTGGCCACGGCGCCCGACTACCGCGCGCCCGTCCCGGTGATCTGCGTCGGCAACATCAACGCGGGCGGTACCGGCAAGACCCCCACGGTCATTGCCCTCGTGCAACACCTGCAGGCGCGCGGGCGCACCCCTGCCGTCATCTCGCGCGGTCATGGCGGCAGTCTCGACGGTCCCGTCGAGGTGAACGAGCGCAGCCACACCGCCGCCGAGGTCGGCGACGAACCCCTGCTGATCGCTGCCTTCACCCGTACCTGGATTGCCCGAGACCGGGCACTTGCCGCCGAGGCCGCAGCCACGTCCGGCGCCGACGTGATCATCATGGATGACGGCCTCCAGAACCCGTCAGTGGCCCGCGACCTCTCGCTCGTCGTCGTCGACGCGGTCAAGGGCTTTGGCAACGGCCGCTGCATGCCCGCCGGCCCCCTGCGCGAACCCGTAGAGGTCGGCCTCGATCGCGCCGATCTGCTGCTGTCCATCGGACCCGACGCAGCCCAGATCGAGTTTCGCAAGACATGGGGCCACGTCATCCTGATACCCCATGTCGCCGGCAGGTTGGAGCCGCTGCAAACCGGAATGGACTGGACTGACACCCGATTTCTCGCCTTCGCCGGCATCGGCCACCCCGAGAAGTTCTTCGCCACGCTCCGCGGTCTTGGCGCGACGCTCTCGCGGGCCGAGGCGCTGGACGATCACCAGCCCCTGACCGAAGCGCTGATGACCCGGCTAGAAAACGAGGCGGCACTCATCCATGCCCAGCTTGTCACCACCGAAAAGGATGCAGTCCGCCTGCCCCCGGCATTCCGCCGCAAGGTGTTGACCCTGCCGGTTCGCCTCAGCCTGTCGGATTGGTCACCGCTGGACAAGAAACTCGACGCCCTCGGCCTGTGACCCGGCTTCTTCTTGGCCTAAACACTCAAACCAAAGAATAAAGCGTGTCGAAGCCACACGACCGGATCACGCCGGATCATCCTCGCCAAGCTTGGGCGAGGGCCGCACCAGCGACAGGTCCGCGTCCGAAAACCGGATCGGGCTGCGCACGCCCGGCACGCCGTCCACCTCCACCCGCATGCCGCGCGCCTGCACCTGGGGATCGGCGAACACTTCCGCCATGTCGTTGATCGGTCCGACGGGCACACCTTGTGCCTCACATGCGGATTGCAGGTCGGCCTTGCTCAGACGCTTTGTATAGCTGGTCAGCGCTTCGGTCAGTGTGTCGCGATGCGCCACACGGTCAGCGTTGGTAGCATAGTCCGCTGCCGCCTTCACCTCCGCCGCGCCCAGCACGTCGCAGAACCGGCCGAACTGCGCGTCATTGCCCACCGCCACGATCAGGAAACCGTCAGAACATTCGAACACCTGGTAGGGCGCCAGGTTCGGATGCTGGTTGCCCAGCCTTTGCGGAGGCGTGCCCGTGGCAAGGTAGTTCATCGCCTGGTTCGCCGTCACCGCCACCGCCGTATCCAAGAGCGCCATGTCGATATGCTGGCCCTTGCCCGTCGCCTGCCGCTGGTGCAGCGCGGCAAGGATCGCGGTGCTGGCATAGACGCCGGTGAAGATATCGGTCACCGCGACACCGACTTTTACCGGCTGGCCCTCGGGCTCGCCCGTCATGCTCATCAGCCCCGACATGCCCTGGATGATGTAATCGTAGCCGGCCTTGCCCGCGTAGGGCCCATCTTGCCCGAACCCGGTGATCGAGCAGTAAATTAACCCCGGGTTTACTTTCGTAAGGCTAGAATAATCCAGCCCGTACTTGGCCAGCCCGCCAACCTTGAAATTCTCGATCAGGATGTCGGCCCCGGCTACCAACTCACGGACACGGGCCTGCCCCGCCTCGGTGCGGAAATCGGCCGTGACACTCTGCTTGCCGCGGTTGCACGAATGGAAATAGGCGGCGGAGCGGTCGCCGTCGCGCTCGATAAAGGGCGGTCCCCACTGGCGTGTATCGTCACCGGCGGGGCTTTCCACCTTGATTACGTCAGCGCCCAAGTCGGAAAGCACCTGCCCGGCCCACGGGCCGGCCAGGATCCGCGCCAATTCGACGACCTTCAGCCCGGCCAGCGGCGCGGGCTTCATTCGGCCAATTGTTCGTCGATCATCGCCTTCAACTCGTCATAGGACATGTTGGAATGCGTCTCGCCGTTGATCACCAGCGTCGGCGTCGAGGTCACGTCGTCGGCTTCGGCGTTCTTCTGGAACCATGCCACCAGCGTCTTGGCCTTGTCGGCGTCGTTCAGACAGGAATCCAGCTGATCGTCGTCCAGCCCCGCGACCTTGCCGATCTTGCGCAGCCGCTCGGCAATCGCCACAGGGTCCTGACCGTCGCCGATCCAGTCCTTCTGCTGGTCATAAATCATCTCGGTGATGCCAAAGAACCGTTCTTCGCCGCCGCACCGCGCCACCATCGACGCCCACAGGCCGTACCGATCGAAATAGACGTCGCGATAGGTGAAATGCACCTTACCTTCGTCGATATACTCGGATTTCAACTGCTTGAACTGGTTCTCGTGGAAATTCGCGCAGTGCGGGCAGGTGAAGGATGCGTATTCCACGATCTTCACAGGCGCGCTTTCCTCGCCCAGCGTCATTTCCACGATCGAGGACGTGTCGATCTCTTCGGCCGGCGCGTCCGACGCCTCTTGCGCATTGGCGGCGCCCGGCAGGTCGATCACACCGCTGCTTTCGGTGGGTTTTCCGGTCTGCCCGCTCAGCCACCAGCCGCCGCCGGCCGCCAGGACAAGGGCCGCGGCCCCGGAAAGAAGCACGTTTTTCATCTCATCACCTTACGATTTCTGCGTGTTGCTTTTCGATAGTACGTTCCGACCCAGCTTTTCCAGCGCATCGCGCAGCCCGTCGTCGCCGACCGGCTGCGCCAGCCTGGCGGCGGCGGCCACAGTCATCTCGCTGGGCGCGGGCTTTTCGACCGCCTTCGGCCGGTGCTCGAAACTGGCCTGCCCCTCGGCAAAGCCGGTGGGCGCGGTCTGCGTGATCTGCACCCGCGCGATGGCGTTATAGCCATAGGCGGTGTTCACCCGCGCGCGCAGCGTTTCCTTCTGCATCTCCAGCATCGGCGCCTGTGCGCCCGTGGTCAGCACGACCAGCGTCGCACCGAACCCTTGCCGTGCATAGCTCACCTTGACCGGGCGGCAGATGGCGGCGATCTCTTCGCCCGCGATCTCGGGCCAGTGGGTCACCACGCGCGACACGGCAAAGCCCCGGCTTTCCGAGGCTTTCCGGATCTGCGCCCCCAACAAGGCGCCGCTGCGCTTGAAGCCTTTCGTCGTGCCCCGATATGCGGGCATGGCTGACCTCCCGTTTCCTCGCCCTAATGTAGGGGGTAAGAGGATGAACGACAAACGCAAAGCTGGCAAAGGCAGTATAACAGATGCGTGACAGCGAGATGAGCGCCAAGCTGCTGGAGTGGTACGACCGCCACGCCCGCCAGATGCCGTGGCGCGTGCCTCCCGATGCGAAAAAGGCCGGCGTGCGCCCCGATCCCTATGCCGTCTGGCTGTCGGAGGTGATGCTGCAACAGACCACCGTCGCCGCGGTCAAAAGCTATTTCGAGCGGTTCACCGCCCTGTGGCCCACCGTGACCGACCTCGCCGCGGCAGAAGATGCGCACGTGATGGGCGAATGGGCAGGCCTCGGCTATTACGCCCGCGCCCGCAACCTGCTGAAATGCGCCCGCGTCGTGGCGTCCGAGCATGACGGGCAATTCCCCGGCACCGCCGCCGAGTTGCTGAAACTGCCCGGCATCGGCCCTTATACTGCCGCCGCTATCTCGGCCATCGCCTTTGATGAACCCTCCGTCGTGGTGGACGGAAATGTCGAGCGGGTCATGGCCCGCCTGCACGACATTCACACCCCTCTGCCCGCCGCCAAGCCCGAACTGACAGCGGCCGCGGCCTCACTCACGCCGCATACCCGCCCCGGCGACTATGCCCAGGCGGTGATGGACCTTGGCGCCACCATCTGCACGCCCCGCTCGCCAGCCTGCGGCATCTGCCCGTGGCGCACGCCCTGTATTGCCCGCAAGAACGGCACGCAGGCCGACCTGCCGAAAAAGACTCCGAAAAAGGCCAAGCCCACCCGCCTCGGCATCGCCTATGTCGCCCGCCGCGCCGATGGCGCCTGGCTGCTGGAACGCCGCCCCGACAGCGGCCTTCTGGGCGGAATGCTAGGCTGGCCCGGCAGCGACTGGTCCGACGCGCCCACCCCCGCCCCGCCGCTCGACGCCGACTGGCAGATGCTCGGCGCCGAAGCGCGCCACACCTTCACCCATTTCCACCTGCGCCTGAAAATCGCCTGGGCCTGCCTTGGCCCGGGGGCGGGCAATCCCTCCGACTCAACCCAATTTGTCCCCGCCCATGCGTTCAAGCCCGGCGAGTTACCCACCGTCATGCGCAAGGTTTTTGACTTGGCCCGCGAACCCCTGCAAAACTGCGGCCAGAACCCGCGCTGAGGCGATTTGCGCAATCGCCCGCCCGCGCGCCGCTTTATAATCGGGGGGCAAAAAGGCGAAGGCCATGCAGACCACCACGCCCAAGTATCTTCCCGCCGAGAAGGTCGAGACGCTGAAGCGCGCGTTGCCCTTCTGGGCCGCCTTCTCGCTCGTGCCGCTGGCGATCATAAGCGCCACCCAGGGCGGCTGGACCGTCATTCTGCTGCCGCTCTTTACCTGGTACTTCTTCGCTGCGCTCGATGCCGTTATGGGGCTGGAGCTGGACAACCTGAACCCCGAAACGCGCGAGCGGCACATTCGCATGTACACCCTCGTGACCGTGCTCTGGCCGCCGGTGCAGTTCTGCCTGCTCTACTGGATGATCTGGTACGCGACCGGCCCCAGCGACGCACATCTGAATGCTCTGGAAACCATCGTGTTGTTCTTCGGCATGGGCGTGATTTCCGGCACGGTTGGTATAAATTTCTCGCACGAACTCATGCACCAGAAGGGCAAGGGCGAGCGCTTCCTCGGCGATACGCTCCTGTCGATGGTGCTCTATTCGCATTTCCGGTCAGAACACCTGCAAGTCCACCATCGCCATGTCGGCACCCCGCGCGATCCGGTGACGGCCCGCTATAACGAAGGCTTCCACCGCTTCTTCCCGCGCGTCCTGCGCGAAAGCCTGGTCTCGTCGTGGGAGGCCGAAAAGGCCATGCTGGCCCGCAAGGGCAAACCGTGGTGGGCCCTCAAGAACCCGTTCTGGAAGTATTGGGCGCTGCAAGGCTTCATGCTGCTTCTCGCCGCGCTGATCGGCGGCTGGATTGGTCTCGCGCTCTTTGTCTGGCAGGCATTCATCGCGATCTGGCAACTGGAATTGGTGAATTACGTCGAACATTACGGCCTCACCCGCAAGCACCTGGGCGACGGCAAGTACGAGCACGTCAAACCCCAGCACAGCTGGAACGCCGCGCAGAAGGCGTCGAATTGGCTGCTGATCAACCTGCAACGCCATTCGGATCACCACTACAAGCCCAACCGCCGCTTTCCGCTGTTGCAGAATTACTCCGAGGACGAGGCGCCGCAATTGCCCTTTGGCTACCCTGTGATGACCGTGGCCGCGATGATCCCGCCGCTCTGGCGTCGGGTGATGAACCCGCGCGTCCGCCGCTGGCGCGAGAAATATTATCCGGAGATCACCGACTGGAAGCCCTATAACAAGGCCCTGAACCCGCTACCGCGGTAGCATCTCATTTCCGCGGCGCGCGGCCTTTCCTGTCACCCCAGACGGTTCTGCGTCGTCGCCATCGTATCCACCACGCCATCCTCGATCACCACGCCGAACAGCCGCTCAGCTTCTTCAACCGAGTACCGGCCCAGCCGCACATCTTCGACCACAAGCTGCGTGTCACGCTGCATCGGATCGCCATACCCGCCGCCGCCCGGCGTTTTCACCCGAACCCGGTCGCCGGGGCCAAGCGGAATGTCCTGCTCCTTCGACAAGTGCGCGGGCGTATAGGGCACGCCCGCCTGCCACACCGTCACCTCGTTGGGCGCGCCGTCGCCGCCGCCCATCGCGCCCTGCGGTCCGAACCGACCGTGATCCATCACAAAGCTCGCCTTGGCCTGCCCGCGCCGTAACTCCACCTCGTAATCGAGGCCGAACCCGCCGCGCATCCGCCCGGCCCCGCCCGACCCCTCGCGCAGCGCGTAGCGGTGGTAGAGCACCGGAAAGGCCTGCTCCATGATCTCCACCGGCGGCGCCTTGGAAATGCCGATTGTGGAACAGCCGTTGGTGATCCCGTCCCCCTCGGCCCACCCGCCATAACCGCCGCCCGACAGCTGGTACATCACGAAATCCCGCCCCTTTGCCGGGTCATGTCCGCCCAGCGCGAAGTTACCGCTGGTCCCCGCCGGCGCCGCCGTCACCCGCTCGGGCAGCGCCTGAACCAGCGCGGCGAATACCGCCTCCGCGATCCGCTGGCTCACTTCTGCGGCGCAGCCCGACACCGGGCGCGGATACTGCGCATCCAGGAACGTGCCTTCGATGCCCGTCACCTCCAGCGGCTCGAACGCTCCCGCGCTGATCGGCACGTCGGGAAAGATATGCCGCATCGCAAGGTAGACCGAGCTCAGCGTCGTCGCCCGGACCGAATTCATCGGCCCAAGGCATGGCGGCGCCGACCCGGTGAAATCGAACACCAACCCCTCGGCCTCCCGCGTGACCGTCAGCCTTATCGCCAAAGGCTCATCGACCACGCCGTCGCTGTCGATCCACGCGACGGAGTCGTAAGCTCCGGCCGGAATCTCCTGGATGAACCGCCGCATCTGCTGCGCAGCGCGGTCCCGCAGCGCGTCAATCGCCGCCTCGACCACCTCGTCGCCATAACGGTCCATCAGTGCGTCCAGCCGCTCGGCCCCAAGGTCCAAAGCCGCGGCCTGCGCCCGCACATCGCCGATCCGCTGATCGGCCACGCGGATATTGGAGCAGATGATGCTGTAGATCTCCGCATCCATCTTCCCCCGCTTGAACAGCTTGACCGGCGGCAGGCGCAGCCCCTCCTGTTCCACCGCCGTGGCACTGGCGGAAAAGCCTCCGGGCACCGCACCCCCGGTGTCGGGCCAATGCCCGGTATTCGATAGCCAGCAGAACAGGCGATCGCCGCGATAGAAGGGCCGCGCAAACCGCACGTCCATCAGGTGCGTGCCACCCAGATAGGGATCGTTGACGATATAGATATCCCCCGGCTCCGGCGCGCCCACGCGGCCGTCCCCAATCATCTCGATCAACGTCGCCGTGGAATATTGCATGGTGCCCACGAACACCGGCAGGCCACCCGCGCCCTGCGCGATCAACGCCCCGTCGGCAGCGGCGTATATCCCGTCCGAACGGTCATTCGCCTCGGCAATCACCGGCGAAAACGCCGCCCTTGAAAACGCCAGGTCCATCTCGTCGCAGACCTGCTGCAACCCGGCCTGGATGACCGACAGCGTGATCGGATCCATCGTCATGGCGCCTCTACCACGGCGATCAGGATATTGCCATGCGCGTCTCCCGTCGCCACGCAGCCCGGCTCTATCAGCACGGTCGTGTCCATCTGCGCCACGAGCCCCGGCCCTTCGAGACGAAACTCCGGCGGCAGGTGGTCGCGCCAATAGATCGGCGTCTCGTACCAGTCGTCCTCGAACCGCACCCGCCGCGATCCCTGCCGGGCCTCCTGCAGTGTCGCCTTCCGCCCCGCCGGGTCGACAAGTACCGACAAATCCAGCGGCGCCCGCTCTCCGATGACCGAGCAATTGGCGTTCACCACATGCGCGCGAATCTCGGGCAGCCGCACCTTGAAGCGCGCGAAGTAGACATCCTCGAACAGCGCCTGCAGCTCCTCCGGCGTCACGTCCGGCCGCTCCAGCGGAACGCGCAGCAGGTGGGTCTGCCCGGCAAACTGCATGTCCACGCTATAGACATGCCGCACCCCGGTCATCGCCACGCGCTCGCGGTCCAGCATCGCCTTGCCCGCCGCCGCCTGCCCGGCGAATACCGCCGCCAGTTCGCCCGCCTCCAGCGCGTGGACAGGCCTGTTCACCGTCTGCACGAAATCATGTCGCAGGTCGGCCACCACGCAGCCCAGCGCGTTGGTGATCCCCGGCCGCGCCGGCACCAGCACGCGCGGCACACCCAGTTCCCGCGCCAGAGCACAAGCATGAAGCGGCCCCGCCCCACCAAAGGCGAACAGCGCGAAATCCCGCGGATCGGCCCCCAGCGACAGCGACACCATGCGAATGGCCCCCGCCATCTTGGTGTTCGCCATGCGGATCACCGCCAGCGCAGCCTCGGTCACGTCCAGACCCAGCGGCTCGGCCAAGTCCCGGGCAAAAGCCTGCGCCACGTCGCTTGCCGAAACCGCGCCGCTTTTGACCAGCTTGGCCGCATCCAGCCGTCCCAGGATCAGGTTGGCGTCCGAGATCGTTGGCCGCGTCTCGCCGCGTCCGTAACAGATCGGGCCCGGATCGGCCCCGGCACTTTCCGGCCCCACATCCAAGAGGCCCGCCGCGTTGACCTTCGCGATGGACCCGCCCCCGGCCCCCACCGTGCGCACGTCCACCATCGGCACGTGAATGGGCATGGCGTACTCGATCTCGATCTCGTGCGACACCGGCGGCTCGCCCCCCCGGATCAGCGCCACGTCGGTCGAGGTGCCGCCCATGTCATAGGTGATCAGGTTCACCACCCCGGCCTGCCGCCCGGTATAGGCCGCCGCCATCACGCCCGAGGCCGGGCCCGACATCACCGTCTTCGCCGCCTCGCGCGCCACCAGCCGGGCCGAGACCATGCCGCCATTGCCGTTCATCACCAGAACGTCGCGGTCGTATCCGCCCTCCGACAGGCTGTCTGTCAGCCGCTTCAGGTAGCGGTCCAGGATCGGTTGCACACTGGCATTCACCGCCGCCGTCACACCCCGCTCGTATTCCCGGCTTTCCTGCAGGATCGCATGGCCCAGGGTGATATGCCCGTTGGGCCAGACCTCAGCGATGATCTCCCCGGCGCGCAGTTCATGCCCGGGGTTGGCATAGGCGTGCAGGAAATGCACCACCACCGCTTCACATCCCTCGGCCAGCAACCGCTCCGCCGCCATCCGCACCGCGTCCTCGTCCAGCGGCACCACGACTTCACCTGCGGCATCCATCCGCTCCGGCACTTCGATCCGCAGGTCGCGCGGGATGATCGGGGTGAACTGCCCCGTCATGCCATATGCTTGCGGCCGTGTCCGCCGCCCCAGCTCCAGCACGTCGCGGAAACCTTGCGTCGTGATCAGCCCGGTTCGGCTCAGCTTGCGTTCCAGCACCGCGTTCGTCGTCGTGGTGGTGCCATGCACGATCAGGTCGATCGCCTCCAGCTCCGCCTCGGCCGCCGTCAGCGCATCCATCACGCCGAAGGCCTGGTTCGCGACCGTGGTCGGCACCTTGGCCAACTTCACCTTGCCGCTGGCCGGATCAAGCTGCACGAGATCGGTGAACGTCCCGCCTACGTCGATCCCCACGATCGTGCCCTTCTGCCGGTCTGTCATCGTTCTCCCTTGCCTGCACCCGGATGGAACGTCCGCGAGAGGCCGGCAAAAGTCAATCTCGGGGACACACCCGGCACCTTTCCCCGAACAAATCGTCACATTCGTTCCCTAACTTGTGCTAATGGAAGCTCCGGCAGAGGCGGCAAAAGCCTCGCCACGGAAAGAGGACACAACAATGCTCAGCGAATTCAAAGACTTCATTGCCCGCGGCAATGTCATGGACATGGCCGTCGGCATCATCATAGGCGCGGCGTTCACCGCCATCGTCTCGTCCATGGTGGCCGACCTGATCAACCCGATCATCGGTCTCTTCACCGGCGGGCTCGATTTCACCAACAACTATATCGTCCTGTCCGGCGACGTGGCCGAGGGCGCCTCGCTCGACGCCGCGCGCGAGGCCGGTGCGGCCGTCTTCGCCTGGGGCGCTTTCGTCATGGCCGTGATCAACTTCCTGATCATCGCATTCGTCGTGTTCATGCTGGTGCGCTACGTGAACAAGGTGAAGGACGCCGCCTTCAAGCAAAAAGAGAAGGAGCCCGAAGCGGCCCCCGGCCCGAACGAGATCGACCTGCTCGTGGAGATCCGCGACGCGCTGAAGGCTCGCTGAGGCCAGATTCTCGGAACTCCGAAATCGGCGGGCCCGGTGAAAGCGCCCGCCTGCCGCAACGCCGTTTCGGCACCCCACCGCTGCCGGCGCAGATCGCTCTGGTCATTGCACTCAATACGCCTATTCTCCGCCGCAGGGTATCTCGTTCCGGGTTGTGGACATGTACGACATCATCGGGGCCAACGCCCCTGTCATCGCGCTGGTTCTCCTCGCTCTTCTCTTCGTCGCCTTCACGCTTGAAAAATACCCGCCAGAAGTGACCGCCGCCGGCGCCGCCGCGCTCTTCATCATCCTCGGACTGGTGCCCACGGACGAGGTGATGGATGTCTTTTCCAGCTCCGCCCCCATCACCATCGCCGCCATGTTCGTGGTGTCGGGCGCATTGGTCCGCACCGGCGTTCTGGACGCCATCGCCGGGCTGGTCATAGGCCGCGCCAAGGACCGGCCGCTCCTGGCGATCGGCATCTTCATCTTCGCCACCATCGCCGCCTCGGCCTTCATCAACAACACGCCCGTCGTGCTGGTCCTGATCCCCGTGGTCATGCGCCTCGCCGCCAGCCTGAACATCGCCGCGACCCGATTGCTCATCCCGCTCTCCTATGCCGCCGTGCTGGGCGGGACCTGTACCCTCATCGGCACCTCCACCAACCTTCTGGTCGACGGTGTCGCGCGCGAGGCCGGGCTGGACGCGTTCTCGATTTTCGAAATTGCCCCCGTAGGCATCACCGTCGCCGTCGTCGGGGGGGCCGCGATGATGCTGCTCGGGCGTTTCCTGCTTCCTGACCGCAGTTCGCACAAGGGCGAGGCCGAGTCGTCCGAAACCGCATTCCTATCCGAGATCACGGTGCTGGGCGACTCCCCCATGATCGGGGTGCCCCTGTCCGAGATAGCCGATTTCCAACGCAACAGCATCCGCGTTACCGGCCTGCGCCGAGGCAGCCAGATCGTGCGCAGGGACCTGGCCGATCAGGTCATCGCAAGGGGCGATGCCGTCATCCTGCTCGCCCCCACCTCCGAGATCCTGACCTTTTCCGAAACGCCCGGCCTGCGCGTCGGCCTGCGCCGCACGGTCGAGCTTGACCCCGAGGCCGAGGTCCGCGTGGCCGAGGCCATCGTCACCCCGTCGCGCCGCAGCACCGGCGTTCGCATCGCCGACCTCGCACTCGGACGCCGGGCCGGCATGCGCGTGCTTGGTGCGTTCCGTGCCGGCCACATTGCCGGAGCCGACCTTTCGGGCGTGCGCCTGCGCCCCGCCGACAAGCTGCTGCTCGAAGGCAGCGCCGAAGGCTTCGAGGAATTGCGCAAGTCAGGCGATGTGGTCTCGGTCAGCGAACCGGGCGGCCGCGCGTTCCGACGCAAACAGGCGCCAGTTGCGATCCTGACGCTTCTCGGTATCGTCGGCCTTGCCGCTTTTGACGTCATGCCCATCGGCATCCTCGCCCTTATCGGCGTCGCCGCCATCCTCGTACTGCGCTGCATCGACAGCGATGAGGCATGGTCGTCCATCGACGGCTCGATCCTTGTACTGATCTTCGCCATGCTGATCGTCGGCGCCGGGCTGGAACATACCGGCGCAGTGGAACTGCTCGTCGCCGCGCTCACCCCGTGGCTGGAGGGCCTGCCACCTTTTCTCACCCTGCTGGCGATCTACACCGTCGGCTCGATCCTGACCGAAGTGGTGACCAACAACGCCGTAGCCGTCATCTTCACCCCCATCGTCGTGGCGCTGGCCAGCCAATTGGGCGTCGACCCCCGCGCCTTTGTCGTCGCCGTCATGTTCTCCGCCAGCGCCAGCTTCGCCACGCCCATCGGCTATCAGACCAACACGCTTGTCTACGGCGCCGGGAACTACCGCTTCACCGATTTCCTTAAGGTCGGCGTGCCGATGAACATCATCGTCGGCCTGACCGCGACGTTGGCCATAAGCTTTTTCTTCCCACTCTGATTACGTCGTTCGGCGCCGCATTCCTTGTCCCTGCCACGACTTACGCCGCGCGAATCCCGTTGGAGTCTCGCCGGCGATTGACGACAACAATACAACCCTGTATCTATCCATGCAGCCCTGTACGGAGACGCCAATGCCCGCCACCCAGACAGAGGACCGACAAATCCGCCTCACGCGCGACGATTGGATCAGCGCGGCCCTTCGCCTGCTGATCGACAGCGGCATCGACGCGGTTCAGATCACAGTTCTCTCCCGCTCCCTCGGCGTTACACGCGGCAGCTTCTACTGGCACTTCGAGTCCCGCGAATCGCTGCTCGACGCGCTTGTTCATCGGTGGCGCTCCCGCAATACCGGCGTCATCGTCGACGCAGTCTCGAAGGCCGACAGCCTTGATAACGGCATCCTTGCCCTATTCGCCGTCTGGACCGATCACAGCCGTTTCGACCCCAAGCTCGACCAGGCGATCCGCAATTGGGCGCGTTACGACGACGCCCTGCGCATCCGCCTGAAAACCGAGGATGACGCCCGGATCGACGCCGTCGCTGCCATGTTTGAACGCTTCGGCTATCCCCAGCCCGAGGCATTCATCCGCGCACGGGTCATCTGCTTCACCCAGATCACCTATTACGCGCTCGATATCGCCTCCGAGGAAACCGAGGCTCAGCGGATGAGCTATCTCGAAGCGTATTTCAGGTGCTTTACCGGGCGCGACATCCATCCCGCCACGGCGGACGCCTATCGCGACATGCTGATTCGCGGGGCGACCCCGTCATGAAAACGCAACGCTCCGGCGGCCGCCGCGGCCGTGCCGCCAGATGCGCCTCTGCGGCGGAACAGAGCTTCGACGCCGCTTGGCGTCAATGGAAACGCCCCTACCCGCCCATCGAACAATTCAGTACTGACGAGATCGAGGCGATCCACGAAACCTCGCTGCGGGTCCTGCGCGACATCGGCATCAAGGTTCTCAACGACGAGGCCCGCGCGCTCTACCGTTCCGCCGGCATGACCGAGGTGGACGACAACATCATTCGCTTCGACCCCGACACGCTGATGGCGCTCATCGCCCACGCGCCGGGCGAGATCACCTTGCACAGCCGCAACCCCACCCGCACGCAAACCCTCGGCGGTCCGAACGTGGGAATTACCACCTCCGCCGGGTCGCCCAACTGTTCCGACCTGAAAGGCGGCCGCCGCCCCGGCACGCAAGTGGACTTTGATAATTTCTGCAAGGTCGCTCAGGCCTTCGACGTGATCCATTTCATCGGCCCGGTGGTCGAGCCGCAGGACATCGCCCTCGGCTTGCGACATCTGCATATGACCCGCTCCATCGCCGCGCTGACCGAAAAAATCCCCTTCGTCTATTTCCGCGGACGCCAGGCCATCGCCGACAGCTACGAGATCCTGCGCCTCGCCCACGGCCTCAGCCCCGATCAGTTTCGCAGCACGACGGTCAGCTATTCCGTCGCCAACTCCAACTCGCCTCTGCAACTGGACGCCCTGATGTGTCGCGGCATCATCGACTCGGCCCACGCGGGCCAGATGATGATCCTCACGCCCTTCACGCTGGCCGGCGCCATGGCCCCGGTGACGATCCCCGGCGCGCTGGTCATGCAGAACGCAGAAGCGCTCGCGGGCCTCTGCCTCTCCCAGATCGTCCGCCCCGGCGCGCCTGTCTGCTACGGCAGCTTCACCTCCAACGTCGACATGCGCAGTGGCGCCCCCGCCTTCGGCACGCCGGAGTACGTCAAGGCCGCCTTCGCCTCGGGCCAACTCGCGCGGCGTTACAACCTACCCCTTCGCTCGTCCGCGCCCACCGCCTCTAACGCGCCGGATGCGCAAGCCACCTACGAATCGCAGATGTCGCTCTGGGGGGCATTGATGGGCGGGGCCAACCTGATCCTGCACGGCGCGGGCTGGCTGGAGGGCGGGCTGACCATCTCGGCCGAGAAGTTCATCATCGACGTAGAGGTGCTTCAAATGTTCGCCGAGCTTTTCAAACCGGTCGAGGTCAACGAGGCGGCGCTCGCCTACGACGCCATCGCGGACGTCCGTCACGGCGGTCATTTCTTCGGTACGCAGCATACGCTGGACCGGTTCGAGACGGCCTTCTATTCGCCATTGCTGTCCGACTGGTCCAATTACGAGAATTTTCGCGACAGGGGCGCGGTGGAGACGACCGAACGCGCCAACCGCATTTTTTTCAAGACGCTCGCCGCCCACGAAAACCCGGCCATGCCGTCGGACCGGCTGGAAGCCATCGACGCATTCATCGCGAAACGCACCGAAGAAGGGGGCGTGGATCTCGAGCAGTGAAAGTCATTTCAGGCGGGATCGAAGGCGCAGGCCCCCGACATCTTCCACAACTCGAAGGGTTCGCTGGGCCGGCTTATCCGCAGTAGCCCAGCGGGCGCCCGTTGCAGAGCAGTTCCGGCAGGATGAAGTCGCGCAGCGAGATGAGGGCAACGAAAGCCACCAGCGGCGCGAGGTCCAGCGGCCGTGTGTCCGGCAGTATGCGGCGAATGGGCTGATAGATCGGCTCCAGCAGGCGGTTCAGGCCGTACCAGATCTGGCCGACGAACTGCTGGTTCAGGTTCAGGACCTGGAAATTGATCAGCCAGCTCATGATGATGTGGATGATCATGATGAAGAACACCACGTCCAGAATGAGCCCGATGGGACCTGCGATTGCCTGCATCTGGAAAACCTCTTTCTTGCTGCGCGGAATAGGTAAGCGTCATGGCGGGATTCCGCAAGCTTTACGCGAGGTTGTGGTTGACGTGGAGGTGAGTTGCGTAAAGACCACCCGCAAAAGGAGCGCCCGATGTACCCCGTCATCCGCATGTTCTGGCAGCTTTACAAGCACCGCAACTCGCCGCCCCTGGCGCCGACCGGCACGCATGTGTCGCGGCATGTGTGCCTGCCGTGGGATATCGACTTGTGGATGGAGCTGAACAACGGACGCACGCTGACATTCTATGACCTGGGGCGCATTCCGCTGGCCCGGCGGGTCGGTCTGGTCGATGTGCTGAAGAAGAACCGCTGGGGGCTGACCATGGCCGGGGCGAGCGTGCGGTATCGTCGCCGCATCCGGGTGTTCGAGACGGTCGAGATGCGGTCGCGCGCGGTCTGGTGGGACGACCGCTTCGTCTATCTTGAACAGTCGATGTGGAAAAAGAACGGCGAA
The DNA here is from genome assembly GCF_030733425.1 of Roseovarius sp. MMSF_3350. Taxonomy (GTDB): domain Bacteria; phylum Pseudomonadota; class Alphaproteobacteria; order Rhodobacterales; family Rhodobacteraceae; genus Roseovarius. Next base: position 164,103 of record NZ_JASHIZ010000005.1, read on the forward strand.
TGCGCCAACCATATCGTCTATCGCTCGGCCGTGACCGGCAAGGAAGGGATCGTCCCGCCCGATGATGTGATGACGGCATTGGGTGGCCAGGTCAGCCGCCCCGAGGCGCCCGAATGGGTGGCCGCGTGGATCGAGGCGGATGCCAAGCGGCCCTGGCCACCGATGCAGGACTGACGCGGATAGCGGCAGGAAGGGCTTGCCACCGCCCCGCGAAGCGCGTTTGATCGGCCCCAAACGAGGGGGCGAGATGGCAGAGGTTTCGGAACGCAAGCGGATCTGGGGCTGGTTCTTTTTCGATTGGGCCAGCCAGCCCTATCACACCCTCTTGGTGACCTTCGTCTTCGGGCCGTTCTTTGCCGCGGTAGCCTCCAACTATTTCCTTGGCACGGGGCTGGCGGAAGAATCGGCGGACGCGCGGGCGCAGACCCTCTGGTCGTGGTGCCTGGCGTTGTCGGGGCTGGTGATCGCCTTCGGCGCGCCGGTGATCGGGGCGATGGCGGATTCGGCCGGGCGGCGCATTCCTTGGATGCTGTTCTTTTCGGTGCTTTACGCGGTGGGCGCCGCGGGCCTGTGGTGGACCACTCCCGACGGATCCAACATGATCGCAATGCTGGTGATGTTCGGAATCGGGTTCGTCGGTGCGGAATACGCGCTGATCTTCGTCAATTCGCAGCTGCCGTCCGTAGCAACGGCAGAGGATGTGGGGTCGACCTCTGGCAGCGGCTTTGCCTTTGGCTACCTCGGCGGGCTGGTCTCCTTGGCGATCATGCTGGTGTTCTTTCAGACAATGGACGGGGGCCGCACGATCGTCGGGCTGGAACCCGCGCTGGGGCTGGATGCGGGCAAGGACGAGGACAAACGCGTCGTCGGGCCGCTGACCGCCGTGTGGTACGTGATCTTCATGATCCCCTACTTCCTGTGGGTGCGTGATGCCGACACCGCGCCCAAGGGAGCGGGATTCGTGGGCGCGATGGCTTTGCTGAGAAAGTCGCTGGCGAACCTGCCCAATCGCCGCAGCCTGCTGGCTTACCTGGGATCGTCGATGTTCTATCGCGACGCGCTGAACGGGCTCTACAGCTTTGGCGGCACCTATGCGACGCTGGTGCTGAACTGGTCGATCGTGAAAGTGGGGATCTTCGGCATCGTCAGCGTCATCGCCGCGGCGGCGTTCAGCTGGGTCGGCGGCCGGCTGGACCGGCGGTACGGCCCAAAGCCGGTCATCGTGGGCGCGGTGTGGATCCTGATCGGAGTGTGCGTCACGATCGTCAGCATGGACCGCACGATGATTTTCGGCATCCCGCTGGAAGACGGCTCGGCCCTGCCCGACATGGTATTCTTCGGCTGCGGCATCCTGATCGGCGGTCTGGGCGGCACGCTGCAAGCGGCGAGCCGGTCGTTGATGGTGCGACACACGGACCCGGCGGTGCCGACCGAAAGCTTCGGCCTTTACGGTTTGTCGGGGCGGGCGACGGCCTTTGTCGCACCCGCGCTGATCGGCCTTGTCACCTATATCAGCGGAAGCGCGCGGATCGGGGTCACGCCGCTCATTCTGCTTTTCCTCGTGGGGTTGATATTGCTACGCTGGGTTCAGGCAAAAGGGGATAGTGAAACATGGTCCGTATCGTAAAGCCGGTCCTGCTGGCGCTGGTGCTGGCAGGGTGTGGCGGGTCCACGCAGGAGGCGGAGGACGCGCAGCCCGCGGTTCTGTCGACGCAGAACATTCCGGCGGAAATGCGGGGGGTACAGGCAAAGCAGTTGTTCGGCGCCAAGCGGAGCGGCTCGCAACAGGCGGCGGCGCCCTATGGCGGCTATTCCAAGGGATGTATGGCCGGTGGTGTGCAACTGCCGGAAACGGGACCCACCTGGCAGGCGATGCGGCTGAGCCGGAACCGCAACTGGGGCCATCCCGAGGTGATCGACTTCATTCAGAAGCTGTCGCGATTTGCCGCGACCCAGCCGGGCTGGAACGGGCTATACGTGGGCGATATCAGCCAGCCTCGGGGCGGGCCGATGCTGACCGGCCATGCCAGCCACCAGGTGGGGCTTGATGCAGATATCTGGCTGCGGCCGGCGAACAACCTGAACCTCAGCCGGGCGCAGCGGGAAAGCCTTTCGTCGATTTCACTGCGGCGGGCGAACGGGGCCTACACGAACAACAATTACAACCGTACCCATCACGAGATCATGAAGGCCGCCGCGCAGGATCCGCGGGTGGCGCGGATCTTTGTCTTTCCGGGGGCCAAGGTGCGGATGTGCGAGGAAGAGACCGGCGACCGCAGCTGGCTGCGCAAGATCCGGCCATGGTACGGCCACCACTATCATTTCCACGTGCGGCTGAAATGCCCGCGCGGGGCGAGAGGATGCGTCGACCAGGCCGCACCGCCGGCGGGCGATGGCTGCGCCGATGCGCGCCAATGGCAGAGAAATATCCTGAACCCGCCGCCGCCCGACCCCGACGCGCCGCCGCCCAAGCCGCGGCGCGAACTGACCATGGCGGATCTGCCGGCGCAGTGCCTGGGCGTGCTGCAATCGGAGTGAGGTCTTGCGGTTCTGCCGCAAAGTGACTAGGCGCAGGCCCCTGATATAGACGCGTATCGGGGGCCTGTGCGCATGACATCCAAGATCCTTCCCGGTGTTCTGGCGATGGCGGCGATTGTCGTCGCGTCGAACATCCTGGTGCAGTTCCTGTTCGGCCAATGGCTGACATGGGGGGCATTCACTTACCCGCTGGCGTTCCTGGTGACGGACGTGATGAACCGCATCTATGGCCGCGCGGCGGCACGGCGGGTGGTGCTGGCGGGGTTCGTGGTGGGGCTGATCTGTTCCTTCATCGGGACGCAGATTTCGGGGGAGTTCGGGCCGCTGGTCACATTGCGGATCGCGCTCGGCTCGGCCGTGGCGTTTCTGACCGCGCAGCTTCTGGATATTGCGGTGTTCGACCGGTTCAGGGCGGGGGCCTGGTGGCGGGCGCCGGTGGTGTCGTCGCTGATCGGGGGCAGCGTGGACACGGCGCTGTTCTTTACCATCGCGTTTTCGGCCAGCCTGACATTCCTGGAGCCGGGCAACGATGTGGGGTGGGCCGGAGAGGCGCTTCCGCTGTTGGGCATGGGGCCTGTGGTCCCACTGTGGGTGTCGCTGGCGGTGGCGGATTGGCTGGTGAAGTTGGTGCTGGCAATTTTGGCACTTGTGCCGTTTCGCATCATCGTGGGGTCGCTTGGTGGCAGGACCACATGATTTTGTTTTGACAAACGCGAAAACTGTGGCAGGCTGTACTTGAGTTCAACAGCTGAAAGGAGGTGATCCAGTGTCTATAAAGGGATTGGAGAGAGGTGTCGGAACAGTCAGGGAGGTTCGTGTCTGAGGCAGCCCTTGGGCGCGTGAACACCCGGATTGGCATGGCCTAACCGCCCCGCCTCCGAAATCTTTAGAAGGGCCGTTCCACGAGGTTGGAGCGGCCCTTTTGATATGAAAAGGGCGCGTCGGTATCGCGTCGGTATTTGAGTGGCATCGCGTCGGTGCTATTTGACAGGTCATCATGAAGATCAACGAACAGATCACCATCGAGGATTGGGAGCTGACCGAACAGTTCACCCGCGCGTCCGGCCCCGGCGGGCAGAACGTGAACAAGGTGTCCTCGGCCGTCGAGCTGCGGTTCGAGGCCGAGCGCTCGCCCAACCTGCCCGACCCGGTGAAGCGGCGGCTGCGGCGGCTGGCCGGGCGGCGCTGGACGAAGGACGGCGCGGTGGTGTTGCAGGTGTCCGAGGAAAGGTCGCAGGCCCGCAACCGCGAGATCGCGCGGGAGCGGCTGGCGGAGTTGATCGGCAAGGCCTGTGAAAAGCCGAAGCGGCGGATCCCGACGAAAGTGTCGAAGAACCAGAAGCGCAAGCGCGTCGAGGCCAAGAAGAAGCGGGCGGAGGTGAAGGCGTTGAGGGGGAAGGTGGAGAGGTAGTAGATTTTACCCAACCGTCCGCTTGCTATTTGCTACAAATACCTCTTCCGTTAACAAACCTTTGTAGACCGACTGCTCCAAGAACCTAAGTACCAGCTTCATTTCTTTCTTTTCCATTGGCATTACCAATTTCCCATCCTCCACGCTTAGCTTAATGTCGACCTTCATTGCATGTGCCGCAATTGTTTCAACACCAACAGTTTCTAGGACCCCGCTCTTGTCGATACCGTGAATTAGGCGTCTGCTCGTTTGGTCGGCATTTGATGCAAACAGTGCTTCGTTCTCCACATAAAGCTGAGATTTATTGGCAAACTCGTGCACCTGCGTTTCGGTGGCTACTTTAAAGTGTTCTTGCACGGTAAGCATAGTCCGCAGTTGAAAGAAGCTCTTGAAGTAGACTCTGTTATCCAACACGTAAGCCGAGACTTTATCATCAAGTGAAAATCCCGGTTCGACGAGCTTCCTGTATGTATCCCCTTGTAAAATAAGTGAAAGTCCAGAATTGCTTAAGAACTGCTTTCTGCTGAACCTCTGCATCAGCAAGCGGCCATTTTGCGTGGTGGATTCCCGGAATAATAGGAGAATTTTCGTGAAAGCTAGGTTGCCTACATCTAGCAGCGGGTAAGCCGTGGGATTTTGTTCCAATGTGGCGTTCAATGGAGAGACAAGTTTTGCGTCTTCGATGTACAAAATCTCTTCTCTATCTGGCTTGTACATTCCGTCGAATTCAATTTCTTCGTCGACATGGGCCAAAAAGTCTTGCTCTTGCGTTTCAAACAATTGATCAAGTTGAGCCTGCACCTGAGCGTTCACAGCTACCCGGTATACGACATGCTCAGAGTTCTTTTCCCGCACTAATGCGAATAGCGTTTTGGTCATTTTAACCTGCGTCTACTACAATGTATTCCGTAAGTTGCTTGACCTTGAGGCACTCACTTGCGGCGCGCAACTCCTTTTTGGTTAGCAAAACGAAGGTCACACTCTCAGGGGTTGTTACTCTGTAGAAATGCCAACCGGCGAGACCAAGAATTGGATTGAAATGATAGCTGTATCCGGTTCCTACAACAATTCCCAATATCAAGATTGTAGGCAGCCAAATTAACCAGTTAAGGTCTTGAAAGTCTGCAGTAAAAAGTGGCAGAAGATACACTAGAAGAAGGCTCGTGTTTTCTCGATCAGCGGCTTCTACGCTTGAAATTTTGAACGCAACAAGTTCTCCGTCTTCCTTCGCCCTTTTGAAGATTATGAAGCACAGCACCACGAGGCCAATAGTAGCGCCAATTAGACATGTTCCTATTTTGTTTTCATTTGCAATGAATGCGGAAATAGAATAGGTAAATCCTACAGGCGCGATGGCTGTAGCAGTAAGCGCGAGTTTGGCGAACTTGTTTAGCATGCACCTCTCAGTACCAACATTACGATTTACGCTCAACCTTAGATAGGATCGGCACATTCCAATCCAAAAGGTTTCTTGCAAAAATTATGTGTTCTCAAGCTTGCAAACTTTCACCCACCCTACGCAGGCTTCACCGTGATGCCTCGCGTCGTTGCCGCCTGGAGCAGGCGGCCGATCTGGGTTTGTGTGCTGTAGAAGCCGGGGCCGGTTTTGCGGTCCCGGACGTCATGGCCGGTGAAGACGGCGAGGCCGTCCATCCTGGCGATGAGGTCGAGCAGGTGGTGCTGCCGGCGCCAGCCGGGGAAGGCCTTGTGCTGCATGTCGGCGAAACCGAGGTTGTCGAGGCAGCCGGAGGCGGGGATTTCGGTGTAGATGCGACTGGCGGGGTTGGCGTGGTCGAGGCTGCGGGGGCCGGCGGCGCGGATGATCTCAAAGCGGGAGGCAAGGGCCGCGCGGGTCTCAAGTGTGGAGGCGTGGAAGGGGCAGGCGAAGGTGCGGGCGGGAAAGCCCGCCGCGCGATGCTCTGTTATGGCAAGATCGACCTCGTGTTCTAGCCAGTGATCGAGGCCGCGCGTCTGAAGGTAGGGTTTCAGCCTAGGGTGGGTGCGGGTGTGGCAGGCGATCTCGTGGCCGTCGGCTTGCAGCAGGCGCAGCCCGTCGATCTGCGCGGGCGTGGCCTCGTGCAGGTGGGATACGCAGAAGGTGACGCGAGCGTCATGCGCATCGAAAACGGGCCGGGCGGCGACCCAGTTGGCGACGAAGAGATCGTCGAAGGTAAGGCAGAGCGTGCCCGGCATTTGACCTCCCCGATGCGACTAAGGTCTTGATGCGCAGGGGGGCCTGTCTCTGTCAATTTATACCGCGCGGCGCGCTTGGAGGAATGCGGGCGGTGCGGTAGGATCGGGCCAGTCACGGAGGAGACATGCCATGCAGATGAGCGGGGAGCGCGAGATCGCGGCGGACCGGGCGACGGTCTGGGCCGCGCTGATGGAGCCGGAAGTGCTGAAGGAATGCGTGCCGGGCGCGCAGGAGGTCACGGGCAACCCCCAGGACGGGTACGAGGCGACGGTCACGCAGAAGGTCGGGCCCGTGAAGGCGACGTTCAAGGGCATGGTCACCTTCAGCGAGATGAACGAGCCGGAGAGCCTGCGCCTCGAAGGTGAAGGCAAGGGCGGTGCCGCCGGCTTCGCCAAGGGCGCCGCGGATGTGCGGCTGGAAGAGGTGCCGGGCGGCACGCGGCTGTCCTACGACGTTGAAGCCAAGGTGGGCGGCAAGCTGGCGCAGCTGGGCAGCCGGATCGTCGACGGGTTCGCCAAGAAGATGGCGGACCAGTTCTTTTCCAACCTCGAGGAGGTCATCGAGGGGCCGAAGGAGGACGAACCGGAAGAGCAGGCCGAGAAGAAAGGTTGGCTGAAGCGGATGATCTCGAAGGGGTAAACCTTTTTTTGCATCGTGTAGTAATTTGCGTCCCCGTCGGAGCCTCCGGCGGGGATATTTTTGGCCAAAAGAAGAGGAAGCGCGTGATCCGGGCGCAGGGGGCGGGAGGCGTCTGTCGGGTCGCCTCCAGGGCTTTGCTATTGCCGGCGCGGGCGGCTTTGGCGGATGAGTTCGGCGATGCGGCCTCCGATGGCGTCGGACCCCTTTGGCGAGGGGTGGATGAGATCGACGGCGTGATAGGTGCGGTCGCCCGTCGGGACCACGTCGCTCATCGGGATGAAATGCACGCCGCGATCGAGGGCGGCAAGGCGGGCCATGCGGGCGTCCATCTCGTGGCCCTCATCGACGCAGCCTTCGATCGGCGAGCGAAAGCCGGGGGTGTGCAGGTAGCCCACCATCACCACGTTGGCGCCGGTCCTGCGCATCTTCGAGACGAAGCCCGGAATGACGCCGGTGGTGCCATCCTCGGAGATCAGCCGGTCGATGCGACGGTCGCAGAAGCCGCAGCCACAGCCGAACAGGATGTCGTTGCCGCCGCCGTTCATTACGATCCAGTCCCAGTCGCCCGCGCGGTATTGCTTGGTGATGTTCATGCCGGCCGCGCCCGAGATTGGCAGGGCGTAGAGGAAGCGCGCGCCGGAGACGGAGCGGTCGATCACCGGCTCGCCCAGGCGGCGTTCCATGGCGTGGGAGACGGATTTTCCGGCCATTCCGTGTAGGGCCATCATGGAATCGCCCATGAGAAGAATACGGGGGTTATCGGCACGCGTCACCGTCTCGGTGCAGGCACCGAGCGCGAATATGATGAGCGGCCAGACAAAACGAGAGAGGCGTTTCATGTCTGTCCTGCAATTTTCGTGATGCGCACGGCATCATGCGCCCCCAACCGCATGCAGGATTCCCGTAGGAGGCGAAAGGTGCAATGCGAAATCTGGAAACACTGCGTTTTGGTTGGGGCGGCGGGTGTGCCAGCAGGAATGCACATGAGGGTGTGTTTTCCTACCGGCTTGCGCCGGGTCGCGGCCGGATTAGTTTGCCGCAGATGACGCAAGAAGGAGCGCGGGACATGGCGGCGTTTATCGAGGTGAACGGCCTGGAAAAAACCTATGACGACGGGTTCCAGGCGCTGAAAGGCGTGGATCTGAAGATCCGCGAGGGCGAGATCCTTGCGCTTTTGGGGCCCAACGGCGCGGGCAAGACGACGCTGATTTCGGCGCTGTGCGGGATCACGACGCCTACGGGCGGGACGGCGCGCGTGGGCGGGCACGATATCCTGGACGACTATCGCGCGGCGCGGTCGCTGGTGGGGCTGGTGCCACAGGAGATCGCGCTGGAGCCGTTCGAGAAGGTGATCAACACGGTGCGGTTTTCGCGGGGCCTCTTCGGCAAGGGGCGCGACGACGCGCTGGTGGAGAAGATCCTGCGGCAGCTGAGCCTGTGGGACAAGCGCAGCAACCAGGTCAAGGAGCTGTCGGGCGGCATGAAGCGCCGGGTGCTGATCGCCAAGGCGCTGGTGCACGAGCCGCGGGTTCTGTTCCTGGACGAGCCGACCGCGGGCGTCGACGTGGAGCTGCGCCGCGACATGTGGGAAGTGGTCGAGGGGCTGCGGCAGGATGGTGTGACGATCATCCTGACCACGCATTACATCGAGGAGGCCGAGGCGATTGCCGACCGGGTGGCGGTGATTGCCCATGGAGAGATCCTGCTGGTCGAGGACAAGGTGGCGCTGATGCAGCGAATGGGGCGCAAGAGCCTGCGGATCGACCTGGTGGAGCCGGTCGAGGATGTTCCCCCGAACCTGTCGGACTATGATTTGTGGAAAAGCCCGGACGGGCAGAGCCTGACCTATACCTATGACACCAATGCCGAGCGGACGGGGATTGCGCGGCTGGTGAAGGAACTGACGGAGGCGGGGCTGGTGATCCGGGATATCCAGACCAGCCAGTCGAGCCTGGAAGAGATCTTCGTCGGGCTGGTGAAGGAGGACGCGGCATGAATGTTCTGGCCATCAGGGCGATCTACAGGTTCGAGATGCAGCGGTTCTTTCGCACGCTCTTGCAAAGCTTCGTGTCGCCGGTGATTTCGACCTCGCTTTATTTCGTGGTGTTCGGTGCCGCCATCGGCAGCCGGATCGACCAGGTGGAGGGCGTGAGCTATGGCGCGTTCATCGTGCCGGGGCTGATCATGCTGTCGGTGATCACGCAGGCGATTTCGAACGCGTCCTTCGGGATCTATTTCCCGAAATTCATCGGGACGATCTATGAATTGCTGTCGGCGCCGGTGAACTTCCTGGAGATCGTGATCGGATATGTGGGGGCGGCGGCCACCAAGGCGCTGTTCATCGGGGTGGTGATCCTGGCGACCTCGGCGCTGTTCGTGGACGTGCAGATACAGCATCCGGGCGCGATGGTGGCGTTTTTGCTGCTGACCTGCATCAGCTTCGCCCTGTTCGGGTTCATCATCGGGATATGGGCGCAGAATTTCGAGCAGTTGCAGCTGGTGCCGCTCTTGATCGTGACGCCGCTGGTGTTCCTGGGGGGCTCGTTTTACTCGATCTCGATGCTGCCGCCGTTCTGGCAGACGGTGACGCTGTTCAACCCGGTCGTGTACCTGATCTCGGGGTTCCGTTGGGCGTTCTTCGGGCAGGCGGACGTGTCCATTGGCCTGAGCCTGTTGGCAATCGCAGGGTTCACGGCGCTGTGCCTGTTCCTGATCTGGCGGATCTTCAGGACGGGGTACCGGATCAAGAGTTGAGAGGAGCGTCGGGAGGCGCGTGGGTTTTCACCCACCCTACACAGGATGTGCGCCGACCGAGGAGAGGGCGGCGGCGGTCTGGCAGACGCGCGGCCTGACCCCGCGTCGTTTACGTGGCTTTCTTGCCTTCGGACCGTATTGATACGCCCCGCCACCTTGTTTGTCCGGTGCGGGCATTCTACATCGCTTGCCATGAAGCGATTTATCCCGTTTTTGAAAACCGGGCCGGTGGTCTCGGTCGTGCGCCTGTCGGGTGCCATCGGCGCCGGGGCGCGGATGCCGCTGAGCGACGAGGCGATGGCGCCCGCCATCGAAAAGGCGTTCAAGCGGGGCAAGCCCAAGGCGGTTGCGCTGTTGATCAACAGCCCCGGCGGCTCGCCGGTGCAGTCGGCCCTGATCGCAAGCCGCATCCGGCGGCTGGCCGAAGAGCACAAGGTGCCCGTTCATGCCTTTGTCGAGGATGTGGCGGCGTCGGGCGGCTATTGGCTGGCCTCGGCGGCGGATGACATCTGGGTCGACGACAATTCCATCGTGGGCAGCATCGGGGTGATCTCGGCCGGTTTCGGTGCGCATATCTTCCTGGCGCGGCAGGGCGTCGAGCGGCGGGTCTATACCGCCGGCAAGTCGAAGAGCACGCTCGACCCGTTCCAACCGGAAAAGAAGGAAGACGTGGCCCGCCTCAAGCGCATCCTGGAAGAGATGCACGGCAACTTCATCGCGCAGATCAGGGCGCGGCGGGGTGACCGGCTGAACGAGGACGAGGACCTGTTTACCGGCGAGTTCTGGCTGGGCCGTCGTGGCGTCGAACTGGGCCTGGCCGACGGGGTGGCGCACTTGGTGCCGAAGCTGAAGGAGCTTTACGGCGACAAGGTGCGGCTTGCCACCTACGGCAAGAAAAAGGGCCTTTTCCAGCGGTTTGGGGCGAGGGTGGTCGAGAATGCCTTTGCCTCGGTCGAGGAACGCGCGGCCTTTGCCCGGTTCGGCCTTTGACGTGCTGAGCAAGATCGCCCTCATATTCCTGGCCTTCATCGCCGTGCTGGCGATGTTCGGACGCCTGCGGTTTCCCGGACAGAAGCAACTGGAATCGGCCCGGTGCCCGCATTGCAGGCGGTTCCGCATCGGCAAGGGGCCGTGCCAGTGCCGGGAGGACAAATCCTGATGTGGCCATGGCTGATGTCGGGGCTGGGGCTGCTGATCCTGCTGCTGGCGGGTGATGCGCTTGTGAAAGGCGCGGTGAACCTGAGCCTGCGCGTGGGCATCCCCGCGCTGATCGTCAGCCTGACCATCGTGGCGTTCGGGACGTCGGCGCCGGAACTGCTGATCTCGGTCAACGCGGTGCTGGAGAACAAGCCGGGGCTGGCGCTGGGCAACGTGATCGGGTCGAACACGGCGAACATCCTGCTGGTGCTGGGGGTGCCCGCGCTGTTGTCGGTACTGCACACCTCGGGGTGCAACACGCGCAAGACGTATCTGTTCATGATCGGGGCCACGGTGATCTTCATCGGGCTGGCGTTCCGTGGCGCGTTCGACATGCTGGCCGGCGCGGTGCTGCTGGCCTGCCTCGGGCTGGTGCTGGGCGATGCGTTCCGCGACGCGCGCAACCACCGGCGGGCGTGCAGGAGTGCCACCGCGGTTGCCGAAGAAGAGGAAGAGGTCGAAGGCGCGGACCCCGACATGCCGTGGTGGCAGATCTTCGTCTTTCTGGCGCTGGGTCTGGTCGGGCTGCCGCTGGGCGCGGACCTGTTGGTGGACAACGCTTCGATCATCGCCAGGCGCTTCGGCGTAAGCGACGCGGTGATCGGCCTGACGCTGGTGGCGCTGGGCACCTCCCTGCCGGAACTGGCGACGACGGTGATGGCGGCCTTGCGCAAGCAGGCCGACGTGGCGCTGGGCAATGTCATCGGGTCGAACATGTTCAACCTTCTGGCGATCATCGGCATCACGTCTTTCGTGGGCACGATTCCGGTCGATGCGGAGTTTTTGCAGTTTGACCTGTGGGTGATGCTGGGCGCGTCGCTGCTGATCATTCCGTTCGTGTTCCTGGGCCGGGATATCAACCGGCTGTGGGGCATCGCCTTGACCGTCCTCTACGTGGTCTATGTCATGGTCGTGTTGAGCTGAACGGAGCCCACTGGATGATCGAAGACACCCAGCCCCGCCGCGCCCTCGTGACCGGGGGCGGCAAGCGCCTTGGCCGGGCGATGGCCCTGTACCTGGGCGCACGCGGCTATGACGTGGCGGTGCATTATGGCGGCTCGGCCGATGCCGCCGAGGAAACCGCCGGTGAGATCGAGGCCAAGGGCCGGAAGGCCGTGACCGTGCAGGCCGATCTTCTGGACGAGGACGCGGTACAGGCGCTGGTGCCCGAGGCGGCCGCGCGGCTGGGCGGGCCGGTGAACGTGCTGGTGAACAACGCGTCGATCTTCGAGGACGAGACATACGAGACGGCAACGCGCGACAGTTGGGACCGGCACTTGGAATCGAACCTGCGCGCGCCCTTCGCGCTGACGCAAGGATTGGCCGCACAGGTGCCGGACCCGGTGGAGGACGGCAACGGCGAGCCGGTGGCGCAGGGGCTGGTGGTGAACATGATCGACCAGCGGGTGCGCAAGCTGACGCCTTATTTCGCCAGCTACACGATCGCCAAGTCCGGCCTGTGGACGATGACCCGCACGGCCGCGCAGGCCTTTGCGCCGCGTGTCCGGGTGAACGGGATCGGGCCGGGGCCGACGTTGAAGAGCACCGAGCAGAGCGAAAAGCAGTTCTTCGATCAGCGGGCGCGAACGATCCTGAAGCGGGGGGTGAATCCCGAGGATATCACCGCCGCGCTGGGCTATTTCCTGGAGGCGAAGGCGGTCACCGGACAGCTGATTTGCGTCGATGGCGGACAGCACCTGGCCTGGCAAACTCCGGACATTCTCGGGGTCGATGTATGAACGGCCGCGACAAGTTGTGCACGTGGCGTGGGGCCGTTACCGACGCGTTACAAAAGGTTTAATGTTTTCATATATTTGGGATACCACGGATTTTTTATCGTTTAAAATCAATGCTTTGTTTTTGTGCCTATTTTTTGAGCAATTCAACGAACCGGGCCGAAAACAACGAAAAATTCCGGGTAACCAAAACTTGTCCGCAGAGTTATCCACACGATCCGTGGAGATGTTTCCTATTGCGGCGTGTGTGCTAATCATTGCAGCCCACGCGCAGAATCAAACGTTAATGAATGATTAACAAACCGAATCACGAGTCAGACGGCGATGCCGCCCCGGAAACCGGGCACAAGGTGATCCAGTCCTACCTCAAGACGCTGGACGGCTCACCCGGGGTGTACCGGATGCTGGGGGCGCAGTCCCAGGTGCTGTATGTCGGCAAGGCGCGCAACCTCAAGGCGCGGGTGTCGAGCTATGCCCGGCCCACCGGACACACGCCGCGGATCGCGCGGATGATCGCGGAAACCGCGTCGATGATGTTCCTGACCACGGCGACCGAGACCGAGGCGCTGCTGCTCGAGCAGAACCTGATCAAGCAGTTGAAGCCGCGGTACAACGTGCTGTTGCGCGACGACAAGTCGTTTCCGAATATCCTGGTGACGGGCCACGACTTTCCGATGATCAAGAAACATCGCGGCGCGAAGAAGGAGAAGGGACAGTATTACGGGCCCTTCGCCAGCGCGGGGGCGGTGAACCGGACGCTGGGACAGTTGCAGCGGGTGTTCCAGCTGCGCAATTGCAGCGACACGCAGTTCGAGAGCCGCACGCGGCCTTGCCTGCAATACCAGATCAAGCGCTGCACCGCGCCATGCGTGGGGTATATCTCGAAACCCGAATACGCGGCGCAGGTTCGGGATGCCCAGCGCTACCTGTCGGGACGGTCGACCGAGATACAGGAGAAGCTGGCCGCCGACATGCAGGAAGCCAGTGCGGCGATGGAGTTCGAGAAGGCCGCGGCGCTGCGCGACCGGATCAAGGCGCTGACGCAGGTGCAGACGGCGCAGGGGATCAATCCGCGCACCGTGGGCGAGGCCGATCTGGTGGCGCTGCACCTGGAGAAGGGGCAGGCCTGCGTGCAGGTGTTCTTCATCCGCGCCGGGCAGAACTGGGGGAACAAGGATTTCTATCCGCGCGTCGGCGCGGACGTGGCCGAGGCCGAGGTGCTGGAGGCGTTCCTGGGCCAGTTCTATGACACCAAGGACCCCGCACGGCAGATCATCCTGAGCCACGAGATCGAGAGCCCCGACCTGATGGCCGAGGCGCTGAGCGGCAAGCTGGGGCGCAAGGTGGAACTGCTGGTGCCGCAGCGGGGCGAGAAGGCGGAATTGGTCGAGGCCGCGCTTCGCAACGCGCGCGAAAGCCTGGCGCGGAAAATGAGCGAGAGTGCGACGCAGGCCAAGCTGCTGAAGGGCGTGGCGGAGGCGTTCGACCTGCCCGCCCCGCCCGAGCGGATCGAGGTCTATGACAACAGCCACATCCAGGGCGCGCACGCGGTGGGCGCGATGATCGTGGCCGGGCCCGAGGGGCTGATGAAGAACCAGTACCGCAAGTTCAACATCCGGGGCGACGAGCTGACCCCTGGGGACGATTTCGGGATGATGAAGGAGGTCCTGACACGGCGGCTGAAGCGGCTGATCAAGGAGGACCCGGACCGCGATAAGGGGCTGTGGCCGGACCTGCTGCTCATTGACGGCGGGCAGGGGCAGGTCAGCGCGGTACATTCGATCATGCAGGAGATGGGCGTGCGCGACCTGCCGATGGTGGGCGTGGCCAAGGGGCTGGACCGCGACGCCGGCAAGGAAGAGTTTCACCGGATGGGCAAGCGGCCCATGGCGCTGCGCCACAACGACCCGGTGCTGTATTTCATCCAGCGGCTGCGCGACGAGGCGCACAGGTTCGCCATCGGCACCCACAGGGCCAAGCGCACCAAGGCGGTCAGTGCCTCGCCACTGGACGAGATCGCGGGGGTGGGCGCGGCGCGCAAGCGGGCGCTCTTGGCGCATTTCGGGTCGGCCAAGGCGGTCAGCCGGGCGAATCTGGCGGATCTGAAGGCCGTGGATGGCGTATCGGCGGCGCTGGCGCAGAAGGTCTATGACCACTTTCACGAGAAGGGTTGAGCGGCAGGCCCGGGGCGAGGGGCCAGCCCCTCGCGCTCCCCGGAGTATTTGGGGAACGATGGAACTGGGGCGAACCCTACTGGAGTTTCCGCAGATTATCGCAGGCCGTCGTTGCCCCTTGCTGGCAGGCTTTATCGTAGAAATACTTCGCCTTGGCCTTGTTGCGGGGCACGGCGGAACCCTCGTCGTAAACGGCGCCAAGATTGTTGCAGCCCTCCGCGCTGCCGTCACTACAGGCGCGAGTGTAAAAGGCGAGCGCGGTTTCAGTGTCGCGGGGGGTGCCAAGTCCGAATTCGTGCATCATCCCAAGATTGGAGCAACCAATGGCGTAGCCGGTCTTGCAGCTGCGCGCGTAAAGTCCGATCGCCCGCTTATGGTCGACGGGTACGCCATATCCATGCTGATAGATGGCACCGAGATTGCTGCACCCGCCCGGATCGCCGCCGTCGCATGCGCGCTTTGCCAGGCGCCGGGCCTCCGTGTCATCGCGCGGAACGCCAAGGCCCAGCCGGTAAATCAGGCTCAGGTTGACACATCCGATCATCTCGCCACCGTCGCAGGCCCGTTTGTTGAGCTGACGCGCCTTGCCATAATCGCGCCGGACACCTGTTTCGGTTTCATACATCAGGGCAAGGTTGGTGCAGGCCGCGAGGACGCCGCCATCGCACGCCTGCTGATACGGCGCGCGGGCCTTGGCGGGGTCCAATGCGCGGGAAGCCTGCATATGATGAAAATATCCAAGGTCGAAGCAGGCCATCGCGTTGCCTTGATCGCATTGAGCGCCCGATTCCTTCGGGTCGATGGAAGTAGTCTCGGCGCGTACTCCATTGGGCAATGCCGCAAGCAGTGTGATCAGGATGAGTGCGATTGAGGGGCGTGGCCGTTTCATGCGATGAGAGTAGGCAATTCAGCCGAGAACGCCAAGGATAAGGTTCTTGCCGCGTGAAGCGGGCTGGTGCGAGGGGCCAGCGCCTCGCGCTACAGGTTTGATGGGGGGGGGGGGGGGGGGGGGGGGAGGGGCCAGCCCCTCGCGCTCCCCGGAGTATTTGGGGAACGATGAAAGTTGGTTGCCTGTGCGTGGCGCTTTTGGATTCGGGGCTTTCGGACAGAGGCGGTTCGCACTAGATAAAGACGCATGACGTGGAATATTCCCAACGTGTTGACCGTGCTGAGGCTGCTGGCGGCGCCGGCGGTGGCGGTGATGTTCCTGTATTTCCATCGGCCCTGGGCGGACTGGTTCGCGCTGGTGCTGTTCGTGGGCGCGGCGGTGACCGACTGGTTCGACGGCTACCTGGCGCGGCTGTGGAAGCAGACCACCAAGCTGGGCACGATGCTGGACCCGATCGCGGACAAGGCGATGGTGGTGATCGCGCTGGCGGTGATCCTGGGCTATTCGTCGATGTCACCGTGGCTGGTGCTGCCGGCGACGGTGATCCTGTTTCGCGAAGTCTTCGTGTCGGGCCTGCGGGAATACCTGGGCGACACGGCGGGGACACTCAAGGTGACCAAGCTGGCCAAGTGGAAGACGACGCTGCAGATGGTGGCGATTGCGGTGCTCTTTGCGCAGGGCGTGTTCGAGCACTATTTCGGCATGTCCAGCCTGGGCATGGACGAGGCGCTGGTGGCCGATGTGCTGGCCGGCGAGGAAGAGGACGTGATGGGCCTGCGTTGGAAGTTCGAGGGCATGGTGATCGCATCGCATGCGGGTCTGTGGCTGCTGTGGATTGCCGCCGCGCTGACGTTGATCACGGGCGTCGATTACTTTCGCAAGGCGGTGCCATATCTGAGGGATTGAGAGATGGACGTGCTGTATTTCGCCTGGGTGCGGGAACGGATCGGGCACCCCAAGGACAAGGTCGAGACCGGCGCCGCGACCGTACGGGAGCTGGTCGCGGAGTTGCGGGCCCGCGAGGCGCGCTACGAGGCGGCGTTTGCCGACCTGGACGCATTGCGCGTGGCGGTGGACCAGGAGCTGGCGGATTTCGATGCGCCGCTTGCGGGCGTGCGCGAGGTGGCGTTCTTTCCGCCGATGACGGGGGGCTGAGGGACGTGGATATCCGGGTGCAGGAAGCGGCGTTCGACCTTGGCGCGGAGGTGAATGGATTTGCCGCGCGGCAAAGCGGCATGGGCGCGGTGGTAAGTTTCACCGGCATCGTGCGGGATATCGCGACCGGCCTGGAGGCGATGCAGATCGAGCACTATCCGGGCATGACCGAAAAGGCGCTGGCCGGGATCGCCAAGGAAGCGCAGGCGCGCTGGTCCTTGGGCGATGTGCTGGTCATCCATCGTCATGGCGCTCTGCGCCCGGACGAGATGATCATGATGGTGGCGACCTCCTCGCCGCATCGCACCGATGCGTTCCAGGCCGCCGAGTTTCTGATGGATTACCTGAAGTCGCGCGCGCCTTTCTGGAAGAAGGAAGTGACCCGCGACGGGGCGGACTGGGTGGATGCCAGGGACGCGGACGAGGATGCGCTGAGCCGCTGGTGACGCAAGGTTCGCGTTGACCGGGGCAGGCCCTGCGTGGAGAGCTTTGCGCATCATTTTGAAAGGCGCGCCATTCCATGAACGAGATCATCCGAAGCTATGTCGAAACGCTGGACCCCAAAGCGAGAGGCACCATCCGCGGCACCGCGAAGCTGGTGATCGAGGGCGAAGGCAGCGTGATGCTGGACGAGGCCGGCGCGCGGGAGGGAGACGAGGCGGCGGACGTGGTGCTGATGGCCAGCGACGCGGTGTTCCGCAACATCCTGTCGGGCGAGCAGAACCCGGTGATGGCCTACATGTCGGGCAAGCTGAAGGTCGAGGGCAACGCCCAGCGGGCGCTGAAGGTGAGCGGTATCCTGACCGGGTGAGGCTTGTGTCCTGAACGCGGGTGTCGGCTCGGGGACGAGGCATCGAGGCGTGATCGGCTTCCTTGGGGACAACTTTTCGCATCCTGAGCGGCCCTTCCTCGGGATGGTTGGCGGTGTCGGTTTTTCCGTATTGCGCGATGTTTCCGGGAACATGCCCGCCGATCCGCGGGTTGGTCTAGGGAAGGCTTGCAAACAGGAGAAACCATGCCGCGCTTCATTCTAGTCGCTCTGCTCGCCAGTACCCTTGCGCCCGCCGCCCTGGCCTCTGACGCGCCGGATGAGAAAGAACCGTTTTTTTCCGTGGCGAATGACGAAGATATCGGACCCTACATCGTCGGCCCCAACGGGCGCGCCGTTTACATGTTCGATACGCAGACACGCGGAGGCGACGGGTTGCCGCCGCTGGAATCCTGTGGGCCGCGGTGCAGGGAAGCCTGGCCACCGCTCGTCGTCGCTCCGGTGACAACCAAGAACTTGAGCGTATCCGATGGCTTGGATCCCAACCTTGCCGGGTCGGTCACGGATGGAGACAAGCTTGTGGCGAGCTACAACGGTCATCCGCTCTTCTATTTCAATCGCGAAGGCGAGAGCGAAGGTCCGAGCGGGCACGGTATCCACACGCATGGCGGATGGTGGATCGCCCTGGCACCCAATGGCAACGCCATCAGGACCGGGACCATTCCAAGCGAGACGGATTACTGACGTTCGCGTCTGGGGCCGGGCGACCGGGCGAGGGTGGCGCGCGCGTTTCAAAGCTCGGTTCAAGCGACGTCCGGCAATCGTGCTTTGAGGCACGCCCTGGGCCGTCTGGCGCAAGACCCTTGCAAACGAAACTGGATGTCCGATCTTACTTCACGGCGGCAATGAAGTAGATGTACGCATGAGCCCGGATTTCTTCACCCTCGATCCCTATCACATCGTGCTGGCCGTAACCGGGATGATCGTCATCAGCGCGCGGTGGCTGCCGCGGCTTGTGTCCCGGGCGGAGCCGGTCTTTGCGCCGCTCATGATCATCTTCGGGGCCGGGGCCGCGATGCTGGTCCCGGCCGCGGCCTTCATGCCAGACCCGCGCGAAGCGCCGCTGCTGTGGGAAAGGATAAGCGAGCTGGCCGTGATCGTGGCGCTGTTCGGCACGGGGATGCGGATCGACACGATCAGCCCATGGCGAAAGTGGAGTCCGACGGCGCGGATGCTGGGCATTGCCATGCCGTTGACCATCGCCGCGGTGGCGCTGTTGGGTATCAGCCTGGAGGGCCTGACCGTGGCCGGGGCGATCCTGCTGGGGGCGGTCATCGCGCCCACCGATCCGGTATTGGCGGCGGACGTGCAGGTCGGCCCGCCGCAGGAACGCCAGGAACATCCCGTGCGCTTTACCCTTACGACGGAGGCAGGGCTGAACGACGGGCTGGCGTTTCCGTTCGTGTACCTGGGGCTGGTCGTGGCGGCAGAAGGTCTGAACCCGAGTGCATGGGCGCTGGATTGGCTTGTCTGGGATGTGTTCTATCGCATTGCCGTCGGGGCCGTGGCCGGATGGGCCGGTGGCCGCGCGCTTGCGCTGGTGCTGTTCTCGGTGCCGCGGAACGCGCCGCTGGCCGACACGGGTTCGGGGGTGCTGGCACTGGCCGGTGTGCTGCTGTGCTATGGCTCGACGGAAATGGTGGAAGGCTATGGGTTCATCGCGGTCGCCGTGATGGGGCTGACCCTGCGGAGAGAGGAGAAGGACCACCGCTTTCACCGGCGACTGCATAATTTCACGGAATCGATCGAACACGCGCTGACCGCCCTGCTGCTGATCGCGCTGGGGTCCGTTCTGCCGATGGTTTTTGCCGATCTGACGTGGCGCCACGTGGTCATCGCGCTGATCCTGATCCTTGTCATCCGGCCCGTGTCGGGGTGGATCAGCCTGATGGGGTCGCACATGCCGCACCGGGACCGGGCGGTCATTTCGGTCTACGGGGTGCGCGGAATAGGTTCCATCTATTATCTGTGCTACGCGATGAGCCACGTGGAGTTCGTGAACGAGAGCGAGCTTTGGTCGCTAGTCGGGCTGGTCATCCTGCTGTCGACGATCCTGCACGGCTTCAGCGTCAACTGGGCCATGCGGAGGATCGAGGATTGACGGCCCGGACGCGGAAGCGAGCGCGTCGGGACATCCCGCTTTCATTTCGCGCCGATCTGCTGTATGGGCGCACGTATCTGAAACGTGACGCCTTAGACCCCGGCGCATGAGATGATGGAGGGGTCGGTGGCAATGGGGCCACCAATGTAACGGAGGACCCGGGATACGCCCGGGAGGGCCTCCAGCTAGGAAACGATAGATGTTCAACGAAGTGAAAAAATCCATCCAGTGGGGCGAGGATACGCTGACACTGGAAACGGGCAAGGTTGCCCGCCAGGCGGATGGCTCGGTCATCGCCACATACGGGGAAACCTCGGTCATGGCGAACGTGACCTTTGCAAAGTCCCCGCGTGAAGGTCAGGACTTCTTTCCGCTGACCGTTCACTACCAGGAGAAATACTATTCCGCGGGCAAGGTGCCCGGCGGATTCTTCAAGCGTGAGGCACGGCCCACGGAAAAGGAAACCCTGACCGCGCGCCTGATCGACCGTCCGATCCGGCCGCTGTTCGTCGACGGGTTCAAGAACGAAGTGCTGGTGATGTGCACCGTGCTGAGCCACGACCTGGTCAATGACCCGGACATCGTGGCGATGATCGCGGCCAGCGCCGCCCTGACCATTTCGGGCGCGCCCTTCATGGGGCCGATCGCGGGCTGCCGCGTGGGCTATGAGGGTGGTGAGTACATCCTGAACCCCGAGGTCGAGGACATGCACGACCTGCGCAACAACCCCGAGCAGCGGCTCGACCTGGTGGTTGCGGGCACGAAGGGTGCCGTGATGATGGTGGAATCCGAAGCCTATGAGCTGTCGGAAGCCGAAATGCTGGGCGCGGTGAACTTCGCGCACGAGCAGATCCAGCCGGTGATCGACATGATCATCGACCTGGCCGAAGACGCCGCCAAGGAACCGTTCGACTTTCAGCCGCCAGATTACAGCGACCTTTACGAGGCCGTTAAGGCGGCGGGCCAGGACAAGCTGGCCGCGGCCTACAAGATCCAGGACAAGCAGGAACGCACGAGTGCCGTTTCGACCGCCAAGGATGAGATCAAGGCATCGCTTTCGGAAGAGCAGCTCGAGGATGCGAACCTGGGCTCCGCGCTCAAGAAGCTGGAAGCGTCGATCCTGCGCGGAGACATCGTGAAGTCGGGCAAGCGGATCGACGGACGGAACCTGGATGAGGTGCGCCCGATCGTGTGCGAAACCGGCCTGCTGCCGCGGACGCATGGCTCGGCCCTGTTCACGCGCGGCGAGACGCAAGGCCTGGTCGTGACCACGCTGGGCACGGGCGACGATGAGCAGATCATCGACGCGCTGCACGGCAACTTCCGCTCGAATTTCTTGCTGCACTACAACTTCCCGCCCTACTCGGTCGGTGAAGCCGGTCGCGTGGGCCCTCCGGGTCGCCGCGAGATCGGGCACGGGAAACTGGCATGGCGTGCGCTTCAGGCGGTCCTGCCTGCGGCAACCGACTTCCCCTACACGGTGCGCGTTGTCTCGGAGATCACCGAATCCAACGGCTCCTCGTCGATGGCGTCGGTTTGCGGCGGCTCTCTGTCCATGATGGACGCCGGCGTTCCGCTGAAGGCGCCGGTGGCCGGAGTGGCCATGGGCCTGGTGCTGGAAGACGACGGCTCATATGGCATCCTGACCGACATCCTGGGTGATGAGGATCACCTGGGCGACATGGACTTCAAGGTGGCGGGGACCGAAGCCGGTATCACGTCGCTGCAGATGGACATCAAGGTCGCGGGCATCACGCCGGAGATCATGGAAAAGGCGCTGGAACAGGCCAAGGCCGGCCGGCTGCATATCCTGAACGAGATGGGCAAGGCCCTGTCGGAAGCCGGTGATTTCTCGGTTCACGCGCCGCGCATCGAGACGATGCAGATCCCGACCGACAAGATCCGCGAAGTGATCGGGTCGGGCGGCAAGGTGATCCGCGAGATCGTCGAGGTGTCGGGCGCCAAGGTCGACATCAACGACGAGGGCGTGATCAAGATCGCGTCGCCCAACGGCGAGGCAATCCAGAAGGCATACGACATGATCCACTCGATCGTGGCGGAGCCGGAAGAGGGCAAGGTCTACAAGGGCACGGTCGTGAAGATCGTGGACTTCGGCGCCTTCGTGAACTTCTTCGGCAAGCGCGACGGGCTGGTGCATGTCAGCCAGATCGAGAACCGCCGCCTGAACCATCCGTCGGATGTTCTGAAGGAAGGCCAGGACGTGTGGGTCAAGCTCTTGGGCTTTGACGATCGCGGCAAGGTGCGCCTGTCGATGAAGGTCGTCGACCAGGAGACCGGCGAGGAAGCCAAGAAAGAGGAACCCGCGGAAGAGTAAATCCGCCGGTTTTGCAGGATCGAGAACCCCGGTGGCGACACCGGGGTTTTTTCGTGGGAAAGTGACGTCACGTCACAGCCAAAGGTAAGGTTTTCCATACGCGCCAAAGCCGGCGTTTGAACGCATACACCACGCTACCTCCCGAGCTTGAGAGGGGGGCGCCCGAATGGGTATCTGGCTGCGCTGTCACTCACGGATCACGCGCACCGGACGGGGCCCCGATCAACGTATCGGGGCCTTTTCGCCGATTTCACATATGGGCAAGAGATCTGGTCCGAGGGATGAAACCTGGGCGACGGGTCATTGTCGAAGTCGTCAAAGTGCCAGGATTCTAGATCGAGGTCCCGAGAAAAGCAAAACTTCAGACCGGCAGGGCCGTTGTTTGCAGCACGGTGCGCAGGGCAAAGCTGGATTGCATGGTGGACACTCCCGGCAGGCGGGTGAGGTACTGTCGGTGAATGCGGGCGAAATCCTCGGTATCCTCGACCACGAGCTTGAGAATGTAATCGGCGGTGCCCGCCGTCAGGTGGCATTCCAGCACGTTGGGGATGCGGGCGACGGCGATCTCGAACGCGTCGAGCACCTCATCGGCCTGAGTTGTGAGGGTGATCTCTACAAAGACGGTGGTGGGAACCCCCATGCGGCGCGGATCCAGCAGGGCGACATAACCCTTTATGTAGCCTTCGGTTTCCAGGCGCTGCATCCGGCGATGACAGGCCGAAGGCGACAAATGTACCGCCTCGGCCAGGTCCGCGTTGGAAATACGCCCGCGTTTCTGCAAGACGCCAAGCAGGCGACGATCCATCATGTCGAGCGTCATTCGAGGCAAATCCTGTGCAATATGCGCCATTCCTTCGAATAATCTTCAGCCTATTACGGCATGTGCGGGCAAAATATCAAACCCCTTTCTTTGGCGGCGCTGTATCCTAGTCTATAGCGCAAAGAGGAGTGCGACATGAAAATCGGATGCCCGACAGAGATCAAACCGCAGGAATTCCGCGTGGGGATGACCCCCAACGCCGCCGGAGAGGCCGTGGCCCATGGGCATGAAGTTATTATTCAATCCGGTGCCGGCAAGGGCGCGGGGTTCGAGGATGCGGATTATGTCGCCGCGGGTGCCGCGATCATCGACACGGCGGAAGAGGTGTTTGCCACCGCCGACATGATCGTGAAGGTGAAGGAACCGCAGGCCGGCGAGCGCAAGATGCTGCGCGAGGGGCAGTTGCTGTTCACCTACCTGCACCTGGCGCCGGACCCGGAGCAGACCAGGGATCTGCTGGCAAGCGGGTGTA
>NZ_JASHIZ010000006.1 GCF_030733425.1 Roseovarius sp. MMSF_3350
TTGCCGACCACCCCCACGGCCCGTATCTATGTCCCAACACCCTTCAAACCCCGGGAGAGAACGATGTTCAAAGGATTAGGCCAGCTTGGCGACATGAGCAAAATGATGAAGGCCGCGCAGGAAATGCAGACCAAGATGGCCGAGCTTCAGGAAGAGATGCACAACATCACCGTCACCGGCGAATCCGGCGCGGGCCTGGTCAAGGCCGTCTGCTCCGCCAAGGGCGAGCTGAAAAGCCTCGACATCGACCCCTCGATCTTCAACTCCGACGACAAGGAAGTGGTCGAGGACCTGATCCTCGCCGCCATCAAGGACGCCCAGGCCAAGGCCTCGGAAAAGGCGCAGGAGGAGATGGGCAAGCTGACCGAGGGCATGGGCCTGCCCGAAGGCATGAAGCTGCCGTTCTGAGGCGCCCCCCGCGCTCATGAACTCCACCCGCGACATCGACGCCCTGATCGAGATGATGGCCAAGCTGCCGGGCCTGGGCCCGCGCTCGGCCCGCCGCGCGGTGCTGCACATGATCCGCAAGCGCGAGCTTCTGCTGTCGCCGCTTGCGGACCTCATGGGCCAGGTCGCCCTCACGGCCCGCGAATGCATCGTCTGCGGCAATGTCGGCACCACCGAGACCTGCGATATCTGCCTGTCGGCGAAACGCGCCAACGGCATGATCTGCGTGGTCGAGGACGTGGCCGACCTCTGGGCGATGGAACGCGCGGGCGTCTTCAAGGGCCGCTACCACGTGCTCGGCGGCACGCTTTCTGCGCTCGACCAGGTCGGCCCGGAACAGCTCCGCATCCCCCAACTCGTGGACCGCATCGAGAGGGAAAACGTCAGCGAGGTCATCCTGGCGCTGGCCGCCACCGTCGACGGCCAGACCACGGCCCATTACATCGCCGACCAGCTCGAGGACCGCGTCACCCTCACCTCGCTGGCGCAAGGCGTCCCCATCGGCGGCGAGCTCGATTATCTCGACGACGGCACCATCACCGCCGCCCTCAACGCCCGCAAGGCACTCTGATCCGCTGCTGACTCGACCTGTCCGCAACACCCCGTAGGGTGGGTGAGAACCCACCACTTTGGTGGGTGACAATCCACCACTCCGATGGGCGTGAAAGCCCACGCCCCCCAACATGACATCCCCGAACAACACCGCCCGCGCCATCCTCATCATCACCTTCGCGGTGGCGGCCCTGGCGCTCGGCGACGCGCTCATCAAGCTCTCGTCTGGCGCGATCTCGCTCTGGCAGATGTTCATCCTGCGCTCGGCCCTCGTGCTGCCCGTACTGCTGGCCTTCATGGCGCTCTTCGCGCGTCCCGCCTTCGCCCTGCGCCACCCCGGCTGGACCGGCCTGCGCAGCCTGGTCCTCGTCGCGATGTGGGTCACCTACTATGCCGCCCTGCCGCATGTGCCGCTGTCGGTCGCGGCGGCGGGCTATTACACCTCGCCGCTCTTCATCACGCTTTTCGGCGCGCTGGCCACCCGCAGCGCCATCGCCCCGCGCCATTGGCTCGCCGTGGCGATCGGCTTTGCCGGCGTGCTCCTGATCATCAAGCCTACACCCTCGGGCCTTTCGGCCTACGCGCTCCTGCCTCTGCTCGCGGCCATACTCTATGCCGTCGCCATGCTGATGACCGGAACGCGCTGCCGAGGCGAGCACCCGCTGATGCTTTCGGCGGTATTGAACGTCGCCTTCATCCTGGCGGGCGGCTTCGCCTTCGCCCTCCTGCCGGCCCCGACGGGCACGCCCGCGCCCTTCACGGCAGCATGGACAACGCTCGACGCCGCCGACTGGCGCACCATCGCGGTGCTCGCCACCGCCATCCTGATCGGCAGCATCGGCGCCGCCTATGCCTACCAGAACGGACCGCCTGCCGTGATCGGCACGTTCGACTTCACCTATGTCGGGTTCTCGGCGCTCTGGGGCTGGCTCATCTTCACCGAACGCCCCGACGCGCTCTCGTCGCTCGGCATTGCGTGCATCGTCGGCGCGGGCCTGTTGGCCATCTCGCGCCCCGCACCCGTCCCCTGATCACGCGCGCCGCCCAAGAAAAAACCGCGCCCGATCCGGGGCGCGGTTCCAATCTGTCGCGAGGTCCGACAGGCCTTACGCCTTGTCGTCGTCCTCGTCATCCTCACCGTCATCGTCCGGCAGGTTGAAGAAGCTCTCGGCGTCGTATTCCTTCTCCGGTTCCGCCTTCTCCGTGTCGTCCCCGCCCAGGCTGAACGTCTCCAGCCCCTCGATGGCCGTCGGCATCCGCGGCTCGACATCCGATTCCAGGCTCTGCTCGGTCGACAGCAGCTTGCGGCGCTCGTCATCGTCCATCGCCTGGCCTTCCTTGGCCTTCTTCGCGGCAGCCTTCTGCACGGCGGCATCCAGCTCTGTCTGCTTGCACAGGCCCAGCGCCACCGGGTCGATCGGCTGCATGTTCGAGATGTTCCAGTGGGTGCGCTCGCGAATCGTCTGAATCGTCGGCTTGGTGGTGCCCACCAGCCTGGCGATCTGCGCATCGGCCAGCTCGGGATGGAATTTCACCAGCCACAGGATCGCGTTCGGCCGGTCCTGCCGCTTCGACAGCGGGGTATAACGCGGCCCGCGGCGTTTCTCCTCGCCCACGGCGGCGGCGTTGAACTTCAGCTTCAGCCTGTGCAGCGGGTCCTTTTCCGCCTTGTCGATATCGTCCTGCGTCAGCTGGTTGTTGGCGACGGGGTCGAACCCCTTCACCCCGGCGGCCACGTCGCCATCGGCGATCCCCTGGATCTCCAGCTCGTGCATCCCGACGAAATCGGCAATCTGCTTGAAGCTGATCGTGGTGTTGTCCACCAGCCAGACGGCGGTGGCCTTGGCCATCAACGGTTTCGACATTTCTCAAAGGCTCCTTCACGCATATCTTTCCCCTCGCCTGAAACGGCGGTCCCGGGGGCCGGGACGGGTTCTCGTTGTCGGGGAACTTGGCGGGTATATAGTAGCCCCGAACACAAAAAGAAAGAGCGAACATGCGCGCGCTTTTCGCCCTGCTTTTCCTTGCCACCTTGGCCCGCGCCGACACCGACCGCCCGGACGACTTCGACTATTACGTCCTGTCGCTCAGCTGGTCGCCCACCTGGTGCGCGCTCGAGGGCGACGACCGCGCCTCGCCCCAATGCGACGCGGCGCGTGACCATGGCTGGATCCTGCACGGCCTCTGGCCGCAATACCACCGGGGCTGGCCCGAACATTGCCAGTCGCCCGAACGCCCGCCGTCCCGCGCCATGACGAACGCCATGGCCGACATCATGGGCACCTCCGGCCTCGCATGGTACCAGTGGAAGAAACACGGCACCTGCTCGGGCCTCTCCGCCCCCGCCTATTACGCCCTGTCACGAGAGGCCTACGACCGCATCACGAGGCCGGAGGTCTTTCGCAAACTGAAAAACCCGGTCAAGCTCCCTGCCTCCGTGGTCGAAGAAGCGTTCCTCAAGGCCAACCCCACGCTCGAGCCCGACGGCATCACCATTACCTGCCGCGCGGGCCGCATCCAGGAGGCCCGCATCTGCCTTTCCCGCGACCTCTCCCCGGTCCCCTGCGGCCGCGACGTGATCCGCGACTGCACGCTGGACGACGCGCTGTTCGATCCGATTCGCTAGGCGCCTGCCACGCGCCTCTGCGCCTGCGACCTTTGACACCGCGTAAAAGACCGAATTGCGGACGTAGCGGACGTCATTTTCTGACGGTGAGGAGACGCGCATCAACGGGCCGTGGTGCGGCGAACCGACGATGGTGATGGGCAATTTATGCCTGCCAGGCACATCCAACCCGAGAGCGTGGCACGTCACCAGCCAATCGCCGTGCCGGGGGACGGCCCGGCGATGCGCGGCGGTGCAGCAAGCTGCACCTGGATTCCGCGCGGGGTGCTTCGCCTCGGACGTTCGTTTTGCGGACCTTGCTGCCGTTCATGACGGAGGCGAGCGTCAGCCCCTTGGGTGGCGATCCGACGGCAACTAAGAAGCACTTTATGCCTGCCAAAGACATCCTCGGAACGATCGTTGCGCCCAGCCCCCGCCATATCGCCAGCCCGTGGGAGGGCTGACGATGGCCGGGCGCTTCGCAGCTGTTAACCGGCTCGATGTTCAAACCCAATGTCGGGCTCGAAACCACCTTTGTCTTTAGCGTCCAAAGCTCACCTGCGAAACGACCCCGCGACCACCCACTCAAAACACCCGCAGCACCAGCACCACCGCCGCCACCGGCGCCAGCAGCACATGCAGCACCATGTCGAACCAGTTGCTGCTGCCCCAGCCCATGACCCACGCCAACTGGCCCAGAACGGCCACCCCCGCCAGAAACCAGTTCCCCGTCACCAGCGCAAAAAGGCACACCGCCAGCACCATCCCCGCCACCGGCACCGGCGCATAGCCGACCCGGTACACATCCACCGGGATCACCCCGAACGCACAAGCCAGGAACGCCACGTAGGCACACAGGAACACCGCGATCTCCACGCCCGAAAACCCCGGCACGTCCCAACCAACCGACACCGCCACATGCCGCAGCGCCAGCGCCGGCAGCATCACCCCGAACGGCGCCAGCACCGCCACCGCGCCATTCACCGCCACGGTATCGCGCCACAAGACGCCAACCAGAACCGCGGCCACCAGCGCCAGCCCGGCGGCCAGCGAGGACGACAGCACCAGCCCGCTCAGCGCGAACACCACCCAGCCCAGCACCACCGCCACGCCCAAAGTCGCCCCGACGCCGCTCATTGCGCCGCCACCCAGGCACCGTTCAGCACATGCGCCCGCACCCCCGTCTTGTTCCCGACCGAATAGGCCAGCGCGATCTCGCCGCCCTCCAGCCGCCGCAACATCGGATACCGCGCCCCCGCCCCGTTCGGCGCCAGCTCCCGCAGAACCCGCCAGTTGTCCCCTTCATCCTCGGACAAGAGCAACCGCAGCCGGTCGCCACCATCCGGATCGTCATTGGCCGCCATAAGGATCCGTCCACCGCCCAACGCCAGCGCCGCCACCGGCGCGCTCGGGTTCGGCATGTCCGAGGGCACCACCTCAGACCACGTCCTGCCGCCATTTTCCGTATGGCTCACCAACAGCTTCCCCGAGGGCGCGAAATCCCGCAGCCACGCCACCGCCCGGTCCTCGCCCAAGGGCACGATCATCGGCTGAATCGGCTGACCCTCGCCCGCCATCCGCGCCGTATCCCGCACCCGGCCACCCGGTCCGAACCGCACCAGCACCCCATGCGCCGCTCCCATCTCGAAATAAGCCGGCAGCCCCACGCTCCCGTCGGCAAACGCCACCATCGGCGCCTTCACCAGGTGCGACCGGTTCAGAAACGGCGACAGGTTCAGCTTCCGCGCGGCCACAGGCCCGCCCGCCCCCATCTCCACATCCGCGACCGAGGCCATGGCCCAGCCTCCGACCGACACCACCGTGGCGAACACACGGCCCGGGACGCGCTCGTTCTCAACCGTGTTGCCCAGCGTCACCACCAGCTGAGCCGGCTCCATCGCCTCGCCCAGCGCCCCCCGCGTGATCCGCACATCCCGCCCGGCCACCTGCCAGCCCTCCGGCCCGCGCCGGACCGCGGCGCCATGTATATCCACATCCGCCTGCGCCTCCTGCGAGCCCTCGAACCACAACACGTCGAACCCGTCCCCGGTCACAACCACCGACGCCGAATGCGCCTGGCCTGCCGCGACATCGTACGCGAACACCGTCTCGAACCGCGGCACACCCGTCTCCGGCACCCTCTCCGGCACGGCAAAGCGCCAGACCGGCGGCACGTCGCGCGCCACCGCCCAGGCGCTCAGGCCGATGCTCAGCGCCATCAGGCAAAGGATGACCACCTGCGCCGCACCCATCGCCTCAGCCCACCTTCAAAACGATCTTGCCGATATGCGCGCTCGTCTCCATCCGCGCATGCGCCTTCGCGGCCTCCTCCAGCGGAAACTCCGAATCCATCACCGGCCCCACGCGCCCGGCGTCCAGCAAGGGCCAGACCTCCCGCCGCAAATCCTCCGCGATCCGCGCCTTTGCCAGCCCGCTCTGCGGCCGCAGCGTCGAGCCGGTAATGGTCAGCCGCCGCGTCATGACCTGGGTAAAGTCCATATCCACCTCCGGCCCCTGCAGAAACGCGATCTGCACCAACCGTCCCTCGTCCGCCAGCGCCGCGATGTTGCGGGGCAGGTAATTTCCACCCACCATGTCCAGGATCAGATCGGCGCCCCCGCGCACCCGCATCTCCTCCACGAAATCCACCTCGCGATAGTTGAACGCCCGCTCCGCGCCCAATTCCTCGCACACTTGGCATTTCTCGTCCGACCCCGCCGTCGCGAACACCCGCGCGCCCCGCGCCGCCGCAAGCTGAATCGCCACGGTCCCGATCCCGCTCGACCCGCCCTGCACAAGAAAGCGCTCGCCGGCCTGCAACCGCCCCCGGCCAAACACATTGGTCCACACGGTAAAGAACGTCTCCGGCAGACAGGCCGCCCGGTCCATCCCCATGCTCCCGGGCACCGGCAGGCAATGCGCGGCGTCCGTCACCACGGCTTCGGCATACCCGCCGCCCGGCACCAGCGCACAGACCCGGTCCCCCACCCGCCAGCCGGTCACGCCCGGCCCGAGCGCCGCGATCTCGCCCGACACTTCCAGCCCCGGCAACTCGCTCGCCCCCGGCGGCGGATCGTACATCCCCGCCCGCTGCAACGCATCGGGCCGGTTCACCCCGGCATAGGCCACCCGGATCACCACCTCGCCATGCCCGGGCTCCGGCCACTCCCGCTCGGCCAGCGCCAGCACCTCCGGCCCGCCCGGCGCGGTGATCTCGATAACCTTCATCCTGTCCGGCATCACCTTTCCCCCCGTCGCCCCGTCGTACCAGCCCCCCCGGAAAAAGCAACAAACGGCGCCCGCAAGCACCGCTCCGAAGACCCCAAGGCCCCACCTTTTCCTCTGGCCAAAAATATCCCTGCCGGAGGCTCCCGCGGGTGCCACCGGGCGCGCCGCCCGCCCGCACCGGGTAGGGTGGGTGACAACCCACAGCCCCGGTGGGCGACAACCCACCACTCCCACAAACGAAAAACCCGCTACCGCGTCCAGCGCCCCGGCAACCCGCCGGTCCGTCCCGGCGCCGGCTTGCGGATCTTCGAGAACACCGACAGCGGCCCGGCCATCAACCCGCTCACCAGGCGGTTCTCGCGCGCCTTTGCCTTGACGTTCTCGATCCGCATCACGTCCTCGATCCGCCGGTCCAGAAACGCCCAGGTTCGCGCGTGTCCTTCACTTTCATCCCCCAGCCAATAAAGCACCGTGGACGAATAGACCCCCGACAGGGTCGCCCGCTTCGTGTACCAGTTGACGTCATCCGAGGTATCGCCCAGCGCATCCCAGATCTTGTCGCAAGTGCCCCAGATCGCCCCGGCCCCGTCCATCGCGTGATGCGGCAGCGCAAACAGCGTCACGCCCCGGCGCACCAGTTCCTTGTCCTCCACGACCTCCAGCCGAAACCGCACCGCCGCGGCCACCTTGTCGCGAAACCGCATCTGGTCCAGCTCCGCAGCCTCCAGCCGCGCCAGCATCGCGGAGTCGCCTTCCTCGTGATAAGCCAGCGCGAGGTCGACGGCACCGCGCGGACAGGCCGCTTTCACCAGGCTGCGCGAAATGCCGGCATCCTCGGCGGCGGCACGCAGGCTCGCCTCGCTCCATCCGTCGAAGGGAACATGCGGCTTGATGCTCTCCAGAAGCCGCGCCTTGGTATCTGATGAACGCTCGGTCATGCGCTGAATGTAGGGCGGCGATCGCTCCTCGGCAACAACGCGCAATCGCCCTGGCGGACACGGTCGCGACCAGGGAACATTTGCCCGGGTGGCCCCCGGTTGCGAAACGCGAATCTGTCACGACGTCGCGTCGTTCCACCCGCGGCGGGCGCCCGCGCGCAAATTATCGCCAGCTTGACGCCCAATTTCTGCACTTTTTTGCCGGAAATATCGCCGCGCCCGCATTTGCTTGCGCTGTTTGCTGCGTCGGTCGACATACGGCGCGCCGATCACAACTACAGGGTTACAACGATGTCCGTCGCCGACAGTTACGAACGCCAGATGCTCGACCTCATCAATGCCGAGCGCACGTCGCGCGGCCTCGCGCCCCTCACGCTTGAACTGCGCCTGAACGAGGCCAGCGAGGATCACAGCGCCTGGATGGACGACACCCTGATCTTCAGCCACACCGGGGTCGACAACTCCAATCCCGGCGACCGGATGCGCGACGCGGGTTTCGTCTTTTCCGGCAACTGGACCTGGGGCGAGAACATTGCCTGGCAATCCGAGCGCGGCGCACCGGGCCTCTCGGACGACGTGGTGGACCTGCACAACGGCCTGATGAACAGCCCGGGCCACCGCGCCAACATTCTCAATCCCGACTTCGAGGTGATCGGCCTCGGCATCGAGACCGGCTTCAACCGCGGCTACGAGGCCGTCTATGTCACCCAGGTCTTCGCCCGCACCAGCGCGCCGCTGCAGCTCGACGTGGTCGCTAACGACCCGCCGCCGCCGGATGAAAACGGTCCGGACGCCGAACTGATCGGAACCGGCTCCGACAACCGCCTCGAAGGCGGCGTCGGGAACGACACGCTCATCGGCCTGGGCGGCGACGACACCCTGCGCGGCGAAGGCGGCGCAGACGAAATCGACGCGGGCGACGGCGCCGACACGGTCTATGCGCATGACGGTGATGACGAGGTGAATGGCGGGATGGGCAACGACATGCTCGACGCGGGCAAGGACGCCGACATGGTGAAGGGGGGCGTTGGTAATGACACGCTGATCGGGGCATCCGGCAACGACACGCTCTCGGGCGGGTCGGGCGACGACTCGCTCGACGGCGGCTCCGGCAAGGACCGCCTGCGCGGCGGGGCGGGCGACGACATGATCTACGGCGGCAGGGGGTCGGCCAAGGACACGCTGCTCGGCGGGGCCGGGAACGACCTGCTCGACGGTGGCAACGGCAAGGACAAGCTCATCGGCGAGGCCGGCAACGATGTTCTGCTCGGTGGCGGCGGCGAGGACGTCTTCGTGTTCACGTCCGGCGATGACGACGTACTCGATTTCGATCCGTCGCTGGCCAGGGAACGGATCGACCTTAGCGAGACCGCCGCGATCACCAGCTACTGGGACCTCATGAACGGCGGCCATATCTACCAGTCCGGCAGCGCGACCGTCATTGACGACCTCGACGGCAACACGATGACGCTCCACGATGTCTCGCTCGACGACCTGCAATCGGGCGACTTCATCTTCTGAGCCTTGCGCAGGATCCGGGCCCGCCCCCCCGCCTGAAGGCTGGACAAGCGCGCCGCGGTTTGCTAGACGGCCACTTCCTGCACTTATGCAACTTCAACCTAGAAAGGTGGTGACAACCACATGCAGGTCAGTGTTCGCGACAACAATGTCGATCAGGCGCTTCGTGCCCTGAAAAAGAAACTGCAGCGTGAGGGCGTTTTTCGCGAGATGAAGCTTCGGCAACATTTCGAGAAGCCGTCCGAGAAAAAAGCGCGCGAAAAGGCCGAGGCTATCCGCCGCGCCCGCAAACTCGCACGCAAGAAGGCCCAGCGCGAAGGTCTCCTCTGAGACTCGCCGCCAAGGCCACACGCATTGTCATGACGACCCCCGGGCACCCGCTTCGGGGGTTTGTCTTTATTTCAGGGGGCACTCCCCCGTTTTGGAATCAGCCGCCCGCGCCTATATGATGGCGCAACCCGAACCCGTTGAGATCTAGCCGATGACCGATTCTGCGCCCATCACCCAGGATGTCCTGACCATCCCCCGCAAGCTGCCCGAGGGACCGATCAACCTTGTCGGCCTCACCCGCGAAGCCCTGCGCGACACGCTCGTCGCCCACGGCACCCCGGAAAAGCAGGCCAAGATGCGCGTGAACCAGATCTGGCAGTGGATCTACCAGTGGGGCGTGCGCGACTTCGCCGCCATGACCAACCTCTCCAAGGCCTACCGCGCCGAGCTGGCCGAGAAATTCGTCATCGAGATCCCCGAGATCGTCGACCGCCAGGTCAGCGCCGACGGCACCCGCAAGTACCTGGTGCGAATCGCCGGCGGCCACGAGGTCGAAACCGTCTATATCCCCGAGGAAGACCGCGGCACGCTCTGCATCTCCTCCCAGGTCGGCTGCACCCTCACCTGCTCCTTCTGCCATACCGGTACGCAGAAACTGGTGCGCAACCTCACGGCCGGCGAGATCATCGGCCAGGTCATGCTGGCGCGCGACGATCTGGACGAATGGCCCAAGCCCGGCGTCGGCATGGGCACGGACGGCCCGCGCCTTTTGTCGAATATCGTGCTGATGGGTATGGGCGAGCCGCTCTACAATTTCGACAATGTCCGCGACGCCATGAAAATCGCGATGGACGGCGAAGGCATCGCGCTTTCCCGCCGCCGCATCACGCTGTCCACCTCCGGCATCGTGCCCGAAATTCACAAGACCGCGCAGGAAATCGGCTGCATGTTGGCCGTCAGCTTCCACGCCACCACCGACGAAGTGCGCGACAGGCTGGTGCCGATCAACCGCAAATGGAACATCGCCGCCCTTCTGGACGCTCTGCGCGCCTATCCCAAGGCCAGCAATTCCGAGCGGATAACGTTTGAGTACGTCATGCTCAAGGACGTCAACGACAGTGACGCGGACGCCCGCCGCCTCGTGAACCTGATCAAGGGCATCCCGGCCAAGATCAACCTGATCCCGTTCAACGAATGGCCCGGCGCCCCGCACCAGCGCTCCGACTGGGACCGGATCGAGAAATTCGCCGACATCATCTACAAGGCCGGCTACGCCTCGCCCATCCGCACGCCAAGGGGCGAGGACATCATGGCCGCCTGCGGCCAGCTCAAATCCGCCACCGA
Source organism: Roseovarius sp. MMSF_3350 (assembly GCF_030733425.1). Classification (GTDB taxonomy): domain Bacteria; phylum Pseudomonadota; class Alphaproteobacteria; order Rhodobacterales; family Rhodobacteraceae; genus Roseovarius. Next base: position 10,903 of record NZ_JASHIZ010000006.1, read on the forward strand.
ACGCCAGCGCAAGCCCCGCCGCGAGATCGAGGCCGAGGCCGGCCTGTAGGGCGGGGTTCCACCCCGCCTGCCCGCCGACCGCTCGCACACCCCCAAAAGACTGGAATACCAATATGGCCCGCGATGTCGAACTGCTTCTCTGCCCCGTCAACCTGCGCCATGTCGAAACCAACACCAACGCCTATGACGAGGCCGTCGCGATGGCCCGGCGCCGCAATGCCAGGCTCATCGTGGCCACCGTCGCCCCCGAAATGGAGCGGAATCTCAACATCCGCGACTCCGAGGCCTACTGGTCCCAGCAACTGGCGAAGTTCGTCAAAGACAACCCCGCCGAGGGCGTGGAGGTCGAGACCATCGTGCGCAAGGGCGCGGTGCACCGCCAGATCGTCAGGCTGGCCTGCGAGCGCAAGGTCGACGTCATCGTCATGAACTCGGCCAACCCCAAGGTGCAGGATTACCTGCTGGGCACCACCGCCAGCCACGTCGTCACCCACGCCGAATGCTCGGTGTTTGTCGTGCGCGCCTGATCTCGCGCGCGCGCAAACGCCCCGGCAAGCTCAAGGTTGCGGTCAGGGATGACAGTGCTAAGTGTCTGACAAACCAAAGACCAGCACTGGACGATCGATGTTTCTTCTGACCCGTATCCTGTTCGTGGCCGCGCTCGGCCTGGTTTTCCTGGCGCCGGCCAGCGCACAGGAGGCCGACGTGCCCTCCGCCGAGGCGCAGCAACTTATCGATCTTCTCGAAAATCCCGAGGCCCGCGAGGCGCTGATCCAGTCGCTGCGCGGCGCCGCGGAGACCACCACGAACGAGGTCGTCGACCCGGAGGAAGACACCTCCGTCGGGCGCCAGCTGGCCGACTTCACCAAGTCCTTCTTCGAGACCGCTGCCAATTCCATCGGTGCCGCCTTCGGCGCGGTCATCGCCCTGCCCAACACGCTCATGGCGCTGGATGGCGGCAATCTCGACGTGCTGTGGGAGGCGCTTCAGGCGCTGGCCCTCGTCATAGCGGTCACCGTCGCCGCCTACCTTCTGCTGCGCGCCGGGGCGCGGCTGATCTATCGGCGCATGGGCGACAAAGCCCATGACTGGGGCTTCGTGCGAACGCTTGCCGTGGTCATCGCCACCACCCTCATCGACGTGCTGGTGGTCCTCGCCGCCTGGGGGCTGGGCTATCTCGCCGCGCTCTACTTCTACGGCGAAACGGGCGTCATAGGCCTGCGTCAGACGCTTTATCTCAACGCATTTCTCATCGTCGGACTGGCCAAGGTGGCCATCCGTGCCGTCCTGTCGCCCACCACGCACGAGTTGCGCTTCATCGCGATCTCCGACAAGGCCGCCCGGCGCATGTCGGCATGGTTCAGCAACATCGCCTCGGTCATCGGCTACGGCCAGCTACTGATCGTGCCCATCGTCAACCGGCAGGCCTCCTACGCCGCCGGGCGGGGCATCTCGACCCTTCTTGCCTTCGTCGCCATCGCCATGGCCGCCATCCTGGTGGTCCGCTCACGCAAGGAGGTCACCGGCTGGATCCTCGGCCCCACCCCCGAAGAGCGGCCCAGCGCCCTGCGCTTCATCGCGCGCAACTGGTACATTCCCGTGCTGCTCTACCTCGCCGGCCTCGCAGTGATCGTGGCCGCCCGGCCCGATGGGCTGATCCTGCCGCTGCTGCTGAACTCGGCACAGGTGGTCGGCATCATCGTGCTGGGCATCCTGCTCTCCGGCGGGCTCTCGCGCTTCGCGTCGCGCGGAATGCACATGCCGCTGAACGTCAGCAGCCGCATGCCGACGCTCGAGCCGCGCATAAACTCGCTTCTGGGTCGCGTGATCCAGGTCGTGCGCATCTTCATCGTGATCGGCGTGCTGGCCTTCGCGCTCGATGCCATCGGCCTCTGGGACATCTCCGGCTTCATGCGCAGCGAGTTCGGGGTCCGGGCCGCCGGCGCCATCGTCAGCATCGCGTTCATCCTGCTGACCGGCGCGATCCTGTGGCTGGCGCTGGTGTCCTGGGTCGACTATCGCCTCAACCCCGAGTTCGGCACCGCCCCCACCTCGCGCGAGATCACGCTACTGACGCTTCTGCGCAATGCGGCGACCATCGCGCTCATGGTCATCATCCTGATGTTCGTTTTGGCCGAGCTTGGCGTCGATATCGCGCCGCTCATCGCGTCGGCCGGTGTGCTGGGCCTCGCCATCGGTTTCGGTGCGCAAAAGATGGTGCAGGACATCATCACCGGCATCTTCATCCAGTTCGAGAACGCCATCAACGTGGGCGACGTCGTCACGCTGGGCGGCACCACCGGCACGGTCGAGAAACTGACCATCCGCTCTGTCACCCTTCGCGACCTGCACGCCGTGGTCCACGTGATCCCGTTCTCCTCCGTGGACATGGTTTCGAACTACGTGCGCGACTATTCCTACTTCGTCGCGGATGTGGGCATCGCCTACCGCGAGAACGTCAACGAGGGCAAAGAGGCCATGGTCGACGCCTTCGAGGAACTGTGCACGACCGAGGCCGGCGAAAACATCACCGGCGAGTTCGAATGGTTCGGGGTGCAGTCGCTGGGCGACAGCGCCGTGGTGCTGCGTGCCCGGATCAAGACCGTGCCGGGCACGCAATGGGGCATCGGCCGTGCCTATAACGAGATCTGCAAGCGGATCATGGACGAACGCGGGATCGAGATCCCCTTCCCGCACCAGACCGTCTATTTCGGCGAGGACAAGGTCGGAGCCGCCACCCACCTGCGGCTGGAACATCAGACGGTCGACACCAAACCCGCCGAAACGTCCGACCAGCCGCCGGCGAAGGACACCAAGAAGACCCCCGATCCCCATCTCGACATGAAAGACGACCCCGACACCTGACGGGGTCGGCGCACCCGCCATGCCCGGCGTTATTTAAGCAGAAAATGTTCCGGAAACTTGCGCATTCTCCGGGCGGCACCGTGCGGTCCGTTAACCCGGCAAACCTGCGAAAACGGCACCGTCGCGATACCACCTAAATACCGACGCGATACCGACGCGCGATTTCGGTGATCGGGGCGGCGGTTAACCAATCTGTCGGCAATTTGCAGAAATCTTTTCCGCGCCACATTTCGGGACGATTGTCGCCACTTCGCAGAATTATCCCCGTTTCATCAACCTATTTGTGGAAGGGTAGGAAACGATGGGACTTGAAACCAAGAACGACATCCGCGATTTCGTCATGCGCGAACGCCTCCGCTGCGTCTCGGACCGGGAATGGAAATTCCGGCTGCGCGGCTACGGCTTTGCCATCCGCGACACCGAGCAGGGCCCGATGGTCACCTCGCTAACCGGCCGTGGCGATCTCTGCACGCTGGGCGCCGCCGCCTGATACCGCCGTTACAGGGTTGAATTTCCGCGCCGCACGGTATTCGCTGTGGCAAAGCGGAAAGGACATCCATGACATCCTATCTCGGCGTGATCGGTGGCTCCGGCCTCTATCAGATCGACGGCCTGCAATACCCTGAATGGGTCACGGTGGACACGCCATGGGGCGCGCCCTCCGACCAGATCCTGACGGGGATGCTGGGCGACACATACATGGCCTTTCTGCCCCGTCACGGGCGCGGCCATGTGCACAGCCCCTCGACGGTGCCTTACCGCGCCAATATCGACGCGCTCAAGCGTCTGGGCGCGACCGACATCATTAGCGTCTCCGCCTGCGGCTCCTTCCGCGAAGAGATGGCACCGGGCGATTTTGTCATTGTGGATCAATTCATTGACCGCACCGTCGCCCGCGAGAACTCCTTTTTCGGTCATGGCTGCGTCGCCCATGTCAGCGTGGCCCATCCAACCTGTCTCCGCCTTGGCGCGGCTTGCGCCGAAGCCGCCCGCGCGGCCGGCGTGACAGTGCATGACAGCGGCACCTACCTCGCCATGGAAGGCCCCCAATTCAGCACGCTGGCGGAATCGAAAATGTACCGCGAAAGCTGGGGCGCCGACGTCATCGGCATGACCAACATGCCCGAGGCCAAGCTCGCCCGCGAGGCCGAGCTTTGCTACGCCTCGGTGGCCATGATCACCGATTACGACAGCTGGCATCCCGACCACGGAGAGGTCGACGTCACGCAGATCATCGCCACGCTTCTGGGCAACGCCGACAAGGCCCGCGACATGGTCGCCCGTCTGCCCGATCTGCTGGGCTCCGAGGACCGCGGCGCCTGCGCCCATGGCTGCGACCGCGCCCTCGAACACGCCATCCTCACCGCACCCGATGCCCGCGATCCCGCCCTCGTGTCCCGCCTCGACGCGGTCGCGGGCCGCGTTCTTTAGAAAGGCTTAACTTCATGCCTCTAGACCTGTGGCTGACCTTCGTCGCGGCGACAATCGCGCTCCTGCTGATCCCCGGACCGACCGTCTTGCTGGTCCTGTCCTACGCCCTCAGTCAGGGCAAGCGAATCGCCGTCGCCTCGGCCACCGGCGTCGCCCTGGGCGATCTCGTGGCGATGACCGCGTCTCTTCTGGGGCTCGGCGCATTGGTGCTGGCCTCGGCCACGCTCTTTACCGTGCTGAAATGGATCGGCGCGGCGTATCTGGTCTATCTCGGCATCAAGCTCCTGCGCAGCGCCTCCAGCGCCGGGCTGGGCCAGGTCGCAACCGGCGCCAAACCCACCAGCGGCGTCTTCTGGCACGCCGCCGCCGTCACCGCGCTGAACCCCAAGTCCATCGCCTTCTTCATCGCCTTCGTCCCGCAATTTGTAAGCGTCGACAAGGCCTTGGCGCCACAATTCGCCATCCTCATCGCCACCTTCGTCGGTCTCGCCTGGCTCAACGCGCTGGCCTATGCGCTTCTGGCCGACCGCCTGCGCCAGACCATCGGGCGCCCCTCGGTCATCACCTGGCTCACCCGCGGCGGCGGCGCAGCGCTCGTGGGCATGGGCGTCATGACAGCCGCCCTGCGCCGCACCGCGTGAGCGCCGCGCCCGGCACCGTCCTTGTCCTCGGGGCCGATGGCTTCATCGGCCGCCATCTCGCCTTCGGCCTGCGCGACGCGGGCTGGCACGTGCTCGCCTGCGCCCGCCGCACCGCGCGCCTGAAACACATGGGTTTCAGCACGTTGCAGGTCGATCTCACCGACCCCCGGGCCCACGACCCCGCCTTCTGGCGCAACCACCTCACCAGCGTCACCCACATCGTCAACAGCGCCGGCGTCCTCGACGCGCCCCAAGCTATCTATACAGCCGTGCAGGTCACCGCCCCCGAGGCCCTCTATTCCGCGTGTCCCGACGCACAGGCCCTGCTGATCTCCGCCGTGGGCATCGACGGATCGGACACCGACTTCGCCCGCTTTCGCCACGCGGGCGAGAAAATCGCCTTGGATCATAACGTTACCATCCTCCGCGTCGGGCTTGTTCTGGGCGAGACCTCTTATGGCGGCTCCTCTCTCGCCCGCGCTCTGGCGGCCCTGCCGCTTGTCACCCCGGTCGTCGGCGACGGCCAGCAGGTCTTCAACCCGATCCACGCCGCCGACCTTGCCCGCGCCGTCGATCACCTTCTGCACCATCCCCCCGGCCCCGGCCCGCACGACATCGGCGGACCCGAGACGGTGACCCAGGCCGGGATGCTGCAATTCTTGCGCGCCTGGTTCGGCCTGCCCCCTGCACGCCTGCTACGCCTGCCTGTCAAGCTGGCTGGCTGGATGGGGCGCGTCGGGGATCTCATGCGCCTCGGCCCCATCTCCGCCACCTCCGTCGCACAACTCCAGAACGGCATCCTGGCCGACCATGCCAAGCTGACCGAGACCCTGCCGGAGAAACCGCGCGGCTTTTCCACCTTTCTCGCCGCGCGTCCCGCCGGCACACAAGATCTCTGGCACGCCCGGCTCTACCTCGCCCGCCCGTTCCTGCGCATCGTTCTGGGCCTTCTGTGGCTGGCCTCCGGCCTATTGGGCCTCTTCCTGCCACGGGCCGACTTTCTGCCCCTGATCCCGGACACGGCCCTGCCCGATACGGCGCTTGTCGCAATGGCCCGCCTGGGCGGCCTGCTCGACCTCGCCCTTGCCGCCGCGCTCTTTCGCGGCTGGCGCCCCCGCCTTGTCGCCGCGCTTCAAGCCGGGCTGGTGGGGGCCTACACCCTTGCCTTCACGATCCTTGCCCCCGGCCTCTGGCTTCTACCCTTGGGCGGTCTGCTCAAGAACCTGCCCATCCTCGCGCTCATCGCGATCCACTTCATCCTCGAAGACGAGCGGTAGACATGGATCCGTACCTGATCACCAAATGGCTCCATATCCTCAGTTCCACCGTCCTCTTCGGCACCGGCATCGGCACCGCGTTCCAGATGGTCTGGGCGATGCGCACCGGGAGCGTGCAGACCATCCACTCCGTCGCCTCTGGCGTTGTGGTGGCCGACTGGCTTTTCACCACCCCCGCCGGAATCGTTCAACCGCTCACCGGCCTTGCCCTCACCCTCATGGCAGGATTCGACCCGTTCGCGCCGTGGCTGCTGGCAACCTATGCGCTCTACCTTCTGGCTTTCCTCTGCTGGGCGCCCGTGGTGCGTCTGCAAATCCGCATCCGCGACCTCGCCGCCGACGCGCTGCGCACCGACGCGCCCCTGCCATCGGCCGCGCACCGCGCCTACCGCATCTGGTTCGCCCTCGGCTGGCCCGCCTTCGCGGCGCTGACATGCGTCTTCTGGCTGATGGTCACGAAACCCGCGCTCTGGTAGACGTATCAGCCGTTCTTCTTGATGAATTTCCGGATGAACCCGCGAATTTCCCGTGCGGCGCTGGTGTCCATCTCCTTGCAAAGCTCGATGAACGTGTCGCGGTCGTTCTTGTTCAGCCGCAGGATCAGCTGGCTGTCTTTCTTCCCGGCTTTCTTGTCGTCACTCTTGGCCACGCGAGCTCCTGATTTGCGTTTTCCGTCACCGGCTTACCAAGGTATATACAAAGCATATGCAGCCTTGGCAAACCCTCTTGCATTTCAACTCCTTGCACGCCGAAACCCCGCCTATCTCAGCCAAACCTTGCGATTTTGCGCCAGTTGCGCCAAACGACAAGGCGGACAGGCCCAACCGGAGACCCCGCCATGCCCAACGCGAAAACGGTCAAGGATTACATCCGCACCATCGTCGACTTCCCGCATGAAGGCATCATGTTCCGCGATGTCACCACGCTATTCGCCGACCCGCGCGGGCTGCGGCTGGCGGTGGACCAGCTCCTGCACCCCTATGCGGGCATGGAGATCGACAAGGTCGCGGGGCTCGAGGCGCGCGGCTTCATCCTTGGCGGCGCGGTGGCGCACCAGCTGGCCAAGGGGTTCGTGCCCATCCGCAAGAAGGGCAAGCTGCCCGGCAAGGTGATTTCCGAGGAATACCTGCTGGAATATGGCGAAGCGATCGTCGAGATCCACGACGACGCCATCACCCCCGGCGAGAAGGTCTTGCTGGTCGATGACCTTCTGGCCACCGGCGGCACCGCCGAGGCCGGCATCCGGCTGATCGAGCGGCTGGGCGGAGAGATCGTCGGCTGCGCCTTCGTCATCGACCTGCCGGATATCGGCGGCCGCGCCCGGCTCGAAGCGCTCGGCATGGATGTCCACGCCCTCTGCGCCTTTGAAGGCGACTAGAGCGTTTCCGGGTCAGTCTGAATCATGCATCGCTTTTTGCGTTTGAAAAGGCAGCGAAAAGCGATTCAATGTTTCCCGGAAACGCTTTAAAGCTCCGCGTACCAATCGTCGATGATCTTCACCGCCTCCTCGGCGCTCTCGACGAACTGAAAGAGGTCAAGGTCTTCGGCGCTGATCGTGCCTGCATCCGCCAGGGCCTCCCAGTTGATGATGCGGCGCCAGAACTCCTCGCCGAACAGCAGGAAGGGCACCCGCTTCATCCGGTCCGTCTGGATCAGGGTCAGCGCCTCGAACATCTCGTCCAGCGTGCCGAACCCGCCGGGGAAGCAACAGATCGCCTTGGCCCGCATCAGGAAATGCATCTTGCGGATGGCGAAGTAATGGAAGTTGAAGCACAGTCCGGGCGTCACGTACTCGTTCGGCGCCTGCTCGTGCGGCAGCACGATATTCAGCCCAATCGACGTGCCGCCCGCATCCGCCGCCCCGCGGTTGCCCGCCTCCATCACGCCCGGCCCGCCACCCGTGGCCACGACAAACTCGCGGCCATAGCTCTGCATGGACTTCTCGGTCAGCATCTTGGCAAACGTTCGCGCCTCATCATAGAACCGCGACAGGCCCGCCAGCGTCTCGGTCCGGGCGGTGTCCTTCAACGCAGGTGGCGGAATGCGCGCCCCGCCGAACAACACCACCGTGCTTTCGATCCCGCGCTCGTTCAGGATCATCTCGGGCTTCAGCAATTCCAGTTGCAACCGCACGGGGCGCAACTCGTCGCGGCACAGGAAATCGTCATCGGCAAAGGCCAGACGATACGCCGGCGCACGGGTCTGCGGCGTGTCGGGCACCTGCGCGGCGGTGCTGCGGTCGGCCTCGGCGTCCCGGAACTGGCTATTGCGGTCGTCTTTCATCCTGCACTTCCCTGTTGGGTTCGTTTCCTCAGGCGTATAGGGTTCCGCACGATTTGCCTAGCCACGGGCGCGTGCGAAAGGGGTTGAAATGGACTGGAAAACCGAGATCGCAGCCGCGAAATTCCGCATTGCGCCGCACCTGCGCCGCACCCCGGTTGCCAATGTGTCGGGCTTCGATCTCGACCGCCCCATCGAGGTCAAGCTGGAGCACACCCAGCACACCGGCAGCTTCAAACCTCGCGGCGCGTTCAACACCCTCCTGACGCAGGACGTCCCCAAGGCAGGGATCGTCGCGGCCTCGGGCGGCAACCATGGCGCGGCGGTCGCCTTTGCCGCCGCAAAACTGGGCCACCGCGCCCGCATCTATGTGCCCGAAATGGCCGGCCCCGCCAAGATCGCCCTGATCCGCGACCAGGGCGCGGACCTGCACGTGGTCGAGGGCGCCTATTCCAACGCGCTGGACGCCGCCCGCGAATACGAGGCCGAAACCGGCGCGATGCAGATCCACGCCTATGACGTCCCCGGCACCGTGGTGGGCCAGGGCACCTGCATCGCCGAGTGGGAGGACCAAGGGCTGGAGGCCGACACGGTGCTGATCGCCGTGGGTGGCGGCGGGTTGATTGCGGGTACGCTCGCGTGGCTCGACGGGCGGCGCAAGGTCGTGGCGGTCGAGCCGAAAACCTGCGCCGCACTGAACGCGGGGCTCGAGGCGGGCAGGGGTGTCGATGTCGAAGTGTCGGGCGTGGCCGCCAACGCGCTTGGCGCCCGGCGCATCGGGTCGATCTGCCTCGAGCTTGCGCAGGCCCAGGACGTGACCGCCGTAACCGTCACGGACGACGCCATCACCGCCGCCCAGCACGCGCTCTGGAAAGATGCCCGCCAGCTTGTCGAACCCGCCGGGGCCACGGCGCTCGCGGCGCTGACCAGCGGCGCCTACCGTCCCGAAAAAGGCGAGCGCATCGCGGTCCTCATCTGCGGCGGAAACCTCGCGCCGGACCCCCTATCGGCGGATTGACGCCGCATTTCCCGGACCCGCCGCAGCGGCGGGAACACTCTTCGACACGGCGCGTTGCAGCATCAGAATGCCAGCGGGCGCCCCGTCCGCATGGCGGGTACACGTGAGTAGGAGAAACACCCATGAAGACCCAACTTCTGAGCCTGACCCTAGCAGGAACCCTCGGCGCAGGCGCTGCACTGGCCGATGTCGATGCAACCGCCGTCACCGACCTGAACCTGCGCGCCGGCCCCAGCCCGGCACAACCCGTCATCGCCGTCATCCCCAATGCGGGGGCCGTCAGCATCCAAGGCTGCATCGAAGCAAGCTCGTGGTGCGAGGTCAACTATAACGGCACCCAGGGCTGGGCGTACGGCGACTATCTTGCCGCATCCACCGATGGCGGTTCGGTCCGCGTGATCGAAAACCGCAGCATGATCGAGGTGCCCACCGTCACCTACGAATACAGCGCAGCCGACACCGTTCAGGCGGGTGGCGCTATCAGCCCCTATGTCGGCGATACCTACGTCGCTCCGTCTGTCCCCGCGGACAACGCCCTGGTCTACGTGCGCAACAACCCGGTCGACCCGATCTATCTTGACGGCGAGATCGTGACCGGCGCGACCCTCCCCGAAGTCGTGTCCCTGCAACCTGTCCCCGAAACCGAGTACCGTTATGCCTATGTGAATGGCGTACCGGTTCTGGTGGAGCCGGCGGAGCGCCGCGTGGTCTACGTGGTGCGGTAACGCCTCTTTCAAAGCAGTGCACTCAGGCGGGCGTTCCCTGGACGCCCGCCTTTTCGTGCCTACGCAACCGGACCTGCCGCGAAAGCATGGGGCAGCGTCGCATTGCGATCTTCCCCGTCCGCCCGTATAGGGCATTCCAGCACAACACGACCTGCACCGGGAGCACGCAACAGATGTCCAACGCACAGCTTGAAACCGCCATCGAATCCGCCTGGGAGACCCGCGACCAGATCACGCCCAGCACCGGCGGCGAAACCCGCGAGGCGATCGAGGCGACCCTGAACGCGCTCGACAGTGGCGAACTGCGCGTGGCCGAGCGTCGCGACAACGGCGACTGGCACGTCAACCAGTGGGCCAAGAAGGCCGTGCTTCTGGGCTTTCGCCTGAAAGACATGGAGCCGCAGGCCGGCGGCCCGCAGGGCAGCACCTGGTGGGACAAGGTCGACAGCAAGTTCAAGGGCTGGGGCGATGCCGAATGGAAAGCCGGCGGCTTCCGCGCCGTGCCGAACTGCATCGTGCGCAAATCGGCCTATATCGCGCCCGGCGTGGTGCTGATGCCGTCTTTCGTGAACCTCGGCGCCTATGTGGACGAGGGCACGATGGTCGACACCTGGGCCACCGTCGGCTCGTGCGCGCAGATCGGCAAGGGCGTGCACCTGTCGGGCGGCGTCGGCATCGGCGGCGTGCTGGAACCGATGCAGGCCGGCCCCACGATCATCGAGGACAACTGCTTTATCGGTGCCCGCTCCGAGGTCGTCGAGGGCTGCATCGTGCGCGAAGGCTCGGTTCTGGGCATGGGCGTCTATATCGGCAAGTCCACCAAGATCGTTGACCGCGAAACCGGCGAGGTCTTCATGGGTGAGGTACCGCCCTACTCGGTCGTCGTGTCGGGCTCGATGCCGACCAAGAACAACCTCAATCTCTACTGCGCCGTGATCGTCAAGCGGGTGGACGAACAGACCCGCTCCAAGACCGCCATCAACGAGCTTTTGCGCGACTGATCCCTGCGCTGCGGCTGCCCGGCAAAGAGGTCTCACATGGCCAAGGACCCTGACAAGAAGAAACCCCAGCAGGTCTTTACCCTGCTGGTCGAGATCGGCCGCAAACAGGGCGACGGCCTGCCCGACACCGCCACCGGTGCGGCCCTCGTGATCTATGCCTCGGGCGTGGACGAGGCGGAAGCGGTGCGCGAAACCGTGGCGATCCTGAAACAGGCCGACACCGCGCCGCTGGATGTCTCGGGTTACGGCACGCTTGACGAGCGTTTGGCCGAGGGCCATGAAATCAGCGACGACGAAAAAGAGCTCATGCAACGCGCGCTGGACGAAAACGCCGTAATCGTCGCCCAGATGACGCCCTTCTACGACTGACCCCGCGCGAACCTCAGGCCGCGCGGCTGGTCGCCAGCGTCACCGCCTCGAACGGTTTCAGTACAGGCCAGACCGGCTTGGCGTGTTCCGGCAGGCGGTTGCGATCGAACGCGGCCAGGACACTGGACGCAATCGCTTCGGAATTGCGCCGCATCCGGCCGATATAAAGACTCTCCAGCGCGCATCCCGCCGCCAGCACGGCCTCGTGCCCCGGCAACAGAAGATGATGATAGGTCACAAGGTCGGGCCCCTTTGCGTGAAAGGCCGAGCGGTCGTTCACAAGATGCCGCGCCGGCACCAGCACCGCCTCGCGGCCGAACATATATTCCACTTCGCTGCCATGCATCACCAGCCGCTGCTGCGGCGACACGACGATGTCCTGCGTCAGCTTGAAGAACGGCGCCCGCAGGCGGATTGGCCGGAAACTGCCACGCGCGGGCACGGTGCGTTTGACCACCTGCAACACCGGCACGCGCTGGCCGTCATCCGTCACCACGATATCGCCGCGCCTGATCTCGCTCGCCGGGCGCTCGCCGCGGTCGGTCAAGATCGGCACCTGCGCGGTCAGCGCGGGCAACGGCCCGACCGGCTCGACCTTGTCCGAAAGGGCCAGAAACACCACTTCTTCGTCGACCTCGAAATTGCAGCCATGCGCGAAGATGGCGTTAAGGTCGTCGACCGGCAGCGGCAAGGTGGCATTCAGCGCGACACTCTCCACCTGGTCGGTCTCGGGCCGTTCCAGCGTCAGCCGCGCCCAGCCTTGCGCGCTGTCCCACGAATAGGTCAGCCGCAGGATATCCAGCCGCCCGTCGCCTTTCAATGGCAGGGTTGCATGGCAGATATCGTCGCCCTGCGCGTCCACCAGCACGATCCCGCCCTGCGGCACCGCCTGGATCGAGAACACTCCCGGCATCGGCCATGTCCGCCGGAACGCCAAGAGGGTCTGCGGCCGCGCCTCGGCCGAGATGCGCGTCTCGATCACAAGGCTGCCCCGGTGCACCACCCTGTCCGCGCCCGTCTCGGTCAGCCGCGGGTCCAGCTTGAACCAGCCGTCATTTCTGTCTCGAAGTCCGATCCAACCCATCGTCATGCCGCCCATTTTCTGGAAAGGATCTGCGCCTCATAGCCGCGCAGCATCCGTCGTGCCGCGGGGCTGTACCCTTCGGCGGTTTCAATATTTAACTCGGGGAACAGCTTGCAGATCTCGTGCACGATCTCGGCCTCGAAACTGTTCTTGATCTGCGGTCCGGGCAGGAAGCTCTCGGTCGGCAGACCTTCGGACATGATCACCTGGTGTCGGTCGAACAGCAGGTGAAAATAATCGACGCGCTCGACCTCGACACGCCGCACGCTGCCGTCGTTCACGAGGTCCTTGGCCGCCACCAGCACCTCGCGCTCGCCGAACAGCAGCTCGGCCAGGCTGTCCCGGATCAGCACGCGGTGCAATGGCGACAGCCACAGCTCATTATGCTCGCCGAACGTACCCGCCGCGATGCGGATCGGCGCATAGGCCGCCGCTCCCGCAACCTCCCGGTGCCCGACCCAGCGCAGAGGTTGCAGGCCGTCGTCCCGGGTCACCACCAGGTCTCCCACCCGCAACTCCTCGACCGGCACCTCGCCCTGCTCGCACAAAATACGCGACCCGCGCACAAGACAGGGGATCGAATTCAGCGTGACGAAGCCGGTATCGGTCTGCCCGGTTGCACTCTGGACCGTGTAGGTAAAGTTGACTTCCTCTACATCCCCGTCACCCACGACCGTAATGGTGCCGTCCGCGTTCAGCTGAACCGTCTGGCCCGTGGCCAGGGTGACGGTGCTGCCCGCCACGACGTTCTGCCCGTTGATCTGGGTGATCTTCAGCGCGCCGCTGGTGTTGTTCACATCGTTGTCCAGCACGTCCAGCGTCTTGGATCCGGTCGGAAACAGGTTCGATACATCGTCCTGCGCCACCAGTGTCGTCTGCACGCTGTTGCCCGCGATGATCAGGGTCGAATCGTAGTTGGCATCCGTCACGTCCGCGATGCCGATGCGTATCGAGTTCACGTCGCCGGAATTGACCGGAATGGTCAGCGTCATCGTGACGGTGAATCCATCCATCTCGGTGTTGTACTGGTCCGAGGTATTGTCGACGTACAGGTTCGCGTTCGACCCGGCATTGAGGTTGTTGGGGTCGATATCCCCGTCCCCTACGCTCAGCGGAACTTGCGTGCCGTTGATCCAGACTCCTACGAAGTCCTGAAAGGATCCCACCGCGTATTCGGGGAACTCTTCCGAGGCGAAGACGAATTGCATCGTCATCACATCTCCGGTCGGGATGAAATCGACGTCGAGGTAAGAGGCATCGTAGGTATTTGTCCCAGCAGCCGCGTTGAACATCGGGTCGTTGTTGGGACCGCTGGAACTCGTCGTCGTGTTGGTGGACTGGTTGGAATCGTTCGACCACCACCAGGTCGAGTTGGTAAACCCGCTCAGGTCACCCGTCGAGAACATCACCCCGGTGTCCGACGGCATCACCCCTGGCGAGACGGAATTGCCCTGCGTGTAGATCCCCGATGAATCGTTATCGCCGGTGTAGGAGGCGCCGAGCACCTGAACGCCGTCGCCAAAGATCGTCTCGGCCATTTCTCTCGCCGACGCACGATCGTCTATAGGGATTTCAACGCCCCTGACCATACTGCCCACCTCATCATTTTCCAAGGTCAGCGCATGCCAAGAATCGGCTTTTCCGGTGATCCGGTCTGACACGCTGCGGCTGTGATTTATTGTGCCTGCTTGCGTGTCGGGCGTTTCGCCCAGCTGCTCTTTGTGCCCTGCCTCGGGTCGTTTATTAAGGATGCGTTAGCACGTTTGCCGCGCCTTGTTAAGAATTTCGACGGTCCTGTCGCGCAGGTGATGCTTTTCCGCCGCTCCGGGTTTGCGGTCTCGCCCCAGTCGCGCTAGGTCAGCGGAAATGCCCCACAGGATGAATCCACATGCCGCAGGACACCCCCCCGATAGATCCCGTCGACCTGACCGCGCAGCTGGTGCGCTGCGCTTCGGTCACGCCCGAGGAAGGCGGCGCGCTCGTGCTGCTGGAAGAACTCCTTTCGGCGGCCGGATTCACCTGCACCCGCGTCGACCGCAGCGGCATTGCCAACCTCTATGCCCGCTGGGGCGAAAAGGGCGCCGTGCGCAGCTTCGGTTTCAACGGTCACACCGACGTGGTGCCGGTGGGCGACGCCGCGGCCTGGACGGCTGATCCCTTCGGCGCCGAGATCCGCCAGGGCCAGCTCTGGGGCCGGGGCGCCACCGACATGAAATCCGGCGTCGCCGCATTCGCCGCCGCCGCCATCGACTTCGTGCGCAACACGCCCCCCGACGGTGCCGTGATCCTTGCGATCACCGGCGACGAGGAAGGCGACGCCCGCGACGGCACGCTTGCCCTGCTCGACTGGATGCAAACCGAGGGCGAAGCGATGACCGACTGTCTGGTGGGTGAACCAACTTGCCCTGAAACCATGGGCGAGATGATGAAGATCGGCCGCCGGGGCTCGCTTTCCGCCTGGATCACCCTCACCGGCGTGCAGGGCCATTCCGCCTATCCGCACCGCGCCTGCAACCCGCTGCCCGCCATGGCGCGGCTGGTGGACCGCCTGTCGTCGCACAAGCTGGACGAGGGCACCGATCATTTCGACGCGTCGACCCTGGCCGTGGTGACCATCGACACAGGCAACCCGACCACCAACGTCATCCCCGAAACCACGCGCATGACAGTGAACATCCGCTACAACGATGCTCATAGCGGCGACAGCCTGACCAACTGGCTGCAATCGGAACTCGATGCGGTGTGCGAGGTGTTCGGCGTGCGCGGCGACATGCAGGTCAAGAATTCCGGCGAAAGCTTCCTCACCCCACCGGGTCCGCTGTCGGATCTCGTGGCAAGCGCGGTCGAGGCCGAGACGGGCGTCACGCCCGTCCTGTCGACCAGCGGCGGCACCTCGGATGCGCGCTTCGTCAAGGATCACTGCCCGGTGGTGGAATTCGGCCTCGTGGGCCAGACAATGCACCAGGTCGACGAACGGGTCGAAGTGGCGCAGATCGAACAGCTCAAGGCGATCTATGCCCGCATCCTGAAAGACTATTTCGCGTGATCCGGCGACAGCTTGTCGTCATGCTGAAAAACCCGCGCCCGGGCCGCGTCAAAACCCGCCTGGCCCGCGATATCGGCACGATCGACGCAACTTGGTGGGTCCGCCACCAGACCGCCCGCCTGCTGCGCCGCCTGCGCGATCCCCGCTGGAACCTCGTGCTGGCCGTCGCCCCGGACGTGGCAGGCATGACCAGCCGCGCTTGGCCTGCCGACCTTGAACGCATGCCCCAGGGACCCGGCGATCTCGGCGCCCGCATGGCCCGCGTCATGCGGACCCGCCCGCACGGCCCGGTCTGCATCGTCGGCGGCGACATTCCCGGCATCACCCGCGCTCACATCGCCCGCGCCTTTGCCACCCTCGGGCGGCAGGACGCAGTCTTCGGTCCGGCCCCTGACGGCGGCTATTGGCTGATCGGGCTGAAGCGCACCCGCGCCGTGCCCGCCGGTTTCCTGCAGGGCGCCCGCTGGTCCACCGAACACGCGCTGGCCGACAGCAGGGCAACCTTGCCGGACGCGCGCATCGGTCTTGTCGATACGTTGCGGGACGTGGACACGGTCGACGACCTTCGCGCCGTCTGAGCCGCCTTGCCCCGAAAAAGCAGGGCGTCTCACCCGGTTCCGCAATCTTCGCATGGAACGCCCCCCACCTTCGTGCTACGTCCCGAGGCATGAGCGAACTGCCCTCCAAATCACAGGTCCTGCAATGGATCTCGGACAATCCGACCCTGACCTCCAAGCGGGACATCGCCAAGGCGTTCGGCATCAAGGGCGCGGCGCGGATCGACCTCAAGCGCATCCTGAAAGAGCTTGAGGCCGAAGGGCATCTGGAGAAGCGCAAGAAGACCTATCGCGACCCCGACAAGCTGCCCCCGGTCAGCGTGTTGCAGGTCAGCGACCAGACCCCCGATGGAGAGCTTCTGGCACGGCCCCTCGAATGGCATGGCGAGGGGGTGGAGCCGGTCGTCCTGCTGATCCCCCGCGCCAGCGATCCCGCGCTCGGCCCCGGCGACCGCATCCTGGGCCGGCTGCAGGAGGTCAAGGGCGAGGCGCATCATTACGAGGCGCGGCTCATCCGCCGGATCGGGACCAACCCGCGCAAGGTGCTGGGCGTCTTCAAGAAAACCGCCGAGGGCGGGCGCATCCTGCCGATCGACAAGGGCGACGGCAAGGAATGGCTGGTCGCGTCCTCCGCAACCGGCGGCGCCAAGGACGGCGAGTTGGTGGAGGCCGAACAGGCCGGCCCCAAGGGCCGCATGGGGCTGCCGCAGGCCCGCATCCTCGACCGTCTGGGAGACCCCTCCGCGCCCAAGGCCGTGTCGCTCATCGCCATTCATCAGCACGGCATCCCCGACGATTTCCCCGACGACGTCATTGCCGAGGCCGACTCGAAGAAACCCCAGGGCCTCAAGGGCCGCGAAGACCTGCGCGACCTGCCGCTCGTCACCATCGACCCGGCGGACGCCCGCGACCACGACGACGCCGTCTGGGCCCATGCCGACGACGACCCCAGGAACGAGGGCGGGCACGTCATCTGGGTCGCCATCGCCGATGTCGCCTGCTACGTCACCCCCGGCTCGGCCCTCGATGCCGAGGCCCGCAAGCGCGGCAATTCAAGCTATTTCCCTGATCGCGTCGTGCCGATGCTGCCCGACCGCCTGTCGGGAGACCTCTGTTCGCTGCACGAAGGCGTGCCGCGCGCCTGCATCGCCGTGCGCATGCAGATCGACGCCCATGGCGAGAAAATCGGCCACCGTTTCGTGCGCGGCCTGATGCGCTCCGCCGCCTCGCTCACCTATCAGGACGTGCAGGCCGCCCGCGACGGCACCCCGGACGACAAATGCGGGCCCCTCATGGACGAGGTCATCACCCCGCTCTACGAGGCCTTCGCCGCCCTGCAGGAGGCCCGCGCCAACCGCCAGCCGCTCGACCTCGATCTGCCCGAGCGCAAGGTCGTGCTCAGCGACGAGGGCAAGGTCACCTCCGTCAACTTCGCCGACCGCCTCGATGCCCACAAGCTGATCGAGGACATGATGGTGCTGGCCAACGTGGCCGCCGCCGAGACGCTGATTGCCAAGAAATCTCCCCTTCTCTTCCGCGTCCACGAGGAACCGCCGCCAGAGAAGCTCGACACCCTGCGCGAGGTGGCCGAGGCCGCGGGCCTGACGCTCGCAAAGGGGCAGGTGCTGAAAACCTCGCACCTCAACCAGCTGCTGCACGGCGCGGCGGGCACCGACCACGTCGAAGTCATCAACCTCGCCACCCTGCGCTCGATGACGCAGGCCTATTATGCACCGTCCAATTTCGGGCATTTCGGCCTTGCGCTGCAATCCTACGCGCATTTCACCTCGCCCATCCGCCGCTATGCCGACCTGATCGTGCACCGCGCGCTGATCTCGGCCCATGGCTGGGGCGAAGACGGGCTTTCAAAAGCAGACGAGGAACGCCTGCAAAGCATCGGCGAGCATATCTCGGAAACCGAGCGCCGCTCGATGATGGCCGAGCGCGACACCAATGACCGCTACCTCGCCGCCTTCCTGTCGGAACGCATCGGCGAGGAATTCACCGGGCGGATCAGCGGCATCGCCAAGTTCGGCGCCTTCGTGCGTCTAGACGAGACCGGCGCGGACGGCCTCATCCCGATGCGCGCGCTTGGCAACGAGTATTTTCACCTCGACCGCGACCGCGGCACCTTGATGGGCTCGGACACCGGCATGATCATCGGCCTCGGCCAGCGCGTCGTCGTCCGCCTCAGCGAGGCGGCGCCTGTCACCGGCGGCCTCGGGCTGGACCTCGTGCGGCTCGACGGCAAGACGATCACGCCTGGCGCATCGGACACACCCCGCAAGGGGCGTGGACGCGGCGGGCCCAAGGGCGGGCGCGGCGGACCCAAGCGCAAGCTGGCGCGCGAAAAGCACAAGTCGGACAAGACCAGGCGCAAGGTCTCCCGCAAACGCCGTTAGGCGCCTGCCAAAAGCCAGATCATGTAAGCGCCATAGGCGGCCAGCAGCACGGCCCCTTCGCGCCGGTCGATCCGCGCGCCGGTGAACGCGAACGCCACGAACACCACTGCCGACCCCACGAGCACGGCAAGATCGACGCTGGTGATCGGTAATGGCGCCGCCATCGGCACCACCAGCACCGTCGCCCCCAGAATGCCGAGGATATTGAAGATGTTGCTGCCGATGATATTGCCGAAGGCGACCTCACCCTCCCCCTTTCGGGCTGCCAGCACCGAGGTCACCAGTTCCGGCATCGACGTGCCGATCGCCACCACGGTCAGCCCGATCACCGCGTCACTCATTCCCAGCATCTGGGCCAGTCCCACGGCCCCGGACACCAGGAACCGCGCGCCCGCCAGGATCACCACCAACCCGATCAGCAGACCCAGTGCCGCACGGCCCGCCCGCACCGGCGCTTCGGGCAGCAAGTCGCCTTCCGCGGCATAAACCTCGCCCGCCGGGGTTGGTCCCTTGCGCTCAGCCAGAAAGGTAAAGACCAGGTAGGCCCCAAGCCCCAGCATCAGACCCACCCCGGCCACGCGCCCCATCTGCTCACTCAGCACAAGGCCCGCGCAGATCAGCGTCGCGGCCATCATCACCGAGCCGTCCCGCGCCAGCGCCCGCCGCGCGACGAGGATCGGCGAGATCAGCGCCGCGATTCCCACGATCAACAATGTGTTGCCGATATTGCTGCCCACCACGTTGCCCAGCGCGATACCCGGCGCGCCGACCCATGCAGCCTGCAAGCTTGTCACCAGTTCCGGCGCGGAGGTGCCGAATCCCACGATCGTCAGCCCGATCACCAGCGGCGACACACCCAAACCCCGTGCCAGCTGAACTGCGTTGCGCACCAACAATTCGCCACCAAGGACCAGCCCAGCCAGCCCGGCGATCACGAAAACGATATCCAATCCAGGTAACTCCGATCCCGCGCACCGGGCGCGTTGCCTGAGAATCTCGGTTGCCGCACTGCAACGTCAAGATGACGCGGGAAATTTTCCGCCTGGGTTACATGTCTGTGCGTCCTGAAGCGCCGAACCCTGCTGACAAAACCTGTCATCATATGGCAGCATACTCCGCGCCATGACCCGGACCGAACGCCTTTTCAAGCTGATGCAGACCCTGCGTATCCTTCCGCCCCCCGCCACGGCGCAGGCGTTGGCGGACCGGCTCGACGTGACAGCCCGCACCATCTATCGCGACATCGACGCCCTGCGCTGCCTGGGCGCGGTGATCGACGGTGCGGCGGGCTTCGGCTATCGCCTGATCGAGGATGCCGCCCTGCCTCCGCTCAATTTCGACGAAGACGAGCTTGAGGCGCTGGTGCTGGGCCTGCGCGAGGTCGAAGAAGTCGGCGACAGGACACTGGCCGACGCCGCGCAGTCGGCGCTTGCCAAGCTGCGCGCCCGCCTGCCGCAGGCCCAGGCTCACCGGCTCGATCATGCCGTTTTGTCGGCCCGCCGCTTTACCCCCCTCCCGCAATCGGGCGTGGACACCGCCCGCCTGCGCCGCGCCACTTGGGAGGAGAAGACGATCCGTTTCGACTATTCCGACGCCGAAGGCCGCGAAACGACGCGCGAGGTCGATCCCCTATCGGTCGTCCTCATGCAATCCTCGCTCTGCCTTCTGGCCTTCTGTCACCTGCGCGGCGACTTCCGCGCCTTCCGCCTCGACCGGATGCGCGGGCTCGAACTTACCGGCGCCTCGTTCCGCCCGCGTCGTGCCATTTTACTGCGCGAATGCCTCGCCGCCATGACCTGTGAAACGGGCTAAGCACCGGCGACACTTCGCCCGACATCCTCATTGAACACTTTTGAAACAGGCTGTTTCAGGCTATGCTCCGCTCAAACCCATCAAAAAGGGGCGAGCAATGTTTGTCAGGTATCTCTTTCCAGTTCTGGGCGCGGCGTTTCTGTCGGGCGGAGCCGCGGCCACGGCCATCGAATCGTCGGTCCGGCCCGTCGCGCGGCCCGCAGCGATCCACCCCGCCACGGCAACCCCACAGGTCACCCGCGTGGCGCTTTCCACCAAGTCCCTGCGCCCCCGCCTGCGCCCCGAGGCACTGAGCGAAAGCACGGGCGACGCGCAGGTCACCCGCGTCTCGAACCCCGCCTTCGACAACTGGGTCCGTTCGTTCCGCAACCGCGCCCTGTCGCGCGGCATCAGCGCGCAGGTCTTCGACGCCGCCTTCCAGGGCATCAACTACAACGCCGACGTTGTCTCGAAAGATCGAAACCAGGCCGAGTTCAAGCGTCAGATCTGGGACTACCTCGACAGCGCCGCCTCGCCCGAGCGTGTTGGCATGGGCCAGCAGGCCCTGCGACGCCACCGCCGCGCCCTGAACCGGATCGAACAGGCCTACGGCGTCGAGGCCGAGGTCGTCACCGCCGTCTGGGGGCTGGAAAGCAAGTACGGCACCCGCATGGGCGACATCCCCGTGATCGAGGCGCTCTCGACGCTGGCCTTCGACGGCCGCCGCGGCGAGTTCTTCGAAAAACAGTTGATGGCCGCGCTGAAGATCCTGCAGAACGGCGACACCACGCCGCGCAACTTCCTCGGCTCCTGGGCCGGGGCAATGGGCCATACTCAGTTCATCCCCACCTCCTACGAGGCCTATGCCGTGGATTTCACCGGCGATGGCCGCCGCGACATCTGGTCGAACGATCCCTCCGACGCGCTTGCCTCCACCGCCGCCTATTTGAAACGTTTCGGCTGGCGCAAAGGCATGCCCTGGGGCGTCGAGGTGCGCGTGCCCAGCGGCGCCCGCTTCGGCAACACGTCCCGGATGCCCTCGCAATGGGCCGCCCAGGGCGTCGTTGGCGTCGATGGCCGCCCGGTGCGCGATTACGGCTCGGCCCGCATCCTGCAACCGGCCGGTCCTGCCGGCGCGTCCTTCATGGTCTTTTCCAATTTCGACGTGATCAAGCGCTACAACAATGCCGACGCCTACGCCATCGGCGTCGGGCACCTGTCGGACCGCATCAAGGGCGGCCCCGCGATCCAGGCCAGCTGGCCGCGCGGCTACACGCCCGTCAGCTTCGAGGAGCGCAAGGAAATCCAGCGCCGGCTGAAGCAGATGGGCTATCCGCTGGAAAAGATCGACGGCATCATCGGGCCCAACACCGCGAAGTCGATCATGGGCTTCCAACAAAGCGCGGGCATGAAGGTCGACGGCTACGCCTCGCGCGAGGTGCTCAACCGCCTGCGGTCGCGCTGACCACATGCACCCGCCCCGGAATGCGCAGCGCGCCGTCCGGGGTCTCGAACGCTTTCAAGGCCTCGCGCAGCTTATCCGCAACGGCGGCATA
The DNA here is from genome assembly GCF_030733425.1 of Roseovarius sp. MMSF_3350. Classification (GTDB taxonomy): domain Bacteria; phylum Pseudomonadota; class Alphaproteobacteria; order Rhodobacterales; family Rhodobacteraceae; genus Roseovarius. Next base: position 32,946 of record NZ_JASHIZ010000006.1, read on the forward strand.
GTCCTCGCGCCCACCGCCCATGTCCTTGACGATCCGGCCTGCAGGCCCCTCGCGTGACGCGAACGTAGCGTTCTGCTCCAGGTCGCCAATGGGGGTTAATGTGACCTCTTCGGTCGTCAGCCCGATTCCCTGAAACCCGGCCCGCCCCAGGATGTCCCGCACATATTCCGCTTCTGACAACGCCATCGGCCCAGGCGCACGCGGGTCCTTTGGTGGGGGCGCGCCCACCACGGATTTCGCCGCCTCGGCGGGGATGCGAAACCACGGGTTGCCGTCCATCCCGGCCCAGCACACGAAGGTCACGCGCCCGCCCGGTTTCAACGCGCCCCGCATGTTGGCGAAGGCCGCCACCGGGTCGTCAAAGAACATCACGCCAAAGCGTGACACAAGATGATCCGCCGCCGCGTCCCCGAAATCATGCACCTGCGCATCGGCCAAAAGGCAGGTCGCATTGGTCACGCCCGCAGCTTGCAACCTCTCTTTTGCCAGCTCCAGCATTGGCCCCGACACGTCCAGCCCGGTCACGTGGCCGCCCTCGCCCACGATCTGCGCCGCTGCGATCAGCCCCGCCCCGGTGCCGCAACCGATATCGACCACCCGGTCGCTTGCCTGCAATCCGGCCCGGGCCATCAAAAGGTCCAGCACCGGCGCCATCAGCCCGTCGAACATGGCCTGTTCGCGCACCCAGACTTCGCCGGCCTTGCCCGACCAGTGCTCGGCCTGCTCGGTATTGACGATCCCGCTCATGACGCACGGCCCGCCGCCATCACGCACAGGATCTCGAACATGATCGACACGCCCAGGAACGCCGTGTTCCCGCTGGCATCGAACGGCGGCGACACCTCGACCATGTCGGCCCCCACGATGTTGACGCCCTCAAGCTCCCGGCACACCTGCAACGCCTCGTACGAGTTCGGCCCGCCCACCTCGGGCGTGCCGGTCCCGGGCGCAAAGGTCGGATCGACAAAATCGATGTCATAGGACACGTAGGTGGGCTTCTCGCCCACGATCTCCCGCGCCTCGGCCATCACGTCGGCCACGCCGCGCTCGAAGAACTCTTCGATCAGGATCAGGCGGATGCCCTCGGCCTTCGCGAAATCGCGGTCCTCGGAATCGTACATGCTGCCCCGCAGCCCGATCTGCACCACGCGCTTGGGGTCCAGCAGACCCTCTTCCACCGCGCGGCGGAAGGGCGTGCCGTGGGTATACATCTGCCCGTTGAAATAGCTGTGAAAAAGGTCCGTGTGGCTGTCGAAATGCACCATGCCCAACGGGCCATCCTTGGCCACCGCGCGCAGCACCGGCAGGCTGGTCAGGTGATCGCCCCCCGCCGTCAGCGGCGTTATCCCGGCATCCACCACGCCTTTATAGAACGTCGTGATCCGCTCCATGCTGTCCGCGATGTCGGCCGGGTTCGGGCCCACGTCTCCCAGATCGGCACAGTTCAGCGCCTCGAATGGCCGCACACCGCTCACCGCATGCTGCGCCCGGATCATCGTGGACGCATCGCGCAACTGCCGCGGCCCGTGGCGTGGTCCGGGCCGGTTGGTGGTGCCGCTGTCCCAAGGCACCCCGATGATCCCCACATCCACATCACCATACCGCGCATGATCCGGCAGCAGATGCGGCAGCCGCATGAAGGTCGGCACACCGGCGAAACGCGGCAGCTCGAAGCCCGAAACGGGCTGGAAGAACGGGTCACTCATGGCTTTGTCTCCAGTCTCTTGCGGGCCGTCACCGGCCCGTCCCCCTGCGCCTCGATCCGCGCGATGGCGTCTTGCAATGGTTCATAAGCGACGGCCATGTGATACGCATTGGCGTGCAGGATCGTCTCGGGGTCAACCACCCAGGCCACATGCCCCTTCCAGAACAACAGGTCGCCACGCTGCAACGGCGCATCTGCGGGCAGGTCCTGCCCAAGCTCGGCGGCCTGCATGTCGCTGTCACCGGGGCAGGCCACGCCGCAGGCCAGGCACCCGACCTGCACCAGCCCCGAACAGTCGATCCCAAGCGCCGAGTTTCCGCCCCAGACATAGGGCGTGCCGATCAGCCGTTCGGCTACGCCCACCGGGTCGTTCTCGACTGCGCTGTCCTCGCGCAAATGGATCGACGGCACATACATCCGGCCCTCGGGCGCAAGGATCTCGGCCCAGCGTCCCTTGGTGCCGGTAACGCTCACTCGGGCCCCCAGGCTCAGCATCATATGCTCGGTCTGCGCCTTGAAATCCGGCGCTCCCAGCGCATGGGTCATCCGCGCCTGCACGATGTGGTTCGGCGGCCCTTTCGGCGCGGCCAAATCATCCGCTTTGACATACCCCGCATAGCCATCGCGCAGTGCATAGCCAAAGACCCAACCGTTGCGCTCTTCCAGCAGGCGCACACCCTCGCCAAAAATCAGCTCACGCTCGCGCTTGCCGTCCGGCTCAGACAGGATCGGCGTGACCGGCACCATCACCTGCCGGTCCTCACCTTCCACGAACAACTCCGCCTCGACCTGCCCCAGCAGCCCCGCCTCGGCCACGCGGCCATTGGAATGCAGCCGCCGCCGGTCGGTCATAGCGCCAGCACCTCGGGCAGCGCCTGCAAGAGCGCCCGCGCGCCCATGCCGACCCCGCCCTTGGGCCGGCCCGGCGCGGCGCTCTGGTTCCAGCCGTAGATGTCGAAATGCGCGTATCGCGTGCCCCCCGCGAACCGACGCAGGAACAGCGCCGCGGTGATTGCGCCGGCGAACCCGCCCGAGGGCGCGTTGTCCAGATCGGCGATCCCCGGCTCGATCATCGCCTCGTAGGGCTCGTGGAACGGCAGCCGCCAGACCGGGTCCGCGACCTCGGCCGCCGCCGCGTCCAGCGCGCCCGAGAGCACGCCATCGTCGGTAAAGTAGGGCGCGATATCCGGCCCCACGGCCACCCTTGCGGCCCCGGTCAGCGTCGCCATCGAGATCATCAGGTCCGGCTCGGCCTCGGCCCCGAAGCTCAGCGCATCGGCCAGCACCAGCCGCCCCTCGGCATCGGTATTGTTGATCTCCACCGTCTTGCCGTTCCGGGCGGTCAGGATGTCGCCGGGCCGGAACGCATTGCCGCTGACCGAGTTTTCCACCGCCGGGATCAGCACCCGCAACCGCACCGGCAGCTTCAGCGCCATGATCATCCGCGCCAGCCCCAGCACCGTGGCGGCCCCGCCCATGTCCTTCTTCATCAGGCCCATACTCGCGCCCGGCTTCAGGTTCAGCCCCCCGGTGTCGAAACACACGCCCTTGCCCACAAGCGTCAGGCTGGGCCCCGTATCCCCCCAGCGCATGTCGATCAGGCGCGGGGCCTGCGCGGCGGCGCGGCCCACCGTGTGGATCATCGGAAAATTCTCGTCCAGCAGCGCCTCGCCGCGAACGACCTCGATCTCCGCGCCCTGTTCCTTTGCCATGTCGGCACAGGCCGCTTCCAGCTCCACCGGCCCCATATCCGAGGCGGGCGTGTTGATCAGGTCGCGCGTCAGTGCCTCGCCGGCGGCAATCGCCTGCAGCCGTGCCGCATCCACGCCCTCTGGTGCTACGAGCCTTGCCTTGGCGGGTTTCTGATCCTTGTAGCGGCCAAAGGCATAGCCCGCGAACAGCCAGCCCAGCGCCTCTTCGGCGGCCCGCTCCGGCGCCAGCCCTTCCAGACGATAGACCCCCTCGGGCAAGCTCGCGGCCTGCGCGGCAAGGTGGAACCGCCCCCGCTTGCGCGTCGCCTCGGTCCCGTAGCCCGCCAGCGCCATCACCGGCGCGCCATTGCCGTCGGGCACCAGCACCGACTGGCCCAGCCCACCGGTGAAGCCCGCCGCCTTCACCCAGGTGGAGACGGTGGCCGCCTGACCCGACAGCCAGTCCTCCAGCGCCTCCTGTTCGATCACGTGAAGCGGAAGGGCATCAGCCCCTTCCGGTGCAAACTCAAGCGGCATGTCGCATGTCCCGGGATGGTTTCGTTCCCGCTCAGCCTAGCCTGCCGCGCCGCACCTGCAAGACCTCAGACGGAATAATCCTGCAAGTCCCAAACCTCGAGCAGCGACCGCTCGCCGATCCGCAGCAGCCGCGACAGCGTGGCGGCCATCGCGACCTCGTCGTGCAGGTCGATGCTCTGCGTCACGTCCCGCGCCACGCCGGCAAGCTTGCTCATACCGATCTGCTCGGCGATGGCGATCAGACTGCGGGCGCTCTTGCGCATGTCCTGCACCCGGTTGCATCGAAAGCACCGCTCGGTATGGGACAGGCGCACCGCCAGTTCTTCCAGCGCCCGGCACAGCACATCTTCCGCCCCGGCCTCGCCCAGTTGCAGGTAAAGCTGCTCCAGCCGACCCTCGTCCAGCTGCACGACCTCGGTCTGGTTCAAAAGGGTAATCGTTTCCACGGTGTTTCCCACATATCCAAGCCCCCTCGGCACGCCGGACCATGGCGACAAAGCCTTTGGGAATGGTTGCCATGCGACCAATTTCTGTCTCGAATTCTTTTCGAATTCCGACTATCACCGCCCGGACAGTGTACAGACAGACAGGCGCCGAAATGAAAAGAGTCCGCCCGCTCCCCAGCTATCTCGTGCAACGTTACAAGGGCTGGAAGGCCACCAAGTACCAGGACAACCAGGCCTGGTACCGCCACCTCGCCCAAGAGGGGCAGCATCCGCGCGCCATGGTCATCTGCTGCTGCGACAGCCGCGTGCACGTCACCGCCATCTTCGGCGCAGACCAGGGCGAGTTCTTCCTGCACCGCAACATAGCCAACCTCGTGCCGCCCTTCACCCCCGACGGCCAGCAGCACGGCACCTCGGCGGCGGTCGAATATGCCGTCACCGCACTCAAGGTCGCGCATGTCATCGTGCTGGGCCATTCCAACTGCGGCGGCGTGCGCGGCTGCGACGCGATGTGCTCGGGCGAGGCGCCGGAACTCAACGACAAGACCAGCTTTGTCGGCCGCTGGATGGACATCCTTCGCCCCGGCTACGAGCGGGTGAGAAAGATCAAGGACACCGAAGAACGCGTTGCGGCACTGGAAAAGCAGGCCGTGCTCGTCAGCCTCGAAAACCTCGTCACCTTCCCCTTCGTGGCCGCCGCCATTGAATCGGGCAACCTCACCCTGCATGGCCTCTGGCACGATATCGGCGAAGGCGTGATCGAGCATTACGTGCCCGAGGAAGAAGGCTTCGTCCCGGTCTGACCTTGGCGCCGTCCGCCGCCGCGCATGATTTCCTGTTGTCTTCTTTCATGAATGTCCTAAACCCCGTTAAAATTCATTCGGAGGGGATGCTGGATGATGGAAATATTCGCGCTGGCCGCCGACAACCTGATCTCGCCGATCGTATTATCCTTCGCACTCGGCCTCGCCGCCGCGCTGGCCCGGTCGGACCTTTCGGTGCCCGAGGCCGCGGCAAAGGCTCTGTCGATCTACCTGCTCTTCGCCATCGGGTTCAAGGGCGGGGTCAGCGTCGCCGATCACGGCATCGACGCGACCCTTGGCCTGACCCTGCTGGCCGGTGTGATCCTGTCGGGCCTTCTGCCGTTCGTCGCCTTCGCGCTCCTGCGTGTCGCCACCGGCATGGACCGCCTCAATGCCGCAGCCGTGGCGGGACATTACGGGTCGATCTCCATCGTCACTTTCGTCGCCGCAACCTCGATACTTGAAAGCCGGGGCATCTCGTCCGAAGGCTACATGGTCGCCGTCGCCGCCGCGATGGAGGCCCCGGCGATCCTGTCGGCCCTCTGGCTGGTGTCGCGCGGCGAGAAATCGGGCCGAATGGATTCCGGCCTCTGGCGCGAGATCCTTTTGAACGGCTCCATCGTCCTGCTGGTCGGCAGCTTTCTTATCGGCTGGACAACCGGCCCCACGGGGCTGGCCGAGATCGACAGCTTCATCGTCGCCCCCTTCAAGGGCGTTCTGTGCCTCTTTCTTCTGGACATGGGCCTCGTTGCCGGGCGCGGGATGGCCAAGGGGCGCAAGGCCATCGGCCTCGGCGGTCTCGTCTTCGGCCTTTTCATGCCGGTCATCGGCAGCCTTTTCGGTCTCGGCGCCGCGTTGCTTCTTGGGCTCTCCACCGGAGGCACGGTCCTGCTGATGGTGCTTTCGGCTTCGGCCAGCTACATCGCCGTTCCCGCCGCGATGCGCGTCGCCCTGCCCGAGGCGAATCCCTCGATCTACCTGACGCTTTCGCTTGGCGTGACCTTCCCCTTCAACCTCGTGCTGGGCATCCCGCTTTACGTGGCGATTGCCAGCGCCGCTACAGGAGGCTGACATGCAGACACACAATGCCAAACGAGTCGAAATCACGATCGAGAAGGTCATGCAAAGCCGCCTGACCGATGCGCTTCTGGCCGCCGACGTGACCGGCTACACGATCCTTCCTGTCTTCGGCGGTTCGGGCCGGTCCGGCTCCTGGGATCGCACTGGCCAGGTGGGCCGGGCCGATGGCATGGTGCAGGTCGTGTGCATCATCCGGCCCGAGCGGCTCGACAGCTTGCTGGAAGCGGCCTTTTCCGTGGTCGAGCGCCACATCGGCGTCGTTTGCGTCACCGATTGCCAGGTGCTTCGCGCCGAACGGTTCTGAACTGGGCGATCACCGCCATGCCGCCGAAATTTCACCGCCTACCGGCGGCAGATTGGGCCTGACACATCCAGGCAACGAGCGAGACGGCGAAGGCCCCGACCAGCTTCCGGGGCCGACCGAAGGATCGCAAGGCGGCGCGCCGCCATGCGCGGGCAGACGCACCCACAACCGCGCCGGGAAAGCCGCTCTTTCGCGTCACCTTCCTGGTCGGAACCCTATTCACCCTGATCGCATCGGCGCCGCGGCCGGTCACTGTATCATGAGCGCGCCGCGGAACCGCGCGATCACCTGACGCGCCCTACTGCAGCATCATGCCATCCGGCCATTGGATCGTGTGCTCCAAGCGAATCTCCCGCGTTTCACCCGCAGCAAGATCGAACTCCCACGCCAGCACCCCGTGCTTGTCGTCAACGAGCTTCTCGGTCGGGACGGGCGTCGCTTCCCAGGCGATCTTCAGGTCTTCCTGCTCGGAATAGGGCACCCGGTCCAGCACCCGCAGCGGCCAGGCCTCGCCGGTCAGGTTCTCGACCTCGATGCGCACCGTCTCGGATATCCGGTTGGATTTCGAGATCACGCCGCGGTCACCCTCGGCCCGGTCCTCGACCGTGCGGGACAGGCGCAGCCCCTCGATCGGACCAAAGGACAGCTCCGCCTCCTCACCCGCCGGAATCATCTCAAGGTAACGCTGTCCCACGAACCGCCCATCCAGGTAAAAGCTCGCCTCGGCGGTGGGCAGGATCAACTCGCCCATGTCGTTGGTGAACTCCGCCACCAGGAAGGCGCTGGGGTCGTTCAGCGGCACCGCCTTGGCCACCGTTTCGGCCTGCGTCTCCAGCGTCCCCAGCGCAAGGCGCACGCGGTCCGCCCCGGTGGCGACCGACACCGTGCCCGGATAGCTGTAGGTCACTGACAGCCCGTCGAAATCGGCGGCGGCGGTGACAGGCTCGGGCATGACCGCCATCGCCTCTTCCTTGGCAGCCCCCGCCGCCATGTCGGACTCGGCGGCACCGCGCGCCAGCGGCATGGGAGGTTGCGGTACCGGCTCCTCGTAGATCCGGCGCAGCCATGGCCAGACCTCGCTGGGTGCGGTCTGCTCGCTGGGGCGCACGGTCGACAGGGTCAGTTCCGCCGCCTGCCAGTTCTCGCCCGTGGACTGCGCGACATACGCGCCGCGCTCCAGCGTCAACGCACCGCTGGCGCGGTCAAGGCGCAGGTCGTAAACCGGCTCCCACCCCGCCGCATCGGTATTGTAGGTGACGGTCACCACGCCTTCGGCTTCGGTGTCTGCCGTCACGGCCACGGCCAGCATCGCGCGGTCCTCGTCCTCGGGCACCAGTGCGGCTTCGGCCTGTTTCGCGCGCTCCAGTTCTTCTTTCAGATCCTCCAGAGACCGCGCCACGGCATCGGCCCGACGCTCGGCATCCTGGGCCGTGCGAAGCGCCGCCAGGGTCTCTTCGCCGATCATCGCGGACAGGTCGCGCAGGGCGGCAATGTCCAGCTCGGTCACGCCCTCGCCCTCGCCCAGCTTTTCCAGAAACGCCACGCGGGCCCGGGCCGCCTCGGCCTCCAACCGGATGGTCTCGACCGCCGCGCGCGCGTCCCGCAGTTCGTCCTCCAGCCGCTCCACCTCGGCGCGGGCGGCTTGCAACGCGACGGTTTCCTCTTCAGTGCGCGGCGGCACGAAATCGCGCCGCGCCGTGACGCTGCCCATCGCCGCGCCCTCGACCGCCACGCGCACCGAGGCCAGCGGCGTCGACCGCGGCAGATCGGTCAGGATCAGCTGATGCTGCCCGGCCGGTATGCTGTAAGGCACCTGCCGCGTGATCGTGGCGCCTTGGGGGTACAGCGTGACGGCGTCCACCTCGCTTGTAAGCGCGAAGTCTTCGGCCAGTGCGGGAAACGGCAGGGCGGCAAGGATGATAAGGGAAAGAGAACGCATGGTGTCTACTCCAGGATAGTTGGCCGGATGATCGGTCTCTATTGGGACGCGTGCAAGCGCGGCGTTCTTGGGTGGCAATCGAAACTTTTTTGCAAAAAAGAAACCGCGCCGCCCTTTGTCAGGGGCGGCGCGGTCGGAATTTCAAAGCTGCTGAAATGACTTAGCCCTTCTGAAGCACCCGGTTGCCCAGCGTTTCCGCGATCTGCACCGCGTTCAGCGCAGCACCCTTGCGCAGGTTGTCGCTGACGCACCACAGGTTGATGCCGTTGTCGATCGTGCTGTCCTGCCGGATGCGGCTGATGAAGGTGGCGAAGTCGCCCACGCATTCGATCGGCGTGACGTATCCGCCATCCTCGCGCTTGTCGACGACCATGATCCCCGGCGCCTCGCGCAGGATGTCGCGGGCCTCGTCCTCGTCCAGGAACTCCTCGAACTCGATGTTCACCGACTCCGCGTGCCCCACAAACACCGGCACCCGCACGCAGGTCGCCGTGACCTTGATCGACGGATCGACGATCTTCTTGGTCTCGACCACCATCTTCCACTCTTCCTTGGTCGATCCGTCCTCCATGAAGACGTCGATATGCGGAATGACGTTGAAGGCGATCTGCTTCTGGAACTTCTTCGGCGGCACTTCGTCCGTGGGGTTGTAGATCGCCTTGGTCTGATCCCACAGCTCGTCGACGCCTTCCTTGCCCGCGCCCGAGGTCGCCTGGTACGTGCTGACCACGACGCGCTTGATCTTCGCGCGGTCGTGCAGCGGCTTCAGCGCCACGACCATTTGCGCGGTCGAACAGTTGGGGTTCGCGATGATGTTCTTCTTGGAATAGCCCGTGATCGCATCCGCGTTTACCTCCGGCACGATCAGCGGCACATCCGCGTCATAGCGGTAAAGCGAGGAGTTATCGATCACCACGCAGCCCGCCTTGGCGGCGATCGGCGCGTATTTCTTGGTGGCCTCCGAGCCGATGGCGAACAGCGCAATGTCCCAGCCGGTGAAATCGAATCCCTCGATGTCCTTGGTCTTGAGGGTCTTGTCGCCAAAGCTGACCTCTGTGCCGATGGACCGGCGGCTGGCAAGCACCGCGATCTCGTCGACAGGAAACTGGCGCTCGGCCAGGATGTTCAGCATTTCGCGGCCCACGTTGCCCGTGGCGCCCGCGACGACGATCTTGTAACCCATCTTGGGAAATCCTCTTCGTTTCGGGTTTCAATAGCGCCGCTCATACCGCAGTGCAGCGCGATGTTAAAGGGTCTGAACAAGGCGCGCACAGGCTGTCATTTCGATATTTCTAGAAATATGGCTTGCAAGCGGCCATAATTTCGATAATTCTAGAAACATGAAACAAACCTCGATTCCCGACCTCGATCTCGCCCTCACCGCCTCGACCTTTGCCGCGCTGGGCTCCGAGCAACGCCTCGCCGTGCTGCGCACCCTCGTGCGCGCCGGTCCCGAGGGGCTGCGCATCGGCGAGTTGGGCGAACGCGCCGGGGTTGCGGGCTCGACCCTGACCCATCACATGAAGATTCTGGCGCAGGCCGGGCTTGTCCGGCAGGAAAAACAGGGCCGCAGCATCATCTGCGCCGCCGTCGCCTATGACGAACTGCACGCGCTGGCCGATTTCCTGCTGCGCGAATGCTGCGCCGACAGGGACCATTGCGCCCACGAGGACCCGGAGCACCACCAGCATGGCTGACATCTCCGCCCCTACCCTGCGACGCAGATGGGCCAGCCTTGACAAGGCCTGGCTGGCGCTGGCGCTGATCCTCGCCGCCGTGGCCGTGCTCGACCCGCCGCAATTCTGGCCCACGGTCATCTTCACGGGGGGCGCGCTGCTGCACACCGCGCCGTTCATCCTCTTCGCCGTCCTCGCCGTGGCCTACATGAAGGCCACCGGGGCCGAGACCCTGCTGGCCAAGGCCTTCGAGGGCCGCCAGATCCGCATGATCTTCCTCGCCGCCCTGCTCGGCGGTCTCTCGCCCTTCTGCTCGTGCGAGGTCATTCCCTTCATCGCCGCAATGCTGGCCCTCGGCGCGCCGCTGGGCGCGGTCATGGCCTTCTGGCTGGCCTCGCCATTGATGGATCCGGCCATGTTCCTGATCACCTCCGGCACCATCGGCTGGGATTTCGCCGTGGCCAAGGCCGTCGCCGCGGTGGGCGTTGGCCTCATGGGCGGGTTCGCCACCATGGCGCTGGCCCGGTCACCCCTCTTCGCCGATCCGCTGCGCGAAAACCGCCGGACCGGCGGCTGCTGCAGCGCGAAGAAGCCGTTCCAGGGCCGGCCCGTCTGGCGATTCTGGTCCGACCCCGCCCGAAATGATACATTCCGCGAGACCGCCATCGACAACGGCATCTTTCTGCTGAAATGGCTGACACTGGCCTACGTGATCGAGGCGGTGATGCTGGAATACATTCCGGCCGACGCCATCGCCAGGGTGCTGGGCGGCGACGGGATCGGCACGATCCTCCTCGGGGCTCTCGTGGGCGCACCTGCCTACCTCAACGGCTATGCCGCGGTGCCGTTGATCGACGCGCTGCTGGATCAGGGCATGAGCAATGGTGCCGCCATGAGCTTCGTCATCGCCGGCGGCGTCAGCTGCATCCCCGCCGCCATCGCCGTCTGGGCGTTGGTCAAGCCGCGGATATTCTTCGCCTATTTCAGCTTCGGCCTCTCAGGCGCCGTGCTGGCCGGCATGGCGTGGCACGCCGTCGCCTGACCCTGCGCGAACCGTCACCTCAACCATGCGGCGCCAGAGCTTCCCCGGCTTTCGCGCCACTTCCTCGTTTTTTCTCATCAAGCACACAAATTTGCCCCGATTTGTTGTCACATCGTGGACAATTCCGACATAATGCGCGGGATCAGGGCTAACAACGCCTTAAGAAAACCTCGATAAACGAGGGTAAGAGCAGCGACGGAGCTTTGAGATGCTCGAGTTCGACAATGTCAGCAAGTCCTTCTGGACGGGCACGCAGCGCAAGGTGATCCTTGACCGCGTCTCGTTCCGGGTGGAGCTTGGCCGCTCGCTCGGAATCCTTGCGCCCAACGGCACCGGCAAGACCACGCTGATCAAGATGATGGCAGGCCTTGAAAAGCCCGACGAGGGCGAGATCCGGCGCGGCTGCCGCATCTCTTTCCCGCTGGGCTTCATGGGCGGGGTGATCAGCCGCGTCTCGGCCAAGGAAAACGCGCGGTATATCGCCACGCTTTACGGGCTCGATCCCGACTATGTCGAGGCGTATTGCCGCTATGTCTGCAATCTGGGCGAATATTTCGACCAGCCGCTCGGCACCTATTCTTCGGGTATGAAATCGCGTTTCACATTCTCATTGATGCTGGCGCTCGATTTCGACATGTACCTCATCGACGAGGGTATGCCCAGTTCCACAGACGTGGAATTCAACCGGCGCGCGGGCGACATCCTTCGGGAACGACTGCGCACAACCACAGTGGTGATCGTATCGCACCAGCCTTCAACGCTTGAGAAATTCGCGCGCGAGGCCGCCGTCCTGATGGATGGCAAACTGCATCTTTTCGACACCTTGGAAGAGGCGAAACGGCTTTATGACTACGAAACCCAAGGCTAGGAAATTCCGCATCCGCCGCACCACCCCGGGGAGTGGGCAGGCCACCGCGCCCGACTCTGACACCCGGGCCGAGGAGGACGTGCAGCAGACGCCCGACACCACGCCGCAGCCGCCGGCAGAGGATACCCCACAGCACGAGACCGTGCACGAGGGCGAAGTATCCTCGGCGCGCGAGATGTCTGTGTCTCAGAACATCGACGAGATCCGCAAGGAGGGTCTGACCGGCCGCCAGTTGCGCATGGCCCGCCGCATGGCCCAGAAACACGGGCTCGCGCCCACCTCGGACTTCGACGCGGTGCGCCTCCTGCGCGCTCGCGGCATCGACCCGTTCCAGCGCTCGAACATCGTCGAGCTTGTCTCGGGCGGCGAGAACACCCAGCCGGCCGAAACCCCGTCCGAACGCATCCAACTGCCCCAGACCGTGCCGGTAGGCCAGATCGCCCTGCCCTCGACCGAGCTCAGCCCGGCCGATCGCCGCGCCAAGGAAATCCAGAAGATCCAGCGCGACATCGCCTCGCGCCGCCGCAAGAAGATGCTGCTGCTCATGTCGCGGCTGGCGGCCTTCGTCATGCTGCCGACGCTGATCGCGGGTTACTATTTCTACACCATGGCGACGCCAATGTATTCCACCAAGTCCGAATTCCTGATCATCACCGCCGACGGCGGTGGCGGCAGCCAAGGCGGCCTGGGCGGGCTCTTGCCGTCGCAATTCGCCACCGGGCAGGATTCCATCGCGGTGCAGTCCTACCTGGAATCCAAAGATGCCATGCTGCGCCTGAACGAGGATGTGGGATTCAAGGCGATGTTCAGCGGCGACGAGATAGACCCGATCCAGCGGCTCGATCCCGATGCCACGAACGAGGCCGCCTACAAGGTCTACGAGAAATACGTAAACCTCGGCTATGACCCGACCGAGGGCGTGATCCGCCTGGAGGTCGCCACCGCCGATCCCGAGACCAGCCGCGAGTTCTCCGAAAAGCTGATCGAATATGCCGAGGAACGCGTCGACGCGCTCAGCCAGGAAAAACGCTTCGATGCCGTCAAGACCGCCGAGGCCGCCTTGCAAGAGGCCAAGGATGAACGCCGCGCCGCCCAGCGCCGGCTGGTCGAATTGCAGGAGGGCTCGATCCTCGATCCCGAGGGCGAAATCGCCAATATCCGCCAGCTGATCGGCAACGTGGAACTGCAATTGCAGGAAAAGCAGCTGGATCTGAACACTCAGCTTGCCAACGCCCGCCCCAACTCGGCCCGAGTCGAGGCGCTGCGCTCCGAGGTGCAGGTCCTGTCACAGGAGCTGGCCAAGCAGAACGCCCGCCTGACCGAGGCGACCGAGGAAAACGCCTCGCTCGCCAGCCAGGCCGCCGAGATCCAGATGGCACAGGCCGACCTTGCCACCGCCGACCTCGTGCTGCAATCCGCGCTGGAAACCAAGCGCCAATCCGAGATCGAGGCGAACAAGCAGGTCCGCTACCTGACCGTCGCGGTGAAACCCGTCGCTTCGCAGGATCCCTCCTATCCGCGCAAGTTCGAGAACACTTTGCTTGCCTTCCTGATCTTCGGCGGTATCTACCTACTCCTGTCGCTGACCGCATCGGTGCTCAAGGAACAGGTTTCGTCGTAAGACATGAAAACAGTTGAAATTGCAGACCTGCGCGTCGGAAACGACGCGCCGCTCACCCTCATCGCCGGCCCCTGCCAGCTGGAAAGTGCCGATCACGCCCAGATGATCGCAGGCGCGATGAAAGAGGCCTGCGCGGCGGCCAGCGCGCAATACGTCTTCAAGGCGTCCTTCGACAAGGCCAACCGCACATCCCTTTCGGGCAAGCGCGGCCTGGGCATCGACGAAGGCCTCAAGGCGCTGCAATCGGTCAAGGACGCGCTCGGCGTCCCCGTCCTGACCGATATCCACCTGCCCGATCAATGCGCCCCGGTGGCCGAGGTCGCGGACATCCTGCAAATCCCCGCCTTCCTCTGCCGCCAGACCGACCTGCTGCTCGCCGCGGGCGAAACCGGCGCGGCGATCAACATCAAGAAAGGCCAGTTCCTCGCGCCTTGGGACATGCCCAACGTCATCTCCAAGGTCGAAAGCACCGGCAACACCCGCATCCTGTTGACCGAACGCGGCACATCCTTCGGCTACAACACGCTTGTGGCCGACATGCGGTCCCTGCCGCAGATGGCCGCGACCGGCTACCCGGTGGTGATGGACGCCACCCATTCCGTGCAACAGCCCGGCGGCCAGGGCGGCAGTTCCGGCGGCCAGCGCGAGTTCGCCCCCGTCATGGCCCGCGCCGCCGTCTCCCTGGGCATCGCCGCCGTCTTCATCGAGACCCACGAGGCGCCCGACACCGCGCCCTCGGACGGCCCTAACATGATCCCGCTGGATCAAATGCCCGCCCTCTTGCAGAGCCTCATGCAATTCGACAGGCTCGCCAAGGAAACCCCCTGCCGGATCGACGCAAATTGAAGGTATCTCCGTGACCAAACCCGCTGCCGACGTGACCCAGAACACCTGGGAATTCCTCCGCGACCCGATGATCACGCCCACCGGCTTTCGCGAATACGATGCCCGCTGGAAATACCCCGACGAGATCAACCTGCCCGGCATCACCGCCCTCGGCCTCGGCCTCGGCACCCAGATGCGCCGCCGCGGCATCGACCCGGTGATCGCGGTCGGCAACGATTACCGCGACTATTCGCTGTCGATCAAGAACGCGCTGATCGTCGGCCTCATGCAGGCCGGCATCCACATCAAGGATATCGGCCCGGCGCTCTCGCCCGTGGCCTATTTCTCTCAGTTCCACCTCGACGTGCCAGCCGTGGCCATGGTCACCGCCTCGCACAATCCTAACGGCTGGACCGGGGTCAAGATGGGCTTCGACCGCCCCCTGACCCACGGCCCCGACGAGATGGGCGAGTTGCGCGACATCGTCCTGAATGGCGAGGGCGAGCCTCATTCCGGCGGCGGCTACGAATTCGTGAGCGGCGTGCGCGAGGCCTATCTCGACGACCTCGTCGGCGATTTCCGCATGTCCCGCAAACTGCGCGTGGTCTGCGCCACCGGCAACGGCACCGCGTCGGCTTTCGCGCCCGAACTGTTTCAGCGTCTCGGCGTCGAGGTCATCCCCTCGCACAACACGCTCGACTACACGTTCCCCAACTACAACCCCAACCCCGAAGCCATGGAAATGCTGCACGACATGGCCACTTCGGTGAAGGACTCGGGCGCCGATTTCGCCCTCGGTTTCGACGGCGACGGCGACCGTTGCGGCGTGGTCGACGACGAGGGCGAAGAGATCTTCGCCGACAAGATGGGCGTCATCATGGCCCGCGACCTCAGCAAACTGCACCCCAATTCCACCTTCGTGGCCGACGTGAAATCCACCGGCCTCTTCGCCGCCGACCCCGAACTGCAGAAAAACGGCGTGAAAGCCGACTATTGGAAAACCGGCCACAGCCACATGAAACGGCGCGTGAAGGAACTGGGAGCGCTCGCCGGGTTCGAGAAATCCGGCCACTACTTCCTGGCCGAACCCGTGGGCCGCGGCTACGACTGCGGCATGCGCGTCGCCGTGGAAATCTGCAAGCTGATGGACCGCAACCCCGACATGTCCATGTCCGACCTGCGCCGCGCCCTGCCCACCACGTGGTCCACGCCGACCATGTCGCCCCATTGCCCCGACACCGAGAAATACGACGTGCTCGACCGCCTGGTGCAGAAACTCGTCGCCAAACACGAGGCGGGCGACAGCTTCGCCGGCCAGCCCATCAAGGAAGTCGTCACCGTCAACGGCGCCCGAGTCATCCTCGAAAATGGTAGCTGGGGCCTGGTGCGTGCGTCGTCGAACACGCCCAACCTTGTCGTGGTCTGCGAAAGCGCCACCTCCGACGACGAAATGCGCGCGATCTTCAAGGAGATCGACACCGTCATCCGTACCGAGCCATCGGTCGGCGAATACGATCAGAGCATATAGGAGGGGCACTGCCCCTCCGGCCGAAACCGGACCCAACCACGCGCGCAGCGCCCGGACAATCAAGCGTCACATCCGCAGCTCGCCCGACGCCGAGGCCAAAGGCCGTCGAGACAAACCTGCGCGGCAACGCCGTACCGCCTACCTGCCGTCATAACCTTTCTTCTGCGCCTGGTAGAGCCGTGCATAAAGTCCGTTTTCGGCCAACAGATCCTCGTGCCGCCCCTGCTCCACCAGTTGACCGGATTCCAGTACGAATATCCGGTCCGCATCGGCGACCGAGCTCAGCCGGTGCGCCACCACGATCGTCGTCTTGCCTTTCGTCAGCCGCGCCAGTGCCGACTTGATCCGCTCTTCCGTCGCCTGGTCCAGCGCCGAGGTCGCCTCGTCCAGGAGCAGGATCGGCGCATCCCGCAGGAACGCCCGCGCAATCGCGATCCGTTGCTTCTGCCCGCCTGACAGCTGCGCGCCCTTGGGCCCCACCGGCACATCGCCGCGGGCGCGGATCAGGTCGGCGATCTCGGCATCCTCGGCCGCCTGCCAGACCTGCGCCTCGGTCGCCGCAGGATTGACGTAGCGGATATTGTCCCAGATCGACGCGTTGAAGATGACGATATCCTGCGCCACCACCGAAAACGCCCCGCGCAGGGCTGCCACCTGCAACTCCCTTATGGGCCTGCCCCCAAACGTGATGTCACCGCCCTTCACATCGTATAGCCGCGACAGAAGCGACAGGATCGTCGTCTTGCCCGAACCGGTCGAGCCGACGATGGCCGAAACCTTTCCACCTTCGAAACGCATGTTCAGCCCGTCGAACAACGGCTGGTCGCCGGAGTACGAGAACGTCACATCCTTCAGCACGATATCCCCGCCGGTGTCGAACGCGGTCTTCGCACCTTCCGCATCCGTGATGCTCGGCTCCTGGTCGTAAAGGTTCCGCACCCGGTCCAGCAGCACCAGATTCGACTGCAGCCCGCCAAAGAACTGCGCCAGCAGGCGCGCCGGATCGAACACCATCACCATGCCCAGCAGGAAGGTGATGATCCCGGCCCCGTCCACCTCGAACTCCGGCGACAGCACCATGTATCCGCCACCGCCGATCACCAGCACGTAGACAAAGGCCGAGCTCAGGTCGATCGACGGCATTACCAGCGCCTGGGTCACCTGCACCCGGTTCATCAGCCGCCGGATCGCATCCGTGCCGCCCATCAGCCGGTCCTTTTCGACTTCCTCCTGCCGGGCGATCTTGACAGTGCGCATTCCGTTCACCGTCTCCTCGATCCCGTTCATGTAGCCGCCCAGCGCCTCCTCGGCCTCGCCTTGCGCCTGCTTCACCCGGTCCGAGACGAAATTCATCACCATGATGATGAAGGGCAGCACCACGATGGCCGATACGAACAGGATCGGGTTCTTCCAGATCAGGTAGCCCGAGACCACCACCACAGTTACCGCATCCCGCAGTGCCCCAGCCACACCCAGCCCCACGAACACGCCGATTGCCTGCGTCTGCGTGACCAGCTTCTGGATGATCTCGCCCGACTTGGTGCGCTCGAAATAGGCCAGATCCAGCGACATCAGGTGCCCGATCAGGTCCCGCCGCATCTCGTAAATCGCCTGGTTCGAGACCTTCACCGTGATCATCGGAGCAAGGAAAGACACGACACCGCGCACCGCGAACAATCCGAACACCACGATGCAGACCTCGATCAGCTCCCGCATCGCGCCAGACTCGAAAATCACCCGCAGGCCGTCCTCGGTCATCGCCAGGAACTGCTGATAGACCAGCCCCTGCACCAGGATCAGCACCAGCACCAGCAACAGCTTGCCCGAATGCTTCCGCAGGTACCCCTGCCAGAACCACCGCATGTTCCGCTTGTCCGCCGCGCTGTAAAGCGGCTGACGTGTCTTTCTTGGGGTATCGCTCATGTCAGGTTCAGTCCGATCACTTCTCACCCGACGCCTATAGAGGCTTCATCACCAAAGGTCAGCCCCCCGCGCAGACGCCCCTTTTCCTCTGGCCAGAAATATCCTGGGGGAGGCCCGGGCCTGCCCGGGACGGGGGCAAAGCCCCCACTACCTTCAACGTAACCCGTCCTCGCCCTTGATCTCGTCCACCGTCAGCCCGCCCATCCGGTCATGAATACGCCCGCCGCGGCTCATGGCCAAAACGAAAAGCAGCTCATCGGAGCGGGGTCCGTCGGGCAGGCCCACTTCCATCCCGTCGAAATGGCTGCGCACGTAGGCGGCATTGATATGGCCCAGCGGCACGTCGATCCGAGTGCCCGGCCCGCCCTGCTTCATCGACGAGGGCACGATCGCCTTCGCCTCGCCCAGCCGCGCGCGCATGGCATAGCCCCCCGGTACGTGCCACAGCGCGGTATGCTCCAGTTCTCCGGCCTCACCCGCCATGGCGGCCTTGCCATAGCCGTCGATGCCCTCCGGCCCGCTCATTGCCTCGATCAGCCGGTCGGTCATCATCAGCCCCAGGGGTTTCAGATCGTCCATCGCCGATTGCAGATCGGCGGCATAGGCGCCCGCGAACGGGTTCTTCACCAACGCCGCCATCGCGGCGCGGCGGCGGGGCCGTTCCGCGACCGGCCCGCCGTCATGGTGGATCTCCTCGACAAAAAGCGCGGTCTTGCGCAGCGTGAATTCAGGCATGTTCAGGGTCTCTTTCTTCGATCATCAAAGTCTCGCCGACGCTCACGCACTGCCCACGCAGCGTCAGGCAGGCGGCATGGACCACACCCCGCGCCACCAGTCTGTCGGCATAGGCGCGTCCCGCGTCCAACGCTTCGGCCACCTCGTCCGCACTTAGCGCACCGACTGCCCGGGTCACCGCGCGCGGCCCAAGGTCACTGTCCGGCGACACCTCGCAGGCCGGAACGCGGTCAATCGCCGGATGCCCCGGCAGGTCTACGGCATTGGCAATCATCGTCGCGGCGGCATCCGCGGGCGCGGCACCACGCGCCAGTACCGTTACCGCATCGGCGATCCCCAGCGAATGGCTGCGCCCGCCCGCGCCCGAGGTCGCCACGCCGCGTACCGGGTCACCATGCCGTACCGTCACATGCCCCGGCACCGGGCTTGCAATCGCCACCCGCATCACCTCTCCCGGACCGATGTGAAACGCCACATCGCCGCCGTTGTTCACATAGGCCCTGCGCACGTCGGGCCCGTCCAGCACCGCCTGCAATATCGTCTCGGCCCCGGCCCCGGCCACCGCCGCCATCGGCGTGATGAACGCCGGCGCGAACGGTGCCACCGCCGACACCATGCGCCGTGCGGCCCCGCCCGTAACGCCGCTTCCATCTGGGCTGCGCAATCGCGGCAACTCCGCCACCAGTTCCTCCAGCAGTGTTTCGAACCGCGCCACCGCTCTCTGATACGCCGCGTTGCGCCCCGCGCCCTCGATGCCCAGGATCATGTCGATCGGCCCGTGATGCAGGTGCAGCCTTTTCCCGTCGGGCAGCCACCGCGCCTGTGCCCTCTGCATCAGTCGCCCTCCAGCACGCGCACCGCGCCGCCGTATTCGCCGCCATGCTTCAGGATATCCGCGATGGTCCGCACCGCCGAATCATGCCCCCCCAACGCCCGATAATCCTCCCGGCTCAAGGTGAACTCCAGCGGCGCCACCAGCGCGGGCGTCGGCACATGTCCGAACGAGCCCTCTGGCACCCTCAGCACATCCACCATCAAAGTGATCCCGCCCCCGGGCCAGACAAACGCCGGCGCGCCGCCACAGGTCACCCGCGTCTTCAGCGCCTGCACCGACCGGGTCAGCTTCACCGGGTTCTGCGTCACGCCCGACCGCAGCGACCCGCCCGCGCCCGCCTGGAACATCACCGTGCAGAGCGCCGGCTCGCAATTCTCCGCGATCAGGTCCACCGACGGCTTCAACGCCGCCGGCAGTTCCGCCTCGCGCGGCTGCAAATCATCGTCCAGCACGTAATACCCGTAATGTTCGCCCGTCGTGCTGACCATCAACAGCGTCAATCCCGGCCGCGCGCCCTTCTTCTCCAGCCACGGGTTCAGGATCGCTAGCGGATCGTCCAGATCGGTCCCGCCCCAGCCCTGCCCCGGTTCGGCCACCCGGAAATACCGCCCCGGCGTCGACCGTCGCCCCTTGATCCGTATCCCCGTATCCGCCCAGTCCAGCACCTTGCCCGCCTGGTGCTCGCTGACCACGCCGGTGATGTGGTCGTCCACCACCACCACCTCGTCCACCAGCCCATGCCACTGGCTGGCGAACATGCCGATCGTGGCCGAGCCGCAGCCGACGCGCATCCGTTCCTCGCGCTGACCGTTGACCACTGGCGCCTGCCCGGCCTGAACGACCACCGTCGCGCCGTCGTCGATCTCCAGTTCCACCGCCTCGCGGTTGCACAGCCGCATCAGCGCATCGCAGGTCGCGCGCCCCTCGGGTTTGCCACCGCCGGTCAGATGATCCACCCCGCCCAAAGACAACATCTGCGAGCCATATTCCGAGGTGGTAACATGCCCCACCGCTTCGCCATTGCTGCGCACGGTGGCGGTCTCGTGCCCGAGGTGCCGGTCGGTGTCGATCTTCACCTTCACCCCGCAATAAGAATAGATCGCCTCGGTCACCACGGTGACGAAATCCGCGCCCTCCACCTCGCGGCTGACGATGAAGGGCGCGGGCTTGTAATCGGGATAGGTCGTGCCCGCCCCAACGCCGCTGACGAAAACCTCCTCGCCGCCCAGAACCTCGCCATCCCATTCAGGCCCAAGAAACGGTTTCACCGCGCCCCCCTTGGCGACCCTACGGTCAAGTATGGTCAGCGGATCACAGCGCACGATCCGGCCATCCTCGTTGGCATAGCGATCACACGCCCCGATCTTGCCCGGCGCGATATAGCACATCACCGGGCAGGCATCGCAGCGGATCTTCTCCTCGCGCTCGCGCTCAGCCATGCCCGGCCTCCCGGATCGCCGCCAGTACGCGATGCGGCAACGCGGGCAGGCGTGTGACCAGCGCCCCGGTCGCATCCCGGATCGCGTTCAATATCGCGGGCGCGGTCGGGATCAGCACATGCTCTCCCAGCCCCTTCGCGCCCATCGGCCCCTCGGGGTCCGGCACCTCCAGAAAGATCGTCTCGATCTCGGGCATGTCGCCCGTCGTGGGGATCAGGTAATCGTGCAGGTTCTCCGTCCGCCCCGGAATGAACTCCTCCATCAGTGCAAGGCCCAGCCCCTGCGCGATACCGCCCTCGACCTGCCCTTCGGCGAGCTGCGGGTTGATCACCCGGCCCAGATCATGCGCCGCGGTGACCTTGTGAACCTTGACCGTGCCAAGGCCCATGTCCACCGACAGCTCCACCAGTTGCGCGCCATAGCCATAGACGGCATAGGGAACACCCTGCCCATCCTCGTCCAAGGGCTGCGTCGGCGGGTCATAGCTTTCCTCGGCGCACAGGACATACCCATGCGCCTGCTCGGAAAGCGCCGCCAGATCAATCGCTTGCTCCCGCGCGCCGTCGCTCACACGCAGATTGGCACCCTCAAGGTGCAGAACCGCCGCCGGCCCCATGTTCGTCTGCTTCAGGATCAGCGCCCGCAAGGCCTGCCCGGCGCGCAATGCCGCGCTTCCGGTCACGTAGGTCTGGCGCGACCCGGACGTCTTCCCGCAATCCGGGGTCAGCGCGGTATCCGCCCCGATGACCTGCATCTGCGCCAGCGGCAGCCCCAACGCATCCGCCGCGATCTGCGGGATCACCGTGTTCGACCCCTGCCCGATATCCACCGCGCCCTGGTGCAGGCAAAGCCGTCCGTCGCGCGTCAACCCGATCCGAATGGTCGACGGATTGGCAATCGCCGTATTCCCGCAGCCATACCAGCAGGACGCGATGCCAACCCCATGCCGCACGCGCCCGCCCCCGGCATTGGCTCGCTCGGCCCGTTCCAGCGCTTCTGTCCAAGGCCCTTCCAGCGCTTCCAGACAAGCCGCGATCCCCACACCATGAAGCGTCTGACCAAACACCGTCGCCTGCCCGTCGCGCAACGCGTTCAACTTGCGAAATTCCAGCCGGTCCATCCCCAGCTTGCCCGCCATATCGTCGAACAGCGTCTCCTGCATGATCGCCGCCTGCGGCACGCCGAACCCACGGAACGCGCCCGAGATCGGCTGGTAGCTGTAATTCGCCCGCGCCTCGGCGTGGTAATTCGGGATGAAGTACGGCCCCGACGCGTGCACCGGCACGCGCCCCGCAACGGTCGGCCCCCAGCTTGCATACGCCCCCGTATTGAAATCTCCGTCGAACTCCATCGCAACGATCCGCCCATTGGCATCGGCGCCAAGGCTACAGCGCATGTCCGACGGATGCCGCTTGGTGGTCGAGGCCATGCTTTCGGTCCGGCTATAGACCATCCGCGCCGGCCGCCCGGTCTTCAGCGCCACCAGCCCTACCAGCGGCTGCAATGACACGTCCAGCTTCGATCCGAACCCGCCGCCCGTCGCCGCCGGTATGATCCGCACAGCCTCCGGCGGCAGGCCCAGCACGGCCGCGGTATCGTCGCGATCCATGATCGGCGCCTGCGTGCAGGCCCGGATCACCAGCGTCTCGCCCTCCATCCACGCGACACCGGCCTCGGGCTCGATATAAGCATGTTCGACATAGCCCGTCTGCATCGCGCCACTGACGGTAAAGGCGGCGTCCTGCATCGCCTGCCGCGCGGCCCCTCGTCGGACCTTGCCGGCGATCAACAGGTTGTCGGGATGCGCGTCATGCACGGGCCGATCCGCCGGGTCTTCGCGCCACGTGATCGGAATGCCCGACGGGTCCAGCGCCTCGACCACCGAAGGCTCACCGGCGATCAGCGCCACCGCTTCGCCCGCCAACCGCGCCCGGTCCTCTGCCAGCGCCGGCTGGTCCTGAAAGGCCGGGATCACGCCAAAGCGGTTGGTCCCGGCGATGTCCTGCGCCGTGAACACCTGTACGCCCCGCGCCGCGGCCCAGTCCGTAATCTCTCCAAACTGAAAAGATACGGGTGCGTATGGCGCGCGCACCGCCCGCACGAGTAAGGCACCCTCCGGCACGTGATCCGCGCCATAGGCCTCGGTCCCGTCCACCTTCGCGGCACCGTCCAACCTTGCGACGGCCGCGCCCACAGCCTGTCCTGCATCGGGCATCCTCGCCACGTCGCCGGGGGCGGCATCCAGCACCGCGTCGATGATCTTGGCGTACCCGGTGCACCGGCACAGCACGCCTCCCAGCGCTTCCTCGACCTCGGCCCGCGTCGGCTCTGGCGTCTCGCGCAGAAACGCTTCTGCCGTCATCACCATTCCGGGCGTGCAGATCCCGCATTGCGCCGCCCCATGCCGCAGAAAGGCCTGCTGCAAAGGCGTGTGGGCCTGCCCCTCGATCGTCTCGACCTTGCGCCCCATGGCCTGGCCCAACGGCGTCAGGCAGGCGCAGACCGGGGCGCCGTCCAGCAACACGGTGCAGGCCCCACAATCGCCTGCGTCACAGCCCACCTTCGTGCCGCGCAAGCCCAAACCGTCGCGCAGCACCTCCGACAAGCGCCGTGCCGGATCGGCGGGCAGGACGCGACGCTGCCCGTTCACCATCAGAGTGCACGTGTCCATCGGGCGGTTCACGACACACCCTCTGCGCCGACCGCATCAGTCACCGCCCGGCGCAACAGCTCCGTCGCCGCGTGCACGCGATAGCCGGCCGTCGCCCGGATATCGTCCAACGGCGACAAGGCCGCGCAAACCGCATCCTCGGAGATGACATTCGCCAGCGTATGGTCGGCCGCACACCCCGTCAGCGCAGCCTCCACCTGTGGCAACCGCGTGGCCACGGCACTACACGCACCCACGGCCAACGCCGCGCTGCTGACGCGCCCGTCTTCCACCACCAGCCGCACCGCGACCATGGCGATGGAAATCACCAGGTACCGCCGCGCGCCAAGCTTGAGAAACCGCGACCGTCCTTCCAGCGCCGATCGCGGCAGGTGAACACCTGTCACTATCTCGCCGGGGTTCAGCGTCGTGCGGCGCGGCCCCACAATGAAATTCTCCAGCGGCAATCGCCGCCCCCCCTGCGCCGAGGCAAGCTCCACCTCTGCGTCAAGCGCCAGCAGGCACGGCACCCCGTCCGCCGCGGGCGAGGCGTTGCACAGGTTGCCCGCGATCGTCCCCGCGTTCTGTATCTGAACCGAGCCGACCTCCCGCGCCGCCTGTTTCAGCATGTCACAGGCCGTTGGCAGCTCCGCTCTCAAGATATCCGTCCATGTCGTCGCCGCTCCGATACGCAAACCCTCATCGGTTACTGCAACCCCGCGCAATCCGGCCAGCCCGGTGATATCCACCACAGGCCCCTGCAAGGCCCGCGCGCCCGTCGCCGGGAAAAGGTCGGTACACCCCGCCGCCACGCGCCCGCCCGTCTGCGCCAACAGTGCCAGCGCATCGTCCAGGGTTTCGGGCCGTGTGTATCCGGTCACGCCGCTCTCCATGTCGGGGTGCGGGTATCGTGCGACGCGGCGTTTCGTCCTGTCAACTCAAAGCGTTTTGCTTTTGACCTGGGGCATCAGCGAAAGGCGAAACGTGTGCAACGATTGAATGTTGCGCCGCCTTTCACACCCCCACGTAGCGGTCCACGATGGAATGATCCTGACGCAGCGCCTCCGCGCTCAGTACCTCGCCGTTTCGCCCGTTCTCGATGAACGCCACCCGGTCGGCCACCGACAGAACCGCATCCACCCGCTGCTCCACCAACAGGATCGCCACGCCCTGCGCGCGCATCCTGACGATCACCTGCCGGATCGCCTCGATCATCGAGGGCTGTAACCCCTCGGTCGGCTCATCTAACAGCAGCGCCTTGGGCTGGATGCACAACGCCCGCGCCGTGGCCAGCATCTGCTGCTCTCCGCCCGACAGGGTCTGCGCCGGCTGGTCCATCCGCTCCCGCAACCGGGGGAAGAGGTCCAGCACCTCGTCCAGCACTTCTTTGCCCGCGCCAGGCACCTGCAGCCCGATCTCCAGGTTCTGCGCCACGCTGAGGCCCGCAAACAGCCGCCGCCCCTGCGGGATATAGCCGATCCCGGCCCGCGGCACCTCGTGCGGCGGCAGGCTGCCGATATCCTGCCCATCCAGCGTGATCCGCCCCGACATCAGCGGCAACAGCCCCATGATCGTCTGCATCGTGGTGGTCTTGCCCGCGCCATTGCGACCCAGCAGGCACAGGATCTCCCCCGCCTCGACGCGCAGTGACAGGTCCCGCAGCACCTGCGCCGCGCCATACCCCGAATTGACCGCATCCAGCTCCAACATCATCCAGTCCCCAGGTAAGCCGCCTGGACGTCGGCATTCTCGTGGATCTGCTGTGGCGTCCCCTCGGCCAGCATCTCGCCAAAATTCAAGACGCTCACGGTGTCGGCGGTCTCCATCACGACCTTCATGTTATGCTCGATCAGCAGGATCGTCGTCTCGCCCGCCAATGCGCGGATCAGCCCCTTGAACGCGTCGATCTCGCCTTCCGACAGGCCCTGCGTCGGCTCGTCCAGGATCAGCAGCCGCGGCGCCTGCACAAGCCCCATCGCGATCTCCAGCAAACGCTGGTGCCCATAGCTGAGGTTCCCGGCCTCCTCGCCTGCCTGCGCTTGCAGACCGACGCGCTCCAAAGCCTGAAACGTGGCGGCCTCCACCGCGCGGCCCTGCAAACGCCGCCGCGCCGCCAGCGCCACGTTCTCCTGCACCGGCAGACGCGGAAAGATCGAGGTGATTTGGAACGTATAGGCCATCCCCTTCAGGATGCGCTTATGCGCGGGCAGCCGCGTGATGTCCTCGCCATCGAACGTCACCGTCCCCGCGCTTGGCGGAATGCGCCCGCAGATCATCCCCACTAGCGTCGTCTTGCCCGCCCCGTTGGGGCCGATCAGCGCCCGCACCTCGCCTTGCGGCAGGTCGAAGTCAACATCGGTCACCGCCTGCAACCCGTCGAACGACTTGGACAGCCCCCGCACCTGCAACAGCATCACGGCAACCCTTTCCACAGCCGCCGCCGAACTTCCCCGGTCAGGCCCTGCGGCGCGAACAGCGTCAGCGCCACTAGTGCCACGCCCGCGATCAGCATATAGGCCGAGGTCACGCCGGAACTGAGGTCAATGAGGTAGAACATGAACAGCGTGCCCACGAACGGACCCAGCACCGTGCCAGCTCCGCCCAACAAAACCCACAAGAGCGGAAAGATCGAATACTGTACCGAGCCGAATGTCGCCCCCGCATAGCCGAACAGCAGCCCATAAAAAGCCCCCGCCGCCGCCGAGATTGTCCCCGACACCACCATCGCCCCCAGCTTGTGCGCATAGGTGTCATACCCCAACATCCGCACCCGTTCCTCGTTCTCTCGAATGGCGATCAGCGTCCCCCCGAACCGGCTCTGCACCAGCCAAAGCGACATGAGGAAGCAGACCGAAAACAGCCCCCACGCCGCGAAATACCGCGCCGTCGGGTCGCTCAGGTCGACCCCCCACAGCACCCTCTGCGCCTGCTGGATCACGAACCCCTCGTCGCCCCGCGTATACTCCCCGAAGTAGAGGATCGTCAGGTACCCCGCCTGCGCGAACATCAGCGTCACGATCATGAACGCCACGCCAGAGGTGCGCAGCGCCAACAGCGCCAGCCCCCCGGCCACCAGCGCCCCCGCCACGATCCCCACGATCAGCGCGGGCGCAGGCGTGAACCCCGCGTGCTGGATGGTCAGCCCCATCCCGTACATCCCCGCCGCAAAGAACAGCGCATGCCCAAGGCTCAACAGCCCCGTATAGCCAAAGAGGATGTTGTACCCCACCGCGTAAGACGCCAGCACCATGATCCGCGCGATATTCCCGTGGTGATACGCCGGCAGCACGAACTGCAACGCGAACAGCACCACCAGCAGACCGAGGTGCAGCCCCAGAACACGCCCGCCCATGCTCATGCCGTGCGAGTCCCGAACAGGCCCTGCGGCCGGAACACCAGCACCAGCCCCACCAGCAAGGTGGCAAGAATCTTCGCCAGCGTCGGCGAGAAGAAGACCGAGATGATCCCGTCGCTCAACCCGATGAACAAGGCCGCCAAGACCGTTCCCGGCAGGCTCCCCAGCCCGCCGATGATCACCACGATAAAGGCCAGCAGCAACGGCTCGACCCCCATCAGGTAATGCGCCTGCTGGATCGGCACGATCAGCACCGCCCCCAGCGCCGCCAGCCCCGCGCCGATCCCGAAGACCAGCGCATAGACCCGCTCGACGGGGATGCCAAAGGCCAGCGCCATGTCCCGATCCGCCTGCGTCGCCCGCATCAACAACCCGATCCGCGTCCGCGCCATCATCGCCCAGACGCCGCACAGCACCGCGCCTGCGGCGAAGATCACGAACAGCTTGTAGGACGTGATGCTCCACCCCCAGGGTTGGGCCATACCAAAGAGCGTCTTGAACCAGTCGAACCAAGGCAGCTCGACCCGGCCACCGAAGGGCGCCTCCACGGGCCGCGCCTCGGGGCCATAGGTCATTAAGGTCAGTTGCTGGATGATATAAAGCAAGCCGATGGTAGCCACGATCGTCCGCTCCGGATCATACTCGATACGCTTGAGTATGGTCACATCTGCCGCCGCAGCCAGCGCCCCCACGACCAGCGGCGCGATCACAAGTGCTGCGACAAAACCCAGCGCCGGATGCCCGCCCACCATCTGCGCGACATACCACGCAATCACCGCGCCCAGCATGTAGAACTCGCCATGCGCGATGTTCACCACCCGCATCACGCCAAAGACAAGGCTCAGGCCGACGGCGGTCAGTGCCAGCACCGCCGCCGTCACCGCGCCTTCCAGCGTGGCGAGGATAAGATGAGGTCCGAATTCCATTAGGTCAGGTCACACACCCCAGCCCGTCGCGCGCGGCATCAAAGCGGCTGCGTGGTGTAATCCACCTCGTCTGGATACATCGTGTCGTCGATCGACGTCGTGTGCACCCGCACCAACCGGCCATTCTCGACCCGGCTGATATGCTGATGCCCGAACACCTGGTGCGTCTTGCCGTTGAACCGCTTGGCCCCCTGCGGATGCGCCCGGCTTTCGGGCATCTCGCCCATCGCCTCGACCGCCTCGATCAGCTTGGCGCGGTCCAGCGGCCCGGCATAGCCCGACGCTTCCATACCGGCCTTGATGATGTGCAACGTCTCCCAGCAGCCGAACATATGCGCATAGGTCGACACATCACTCGGGTCGCTTACCGACGCGCCGTTCTCGTCCACGCCCACCGCCTCGCGATAGAACTTCTCGTGCTCGCTTTGATCCTCCTGCGCGTAGCGCGGCATCCCTTCCCAGAAATACGTCCCTTCCAGGAATTCCAGCCCCGGGCTGGAAATGTCCACTGCCTCCAAGCTGTCGATAAAGCCGAATATCTCCGGCCCTTGTTCGCCGAAGAATTCGCCCAACTCCTTCACGAAGGTCAGCACCGCAGGGCCGACCATCACGTGGTACAGCACCTCGGTATCGCGCGGGATCTGCGGGAAATACTTGGTAAAGCTCGTCTCGCTCGGCGGGATCGCGATCTGCTCCAGCACCTCGCCCCCCTGTTCCTCGATCGCTGCGGTAAAGAAATCCCGGTGATCGTGACCGAAGGCGAAATCGGGAAATATCATCGTGACCTTCTTGCCAAGGTTCTCCGACACGTAAGGCGCCATCGCCTGCACCTGGCTCTTCACATCCGTGATGCCCGGCTGCAGCGTATAGCGGTTCAGCATCCCGCTCGCCACGTGATGCCCTTCCGACACCACGAAATAGGGCAGCTTCAATTCGCCTGCCCGAGGGGCGGACCCGATCACCACGTGGCTGAACAGCGTACCGAACCCCACATCACACCCATGCTGGTTGGCGAATTTCTCCACCACCTCGGCGCCGCGCTTGGGGTCCGTGCCGTCATCCTCGGCGATGATCTCGATCATCCGGCCATTGATCCCGCCACCCTCGTTGAGCAGCTTCACCGCTGCCTCGGTGGTGCGCCCGTACCAGCGGCCATAGGCGGCGCCGATGCCCGTGCTATGCTGCTGGAACCCGATCCTGATCGGCTCCGAGCTTTGCGCCTGCGCATACCGCGCCCAAAGCGGCAGGCTCGCCGCCCCCGCCGCTGCTCCGGCCAGTGTTTTCAACGCGCCCCGGCGCGACGTGCCCTTGATCAGCTTGGTCATCGCGAACTCTCCCCGTTCCTTGAAATGACTTTGGCACGATCCTGCGAAGCCCGCCCCGGTTTGTCCAGTGTTTTGACCGACGCGGCGTCACCCGCGCGGCGAGGCCAGCAACCACAATCCGAAGAACGTGTAGGCCACCATGAACACCGCCAGCGGCGCCTGCCCCAGCACGGCCCGCCGCCGGTCCGCCCCGTCCCGCATGGCCAGCGCGTGCGCCATCAGGATCGCCACAACATGCCCCACGACCACCGCGCCGGCCTGGCTCAGCCAGATCCGCCGCACGGTATCCTGCGTATTGAAGAACCCGGTGGTCACGTAAAACCCGTCCATGCCCAGAAAATGGGCGCCATTGGCCAGCGGATCGTCCAGCATCTGCACCACGTACTGCACCTCCACAAGGAACGTCGGCAGGTAATGCGCCACGTGGTACCCCAGCGCGATCGGCAGGACCGACGGCGCGAAGAGGCACACCGCCTGCCGCAGGCTCCGCCCCGTCCCGGCGATCCGCTCCCCCAGCCACAGGCAAGCCGCGAACACTGCCAACAACCCGAGATTCGCCACCACCAACCCGATCAGGTTCGGCACCACCACCGCCGACCGGCCCGGAAACTCCAGCGGGTTGACCCCGATCACCCCCAGCCACCAGAAGGTCTCGTTCAGCCCGTCAAAGCTGCCCGTACCCAGCAGAAACACCATCAGCACGGCCATCCCCAGCGGCGGCGCCCGCCGTACCACGCCCTGCCAACCCCAAAGGCCAATTGCCAGCCGGCCACGCGCATGCGCAAGCAGCCCCATCCGCCCATAGGCCCGCATCATCACCGTCACCATCTCGCCCCGCAGCAGGAACGCAGGCCCGAACAGCAGCACCCCGAACAGCACTGCATACCAGTAAAACCCCACGGCACTCGCCAACCGCGCCGGATCCGCCGGCGCCGGGTCGCACAGCAGGAACGCCGCAAAAGCCAGGAACAGCACAACAGCCGGCCAATACCCCCAGCCGCGCGGATATCGCATCAACGCCCGCATCCCCGTCCAACGAACCAACACCGCCACCACCCCGGTCCACGGATTCGTCCAGCGCCAGTGATTGCCGACAAGCCCTTGCAGGCTCACCAACGCCACCCACCACACCGTCCAGATCAGCAGGGGCACCGGGTTCTCCATCGGCGTGCGCGGCCCGGCAAAGCCCTGCCAAACACCGAACGCCAGAACCCCCGTCGCCAACAGGCTGGTCCCATGCCGCACCGCCCAGCGCGGCCGCCGCACCAGACCCACCGGCGCAAAAACCGCCTCTCCCGCCCGCGAAGGCAGCACCGCCAGCAACAGCACCGTCAGGACGACACTCGCCACCCCTGCCGCGATATAGACATCCGTCGGCAGCAACAGAACGAAGCTCTGCTCCGACGCGTGCGCCCACGCCATCCCGCCCCAGAACAGGACAAGACAGAAAGGAACGAGCCGTCTCACGATCTCTTCTTCTGGCCCAAAATATCCCGGGGAGGAGGTCGAAACCCTGTTTCGACCGGAGGGGCTGGCCCCTCCACACGACCATAGAGCGTGGCGCAGCCACTCATTTCGGTCATCCCGGGTCGCGGATCAGGCTCTGGCACATGCAGTGCACGCCGCCACCCCCTTGGGTGATCATGCTCAAATCCGGATCGTAAATGGTGAACCCCAACGCCTTCAGCTTTTCTTTCAGCGTCTTCGACCCTTCCGGCAACAGCACCCGGTCCTGCCCCAGCGCCACCACGTTGCACCCCAGCGCGATCGTCTCCTGGAACGGCACCTCGACGATCTCGATCTTCTTCGCCCGCAGCCAGTCGACGATCTCGGGATCGGTGCAATCGGTGCAAACGGCTGCCAGCTTCGGCGCCAGCATCACCACCATCAGGTCGATATGCACATAGAACGGGTCGATATCGGCCAGCTTCACTTCCCAGCCCTCGGCCTCCATCCACGACGCCACCTGTTTCGCACCCTGCTCCATGGTCCGGCCTTCCTCGCCTTCCCAGCCGATCAGCACGCAGCCCGGCTCGATCACGTTGAAGTCGCCGCCCTCGAAGGTGCCCGCCGTGACGAAATCATAAATCGGGATGCCAAGCCCCTGGTAGGTCTCGATCGCCCGGAAATTCTCACCCCGGCGCCAGTACTGCGACATATGCGTGATGATCGCGCCATAGGGCGTCATCACCGAACTGTCCCGCGCATAGACCTGATAGGGAAGTTCCGGGTCCGGCCCATGGGTGTGCACCGCGACGCCCGCACTTTCATAGGCGCTCACCATCTCCGCATGTTGCTTTCGGGCGATGTCAGGGTCGAATTCCACCCCCCGCCGCAACGTCTTCTTGCTGACCGAGGATGTCTTCAGCCAGCGGTAATTTTCGATCGGCCCCAGCAGGACCGACCGCAACGTGCCATAATCACTATCCGCACCCCATTCGTTCAGCCTGGGCGTGCCCCCGCCCTCGCGCCGCGCACGCAGGGTGAAATTGTCAGCCGGTTGATCTTTCATGACAGGTCTCCTTTGCGCAAAAGGCTGAGCCGATGCCGCGCCCAAGTCAAGCGCGACCGCACCCGACCGTCCGCGCCACCCGCGTCATGCGCAAATTAGAGCCGTCCAAGCAAGTGGCTTACGGCTCGAATCGCTCCGCCAGGTCCTCCGTGTCCCCGATCGACAGCAGTTTCATCTCCCGGATCAACTTCAGCGTCGGCTTCAGGCAGAAGAATACCGATCCGAAGATAAACAGCCAGATCGCCGCGGTCTCCGTGTCCGACCAAAGGAACAGGATCGACCCCACCAGGAACGAGAACGCCGCGACGAAATCCGCGAGCGTGTGCAGCAGTTCGAAAATTGCATAAAGCCGCCGCGTCTTTGGGCTGATGTGGCGCTTGTCCTTGAACATCTGCATGGCGTTCTCTCCGGGCTGTCAAAAGTCGGGCTCTAAAAAGACCACACAGTCCCTTTTGACAAGTAAAAGCCCCTAGCGCTGCGGAAAAGGCACCGCACCATCCGCCGCCAGCCGAAGGAAAAAACCCAGCACTTCGTCCGCGGTCGCCTGCTCGACGGCACCCGCGCGCACCGCTTCCCGGCTCCAGACCCAGGATCGAGCCGGATCGTCCCGCATCGCCCAGCCGGGAAACAGCCGGGTCCGGATCGTCCACTCCACCAGCTTACGCGGCTCCACGTGCCGGTCATCCTGCCTGATCCGGGCGTAACACTCCCGAACCGCCTGTTCGGATCCTTCCAGCAGTTGAAGGTACAGATCCGCCCGACAGATCAACGCCCCGGTGATCCCGTCCCGCTCATTGCACCGCCGCGCATCCAGCAGGATGCCGGCGAGCATCGCGTCGTCATATCCGAATGGGCGGGAAGCATAGATCAACTGAATGAGCGCCATGGCAGGGCTCCTTTCACCCACACTCTATGTGCCGACGCTCACTCTGTCATTAGCTCGTCTTAGGGCTCTGCCCAAAGACGCCTAGCGGCTCAGGCCGCCATGCAGCGTCGGAACATCCAGTGCCGCGAAGCCATAATGCCGCAGCCACCGCAGATCACTATCAAAAAACGCCCGCAGGTCCGGGATGCCGTATTTCAGCATCGCGATCCGGTCGATTCCCATGCCGAAGGCAAAGCCCTGCCATTCGTTCGGGTCGATACTCCCGGCCTCCAGCACCTTCGGATGCACCATGCCGGACCCGAGGATTTCCAGCCAATCGTCGCCTTCCCCGATCTTCAGCGTGCCGCCCTCCCAAGAACACCGGATATCGACTTCCGCAGACGGCTCGGTGAACGGGAAATGCGACGCGCGGAACCGCAGCTCGACCTCGTCCACCTCGAAGAACGCCTTCACGAACTCTTCCAGAACCCATTTCAGGTTCGCCATCGAAATATCCTTGTCGATGGCCAGACCTTCGACCTGGTGGAACATCGGAGTGTGCGTCTGGTCATAGTCGGCGCGGTAAACACGCCCCGGCGCGATCACCCGGATCGGCGCGCCCTGCGCCTGCATCGCGCGGATCTGCACCGGGCTGGTATGCGTACGCAGCACATGCGGCGGACGGTCGTCGCCTTCCGCGCGGTGGGTATAGAACGTGTCCATCTCGGCCCGCGCCGGGTGGTGGCTGGGAATGTTGAGCGCGTCGAAATTGTACCAGTCGCTCTCGATCTGCGGCCCCTCGGCCACGGCAAAGCCCATGTCGGCGAAGATCGCCGTGACCTCCTCGGTCACCTGGCTGATCGGGTGAATGGTGCCCTCGCGCCGAGGCCGCCCCGGCAGGGTCACGTCCAGCCATTCGCCGCGCAGCCGTTCGTCCAGCGCGGCATCCGCCAGCGCCACCTTCTTGGCCGCCAGCGCGCTGTTGATCTCTTCCTTCAGCGCGTTCAGCTTCGGCCCCATCTCCTGCCGCTCTTCCGGCGTCATCTTGCCCAGCTCGCGCATCTTCAGCGCGACCTCGCCCTTCTTGCCCACGGCCTGCACACGCAGGTCCTCCAGCGCGGCCTCGTCACCGGCCTCGGCAATGGCTTTCAGGTACTTGTCTCTCAGGTCATCCATGGCGTGTCACTCGTTTCCGGTTCGCAGGCCGGTTACCCCGACTGGCGCATCAGCGCAAGGTCGCCGCATAGTCCCGTGTGAACTGCACGTATCCGTCCGAGGTTACACCGTGATGACCCTGCATCATCCCGTGCAGTTCCGGCAGTCGGTGAAACGGCACCTGCGGCAGGGCGTGATGTTCGGTGTGGTAGGGCATGTTCCACGCCAGAAACCGCACGATCAGGTTGGTCCGGGTCGTGCGCGTGTTCTGGAACATATCCGCCACGAAGGCACAGCGCCCGTGTTCCGCCAGCAGGTAGAGCCGCAGGAACGGCTGCCCCAGAAGCGCCGGCAGGAGCCACACCCAGAACAGCAAGGGCGTCACCACGAGGCTCGCCAGCACCACGGCGTAGAGCGCCAGCATCACCCGTGCCTCCCTCACCAGGCGCGGCCGCGCGCGCTCGGGCACGTAATCGCCCGGATCGGCCCCCGCCGCGTTGCGCAGGGTCTGGCCGATCATGGCCGTCCAGAACGGCAGGCCGGTGACATGCCACAGATAGGCGCGCCAACCCTCGGGTTTC
The DNA here is from genome assembly GCF_030733425.1 of Roseovarius sp. MMSF_3350. GTDB lineage: Bacteria > Pseudomonadota > Alphaproteobacteria > Rhodobacterales > Rhodobacteraceae > Roseovarius. Next base: position 67,312 of record NZ_JASHIZ010000006.1, read on the forward strand.
GCCCCGGCCAAGAGTTCCGGGTCTTTGCCCGGGATGTTGGTATGCCGGTGATGCGCAAGGTGAAAGTACCGGAACCACTCGAACGGCTGCACGATCAAAAGGCCGCATAGCCGCCCCACCCATTCATTCAGCCATAGCGTTCGAAACGGCGTCTTGTGCGTGGCCTCATGTTCCAGCGTGAACAGAAAGCAAAGAGCAATCCCCTGTGGGATCAGCAGCGCCCACCAAAGCGGCCAGCCCAGCGCGATCCAGGCACCGAACAGCCCGATCAGACCGAAATGCCCCGCCAATCGGACCAGGCCGGGCGCATTCTCGGCCTTTGTCAGCCCGGCCAATTTGTCTCGCGGCATGGCGGCGGTGAACTCCCGGTGATCCATGCCAAAAAGCCTAGGCAGCCCGTCGCGCTCCGGCAAGGGGCGACCGCCGGCCGCCGCTCGCGCATTGCTTGCTTGACACCCCAACCGGCGGGCCATAGCGCAGCCGGGCAGGCTTTGAATTCAACAACAGCAGTTCCCCATGCGCAATCTATCCCCCGCGGACCAGTTCCTTTTCGGGCTCATGAACGCCAGCCTCATCTTCACGTTGGTCTACTGGATCTTGGGCTTCGACACTCAGTTCGCCACTGGCTTCGCCATCGAGGACGGCCCCGTCGAATACGGCACCGCCGTCATGCTCTTCGTGTCGGCGCTGGTGCTGGCGTGGCACTCTGCGCGCCAGTTCCGCAAAGGCCAGACACTTGCCGGGATCTGCCTGTCGATCTACGCGCTGATTTTCGTCTTCGGCACGGGCGAAGAGATTTCCTGGGGGCAGCGCATCCTTGGGCTAGAGACGCCCGAGGCGCTCCGGGAGATCAACTTTCAGGATGAGATCACGCTGCACAACATAGTCGTGGGCGGCAAGCAGCTGACCAAGACGTTGTTCGGCAGCGGGCTGACTGTCGCGATCCTGCTCTACCTTCTGGCGTTGCCGGCGCTCTACGGCAAGTCCCGCCTTGTCACGCGCATCGCGGACCGCCTGGCATGGCCGGTGCCGTCATGGCGTCACGGCATCATGGGCGTTATTGCCAGCGTGGTAATGCTGGTCGTCGAGATCCCCCGCCAGTGGGAGGTGTACGAATTCGTCTTCAGCCTGCTGACCACGTCGATCTTCCTTGCGCCGGCCAACACCGCCACGTTCGGACGGCCAGACGCGGCCTGAGCCGCATCCACGCGCCCGCCCAGTGCCGGGCCAGGGGAAATCAGGCTGCTGACGTGCTGCGCAACTTGCGCACTTCGTGGTCATGCGCCGCCAGCAGCCGCTTGGCCTTTTCGCTCAGTTCGGATTGCCCGTCGCGGGTTTGCACGATCACGCGTACCATGTCTCTGCCTCCTGGTTTTCCGCCCTTTTCGGACCATTGTGTCAAAAGGCATCGCACAACTTTGCGGAGAAAGTATGTCTGTTTTTAGAAAATTGTTAACGATCCCGGCAGAATGAAAAACGCCGCCGGGATGACCCGACGGCGCTGATCTTCTTGTCCCTCGAACGGCAGGCTTACGCGGTCAGCGCGCCTTTTGCCTGTTCCACGATGGCGCCGAATGCGGCGGGTTCGTGCACGGCCAGATCGGCCAGGACCTTGCGGTCCACTTCGACACCGGCCAGCGACAGGCCGTTGATGAACCGCGAATAGGTCAGCGATTCGTCATGCGCGCGCACGGCGGCATTGATCCGCTGGATCCACAACGCACGGAAGTTCCGTTTGCGGTTCTTGCGGTCGCGCGTGGCGTACTGGTTCGCCTTGTCCACGGCCTGTGCCGCCACCTTGAAGGTGTTCTTGCGGCGGCCATAGTACCCTTTGGCGGCGGTGGTGATTTTCTTGTGACGTGCGTGGGTAACGGTCCCACCTTTGACTCTTGCCATGGTCTGGACCTCCTCAGCGTGCGTAGGGCATCATCGGCTTGATGATACCTTCATCAGCCTTGCAAAGCGTCGTGGTGCCACGCGCGTTGCGGATGAACTTGTTGGTCCGTTTGATCATGCCGTGGCGCTTGCCGGCCTGGCCAGCCACCACGCGGCCCTTGGCCGTCACCTTGAACCGCTTCTTGCAGCTCGATTTCGTCTTCATCTTGGGCATTTCCGGCTCCTCTTGATGGTCGGTCTTATGCGCGACTCGGCATGCCACTTCGGCCGGCCGCGCGAATGAGAGCGCCGTATAGGACGACAACGTGCGTAAAGCAAGGGGGTTGGTGGCGGCGCAAGTCTTTAAGTTCCGCCGCGCGGCCTCGCCGAAAGGAGGGCCTTGGACGGGCTGGCGATTTGGAACGTTGGCGCGTCGATTCACGTGGCTTCGGATCGCCTTCCTGCCGCACTCGCCGTCGTGCGGTCTCGGGCCCTCAGGTCAGGTATCTTGCCACCACCTGAACGAAGACATCGGGTATCTCGTTGAATTCATAGCCGCCCGGATTGTTGCTGACCGCCCAGAAGATCATTACCGCCGACGCGATGATCGTGACCGCCGCCACCCGCGGCGCGTGCCCGTCTGACAGCGCCGACAGGATTGAAGGGATCGAAAAGACTCCCAGAACCAGGCCGATGACGAAAATTAGATCGGGATCCATTCAAAAGACCCTCCATGAACTGCTCTGACGCGCAGTATAGCGCAGTTCAGTCCTGGTCAGTCGAAGAAAGTTCCCTTTGGTTACAGGGGGCTACCCGCAGGATATTGGTCGTGCCCGGCACGTTGAACGGCACGCCGGCAGTCACGATCACGAGGTCCTCCTCGGTGGCATAGCCCTGTTTCAGCGCCGCGCGCGTGGCGTTCTGCACCGCCATCTTGAACCGCGACAGTTCGGGCGTCATCACGCATTCCGTCCCCCAGTTCAGCGTCAGCCGTCGCGCTGTGTTGCGCACGTTCGTCATGGCGATGATCGGCACGCGCGGCCGCTCCCGCGCGGTCAACAGCGCCGTCGTCCCGCTCTGGGTATAACAGCAGATCGCGGCAACCTGCGTGGTCTCGGCAATCTCGCGCGCCGCGGCGACGATCCCGTCCGCCACCGTGGTCCGGTCAGCCTTGCGCGAGGCTTCGATGATCTCGGTATAGGTCGGGTCGTCCTCGACCTCGCGCGCCACGTTGTCCATCGTCTGGACCGCCTCGATGGGGTACTCGCCCGCCGCCGATTCCGCCGACAGCATGATCGCATCCGCCCCTTCGTAGATCGCGGTGGCCACGTCGCTGACCTCGGCACGGGTCGGCATCGGGCTTGAAATCATTGATTCCAGCATCTGGGTGGCGATGATCACCGGCTTGGCCGCCGCCCGGCACTTGCGCACCATCCGTTTTTGCAACGGCGGCACGTTCTGCACCGGCAGCTCGACGCCCAGGTCGCCGCGTGCCACCATGATCCCGTCGACCTCGTTCAGGATGGCGTCGAAATCCGTGACCGCCGAGGGTTTCTCCACCTTCACCATGATCGCCGCCCGTCCGCGGACCAGCGCGCTGGCCTCGATCACGTCTCGCGCCCGCTGCACGAAACTCAGCGCCAGCCAGTCCACGCCCAACTCGCAGGCAAACTCCAGGTCATCGCGGTCCTTCTCGGTCAGCGCGGCCAGCGGCAGCACCACGTCGGGCACGTTCACACCCTTGCGGTCGGAAATGGTGCCGCCGGTAATCACCTCGGTTTCGGCAAAGTCAGTGCCGCATTTCGTGACCCGAAGCCGGATCTTACCGTCGTTCACTAACAGCCGCGCCCCGGGTTTCAACGCCTGGAAAATCTCGGGATGCGGCAGGTTCACCCGGTCGATCGTGCCTTCCGCCTCGTCAAGGTCCAGCCGGAACGCCGCGCCTTCTTGCAACTCTTCCGAGCCGTTCTTGAACGGCCCCACACGCAACTTCGGCCCCTGCAGGTCAGCCAGGATCGCGATCGGGCTGCCCAGGTCTTCCTCGACCTGCCGAATGATCTCGTGCTTGGCGCGGATATCGTCCTGCGTGCCATGGCTCATGTTCAGCCGGAACACGTCCGCCCCCGCCTCGTGCAGCGCCCGGATTGTCTCGTAGGTCTCCGATGCCGGGCCCAGCGTGGCCACGATCTTCACGTTGCGATAGCGTCTCATGTCTGTCCTTACCTTTATGTTCAGCCGGCGTTAGCGCTAAACTTACGCGGGGTTTATTACCCAATTCCCATTCCCTGACAACTGACATAAAAGTGGCGGGCAAGAGATGACATCAGCATGACATACCACCCGTTTTTCACAGAAGGGACAAATCGTCCCTCCCGATGGCTCGTCACCTGCGACCATGCCGCCAACACCGTTCCGGCTTTTGTGAACGATGGCTCATTGGGGCTAGATCCCGCCGACATGGCCCGCCACATCGCCTATGATCCGGGCGCCGCAGGGGTGGCCCGGGCACTGGCGGCAGCGCTTGATGCGCCTTGTATCCTGTCCAACTTCTCCCGCCTCGTGATCGACCCCAATCGGGGCGAGGATGACCCGACCCTCGTGATGAAGCTCTACGACGGCACCATCATCCCGGCCAACCGCCATGTCGGCCCGGACGACATCGAGCAGCGGCTGAATCGGCTGTATAGACCCTATCACAGCGAATTGGCCCGCCTGGCGGCGCGGCAGGAGGGCACCATCATCGTGTCCATCCACTCCTTCACCCGGCAGCTTCAGGGCCGCCCGCCCCGGCCTTGGCATATCGGTGTGCTCTATGCCACGGACGAACGTCTCACGCGCCCCTTGATCAACCGGCTCGCAAAGGAGCCCGACATTTGCGTCGGCGCGAACGAGCCATATGGCGGCCACCTGCCCGGGGACGCAATTGCCCGTCACGGCATCGCCTACCAGCGCCTGAACGCGCTGATCGAGCTGCGAAACGACCTCATCGTCACCAAGGACCAGCAAACCGCCTGGGCTGCCCGCCTTGCTCCCATGCTGCTCGAGGCCGCAGAACATGCTGGCGCCGGATTAGAGACTGTTTCCCCCCAATCCGGTTGATTTTCCCCGAAATCCACCGCCACAATCCATCGACAGGACAGGAGACCCCGTGCCGCACATCATCATCGAACATTCCCGCGGACTGGAAGACAGCCACGACCTTCAGGCTCTGTGCGACGACCTGTGGCAGAAATTCGCAAACCATCCCTCCGTCACCAGCCCCGACACCGTCCGCACCCGCACCATCGCCGCCACCGCCTCACGCATCGGGGTCGAACCGCAAAGCTTCGCCCATGCCACGCTCCTCCTCCTGCCCGGCCGCAGCGACGAGACGCGCGCCGAGCTGGCGCAGATCGTGCTCGACACGCTCGACAGCCATTTGCCAGACGTCGGCAGCCTGACCGTCCGCTTGGATGACATTCATCAGCCCTATATGAAACGTATGCTCTGACCGATAAAGGAGACCCGAAAAATGGACGACCAGACCCGCATCGAACTCGAGGCCGCCGCGTTCCGCACCCTGCGCGAGCACCTGATGGAAAAGCGCACCGATGTGCAGAACATCGACATGATGAACCTCGCCGGCTTTTGCCGCAACTGCCTCAGCCGCTGGTACCAGGAGGCCGCGAACGCGCGCGGTATCGACATGACCAAGGACGAGGCCCGCGAGATCTTCTACGGCATGACGATGGACGAGTGGAAGGCCAACTACCAGACCGACGCGTCGGACGACAAGAAGCAGGCCTTCGACAAGTCCTTCGCCGAGAATGTCGGACCGAAAAGCTGACGGCGCGGGATGGCGTAAAACCCACATGAGGCCGCCCGTGCAGGCTGACGAGCGCGCGCCCTGTTGACCCGGCCAAACCAGGAAACTCGCACCGACGTCATACCACTCAAATACCGACGCGATACCGACGTCGCGTTTTCCGCAGAATCGGACCGCGTTAACCTTCGATTCGCTCAGACCGCGACTTTCCGGCTTTCCTCGATGTAGATTTCCCGCAGCCGCGTCGCGACCGCACCCGGCGTTCCGTCGCCCAGACGGGTCCCGTCGATCTCGACCACCGGCATCACGAAGGCGCTGGCCGACGTCACGAACGCCTCATCCGCTTCTCTGGCCTCCTCGACGCTGAAATTCCGTTCTTCCACCTGCATTTGCGCCTCTTCGGCAAAGCGCAGTACGGCGGCGCGGGTGATCCCGTGCAGGATGTCGTTCGACAGCGCCCGGGTGATGATCTTGCCGTCCTTGACGATATAGGCGTTGTTCGACGTGCCCTCTGTCACGAACCCGTCCTGCACCATCCAGGCATCATCGCAGCCCGCTTTCTTGGCCATCATCTTGCCCATCGACGGATACAGCAACTGAGTTGTCTTGATGTCGCGACGGCCCCAGCGCATATCCTCTATGCTGATGATTTTGATACCTGTTTTGGCCGCCGGCCGGTTCGCGAGGTCCGGCATCGACTGGGTGAACAGCACCACGGTCGGCGGCGTGTCCGGATCCGGGAAAACGAAATCCCGGTCCCCCGGCGCGCCCCGCGTGACTTGCAAGTAGACAAGGCCATCCTCGATTTCGTTCACCCGCACCAGTTCGCGGTGGATCTCCAGCAAGTCGCCCATCACCACCGGGTGCGGCATGTCCAGCTCGTTAAGCGACCGTTCCAGCCGGCGATTGTGCCCTTCGAAATCGATCAGCTTGCCGCCCAGCACGCTGGTCACCTCGTACACCCCGTCCCCCATCAGGAACGCCCTGTCAAAGATCGAGATTTTCGCTTCGGTCTCAGGCAGGTACTCGCCATTCACATACACGGTCCGCATCGTCATCCCCATAGCTTTGCGGTGGGCGGATGCACCCTGGCCGCGTCGAAAATCAAAGGTTCGTCCCGGTCTTCCGCCAACAACAGCGGCCCGTCAAGGTCGGTCACCGTCGCACCCTGCGCCACCAGAACCGCGGGCGCCATCGCCAGGCTCGACCCGATCATGCAACCCACCATCACGTCATACCCTTCGGCCAGAGCAGCCTCGCGCAGCGCCAGTGCCTCGGTCAACCCGCCGGTCTTGTCCAACTTGATGTTCACCATGTCGTACTTGCCCTTCAGATTGGGCAGGCTGGCACGGTCGTGACAACTCTCATCCGCGCAAACCGGCACAGGCCGCTCCACGCCCAGCAGCGCTTCATCCTCCGCCGCCGGCAAGGGCTGTTCCACCAGTGCCACGCCCAAGCGTACCAGATGCGGCGCAAGGTCGGCATAGACCTCGGCACTCCAGCCTTCATTGGCGTCGACGATAATCTTGGCACCGGGCGCGCCCACGCGCACCGCCTCCAGACGCGGCATGTCATCGGGCGTGCCCAGCTTGATCTTCAATATCGGGCGATGCGCATTCTTCGCAGCCTGCTCCTGCATCTTTTCGGGGTCGTCCAGCGATAGCGTATAGGCCGTGATCTCGGGCCCCGGCGCAGGCAATCCGGCCAGGTCCCACACCCGCGTTCCGGCCTGTTTCGCCTGCAAATCCCACAGCGCGCAATCCACCGCGTTCCGCGCCGCACCCGCCGGTAACAAATCGTAAAGCTTTTCGCGGGAAACTTCCTCGGGCAGGCTCTCGATCTGCGCCGTCACGCTGTCCAGCGTCTCGTCATACCGCGCATAGGGCACGCATTCGCCCCACCCGGTGACGCCGTTTTGGGTCACGCGCACGGTCAGAACCTTCGCTTCGGTGCGCGAGCCCCGGCTGATGGTGAACACCTGCGCCAGCCGGAAGACATCGCGCGTCACGGAAATATGCATGAATCCGGGCCCTTCCTCTGGCCAGAAATATCCCCGCCGGAGGCATCCGTCAGACGCCACCAGCCAGGACGGTTGGATCAGAAAGCTTCCAGCGCGTCCACCAGCTTGGCCGCGCCAAAGCGATACGGGTCCGTCGCGGGCAGGCCCATCTCGTCCTCGACCTGGGACAGGTACGCCTTGGCGTCATCCTCGCTCATGTGCTGGGTGTTCACCGAAATGCCGACAACGCGACACTCCGTATTGGCGATCTGCGCCAGCGGCAGCGCGGTGTCCCGCAGCGTCTGAAGGCTGGGCAGGCTGTAATCCGGCAGGCCCCGCATATGCGTGCGCGTCGGCTCGTGGCACAGAATCAGCGCATCGGGCTGACCGCCGTGGATCAAGGCCATCGTTACCCCGGAATAGGACACGTGAAACAGGCTCCCCTGCCCCTCGATCAGGTCCCAGTGATCGTCGTCATTGTCCGGCGTCAGGTACTCGATCGACCCGGCCATGAAATCGGCGATCACCGCGTCCAGCGGCACGCCGTCGCCCGTGATCAGGATACCCGTCTGCCCGGTGGCGCGGAACGTGGCCTTCATGCCGCGCTCCTGCATGTCCCGCTCCATCGCCATCGCCGTGTACATCTTGCCGACCGAACAATCGGTGCCGACGGCAAGACAACGTTTGCCGCTGCGTTTCTTACCATCCGCGATCGGATAGCGCACCGAGGGCACCCGCACGTCTTGCAGCGTGCGGCCATGCGCCTCAGCCGCTGCCACAAGGTCCTCCTCGTGCTTCAGCAAGTTGTGCAGGCCCGACGCGATGTCATAGCCCATGGCAAGCGCCTCCAGCAGCACTTCCTTCCATTTCTCCGAGATCACGCCGCCCCGGTTCGCCACGCCGATCACCAGCGTCTTGGCCCCCGCCTCGCGCGCCTCAGCCAGCGTCATGTCTGTCAGGCCAAGGTCGGCACCGCATCCCTGCAGCCTTATCTGCCCCAGTGCGTATTCCGGTCGCCAGTCCCGAATGCCGATGGCCACCTTGGCCGCCAGCATGTCAGGCGCATCACCGAGAAAAAGCAGGTATGGGGTCTCGATCATCTCGCAATCCTTTCCGGAATCAGGTTTGCACAATCGTGCGCTGAATGGCGTTGCATGTCATACCAAATTGGCCACCAATAACGATAGCGCGGAAAGATTCTCTGTCATCCTGCGAAATTTTTAGCAGATTCTTGCGCCGCCACTCCGGTCCCTTCCGCGCGCTCCTCCATTTCTTCCGACAGCGCCTCGGCTTGCAACAGCCCGGGCTGCGGCACACCGAGAACGCCCATGGCCTGCACCGTTCCCGTTTCGTCCGGCGGCTCGGAAGTGACACGCCGTGCGACGGCAATGCCGGCCACCACAAGGCTTGTCGCGCAGATGAAGGCCTGCAGCCCCCTCCCGTCCAGCATCGAAACAAGGTTGGGCCCCAGCAACATCCCGCCGAACTGTCCCAGTTGCAGCAGGAAGGCCATGGTGCCGCTGGCCGCCACGATCTGGCCGGGGCTGAGGTGGTCGTTGGCGTGGGCCGCCAGTACGGAATAGACGGGCAAGGACACCGCCGCGATGATCGAGAACCCCAGAACCAGCCGCGAAGGCGACGTATCCACTATCATCCAGAACGCCGCCGCGCCCGACAACAGCGCCAGCCCCATCACCACGAACCGTCGATCCACATGGTCGGCGACCCAGCCCACGGGGTACTGCACCACCGCCGCCGCGATCATGGCCACAACCAGCGCCCCCGACGCCTGCGCCTCGGAGAACCCGCTGCGCAGGGCGTAGAGCGGCAACGCGATAAACCACGAGACGACGCCCGCTCCCATGATCACGATGCCCAGCACCGCCATCGGCGACACACGATAGAGACGTGCCACCGGCATCCGCTCGGGCGCGGTGTAGTCGGGCGCGCGGTTGTTCGACAAGAGCAGAGGTACGATCCCCACCGACAACAGGATCGAGGCCAGCCCGAACAACATGTTGCCCGTCGGGTCCGGCAGGCCAACCATCGCGGTGCCCAACGCCGGCCCTGCAGTCTGAATGATGAAATAGACTGAAAGGATCTGCGCCCGTAGCCGGTTCTCGGCCTTGGCGTTCAGCCAGCTTTCGGTAATCACGTAAAGCCCCGGAAAACAGAACCCCGCCAACAGCCGCATGACGCTCCAGCTGACCGGGTCGCTGGTCAGCAAATGCGCGATCGCCGCCACCGAGACCATCGACGCCAGTGCCGAGAAGACTCGAATATGCCCTACCTTCTCGATCAGCCTTGGCGTGAGGACCGTCCCGGCCAGGGCTCCCAAAGGATAGCAAGCCTGCATCAGCGCGATGGAGAAGTCGGAAAACCCGATTGCGGCGCCACGGATCGTCAGCAGTGTCACCAACAACCCGTTGGCCACCATCAACATCATCATGCCCAGGAAAAGGGCCCAGTTTTCAAGAAGTGCGCGTCTCATGCGGCCCACGGTAGCAGCCGCGTCGCTGCACGAACGCGCGTTTGCGACGCATGCAGGTCGTTGTCATCTGCTTGCCATTGCCCGCGCAATTTTATAGCTGGTCTGCGACGTGGATTCGCAACAATCTGACCAAAGGATCACAATATGAGTTTCCGCCCGCAACCCCCCGCGCCCGCGCGGCCCAACCGTTGCCAACTCTTTGGCCCGGCCTCCAATACCAGCCTGTTCGAGAAGATGGCCGCCTCTAAGGCTGACGTCATCAACCTCGATCTCGAAGATGCCGTGGCGCCGTCGGACAAGGACCAGGCGCGAAAGAACGCCATCGAGGCGATCAACGACATCGACTGGGGCAAAAAGACCCTCAGCGTACGCATCAACGGCCTTGATACCCAGTACTGGTACCGTGACGTGGTCGACCTGCTGGAACAGACCAACGGCCGTCTCGACATGATCATGATCCCCAAGGCGGGCTCGGGTGATGACATCTACGCTGTCGACGCGCTGGTCAGTTCCATCGAGCTTGCCAAGGGTCACAAGAAACGCATCGCGTTCGAATGCATCATCGAAACCGCGATGGGCATCTGCCATGTCGAGGATATCGCGCAAGGCAGCCCCCGGATGGAGGCGATGAGCCTCGGCGCCGCCGATTTCGCCGCCTACATGGGCATGCAGACCACCGGCATCGGAGGCACGCAGGAAAACTACTACATGCACCGCAAGGGCGAGAACTACTGGGTCGATCCGTGGCACTGGGCCACAGCCAAAATCGTCGCCTGCTGCCGCACCCATGGCCTGTTGCCGGTCGACGGCCCGTTTGGCGATTTCTCTGACCCCGAAGGCTTTCGCGCGCAGGCGCTGCGCGTGCTGACGCAAGGCATGGTCGGGAAATGGGCGATCCACCCCAGCCAGGTCGAGGCCTGCAACGAGATTTTCACGCCGACCGAGGAAGCCGTGACGGAGGCGCGCGAGATCCTTGAAGCGATGGAAGAAGCCAAGAAAAAGGGCCTGGGCGCGACCACCTACAAGGGCCGTTTGATCGACATCGCCTCGATCAAGCAAGCCGAGGTCATCGTCAAATCGGCGGAAATGATCGAAGACTGAACCGGGGCCGCTTGGCACGGAACGGCCCCCGGCGCGTCTGGGGGCCGTTTTCATTTGCAGTTTCCGGGTTCTGACGCAGCCGTGAATACGGTTGTGCAAATGGCACGGGACAACACTTTGAAACTGCGGCTAGGGTTCGGGTCAGGATAAATACCTCAGGGACAGACAATGACCACACCGCCACTGCGTGCCGCCGACATCCTTGCCCAGCGTCTATACCAGGCGGGCTGTCGCCACGCCTTTGGTATGCCGGGCGGCGAAGTGTTGACGATCGTTGACGCGTTGGAGGCCGCGGGCATCAGGTTTACGCTGATCAAGCACGAGAATGCAGGCGGCTTCATCGCCGAGGGCGTTCACCACCGTGATGGGGCGCCGGCGATTCTTGTCGCCACCGTCGGGCCCGGCGCCATGAACTGCGTCAATGTCGTCGCCAACGCCGAGCAGGACCGTGTTCCGATGATCGTGCTGACCGGTTGTGTCGACGCGGACGAGGCGCTGACCTATACACATCAGGTCCTCGACCACCGCGCCGTGTTCGCCCCGATCACCAAGGCGACATTCCAACTGACCGCGGCTGGAGCCGGCATCATTGCCGACAAGGCGGTGTCGATCGCGACGGAGCCGCGCTGCGGTCCGGTGTTGATAGACGTCCCGATCACCGTCGCGGATGCGCCCGTGGCCAGCGATATATCCCGCCCCCTACGGCCAACCGCATCTCCGTTTGCGCCCAGCGGCGCCGACGCGGCGCGCGCGCGCAAGGCTTTGGCCGACGCCACCCGTCCCATCGCCATTGTCGGGCTGGACGTGCTGCAGGAAGAGTCCCAGACAGTCCTGAGGGCCTTTCTCGAACAATTCGGCATCCCCATGATCACGACCTACAAGGCGAAGGGCGTGCTGCCGGAAGACCATCCGCTATGCCTCGGCGCCGCCGGCCTGTCGCCCTTGGCCGACACGCATCTGCTTCCCTTGGTCGCGCAGGCGGACCTTGTCCTTTGCATCGGCTATGATCCGATCGAGATGCGCACGGGCTGGCGTAATGCTGTCGATCCGGCCCGACAGACGGTGATCGACATCGCCGCTGTCCCAAACACGCATTACATGCACCAGGCGACGCTGAACTTCGTCGGGCATTGTGGTGAAACGCTCGAGATGCTGGCTCGGAACACGCCGGTGGCTGAAACCTGGGAAGATGGTGCCCCCGCCCGAACGCGAAACGCTCTTTTAGAAGCCTTTCCGCCGTCGGATAGGTGGGGGGCCGCAGGGGTCATCGCGGAAACCCGTGCCGTAATGCCCGACACCACGCTTGCCACCGCCGACAGCGGGGCGCACCGCATAATGATCAGCCAGATGTGGCGCTGCACCGAGCCCCGCGGCCTTGTCCAGTCGTCTGCGCTTTGCACCATGGGGTGTGCGGTACCTCTGGCCATGGGCCTGAAGATCGCCGAGCCGGACCGTCCGGTGATCGGCTTTTCCGGCGATGCCGGTTTCCTGATGGTCGTCGGCGAACTGGCCACGGCGGCGGAACTGGGCCTGACACCAATCTTCCTCGTCTTCGTCGATGCCAGCCTTGCGCTGATCGAACTCAAGCAGCGCCAGCGGCAGATGGCGAACCGGGGCGTCGATTTCGCCCGGCATGATTTCGCGGCGATGGGCCGGGCCTTTGGCGGAGCCGGCCACACGGTGCGCAGCCGGGTCGAGCTCCGCGAGTGCCTGAAAGAGGCTATGAACTGTAAAACGTTCACGGTGATCGCAGCAGAAATCGAACCGGGCGGGTATGACGGCCGGATTTGACCCCAACGTCGGCTGACCTTGTAACATTCGCCCAAAAAAACGGCGAATCCCCACCCGTTTTGGGGTAATTCCGCCGAGCGCCATTATTTTTAGGCGATTTTTCGCAGCCATGCCCCAGACTCCATACACGAAGCTTCACCAATACGTTAGCGCGAACGATACGGTTACATGCCTGCCCTAACTGTTTGTTAAACAGGTTCAGCGGGCTGGACCCGCGTCAGTTACGGAAGAGTTCATGAAATTCGATATATTCGACCAGCCCATAAGCCTGTCCCGGGACAATGCCGTTGACGCGTGGAACAAGACGATGCTGGGCTTTTTAGCGCATGCTGCGGTCACGCCCAAACTTCTTGGCGAAGTTCTGGAGATCGAGCCCGACTTTGCGCTCGGGCATGCGGTCAAGGGGATGTTTTACGTCCTGCTGGGACGCCGGGAGCTTATGCAGACAGCGCGGGAGGCCCATATCAACGCGCGTAGTGCACTCAAGAACAGCGGCGCGACGCCCCGCGAACGAAGTTACGTCGATGCGCTCGGGGTCTGGCTGGACGGAAGCCCGAGCGGTGCAGTGGCGCACTTCGAAGAGATCCTTGACGGTCATCCGCAGGACGCTCTTGCGATGAAACTCGATCATGCGCTGCGCTTTGTCTTGGGCGACGCGAGCGGAATGCGCCGCTCTGTCGAAAAGATTCTTCCGGCCTATGGCCACGACCATGCTGCACGGGGGTATCTTCTGGGGTGTCATGCCTTCGCGCTGGAGGAAACTGGGGAATTTGAGAAGGCCGAGATCGCCGGGCGCCAGGCGCTGTGGCTGTCTCCTGACGATGCGTGGGGCCTGCACGCGGTTGCCCACGTCCACGACATGACGGCGAATGCCGCGAAAGGTCTGGAGTGGCTAACTGGACGCGAGGACGCCTGGGCGCATTGCAACAATTTCCGGTATCACGTCTGGTGGCACAAGGCGCTGATGCATCTCGATCTTGGGCAAGCGGATGCTGTGCTGAACCTGTACGACACCCAGATCCGCAGCGAACAGACCGACGATTACCGCGACATCTCGAACGCGACCTCGCTGCTGATGCGGCTGGAACTGGAGGGCGTAAATGTCGGTAACCGTTGGGAGGAACTGTCCGAGATCTGCGCCAACCGGACCGAGGATGGCTGCCTGATCTTCGCTGACCTGCATTATCTCATGGCACTGACCGGCGACAAGAGACCCGGCGCTACCACCCGGCTGTTGCAACGGATCGCGCAGGATGCCAAGTCGAACTGCGAGATGGGCAGCCGGATGAGCGACCCCGGCGTCGCCGCGGCGCAGGGTCTCGAGGCGTTCGGCGAAGCGCGCTATGACACCGCCTTCGCCAACCTTGCCCAGGCCCGTGCCGGGATGCAGCGCGCAGGTGGCAGCCACGCGCAGCGCGACGTGTTCGAGCGCATAACAATCGACGCCGGAATCCGCGCCGGGTACTTGGATCAGGCCGAAGCAATACTAGATGATCGACAGTCCAAGCGTGCGGGGCGCGAAGACGGATATACCGCAGCCCGCCGTGCGCTGATCGCGTCGGGGCGTGGCGGGTATGATGCAACCTCACTGCCGGCCGAATAGATCAAACTCGATTCCCGGATACTGAATAGAAAGACGAACGCCATGGCGACAATTTCGCCATCATCCGACTACCAGAAGACCGTCGAGGCGCCGGCCGTAAGTGCAACGCCCGTCGCCACGCTTCGCGATCCACGGCTGGATTTCTTCCGCGGCATCGCGATGTTCATCATCCTTCTCGCCCATACGCCAGGCAATCTGTGGACCAAGTGGATTCCGGCGCGGTGGGGGTTCTCCGACGCAACCGAGATGTTCGTGTTTTGCTCCGGCATGGCCTCGGCCATCGCGTTCGGCAAGCTTTTTCAGACCAAGGGACTGGCCATCGGCTCGGCCCGTATCGCCTTTCGGGTCTGGCAGGTCTACTGGGCGCATATCGGCCTCTTCTTCGTGGTTCTGACCTGCATGCTGGCGCTGCCCTATCTGGGCTTCACGCTGCGCGATTATGTCAGCCAACTGAACCTGCCGCCATTCATCGACAACATCGAGGGAAACCTTATCGGCCTGATGACGTTGACGTACGTCCCTAACTATTTCGACATCCTGCCCATGTACCTTGTCATCCTTGCGATGATCCCCCTGATGATGGCGCTTTCGCGTATTCAGCCGATGGTCGCACTGGGGGCCAGCGTTCTGATCTGGTGCACCGCCAATGTCGAGATGATGGAGCTTTTCGGAAGCGCCGACGTCACGCCTCTGCAACTGCCCGCGCAGCTCTGGTTTCCCGAGGGACAGGACACCCGCCCGTGGTTCTTCAACCCGTTCGGCTGGCAGCTGTGTTTCTTCACGGGCTTCGCGCTGATGATCGGCTGGCTGCCGCGGCCGCCGGTCAACCGATTTCTGATCGGAGTCGCGGTGGCCTATGTACTGTTCGCTTTCGTCTTTTCGTCAGTCGGCATGCGTTCCTATGACTGGCAGCCGGAATGGTGGACCGCCATCCGCGAGTGGCAACGCGAAACCTATGGCGACATGGGCGTGCTTCGCAACAAGACGGAATTCGGCCTCTTTCGATACCTTCACCTGCTGGCGCTCGGGTATCTGGCCTGGGTTGCAGTGGGCGAGGGAGGCAGCAACCTGAAGATCGGCCAAACATGGTCGTGGGTGGTCAACAACATCATCATGAAGGTTGGACAGCAGTCGCTTGCCGTGTTCGTCTTCTCGATGCTGTTGGCGCGGTTCCTTGGGGTCTGGCTGGATGAAACCTCGACCCTGGTCGGTGACGACCTTGTACGTGACCCCTGGACTAATGCTTTCATCAACCTGTGCGGCTTCGCCCTGCTTGTCGCCTGCGCGTACACGGCGGCCTGGTTCAAATCCACCCCATGGAAACCGCGCAAACCTGCGAGGGCTGCAGCATGAGCCACGCCATCTCTCTTTCGCGCCGCGGTCTTCTCGGCGGGGTGGCGGCGTCGGCGCTTTCGTCCGCGTTGCCGCGCCTTGCCGCCGCAACCGACGGCCCGCTTGCCTTCAGCCGCGACATGATCGTCGAGAAAGCCCGCGCCTTGTCTCGCAGCGATTTCACGCCGCGTGATACGGTACCCGAGGACTGGCGCGCGCTGAGTTACGACCAGTATCGCGATATCCGATTTCCGATCGAGCATGCGCTCTGGGCAGACACCGACCGTTCCTACAACATAGATTTCTTCGCGCCGGGGCTTTATTTTCCCCGCGCCACCAAGGTGTCCGCGGTCGAGGACGGCACCGTGCGTCCCGTGCCTTTCGATCTTGCCATGTTCGACAAGGGCGACCTTGTCCCGGATCTGACCAAGACCGCCGAAAGTCTGGGATTCTCCGGCATCCGCCTGCGCACCGATCTGGGGCATCCGGAATACAAGACCGAATTCTGCGTCTTCCAGGGCGCCAGCTATTTCCGGGCGATCGGGATCGGCCAAACCTACGGGTTATCCGGGCGGGGGCTGGCGCTTAGAACCGCCGATCCCGAGGGCGAGGAATTTCCGGAGTTCATCGAGTTCTGGCTCGAGGCTCCGGGGCCCGATCAGGCTAACATGGTCGTGCACGCCCTAATGGACAGCCCCAGCGTGACCGGGGCCTACCGCTTTGACATCGCACCCGGGCCAGCCAGCGTGATGGAGGTCGAGGCAACCCTGTTTCCGCGGGTCGAGTTGGACCACGTGGGCTTGGGACCATTGACCTCCATGTTCCTTTTCGATCAAACCAACCGCAACCAGTTCGACGATTTCCGGCCAGCCGTACACGACAATGACGGCTTGCTGATGCTGAATGGCAATGGCGAGGTGATCTGGCGTCCGCTGGCCAACCCCAGCCAGCTTCAGGTGTCCAGCTTCGTCGACACCAATCCGCGCGGTTTCGGGCTGATGCAGCGCGCCCGAAAGCTCTCCGATTTCGCCGATCTAGAGGCGCTTTATCACAACCGCCCCGGACTTTGGGTGGAACCCAAGGGGGACTGGGGCCGAGGCGCGGTGACACTGGTCGAGATTCCGACCCGGGAAGAGATCTACGACAATATCGTCGCCTATTGGCGACCGGCAGACCCCATGCCGGCGGGTCAACAGGTTGATCTATCCTACCGGCTGACCTGGGCAGCAGAGGCGCCGGTGCAGCGTGACGTGCCCCGCGTGCTGAACACTGCGATGGGCAAACGCGCCTTTGGCGAAGGTCGGGTCGTCGTGATCGATTTCGAGGATAGCCCGCTCTTCGATGACGGACCGGACGAGATCGACATGCACATCCACTCGCCGCATGTCGAGGTCAGCGATGGCGTCCTGCAACGCAACCCGGCCACGGGCGGACTGAGACTGGCGTTCAATTTCGACCCCGGCGAACGCGGGCATGTCGAACTGCGCGCGCAACT
The DNA here is from genome assembly GCF_030733425.1 of Roseovarius sp. MMSF_3350. Lineage (GTDB taxonomy): Bacteria > Pseudomonadota > Alphaproteobacteria > Rhodobacterales > Rhodobacteraceae > Roseovarius. The sequence goes on from NZ_JASHIZ010000006.1 coordinate 84,804, forward strand.
GCGCAAGGACGGACAGGACGCGTCCGAAGTGTGGCTTTACAGGTGGACAGCATGAGTATGAACGATCTGCGCGTAATGCCTCCGCTTGCCCCGCTCGACATGCCCGAGCAGGACCTTGACGCGTATTATGCCGACCCCAAGGCCCCCCCGGCCCGACCGGAAGAGCGCGTCGCGCTTTGGCGTTGTGTGGTCTTTATTCCGGCGATCCTGGCCACCATAGGCTTTGTCTGGTTCATGTGGGACTGGTTCGGCGCCGATGGCATCACCTGGGTCGAGGGCGTGTTGCTTGGCCTGATGTCGTTCAACGTATTCTGGCTTTGCCTGACGGTCACCACCGTTCTGTTGGGGATCGGCTCTCTGACACAAGCGCTGAAACGTCCCGGGCACCCGCGGCCGCTTAAGGTGGCGCTGCTGATGCCGATCTACAACGAGGTGCCGTGGTATGTCCTCGGCAACGCGCGTTCCATGCTCGAAGAACTGAGGGCGCGTGGCGGTCCGCATGATTACGCCATGTTCATCCTGAGCGATACGCGGGACGACTCCATCGCGCGGGCCGAACAGGACGCAATCCGCTCGCTACAGGCCACGCTGTCGCCGGGGCTGCGCATCTATTATCGCAGACGGGCCGAGAATATCGATCGCAAGGTCGGAAACATCACCGATTGGGTCCAGAACTGGGGCGCCGACTGGCCCGCCATGCTGGTGCTGGACGCGGACAGCCTGATGTCCGGCCGCGCGATTGGCCGCCTCACCGATGCGCTGGCGCAGGATCCCGGCGCCGGCCTCATCCAAAGCTGCCCGCAATTGATCGGCGCCAACACCGTCTTTTCCCGGATGCAGCAGTTCGCCAACGGGGTTTACGGCACCGCACTGGCCGAAGGTCTGGCCCGCTGGACCGGGCAGGAAGGCAACTACTGGGGTCATAATGCGATCATCCGCACCGAGGCTTTCGCCGCCAGTGCCGGCCTACCTCGCCTGCGTTCGCTGACGGGACGCGACCAGTTGATCATGAGCCACGATTTCGTCGAAGCCGGCCTTTTGCGCCGCGCCGGGTGGAGCGTACGGGTTTTCCCGCGCATTCGCGGCTCCTACGAGGAAACGCCGCCGACGCTGATCGACCACATTCAGCGGGACCGCCGCTGGTGCCAGGGCAACCTGCAACACCTGCGCCTTTTGTCGACGCGCGGCCTGCGGACCGCGTCACGCTTTCATATGTTTCACGGCGCCATGAGCTATCTCGCGTCACCGATCTGGTTCGCACTACTGGTTATGTGGGCGCTGATGGGACAAGGCGGCGACAAGTCGGTGTTGACCTATTTCCGCCCCGACAACCCGCTGATGCCCGCCTGGCCCGAGATGACCGAGGCGCGGCACATCCTGATCATCGCGCTGATGTATTCGCTGCTCTTGCTACCCAAGCTTCTGGGCATCCTGGTGGTGCCTCTGACACGGTCGCGCTTTGCCGAATATGGGGGGCCATGGCGTTTCGCGCTGTCATTTCTGTCCGAACTCGCGTTGTCCGTGGCCTACGCGCCTATCCTGATGGTGCAGCAGATGATCGCGGTGTTTCGCACCGTCTTTGGCTTGCAAAGCGGCTGGAGCCCTCAACAGCGCGAGGGCGGTCGTTACGGGCTGGGCACCTTGCTGATTTGCCATGCGCTGGAAACGGTAAGCGGCGTGCTTCTGGTTGCGGGCATGGCGGCGGGGCTGGTCTCATTGTGGCTCCTGCCTATCGCGGTAAGCCTTGTGCTGGCTGTGCCCCTGTCGGCGCTCAGCGGCGTGTCGTTGAAGGGGCTGGTCTCAAAGTGGATGGGCACCAAGGAATTGTGGCGCGAACCCCCGATCACCCAGGCCGCCCGACACTACCGCGCGGAACTGAAGCTGGCGCTGGAGGGCAAGCCATCTCCGCAGCAAGCCGCGGAATAGGTGCGCCTCAGCCGTCGAAAGGGGTCACGGGCAATCCCGTCTCGATCCAGCCCGGGCCAGCGTTCGAGCCCAACATCCCTTCGGGTACGTTGATGACCCGCGTGTAACCTGCCTCGGTCAGTGCGATGCTCAGCCGCGCGGATCGGACGCCGCGTGCACAAATCAGGGCGATCGGCACGTCCTTGCGCGTGCCAGTCAATGCATCGAGCTTTGCGGTGAACCCGGTATGTCGCATGTCGATCGGATGGGCGCTTTGGCCGATGCCGGTGCGCGACCACTCATCGGGCCGGCGGATATCGACAAGGATGATCTCACCCGCTTGCGCTGCCTCGAACGCGTCGCGCGCCGAGTAGGCAGGGCCGTCAAATTCCGCCATCGGCCAGACAGTCCAACCTGCCGCGGCCGCTGCGGCAACGACCAGGCCGGCACCAAGCATAGCGCGGCGGGAAAACGGCGATGGGGATTTGCGTGGCATCTATCGTCCCGGCAGAACCGATCCCAGTTTATTCCGACCCGTTGCACATGTCATAACACCTTGCCTCACCGCATCACACGTTCGCGGGACCGCGCCTGTGCAAGCCAGCCAAGCGATGCCTTGGTTTCACCCACGGGCCTGTACTCAGCGCCCAGAGGGTTGGTCCAGCCAAGCGCGTCTATCTCGCGGAAGACCATGTCATAGTCCACGTCGCCGTGATCCGGCGCACCACGGTCCGGAACCGCGGCGAACTGGATATGTCCAACATCCGGCAGGACCGCCCGCAATCGCGCGATTACGTTTCCCTCGACCCGTGCCACATGGTAGCAATCGAACATCAACTTAATGTTCGGCGCGCCAACTTCAGCGATCACTTCTTGCGCCTGGGCAGTGGTGCGAAGAAAATAGCCCGGCACGTCGAACGGGTTGATCGGTTCGATCAGAATCGTACGATCGGGGGCAATGTCACAGGCATAGGAAAGGTTCTCCAGGAACGCCGTCTTTGCCGCCGGTCCCTCGGCCTTGCCCGCCATGACGTGAATCGCACCGGCACCGGCTACGCGCGCATATTCGGCAGCGGCACCAATCGCCGCGCGCGCTTCTGCGCCACGATCGGTCAGGGCGGCGAGGCCAAAGTCTCCGGCATCGGCATTGCCCCACGCGGTATTCAGGCTCAACAAGGGCAGGCCGGTCTCGAGCAGCGCGTTACGTAAAACGTCGGGGGCTGTATCATACGGGCAATGGCATTCCACCGCGTCGAAACCGGCTCCTGCGGCGGCCCGGATGGCCTCCGGCAGAGCCAGCTGGGCCCAGAGAAAACCGAGATTGGCGGAAAACCTTGGCATGAAACCTGCTTCAACCCGCTTTTGCAGACAGGATGACCCTGCTAGATCGCAATCATAGACGACAGTTTGACCGAAGGGAAAACACGATGAAGGCCGTGATGTTCGAGCGGTTCGGCGAAACGCCCAAAATCGCGACGCTGCCGGACCCGACGCCGGATGCCAAGGGTGTCGTGATCGAGGTTGGCGCGACGGGCGTGTGCCGCAGCGACTGGCACGGCTGGATGGGACACGACCCCGACATCACGCTGCCGCACGTTCCAGGGCACGAGCTTGCCGGGCGGATCGCGGCAGTCGGAAATGAGGTGCGCCAGTGGCAGGTCGGAGACCGGGTAACGGTGCCGTTCGCCGGCGGCTGCGGCGCTTGCCCGGAATGCCACGCGGGTCATCAGCAGGTCTGTCACAACCAGTTCCAGCCCGGCTTCACCCATTGGGGTTCCTTTGCGCAGTTCGTCGCCATCGGACAGGCCGATTTGAATTTGGTCGCTCTGCCCGACACGATGTCATTCGAGACCGCCGCGAGCCTGGGTTGCCGGTTTGCCACGGCCTTCCGCGCGGTTGTCGACCAAGGCCGTAGCCGGGCCGGAGAATGGGTCGCGGTGCATGGCTGCGGCGGAGTCGGGCTCTCCGCGCTGATGATCGCGCGGGCCATCGGAGCGAATACCGTGGCCATCGACATCTCGGACGACAAGCTTGCTCTCGCCAGGGGCTGCGGAGCAACCACGACGGTGAACGCCAACATGGTGGCTGACATCGTCGAAGCGGTGCGCGACGCCACTGGCGGCGGCGCGCATGTCTCACTGGATGCGCTCGGTCATCCGACGACCTTTTTCAATTCCGTCTCCAGCCTGCGCAGACGCGGGCGTCACGTGCAGGTCGGCCTGCTTCTCGCCAATCAGGCCACCCCGGCTACGCCAATGGCGAAGGTCATTGGCGAAGAGCTTGAAATCCTCGGCAGCCACGGGATGCAAGCGCATCGCTACGATGCCATGCTTGCGATGATTCAGTCAGGCCTCGTGTCCCCCGACAAGTTGATCGGCAATCGGATTGCACTCGAGGCATCCATTGACGCGCTCACATCCATGGACAGCTTCGCAGGCGTCGGCGCGACGGTCATTACCGGGTTCTGACAGGTATCTGGTTCAAGGTCGCCGGTCGGGCCGCCATGTGAGCTTTCTCTGAAGTAATCAAAAATACAGAGAACAAGTCGCTTTGGAGGCTCAAAACCGTTGAAGCTCTCCAGAAGACCGTTTTGCATTGGCTTGCCTGGCGGGCCCTTGTTTTATTGGTCGGAGTGAGAGGATTCGAACCTCCGGCCCCTGCCTCCCGAAGACAGTGCTCTACCAGGCTGAGCTACACTCCGACCGTAAGCCCGCCGATTATACCGGCGCAAATATTTTTGCAAGGGCAGATCGTCGGGAACTCGGAAGTGCGGGAAGGCGTTTACGACGGATCATGAGCTTTCATTTTGAACCCCATGCGCCCCTGCCGGAAGAGGTGCACAGGGTCGCCGAGGACCAATTGAACCGCGCCCTCGCCGCGACCGAATGCGCCGGCGACGATGTCGATGGCGCCGTGCACGACCTGCGCAAGCGCATGAAGAAGCTTCGAGGACTGGCGAGGCTGGTCCGAACGGGGTTGGGAGATACTTATAACGAAAAAAACAAACGCTTTCGTGATATAGCACGGCTGTTTTCAGATATTCGGGATCCGCAGGTGCTGTGCGAAACACTGGACACCCTGCAACAGGCAGCAAACGACGATGCAGCCGGGCAGAGCTTTCAGCCGCTCAGGGCTTGGGCGCAGGATCGGCGCGACCGCGTTCTGACTTCTGGCGACCTCGGTGACCGCATGTCCACCGCCCGCAACAGGCTGCGGGACGCTCTTGCCGACGTCGACGCGTGGCGCATCGATGGTCCTCCGGAGGACATTTTGCGGAAAGGCCTGAAAAAGACGTACAAGCGCGCCCGCAAACGCTACGACTTCGTTCAGGAAACGCCAGGCCCCGGCCCGCTTCACGAGTGGCGCAAGCGGGTAAAATACCATTGGTATCATTGCCGCCTGCTACGCGAAGGATGGCCTGAGATCCTGAAGCCACAGATCGACGCGCTTGACCGGCTCGGCGATCTGCTTGGCGACGATCATGACCTCGTCGTTCTGGTTGACACGCTGGAGGCGGAAGACGCGCCGGACGCCGCGCGCAACGTTATCGCCCGCTGCGCTGCGGAGCAGAGCCATTGCCTCAGGCGAGCCGCCTTCGCGCTCGCGCCACGCCTCATGCTCGAAAAGCCGGCGGCCCTGTCCCGGCGGATCGCCGGATACTGGGACGTTGCCTCGGATTAAAGGCCGTCAGACAAGGCCGCGACGATTGCATCGCCCATCTGGCTGGTCGACACCGGCTCGACCCCCTCTTCACCAAGCAGGTCTGCGGTGCGCAAACCATCGGCCAGCACCTTTTCGACCGCCGCCTCCAGTCGCGTCGCCTCGTCTCCCTGATCAAAGCTGTACCGCAGGGCCATTGCAAAGCTCAGGATGCAGGCGATTGGATTGGCCTTGCCCTGCCCGGCGATATCGGGCGCCGAGCCGTGTACCGGCTCGTAAAGCGCCTTGGGCCGCCCATTGGCCATTGGCGCGCCGAGGCTGGCAGAGGGCAGCATCCCAAGGCTGCCTGTTAGCATGGCCGCGGCGTCCGACAGAAGGTCTCCGAAAAGGTTGTCCGTGACGATCACGTCGAACTGCTTGGGCCAGCGGCATAGCTGCATGGCACCGGCGTCGGCATACATGTGGCTCAGTTCGACGTCCGGGTAATCCTCGTCATGCACCTTTTGCACCACTTCGCGCCAGAGGATGCCAGATTCCATGACGTTGGCCTTTTCCATCGAGCAGACCTTGTTCGAGCGGCGCCGCGCCAGTTCGAACGCAGACCGCGCGACACGGTCGATTTCGGACTCGGTGTACCGCTGGGTGTTGATGCCGACCCGTTCATTGCCTTCCTGGACGATACCACGCGGCTCTCCGAAATAGATGCCACTGGTCAGTTCGCGGATGATCACGATGTCCAGGCCCGCAACCACGTCCCTTTTCAGGCTCGAGAAATCCGCCAGGGCGTCAAAGCACTGTGCGGGGCGCAGGTTGGAATAAAGGTCCATCTCCTTGCGCAGACGCAACAGGCCGCGCTCCGGCTTCACCGAAAAATCCAGGTTGTCGTACTTCGGACCGCCGACAGCGCCGAGCAGAACCGCGTCCACGGATTGCGCCTTTTCCATCGTGTCGTCATGCAGCGGCGTGCCGTGCTTGTCATAGGCCGCGCCGCCGACCAGATCCTCGCTTACGTCAAAGGAAAGCCCGCGGTTGGCTCCGAACCAGTCGATCACCTTGCGGACCTCTACCATCACCTCGGGACCGATCCCGTCGCCGGGCAAAATAAGAAGCGAGGGCGTGCTCATGTGCAATCCTTTCGAAACACTGTCGTTGCCACCGCGTAGCCCGAGCAGCGGGAAGGGTCAAGAAAGGTACGGCTTCAATCCCTTTGCCAGCGCCTCCCAGACCACTGCAATCCTCGGGGTGCTGCGCAGGGCTTGATGCGTGGCCAGCCAGACCGGAAGGCTTGGCAGGTCAATGTCGAAGTCCAGGTCCTCGACATCGTCGTGCAGGGCTCCGAGGGCTTTCATTCCAAATCCGATCCCACATCCCGCGCGGACAAGCTCCCACCCCACCGTGTGACTGTCGCAGCGAAAGGCAAACATCTCGCGCGAGGCTGGCATGCCGCGTTCCTGCATACCCCGGATGATCTCTTCGTTGCGATCATATCCGATCAGGGGATGATCATAGAGATCCATGAACGTGCGCGGGCGCCCTGCTTGTTGCAGATAGGCACGCGACGCGAACAGGCTGAGCGGGAAGTCTCCGAGGTGACGTACGACAAGTTCAAGCTGTTCGGGCCGGTACATGCGGACGGCGATATCGGCCTCGCGGAACAAAAGGTTCTCGGTGCTATCCGATGGCATCACGTCGATGCTGATGCCCGGATGTTCGTCCCGCAGCCGTGCCAGGATCGGCGGCAGGATGTAGACCGAAACGGTCTCGCTGGCCGTCAGTCGCACCGCACCCGTGGCTTGGGTTTGCTGGCCGGCGGCGGTCAGCTCGATCTCGACCATGGCACGATGCATGGCGCGGGCGGGCTCTAGCAGCGACCGCCCGCTCTCGGTCAAGTCCAGGCCTTTCGGCTTGCGATGGAACAGGACCTGTCCCAGTTGCTCTTCCAACTGCCGGACCTGTCTCCCGAGTGTTGGCTGGCTGGCCCCGACCATCCGCGCCGCGGCGGACAGCGAGCCCTTCTCAGCGACGGCGAGAAATGCGCGGATCAACGACCAATCCAGATCAGACATGCGGCTTACCATTCACAAATGCATACCCAATGCGCAGAAATTGGCAATTCCCATTCTCACGCAATTATCTAACGTGACGTCAAATTCAGACCGTGCGGAGCGAAAGCCGATGCAGAAAACCGTTCTTGTACTTGGCGCCACCGGGCGTTTCGGCCGTCATGCAGCCGAAGCGTTCTGGAATGCTGGCTGGACCGTCCAGTTGTTCGACCGCCGGCGCGACGATCTGATGAAAGCGTCCCGTGGCGCGGACATCATCATTGCCGCATGGAACCCGCCTTACCCCCTGTGGCGGACCCACCTTCCCCGGCTTCACGCCGAGGTTCAGGCCGCGGCCCGAACCTCCGGTGCGACGGTTCTGCTGCCCGGAAACGCTTATGTCTACGCGCCCGACGCCACGGTGCCCTGGTCAGAGGCCACGCCTCAGGCCGCACCCACGCCGCTGGGGCACGTCAGGCAGAAAATCGAACAGGGCTACCGCGACAGCGGTGTGCAGACGATCCTGCTGCGCGCCGGCGATTTCATCGACACAGACGCGACAGCGGGCTGGTTCGACCGTGTTTTGCTCTCGCGCATCAGCCAGGGGCAACTGCTTTATCCCGGCAAAACGACCGCTCTGCACGCCTGGGCCTTTCTGCCCGATCTGGCCCGGGCCGCCGAACACCTTTCGCGGCAAAAGCACAGCTTGGGAACGTTCGAGGAAATTATATTCCCCGGCTACGCCGTGACGGGCGAACATCTCGCCGGCTATCTGTCGCGGATTGCAGGTCGCACGGTCACCGCGCGACGGATGCCGTGGCTGCCGCTGCACATGACAGCGCCCGTCTGGCCCATGGCTCAGGCACTCTTGGAACTGCGCTATCTCTGGGACACGCCTCACAGCCTCGCCTCGATCCGCCTGCACGACCTGTGTCCCACCTACCGCGATACGGACATCGAAGACGCGCTCGGTCAGGCCGCTGCTGGGCGGTTGGCCCAGGCCCGGCAGCAGCGCTGCGTCCAGCCTTGTCACTTCACCAGGAGGTCGACCCAGACAAGCCTGTGACGGCTCGCCTCCGCCTCACCCCGCGTCATGCCGCTATCCACGGCGCGCAAGTCGATGGACGGCAGCACATAACTGACCCGCAGCGATCCCGGATCGGGCGCGGGCCAGTCCACCGTGTCGAGGTGAGGATCACCCTTGTGCGCGCCAACCTTCGCCTCGGCGCTATCGCGCATCGGCTTGGGGTCAGCTAACCTATCATCTGCCAGAAGGCGCCGTATTGCCGCTTTGCGCCCTTCTCCGTCGACAGGATCAAGATTGGCATCGCCGGCAAGCACGAACCGCTTGACCGGCGCCTCGCCAAGCAAGCCATCGAGATAATGCAGCCAAAAGACAATCTCGTCGTGGTTCCGGCGACCGTTCCGATCTTCCGGTCCGTCAAAGACCGGCGGGCTGGCATGAAAGGTCAAAAGCCGCAGGGTTGTATCTCCAACCTGAATTGGGACATCCCAATGCGCCACGGTCGACAGCCGCTGAACGGCGGCGACACCCGGGGACAGCAACGGCGACCCGTCCATAAGTTGCAGTTGTGCACCCGGCATGTCGCGCCACAGGTATCCGCTCAGGTCTCGCACATCGTCATTCAAGATCGGGAATCGTGACAGAACCGCCATGCCGCCCTGGCCCGCAAACTCTCCGTATCCCTGCGCGTCCCTGGCGCGCCCTAGCCGGCCGTCGCCGTCTAGATCCAGCCCTGTGGCCATTCCGGAGTTGGGGCGCAGCGCAAGAGCATGGGGCATGTCATATCCGTAGTGCGCAACCCGCCGGCCCAGTGCGCGCAAGGCGGTAAGGTCATGGTCATAGTCGATGCCCTGCAATGCGATGATGTCGGGCCTTGCCGCCGCGATGGTCCGTGCCACCGTCTCGACCTGCGGATCATCCTCGGACAAGATATCACGCAGCAGCAGCCCGGGGCCATTTCGCTCAAGCTCGGCATTGAACGTGGCAACGCGGATCTTGGTCTCGGAAAACGCGGGCCATGCCCCCGCGATGCAGACCAGGAGTCCGGCAATCAGGCTTTCTGCAAGCCTTCGGCCTCGGCCTTGGCGTAGACGCGCCGGCGTTTCTCTTCTATCAGCTCGGCCACGCGCATCAATGCGATGCCGCGCATCAGGATGCTTGCAGGAAGAAGGGCCCATACGGTCATCATCCAAATCAGAGTTTGTTCGCTCTGGAACGACACCGGCTCGATCACCAGCGATGCCGCCTTCACGATCGCCGGGATCAAGAATGGCAGCAAAGCCCCTAACACAATGTTAAGACCCGAGTCGCGACGCAGCCGGTCCACGATATCGCCCCCTCGGGTGGGGTCGAACAGCGGCAGGTTCACCCAGACGTTGAAGGCTCCGTTGCGCATAGGCCACCCCAGAAGGCGCACAAGAATGACAAAGACCAGAATCATCACCAGCGACACGCTGTAGGCCACCCCCGCCGCGATCCGGACGCTGTTGGCCAAGTCCAGCGTCGCGTCGGGCGGCAACATCAGCACGACAAGCCGCACCGGCGAGAACGGAAAGTCCATCGCGTTGCCGATTGCCTGGGCGAAGTAAGTGATTATCAGGGTGATCGCGCTCGGCTCGATCTTGCCGCGCGCAATCAGCGACAGCAAGACGACCACCAGGACCAGCGCCAGGAATTTCAGCCGGTTGAAAGGCGGGGCAAACCGGAATTCGACGATACTCGGGTACCGGCCAAAATACTCGATGAAGGTCAGAAGCGAAAAGAGCAGCGCGATCACCACGACGATCTGTGCCGTGTCCGTCGCGACCGACGGCAGCACTAGGGCCGGTGTCGCCACCAGCAAAGCCACGAGTATGGCACGCGTCAGCGCGCTGATGATCTGCGAAACCACTGCCCGGTTCCCTCGCAACTGGCCTGCCGCGGTGCGATGCCGCGACATTGTTCCAATTCGGGTCCGTCGATTATGACGGCTTGCCTCATTCTTGCCCAATTTTTGCCTTCTTTCACCATTCGGCTCAAGACACCAAGTCGTTAGACTTAGAATTTCCGGCGATTTGATGGTGAGGGTGGTGCCGGTTTGCATCAATTTATTGACGGGTTCGAGGCACCGTTGTGGTCACCCGCTACATGTGGGGGGTTCAGGCTAAGCTACCACAATAATTCACTAATATTCGTTGCAATTCTGATTAACTTTTTAATCTAACGATTGCGCCGGCCGCACAAGGCAACCGGCGCATCTCTTGCGTTTTCTGGATCAGACCCAAGGACGCTCCGTCGCCGCTTTAGCCTCGAACGCGTCGATCGAAGCGGCCTTCTCCATAGTCAGTCCGATGTCGTCCAGCCCATTGAGCAGGCAGTGCTTGCGCCAGGGGTCCACGTCGAATCCAATGGTGCCGCCATCCGGGCCGGTGATTTCCTGGTTTTCCAGATCAACGGTCAGCACCGCGTTCGCCCCGCGCTCCGCGTCGTCCATCAACTCGTCCACCTTCTCCTGCGGAAGCGCGATGGGCAGGATGCCGTTCTTGAAACAATTGTTGTAGAAGATGTCGGCAAAACTGGTCGAGATCACACAGCGAATTCCGAAATCAAGCAGAGCCCACGGCGCGTGCTCGCGGCTGGAGCCGCACCCGAAATTATCCCCGGCCACGAGGATTTTCGCCTCGCGATAGGCCGGCTGGTTCAGCACGAAATCGGGGATCTCGTTGCCATCGTCGTCATAGCGCATTTCGTCGAAGAGGTTCGCACCCAACCCAGACCGCTTGATCGTCTTCAGGAACTGTTTCGGAATGATCATGTCGGTGTCGATGTTGACCAGCGGCATCGGCGCTGCGACGCCGGTCAGTTTCACGAATTTTTCCATCACATGATCTCCCGGATGTCAGTCAGCTTGCCGGTCACCGCCGCTGCGGCCGCCATGGCCGGGCTCATCAGGTGGGTCCGTCCGCCGCGGCCCTGCCGGCCCTCGAAGTTGCGGTTCGACGTGGCCGCGCACCGTTCACCCGGCTGCAGCTGGTCGGGGTTCATGGCCAGGCACATGGAACAGCCCGCAAGCCGCCACTCGAAGCCGGCCTCGGTAAAGATCTCGGCCAAGCCTTCCTCCTCGGCCTGCGCGCGGACAAGGCCAGAGCCGGGCACAACCATCGCCCGCTTCACCTTGATCTTCTTGCCTTTCAGGATCTCGGCTGCGGCGCGCAGGTCTTCGATCCGGCCATTGGTGCAAGACCCGATAAAGACCGTGTCGATCTCGATATCCTTCAGCTTCTGACCGGGCTTGAGACCCATGTATTCCAACGCGCGCTTGGCCGCCTCGGTCTTGCCGCCGGTAAAGCTTTCGGGTGCAGGCACCTCTCCGTCGATCGGCAGCACGTCCTCGGGGCTGGTGCCCCAGGTGACGACCGGCGCGATATCCTCGCCCTTGATCGTGATCACTTTGTCCCAATGGGCGTCGTCATCGGAATACAGCGTCTTCCACCAGTCCATGGCGGCTTCCCACTGTGCGCCCTTCGGTGCATGGGGCCGGCCCTTGATGTACGCGAAGGTCTTTTCATCGGGTGCGATCAGGCCCGCGCGTGCGCCGCCTTCGATCGCCATGTTGCAGACGGTCATCCGTCCTTCCATCGAAAGGTCGCGGATGGCCTCGCCGCAATATTCGATGACATAGCCCGTACCGCCAGCGGTCCCGGTGCGGCCGATCACCGAAAGCGTGATATCCTTGGCTGTCACACCGGGGCGCAGCTTACCGGTGATCTCGACCTTCATATTCTTCGACTTGGTCTGGATCAGGGTCTGGGTCGCCAGCACGTGCTCGACCTCCGACGTGCCGATCCCGTGCGCCAGTGCACCGAACGCGCCATGGGTCGCTGTGTGGCTGTCGCCGCAAACCACGGTCATGCCCGGCAAGGTCCAGCCCTGTTCCGGGCCAACGATATGCACGATTCCCTGCCGTACGTCGCTGACCGGATAATAATGGATGCCGAAATCCTTGGCGTTCTTGTCCAGCGCGGCCACCTGGGTGCGGCTGTCCTCGGGCATGGCATCGGGATTCTCGCGCCCCTCTGTGGTCGGCACGTTGTGGTCCGGCACGGCAATGGTCTTGTCCGGTGCGCGCACCTTACGGTTCGCCATGCGCAGCCCTTCAAAGGCCTGCGGGCTCGTCACCTCGTGCACGAGATGCCGGTCGATATAAAGCAGGCAGGTGCCGTCCTCGGCCTCATGTGCCAGGTGGGCATCCCAGATCTTGTCATAAAGTGTCTTGGGGGACATCGGTCCTCTCCCGTCGTGTCAGTGAAATCTCAAAATGGCAGGTATCGGCACCGCCTTATAGGCGTGCCAGAACCGTGCAGGCCGCACCGAAGAAACGCCAGGGCAGGCGCGCACGATCGTCCATGTCGAAAACCCGTATCATCACTGTCAGATACAACCCCGCTCCGAGTCTATCAAGAGCACAACGAAACCGCGGACCGAACCGCCTCTTCTTCTGGCCGTAAATATCCCGGGGGTTCGGTTGAAGCAGCGCTTCAACCCTGGGGGCTGGCCCCCAATCCATCAAGCCTGCGCGGCGCGGCCGCCCCTTCGGATCACGCCTCAATCCGGCGCCAGCATGTATCCTTCGCCGCGCACCGTCTGCAAATAGCGCGGCTGCTTCGGGTCGGCCTCGATCTTGCGCCGCAACCGAGTGATCTGAACATCCACCGCGCGTTCCTGCGCCTGCCCCTTGTCGCGCCCCAGATCCTCGACCAGCTTGGTGCGGCTAACCGGCTCGCGCAGGTTCTCGGCAAAGATGCGCATCAGCTGAACCTCGGTTGCCGTCAGCCGGACAAGGTCTTCACCGCGCATCAGTTCCGACCGTTCGATATCGAAACGCACCGGGCCCATGCTCAGAACTTTCGGCGCGATCTGTTCCGGTGCGGGCTCCGGCATCCGCCGCAAGATCGCGTTGATCCGCAACAACAGCTCCTTGGGCTCGAACGGTTTGGGAAGATAGTCGTCCGCACCGGCCTCGAGCCCCGCGATACGCTCGTCGGTCTCACCCTTTGCGGTCAACAATAGAATGGGCGTTTGAATCTTCTCGCGCAACGCCCGTGTCAGCATCACGCCATCCTCGCCGGGCATCATCACGTCCATCACGATCAGGTCGAACTCCAACCCCAACAGAACACGACGCGCGTGGCTGGCATCCCGCGCCACAGATACCAGAAAACCGTTGCGCGCAAGGAACTTGCGCAGAAGATCGCGGATGCGCTCGTCGTCATCGATGATCAGCAGGTGAGGCGCCGGATCGTTCATTTATCTGTCTCCCGGATCGCATGATACTTTCGGCGCATGTCAGGGTCCATCATTGCTTCCAGCACTTGCCGGAACCCCGCGACGGCCTCGGGGCCCGCCTTGCGATACGCGGCCCGCATTCGAGCGCGCTGTGCGTCCGAAAGGGTCTGCTCAAGCGCGCGGCCCTTGTCCGTCAGGGTCAGGTTGCGTTCACGCCGGTCCGATTTGCCCTGCCGGCTTTCCACCAGCCCGTCCTCGACCAGAGTTCGCAGTACACGGTTCAGCGACTGCTTGGTCACGCCGAGGATGCCCAGCAGGTTGTTGACCGTGGTACCCGGCCGCCGCGCGATGAAATGCAGCGCGCGGTGATGCGCACGGCCATAGGCCATGGTGGCAAGGATGCGATCCGGGTCCGCAGTGAACCCCCGGTAGGCGAAGAACATCGCCTCGATCCCCTGGCGCAGCTGTTCATCAGTCAGGAACAGCAGGCTTTCGCCGCTATGCACCTCGGCCATCATCATCCTCCCGTCATACTCGGCGACAAGATAAGTCAGCCTTGTTGACATTCCAAGATCAAACTGGTAGCGAATCGCAGTTTCTGCGCAATTTTATGTCCGCTTCGGACGTTTGACGCGCAACAAATGGAAAAAGTCAGGCTGAGGAGGCGGAAATGGCAGCATATGATGATCGGGACGGCAAGATCTGGATGGACGGAAAGCTGGTCGAATGGCGGGACGCGAATGTGCATATTCTGACCCACGGCCTGCACTACGCCAGTTCCGTGTTCGAGGGCGAGCGGTGCTACAACGGCAGGATCTTCGAGAGCCGCAAGCATTCGGAACGCCTGCACTTTTCCGCTGGCCAGCTCGATTTCGAAATCCCCTACACGGTGGACGAGATCGAGGCCGCCAAGATGGAAGTTCTGCAAGCCAACGGGTTCGAGAACGCCTATGTCCGCGCAGTCGCATGGCGCGGCGCGGGCGAGGATATGGGCGTCGCGTCGGCCCGCAACCCCGTCCGCCTGGCCATCGCCGCCTGGGAATGGGGCGCCTATTACGGCGATGCCAAGATGAAGGGTGCCAAGCTCGACATTTCCAAGTGGAAGCGGCCCAGCCCCGAAACCATCCCCAGCCACGCCAAGGCCGCCGGTCTCTACATGATCTGCACCCTGTCGAAACACGCCGCCGAGGCGAAGGGCTGTTCCGATGCGATGATGTTCGATTATCGCGGCTACGTGGCCGAGGCGACGGGCGCCAACATCTTCTTCGTCAAGGATGGCGAGGTGCACACGCCCGATCCCGACTGCTTCCTCAACGGGATCACGCGCCAGACCGTCATCGGGATGCTGAAAGACCGCCAGGTCAAGGTGCACGAGCGTTACATCATGCCCGAGGAGCTGGAAGGCTTCGAGCAATGCTGGCTGACCGGCACCGCCGCCGAGGTCACGCCCGTGGGCCAGATCGGCGACTACAATTTCGAGGTCGGCGCGCTGACCCGCGACATCGCGGAGAGCTACGAGAAACTGGTGCGGGCGTAAGGCCATGGCTTTCGCCTGCCGCGCCAGGAAATGAGTGTGCGCACCGCGATCGGGGCTGCGAGCCTGCGGGACGGTGCGACACTGTCGTTTCACCATCATTTGCGAAACGGCGACGACCTTATGCGCGAGGTCTTGCAGACCTGCGCCGAAGAGGGCCTGCGCGACCTGCACATCGCGCCCTCGTCGCTCTTTCCCTGCCATGCTGCCCTGATCCCTTTCGTGAAAGACGGCACCGTTACTCGGATCACCACGTCCTACATGAACGGGCCCCTCGCAGAGACGGTGCAGCGCGGTCTTCTGCCTCATCCGGTCCGCCTGCAATCCCATGGCGGTCGGGCCGAGGCCATCGCCTCGGGCCGGCTCAAAATCGACGCGGCGTTCATCGCCGCACCGGCAGTGGACACCGAACGCAACCTCGGCGGCGCTGCGGGCCCGAACGCCTGTGGCCCGCTTGGATACGCCATGGTCGATGCCGCCCATGCCCGTTACGTCACGACGGTCACCGATCACTATGTCTATGACTTGCCGCGTGTCTGCATCCCGGCCGCGCAGGTCGATCTCGTGGTCACCGTCGACAGCATCGGTGATGCGCAGCAGGTGGCCTCCGGCACGACCGCCCGTGCGCCGTCGCCCAAGGGGCAGGCCATCGCCGACCTGACTGCCCGCCTCATTGGCTGCAGCGGCCTTCTGAAAGACGGGTTCAGTTTCCAGACCGGCGCCGGCGCGACATCTCTTGCCGTTGCACGCAGCCTGGCGCCCGTCATGGCCGAACGCGGCGTGGTTGGCGATTTCGCCGCAGGCGGCATCACCGGGCCACTGGTGCAAATGCTGCATTCCGGTCTCTTCCGCCGACTGCTCGACGTTCAGGCCTTCGACGGAGCCGCCGTGGCCTCCTATGCCAATGACACCGCGCATTTCGCGATGTCCGCGTGGGATTACGCGAGCCCGGCTAATCCCGACAGCGCGGCGTCCCGGCTTGACGTGATGATCCTCGGCGCGGCCGAGGTCGACATGAATTTCAACGTCAACGTCACCTGCGCCAGCGACGGGCGTATCATCGGCGGATCGGGCGGCCATGCCGACACCGCTGCTGGCGCGAAGCTGGCCATCGTGACAACCCCGCTTTGCGCCGGCGGGTTTCCCAAGCTGGTCGAACGGCTGACCTGTCTCACCACGCCGGGCGACACCATTGGCGCCGTGGTCACGGAAGAAGGCATCGCCATCTCCCCCGCCGTCCCAGAGCTGGCGCGGGCCGCGAAGAGCGCCGGGTTGCCTCTGACGTCTCTCGACGACCTGCGCGGCAAGGCCGAAGCACAGGCCACGCAAAGTGTAACGCCCAGGTTCGCTGAACGCATCGTTGCCGAGTGCGAAGCGCCGGACGGCACCGTGATCGACCGCGTGCGCGCGCTGGACCCTTAAGCAATAGAAAAGCCGGGCAAGTAGGCCCGGCTTCCCCTTTGAATATGTCCCTGTCTCAGCCCGGGCTCAGTCCGCGCAGGCGCTCCGACCGGCGGCGCAACAGCTCCACCGTGGTCAGCAGCAGGATCGAGATTGTCACAAGGATTGTCGCCGCGGCAAGGATCGTCGGCGAGATCTGCTCGCGCAGGCCGGTGAACATCTGCCACGGCAGGGTCTGTTGCTGCGCCGAGCCGACGAACAGCACCACGACCACCTCGTCAAAGGACGTGATGAAGGCGAAAAGCCCGCCCGAGATCACGCCCGGCAGGATGAGCGGCATCTGAACCCGGAAGAACGTCGTCACCGGGTTTGCGCCCATGTTGGCCGAGGCCCGTGTCAGCGAGCGGTCGAAGCCGACCAGCGTCGCCGTCACCGTGATGATGACAAACGGCACGCCCAGGGCCGCGTGTGCCAGGATCACTTTCACGTATCCGACGAAGGCCTGGTCGAGGCCAAGGTTCGCCTCCAGCCAGTTGCCCAGCGGTGCGTAGAAAAAGAACATGCCGGTGGCCGAAATGATCAGCGGCACGATCATCGGCGAGATCAGGATCGCCATGATCGCCTGCCGCCCGGGCACATGGCTTTGCGACAGGCCAATGGCCGCCAGCGTGCCCAGGCTGACCGAGATGAACGTCGCGAAGGGCGCGATGATCAGCGAGTTCTTCAGCGGCGTCATCCACTCGTCCGTGCCCAAGAAATCGCGGTAGTGCTTCAGCGAATAGCCCTCGGCCTGGAAGTTCAGCATCTCGGGCGTGAAGGTAAAGAAGTTCTCGGCATTGAAACTCAGCCACATCACCGGGATCAGCGGCGCGATCAGGAAGAAGAACACAAGCCCGCAGATGAACAGGAAAGTGTTGTGCCACAGCACCTGGCCGGGGGTGTAATAGATCGGCACGTTCTTGCGGTAATCGCCGGTGTCGAGCCAGTACGCGAACCAACTGAGAACCGCGCCGATGATCACGCCGGAAATCGCCGCGCCAAGCCCGCCGGCGACAAATCCCGCGATGGCGAAGGCCGCGATTATACCCCAGCGGGTTTGCGTGCGCTGACGTGACATCTGATGCGCCAGCATCGCGATCCCGGCGCCGATGGCCGCGCCGACAAGCGCGCCAAGCCAAGGCTGACCATAGACGTTACCGGCGACAAATCCGAACATCGCGCCCAGAACCGCCGTCAGTGGCAAGGTGAACCCGGTCAGCGGCGGGCGCGGAATGGTGACTGTGTAGCCATCGTCTTGATCGGTCATGACCTAGCCCCCCAACTTGACGTTATCGATGCCCACGATCCTGTCGTAGCACCAGTAAAGCACCAGCACGACGACCAGCAGGATCGTTCCCAGCGCGGCCGCCAGACCCCAGTTCAGCGAGCTGGAAATGTGATAGGCGATCCGGTTCGAGATGAAGACTCCGTCGGTGCCGCCCACGATCTCGGGCGTGATGTAATAGCCGATCGACAGGATGAAGACGAGGATCGAGCCCGCGCCGATGCCCGGCACCGATTGCGGGAAGTAGACCCGCCAGAAGGCCGTGACATTCGTCGCGCCCAGCGATTTCGCCGCGCGAAGGTAGGACGGCGGGATCGTCTTCATCACCGAGTAGAGCGGCAGGATCATGAACGGCAGCAGGATATGCGTCATGGCAATGATCGTGCCCGTCGCGTTGTTCATCAATATCAATCGGTTCGCATTATCCACGAAGCCCAGCCAGACAAGGATCTCGTTGATCACCCCCTGTTGCTGCAACAGCACCTTCCACGCGGAGGTCCGCACCAGAAGCGAAGTCCAGAACGGCAGCAGAACGAGGATCATCAGCACGTTCGCCGTGCGCAACGGCAGATTGGCCAGGATCCACGCCACCGGATAGCCCAAGAGGATGCAACTGCCCGTGATGATCAGCGACATGTAAAGCGTGCGCATGAACAAGGTGATGTAGATCTGCTGATTTTCGGGCCGCGCCTCGACCCCTTCGAATCCAAGCTGATAATCGGCTGCGTTCAGGAAATATCCCGACGTGTAGGACGATTTGTAAACGCTAAGCGTCTTCCAGGTTCGCGGATTGCCCCAGCCCTCGTCGATCTCCAGAAACGAGTCCTTGAAATTCAGCTGCGGCTGATCTGCTAGCATCTCCTGCGCCGCAACAAGTTGCTCTGCTCCGAAACCGCTGTATGACGCCACATCGGCACCGGCCTGCAATTCCTGGATCAGGGCGATCTTGACCGACTCCCAAGGTTCTTCCTCGGCGACGACATCTTCTTCAGCGATAGCCGTATAGACTGCAAAGCTGGCATATTCATACGCGGTTCGCGGCAGCAGCGCGGAAATTTCCGCTCCGGGCAGAAATCCGGTTCCGCCGGTAAAGCTGTCGCCTGTCAGGGTCCGCAACCGGGCCCGGGCACGGTCCAGCACATCCTGGTCGGAGTTCTCGGCCGTTTCGCCGCCGCGCATCAGATCGAACCAGAATGTCTCATTGTCCCAGGTGTCCTCGGCCAGATCTTCAAGCGCATCGATCTGGTCTTCGCCGATCTCGTCAAGGTCGCGTCCGACCGAGCGAAACTGTGACGACAGGCCGGTTTGTTCGTAATTCAGGCGTGTGCCCAGTTTGGTGTGCTCCTTCGCCTCGGAGGCAAGGAACAGGTCATAGTAGAGCGCCTCATAGACGGGTTCGCCCGGCAGGTCGCTCGCCGTCGGATCCCACTCGGAAATGGCGCTGACGGTTTGCGGCAGGGTATCGGGCACGATCGTGTTGTCGACCGACCGCAGCAGCATCGAGACGATGGGAACGATGAAGGTTACAAGAACAAAAATCAGCAACGGCGCGATGAGCAGCAGCGCTCGCATCTTCTGGCGGCGCAGTGTGCGCGAAAGGCTTTTCTTTAGCGGTGTGCCGTCTGCAGCCAGAACCGGGCCGCCCTCGTTGCTGTCCGCAATGCGCAGCCCGTCATCGGGTGTGGGTGCCACCTTCCCGGTCGTCGCGTCAGTCACATCGCTCATAAAGTCCCCGTCGGCCGTTTGTTGTATTGTTTTTTGTCGGTGTGGAAGGGCCGCGGACGGCCCTTCCGGATTTCACTATGCGAACCGCTTATTGTGCCAGCCACGCCTGGAACTTGGCGTCGATGTCGTCGCGGTAGTCAGCCCAGAACTCGTAGTTGTAGAGGAACGTGTTCTTGGCGTTCTCCGGGTCCGTCGGCATGTGCGGCGCCATGTCGATGCCCAGATCGGCGTGCTGACCCACCAGCGGTGCCGAGGAGGCACGTGCCGGACCGTACGAAATATACTTGGCCTGATCGGCCAGACGCTGGGTGTCGGTGGCGAACATGATGAAGTCCATGGCGCGCGCCAGACGATCCTCGGGCAAGCCTTCGGGGATGATCCAGCCGTCCAGGTCGAAGACCTGCGCGTCCCACATCATGCCGATCGGCTGATCCTGCTCTTCGATCGCGGCAAACAGGCGGCCGTTATAGGTCGAGCCCATGAAGACCTCGCCATCTGCCAGAAGCTGCGGGGTGTCGGCACCGGCGGACCACCAGATCACGTCGTCCTTGATGGTTGCCAGCTTGTCCAGCGCCCGCTGCTGGCCTTCGTCGGTGGCCAGAACGTCGTAGACTTCTTCTTTCGGAACGCCGTCACAAAGCAGCGCCCATTCGACGTTGTTGATCGGGCGCTTTTCCAGCGCGCGCTTGCCCGGATAGGTTTCCAGGTCGAACACGTCGCAGATGTCGTTCGGCGCTTCCACGCCTTCCGGCACCATGTCGGTGCGATAGCCGAAGGTGGTCGAGTAGACGATCTGCGGGATGAAGCAGTCACCGACCAGCAGTTCGCCGAAATCTTCCTCTGCCGAGGTGCCATCGGGGGCGGCGGCCAGATGCTCTTCGGGGTCGATTTCCATCGCCAGGCCTTCGTCGCAGAGGCGCAGCGCATCGGCGGCCACCACATCGACAACATCCCAGGTGATGTTCCCGGCCTCGTCCATGGCGCGCAGCTTGGCCACGGCCTCGTTCGAGCTTTCGTCCCAGATCACTTCCAGGCCTTCGTTCATCTCCATGTACGGCTCGGTATAGGCTTTCTGCTGGCTCGCCTGATAGGCGCCGCCCCAGGACACGACGGTCATCGAGTCGGCCATTTCCTGTGCGTGAGCCGACGCGGCAGCAACCGTCAGTGCGGTCGTCGCCATGAGTGTTTTCGTCAGTTTCATGTCATTCTCCCAAAGTACTCCCGTTTACCTTTCGGGCCCCATGTCACGGGAACAACATGCGGACCTCGTTCTATCCGAGCTGGCGCGGTGGCCCGCTCGAATGCCTTTAACTCCTAGTTCGCATCCAGCGCGCGGCAATCCTCGGGCAGCCAGCCGATCTCTATCGTCTCGCCCGGTGTCAGCCGGGTCTGGTCCGGCGCGTTACGCGACTTGATCACGAAATTGTCGTTACCCGCCACGCTCAGACGGGTGCGGAAAATATCACCCATATAGATGAATTCCAGCACCTCGGCCTTGATCGTATGCGTGCCTTCCTTGAGGCGTTTCTTGTCGAATTCCACGCGTTCCGGCCGGATCGAGACGCGCGTGCGCTCGCCGACCTTGCTGACGTTGACCGGCTTGCAGTCGATGATTCCACCATCATCCAACTGCACCTGCGCGAGGCCGCCCTCGATCTCCTTGACGGTGCCTTCCAGCGTGTTGTTCTCACCGATGAACTGCGCGACAAAGCTGTTCTGCGGACTTTCATAAAGCTCGTCCGGCGGCGCCAGCTGCTGGATGCGGCCATCGTCGAACACCGCGACGCGGTCCGACATGGTGAGCGCTTCGGTCTGGTCGTGGGTCACGTAAACAGTGGTGATGCCCAAGTCGTGTGCCAGCTTGGTGATCTCGAACTGCATGTGCTCGCGCAGTTGTTTGTCGAGCGCGCCCAAAGGCTCGTCCATCAGGACCAGCTCGGGCTCGAACACCAGCGCCCGAGCCAATGCGATCCGCTGTTGTTGACCGCCCGACAACTGCGCCGGGCGGCGCCCGCCGAAGGCACCCATTTGCACCATGTCCAGCGCCCGCTTGACCTTCGTCTCGCGGTCGGACTTGCCGATCTTGCGCACCTCCAGCGGGAAGGACAGGTTCTCGGCCACTGTCATGTGCGGGAAGAGGGCATAGTTCTGGAACACCATGCCGATGCCCCGCTTGTGCGGCGGAATATCGTTGATCGAGACGCCGTCCAGTAGGATTCGCCCGTGCGTGGCCGTCTCGAAACCTGCCAGCATCATCAGACATGTGGTCTTGCCGGATCCCGACGGCCCCAGCATCGTCAGGAACTCGCCCTTGGGCATGGAAAGGTTCAGATCCTTTACGACCAGCGTCTCGCCGTCGTAACTTTTCTGAACGCGATCAAATGCGACGAACGCATCGCTCGCTTGCGATTCGGTCAAGAGTGTCTCCCCATAATATTCTTACTCGCGGTTGCTCCGCGCTCGGCAGGAAATAAAGACAGATTCCGGCAGTGATGCAAGCGATCTCCTTTAAATTCTTCCCCTGAAGGCGAATCGACTGGCTACGCTCATCAAACAGTCACTTTTCCTGCGAGGTGCCAAACATGAACCCATCTTGCGCACGATTGCACCAGCGGTTTGCCCCAATGACGGCCCGGCATGTGATTTGCTCGGGACAGATTTTTTTCGTGCAATCCAGTACGATCGTAGGCAGGCTCGATGCGCCGGAGGCGTTCGGCCCGGCCCGGAAAGACGAGGTTCAGTATCCACGATGAAAGACTTGCCCTTTACGCCAGTAGAGTATGATCGCCGTCTCAAGCGGGCCCGTGCCGCGATGGAAGAGCGCGGGCTGGATGCGATCTTCATCACCGACCCGTCGAACCAGAACTGGCTGACCGGATATGATGGTTGGTCCTTCTACGTGCACCAGGGCGCGATCCTCACAATGGACGGGCCGCCGCTGTGGTGGGGGCGGCACATGGATATGCTGGGCGGTCGCAGGACCTGCTGGATGGAGAACGATTTCATCCTCGGGTATGGCGACCATTTCGTGCAGTCGACCGAGCGCCACCCGATGCAGGACCTGGCGGAGGTGCTCAAGCGGTACGGGCTTGAGACCGCGACGATCGGCGTGGAAATGGAGAACTATTACTACTCCGCCAAGGCCCATGCGGTGCTTTGCGAGGAAATGCCGAATGCCAAGATCGTCGACGCCACCTCGCTGGTGAACTGGCAGCGGATCGTCAAGTCGGACGAGGAACTGGTGCTGATCCGCAAGGCCGCCCGAATTTCGGAAAAAGTGATGCGCACCGCCATCGATATGGCCGAGCCGGGGCTGCGCAAGAACGACCTTGTGGCAAGCATCCTGAAGGCCGGCATCGAAGGCGTGGAAGATGACTGGGGCGATTATCCCGCGATCATGCCGCTGACGCCCTCGGGCCTTGATGCCACCGCCGCGCACCTGACGTGGAACGGCAACCCGATGCAGCCGGGCGAGGCGACTTTCTTCGAACTTTCAGGATGTTACCGCCGCTATCACGCGCCGCTCTGCCGCACCGTCTTTCTTGGGGGAGAGCCGCCGCAGGACATTCGCGACGCCGAGAAAGCGCAACTGGAAGGCATCCAGGCGGGATTGGAAGCGGCCCGTCCCGGCAACCAGACCCGCGACATTGCGCAGGCGCTGCTGGACGTTCTGGCCAAGTACGAGATCAAGCGCGAGGGGCGCATGGGCTATCCCGTCGGCGTCAGCTATCCGCCCGACTGGGGCGAGCGGACGGCGTCGATCCGGCTGGAGGACGAGACGGTGCTGGAACCCGGCATGGTGTTCCATTTCATGCCCGCGCTGTGGATGGATACCTGGGGGCTGGAAACGACCGAGACGATCCTGATCAACGAGGACGGACCGGCGGAATGCCTGTGCAACATGCCCCGCCAGATGTTCGTCAAGGACTGAGGCGAATCACCTGACCGCGCGAAAGGTTACCGCCTGAAAACCGTGTCGGTATCACGTCGGTATTCAGGTGGTATGGCGTCGGTGAAAGCCGCATCCATCCGATCGTTACGGTGGCGCGCGGTGCTCCCTCGCGCCAGGGCATGTCGAACGGCTCAGTTCGCCGCCTTCATCAGACCTTCATCTTTCAGTTGCTTGTGCGCCAGGTCGAGCGCGACGCCCGCACGTTCGATCAACGTGTCGATCTCGGGCTTGGTGATGACCAGCGGCGGCGAGATCACCATGCGGTCGCCCACGTGGCGCATGATCAGACCGTTCGAGAAACAATGCTCGCGGCAGATCAGGCCGGCGGTGCCGACATCGGCGGCGAATTTTGCGCGGTTGACCTTGTCGGGGCTGAGCGCGATGGAGCCCATCAGGCCGCAGATCGCCGCCTCGCCCACCAGCGGGTGATCGGCAAGGGTTTGCCATTTTTCCTTAAGGTAGGGCGCGGTTTCGGTACCGACGCGCGTCACGATGCCTTCCTCGTCGAGGATGCGCAGGTTTTCCAGCGCCACGGCGCAGGTCACCGGGTGGCCGGAATAGGTGTAGCCGTGGGCGAATTCGCAGCCGTTGAGCACCTCGGCCACCTCATCGCTGACCAGCGAACCGCCCAGCGGGGCATAGCCCGAGCTGACGCCCTTGGCGATGGTCATGACGTCGGGCTTGATGGCGAAGGTTTCCGAGCCGAACCAGGTGCCGGTGCGCCCGAAGCCGCAGATCACCTCGTCGGCAATCAGAAGGATGTTGTACTTGCGGCAGATGCGCTGGATTTCCGGCCAGTAGGTTTCGGGCGGAACGATCACGCCACCGGCGCCCTGCACCGGCTCGCCGATGAAGGCGGCGACCTTGTCTTCGCCCAGTTCGAGGATTTTTTCCTCGAGCTGGCGGGCGCGTTCCAGGCCGAATTCGGCTGGATCAGTGTCTTTTCCCTCGCCGTACCAATAGGGCTGGTCGATGTGGTGGATGTCGGGGATCGGCATCCCGCCCTGGGCGTGCATTGCCGCCATGCCGCCCAAGCTGGCGCTGCCCATGGACGAGCCGTGATAGGCGTTCTTGCGGCTGATGATGGCCTTCTTTTCCGGGTGGCCCTTCTGTTCCCAGTAGGTGCGCACGAGGCGGATATTGGTGTCGTTCGCCTCGGACCCCGACGAGGCGAAGAAGACGTGGTTGAGGTCGTGCGGCGTCAGTTGCGCCAGCTTGTCGGCCAGCGCGATGGCCGGCACGTGGGTCGTCTGGAAGAAGGTGTTGTAATAGGGCAGTTCCTTCATCTGGCGGGCGGCGGCCTCGGCCAGTTCCTCGCGGCCATAGCCGATATTGACGCACCATAGGCCGGCCATGGCGTCGAGATATTCGTGCCCCTCGCTGTCGGTCAGGGTGACGCCGTTGGCGCGGGTGATGACGCGCGCGCCCTTCTTGTTGAGCGCGTCGCCATGGGTGAAGGGGTGCAGATGGTGTGCAGCGTCCAGCGCCTGAAGCTCGGCAGTGGGCATATGATTCGTGATCGCGGTCATGGTGGTGCCTTTCATGATCGGGGGATCGGACAGGGCGGGCCGGTCCGTTTTCCCCAGAATATGATCAAATTATTCGAAGTCAATCGAATCACGCCGAACCGGCGGACTGCTCCAGCGAAACGCGGACCTGCTCCATTCCCTGGATCACATCTTCGCGGATGGCGCGGGCCGCCCCTTCGGCATCGCGGGCATGCATGGCGTCCAGCATGTCCTTGTGCTTGTCGGGCAGGTTCTGGGTGCCCATGCGTCCGCAGACGACCCGGAGGGAAGGACCGAATCGCAGCCACAGCCCCTCGGCCAGATCAGCAAGAATCGGGGCGTCCGCAATGCTGTAGATATGCGCGTGAAAGGCGTAGTTGCGTTCCAAGTAGGCGCGCAGATCGCCCCGGTCGATCGCTGCGTCAAGATCGCGGTCGAGGGTTGTCAGGTGATCGAGGTCTTCCAGCCCCGCGCGCTCGGTCGCCCGTAAAGTAAGGTGCGGGTCAAGCCATTGGCGGGCAAGGATCAGCTCGGAAATGTTGTCGGCGGTCAGCGTTGGCACCACCACGCGGCGGTTGCCGCGAAACTCCAGCGCGCCTTCCGCGGTGAGGCGGCGGATGGCCTCTCGTACCGGGGTCATGCCGGCCCCCAGGCGGTCGGTCAGACCCTGGATCGTGACGGCCTGCCCCGGCGCGAGGTCGCCGAACAGCACCAGCGCACGCAGTTCGCGATAGATCAGCTCATGCGCCGGAGCGCGGGCCGCCTCCGCGCTGTCCGTGCCGAATTTCTGGGCGTGTCTGCTCATTACATATGCTTTCCGTCGCGGCGATCTCAGCAATCGCCTTGCGAGTTTAGCGGCTGCGTGAAAGCATTACCATATTGCCATACCGGGTTTTGTTTGATCAAATCCTGGCCCAAGATGCGACAAGCATCGAACCAAGGGGAGATACCGAATGACACAGAAGTTTCTGACCATGACCGCCGTTCTGGCGCTGGGCGCGACAAGCGCAATGGCGCAGGAAGTGCGCGTCTACAACTGGTCCGACTATATCGACGAGGACCTGCTGGCCAAGTTCGAGGAAGAGACCGGGCTGGAGCTTGTCTATGACGTGTTCGACAGCAACGAGGTGCTGGAGACCAAGATGCTGGCCGGCGGCTCGGGCTATGACGTGGTGGTGCCGTCGGGCACCTTCCTGCAGCGCCAGATCGCGGCGGGCGCGTTCCAGAAGCTGAACAAGTCGCAGCTGCCCAACCTGGACAACATGTGGGACGTGATCCAAGAGCGGACGGCGAAATACGATCCCGGCAACGAATTCGCCATCAACTACATGTGGGGCACCACCGGCATCGGCGTGAACACCGCCAAGGTGGCCGAGGTTCTGGGCGAGGATGCGCCCGTCGACTCGCTGTCGCTGATCTTCGACCCGGCGAACATGGAGAAATTGCAAAGCTGCGGTGTGCATTTCCTCGACGCGCCGACCGAGCTGATCCCCGCCGCGCTGAAATACATCGGCGAGGACCCCGACAGCCACGACCCCGACGTCATCGCCAAGACCGAAGAGGTACTGATGGGCGTGCGGCCCTACGTGCAGAAGTTCCACAGCTCGGAATACATCAACGCGCTGGCCAATGGCGACATCTGCGTGGCCTTCGGCTGGTCGGGCGACATCCTGCAGGCGCGCGACCGTGCGGCCGAGGCCGACAACGGCGTCGACATCGCCTATAACGCGCCCAGCGAAGGGGCGCTGATGTGGTTCGACATGATGGCGATTCCGGCCGATGCGCCGAACCCCGAAGGGGCGCACACGTTCCTGAACTTCATCATGGATGCCGAGAACATCGCGGCGGCCTCGAACTATGTGTACTACGCCAACGGCAACAAGGCGTCGCAGGAATACCTGATCGAGGACGTGATCGACGACCCGGCGGTCTATCCGGGTGAAGAGACGATCGAGAACCTCTACACGACCACGCCCTATCCGGCGAAGGTGCAGCGGGTGGTGACGCGGCTCTGGACCAAGATCAAGTCCGGCACCTGAACCAAGACACGTCAGGACCCGCGCCGCGTTTGTGCGCGGGTCCATTCCTTTCAAGGGGACAGGAATGCCGGAAACCAAGTTCGCGCCGTGGACCGATCCGAATGAAAAGCCGCTGATCCAGTTCCGGAACGTGACCAAGCGGTTCGGCACGTTCACCGCCATCGACGACCAGTCGTTCGATATCTATGCCAAGGAATTCTTTGCGCTGCTGGGACCGTCGGGCTGTGGCAAGACGACGATGATGCGGATGCTGGCCGGGTTCGAGACGCCGACCGAGGGCACGATCCTGCTGGGCGGGCGCGATATCGCCCCGATCCCGCCGAACAAGCGCGAAGTGAACATGATGTTCCAGTCCTATGCGCTGTTCCCGCACCTGTCGGTGCGCGACAACATCGCCTTCGGCCTGAAACGCGACAAGCTGCCCGCCGACAGGATCGCGGCGCGGGTGGACGAGATGCTGAAACTGACGCGGCTGGAAAAATTCGCCAGCCGCAAGCCGCACCAGATTTCCGGCGGCCAGAGGCAGCGCGTGGCGCTGGCGCGGAGCCTTGCCAAGGGGCCGAAGCTGCTGCTGCTCGATGAACCGCTGGGCGCGCTGGATGCCAAGCTGCGGCAGGATACGCAGTTCGAGCTGATGGATATCCAGGAAAAGACCGGCACCACCTTCGTCATCGTCACCCATGACCAGGAAGAGGCGATGACCGTGGCAAGCCGCGTGGCGGTGATGGATGACGGGCGGATCGTTCAGATCGCCACGCCCGACGAAATTTACGAGGCGCCGAATTCGGCCTATGTGGCGGACTTTATCGGGGACGTGACGCTGTTTTCCGGCACCGCGATGAACCGGGCGCCGGAGGCGGAGCCCATTCAGGAGACCGCCGAAGCCGGAACCGAGGCGGCGCCGGAAGAGGCGGAAAACCCCGAAACAGAGACTGTCGATACACCCAAAGCGGTGACGGATATCGGCGTGCCGGTGGAACCGGAAGCGCCCATTTCCGGCGAACCCGACGCACCCGAGCCCGCACGTGCCGAGCCAGCACCCGCGGCCGCACCGGCGAAGGCGGCGCGAGGCCCGCAGCCCAACCGGATGGGACTGTGGCTGCATGACAAACTGTGGGCCAAGGTCTTTGGGCCGCGCACCGATATCGTGCGGCAACTGCCGCCGCCGAGCGATGCGGAACGCACTCTGAAGAGCGCAGAAACAGAGCCCGTTTCCGCCGAAACCTCCCGCGCTCCGGGCGGGGGAATCACCATCGACTGGGCCGAGGGGCAGCCGCCGTTGATCGCGCTCGACGGGCCGGAGGTGAAGGATGGCCAGCAGGTACAATTGGCCCTGCGCCCCGAGAAGGTCGGCATATCCAAGACGAAACCGGATGCGGTCAATGCGTTGAAAGGCAAGGTGATCGACATCGCCTACCTTGGCAACCTGTCGACCTATCACGTCGAGCTGGAAAACGGCATGATGATTAAGGCGCAGCTGGCGAACACCCGGCGCATCTCGCGCCGGGACATAACCTGGGAGGATGAGGTCTGGGTGAGCTGGACAGGAACAGCCGGGGTGGTTCTGACATCATGATGCGCCGCGTCGTCCTGATCCTCGTGCCGTACCTGTGGCTGCTGGCGCTGTTCCTGGTGCCGTTCGCCATCGTGCTGAAGATCAGTCTCAGCGACATCGAGCTGTCGATCCCGCCCTATACGCCGCAGCTGGACCTGTCCGAGGGCTGGGAGGGGATCAAGGCCTTCTTTGCCGCGCTCGATTTCGAGAACTTCGTCTTCCTGACCGAGGACGACCTTTACTGGAAAGCCTACCTTTCGTCGCTTCAGATCGCAGTGATCTCGACGGTGCTGACGCTGTTGGTGGGCTATCCGATGGCCTATGCCATGGCGCGCGCGCCGAACCATTGGCGGCCGACGCTCTTGATGCTGGTGATCCTGCCGTTCTGGACCAGCTTTCTGATCCGGGTCTATTCGTGGATGGGGATCCTGTCGACCGAAGGGTATCTGAACCAGCTTCTGCTAAGTTTGGGTCTGATTTCGGAACCCCTGCTGATTCTGAACACCAATGTCGCGGTCTATATCGGGATCATCTACACCTATCTGCCGTTCATGATCCTGCCGATTTATTCCGCGCTGGAGCGGATGGATGACAGCCTGCTGGAAGCGGCCGAGGATCTTGGGTGTTCGCGGCTGACGGCGTTCTGGCTGGTGACGCTGCCCCTTTCGAAGAACGGGATCATCGCGGGCTGTTTCCTGGTCTTCATCCCGGTGATGGGCGAATTCGTCATTCCGTCGCTCTTGGGCGGGTCGCAGACGCTGATGATCGGCAAGGTGCTGTTCGAGGAATTCTTCAACAACCTTGACTGGCCGGTGGCAAGCGCGGTGGCGGTGATCCTGCTCTTGATCCTGATCATTCCCATCGTGCTGTTCCAGCGCAACCAGCAGAAAACGCGTGAGGCCGAAAGATGAGCGTGGGCAAAACTCTTGAGAAGAGTTTTGCCAAAAGCTTTCGGAAAGCTTTTGGCGGACTGGCACGGAAGGGGGCGCGATGAAACGTTTGACCTGGTTCAACACCACCTCCCTGACGCTGGGCTTTGCGTTTTTGTACCTGCCGATGATCATCCTGGTGATCTACAGCTTCAACGCGTCGCAGCTTGTCACGGTCTGGGCCGGGTTCTCGACCAAATGGTATGGCGAGCTGTTGCGGAACGAGGCGTTTCTGGATGCCGCGTGGGTGACGTTGCAAGTGGCCGTGGTCAGTTCGACCATCGCCACGGTTCTGGGCACGATGGCGGCCTATGTTCTGGTGCGCGCGGGGCGGTTCTGGGGGCGGACGCTGTTTTCGGGTATGATCTATGCGCCGCTGGTGATGCCCGAGGTGATCACCGGTCTGTCGCTCTTGCTCTTGTTCATCGGAATCGGGCTGGACCGGGGGGTGCTGACGATTATCCTGGCGCATACCACGTTTTCGATGTGCTTCGTGTCGGTCGTGGTGTCCTCGCGGCTGGTCAGCTTTGACAGGTCGCTGGAAGAGGCGGCACTGGACCTGGGATGTTCGCCGTTCCAGGCATTTCGCCTGGTCACCCTGCCGATCATCGCGCCGGCGGTGATTTCCGGCTGGCTGCTGGCCTTTACCCTGTCGCTGGACGACCTGGTGATCGCCAGCTTTACCGCGGGGCCGTCGGCCACGACGCTGCCGATCAAGATATGGTCGTCGATCCGCCTTGGCGTCAGCCCCGAGATCAACGCGTTGTCGACGATCCTGATCGGTATCGTGGCGGTGGGGGTTGTCACCGCATCGCTGGTGTCAAAGCGCCAGTTGATGCGACAGGATGCGGATGAAAAGGCCGCGGTCCGGGCCGAGGCATGACCAAGCTGAAGCGAATCTGGGAAGACGGGGCCTATGGCGCCGCGCCGGTGGCCGACTGCTGGTGGGCGGATACCGTGCCGCCGGGCGACTGGCCGGCGCTGGAGGGTGACACGACCACCGATGTGGCGATCATCGGCGGCGGTTTCACCGGGCTGAACGCGGCGCTGGCGCTGGCCGAGGCGGGTGTCGGCATCACGGTACTGGAGGCGCGGCACCCGTTCTGGGGTGCCTCGGGGCGCAATGGCGGCTTCTGCTGTCTGGGTGGCGCCAAGGCCAGCCATACCGAGATCAAGGCCCGGTTCGGCGAGACCGAGGCGCGCGCCTTTGCCCGGGCCGAGATGGCGGCGGTGGAGCATGTGGGCGGTTTGATCGACCGTTTCGGGCTGGACGTGGACCGCCATTCGGAGGGTGAGACGCAGCTGGCGCACCGTGCGGGCGATTTCGACGCGATGCGCGAAAATGTCGGTGCGACGCAGGAGCTTTACGGTGTGACGCCGACGTTGACGCCGCCGGAGGAGTTGGCGCAGGCCGGGCTGAAAGGGCCGTTCCACGGCGCCTGCACCATGCCGATCGGCTTTGCCCTGAACCCGCGGAAATACGCGCTTGGGCTTTGCCGGGCGGCCGAGGCGGCGGGGGCCGTGGTGCATGGGCAGAGTGCCGTCACGCGAATCGAGGGCCTGGCCGATGGGCGCTATCGGCTACACACGGATAAAGGCTCTGTTACGGCCGAAAACTTCATTGTCGCGACCAACGGCTATAGTTCTGACAACCTGCCGGACTGGATGGGCGCGCGGTACCTGCCGACGCAATCGAGCGTGATCGTGACGCGCCCGATGAGCGATGACGAGCTGGCCGCCCAAGGCTGGACCAGCCGACAGATGTGTTACGACACGCGGCACCTGTTGCACTATTTCCGGCTTATGCCGGACAACCGGATGCTGATGGGGATGCGCGGCGGGCTGCGGCATTCACCTGGCACCGAGGCGCAGATCAGGGCGATGATTCGCGCCGATTTCGAGAAGATGTTCCCGGCTTGGGCGCATGTGGAAACGCCGCATTACTGGTCGGGCTTCGTCTGCGTGACGCGCGATCTGGTGCCTTATGCCGGTCCGATCCCGGAGATGCCGGGCGGGTTCGCGGCGTTCGGCTACCACGGCAACGGCGTGTCGATGGGCAGCTATGCGGGCAGTCTGCTGGCCGATCTGGTGCTAGGCGAGACGCCCGACAGGCCCTACCCCGCGCCACTGCGGCACAAGCCGCGAAAGTTCCCGTTGGGCCGGTTCCGCCGGATGCTGATGCGGCCGGCCTACCTGCATTACGCGTGGCTTGATCGCTAACCCTGTGGCGTCTTTGCCGCCTTGGCCTTGCCGCGTTGGATTCCAAGCTGACGTTCGCGCAGGATGATGATGATCCCCGCCAGCACGATCAGCGCGGCGCCGGTCAGCATTTGCGCGGTCGGCACCTCGTCGAAGATGACGTAGCCGATGGCGATGGCAAAGAGCATCGAAGCATAGTCGAAGGGCGCGATGACGCTGGCATCGGCAAAACGGTAGGCCGAAGTCAGGAAGATTTGCGCAAGCCCGCCGATCAGGCCGGCAAGTACAAGGTAAACTGACTCTGTTCCGCCCGGAATGACCCATCCGAAGGGCAGGGTCAGCAGCGACAGCAGCGTCGAGGTGAGCGAGAAATAGAACACGATCGCGCTGGTCTGTTCGGTCTGGACCAGTTTGCGGATATAGATCTGCGCCAAGGCGGCGCAGACCGCGCCCAAAAGGACCAATACCGCACCCACCGCCTGTGCGGTTTCCACGGTGGCCCCGCCAAAGGTGGTCAGGCGCGGGGTCAGGACCACCAGGACTCCGACAAGGCCCAGCGCCACGGCCCCAAGGCGGAAGATGCCGACCTTTTCATCCAGGAACATCGCCGCGAAGACCACCACCAGAAGGGGGGCGGCATAGCCCAGCGCCGTCACCTCGGGCAGTGGCAGAAGGCCCAGACCGGCGAACATCAGGCCCATTGCCGTGGTGCCGACGAAGCCGCGCCAGAAATGGCCCATGCGCGATTTCACGCGAAGGCCGGTCGACATTTCGCCGCGGATCGCGAGCCAGGCGAGGATCACCGGGATTGCAAAGAAAGAGCGGAAGAAAACCGCCTGCCCGGGTGGAACAGTGTCTGATGCGGCCTTGATCAGGGCGGACATGACGATGAACAGAGTCACCGCGACAAGTTTTAGGGCAATACCTTTGAGAGGTTTCATGGAGCGTCTCCGTCACCCTGAATTGGCCCAAAGCTGCGGCAAAATCAATCGCCGCGCACGCAAGGCCGCCATGCGGGATTGATCCGGGCTGGGCGATGGCGCGTACCGCCCTATAATCACGGAGTATGATGATGCGCTTTCTTTTCGGGCTTCTGGCCACGGTTTTTGCCCTTCCCGCGCTTGCGCTGGACCTGCAATCCACCTTCACCAATATCGACGGCGGTACGCACCGCCTGGCGGATTGGCAGGGACAGCCTGTGTTGGTGGTCAACACCGCGTCGATGTGCGGGTTCACCGGGCAATATTCAGATTTGCAGACGCTGTATGACACGTATCGCGACCGGGGGCTGGTCGTTCTGGCGGTGCCGTCGGACGATTTCAATCAGGAACTGGCGAGCGAGGACGAGGTCAAGGATTTCTGCGAAGTGAACTATGACCTGACCCTGCCGATGACCGGCATCACCAACGTGCGGGGCGCGGCCGCTCACCCGTTCTATCGCTCGGTCGCAGAGGAGGCCGGGTTCACGCCAGCGTGGAATTTCAACAAGATCCTGCTGAGCCCCGAGGGCGAGGTCGTTGCGACCTACGGCTCGCCCGTCAAGCCGATGTCGTCCACGATCACGGGCGAGATCGAGAAGCTGCTGGCCCGGAAGGGCGGCTGATCGGGGTCGTCGCATCCGCCTCCTTGCTGGGGGCAATGTTGTAGAGCTTGCGGTAGGCGCGGGAAAAATGCGTGGGGCTGGTAAAGCCGCAGAGCACGCTGATCTCGGTGATGCTCATCTCGGTCTGACGCAGCAGGTTTCGAGCCTTTTCCAGCCGAATTTCCAGGTAATAACGGCTGGGTGAGGTGTTGAGGAACGCCATGTAGAGGCGTTCGAGTTGGCGCACAGAGACACCGACCATCGCCGCCAGTTCGCTGAGCTTCAGCGGATCCTCGATATTGCCGCGCATGATCTCGATCGCCTGCGTCAGGCGGCGGTTTCCGCGCCCGACACGGGCAGGCAGCGCCAGGCGTTGAGACTGGCTGTGGTCGCGCGGAGCGGTGTAGACCATTTGTTCGGCCACGTACTCCACCAGTTTCGGCCCGTAATCCTCGCCGATGAGGTGCAGCATCAGGTCCATCGAGGAGGCACCGCCAGCACAGGAAAAGACCCGGCCGTCGACCGAATAGATCGTGTCCTGGACCGTGACCTGAGGCAGCGCCTCGGTCAGGGCATCGACATATTCCCAGTGCGTGCTGACCCGGCGGCCCGCGATCAGGCCCGCAAGTGCGAGCGTGTAGGCGCCGCTGGAAAGCGAGCCGAAACTGATGCCTTTGCGCGTTTCGCGGCGCAACCAGGCCAGCACATCCTTGGTGCTGCCCGCGGCGGCGGCGTGACCGGCGCAGACCACCAGCGTATCGTCGCGGCGCAACTGTTCCAGCGCGCCGTCGACGGCGACTGTCACGCCGTTCCAGGCCTCGGCCGGGGCGCCGTCGGCGCTCAGCAGGCGCCATTCATAATAGGTGCGGTTGCTGGAGTGCCGGTTCGCCAGGCTCAGCGATTCCAGCGCGCAGGTGAAGCCCAGCATCGAGAAGCCCGGAATCAGCAGGAAGACATAGCGTTTCGGCGGCTGGGTTCTGTCGCGCATCAGATGGTCTCTGGCTGTGGGTCACGAAAGGCGTGTCTGCGGGATGCATGATCGGGCTTCCTTCAACCGTTCCGGCCCTGCCTGTCGCGCGTGTTTTCGGCGCGAAGCTGTCCGCAGGCGACATGAATTGACCCAATCCGTCAGATTCGTGTCGTTGGCCGGTTCATGGCTTCAGGACTCGCCCCAGTCCATCACCACCTTGCCGGAATTGCCCGAGATCATCGCGGCGAACCCTTCCTCGAAGTCGTCGATGCCGATCCGGTGCGTGATCAGGCCGGAGACGTCCAGCCCCGACTGCACCAGCGCGATCATCTTGTACCACGTCTCGTACATTTCGCGGCCATAGATGCCCTTGATATGGAGCATCTTGAAGATGACCGTGTTCCAGTCGACCGGAAACTCGGTGGGGGCGATGCCCAGCAGGGCGACCTTGCCGCCATTGTTCATGCGCGCGATCATCTGCTGCATGGCCGCCGAGGCGCCCGACATTTCCAGCCCCACGTCGAAGCCTTCGGTCATGCCGATCTCGTCCATCACCTCGCGCAGTTCTTTGCGGCTGACATCCACGACGTGCTGCACGCCCATCTCTCGGGCGAGGTTCAGGCGATAGGGATTGATATCGGTGATGACGGTCTTTCGCGCGCCGACCTTCTGCGCGACCAGCGCGCCCATGATGCCGATCGGGCCGGCGCCGGTGACCAGAACGTCCTCGCCCACGAGGTCGAAGGACAGGGCCGTGTGCACGGCGTTGCCGAACGGGTCGAAAATGGCGGCGATCTCGTCGGGGATATCCTCGGGGATCGGCACGACGTTGGATTCGGGGATGCAGAGATATTCGGCAAAGCTGCCGGCGCGGTTGACGCCGACGCCCTTGGTGTTGCGGCAGAGGTGCCCGCGCCCGGCGCGGCAGTTCCGGCAGGCACCGCATACGATGTGCCCCTCACCGCTGACCCGCTGGCCGATCTGGTATTTCAGCGCGGCGGGGCCCATGTCGACGATCTCGCCCACGAATTCGTGGCCCACGACCATCGGCACGGGCACGGTCTTGGCGCTGAATTCGTCCCATTTCCAGATATGCACATCAGTGCCGCAAATGGCCGATTTCTTCACCTTGATCAGCACGTCGCTCGGCCCCGGTTCGGGGACCGGGACATGTTCCATCCACAGTCCCGGTTCGGGTTTGGACTTCACGAGGGCTTTCATCTGGTTCTGCATGGTCTAGTCCCACAAATCGGTGCTGAGGTATTTCAGGCCGCTGTCGCACATCACGATGGCGATCGTGCCGCCCTGTTCGAGCCCGCCCAGCAGCTGGATCGCCCCGGCGAGGTTGGCCCCGGCGGAATAGCCGGTGAATATGCCTTCGGTGCGGGCCAGGAGGCGGGCGGCCTCGGCGGCGTCACGACCGGAAACAGTGACTGTTCCGGCCAGATCGGCGGATTTCAGGTGAGTGAGGTCCGGCATGGAGTAGCCGCCTCCCTGGATCGGATGATCGGGTTTGTCGGGGTCGATCCCGTAACAGCGCACGCCTTTTGGTCCAAGATAAGCCGTTACCCCGGCGAGTGTGCCGCCGGAGCCGATGAAGTCGCAAAAGGCGGTGACCGTGCCGTCCGACTGCGCCCAGATCTCTGGCCCGGTGCCCATCTCGTGCGCCAGGGGGTTGCCGGCCCGTTCGAACTGGTCGGCGCGGTAGGCGTCCCGTTCTGCCGTGATCTCCTGCGCGGCGGCGTCGACCAGCGCGAGGTCCGCGCCGGACACCTCTCCCTTGCCGCCGCCTTGCGCCTGCGGGACGAGGATCACCTCCGCCCCCAAGGCGCGCATCATCCGGGCGCGTTCCTCGGAATTGCCTTCGCTCATCACTGCGACGAACGGATGCCCCAGCACGCCGCAGACAATGGCCAGCCCCGTGCCCATGTTGCCGGAGGTCAATTCAACCACCGTCTGACCGGGCGCGAGGTCGCCCGTGGCGCGCGCGCCTTCGATGATCGCCCGCGCCGCGCGGTCTTTCTTGGAAAAGCCCGGCATCAGGTAATCGAGCTTGGCGAGGATCCGGCCGTCGAGGTGCAATGCGTCTCTGATACGGCTCAACTCAACCAGGGGCGTGTCGCCCATGGCCTCGATGACAGAGGGCAGGACGGTCACGCGATGACCTCCAGTTCGCGGCCCACGGTCTCGAACGCGTCGATGGCGCGGTCCAGCATGTCACGGGTCAGGGCGGCGCTCATCTGGGTGCGGATGCGGTCCTGTTCGCGCGGCACGACCGGAAAGCTGAAGGCGGTGACATAGACGCCGCGGTCATTGAGCCGTTTGGCCATTTCCTGCGCCAGCTTCGGGTCGCGCAGCATGACGGGGATGATCGCGTGCTGACCGGGCAGCAGTTCGAAGCCCAGCTGGCCCATACGCTCGCGGAAATAGGCGGCGTTGTCCCACAACCGACCGCGCAGATCGTCGCCACGTTTTTCCAGCAGGTCGAAGACACGCAGCGACGCGGCGGCGATCACCGGCGCGAGGGTGTTGGAAAATAGGTAAGGCCGCGAGCGTTGGCGCAGCCAATCGACCACCGGCTCGCTGGCCGCGGTATAGCCGCCCGATGCACCGCCCATCGCCTTGCCCAGCGTGCCGGTCAGGATGTCGACGCGGCCCATGACGCCGCAATGTTCGTGACTGCCGCGCCCGGTTTCCCCCAAGAACCCGGTGGCGTGGCAGTCATCAACCATGACCATTGCATCGTACCGCTCGGCCAGGTCGCAGATCTGGTCCAGCCTGGCGATATAGCCGTCCATGCTGAACACGCCATCCGTGGCGATCAGGCGATGGCGCGCGCCCTCCGCCTCTTTCAGGCAGCGTTCCAGGTCAGCCATGTCGCTGTTGGCATAGCGATAGCGCTGCGCCTTGCACAGGCGCACGCCGTCGATGATGCTGGCATGGTTCAGGGCGTCGGAAATGATCGCGTCCTCGGGGCCCAGAATCGTCTCGAACAAACCTGCATTCGCGTCGAACGCGGCGGCGTAAAGGATGCTGTCCTCTGTCCCCAGGAACCCCGCGATCCGCGCCTCCAGCGCCTTGTGCTCTTCCTGCGTGCCGCAGATGAACCGCACGCTGGCCATGCCGAACCCGTAACGGTCGAGCGCATCGTGGGCGGCGGCAATCACCTCGGGATCGTCGGCAAGGCCGAGGTAGTTGTTGGCACAAAGGTTCACTACCTCGTGCCCGCCGTCCAGCGTCACCTCGCCGGACTGCATCGAGGTGATGACCCGCTCGGTCTTATACAGCCCGTCGTCGCGCAACCCGTCGAGGCGCCCGGCAATATCCGCGTCAAATTTCTCGGCCGCCCGCATGGTACGCTCCCTCTCGCTTTCATCGTTCCTCAAATACTCAATGTAGCATCCGCCGATCACTAGCGCAGCCGTCAGATGTGTGACCCGGTCACGTGGCGATGCGCGGTCGGCCGCTGACCGCGACCGTGACAGTTGCCTCGAGAAACACCTCCCGTGCCTCGGCCTGCGCGGTCTTGATGTCGCGGCTGACGCTGAGTTGCAAGTCCTCGGCGCCGGCGGCGAGGGCTGTCTGACGTGCATCGGATTTCAACACGTCTATCAACCGCTCCATGGCTTTGTCGGACTCGATAAAATCTTCCGGCCCGGTTTCCAGATGCACGCGAAAGCGGCCCTCGGCGGGGCTGGTGATGGTGCCCTGCCGTCGGATCGTGACACGCCCGACCACCGCGCCGATGGCATTGGCGACACCGGCGTGTTCGGGCAGGATCATGTCGCAGCCAAGGCGCACGCCCACCGCCGGATAATAGCTGCCGGCCGAGGCGCCCAGCCCGATCACCGGCACGTTCAGCCCGGTATCGAGCCGCACCAGCCCGCGATGCCGGTCCAGCCCTTTCTGCATCAGGACATGCCGCGCCAGTTGCGCCGAGGGCAGGCCGAAGTCCTGGTCATCCTCGGCGAAAGCAGTCTCTAACAAGGCCAAACTTGTCTGTTGGGTCAGTTGATCGACGATCATCTGCGCCATCGCCTGAGGCTCGGGGCACAGGCGGTTGCCGTTGCCGGTGCGCTTGCGCCCGACCAGTTGCACGGCCTTGCGCGCCGCCCCGGCATCCCAGGCATCGAGTCGGCCCAGCACGTGACTGGCATCCGAAGGCGTGACGCCCGCGACCTGCACCAGACCCCGCGCCACCAGTCGCCGTAATGCCGCGCCGTCCATCCGGTTGCGCAGCACCACGCCAAGGGGCTGTACCCCGGTGCCGATCCGCTCCAGCAGAGCGGCCTCTTTCGGCCCCAGCCCGTCGGCCTCCATCCCCGGCACGATGCGGATAAAGCGCCCGTCATGTTCGCCGGGCGTGTCGTTGCGCAACTGGTCGTCCAGCACGGCATGCAGAGCTGCTGGGTCTTCCAACGCGATCAGGCTGACCGGGACCACCCGGCGCGGGCCCAACGTGACGCCGCCAACCAGCCCTTCGTCGATGACGTGCACCTCGCTGTCGCCGCCCAGGCCGGTGGTGCGCATCGCGACCGCCTCGACCATCGTGCGCCAGGGGCCGACCTGTGCACCCGCTGGGTCGATCATGGGACGGCCATCGCGCAGCACCGCCACGTCCGTGGTCGTGCCGCCGATGTCCGA
This sequence comes from Roseovarius sp. MMSF_3350, assembly GCF_030733425.1. GTDB lineage: Bacteria > Pseudomonadota > Alphaproteobacteria > Rhodobacterales > Rhodobacteraceae > Roseovarius. Next base: position 124,062 of record NZ_JASHIZ010000006.1, read on the forward strand.
CACCAACGCCTCGGTAGCGCCGGTCATCCAGCGCGCCCCGACGATGCTGGCCGCCGGACCGCTGAGGATGGTCTCGATGGGCCGCTCCCGCGCCTGCGCGCTGGAGATTAAGGCACCGTCGCCGCGCACCACCATCAGCGGCGCGTCGATGCCGAACCGCGCGAGCGTGCCTTCGGCCTTTTCGATCAGCCGGGCGATCATGCCGATCAGGCGCGCGTTCAGCAGCGCGGTCAGCGCCCGCTTGGGCCCGTTCAGCTTGGCTGACAGGTGATGCGAGCAGCTGACGGGCTTGCCCGTCGCGGCACGGATCATCTCGGCCACGCGCAGCTCGTGGCTGGGATTTCGGGTGGCGAACTGGCTGGCGACGGCAAAGGCGGATGCACCAAGATCAGTCTCTAACCAAGCAGAAAGCGCGGTTTCATCCAGCGCTGCCGCCTCGCTGCCCGCATGGTTGTGCCCGCCGCCGAGCACCAGGGCCGGATCCCCGGCCAGAGCCTCGGTCAGTCCATGCGTGTCAAGGTCGCGCTCGCGAAACCCGATATAGACCAGCCCGACGCGACCGCCCTGCCCCTCGACCAGCGCGTTGGTGGCCAGCGTGGTGGAGAGCGAGGCAAGCCCGATCTGATCGGGCGTCACGCCGCTTTGACTCAGCACCGCCTCGATCGCGTCGCCGATGCCGATGGACAAGTCCTGCCGCGTGGTCAGGGCCTTGGCGCTGGCGATCACCTCACGCTCGTCGCGCACAAGAACGGCGTCGGTATAGGTGCCGCCGGTATCCACGCCCAGAAGTATCGCCATGATGGTCCCTCTCGTCCGGGGTTCGGTTTACGCCAAACCGCGGGCTATTCGCGCCCGTTTGCGGCATCCGCGAGCCGCTTTACCGCCCATCGCGCCGCATCTGCCACGGTTGGGTCGGGATCGTCGCACAAATTTTGCGCCACCGGCGTCAGACCGGTACGGCCCGAGTTGCCGATGGCATAAAGCACGTTGCGCACGAAACGGTCCCGCCCGATGCGCTTGATCGGGCTGCCGGAAAACCGGGCGCGGAACGCGGCGTCGTCCAGTTGCGCCAGCTCTGCCAGCGGCGGCGCGACGAGATCGTCGCGCGCGTGATAGCGCAGCTCGGTCGCCTCTACCGCGAACTTGTTCCACGGACAAACCGCAAGGCAATCGTCGCAGCCATAGATCCGGTTGCCCATCTTTTCGCGCAACTCCTCGTCGACGGGGCCCTTGTGTTCGATCGTCAGGTAGGAAATGCAGCGCCGCGCATCCAGCTGGTAGGGTGCCGGAAAGGCATCGGTCGGGCAGACATCCAGACAGGCGCGGCAGCTGCCACAATGGTCATTTTCTGCCGGATCAGTGTCGATTTGAAGCGTGGTGAAAACCGACCCGATGAAGAACCAGCTGCCCATGTCGCGGCTCACGAGATTGGTGTGCTTGCCCTGCCAGCCCAGCCCTGCCGCCTCGCCCAGCGGTTTCTCGGGCACCGGAGCGGTATCGACGAACACCTTCACCTCGCCGCCCGCCTCCGCGATCAGCCAGCGTGCCAGCCGCTTCAGCCGCTTCTTCACCACATCGTGGTAGTCGCGGTTGCGGGCATAAACCGAGACAGTGCCCACCTCGGGGTCAGCCAGCGTCGCCATCGGGTCGGTGTCGGGCGTATAGCTTTCGCCCAGCATGATCACCGATCGCGCCTCTGGCCACAGAAGATCGGGCGCGCCGCGCCAATGCGCCCGGTCGGCGAGCCAGCCCATCTGCCCGTGATACCCCTCTTCCAGAAACGCGGCCAACCGCTCGGCCACCTGCGGCACGTCGCCGGGCCGGCACACCCGGCAGAGGTCGAACCCTTCGGCCAAAGCCTGCGCAACCAGTCTCTGTTTCAGCCCATCCATGGCTCTTCTTCTGGCCAAAAATATCCTGGGGTGAGGCCGTAGGCCGAGGGGCAAAGCCCCTCAGAAATCAAGATTGGCATATTGCGACGGCGGCGGGAAACCCGGCACCTGGTCGGCCAGGATGCTGCGGAAGGCCGGGCGCGACTTGATCTTGGCGTACCAGTCCTTGACCACGTCCGAGCGGTTCCAGTCCACATCCGAGATATAGTCGAGGCTCGACAGGTGCGCGGCCGCGGCAAAATCTGCCAAAGTCATCACGTCGCCGGCCAGCCAGCGGCGCCGGTCCAGCAGCCAGGCCATGTAATCCAGGTGGAACTTGATCGCCTTGGCGCCCGCCTTGACATTGGTGCTGTCGGGAAAACCCTTGCCCATGACCTTCTTGTTCACCCGCTCGTAGAGCAGCTTCGACGACACCTCGTGGTGAAACTTGTCGTCGAACCACGCCACCAGCCGCCGCACCTCGTAGCGCCCTTCATGTGCCTTGGGCAGCAGAGCGGGTTCGGGGTACTTGTCTTCGAGGTACTCGCAGATCGGCGTGCTTTCCGACAGGGTCATGCCATCCAGGCGCAGCACGGGCACCTTGCCCGCCGGATTGCGGCGCAGGAAATCGGGATCGGCCTCCCAGTAGCGTTCCTCGATCAACTCGCACTCGATCCGCTTTTCGGCCAGGCAGAGCCGAACCTTCCGGCAGAACGGGGAGAGGGGAACGTGGTACAGCTTGGCCATCATGACTCCGGGCGGCTTGCGAGAATCTGTTCTTCCATGCCCTCAAACCGCGTCCATTTCAATCCTCGAAACACGACGCGCGCCCGTCGCGGCGAATCGTGGCCGCCCCGTCCATGATGCCGGCGGCGCGCTTGCGGGTGGCGTCGCTGGGCTGAGAGGCGGAGCGCTCCTTGGGATTCGGCAGGATGGCCGCCAGCCGGGCGGCCTGCACGTCGCTCAGCGCGGCGGGGGCGACGCCGAAATAGTGGCGTGCGGCGGCGTCGATGCCGAAAATCCCCTCGTCGAACTCGGCGACGTTGAGGTAGACCTCGATGATCCGCCGTTTCGACCAGAACAACTCGACCACCGGGGTCAGGGCCGCTTCGAGCGCCTTGCGGGTCCAGCTGCGCCCGTGCCAGAGATAGACATTCTTGACGACCTGCTGTGTGAGGGTCGAGGCGCCGCGCCCGCTGCCGTCTTCCAGCGCGTCGCGGATGGCGTTCATGTCAAAGCCCCAGTGCAGGCAGAAATTGGCGTCTTCGGCCGCCACCAGCGACCGCGCCATGACCGGCGCCACATCACCGAGCGGCACCCACTGGTGCCGGATCTCGCCCAGGCGGTGGGCTTCCTGCTTCATGTAGAGCGTGTCCGGCGGGGCCCACCAGCGATGCGCCAGGACCGTGCCACAGACGATCACGACGACGATCAGGAAGACGCGCACGACCCAGTTGCGCGCCCACACCACGGGGGCCGCGATCCGATCCATCACCGAAGGTCTGGATTTTCTGCTGCTCTGTTTCCTGGCCATCGCTGCCCGCAATAGTGCAAACCGGGGTCCGATGGTCAATCGGCTCGTTCTTCTGACGCGAAGCATCTCGGCCGAGGGCAGGTCGTGCCCGCCCTCGGCAAGATCTCGATCCAGACCCTATTCCGCCGGAACGGCGCTTTCTTCGATGCCGATCGGGTGCTCCAGCTTGCCCAGCATTTCCTTGGGGCAGACCTGGACGAACTTGTCCTTCTCGGCCTCCCAGTACTGCAGGATCTCGCTGGCCTTGACGCTGCCGGTCTCATCGACGTGGCGTTCGATCAGGCCTTTCAGCTCGGTCAGCCAGTGGATCTCGGTCACCGGGCAGGTCACCACGGATTCCCGGTTGATAAGCTTGTCGGTGGCGCCTTCGGGATCATAGAGGAAGGCCATGCCGCCGGTCATGCCCGCGGCAAAGTTCGCTCCGACCGAGCCGAGGATCACGGCGATACCACCGGTCGTATATTCGCAGCCGTTGCTGCCGCAGCCCTCGATCACCACCTTGGCGCCCGAGTTGCGCACGGCGAAGCGTTCGCCCGCCCGGCCGGCGGCAAAGAGGTACCCTTCGGTCGCACCGTAAAGCACGGTGTTGCCGATGATGGTGTTATCGGCCGCCTCGAGCGGGCTGACCATGGGGGGGCGCACCACGATGGTGCCGCCCGACAGGCCCTTGCCGACATAGTCGTTGGCATCGCCCGACACCTCGATCTTGAGCCCCGGCGCCGCGAAGGCACCCAGAGACTGACCCGCGCTGCCGGTCAGCTTGACGGTCAGGTGATCGGGTTGCAGCGCGTTGCGCATGCCGAAGTTGCGAACGATATGGCTGCTGACGCGGGTGCCCACGGTGCGGTGCGTGTTCTGCACCGCATAGTGAAGCTGCATCTTCTCGCCATCGTTGAGGAACCGCGCGGCGTCGCGCACGATCTCGGCGTCCAGCGTATCGGGCACCTCGTTGCGCGGCTTGTTGCGGTCATAGGTGATGTGCTGGGCGCCATCCACGGTGATCAGCATCGGGTTGAGGTCAAGGTCATCCAGATGCGCCGAGCCACGGCTGACCTGGGTCAGCAGGTCGGCACGCCCGATCACGTCGTCCAGCGACCGTGCGCCGATGCTGGCCAGCACCTCGCGCACTTCCTGGGCGTAGAAGGTGATCAGGTTCACCACCTTGTCGGCATTGCCGGTGAACTTCTCGCGCAGCGATTCGTCCTGGGTGCACACGCCCACGGGGCAGGTGTTGGACTGGCATTGGCGTACCATGATGCAGCCCATCGCGATCAGCGCGGCAGTGCCGATGCCGTATTCCTCGGCCCCCATCATCGCGGCCATGACGATGTCACGCCCGGTGCGCAGGCCGCCATCGGTCCGCAGGGTGATGCGGTCGCGCAGGTTGTTCATCGACAGAACCTGGTGCGCCTCGGTCAGGCCCATTTCCCAGGGCAGGCCGGCATATTTTATCGACGTCGCGGGCGAGGCGCCCGTGCCGCCATTGTGGCCCGAGATCAGGATCACGTCGGCCTTGGCCTTGGCGACACCGGCGGCGATGGTGCCGACACCGGACTGCGACACCAGCTTGACGCAGACCTTCACATTCGGGTTGATCTGTTTCAGGTCATAGATGAGCTGCGCCAGGTCCTCGATCGAGTAGATGTCGTGGTGCGGAGGCGGCGAAATCAGGGTCACGCCTTCGGTCGAGTGGCGCAGACGCGCGATCAGCTTGGTCACTTTCATTCCCGGAAGCTGGCCGCCCTCGCCGGGCTTGGCACCCTGGGCGATCTTGATCTCGAGCTCTTCGCACTGGTTGAGGTATTCCGCCGTCACGCCGAAGCGGCCCGAGGCCACCTGCTTGATCTTGGCGCTGGGGTTGTCGCCGTTGGGTTCGGGCACGAAATGTGCCGGATCCTCGCCGCCCTCGCCCGAGTCGGACCGTGCGCCGATGCGGTTCATGGCGACGTTCAGCGTCTTGTGCGCCTCGGGGCTGAGCGCCCCCAGCGACATGCCTGGCGTGACGAACCGCTTGCGGATCGCGGTGACGCTTTCCACCTCTTCCAGAGGCACGGCCTCGCCCATGGGCTTGATCGCCATGAGGTCGCGCAGGTGAATCGGCGGATTGGCCTGCATCGCCTGGCTGTAGCGTTTCCACAGCTCGAAGCTGGCCTTGTTGCAGGCCATCTGCATCATGTGCATCGTCTGCGCGCCCCAGGCGTGGGTCTCGCCCGATTTGCGGGACTTGTAGAAGCCGCCGATGGGCAGCACGTTCTTGCCGCCGCGGAACGCGGTGGCGTGGATTTCCTCCAACTTGGCCTGGATGCCGCTGATCCCGATACCGGAGATGCGGCTGGTGAGGCCCGGGAAGTACTCGGCGCACATGGCGCGGGAAAGGCCCACGGCCTCGAAGTTCAGACCGCCGCGATAGGACGAGATGACACTGATGCCCATCTTCGACATGATTTTCAGCAGGCCCTGGTCGATCGCCAAACGATAGCGCGCCACGGCCTCGGTCAGCGTACAGTCCAGCAGGCCGCGGTCGATTCGGTCGGCCAGGCTGTCCTCGGCAAGGTAGGCGTTGACCACGGTCGCGCCAGCGCCGATCAGCACGGCAAAGTAATGCGGGTCGATGCATTCGGCGGACCGCACGTTCAGGCTGGTGAAGGTGCGCAGGCCCTTGCGGGTCAGGTGGCTGTGCACCGCGCTGGTGGCCAGGATCATGGGCATCCCGATGCGTGTCTCGCTCACGCCCTGGTCGGTCAGGACGATATGCCCCGAGCCCGAGCGCACCGCATCCTCGGCCTCGGCGCGGATGCGTTCCAGCCCGTTGCGCAACGCGCCGGTACCGGCCTCGAATGTGCAGTCGATCTCGCACACCTCGGCGTTCAGGCAACCCAGCATGGCCTGCCATTGCGCGTTGCCGACAAAGGGGCTTTCAAGAACCATGATCTCGGTCTGGGCGCTCGATTCGTCCAGCACGTTCTTGAGGTTGCCGAACCGGGTCTTGAGGCTCATGACGCGGAACTCGCGCAGGCTGTCGATCGGCGGGTTGGTCACCTGGCTGAAGTTCTGGCGGAAATAGTGACTGAGCGGGCGGTATTTCTTGGACAGAACCGCACTGGGCGTGTCGTCGCCCATGCTGGCCACGACTTCCTTGCCGTCCTCTGCCATTGGGGCCAGCACGCCTTCGAGTTCCTCGACCGAGTAGCCGGCGGCGATCTGACGGCGTCGCAGGTCGGTGCCCGAACACGTCGCCGTCTCGGTCACGCCGGCCAGTTGTTCGTCGAGGTCGGTGATCTTGCCGACCCATTCGTCGAAGGGCAGGGCGCGGGCCAGTTTGTCCTTGATCTCGGTGTCGTGGTAAAGCACGCCTTTTTCGGTATCGATGGCCAGCATCTGGCCCGGACCAAGCGCGCCTTTTTCGCGCACGGTGGCCTCGTCGATCGGAACCATCCCGGCCTCGGACCCGGCGATGACAAGGCCGTCGCCCGTCACCACATAGCGCATCGGGCGCAGGCCGTTCCGGTCGAGCCCGGCGCAAACCCAGCGGCCATCGGTCATGGCAAGGGCAGCGGGACCGTCCCACGGCTCCATCACCGAGTTGCAGTAGGAATACATGTCGCGCCATGCCTGCGGCAGTTCCTCGGCCTGCTTGGACCAGCTTTCGGGGACCAGCATGGTTTTCGCCATGGGGGCGGAGCGGCCGGCGCGCACCAGAACCTCGAAAACAGAGTCCAATGCGGCGGAATCCGACGATCCTTGGGCAATGATCGGCTTGATGTCCTCGGCCATCTCGCCAAAGGATTGCGAGGCCATGCGGATCTCGTGGCTCTTCATCCAGTTGGTGTTGCCCTTCAGCGTGTTGATCTCGCCGTTATGGGCCAGCATGCGGAAAGGCTGCGCAAGCCACCATTGCGGAAAGGTGTTGGTGGAATAGCGCTGGTGATAGATGGCGAAGTTGGACTTGAAGCGCTCGTCCTTGAGGTCGGGATAGAACTCCGCGACCTGCTCGGCCAGCATCATGCCCTTGTAGATGATGCTGCGGCAGGACAGCGACGCGATGTAGAGCTGTCCGACGCCAGCCGCGGCTGCGGCTTTCTCGATCCGACGGCGGATGACGTACAGTTCGCGCTCGAAATCCTCCTCGTTGATGCCCTTGGCATTGGAAATCAGGATCTGCTCGATCTCGGGACGGGTGGCGTTGGCCTTTTCACCCAGCACGCTGATATCCACGGGCACGTGGCGCCAGCCGTAGATGTAGTGACCCATGCGCAGCACTTCGGTTTCCACGATGGTCCGGCAGGTTTCCTGCGCCCCGAAATCGGTGCGGGGCAGAAAGACCTGGCCCACGGCCAGCAACTGATCCTCGCGCGGCTCGTGGCCGGTACGGCGGACCTGGTCATAGAAGAACGGTGCCGGGATCTGGATGTGGATGCCGGCCCCGTCGCCGGTCTTGCCGTCGGCGTCCACGGCGCCGCGGTGCCAGATAGCCTTCAAAGCGTCGATGCCGGCCTCGACCACCTTGCGGCTTTCCTTGCCGTTGATCGAAACCACCAGACCGACGCCGCAGGAGGAATGCTCTTCGGCTTCGGAATACATGCCGTTCTCGGCCATCCACTTGCGCTTGGCCTCTTCCTGCGAGGCCCAGTTCTCATCGAATTTCGTCATCACTATACCCTTTCAGTGGGTGCGGGCAGGGCCCTGAAACAGTCTCTAATGCGGCGATAAGCGCTTATTCCGCCGCCACCGCCGTTGCGCCGGCGTCCATCTCATCGAGGATTGCCGCCGCGGCATCCCGCCCGTCGCGGATGGCCCAAACCACGAGGCTCGCGCCGCGCACGATGTCGCCCACGGCGTAGACGCCCGGAAGCGAGGTCTTGCCGCTGGTGAACTCGGCGCGGATAGTGCCCCAGCGGGTCACGGTCAACTCATCCTGGTTCCACAGCGTCGGCAGTTCCTCGGCCTCGAAGCCCAGCGCCTTGATCACCAGATCGGCGGGCTCGTCGTAATCCGCGCCTTCGATTTCCTCGGGGCTTTGACGGCCCGTCGCGTCGGGCGAACCCAGCCGCATCTGCTGCACCTTCACGGAGGTCACTGGATCGCCGTGGAAGGCCTTGGGCGCGGAAAGCCACTGGAAGTCGACGCCTTCTTCCTCCGCATTCATCACCTCGCGCTGGCTGCCCGGCATGTTGGCCCGGTCGCGGCGATAGAGACATTTGACGCTGGTGGCGCCCTGCCGAATCGCGGTGCGCACACAGTCCATCGCGGTGTCGCCGCCGCCGATCACGACGACGCGCTTGCCCTCTGCATTCAGCTCGCCGCTTTCGAACTCGGGCACATCGTCGCCGAAACTCTTGCGATTGCTGGCGGTCAGATAGTCGATGGCCCGCACGATGCCTGCGGCGCCCGCGCCGGGGCCGGGCAGTTCGCGGCTCTTGTAGACGCCCGTCGCAATGAGGACGGCAGTGTGTTTCTGGCGGATCTCGTCAAAGGTGATGTCCTTGCCCACGTCGCAGTTCAGCACGAATTCGACGCCACCTTTTTCCAGTTGTTCGACACGGCGCATCACCACGTGCTTTTCCAGCTTGAAGCCGGGGATGCCGTAGGTCATCAAGCCGCCGGCGCGATCATAGCGGTCGTAGACCGTAACCTGCACGCCGGCGTTGCGCAGCACGTCCGCCGCCGCCAGCCCGCCAGGGCCCGCGCCGATGATGCCGACGCTTTCCTCGCGTTCTTGGCTAGGCGCGATGGGCTGCACCCAGCCTTCCTCCCACGCGGTGTCGGTGATGTATTTCTCGACCGCGCCGATCGTGACCGTGCCGTGGCCCGATTTCTCAATCACGCAATTGCCTTCGCACAGGCGGTCCTGCGGGCAGATGCGGCCACAGATCTCTGGGAAGGTGTTGGTGGCCTGGCTGACCTCGTAGGCCTCCTGCAACCGCCCCTCGGCGGTCAGGCGCAGCCAGTCGGGGATGTTGTTGTGCAGCGGGCAATGGTTCTGGCAATAGGGCACGCCGCACTGGCTGCAGCGGCCGGACTGCTCTGCTGCCTTATCGTCGGCGTATTCGGCATAGATCTCGTTGAAATCTTCCCGCCGCGCATCAGCGGTGCGCTTGGTGGGCATGTCCCGCTCGACGGACACGAATTTCAGCATCGGTGTTTTTGCCACGATTCTCTCCAAAGATCGCCTAGGTTCAACAGGTGTAGTTCAAGGTCATGGTAAAATAAAGTCAGCATGATTGACCTATATTCCATTATTTCTATCTTCCATCCCGGCTTGCGTCAAGTTTGATCAAAAACTTGAGTCCGATTCGGACTTAAATGCTCTCTTTCTTCCGTAGGGCCATGCGGTATAGCTGGTTAAAAAGAGCAGAGCAGCGCATATGCCACTTTTCCATCTCATCCTGGTCGCGGTGATCCAGGGGATTACCGAGTTCCTGCCGGTGTCGTCCTCGGGCCACCTGATCCTTCTGCCGGGCCTGACCGGGCTCGAGGACCAGGGACAGGCGATCGACGTGGCGGTGCATGTGGGCACGCTTTTCGCGGTGATCCTGTATTTCTGGTCGGACGTGAAGCTGGCGCTGTCGGGCCTGCCCCGCGCCCTGACGGGGCGGATCGACACTGACGGCGCGAGACTGGCTTTCCTGCTGATCGTGTCGTCGATCCCTGTGGTGGCGTTCGGCTTGCTCTTGAAAATGACGGGGCTGGACGAGGACATGCGGTCGATCGCCGTGATCGGCTGGACGATGCTGGTTTTCGGCATCGTCCTTTATTGGGCGGACCAGGCTGGCGAGGCGACGCGCAAGGCCGCTGACTGGTCGCTGCGTGACGCGATGGTTATGGGGGTCTGGCAGGCCATCGCGCTGATCCCCGGCACGTCGCGATCCGGCATCACCATCACCGGCGCGCGGTTCATGGGCTACGGCCGGTCCGACGCTGCGCGGCTGTCGATGCTGATGTCGATCCCGGTGATCATCGAAAGCGGCGTGTTCCTGGGGGGCGAGGCGATCTTCACCGCGAATACCGCACTGATCCGCGACAGCGCCATTGCCGCCGCGTTCGCCTTTGTCTCGGCGCTGCTGGCGCTGACCCTGATGATGCGGCTGTTGCGCAGCGTGTCGTTCACGCCTTACGTGGTCTACCGGATCGTTTTGGGTGTCGTGCTGCTGGTCGTGGCTTATTCGTAATCCGGCAGGTCACTGAAACGCTCGGGGATGAACAGCGCATAGGTCAGAAAGCCCCAGTAGTCGTTCCAGGCCGGATCTGTCACGGCGACGGTCACGGTGGAGAAGGTGGTGAAGGACGAACCGTCGAGCGTATTTCTTCCGAAATACAGAATTTGTCCGCGCCATTTCTCTGCCATCGCGGGCGAGGCGCACCACAGGTGCAACGTGTCGCCCAGCGGCAGATCCAGCGACAGGAGCACATGCCCCTTGCGCGCCATCGCCCCCTCGATCGCGAGGACATGCCCGCCAAAGCCCTTGCGGAAGGCGCGCCATTGATCGGCAGTTGGCCCGGTTTCAGGGTCTATCTCGCCGGGAAACAGGGTCATGATATCCCTTTGCGGGTCGCCTGCGAAATCGGCCAGGCCTTGCTGTTCCAGCACCAGCGGCATCTCGTTGATATACTTGTCCTCGAACCCGAGGATGTGACCGCGAGCGTCCAGCAGGCTGATAATCCCGCGCAGCGTGCGCTCTGCCGCCGGGGCGTTCTCAAGACCGTAATAACCAATGGCTTCGCGCGTGGTGGGCGGCGTTTCGATCAGACGCTGCGCGGTATCCATGACCTGCGGGTCGTCGCCCGACACGTCGCGCGCGAATTCGAGAAACAGCTGCGCCTGCTTTTCGGGGATCGGTTGCGCAGCGGCACCAAGCGTCCCCAGCAAAACGATCAGCGCGGCACAGATCGCGCGGGGGATCATCCCTCGCGCAGGTTGCGCGCCGACTCCTTGATGTCGGAATACTGGCCCGACGGGCGGAAGCGCCACAGATAGTCGGGCAGAACGGCTTCCATCGCCGTGGGCCGGATGCCCAGCGCGGCGAAACCCCTGGCATCGTCGGAGGCGACATTGTCCCGCCCAAGGCTGGCGACCTGGTCACGCGTGATCTGCGCCGGGATCAGCCCGCCGCTGAGAAACTGGACCCCGTCCATCACCGCCCCCAGGGGCCGCGCAACCGCGAAGGGGATGTTCATGATCAGGCGACGGCGGCGGATCACTTCCAGCATCTGCTGCATCAGCTCGCGGAAGGTGTGCACGTCCGGCCCGCCCAACTCGTAGATGCCGGGCGCGGCCTCGCCCGTGGCGCCCATCACCGCGGCCTCGGCGACGTTGTCGACATAGACCGGCTGGAATTTGGTGCTGCCCCCCACGACGGGCAGCACCGGCGAGAACTTGGTCATGCCCGCGAACCGGTTGAAGAAATTGTCCTCGTGCCCAAAGATCACCGACGGGCGCAGGATCACGGCGCCGGGCATATGCTCCAGTACGGCCTCTTCACCCTTCGCCTTGGTCTGGCCGTAGATGCTGGGGGACTCCGTGTCGGCGCCGATGGCCGAGATCTGCACCATGCGGTCGACGCCCATCTCGGCCGCCAAATTCGCCACGCGGCGCGCTCCGTCCACCTGGATGGCGTCGAAATTGTTCTTGCCGCGCCGCTCGAACGTGCCGACGCAGTTGATCACCGCATCCGCGCCGTGCATCACCGAGCGCACGCTGGCGTCGTCACGGATGTTGCAGGCCACGGGCGCGACCTGTCCCACCACGCCATAGGGTTTCACGAAGATCGCCTCGTGCGGGCGGCGCACAGCGACCCGCACGCGCCAGCCCTTTTGCGCCATCCGCCGCGCGATATACCGGCCGACAAACCCCGATCCGCCGTAAATGGTGACAAGCCTGGACATGATTGGTGCTCCCGTCTGCGCCTTTGGGTTCCTTTCTACTAGACGTGATGGGCGAAATCGACAAGGCGAATTGCCCATTGCGAATTATCCGCACGAATCCTCGTTGACATGGTGAGGCGTCATGTCTAAATGCCCCTCCACGACACCTGCCCAGGTGGCGGAATTGGTAGACGCGCTAGCTTCAGGTGCTAGTGTCCGTATGGACGTGGAGGTTCGAGTCCTCTCCTGGGCACCATCAAACTTCTGTAAAATCCAGATTAGCCATTGACTTGAGTGGCTTGCACCTAGCAGGCGAGCGAGCGTGGTTCAGTCTGGCGCAGCCATCTCGCAGAGCGCGAATTGCGGCAACCGCCGGGCCTCGGCGGTCGCCGCGCGCATCCTCAAATGTTTGCTGTAAGAACTCGCTACACATCGCAGGTGTCGCGATTCTATGCTGGGCAAAAAAAGACACGCGCATGTCGGATTTGCACCTCCGCACATTGTCCGGAAGCCACGACACCGAATTGAGCCCTTCGCTGCAATTCGACCTTGGGCACGCGCAAGGCCACTCCTGTCGCTCATGAAGGCGCTAGGGCAAATCCGAGCAGCCACGGACGGGGCGGGCCCCTTCAAGGGGCTACGCCAGGCCGGGCTCTCCTAGATGTTCATGCTGCGTTTGTCGTACCAGAAATCTTCCAGGTTCCGTGCGTGGCGCCCGCTTTCGCGCTCTGCGCTTTCGTGGGCCGTTGCCAGCGCGTCCACCGCACTCTGGCCGGACTTCCATACCAGGCGAACCTGTTCGCCGGCCGACACGAAGGCACTGATCGGCGTACCGTCGTTGGAATAAAGCTCCATCCCGCGCAGGGTCATGTTCACCTGATCCGCAAGCGCGTCCGGCCTCAATTGCGTTCCGCATTCCAAAACACAGAGATAGGTGCCGTTCCCGGCATAGGAAATCAGCGCGCCGTACTCTTCCAGGGCGATCGAAATTGCCTCGGCCACGTCGGTGACGATGCACTCGTATTCGTATCGAGTGGATTTCCTGTGCAGTTCCTCGATATCCCGGATGGTGAATCCGATGATGGACGATCCGAAGAGCTTTTTCCGCGACATCAGCGAAACGTAGTTCTCCAGCGCGAGATAGGTGATGCACCCCTCGACGTCCTGAACGAAAATCGGGTCATGCAGCGCCAGCGTCGTGGCTTCCGTCTTGACCGGGCTCGCGCTGGACTTGGCGCTGATGACGGTTTGGCGGCTGTTCCTGGACAGGTCGTCGATCAGCTGGATGCGGCCGCGCAGGTTGTCGATGTCGAACGGTTTGGTGATATAGTCGCTGGCGCCGGCGAGGAAGGCCCTGTCGATGTAGGACTTGTCGGTCATCGCGGTAAGCATCAGGATGGGCGTCAGCTGGTACTCGGGGCGCAAGCGAAGCGTCTCGCAAAGCGAGATCCCGTCGGTATCCGGCATCTGGATATCGATAAGGAAACAATCGATCGCCGGCGTCTCGGGCTTCTCCAGTATCTCCAGAGCCTCGGCAACAGACGCTGCCGTAATCACGGTATGGTCACCCAGGGTCTGGATGATCAGCTGAAGCAGCTCGAGGATTGTTGGTTCGTCGTCTACGGCAAGTAGATGCATTTCCATGGCTCCTGACAGGTGACGGTTCAGGGCCCTTTTGCTGACGGATGCACCCCTAACCATCTCGTTAATAGTTAAACCTTGGAAATCGGCTAAATTAAGACAACTTTAAGGTGATTTTTAAGGTTATAGGACGTCAATGTGGCGGGCTCCGGGCCCGCAAACGCCCGGTGCGGCGCAGCGCATGACGCACGCCAGCGGTCCGGGATGGTCATCGATTGCGGCCGGTACGGAGTGCCGGTTGGGGCGATCGAGGATCCGCCATGGCGCGCTTGATACCCGGACGGGGCAGCATTGATGTTGTCATGCTCCGCGACGCCCAGAAAATGTGCAACCAGGTCCAGAACGACCGGGCCGTCAGTATACGGCATTACGAACATCACAACTCCAAGACCATTGCGCTCCAGCGCTTCAGGGGTCTTGTCGGCGAGGATTTCGGTCGTTTTTTGTCGAAACCGGGATAATTTTACTTCCGTTTTGTGGTAGCTGCCTTAACCTGGCCACAGTTCGGTCCTGGACGGTTCCGCCGCATCAATGCCTGACGGTCCATCGACCAATAATGCACCAAAAGGTTGATCACCACTTCCGATCGCCGCACATCCCTCGTTACATGCGGCCTGCGGCCGATAACGAGCCCCGATCCAGGCAGAAGTTGTGGCCGATTTGCATCAAAACTAACCGTCAGCAGAAACAATGGGTGTTGAATCAACCCTTTGTTGCCCTTGTGGCTTGCAATGTCGGTCTGAAATACTAAAAATTTACTAATGATTTTATCGGCCTGCGATTGGTTTCGCACCTCATTTGGCGGATGTGCACATGCCGTCGCAACCTCTTTCAGAAGGACGTGTTCGCCGTGAGTCTTGTTGAAACAAACGGCACCGGTTACGCGTCGAACGCTGACTGGAGCGCCTATGCGACGGCCTACGACCTGCTGTCGAGGCACAACCCAGAGTATAAGGCGTTGATGCGGGAGTTCGAAGAGTTCCTGGCAGAGATCGACGCGCCCAAGATCATCTACGATGTCGGAGGCGGAACCGGAAACTACACCGAGATCGCGGCCCGCCTGTGCCCTGAGAGCAGTGTCTGCCTCGTGGAACCCGACCCCGGAATGATGCAGGCCGCAAAGGCCAAACTGTCCGCTCGAAAGAACGTCACGTACCAGAATGTCGGTCTGGAGAATGCCGAAGTGCCGGAAGAGGCCGATCTCCTTATCAGCGTGCATTCGCTTTATGCCATGCCGGACCCGCATCAACGGCTGGCCGACATGCGCAGGATGCTGCGTCGCGGTGGGCTGCTCTATCTCGTCGATCTTGGCCGTCCGATGGACGTTCAGGACTGGCGCAGGTTTCTCTTTTCCAGAATCCGGCAGGAACATGGCCTGTTCGGTGCACTCATGATCTTCTGGCAGGGCCGGCAGATCGCCAAGCAGAACAAGGCAATATTCGAGGCGCAGCAGGACGGCACGTACTGGACACACTCCGCGGAGGAAATCGCGGCGGCCGTCACGGCGGCCGGCTTTGACATTCTCGATCAGCGATCCGTGTATCGCGGCTACAGCGACCTTCTGGTGTGTCGCGCGACGCCCTGACACCGCAGGTTTGAAGGACAGTTAATGAACGAACACGTCATAGAAGCTCTCAGAAAGGCGCGTTACTCCGTTCTGACGGATGACGACGATCTGGAAGAGCTCTATCGCCTGAGATACGCGTGCTACCGCGCCGAAGGCGCCGTGCCGGCGAGGGCGGACAAGAGAATGACCGACGCGTTCGACGAAACGGCGAACTGCCTGCATGTCGCGGTGCGGATGGAGGGCAGGATACAAGCGGCGGTCCGGCTGCATCTTCTGTCAAAGCTTTGCTGGCAATCACCGACCGTCGAGGTATTTCCGGAACTTCTGGATCAGCTCAAGGCGGGTAAAACCATACTCGATCCGACCCGCTTTGTTATCTCTGCGTCTGCAAGACGGCAACGGATACCGTTGAACTTTCTGACGTTGCGCATCCCGTTTCTGGCGTCGATCTTCTATGACATCGACCTGGCCCTGGCCCCGGTACGCGCCGAGCATACGGCGTTCTATCGTCGTTACCTGGCGTACGAACCGGCGCTGGAGCCGCGCACATATCCCGGCCTGACCAAGCCGATCCAGCTTTTGACCGCCAACTTCCAGCAGCAGCGCGAAAGGGTACTGGACCGGACGCCGGTCTTCGGCCCGCTGGAGGATTTTCCGGATGCGAGTATAGATTTCCCGTCGCTTTCGGACGTGTATGCGCCCTCCAAATCGGGCAGTTCCGAGGCTGCGTGACATTCGGCCACGAAGGCGGACCATGCAATGCGGCACATTGCGGCCGGATTTGGGCGTCAATTGCACGAAATAAACGCATGACAAAACGCGCGCACAAGCCTTTCTGCCTTGGATTGTTCGACGAAATACCGCTTTCTGCCCGATTAACGGCAGAATTTAAACAAATAGGGTTCGTAGGGTGAGCCAACTTCTGTAGCGACGAGGCAGATATGAGAACGCTATTGAGGACTTGGTCGGCACCGGGAGACTGGTTTGCCTCGCAAGGCCGCGAACAAAGGATCAAGGACTACATGGTCCTGTCCAACCAGTTGATCTGGCAACGGCAGGCAAGCTTCTTCGCGGCTGCCGTCCTGGCGGCATTCTACTTCGACCCGGTCTCGATCTTCGCGTGTTACGGGGTTGTCGTGCTGACGGAGATGCTCGATCAGATCCTCGGAGTGCATGCCAAGGCCTGGGACGGAGAAGATCCCGTATTCGGCCGTAAACTGCTGAAACGCATCGCCATCAACACCGCCATCAGCGCCCTGGCGATCAGTGTCTTCATCGCCAACATAGCCTTTCAGCAGACCACGGGCGGCCAGTTCACATCGCTGTTCTTCCTGTTTTCGGCCTCGCTATTTGCGGCGATGTACAACAGCCAGATGATCGGCATCCTGATCCTGCGCCTGTCGATCTACAGCGTCACGTTCATGTTCATCGCGTTTCTGGACGTCGTGCGTTACTTGCCGCCGATCACCTCCCCGATCTGGCTGCAGTTCTTCACGATCATGTTCGTGCTCTACTTCATCGTGGACATCTCCGCCAAGTTCTACCGCGGCTACCAGGACCGGCTGGAACAGATGAGGCTGATGGAGGAAGAGCACGAGCGGACCAAGGCGGCCCTGGAGGTCAAGTCACAGTTCTTGTCCACGGTCAGCCATGAATTGCGCACGCCGCTTACCTCGATCATCGGGTCGCTCGAGCTGGTCAAGAACGGCGTGCTTGGAGAGATGCCTCAGAACTTCAAGCCGGTCATCGACATCGCAGCCAAGAACAGTCGCCGGCTCGCCAACCTGATCGACGATCTGCTAGACCTGCAAAAGATCGAAGCAGGCGAGATCGACTTCCAGATGCAGCCGCTCTGCGGGAACGACCTTGCCAAAGAGGCCGTGGACTCCATCTCGGGTTATGCCGACATGCTCGGGATCGGCGTCGAACTACACACCTGCGAGGACGAGTGTGTGATCTCGGGAGATCAGAAACGTCTGATTCAGGTCATGAACAATCTTTTGTCCAACGCCCTGAAGTTCTCCAAGGAGAACGGTGTCGTGAAGGTGCGCGTCGAAAACGTGGGAAGCCGTGTTCGCATCTCCGTCGAGGACAAGGGCATGGGTATCCCCGAAAACGCCGAGGAACGCGTTTTCGGCAAGTTCAGCCAAGTCGATTCCTCCGACGTGCGGAAGGTCGGCGGCACCGGACTCGGCCTCAACATCACCAAGCAGATCGTCGAGCATCACGACGCAAGGATCGGATATGTCAGCGCGCTCGGTGTCGGGTCTACCTTTTATGTGGAATTCGACCGGATCGAAGACGCGGATGAAGACGGCACAGTGGCCAAAAACACGACCCGAATTCCTTACAGTGACATGCGCGCATCAGCCGAAGTGGCTTTGAAAAGTCGGAAAGCGAGCTAAGTCGCTTTCGGTTCAGGGCCTTCTCGCTCCGATTCGCTGCGCCTGCGCAGTATTGAACCCTTTGCATCATAGGCACGACCGATGGAAACAGGGCGTGCTATTCTGCGCTCTGACATCTGCGCAGGAGGAAGGAATCATGGCGCCACGTCACTGCCTTGCCGCGTGCCTTGTTGCACTGGCCCCCACGCTTGCCTTCGCCTGCGAACCGCCGGCGATTTTCTACACCGCCTACGAGCCGCGACCAGGGGATGCCGAGGCGGGCGACATCGCCGCGTTTGTCGCCCGGACGAAGCCGGTCATCCGCAAGACCTCTTTGGCGCGCGGCGCGCCGGGGGAGTCGTCGATGTGTGGCGGGATGGGCTATATCAATGTCGAAATTGCTTTGCCGCCCGGCGCGCCCTACACCTTGGGGCAGGTCGGAACCGAGATCACCCTGGCCGAGGGGAGGTTCCATGATCACGTCTTTCCCAAAGGGCCCGTGATGCCCAGTGAGGCGGGGGCGGATACGCTGGAACTCGGCAACGCCTGGTACGAAGGCCCGCCGCCGCAGCACAAGCCGATCGACGCCGCATTCGACCTGCGCCTGGTGGCACCGGACGGCACGCGCGGGCCGGCCGCACGGGTGGTGGTGAGATCGGTGCCGAAACGCTCCGGCAAGGCGGAAGGCGTCTCTCGCTAGGGGCGCGTCCATCGTGAGCCCGAACCGCAAAACGCCCGCCTTACGGGCGGGCGCCGCGCGCTTCTTCGGCCAGGATCAGCCGTAGGCCGACTCCTTGCCGAAATGCTTGGTCAGCATGTAATAGATCACGGCGCGGTACTTGTTGCGCTCGGACTTGCCATAGGTCTCGATGACCTGATTGATCGCGTCCATCAGTTGCGGACCGTCGGCAAGACCCAGTTTCTTGACCAGGAAATTGTCCTTGACCGTTTCAAGCTCGTGTTCCTGGCCTGCCGCGATGGTCGAGGCATCGGCGTTGTAGATCGCCGGCCCGCAGCCCACGGTCACCTTGGTCAGAAGATCCATGTCGGGGGTCATCCCGCACTTTGTCTTGAGCTCATCCGCATATTTCGCGATCAATTCATCACGACGTCCCATGAAAAGTCTCCCACGTGTCCCGGCGTGTCGCCGGGTCTTGTTTTCAATACCGGCCCAGGGCCAGAGGCAGGATACCCACAGACGGGAAGCTGACAAAGGGAATTTTCGCCGGGTTTCCCCTGCGCGCATGACAAAGGGCGCCCCACGAGGGGACGCCCGAATGCCTGCGTACAAATGCAGTACCGTTTACATCGCGTTGTCGAGCGGCACGTCGTCTTCCAGCCCCTCGACACCGGTTTCGTCGAATTCCGGCTGTGCCTTCAGCTCTTCTTCGGTCCAGGAGCTGAGCATGAGGCCTTCACCTTCGGCGGCCATCGAGAACTCTTCCAGCGGGATGGCGACGGTGTATTCGCCCAACCCAAGGAAGCCACCGATGCCGATCACGGCTGCAAGGTCTTCGCCTTGGCGCACGATATAGTCGATCTCGCCGACGTCTTCACCGGCTTGGGTGGTGACGTTCTGGCCCAGGATGTCTCCGACCAGCATACCGCTGAAGGACGAGCTCATGCCGCCTTCGGTGCTGGTGACTGCGTTACCGTCATCGGCACCCATTTCGGTGTCGGCGGCCATGTTTTCGTCCGACGTCTCGGTGTCGGTTTCGGTGTCGGCAGCCATGTTCTCGTCCGACATTTCAGTGTCGGTTTCGGTGTCGGCGGCCATGTTCTCGTCCGACATTTCAGTGTCGGTTTCGGTGTCGGCGGCCATGTTCTCATCCGACGTCTCGGCGTCGGTTTCGGTGTCGGCGGTCAGCGTACCGGGGTCGACATCGGTCTCCGCTTCGGCTTCGGCCGCGACGTTTTCGTCCGTCATGTCATCTGCGGTACCTTCGGCAGACTGTGCAACGTCGTCGGTCGCGTCTTCGGCCGTGTCGGTGGCATCCTCAGCTGTTTGCTCGACAGAGTCAGCGGCGCTTTCGGCCGTGTCCTCGGTCGCCTGGGCAGTGGATTCGCCAGTGGATTCCAGCTCATCGGCCGCTTGCTCCAGTTCGTCGGCAGCCTGGTTGAGCTCTTCGGAAGCGGTGCTGTCCGACTGAGCGAACGTGGCACCGGCCATCAGGGCGATGGCGGCAACAGAAGTGGTCAGTGTCTTATACATTGGATCTTCCTCCTTTGCGTTATGTCGCCTTAACATCAGCCGCCCGAGGTTAGTTCCCTGCTGAATCGAAAATGCCGGAGGGCGATTTGCGGGGCGGCATTTTATTGCCGACACCGGCGGTGTGCGATGGCCCTTTGTTTCAGGGCGAAACCGTCCCAAATGTCGTGATTATCGCTTTTTGGCCAGTGACCTGTCCTGTTTCGCCCAGCGTTTGATACTGGAGCGCCTTTGGTGCACCCGGCTCTCAAGACAGACGACCTCCTACACGGTGCGGCAGGCTTCTTCAGGAACACATCCGCCCCGCGCCCGCGTTGAGTCACGTAAGATTGGAGCAACCATGACATATACTCGTTTCGCCCTGATGATCCTGACCTCCACCGTAGTGATGTTCGTACTGATGTACCTGAACACATATGCTTTCGAGCATGTCTTCTTCAGTGAAACACGCCTGTACATGGCGATTCTCATGGGGGCGACCATGGCCTTCGTGATGATGGGTTTCATGGCCTCCATGTATCCCAGCCGCGCCCTCAACATCGGCATCCTGGCAGGCAGCATCGCGGTATTCGGCCTCTCGCTCTGGCTGGTCCGCAGCCAGACCACGGTGAGTGGCGAAAGCTACATGCGGGCGATGATCCCCCATCACTCCATCGCCATCATGACCTCGGAGCGGGCCGGAATAGAAGACGCCCGCGTTGCCAAGCTCGCGCAGGCCATTTCTGGCGCCCAGAAACAGGAGATTGCCGAAATGCGCGCCCTGATCGACGATCTTGAAGCGGGCGAGGTCGTGCGAGAGGTCTACGAAGATCCGGCGCCAGAGCGCGGCACGCTCTCGGACGCGCTGAATACGACCCTGCTGGCCGAATTCGATCTCGCCCCGCTCTCCGGCGAGGCTGTTACCGCCGGTCAACCCTGCTCCTTTCGCCGCACCCGCACCGAAGAACCAATCCTGGTGGCCAATGAGGAGGGGAGCGAGGCAACGGTGCTGTTGAACGGCGTCATCCTGTCCCTGGATGGCGGCCAAGGGGGCGCGAACTTCGCCACCGAGGGGCTCGAGATTGCCATCGATTCGGTGGACGCATGGCGCTTTGACGATCGGCTGACCTTCACCCTCGACCCGGGGCCGAGGGTCGCATACGGCGGTTTCTGGTCCTGCTGAATGTGATCGGGGTCCTGGTTCGAACCTTTGGCAAAACCGGCGGCTCGGCGACCGGGCTGTGTTCAAACGTGGATCCGGGGACTCAATTCCTGGTGACGGCGTCGCTTTCGCTCAGCGAAAGTTGCGCGAGGCCTGTCAGCGCGGCCTCGTCGTCCTCGACAAGCCGTATGGCCGGAATCCAGTCTTCGCCCAATACGCTTGGACCGCGCAGCGCGCGCAGTTCCTCGACGGTGAAAGAAGCGCGCAGCGCCGAGCGCGCGACGCTCCCGGCAAAGTAGATGCCGCCCGTGGGAAGAAAGCAGGAGGTGAGATGACGGACCAGACGCGCAAGGCAGGCCCCGTAAAGACGCTCGAACCGGGAGGTGGCCTTTGCCTCCTCGGACATCAGGCGGTTGGCTGCATTCGGATCGGTGACGTCGATCCCCGAGGTGGCGCGGAAGAGCGCGAGAAAACCGCTGCCGGAAAAAATGTCCTCGAACACCCTCGCCTGTACGCCGAAGGGCGCGACGAGGGCCGCGATGTCCGAAGGCAATGAGGCATGTCCGGTTTCACTGCTCAAGGTGACGGAGGCGCCGGTGGAGAGCCTTAGCGCCGGACACACGTTGAATCCGGTTCCGATGCCGACCACGAGGGATTGCGGCCCGTCCTCCCGGCCGTGGTAGATGGTGGCGGAATGCGCCGCGATCTGGGGCAGGGACAGGCCCAGCGCCTCGAGATCGTTGACAAGGCCGACACGGCGAAAGCCCAAAGCGTCGCGCAGCGTGCGCGGCAGGATGGTCCAGTCGCGGTTGGTCAGCCGGATCGCGTCGCCGGACTTGGGCCCGGCTGCGGCAAGGGCGGCATCGTGAGGGATATCTTGCCGGTCCCCGCAATAGGCTTTCAGCAGGGCCTCCAGGGACGAGAAATCAGCGTTACGATAAGTGCGGACTGTGTCGGCGCGCACCGAGCCATTGGCGGCGAGGCCGATACGGGCGTTGGTGCCGCCGATATCCGCAACCAGGCGCTCAGGTTCCAATCGAACTTTCAACTCCCGTTGTGTCCGCGATGCTTTCGCGGCGTTTTTGCGTTGAGCGCGCGGACATGGTTATCGTGCCCGGGCAGCGCGCCAGTGCCTGCAGGAACTGCGACGTCCAGAGGGATATGTCGGAGTTCTCTACCGCGCGAAGGCAGGACTGGTGACGCCGCTGCCGTTCCTCGAGGGGCATGTTCAGGGCGGCGTCGATCGCGGATGCCATTTCGCCGACATCGTAGGGGTTGACCAGCAGCGCCTCGGGCATGTCCTCGGCGGCGCCGGCGAAGCGCGACAGGATCAGTACGCCCGGATCCTCCGGCTTTTGCGCCGCGACGAATTCCTTGGCGACAAGGTTCATGCCGTCGGCAAGGGAGGTCACGAGACACGCGCTGGCCTGGCGGTGCAGCATCGCGAGGCGGCCCCGATCAATGGAGCGGTGGATGTAGCGAATCGGGGTCCAGTCAAGCTGGGCATAGCGCCCGTTGATGCGGCCCGACAGCTCTTCGAGTTCCTCGGTGATCTGGCGGTAGGCCTCGACCACCTCGCGCGACGGCGGGGCGACCTGAAGCAGGCACGGGCGGCGGCCCTTGGCATGATGTTCAAGATACTCGCCGAAGGCGCGAAAGCGGTTGGGCAACCCCTTGCTGTAGTCAAGGCGGTCGACGCCGATGACGAATTCCTCGGGCTGTTCCGAGCCGAAGGGCGCCGTGCCGTCGTCCGCGGCCATCTGGCGAAATTCGTCGACGGCGATGCCGATGGGAAAGGACCGCACGCGCACCAGGCGTTCTTCGAATTTGATGGAACCGTCCGCGAAAGGCTCTGCGCGCGGGTCGGCGCGGAACATCTCGAGGCAGCGGGCGGTATCGGCACGGGTTTGCAGCCCGACAAGATCGTAGGCGGCCAGCCACGCGGCGATCATCCCGGGATCAGGCAGGACCGACATGTCGCCCAGCGCGGGAAACGGAATGTGCAGGAAGTAGCCGATCTTGCAGGACACGCCGCGCGCGCGCAGGGCGTGTGCGATCGGAAGAAGGTGATAATCGTGCACCCAGATATCGTCATCGGGGCGCGCGACCTCTGCGATCATATCCGCCAGCCGTTCGTTGAGGGCGAGATATTGGTCGTAGAATTCCGGGCGCAGATCGACGAGGTCGCTTCGGCGATGACACAAGGGCCAGAGCACGGAGTTGGAGAAACCGAGGTAATAGTTGCTGTAGTCCTCGGGACTCAAGCGGAAGGCGAGGCGCATGTAGGGATCGCTGCCAATCTCGAAAAGGCCCTCTTCGGGGCCGGGTTCTGGATGTGCGCCGATCCAGATGCCGCCGTTCTCCGCCAGCCCGTCATGAAGCGCGACAGCGAGACCGCCGGCCGTTGCACCGCCGGTGGGTATCCTGTTGGAAACGACAATCAATCTTCCGGGCATTACGCACGCGCTTTTCTGGCTGTTCGTTGGTTCGAAGCGACGTGGAAATAACTTTACTCGCGCGAGATCGTTCCTCGGAAACGGGCGCGGTCGCGTTCAAAGTTGGCTTTCCCAGGATTGAGAGAGTCGCATGGCGCCGTTGACGATCCCGACCATGGAATAGGTCTGGGGAAAGTTGCCCCATCCCAGACCTGTGTCAAAGGCGGTATCCTCGGACATGAGGCCCAGCCCGTTCCGGGCGCGAAGCAATTCTTCGAAATACTCGCGTGCCTCTTCCTTGCGCCCGATCCGGGCCAGCGCGTCCACCCGCCAGAAGGCGCAGACGTTGAAACCAACCTCGGGAACGCCGAAATCGTCGGCCTCCTCATAACGCAGCATGAACGGACCGCGCCCGAGCGAGCGCGAAAGCGCCTCGACGGTGAGCTTGAAGCGCTCGTCCGAGGGCGGCAGGAAATTCACCTCGCCCATCAAAAGGACACTGGCATCCAGGGTTTCGCCACCGAAGCTTTCGACGAAGGTCTGGCGTTTGTCGGACCAGGCCTCGGCGAGGATTCTTTCGCGGATCCGGTGCGCCCGATCGCTCCAGAAACGTGCCCGGTCGGCGATACCCAGATGCGCGGCGATGCGGGCCAGCCGGTCACAGGCGGCCCAGCACATCAGGGAAGAGGACGTGTGGATGCGGGAGCGTGTGCGCAGTTCCCATATCCCGGCATCGGGTTCGGCGTGCAGCCGCCAGGCCTGCTCTCCCAGCGGTTCCAGCATTTCGAAGGCGTGCCGACCCACATCCATCCGCAAGCGCTGATCGAAAAAGGCAGGAGCGGCGCCAAGTATGACATTGCCGTAGGTGTCGTGCTGGAAATGCTCGTGCGCCTGGTTGCCGATGCGCACCGGGCCCATGCCCCGGAAGCCGGACAGATGATCGGACTGCCACTCTGTCAGCTCCGTCTCCAATCCGATGCCGAGAACGGGCTGGATGTGGCCGCCCTTGGCGTCCGACACCACGTTCATCAGCCATTTGAAATAGTTCTCGAGCGTGCGCGTCGCGGCGAGCGAATTGAGCGCACGGACCGTGAAGAAGGCGTCGCGCACCCAGCAGAACCGGTAATCCCAGTTTCGGCCGCTATGCGGCGCCTCGGGAAGCGAAGTGGTCATCGCGGCGACGATTCCGCCGGTCTGTTCGTAATTGCAGAGCTTCAGCGTGATGGCCGAGCGGATGACGGCATCCTGCCATTCGAACGGGACGGCGAGACGCTGTGACCATGTCTTCCAATAGGCGCGCGTTTTCTGGAAAAACTGATCTCCGGTCGCGCCGGCGGACTCGTTGAGCGTTTCGTCCGGTCCGAGGATAAAGGTGTAGGGGCGGTCCAGATGAATCAGCTGTTCGCTTTGCACGTGATCGAGCGGGGCGTCGGAGGTCAGGCGGATGACCTCCTGCTCGCCCACGTAGCGGATGTGATTTGATCCTGACGAGACGAAAGGTTTTCTCGCGCCGTATTCGAAACGGGGCCGGATCTTGATACGGACGCGCGGCCAGCCGTCGAGCGGGCGGATCTGGCGGACGAACATGCGGGGGCGGTAACGTCTGCCGAAGGCTTCGAAACGGGGGCAGAAATCGAGTATCTCGACCGCGCCGCCGCTGCCGCGCAGCACGGTGCGCAGGATCGCGGTGTTGGGCAGATAGGCCTGCTCGGCCTCGGCCAGTTCTTCCATCTCGATCTTGAAGGCGCCGTCATCGGGGTTGTCAGGACCATGCCCCAGAAGGGCGTGAAAGACGGGGTCGCCATCGAACCGGGGCAGGCAGAACCAGTTCAGGCTGCCATGCGGGTCGATCAGCCCGGCGACGGAGCAGTTTCCGACAAGTCCGAGATCCATCAGCCGGCCTCCGTTTCTTGCTCGAGGCTGTGTTCGAGCCAGTCGACGAAATCGGTGCGCGTGGCGAAAACGTGCTCTGCCGCCGTTTCCGCCAACGTGCGGGTCGCGATCCGCAAGCCGACACCGCCCAGAGACCGGGCCGCGCGAAACGTGTCTTCGTCTGTCGTGTCATCCCCGACCGAGACCGGGATCCGGCCCTGAAAGGCACCATGCTCCATCAGACGCAGCAGGGCCGTGCCCTTGTCGACGTCGCGCAAGGTCAGTTCGCTGACCATGTTGCCATGCAGGGGCTTCAGGGCGCTGCTGGTTTCGGCCAGATCACTTACGAAGGCGGTCACTGCCTGCTGCATATCCGGCTTTTCGCGATAGTGCACGGCCACGGCCGCTGCCTTCTTTTCCACGAGCAAACCGTATTTTTCGGCATAGCCTCGTACCGCATCGTGACACCGGGTCAGCTCCGCCTGTGCGTCCGGCCGAAGCAGGGGGCTGTCGTGGCCCTCGATCTCCGCGCCGTGGCTGCCGCTCAGGACGACCGGCATGTCCTTGAAGAAGCCGCGGATGTTGCTCAGGTCACGACCGGTCAGGATGGCCACGGCGCCGCCGGTGAGGTCACTCAATCGGTTCACCAGCCTGCGCTCACGGTCCGGAAGGCGGACGTCATCGGGGTGCTGCTCCAACGGGGCAAGGGTGCCGTCGAAATCAAGGAAAGCCGCGCTCAGGCGCCAGTCTATGTCGGGCGGGTGTGCGCCGTCGCTGGCGTCGTGGAGTTCGGAAAGCTGTGTCATGACCGAAAGTTAGTGCGCCGTGTCGGGCTTCAAGGACCAGTTGCCGGCCACTCCGGAGAATCTGCGTTCAGCCGCGCAAGGTGCGAGAATGGGGGGATGGCGGTCGAGCCGCGTTCCACGACCGCGACGCGCGAATTACGGAACGGTATGGCGCGATCACGCGTTCACACAAAAACGTGAGGTTCAATATGCGTCGTTTGATTGCCGCCGTTTTGAGTATGTTCGCCACGGTGGTTCATGCGCAGGACGACACTGCCGATACCCCCGGCCCGAGCTTTGAATCCTTCGGTTATGTCCGATCTGGTTTCGGGATAAATGCAGACGGCGACCGGCAGGTCTGCTTTCAACTTCCGGGCGCACGGGCGAAATACAGGCTTGGCAACGAATGCGAGACCTATGCCGAGCTTGGCGGGACATTGACTTTCGGCGCAGAGGGCGGCGGACCGGAGGTGGCGCTGACCTTCCGCGGAAGTCTGCTTGCCACGCCGCTCAATGCCTATGACGATGTCCAGTTCTTCGGCGAGGAAGCCTGGATCGGGGTGTCGAAGTTCACGGATACGGGGGCCATGTCGGGAGCGGAAATCTGGGCCGGGCACAGGTTCTACAAGCGTCAGGATGTGCATATCAACGATTTCTACTATTGGGACGCCACCGGCAGCGGGCTTGGGGTGACGGGTGTCGATCTCGATTTTGCCAAGGGGTCGGTCGCGCTGTTCTTCGCAAGTGCCGGCGATATCGAAACAGCGCTGGACGGCACACCGTATATCCGTCTCGACACGCGCCTCGAAGAGATCGCGCTGGCAGAGAACACCGACCTGACCGTCGGGCTGGACTTTCGCTTTGCCGATGAAAGCGGGCTGGCCAACGACGGCGGCGGCATGATGACCTTTCAGGTCGATCACGAAACAAAGCGCGGTCAGAAAGTCGTGGTGGCCTTGCAGACCGGTTGGGGGGCAGGGCGCAGCCTGTCTTTCGCGTCAGATCCACAGGCGGCCAACAGCGACATGTCGGCCCGGTTGGTCGGATCGTACCTTTGGAACGCAACCGACAGGTATTCCGTGATGGCCACGGGTGTGGCGGAATGGCAGTCGGACGATCGAAACTGGTATTCGATCGGTGCGCGCCAGATCTGGCGCCTGAACCCGAACAACATCTACTTCGCCTTGGAAACGGGTCTTGATCACGTCGTGCCCCAAAGCGGCGACAGCCGCACGCTGGGAAAGATCACCGGCGCGCTGGAATGGCGTGAGGGTCCGAAGTTCTTCGACCGCCCGAGCTATCGCGCCTATGTGACCTATGCCGGATGGGACGACGGGGCGGAACAGGCGGGCATCGCGCCCGGCGTTTCGGGCCGCGACGGGCTGAGCATCGGGCTTCAAGTCGAACATTTCTGGTAGGCCGGGCGTTGGTGACCTGAACGAGCTAAAGGCCCGTCGCGCCGTTGCGAGGCCGCGCAGTGCTTTCAGGGGTCTACCGAGAACGGTCTCGCAGGAGGACCCTGTATGAATTTCGATATGAGCGATGTTTCTATCATGGTGTCGCTTGAACAATGGATCTCGGGCCTGCCCGAGGGTGTCAGTGCTGCGATAGTGCTGACCCTCGTCGCCTGCGCGGCGCTTTTGGTGCACGCGCTTTTGTACCGGGTTCTTCTGGCGCGGATCGAAAAGCGGTTCGACATGACGCGTTCGCTGCTGCGCCGGGCGCGCCGGCCGCTTCGCCCGGCCTTTGTCCTTGCGGCGCTGATCTTTGCGGTGCCACGCACGGATCTCAGCAATCGGGCGGAAAACACGCTGGAACATGCCGCGCTTGTTCTGCTGATCATCCTCATCGGCTGGATGCTGATCGTGCTGACCAACCATTTCGCCGATCGCTCGAGCCGGCGCTTCAACTTCAACGTCGATGACAATCTGACCGCGCGCAAGCATGTCACCCAGTTGCGGCTGCTGAAGCGCACCACGAACATCATCATTGCACTCGTCACGGCGGGGGCGGCGCTGCTGACCTTTGACGAGGTTCAGGAATACGGGGTCAGTCTATTTGCCTCGGCGGGCGCGGCCGGCCTGATCCTGGGCCTGGCGGCGCGCCCGGTCCTGACCAATCTGATCGCCGGTATCCAGATCGCGATTACCCAGCCGATCCGGCTGGAGGACGTCGTGATCGTCGAAGAGGAATGGGGCTGGGTCGAGGAAATCTTCGCCACGTTCGTCGTCGTTCGGATCTGGGACAGACGGCGCATGGTGGTGCCGCTGTCCTACTTCATCGAAAAGCCGTTCCAGAACTGGACGCGGGAGAGTGCGCAGGTGATCGGCGTGGTGACCTGGGACCTCGATTACACGGTTCCGGTCAAGGAAATGCGCGACAAGCTGAGCGATTTTCTGGAAGAGAGCAAGCTGTGGGACCGCGATGTCGCCAACTTGCAGGTCGTCGAGACGGGTGGGGAGACAGTCAGGATCCGCGCCCTGATGACGGCGCGCACCTCGCCGATGGTGTGGGACCTGCGCTGCGAGGTGCGCGAGAAGATGCTTGAATGGCTGCGCGCGGCCTATCCCCAGTCGCTGCCGCGGATGCGCGGCGAATTGCACGTCGGCGGCGGGCCGCAATCAGAGCAGACGCCGGAGGTGTCCGCCGAGCGTTCATTCTGAGCGCTGCGTATTTCATCACATCACAGCCCGAGAGGAATCTAGCAATGGTCGACAAGGTCGCAATCGTAACCGGCGGAACCGCCGGAGTGGGCCGCGCGGTGGTCGCGCGACTGCTCGAGGATGGCTATCGTGTGGGCGTGATCGCGCGGGGTCAGGGGCGGCTTGACGCGCTGCGCAATGAGGCGCCCGAGGGACGCGTCGCCACCGTGGCCTGCGATGTGGCCGACGCCGATGCCATGATGGCCGCCGCAACGCGGCTCGCCACGGATCTCGGTCCGCCTGTGGCGTGGGTCAATTGCGCGATGCTGACGAGCTTTTCACCCTTTGCCGAAATGACGGCCGAAGAATTCGACCGCATCGTTGCGGCGACGTTCGGCGGACAGGTCAACGGAACACGCGCGGCGCTGTCGGTGATGGACAGCCATAGCGGCCAGCCGGTCATCGTGAACGTGGGATCGGGTTTGTCCTATCGCGCGGTGCCGCTCCAATCGGCCTACTGCGCCTCAAAGCACGCCATCAACGGGTTCACCTCGTCGTTGCGATCCGAGTTGATCCGCGCCGAGCATCCTGTGCGGTTGTCGCTGGTTCAACTGCCCGCGCTCAACACGCCGCAGTTCGACTGGGCCAGACACCGCTTGCCAAAGCAACCGCAACCGGCGCCACCGATCTATGACCCCGACGTTGCGGCCAAGGCGGTCATGCGGGCGATCGAGTCGCGGCCGCGCGAATTGTTCGTCGGCCAATCCGTGCTGAAGCTGGTGCTGGGGGACATGGTCTTGCCGGACTGGCTGGACCGCAAGATGGCCGACAGCGGGACGCAACAGCAGAAATCCGAACGTGAGGCCACGGGCGACACGTTGGACGGCAATCTTTATGACCCCGACCCGGACTATCCGGCAAATGCACGCGGCAGCTATGGTGAGAAGGCGAAAGACAAGGGCGTGATCCTGGATGCGGACCGGGTGCGCCTGGCCGTCTTCGCAGGACTGCCCGCAGTGACATTCCTGATCGGCCTGTTGTTAGGATAACCGCCACAAGCCCGCGGCGCGGGGCGGCAGGCGGTCGGCGGAGACGGCATTTTCCGTTGCCAACAGACATTCGCCGGTGATGCCGGAAATAGGCCGCTGCTGCTCGGTGCCGAAGTTCATCGCCACCACGAAGGACGCGGCATCACAGCTTGTACGCAGGTAAAGCAGATCGTCCTTCGCCTCGATTGCCTCTATCCGTCCGTCGGCAAAGCGGTGAGCGCGGCGCAGGTGAAGCAGGATCTTGTAGAAGTTCAGCACCGAGCCGTTGTCCTGAGACTGCGCCTGAACGGAGGCGCCCTCGGACCAGCGCATCGGCAACCATGGGGTGCCGGAGGTAAAGCCGAAAGCGTTGCCCTCTTCGGTCCAGGGGATCGGGACGCGTGGCCCTTCGCGACCCGGGCCGTCGGGCCAGAACATCAGATCGAAAGGATCGGTGGTTTCCTCGCGGCTCAGATCGGGCTGGGGCAGGCCAAGCTCCTCGCCCTGGAAGATCAGCCACGGACCCGGCAGGCATCCGGCAGCCATCGCGAGAAACCTGGCGTCGCGCGCGCTGCCGTCGCCGAAGGTTGAAACATGACGCGCCTGGTCATGCGAAGACAGCCACATCGTCAGACGCCCGGCCGGTTCCCCGCGGCGGGCCGCTCGGTCGAGCACGTCGGCGATCACCCGGGGCGTGAACCCGCGCTCCCGGAAATCGATCGTATAGGTCGTGTCGAGACGGCCCTTTTCGGTGAACTGCCGGGCAAGTTCGACCGCCTCGTTGCCGACATTGATCTCCCCCAGAAGATAGGCGTCCTCCCCGGCCCAGTCGCGCACCTTGTCGCAATAGGCGGCCCCATCGCCGGGCAGCAGGTCGTATTTATGGTCCTGCCGCGCATAGGGGCTGAAAGAGGGTCCGGCCACGCGTTCGCGGACGTCGGGCGTGGCGACGGGATTGTCGGCAAAGGTCTCATCGTGAAGATAGGCCGAAATCGCATCCATACGGAAGCCATCGACTCCAAGGTCGCGCCAGAACCGCATTTGAGCCTTCAGCGCTGCCTGAACGTCCTCGTGACGCAGGTTGAGGTTGGGCTGGCAGGCGAGAAACTGGTGCCAGTAATATTGCTCGCGCCTATGGTCCCATGTCCAGGCCGGAGGGCCGAAATAGCTCATCCAGTTGTTAGGCGCCGTGCCGTCCGGCTTGGCATCGCGCCACACGTACCAGTCGTCGAACCCGTCCTGCCGGTTGGCACTCTTCTCGAACCAGACGTTGCGATAGCTTGTGTGGTTCAGCACCTGGTCCGTCAGGACGCGCAGCCCCAACTCGTGGGCGCCATCGATGATACGGCGTACGGTATCCAGATCCCCCATTGCCGGGTCCACGGCACAGTGGTCGATGATGTCATAGCCGCCGTCTTCCATCGTCGAGGCGTAGAACGGCGCTATCCAGATGGCGTCGACACCGAGGTCGGCCACATGGTCGAGCCCGTTCAGAACGCCCTGAAGATCACCCGTGCCCGAGCCGGTGGTGTCGCGGAACGAGCGCGGGTAGATCTCGTAGATGACGGGGCAGCGGGGCCAGGGCTCAGGCGGCAACGATCGCCCCGCCATTGGGGTGAAGCGTCTGGCCGCTGAAATAACTGCCGTCGGATGAGGCAAGGAAAAGGAAGGCGGTCGCCACCTCCCAAGGCTGGCCCGCACGGCCCATGGGCACATGGCTGCCGAAATCCTCGACCCCTTCTGGCGGCATGGTTCCGGGAATGAACGGCGTCCAGATGGGTCCCGGCGCGACGGTGTTGACGCGGATGCCTTTCTCGACCAGCGCCTCGGCCATGGAGCGCGAGAAGGCCAGCGATGCACCACGCGTCGTGGAATAGGCCACGAGCGATGCGTTGCCCTTGAACGCGTTGACGGAGGAGGTGTTGACGATGGCGGCACCCTCGCCCAGATGAGGCAGCGCGGCCTGCGTGACGAAGAAATAAGCCATCACGTTGCTGTCCATGGTACGGCGCAGGGTTTCCTCGTCGAGGTCTTCGGCGCCACTGTCCAGCCACTGCTGAGCTGCGTTGTTGATCACGATGTCGAGTTTGCCGAACGTATCGACGGTGCGGGACACGACGTTCTCTGCGTGATCCTTCTCGGCCAGGTCGCCCCGGATCAGCAATGCCTCGCTGCCTTCTTCCTCGACCAGGCGCTTGGTCTCTTCCGCGTCCTTGTCCTCATAGAAATAGGCGATGGCAACCTTCGCGCCCTCTCGCGCGAAAAGAACCGAGATCGCCCGGCCGATACCGCTGTCGCCGCCCGTGATCAGGGCGACCTTGTCCTTCAACTTGCCGACGCCGGGGTGGCGGGGCGCGTAATCCGGTGGCGGGTCCATTTTGTGCTCGTCGGCAGGCATCTTGTCCTGCGCCTGGGCGGGAATGTGCATGTTCGTGCTCATGATGTGCTCCTGCATCCGGGGGTGATGATACTTGCCCGTAGAACAAACCGGTGGCGCATGTGGTTCCTGCTTCAACCTCGGAACCGGGCCGATTCCGAGCCGTTGATTGCAGAATTGCGAACATACGCCATTTAATCAGAAGGAAAGGACGGATTTATGGATCTTGGTATCAAAGGCAAGACGGCCCTCGTCACCGGAGCGTCGGGCGGCATCGGTCGCGAGACCGCGAGACTACTGCACGAGGCGGGGGTGGATTTGACACTGACCGCCAAGCATGCCGATGACCTGGGGACCGTGCCGGGGGAGTGCGACGCGCGCGCCACTGCCGCGGACCTGTCCTCGAAGGCCGGCGTGGATGCACTTGTCGACGAGGTGGGAGACAGGTTCGACATCCTGATCCATCTGGCCGGGGTCACCGGTGCAAAGGGCGATCCTCTGACCATGTCCGAAGAAGACTGGGATCACGCGCTCAATACGGATTTCCTGTCGGCGGTAAGACTTGCCAGGCACGTGGGGCCAGGCATGGTGGATCGCGGCTGGGGTCGGATGGTGTTCGTCACGTCCGAGAATGCCGCGCAGCCCTATCCCGAAGAGGCTGTCTACAACAGCGCGAAATTCGCCGTGTTAAGCTATGCCAAGAGCGTGGCGATGCAGCATTCGGGCAGTGGTCTGCTGGTGAATTGCGTGGCGCCGGCCTTTATCGAGACGCCGATGACCGATGGCATGATGGAGAAACGCGCCGAGGCGGAAGGTGGCTCGGTCAAGGATGCGGTCGACGGTTTCCTGAAGGAGGAACGGCCCTTCCTGACGCTGGAGCGTCGGGGTCAGCCCGAAGAAGTGGCGCCGGTCATTGCCTTTCTGGCCAGTCAGCGCGCCTCGTTCGTCACAGGCGCGAATTACCGGGTTGATGGCGGGTCTGTGGGATCGGTCGATATCTGACACCGGTACCTGGTGCGCGGGGCGCGATCTTTGCGCCCCGCGCGTGACGTGCTTACCAGAACCACCAGATCATGCCGCCCATGCAGACGATCAGAAGTATCGAAAGCAGGGTCCGGTCCAGGTATATCGGGCTTTCGAGCTGGAAGAGTTCCTCGCGCGCTTCCTTCGCATTCCAGACAAGATCCTCGACACCTTCCTTTTCCGACTGGCGCGTGGCTGCGGATATGCCGAAATGCAGGCCGATCGCGATGAACATCATGATCGAGGACATGACCGTGTAGTGTATTTCCGGCAGGCCGAGATTGGACCAGATGTCATAGACCTCCTTGGTGATGAAGATCGGCACGCCCACGACCAGCCCGAAGAGGATCGTCCAGAAGGCGCCGTTCCCGTTCAGCCAAGGCACGAACAGGCCCAGGATGTAGACCACCACGATCGGCGGGATGATATAGGACAGCGACGACTGGAAGTAGGAGAAGAGCGACTCGAACCCCGCGATCATCGGGGCGTAGATCGCGCCGATGACCATGCAGATACCGGTCACCACCTTGCCGATCTTCACGTAGGTCTGTTCGTCCAGGTCAGGCTTGAGCGGCTTGACGAAGTCGAGCGTGACCAGCGTGCCGGCGGAGTTGAGCGCGGAGTCGAGCGACGACATGATCGCCGCGATGAGGGCGGCCATGATCAGCCCGCGCAGCCCGATCGGCATCAGTTCGAACGCAAGCGTCGGAAAGGCCAGGTCGGGCGTCGACAGATCGGGGTAGAGTTTCAGCGCGATCAGCCCGGGCAGGATCATCAGAAACAGGTTCGGGATTTTCAGGAAGCCCGCGAACAGCGCGCCGATCTGCCCTTCTCGCAGCGATTTCGCACCAAGTGTACGTTGCACGACGAACTGGTTGATCGTCCAGTAATAGAACCCCAGCAGGATCACGCCCCACAAGCCCGTCCACGGCAGGAAGTCGTTCGAGGCCGGCAGGATCAGGTGTTTCTTGCTGTCGTCGAGATCGGTGAACAGTTCCTGCCAGCCGCCGACTTCGTCGAGGCCGATCCAGAACAGGACCGCGGCCCCCACGATCAGAAGGATCGCCTGTACCGTATCGGTGACAACCACCGCCGACAGGCCGCCCAGAATGGTGTAGATGCCGGCGACCAGCGCCAGCACGGCGACGGCTGTCCAGAGGTTGAGGTAATCGGTCACGTTGGCGATCACCAGCCCGCCCGCGTACAGCGCGCCAGCCGTGTCGATGAACATGATTGCGAGGATCGTGAAAAGCGAAAACGCCCGC
This sequence comes from Roseovarius sp. MMSF_3350, assembly GCF_030733425.1. Lineage (GTDB taxonomy): Bacteria > Pseudomonadota > Alphaproteobacteria > Rhodobacterales > Rhodobacteraceae > Roseovarius. The sequence continues at coordinate 158,698 of NZ_JASHIZ010000006.1, forward strand.
CGGGAGCGGACGTCATACCGTTGTTCGAGAAACTCAGGGACGGTGGATACCTTGGCCTTGAGATAGCTTGGCAAGATGAACACCGCGAAGATGACGAGGACGAAGGCCGCGGTCCACTCGTAGTTGAAGATCACGACGCCGTTGTCATAGGCGCCGCCCATCAGTCCGACGAAGCTGGAGCCCGACATGTTCGAGGCGAACAGCGAGAACCCGATCAGATACCAGGGAATGGTTCGCCCGGCGAGAAAATAGCCCTCGGAGCCGGACCCCTTGTTCTTGCGCGAGACATAGATGCCGTGCGCCACCACGCCGATGAAGTAGACAACGACAATTGCGTAATCAATCCAGCTTAGCGAGAAATTTGCTTCTTCCATCGTTGATACCTCAAGTCTTCGTGATCATGGGTGATCAACCAAAGACAGTCGGCATGGTTCCAAAATATAAATATTCTCAATGTCTTAATCTGTCTTGGTATCGTCCCGAATTAACCCGGTAACCAGCCGGGGGGCGATGCCTGTGTGTGCGCCGGATCGTCGGGGCAGTCCCGTCCGTGGCGCAGTTATGTCACCTCCGGCGGGTCCGCCCAGAAATGCGGGACGCCGCCGCAGTAGCTGATGACGTTGTTGGTGGCGTCGATGGCCTCCCACTTCAGCGCGTTGGAAAAGCCGATGCGCGTCGGATCACCGTCCTCGCTCGCGGCGGGCAGGACGCCGGAGTAAAGGCCCTTCAGGACGCGCTTGGATAGATCCTCGGGCAATGTGTCCTCTCGGCCCAGAACGTCGCGGGTTTCGGGCGAGAGGGCATCCGTCAGGTTGGCGAAAAGATGACGTGGCAACGCCTCGACACCCGCATGCGCGGCAAGGCGCGTGGCAATGTCGATATGGGGTGTTTGCGCTGCGACATGGGACGAAGCGGTTGCGCCGAACAGGATCAGGCTGCTGCCGCTGATCATGACCTCGCGGCGGGACAAGTGATGGTTCGTGCTCTCGGTCATTGCTCATCCTCCGTCGTGGCATATGCGGCGAGGTAGGCCGAAAGGTCGGCGATCTCGTTGTCGGTCAGGCGTTCGGCGTAGGCCTGCATCCGTCGCAGCCCCCCCGTATCGCGTTCGCCGCTGGCAAAAGCCCGCAAGGTGCCGGCCAGATAGGTTTCCGGCTGACCGTGTATCCAAGGGGCATCATGCGCCCCAGTCTCAATGCCGTCTTCGTCGGCGCCGGGAAGAACATGACAGGACGCGCAGGGTGCGATCCCGCGCTCCCAGGCACCTTCGGTCATGAGGCGGATCGCATCGGCGAAGCGCTCCTCACGAGGCTGCGGCGCGAGTTCAGGTGGGGGTGCATCGGCATACATGCGTGACATTGCCGGCGCGCCCTCTGACCCGAGCGCGATCGCCGTCCGACGCATCTGCGGATGGGTGCGCGTGCCGGACCGAAAAGCGGCGAGTTGTTCGATGAGGTAGTTGACCGGTTGCCCGTTGAGGACGGGATAGCGCGGCGCCTCCGTGTTGGACAGGCTGTGACAGGAGGTGCAATTCAGCAAGATGTCGGACGATTGCGACGCTGCCGTACCCGGCGTCAGGAGTGCCACGCCTGCGGCGAGGAATGCGCTTGCTCGGTACGTTGCTGTCATGCCGCCATCTCCGCTGATTGTCCGGTCAACGTGCAGTCTGCGCAACCGTTCCAAGAATATCGGAACCCGGGTGACGCGGCGCGTGTTGTCATTCTGGCACGGGACGTTTCCAGGAGGACCGCGGTGGCGATCATTGAAGTGGAGTACGAGCCCGACATCGTAGTGGTCGGCGCGGGCGTCGCCGGAGGAATGGTGGCGGACAAGGCCTCTGCCGCAGGCCTAAAGGTATTGATCCTTGAATCCGGCCCACGCCTGAGGCGAGAGGACCTGGTGCAGAACTGGCGGCACTCGGCGCGCACGGATTTCATGGCGCCGTATCCACAACCCGCCCATGCACCGGTGCCGGATCCCAGCAACTGGGGCAACTATCTGATCCAGACCGGCCCGGACCCGTATAATCAGCAATTCGTCCGCGGTGTCGGCGGCACGACATGGCACTGGGCCGCGGCGACCTGGCGGTTTCTTCCGAACGACTTCAAGCTGAGGGGGCTTTACGGCGTCGGTCGCGACTGGCCCATCGGTTACCGCGACCTGGAACCCTATTATCTGGAAGCGGAAACTCTCATGGGCGTCGCGGGACAGCCGGGCGAGGGCCTTGCACCGCGCAGCGCGCCCTTTCCGATGGAGGCAATGCCTGTCAGCTATATGGACCGGGTGATCGCCGAACGGCTGAACCCGCACGGGTATCTCATGCAGACCGAGCCGGTGGCCCGCAATCGCGAACTCTATGACGGGCGGCCGCCCTGCTGTGGCAACAACAATTGTATGCCGATCTGCCCCATCGGGGCGCAGTACTCGGGCAACCTGGCTGTCGAGAAGGCAGAGCGCCAAGGCGCAAGGGTGATTACCGAGGCGGTCGCGCATTTCATCGAACAGGACGCGAATGGCGACATTGTCGCGGTCCGGTATCTGAAACCGGACCGGTCGGAACATCGCGTGCGTGCGCGCAGCTTCGTTCTGGCGGCGAACGGGATCGAGATCCCACGGCTGATGCTGATGTCTGCCGGTGAAGATGCGCCGGAGGGTATCGGCAACAGTTCCGGGCAGGTGGGGCGCAACCTGATGGATCACCCGGGCACGCAGGTGGTCTTTGACATGCCGATGCCGGTCTGGCCCGGGCGGGGACCGCAGGAAAATACCTCGATCCTGAAATTCCGGGATGGCGATCATCGCCGCCGGATGTCCGCCAAGAAACTGCACCTTTGGAACGGGTCATCGGTCGACGGCGTGGCGGAAGAGGCCATCGACGAAGGTCTTACCGGCGAAGCCCTTGCGACCGCGGTGCGTGACAGGGCCGCCCGCCGCTGTGCCATCGCCAATTTCCACGAACAGTTGCCGGATCCTGAAAACCGGCTGACGCTGAGCCCGGACAAAACCGACCCGCTGGGCCTTCCGCGCCCGAGTATCCACTACAGCATCGGAGACTACGTGCGGGACAGCGCCCAGCATACGGCCGGCATGTTCCGCGACATCGTTGACAAGCTGGAAGCGTCGCTGGTCAGCATCGAAGATGGCAGCGAAGGCTTCCGGCCCAACAATCACATCATGGGCAGCACGATCATGGGGGACGATCCGACGGATTCGGTAGTGGACGGTGACTGCCGCAGCCACGATCACCCAAACCTCTACATCGCCAGTTCGTCGGTGTTTGCCTCGGGGGCCTGCGTGAATTCCACACTGAGCATCGCCGCGCTGTCCTTGCGGATCGGTGATCGCGTTGTGGCGGATCTGACCTGATCAGATCACGTAAATTACAACACCGACCAGAAGCATCAGCACCGCCGCCGCCGCGACGACCAAAGCGCCGTCAAGCGTCAGGATCGCGATCGTCAGAAGAGAAACGCTTGCCGCGACGAAAGAGGCCGAGAACGGGATGACCTCGAGAAACGGCATCGTCATTCCGCCCAGCATGCACAGAAAGAACAACAGCCGGGCTCCGATCCCGGTGGTCAGAAACGACAATCGCTTGTGAGTGTGTCGCTCCAGGAACATCAGCGGACGGCGCACCTTTTCCAGCCCGTCGTAAAGCTTGTCGCCTTCGACATTCCGTCGCAAGATCTTGCCGGGCAACCACAGGCCGCGACGTCCGATGACGGCCTGTGCCGAGATCAGCGCGATCATTATGCCGCACAGCGCCGAAAGGCCCGGTATGCCGCTGAGCGGTGTCGTCGCCACAACGGCAGGCAGGAAGATCAACGCGGCCGTCCCGGCGCGGCCGAGCGCCTCGACAACGTCGCCGACGCTGACCTGATCATTGGCTTTCGCGACGTCCTCGACGGAGTCGAGAATATCGGACAACGATCTGGGGACGCCATCGGAATTGCCCTCATCGGCATTGCTCATTGGGAACTCCCGCCTCCGGATGGTCCTGCATACGCTTCGGATGCAGCCAGTGAGTCAACACGTGGTAGCATATACAGTTCCGGCAGAACGCGGGCCGCCGTGGCTCGTCCGTCAGGGAACCATGTCGGCGCACCGGCGTTGAAACGCCATGCTCAGGAAGAAAGCCGGTCAGCCTTGAGCGCGTTCACGACCTCCACCGCGCTGCGTGCCCGCCCTAATGTCGTAGCCATGGCAATGGCCCAGCAGGCGATCGTGCTTCTCGCGGTTGTCGGGGCGCCGTTGATTGCCGGCGTGGCCTTCGCGGAGTGGAATTTCGTCCTGTCCCTGACGCCGCAGGCAATACTCCTGACGCTGGTCGCATTGCGGTACCGCGCGCGGGCGTTCCCACAAGACCTGCGCCGGGTCGAAGCCTTTGTGGTCTTCGCATTAATATTCGTTGTCGCCAGCCTGTTGGTCGCCCCGCCTTTCATGGCGCTTGGGATGCCGCCACTGGATGCGGTGTTCGAGGCTGTGTCGGGTATCACCTCGACCGGGCTGAGCCTTGCGGTTGGCGCCGAGGACTGGCCCATCCCGGGGCATCTCTTGCGCGGCTGGATCCAGTGGTGCGGCGGTTTCGCCATCGCCCTTGCAGGCTTGGCAATCTTTGCCGGCAGTTCGGGCGCGTCCCTGTCCATGAGCAGCACGAACATCACCGACCGAGATAACCTGTCGTCGATCAAGGCACAGGCCCGGCAGGTCTTGCTGGCCTATGTGGCGCTGACAAGCGTTGCGATGGTCCTGTGCCTTTTGCTGTTGCCGAACTGGTGGGAAGCCATCAGCGTTGCCTTGGCGGCTGCGTCGACCGGCGGGTTCTCCCCCCGTGCCGACAGCCTGGCCAGCTATTCCTATCTGGCGCAGGGCGTGGTGATCGGCATCTGCATCGCGGGGGCGGTATCATTGCTGTTCTATATCCGTATCTGGCGCGACGGCCTGCGCCTTGCGCTGGGCAAATCCCATGTTCTGGCAACATTGGGGCTGATGGCGGGCGGTGTCACGATCTTCGCGGTTGTCGACCTGGCGGTGAACGCGCCAAGCCTGGTCGAACTTTATTCCGGGGCCCTCAATTTCCTGAGCGGGTTCAGCACGGCGGGGTTTTCGACCAACGAGGTGTCGAGCCATATCGCACTGCTGCCGATGCTGCTGCTCGCGATGGTGATCGGCGGCGACCTGGGGTCGACGGCGGGCGGTATCAAGGTCGCCCGGCTTGTCGTGCTGTTGCAGATGGTCAGGCTGAGCCTGCTGCGCGTGCGGGTCCCGGCAAGTGCGGTCACCTATCTGCGCGATGGTGGCGACAAGGTCGCGGTGGACCGGGTGATCGCGGTCACCGCGCTTCTGGTCACCTACCTGGCGGCGGTTCTGATCTGCTGGGTGATATTCCTGGTTTCGGAAATCCCGCCACTCTCCGGTCTGTTCGACGTCGTGTCAGCCCTGTCGACCGTGGGACTGATCCAGGGCGTCGTCGCGCCGGACCTCGCGCCGCACCTGAAAGTGACGCTGATCGTGGCGATGCTGCTTGGCCGGCTGGAATTCATCGCATTGATCATATTGTGCCTTCCCGGCACCTGGATGAGAAGGACCTGACCCATGAGGATTATCGTTATCGGAGCATCGAGGCTTGGCGAGGCGGTGGTGTCGCAACTTTTGGATAACGGGCACAACATCGTTCTTGTGGACCGGTCGCGCGAGCGGCTGGACGACGTGTCGGATCGACTGGATTGCGGGTTCATCGAAGGCGACGGCACCTTGCCCCGGACGTTGCGCGACGCCTATGGCGACGGGGCCGATGCCTTGATGCTGATGACCAACCAGGACGACGTGAATATCCTGGCCGCCGTGGTTGGCCAATCGATCGGTTTCCAGCGCGTGGTTCTTCAGATCGTGCAGTCGCAACTGCTGGAAGTCTGCGAGGAACTGGGCTTTGAAGACGTGGTGACGCCCCATACCACCGTTGCGTCCTCGATCGCCCACTCGTTGGAGAACGAAGAGCGTGTCTGGTCGCAGCTCGGGATCATCGAGGGGGTGCACTTCACCACCTACCCCGTGCCGGAAGAACTTGTCGGCAAGACCCTGGATGAACTGGACATGCCTCGGTCCGCGCGGGCGGTCGCGATCGCGCGGACCGAGGAAGATGCGATCCTGGACGCGGACGAAAAGCTGAAGGAGGGGGACAAGGTGCTTGTCGCCGCCGGCAGCAATGTCGGGGAAGGTCTGCGAAAAATGTTCGGAGCGCAGGAGGATTGAGCCAGGCCGCTACATCTCGTTGCGGATCTGGCCATAGGCAAGCACGGCAAAGAGCCCGGTGCCGCCAAGGATGTTGCCGACCAGTACAGGGGCGATATGCAGCGATAGCGCGGTCAGCAGGCCCATTTCCCCGGCGAGGACCAAGACGAAGATTTCGTTCGAGCCTGCGATGACATGGGTGAATTCCCCGGCGGCGATGAGCCAGGTGAACATGACGATCACGAAGACCTCGGTGCCCCTGGCGGACGGCAGCATCCAGACCAGCGCGGCGATGAAGAATCCCGCCGGTATGCCGCGCAACAGCGCCTCGAGCGGCGACAGTTCCGCAAGGTGACGCGAGATGGCGAAAACGGCGTCAAGGATATCGGGCGTCAGAACGTTCGCATGGACGGCGATCGCGGCGGTCAGGAAGGTCCCGGCCAGGTTCGCCACGAGCACGACGCCCCAAAGGCGCGCCGTGCAGATCAGGCGATGTCGCGATATCTGCGCCAGAAGCGGCAGGATGACGGTGATCGTGTTTTCGGTGAACAGTTGCAGGCGTGACAGGATCACCAGCACAAAGCCGAACGTATATCCAAGGCTTCCGATGGCGGAAAGATACGGGTGGTCCTCGCCCAGATTCACGCGCAGAATTGCGACCGCGAGGACCGATGTGGAAATGCCGATCCCCGCGGCAATACCGGACCACCAGAGCGAAGTTGCCGGGCGCTCGAGCTCTTCCTGACCTTCGCGCAGGATGATGGAATAGACCGTCAGCGCCGAAAGCCGCCCGTTTTCCGCCACCCTGTCGCGTTCCGGGCCCGTCAGGATTTCTTCCGGCGGTGACGTGGCGTTTTCGCGTTGCTCACGCTTCTCGGCGCGTCCGCGGGACCGCGCATGCGCCTCGGTTTCACCGGGGCGGGGGTGTTTCTTGTCCGTAGGGGGCATCTGGATTCCTTTGCCGGTACAGCCAAGTGGAGCGTCAAAAGTTCCATTTGCAGGCACAGTCCTTGCGCCGGGATCGTGCGATCGGGACAGAAGCGGACGCGCCTGCGGCACCGATTGTGCGATTACTGGAACCTGATGTGGATGTTTGAGGTTGATCTAGGACGGAGCGTTTCACATCACGAGGATTTTTCATGACTCACCCCTTTTCTCGCCGGGCCGTGCTCCTTGGTCTTGCCGCGACAAGCGGCGTTGCTCTGGCCAAGCCTCAGCATGCGTTTGCGGCCCTGGACGATCAGCCGTTCGCCTTTCTGACCGAAACCGAGGCGCGGATGCTGGCGGCACTTTGCGACACGCTCATTCCCGAGGACGAATACCCCAGCGCAAGCCAGGCCGGCGTGGTCGATTTCATAGATTTGCAAATGGCCGGACCCTACGGGAACGGCGAGGGGCTGTACATGAAGGGTCCTTTTTTCGAGGGCAAACCGTCACAGGGCTACCAGCTGCCATTGCTTCCGTCGGAGTTGATGCGCGAGGGGCTGTCGCGGCTTGAACAGGCGGAAAGCGGTTTTGCCCTGATGGAAGATGCACGGCGCAACGACGTCGTCACGGCCATGTCGGAGGGCGAGCTCGATATGGGCGACCTGCCCTCGGACGCGTTTTTCGACGAGGTCTGGAAGCTGACGAACCAGGGGTTCTTCGCCGACCCCATCTATGGCGGCAACGAAAACTATGCCGGCTGGAGAATGGTCGGGTTCCCCGGTGCACACGCCTATTATCAATCTTTCGTGGACAAGCACAACGTGGCGTATCCCAAGGCGCCGATGGGCATCAACCATCAGCCTGGCGGCGATGGCGACCTGCCCGTCGCCCCGGTACGCAAGGAGCCCTGAGGCATGGCGGACAAGACACTACCCAAGACAGACGTGGTCATCATCGGAGGCGGCTGGACCGGTCTGACGACCGCATACGAGCTGGCGCATGAGGGGCGCAAATGCGTGATCCTGGAACGCGGCGATCATCGCCACGACGCCACGAGCTTCGGTGCGCCGGAAGAACATGACGAGTTGAAATACGGGCTGCGCTACACGCACATGATGAACGTGCGGGAAAACACCCTGACGTTCCGCAACAGTCGTGGCGATCGCGCCTTGCCCATGCGCAGGCTGGGGTCTTTCCTGCCCGGCGAGGGGCTTGGCGGGGCCGGCATACACTGGAACGGGCAGCTTTGGCGCCCGCTACCGTCAGATCTGGAAATGCGCAGCCATTACGACAACAGGTATGGCAGCGACTTCATCCCCGACGATCTGAGCGTTCAGGATTGGGGCGTGACCTACGACGAGCTTGAGCCGCATCTGGATTTCTTCGAGCGGATCTGCGGGGCGGCCGGAACCGCCGGCAACCTTGACGGAGAGCAGCGGGAAGGCGGCAACATTTTCGAGGGGCCGCGCAGCAACGAGTATCCCAACCCGGCGATGAAGCAGCCAGTCAGCAGCACCCTGTTCGGTCGCGCTGCCCAGGAAATGGATCTGCACCCGTTTCCCTTTCCGTCCGCAAACGTGACAAAGGCGTACGAAAACCCTTACGGCGCGCAACTGCACCCTTGCACCTATTGCGGTTTCTGCGAGCGCTTCGGCTGCGGATACTTCGCCAAGGCCGATCCGATCATCTGTGTCTACGACCGCATCAAGGAGCACGAAAACTTCGAGATCCGGTTCAAGTCCACAGTGCTGCGGGTCGAAAAATCCGAGGACGGCAAGACTGCCACCGGCGTGACCTACGTGGATGCCGACGGGCGTGAAATCTTTCAGCCCGCCGATATCGTCTGCATGAATGCCTATGCATTGTGGAACGTGCACCTGATGCTGGTGAGCGGTCTGGGCACGCCTTACGATCCGGAAACCCGCACCGGCACGGTCGGCCGGAATTATTCCTATCAGACCATCTCGGCAGTGGACGCGTTTCTTGAGAAGGACATCGTCACCAACCCCTTCATGGGAGCCGGCGCCCTGGGCATGGTGGTGGACGATTACAACGGCGACAATTTCGACCATTCCGACCTCGGGTTCGTCGGTGGCGGCTATATCGCCTGCAAACAGTATCACGGTCGACCGATCAGCTATCAGCCCGTGCCCGACGGTACGCCCAGTTGGGGGGCGGAATGGAAACGGGCTGTGCGTGAGAACTACCTGCATCACGCCGATTTCGTCATCCATGGATCCAGCATGTCGACGCCGGAGAACTTTCTCGACCTCGACCCCACCTGGACCGATCAGCATGGTCGACCGTTGTTGCGGATGACGTTCAATTTCCCGGAGAACGACCGGAAAATGGCGAAATACGTGACCGAGCGCGCCGTCGAGATTGCCGAAAACATGGATCACGTGACCAGCGTCAGCGCCACGAACCTCGCCGCCGAAGGCGAAGACTATTCCGTCGTGCCCTACCAGACGACCCACAATGTCGGCGGCGCAGTCATCGGCACGGATCCCAGCACCAGCGTGGTGAACCGGTATGGCCAGATGTGGGATCACCACAATGTCTTTGTCTTCGGGGCATGCCTTTTCCCGCAGAACCTCGGATACAACCCGACCGGCCCGCTGATGGGCCTGGCGTACTGGACGCTGGAGCATCTCAAGAACGACTACCTCGAGAATCCTCGCCCGCTGATGGATGCGTAAAGGAGCTGCAACATGACCATGACACGCACGAAATACTTTGCTCTTGCAGCCTCCCTCCTGGCGGCGACTGCCGGCTTGGCCCCGATCGTGTTGAACGCGCAGAGTACCGAGACAGAAGAGCCGGGCGTGCTGGAATCGCGGCTTGACGACGAAAGAACGCTGTTCGCGGCGACGGTCGAGGATGCGCCGGACGACGATCTGCTTGAACTCGGGCGGCTGGTCGCGATGGGCGGTGCGGAGAACGGCGGATCCGGGATGGCCTGCATCACCTGTCACGGAGGGCAGGGTGCCGGCGACGGCGCGGGATCGTTCCCGCGACTGACCGGGCAGGCCGCCTGGTACACGTACAAGCAGCTCAATGACTATGCCTCTGGGGCCCGTCCGAATGACATAATGACGGGCATCGCGCAACGTCTGACCGAACACGAGCGCGAGGCCGTCGCTGCCTATTACGCGGTGGTGCGCGCACCGATCCCCCAGCCGTTGGGCGCTGCCGATCAGGGAGAATTGCAGTGGGGCGGTCAGCTGGCCGCGGTGGGGTCGGCCGAAAAGGGCATTCCGGCCTGCGTGAACTGTCACGGCCCGCAGGGCACCGGCAATCCTCCGTCGGTGCCGTACCTGGCAGGGCAGTATGCCAATTACATGACCTACCAGCTGCAATTGTGGAAAGAGGGCGTGCGCGACAATGACGCGATGAACGTCATGAGCAGCATCGCCAAGAAGATGACGCGCGAGGACATGGAAGCTGTCAGCGAATATTACAACCGGGTCCATAATCCGGTGACCACCGGAAACTAGGGCAGATGTCGCCCGCAAGGATCATCCGCATCGCCCTGACCTCCGTCTTGACTGCTGCAGTCCTTGGAGTGGTTACGCTCTGGGCGCTGGCCGCGCCGGCCTTTGACCCTGTCGGAGCAGCGCTGGCCTGGAGCAAGCAGCGGGGCGAGGCTCTGGTTGGATGGTACGCGAGTGATCCGGTGGCCGCCACCCCGCAGTGGCAGTCTATGCATATGCGGGTAGCGGGCGGAGATCCCGCGCGCGGTCGGCAGTTGATCAACGAATACGGTTGCGGAGCCTGTCACGTCGTCCCAGGCGTGCCGGGTGCCCGCGGCACGGTAGGCCCCTCGCTGACGTCCCTGGCCGACCGCGCCTACATTGCGGGCGTCTTGACGAACGCGCCGGGCGATCTGACCCGGTGGCTGATCAATCCACCCTACTTTTCGCAAGACACGGCGATGCCCGACCTTGGCGTTACCGAAGCGGACGCGAAAGACATGGTAGCCTATCTCTACACGCTCGGAGGGTTCGAATGAGCGAGCAGAGCACGTTGGGTCAATTCGACAGCCAGACCTCGCTGATCCCCGCCGGAACCGGAGCGGAAGGCACGTTGGTGCTGACCATCACGATGTCGGTGGCGGCGACGTTGATCTTCCTGGCCGTGATGGCGGCGGTCTGGCTGGCCTGGCGGCGGGAAAGGCCCGGCCATATCTGGTGGCTATGGGCCGGCGGGTTCATCTTGCCGGTGATCGCGTTGGTGGCGCTGATGGTCGGGTCGACATTCACGCTTGCCTCCATCGCGCGGGTCGATCGCGACGCGCTGGTGATCGAGGTGACCGGCCACCAGTACTGGTGGGACGTGGTCTATGATCCCGACGGCCGCGCGCTGCGCGACGCCAACGAGATCATCGTGCCGGTCGATACGCCGGTCACGTTCCGCCTGAAGTCCGAGGATGTGATACACTCGTTCTGGGTGCCGTCGATCAGCGGCAAGATCGACATGATCCCGGGACGGGTGAACGAACTGACCGTCGAGGCCAGCCGGAAAGGCCGGTTTCGCGGCCAATGTGCCGAATTCTGCGGCTTGTCTCATCCTCTGATGGCCTTCGAAGTGGTGGTTCTGGAAAAGGATGAATTCGACAGTTTTACGGCTGGCCTTTCGGACGAGGCGCGCGATGCCGACACGCTGCAACTGAAACAGGGGCGCGACGTATTCCTGAACGAAGGCTGTACCGCCTGCCATGCCATTCGCGGCGTGGCCGAGGGCGCGCGTGTCGGGCCGGACCTGACCCGCGTGGGCGCGCGCGCGGCGCTGGGGGCGGGGATGTGGCGAATGAATGTCGGCAACCTTGCGGGCTGGATCGCCGATGTGCAGGACATGAAGCCGGGCGCGAACATGCCCTCCTACAATCATCTCAGCGGCCCTGATCTACGGGCGGTTGCGCATTACCTGTCGAGCCTGAAATGACTGAAACTTCCAACAAACCTGTTCAGGGTCCGGTTCTCGACAGCCTGCCCACCTATGAAAAGGCCTGGGCCACACCGCCCGGCTGGCGCAAGCTGTCGTCGGTGTCGCACCGGGTGGTGGGGCAACGGTTCATTGTCACGGGGCTGATCTTTTTCCTGATCGCGGGGATGCTTGCGATCCTGGTGCGCACCCAGCTTATCGTGCCGGAAAACACGTTCCTGGATGCCGAGACCTACAACCAGGTCTTTACCATGCATGGCACGTTGATGATGTTTTTGTTCGCGATCCCCATCCTCGAGGGGTTCGGGGTCTACCTGCTGCCGCTGATGCTGGGCGCAAGGGACCTGATCTTTCCGCGACTGGGGGCGTTCGGCTATTGGTGCTACCTCTTCGGCGGTCTGATCGTGCTGGCGTCGTTCCTGTTCGACGCCGCGCCGGACGGCGGTTGGTTCATGTATACCCCCCTGTCGACCAAGGAATACACGCCCGGACTGTCGGCGGATTTCTGGCTGATCGGCATCACCTTTGCCGAGATCGCGAGCGTCACGGCAGCGGTCGAGATCATCGCCGCGATCCTGTGCACGCGCGCACCGGGAATGTCGCTGGCAAAGATGCCGATCTTCGGTTGGTACATGCTGGTAACGGCCTTCATGATCGCGGTGGGCTTTCCTCCGCTGATCATCGGCTCGATACTGCTGGAGATCGAGCGCGTGCTGGGCCTGCCGTTCTTCGACCCCGCCATGGGGGGCGACCCGCTGCTGTGGCAGCATCTGTTCTGGCTGTTCGGGCATCCGGAGGTCTATATCATCTTCCTGCCCGCCGCCGGCATGGTGGCGACGATGCTGCCGACCTTTGTCGGCAAACCCCTTTTCGGCTATGGCTTTGCGGTGGCGGCGGTGGTCACCATGGGGTTCATCAGTTTTGGCCTTTGGGCGCACCACATGTTTTCCACCGGGCTGCCGACCGTCACGCTGTCACTGTTTTCGGCTGCATCGACGGTGGTGACGATCCCGACGGGCGTGCAGATCTTCTGTTTCATCCTGACCATGGCACAGGCGCGACCGCGGCTGACGGTGCCGATGCTGTTCATCCTCGGGTTTCTCTTCATCTTCGTGCTGGGCGGATTGACGGGGGTCATGCTGGCCTCGGTGCCGTTCAACTGGCAGGCGCATGACAGCTATTTCGTGGTGGCGCATCTGCATTACGTGCTGATCGGCGGCATGGTCTTTCCCCTGATCGGGGCGTTCTATTACTGGACGCCGCATTTCACCGGCAGGATGATGTCCGAGCGCCTGGGTAAATGGGCGTTCTGGCTGATGTTCATCGGCTTTCACGTGACCTTCTTCCTGATGCATATCACCGGCCTTCGGGGCATGCCGCGCCGCATCGCGACCTACCCCGAGGGGATCGGCTGGGACCGGCTGAACATGCTGTCGAGTATCGGGTCCTATATCCTTGCGGCGGGCGTGCTGATCTTTGTCTGGGATTTCATCGCGCACCGCTGGCGCGGTCCGTTGGCCCCGCGCGATCCGTGGAAGGCCGGGACGCTGGAATGGCTTTATGCGCCGATCGCACCGGGCCACAACTTTCACGCCATCCCCAGGGTTCATTCGCGTGAACCGCTGTGGGATCAGCCGGAGCTGTTGGAAAACGAGGCGCACGAGATTGAAGGAATGCTGCGCGATGCCCCCCACGGACGCCGCGAAACCGTGGGGTGTCATCCTGTCTCCGGTGAGCCGCTGCAGATCGTCCGCTTGCCGCATCCGACCTGGGTGCCGATGATCACCGCATTTTTCGTGGCCGTATCGGCGGTGGCCCTTCTGGCAAGTTTCTACTATGTCGCCGCTGCCGCCCTGGGCGCGACGCTGATCGGGTTTGCCGTTTGGGCATGGGAGAAATCCGAAACCGGTCAGACTGTCGACACCGGGCCCGAGGGAATACTTCCGGTCGATATCGCCTCGCGGCTGGGGCATACCTACATCGCGGTGATCGGTACGCTTCTGATCATGGTGGCGCTGTTCGCATCCATCCTCTTCGGGGTGCTCTACTTGTGGAACGTGCAGCCGGACTTCACCCGCCGCGCGGGCGATCCCGATCTGTTGTGGATAGTGCTGGCGGTCGTCGCCGGCGCGGCGCTGACCGCGATGGCGTATCTGGCGCGGCGCAATGGCTACGTGCTCTATGACATCGTTATCGCCGTGCTGGCGGGCGGGGCATGCTGGGCGCTTTACCAGGCGCTGCGACCCGTGACCCCGGACCAGACCGCGCTGGCGGCGACGCTGTGGGTGATGGCGGGCTTCGTCGCGGTGCAGCTTTTCGTGTTGGGCTACTGGAGCGTCTTCAACGTTCTGCGCAAGGTTTTCGGTCTCGCGGGCAAGGGCCAGCGCATTCCGGAGGTCAACCGCGCGCCTTACGCGCTGGTCACGTTCCTGATGCTGGTGGCCGCCGCCGTCATGCTGGGAGCGCCGCAGCTGGGAGTGTTCGCATGATAGAAAAAACCGACGCCGAGGAACTGGAACCGCTGCTTTGGGGCATCGCCCGCCCGGCCCTGACCTGGGCGCTGCATTTCATCTTTGTTTACGCGGCACTCTCTGCGACCTGCGCCGAGCGTGCGGTTGTATCCTACACGACAGCTGCGATCGCGATCGGGGTCGCCACGGTCGTGGCCCTCGTCGTCGCCGGCTGGAGACTGTTTCGCGGCAACAGAACCGAGTTTCACATCGCAGCCCGCTGGACCACGGTGATCTCGCTGGTTGCCATCGTGTTCAGCGCATCGCCGGTCCTGCTGGCGCCGGCCTGCGGTTAGGGAAAGGAAAAGCACATGGAAGACGCGTATATCCCCTTTTGCGGCACGCCGCCGGTGCCTTCCGACTTATGGACGCGTTGGCTGTTCGATCCGCTGTTGATGGCCGGGCTGGCGGTGCTGGCCCTGGCGCTGGCGTGGAAAGCCAGCGACCGCCGCGCCGCGGTGACGGGTTGGGTGCTGGTGGCGCTGCTGTTCGTGTCGCCCCTGTGCGCGGCGTCGATGGCGCTTTTTTCGGCGCGGGTCGCGCAGCACGTTCTGCTGACGCTGATCGCGGCACCGCTGCTGGCGCGGGCCGCGCCTGCGCCGATACGTGCGGTCCTGCCGACAGCGGGCGTCTTCGGCGTGTTGTTCTGGGTCTGGCACGCGCCTGCGCCATACGCGGCCACGCTGGACTCTGACCTGGTTTACTGGGCGATGCACCTGTCGTTGCTGGGCGCGGCCTGGGTGATGTGGTCCGCGGTGCGACACAGCATCCAAGCGCGCCCGCACCTCGTCGCTCTGGCGCTGGCGCTGACGGCCGCACAAATGACCCTTCTATCGGCGCTTCTGGTGTTCTCGCGCTCGGTCTGGCATGGTTGGCATGTGCTGACGACCGCGCCTTATGGCCTTACGGCTGCGGCGGACCAGCAATTGGCGGGCGCCATCATGTGGACAGGCGGCGGCGTCGTGATGCTGGGCGCGGTGGCGCTGATGGCCCGTGCCGTGCTGCAAAGCGATACGGTCGAGAAAAAAGCTCCGGTTTTCGAATAAGGCGCGGCAGCGGGTTCAGCTAGTCGTCTGCCGTTGCTGTCTCGGCCGGGTTCCGGCTGGCATAGAAGGCGGAGACCGCCGCCATTTCCTCTTCCGTCAGGGCATTGGCGATCCGGGACATGACGTCAAGCGGACCACCGCTTCGGTCACCAGTCTTCCACGCCTCCAGTTGCGCCTCGATATAGGCTGCGGGCTGACCCGCAAGAGGCGGAGCGATGGCCTTGTCGTCCAGCTCGCCGACTGCGTGGTGGCACATGACGCAGGCCGTGACCTCGGGGCCTCCGCCTTCATCCGGCATCTGGCGGCCGGCATAGGCCAGCACCTTTCCGGCGCTGACAAGCTGCCAGTCGAGATCGCGAGGCGCTTCGATCTGCGGTGTCTCGCGGCTGGCATAATAGGCCAGCACATCCGCCGCCTCGCCCGCCTCGAGGTAACTGGCGATAGGCGTCATCACTTCGTGCGGACGGCTGCCGTCTAGAAAGCTGGTTATCTGCCGCGCGAGATAGTCATAGGGCAACCCGGCCAGGCGCGGCACGCTCCCGTCGCCGTGTCCCTGAAGCCCGTGGCAGGCCATGCATTTCATCTGCACACCACCACGCGCCGCGCCGCCCTTGGCGATCGCGCGGCCCCGCGCGATGCGATCATCGTCGAACGGCGCCTGTGCCCGGGCGGATTCTGGGGGAGTGGCGTCGAAAAGGTCCGTCGATTGGGACAAAGCGGGTCCGGCCAGGCACACGACCACCGCGCAAAGCGGGCCAATGCCGGAGGGAAATGGAGTGCAGGCCCGCATGGTCCTACCCTCCGTCCAGGTCTGCGAAATCGGCACGCATCTGCGCCACGTCCTCGGCTGTCAGTTGACCATCGTACTCGTTGCCTAGGTTGCTGCGCAGATAGTTGACCACTGCGGCCACCTGTTCATCATCCAGCCATTCCGCAAACGACGGCATGGCGCCGTTGCCTTCGATGACAAGGTTGACGGGATAGCGCGCACTGGCGAGGCGGGGATTGCCTGCAAGGGCAGGATAGGCGGCCGCACCCATCACGCCGCCGCCCTCGGGGCCGTGGCAGCCCGAACAGGCGCGGCGATAGAGCGTGGCGCCATCCGTTCCGACGAAACTCTCGGTCGTGGCGCCCAGCGTTCCTGCACCCGGCTTCTTGATCTGCGGTGTCTTGGGTTCGGAGCCCTGCTGCGCGAGCACGCTGGTTGCAACGACAGATATGCAGAGCGAAAGGGCGGTCAGGGTCGCGTGTCTCATTCCATGGCTCCTTCCGGGCGTCAGGGCGCGCTGGTCGCGCGGTCATGCACCTGCCGCACGGCATCGAGCGCGGACAGAAGCGAGCCTTCCTGCCAGCCTGGCAAGTACGAGATGTGCTCGCCCGCGCAGACAAAGCGGTTGTCCATCGTCGCGGCGATCTCGTAGTCGCTGCCCCGGTCGTCCCACTTGCTGTAGCATCCAAGCATCCACGGCACGCGGTGCCAGCTCAGGACCACGCCGTTGGAGAATTCATCGCGGTACTGCGGATGGATCTGCTCACCCTGCGAGATCACCGACTCCAGCCGTTCCTCGGGAGACATGGAATTGTAGGCATAGGCGTGCGGCCCGTAGACATACGCGCCAAGGATGACACCCGGCCCATCCGAATGCATCTCGTTGGACGGATAGGAGATCTCGGCAATCGGCAGGTCGGTGAGGGTGATGCCGCCGTAGATCTGCTCGTCCCGCTCCCAGAAGCGGCGCTTGAATTCAAGGCCCGACTTCACGGCCTCATAGTAATGCAGCTGCCGCATCACGCGGCGCATCTCCGGCGAGACGTCGACGTCCAGCTGGCTGAGGACCGTGAAGGGGATGGTGCATACGCAGTAGTCCGCGCTGACCTGACCGCCCTCGCCATCGCCGCTTGCGGCCTCGTAATCGACCGTAACGCCATCTTCGCCCTGCACGACGCGCGTCACGCGTGCATTGTGGGTGATGAGGTCGCCGACCTCCCGGTGGAAAGCGTGTGCGATCTCTTCCATCCCGCCTACCGGCTGAAACATCGGGGCATGGTGGCGATAGGTGGTGTGGTTGCGCATGTATTGCCAGAAGCGCGACGTCAGAAGATCGTCGAGCGCGATCGGCTCGGACGGCTCGGGCGCGGCGTCCCATAGGCCGCCGCCTGGGGCGCCGGCATCCGGATAGCCGCGGTACTCGGCGGTCTCCAGTCGCTCCACATAGCGATAATCCTTGTCGAGAATGCCGAAGGATTTCAGCGACTCCAGCAAAATCTCGGTGTCCTCGACGCTGGCTGCCTGGTCGAGCGCGCCTGCGTCGGTGGCCTTGGCCAGCAATTCCGTGATCTGGCCGACGTAATCGGCCCAGGCATGCCCGTATCGCACCGGTTTTCCATCGAAATGGTCAGCCGAATGCAGATAGGCGTTGTGATTTTCCTGAACGAAGACCTCTAGCGGAACGTTCAGGCGATGGCAGTAGTCGAGCAGGGCGAGGTGATGATGCGGAATGCGCCAGGGGCCGATGTTGATATATTGCCCGTCCGAGAATTCGACATTCTGCGTGTAGCCGCCAAGCTCCTCGATCGTGTCGCCGCCCTTGAGCGTCCAGCAACGCCCCCCGGCGCGTTCCTGATATTCCAGGATCTGGACCGAGTAGCCGGCCTTGCGCAGTTCCAACGCCGCACACATACCGGCCAATCCGGCCCCAAGAACCACCACCGATGCGCCTTCGGGGGCGCCCGACAGGTCAGGCGGACCTTTATAGGGGCTTTGGCGGGCATGTCCCAAACTTGCCATCGCATTCATCATCGTGCCAGAGCCGGCGGCCAGTCCGATCATCTTCAACAGGGCTCTTCGGGATGGACGCGGTGGCTGTTCGGACATGAGCTATCTCCGCCTTGAGCTATTTCGTTCCTCTAGATAAAAGCCGTGACCGTGCGGGAAAGTTCCCGATTTCTAGCACTTAAATTGTCTCGAACGCCTTGCGCGGGGTCAGGTCGTGGCACGGTCTTGCGCCATTGCAGTCTCGCCAAGGTTCAAATCCATCCGGTCAAGCACCTCGTTGACGCGCACTGCATCCTCGACAGGCACCAGTCCCATGGCGTCCTTGCCCTCCAGCACATCCAGAAACGGCTCGATCCCTTCGCCGGCATCGAGAGGTGCCAACTTCATCTCGGTCGTCGGACGCGCCTCTGATCGGCGTCCTGCGGTCAGCACGCCGTCATTCAGGTTCAGCCACCCCACATCGCCGACGATGTCGAGTTCCAGGCGCATGGTCTTGTCCGTCCAGCCGGCCTCCACAAGGCCGGTCGCGCCATTGCGAAAGGTCAACACCCCTGCGCCGTGATCATCCACGGGCCAACCCAGCACGTTACCCGTCACGGCATGGGCCGTATCGATGGGAC
Source organism: Roseovarius sp. MMSF_3350 (assembly GCF_030733425.1). Taxonomy (GTDB): domain Bacteria; phylum Pseudomonadota; class Alphaproteobacteria; order Rhodobacterales; family Rhodobacteraceae; genus Roseovarius. The sequence goes on from NZ_JASHIZ010000006.1 coordinate 177,752, forward strand.
CAAGCAGCCATTGCAGCGCATCGATGGCATGGACTGCCTCGTCGGCAAATCCGCCGTAGCAGGCCAGCGCGGGGTCGGTCATCCAGCAATCGAGATCCAACCAGTCGGCATATCCCCCGTCATGGGAAAAGCGCATGCGCGCCTCCGAGATCCTGCCCAGCGCGCCATCCTTTACCAAGTCGCGCGCGCATCGCAGGGCCCGGTTGGTGCGAAAGAAATAGCCCGTGTGCAAACGCCGGCCCTCCGCGTTTGCCAGGTCGGCGCATCGCTTTGCCGCACTGGCGCTTCCTGCCAGAGGCTTTTCGCTGAACACGTCCAATCCGGCGCGTAGCGCGGCCGAAATGTCGGCCTCGTGATGTGCGGTCTCGCTGCACACCAAGGCACCGACACAGTCTGACTGCCCCAGCTCGTTAGGAGACACGGGTCGTGCGTCCAGTTCGGTGGCAAGCCGGTTCTGACGGGCCGGGTCCCGGTCATGCACTTGCGTCACCCGCCAGCCGCGCCGGTGCAAATGATCGAGGTGGTCAGGCAGGTGCACATGTGCGCCCCCCAACAGGACGAGCCTTTTGACGCTCATAGCAATCTCCCACAATCTAATCCGCGCCGGAAAGGGCGGGAACCTGACGACCGCGCCCGGTGACTAGAGCAGGGCCCCGACCATCGCGACGGCGAGAACAGCGAGTATGATGCAAAGGAAGATCAGGGATGTTCGGCTGCGTCGCGGGTTTGCCGGCTCTCGTGTCGGCACGTTCGGACTGCGCTGACCACCGGCGTCGCCGGGTCCGGCCCGGACATCGGCAGGGTCAGCGTCGGGATGGGTGGCGGCCTCGGCAAGTTCCTGGTCAAGGGCTGAAGGACGAGGTCTGATCAGCGGTCGATCGTGGTGCGCGGCCTCGGGATGTCCGTCGCGCATGGCACGGTTCGCTTCGACCACCTCCGCCTCGTCGCGCGGACCGGGCGCGCGCCGATTTGTATCTTCGGAAGATGCCTCGGGCTTGGGTGGGGTCTGACGGTTCATTTGCGGCCTCCTTTGCCGGCAGCCTTCACGAGCTTTTCCAGACTTGAGAATCGCTCGTTGTTGGAAAGCATGTGCCTGCTCAACGCGCGGTAGTGACGCTTGTTCCGGTCTTCAGGGCAGGCACGCGGAACCGCAGCCGTTTGTCACGAAGCCTTCGCGCCCCGAAAGATATCGACAACGCGTTTCAGGCTGAAAGGGCGCCAGCGATGCGCAGGACGCTCCGGATCCAGCAAGTCGTTTTCTCCGAGAATGTTGTCTTCGGCGCAATTGAGTTCGGGCGGATCGAAAGGAACCAGGCTGCGGCCTTCGCCAAGAAGCGCTTCGATCGCCTTTATGAGCGATCCTTCGGCTTTGGCCAGCTGCGCGTCGAATACGTCGATGGTGACGCCAAGATGCTCTGACAGAAGATCGCTGCGAAGTGCCGAGATCTGCTTGCGCAGCCTCTCATCGCTTGCATCCCCGGTGCCGGCTTCGATCGACAGGTCGCATTCCGTGTCCAGCCCCATGGAGCGATTGCTGAGGTTCGAGGAACCGACACGAAGCAGTCGGACGTCGCATATCACGATCTTGGCATGGACATAGATCGGCGTGCCCTCGTCCGCCACGGGCGTGTAAAGCCGGAACCGGTCATACGTGTCGGCTTGCGCTATCATCTCGAGAAGGCGCGCGCGCGACGATCCCATGACCTCTTCCTCCAGCCAGCCGTCGGCGGATTCCGGGTTCACGATCACGATCTCGGGCCCGTCCGCCTCCTCCAGCCGTGACGCTATGGCGTCGGCGACCCGGCGCGACGCGAAGTACTGACTTTCGATGTAAAGACTTCGCTCCGCGGCGGAAACGATCTCGAGATACAAGTCTTCAATCTCGTGGACAGCCTCCCGGCTGTCATAGGCCGGCGCGGTCCGTGAGATACCGACATCCACGTCAGTCATGGACGGCTCCAGACCCTCGGGCCAGAATGGGTCTCTTCTGGGCGGCGCTTCGAGACTTTCACCTGTGGCGACCCGCCATCTGTCGCGCGCCAATTCGCCCAGAGCCGCCGCGACGTCGCCGTCGACCGCCGTGGTCGCGTCGTGCCAAGGGCCGTAAGGACGCCCTGTCGTCGGCCTGCGGCGCAATTTGCTGTCATCGACGTGATCCCGCGTGTCCCAGCGCTCCGCTGTCGTGTCGATGCCGCCGCAAAAGGCCAGGACATCGTCAATCACGACAATCTTCTGATGGTGGGCCGCGCCGCTTGGATGGGCGTGATCGAGCCTCAGCCTGATCTGTGAACTCGAAACCCAGTCGATGATCCTGAGAGGCGTGGATCCTCGACCGAGCGTCAGCAGAGCGCCCGTATCCCATTCGAGCATGTAGATCTTCAGGTCTGGACGCTTTTTCGTCACCCAGTTCAGGAACTCCCCAAGCTTATGCGGGACATCGGCTTTGCTCTCGCGCGGGTCGAGCGAGATCCGTGTATCGAATTCCCAGCCGATCATCATGACGGAATGCTCCGCTTGCTGTACCGCAGAGTGAAAGGCCGAGAAATAGTCGGCCGCGTCGATTATCACGGAGAGCTTATCCGCGCTCTCGATCCGCCAGCATGTCTTGCCTGGACGAAGAATTTTCTTTGAAGAAAGTTGACTCAAATTAGTCCTCGCAATCCTCCCTACAGTGAGTGTTCGGCATCAGGAACTCAACCAGCGATTTGGAAACCGGTTCCGGACCCGGATTGCCGATGCCTTCATCGAAGCGGCTGGGTTCTCAGTCCATTCCTGCAGTCCGGGCCGAACTGCCATCGCCTTTCTCGTTGTTTCCGACATCAAGCACGCGTTCGCGGACCAGCCAGTCCGGGTGGTTGTCGCGCAGAAACGCCAGCAGTTGCTCTCGCAGCCGACTTTGCACCGTCCACCCGGTCGAGGGATCGGGCATCATCGCGAAAAAGCTGATCTTGAGCCCTTCGGCAGTATGGTCTGTCGTATAGGTGAACGCGTTGTCGGGTTCCGAGATGTCGGGATCGTCGTGCAGCAGGGAGCTGAATTTTCGGCGCAACGCGTCGACATCGCAAAGCGGGTCGAGCCAAAGGTCGATCACCCGCATCATGCGCGCCTCCGTGACCGACCAGTTCTCGAACGGTCGTGCGACAAAATAGGTGACGGGCACCACGATCCGCCGCAGGTCCCAGGTTCGAAGCCGCATGAACGTGTAGAAAATCGCCTCGACATAGGCCCAGTCGCCCTCGAACAGGATCGCGTCGCCGATGCGCACCGGCTTGGCAAAGGCGATCTGCAGCGAAGCGAGGATATTGCCGAGCACCGCCTGGCCGGCGATACCGAATATCACGGTCAGCACACCCGCCGAGGCCAACAGGGTCATGCCGACGCTGTCAAACAGGTTCAACTGCGCCAGTATCACGATGGCGGCCAAGCCGACCATGACCAGCACGATCAACCGCCGCAGCGCATAGATCGATGTGTAGAATTCACGTTCGTCGCGTCCGCGTTTGTCGTCGATCTCGCCGACAAAGCGCAGGGTGATGCGGTGCAGCATGGCATCGAGCATACGCAGAAGGGTCATCCCGACGCCCCATACCATCAGGATCGTCAATGTAGGGCGCAGGAACGCCTGTATCTGTCCCGAGAAAGACAGAACCCAGCTCAGGATCATCTGGCCTGACGCGGCCATGACGAGGATCGCCAGGGGCAGACCGCTGCGCTCGAGTCCAACTCTCAGCCAGCCTCGATCCGCCCGCTTGGACAGTGCTGTCACCGCGGCATACGTCGCCCAGCCCAGCAGAAGGACCCCGCCCGCTGCCAGCGGCACCGCGATCCATTCCCAAAGCCACAAGCCCCAGATTTCGCGCTTCAGCACGGTCGGGATGAGGTCTTCGTATTTTCGTGGACCGAAAGCGGAATAGAGCGGACCCGTGTTGTCGACGGTCTGTGGGGTGAACAGCCACACCGCTGGCGCGTCGGTCGGCTTGTAACGCGCCAGGCGGATGTCATAGGCGGTTTCGTCGGCCTCCAGCGTCTCGATGGCCAGATCACGGCGAGGTTGCCCCGCCCGGTCTGCGGACCCGCCGCTTTGTTCGATCCGCGCATCGGGGCGAGCGGGCAGGCTGGTCCAATCGATCCAGACCTGCCGCGCAAGGACCGAAGCCAGTTTCCGGGCAAGTATCGGCCCGCGTTCCGACTGCACCGATGGCTCCAGCCGCGACAGGTTGAGAAAATGCGCGGCGCGGGTGAAATCCCCGGCATCGGCGGAGGCGATGAAACCGCGCATGGACTGGCGCGGGGTCGATCGGTCAAGACCGCTTCCGACGGTCTCGGACAGCCCGGAATTGAGGCTTTCGGACGCGTACCAGTAATCGCTTCCATCCTGTGCCGCCGCCTCGAACACGGTCGACAAAAGGATGAATGGCAGCAGCGCCAGGTAACGCATCACGGTCGCGACCCACCGCCGTGGTGTTTTCGCCAGCTTCGCTGCGTACGGCGCAGGGAGTGGGATCGAGGGTGTCACGTTGCAGTCGCGGCCGATCTGCCGTCCGGGTCGCATGCGCCCACGGTCGGATTCAGAACGTGCTCGTTGGAACCGACTTCATCGACAGACGGCTGCAGGGGGTTTTTCATGGCGAATTCCTGACTTGAGTTGGTTTCCAAGGTTACTCGCATGACACTATCGAGTGCTCGGAGCCGCTATCGGCTGCACCGAAGCCACGTTGGTGTAACGGAGTCCTCAAGGCCGGGTTCCACAATCAGGCCAACGCAACCGCCGCCGACCGCGAGCAAAAGCAGCCGGTCGCAGGCGACCCTTGCGGTTCAAATCAGGGGACGGATCAAATCGCCCTTCGCCGTTTGGTCATTTTTTCAACCAGCTCTGAACGTCGTCCGGCGTTCCCGGACGCTCAGAGATTTTCAGCTGCGGTCCTGCAATCCTCAGCGCATTCACGGCACATCTGTGCGCAGCGCTTGCAGTGGGCATCATCATGATGAGAACACATCTCTTCACAGGCATCGCAGGCGCTCGCGCAAAGCTCGAGCATAGAGCGCAGAACGGATTGGTTGCTGCCGGTCCGACGGGTGGCAACGCGGTAGGTCGCGGCGCAGATGTCAGCGCAATCCATGCAGTGGCGCACGCAATCGACCCTCTTTTCGACATCGTCTTCCGCCAGACAGGCGTCTGCGCATGAGTTGCAGATCGCCGCGCAATACATTGCATGGCGAACGGCCTTGGCCAGGGGTTCGTTCAGACGACCGGCCACGTCGGGATGTTCGGAAATCATTTTCTCGATACTCATGGAGCGTTCCTTTCGGGGTACCTTGGGCTATCCAGACAGTTGGACTGAACCCAACCGACAAGCTCCGTATATGTTCCACTATGACAGCAAGTGCAGAGGTACCTGCGACCGTTCAATGTGGAGCAGACGGAATTCGGCAGTGTCTCCCAAGACCACCCGAAGCTCCCCAGTCACCATTCGCAAAATCGGTGTGAAAGGCTTCATCTCGTGCAGATGTCGCGACGGCTATTTCGCCTGAAGCAAGTGCAGATCGAGGTCGATCGTTGCAGTCATTCCCGAGGCTTCGAACGTCCGGGCAACCACGCCCCCGAGCGACGATTTCACGACACTGTCGCACATTTGCGTGCCAAAACCCTTATGTCCCCCTTCCTGCGGGTCGAGGCGGCATCGTTCCTGCCAGTCAATCAGGAATCTTTCTCCCTCGCGGCGCGCCACGATCAGAAGGCCGCCATCACTCTGACCGAGCGCCCCGTATTTCGCAGCATTGGTGCAAAGCTCATAGAGGACAAGCGCGAGCGGCATGAGCGCATCCGGAGCAACACTGATATCTTCCACGTCGAGTTCGACGGCTTGATTGCCGGCAAACGGTGCGACGACCGAATTAATGAGATCGCGCAGCGATGTGCTGCCTGTGAAGTCTCCGGCAGGATCAGCGACTGCCAGCCTGTGAGCCTCAGAAAGCGCCGTCAGACGTTTCTGCATCAAGCTTGCAAGTTCGCTGGCTGTCTCGACCTGTCGGGCATTGACTGAAATGAGGCTTCCGACAACCGCAAAACAATTGCCGATCCGGTGGCGCATCTCCGCCACGAGCATTCTTTGCCGTTCGGCGGCCTCGACCTGATGCGTGTTGTCGCGCGCGATCTTCGAGGCGCCGATGATTTCACCGTTCGCGTTTCTGACCGGCGAGACCGTCAGGGAGATCGGCACAAGCGACCCACCTTTACGCCGACGGACCGTTTCGAAGTGCTTGATGCGTTCACCGCGGCGAAGACGCGAGATGATGTCCTCTTCCTCGTGATGTCGTTCCTCGGGTATGAGCATCAGGATCGGCTGCCCGACGGCCTCCGAGGCAGAGTAGCCGAACAGGCGCTCGGCGCCCGGATTCCAGGTCTGAATGATACCATCGAGATTCTTGGTGATGATCGCGTCGTCGGAACTGTCGATAATCGCAGCAAGATACTCGTTCAGGTTTATCGAGATGTCGATCTGTGAAGACGCATCGTCGCCAAAAGCTAGCCGGCTCATGTGGAACGCCCTCTGATATTCCTAGTTATGGTATGCCATATCGCGTGGCGGCGCCATTGGAATTGGTAGACTGCGGTGTCTGGACGGGCAACCGTACAGTATCAAAGCCGTTGCCCCGCGCGAGATTGCGCCGGCAACGACAGGTGGCCAACGAAGCGCATAGCGGTATAGCCCGGCTCAATTGAAGGGCGAGCGTGGTCCTGAACGATCCTGTTGAAGCCTTCCAGAAGCCGGAATAACGGAAACACGTGACTGCTCACGGGCACAGCACCCTTTCGAGCAGGTCGAGTACGGTTTCCAGCGACCTCTGCCTGATCTGATCCCGACCGATGGCTCCGAATGATCTTTCCAGATGTGTCGGGCGCTCTCCCTCCCGGGCCACAGCGAAATGCACGAGGCCTTCCTCATCGCCCTCTCCGCCCGGTCCCGCGAACCCGGTGACGGAGATCGCGACATTGGCGCCCGAAAGCCGCAGCGCACCTTGGGCCATGGCGATGGCAGCCTCCTTCGAAACGGCGCCTTTCTGATGCAGCAGATCCTGCTCCACGCCCAGAAGCTCGTGTTTGGCGGCGTCTGAATAGGTCACGTAACCGCGGTCGAACGCGTGCGAGCAGCCCTCGATGTCGGTGACCAGGGCGGCGACCAGCCCACCGGTGCAACTTTCGGCGGTGGCCAGGGTAAGGTCACGTTCGCAACAACGGGCAAGTACCCGTTTGGCGCGCTCCGCCAGCGGATCAGATGAAGACTTCGTATCGTCCGAAATGCCAACCATGCCACGTTACCCTCATTTATCGACTTGTTCCGTGAAAACTATCTGGCCGCCGCTGCCGATGTCTCAACAAGAAATTAGACAGCACCGGCAAGGGGTAATGCGCAGCCTCTGCGAGGCTCGTGCGAGGCTCGACGGAATGGATAGCTCGAAAGCGATGCCTGGATGGAACGGAACCGAACGCCGTCCGTTGGCCGAGTGTACAACGAAAGGTAACGAAGATGTTCCATCATTCGAGTAAGCTTCAATACGAAGTACGTGTCGATACCCCTGATCCCCAGTTTGCGAAGTTCTTGCAGCAGGCCATCGGCGGTGTTGAAGGCGAGATTCGCGTCGCAATGCAATATTTCTTCCAGGCCATGGGGGCGCGCGGCGATGACAAGTACCGCGATATGCTGATGATGACCGCCACGGAAGAACTGTCGCACATCGAATTTCTTGGCCATGCGGTCGCGCTCAACCTCGAGGGCGCACCCCTTACGGTTCAGGAAGAGGCAGCTAAGGACCCGGTGGTCAACGCGATCATGGGCGGCGCCAACCCACGGCACATCCTTTCTTCGGGGCTTTCCGCGATGCCGGTCAATGCCAACGGTGTGCCCTTCGACATGAGCCATGTCTACGCGACCGGCAACCTCGCGGCGGACATGATGGCCAACGTCACGGCAGAAAGCGGTGGACGTGTTCTCGCGTCGCGGCTCTACAACATGACTGACGACACCGGGATGAAAGACATGCTGTCCTTCCTCATCGCGCGCGACACGATGCACCAGCAGCAGTGGATGGCCGTCATCGAAGAACTGGGCGGACTGGAGTCGCAGATGCCGATCCCCAACTCCACCCCGACGGAGCATGAGGCGACCGAGCATTCCTATTACTTCCTGAACACTTCCCTCGACGAACCCACGCCCGAAGGCCGCTGGACTTCGGGTCCCTCGCTGGACGGGCGCAGCGAATTCACCAAGCGCGACAAACCCAAGCCGCTCGGCCAGAAGCCCAGCCTTGGCAAGGCCCGTCCGCATTCGGGCACCCAGACCGAGCAACAGTAAGGAAAAGGAGGAGAACCATGCCTACAACAGTCGGAACTGAGAACAACGTCGAAGACCTCGTGCGCAATCTGCTGACGCTCGAGCACGACGCCATCGCAGCCTACCAGTCTGCCGTCGAGAGGCTCGACAAGCCGGAATTTCGCCAGCAGATGGAATCTTTCCTGGCGGAGCACGAGGCCCACGTGGCCGACCTGGACCGCTTCGCAAGCAGCATCGGCGTCACCCCGCCTCAGGAAGGTGACATGAAGCAGTGGTTGACGACGGGCAAGGTCGCTCTGGCTGATCTTGCCGGTGACGAGAGCTTGCTCAAGGCGATGAAAACCAACGAGGACGACACAGTCATGGCCTACGATCAGGCGCTGGAAAACGCTCAGGCCAGCGCCGAGTTGAGGCCCATCCTGGAAAAAGGCCTGTCGGACGAACGGCGGCACCGCGCCTGGATGGAAACCGCCAGTTAACGGCGACCAGACCGCAAAGAGAGAGGCCGGCGCGT
>NZ_JASHIZ010000007.1 GCF_030733425.1 Roseovarius sp. MMSF_3350
GCGGTGGGTTTTCACCCACCCTACGGATGGAAGCGCCGGAGGCGCCGGCCTATGACCCCGAGGAAATTTTGGGCGTGGTGCCGGGGGACCTGCGCACGCCCTATGATATCCGGGAGGTGATCGCGCGGCTGGTGGATGGCAGCCGGTTCGACGAGTTCAAGGCGCGGTTCGGGGAGACGCTGGTGACGGGTTTTGCCCATGTGGAGGGATGTCCTGTGGGGATCGTCGCCAACAATGGCGTACTGTTCTCCGAAGCCGCCCAGAAAGGCGCGCATTTCATCGAGCTGTGCAGCCAGCGGAAGGTGCCGCTGGTGTTCCTGCAGAACATCACCGGGTTCATGGTGGGGCGCCGGTACGAAAACGAAGGGATCGCGCGGCACGGGGCCAAGATGGTCACGGCGGTGGCGACAACCTCGGTGCCCAAGGTGACGATGCTGGTAGGCGGGTCGTTCGGGGCCGGGAATTACGGCATGGCCGGGCGGGCCTATCAGCCGCGCTTTCTGTGGACCTGGCCGAATTCGAGGATTTCCGTGATGGGCGGCGCGCAGGCGGCGGGGGTGCTGGCGACAGTGAAGCGCGATGCGATCGAGCGCACGGGCGGGACGTGGAGCGCCGACGAGGAGGCGGCGTTCAAGCAGCCCACGGTGGAAATGTTCGAGGAGCAGAGCCATCCGCTCTATGCCTCGGCCCGGCTTTGGGATGACGGGATCATCGACCCGCGGAAGTCGCGGCAGGTGTTGTCGTTGAGCCTGCGGGCGGCGCTGAATGCGCCGGTGGAGGAGACGCGGTTTGGTCTGTTCCGGATGTGAGGTGCGTGGGCGAGGGGCCAGCCCATCGCGCTCCCCGGGATATTTTTGGCCAGAAGAAGAGGCGGCGCAGGAGATGGCGCGGAGTTTGGAGACCGAAGATGTTTGACACGATCCTGATTGCCAACCGGGGCGAGATCGCTTGCCGGGTGATGGAGACGGCGCGGGAAATGGGGGTGCGCTGCGTTGCGGTCTATTCCGATGCCGACAGGGCCGCGCGGCACGTGGCGCTGGCGGATGCGGCCGTGCATATCGGCGGGGCGTCGCCGGCGGAGAGTTACCTTGACGGCGCGAAGATCATCGCGGCGGCGCGGGAGAGCGGCGCGCAGGCGATCCATCCGGGGTACGGGTTCCTGAGCGAGAACCCGGATTTCGTGGAGGCGGTCGAGGCGGCGGGGCTGACATTCATCGGCCCGTCGGCCAAGGCGATCCGGGCGATGGGGCTGAAGGACGCGGCCAAGGCGCTGATGGACGAGGCCGGGGTGCCTGTTGTGCCGGGCTATCATGGCGAAGACCAGGATCCGGGGCACCTGGAGGTGGAAGCGGACCGGATCGGGTATCCGGTGTTGATCAAGGCCGTGGCGGGCGGCGGCGGCAAGGGGATGCGGCTGGTCGAGGACGCGAAAGATTTCGTCGATGCGCTGGAGAGTGCAAAGGCCGAGGCCCGTACCGCGTTCGGCAACGATGCGGTGCTGATCGAGAAGTATATCCAGCAACCGCGGCATATCGAGGTGCAGGTCTTTGGCGACGGGAAGAGCGCCGTGCATCTGTTCGAGCGGGATTGTTCGTTGCAGCGGCGGCACCAGAAGGTGATCGAGGAGGCCCCGGCGCCGGGGATGACGCCAGAGGTGCGGGAGGCCATGGGGGCTGCGGCGGTGCGCGCGGCAGAGGCGATCGGCTATGCCGGGGCGGGGACGGTGGAGTTCATCGTGGACGGCTCGGATGGACTGCGCACGGACGGCTTCTGGTTCATGGAGATGAACACGCGGCTGCAGGTGGAGCATCCTGTGACGGAAGAGATCACGGGTGTCGATCTGGTGGAGTGGCAGTTGCGGGTGGCCGCGGGCGAGGGTCTGCCGAAGCGGCAGGAAGAGCTGAGCATCAATGGGCACGCTTTCGAGGCGCGGCTCTATGCGGAGGACGTGCCGAAAGGGTTCCTGCCGGCGACCGGGCGGCTGCGGCATCTGGAGTTTCCCGAGGGGGCGCGGGCGGACACCGGCGTGCGGGCGGGCGACGAGATCAGCCCGCATTACGATCCGATGATCGCCAAGCTGACCACGTATGGGCCGACGCGGGCCGTGGCGCTGCAGCGTCTGGGTGCCGCGCTGGAGGCGACGCAGGTGGCCGGGACGGTGACGAACCTGGCCTTCCTGGGAGCGCTGGCACGGCACGCGGGGTTCGGCCGGGGCGAGGTGGATACCGGGCTGATCGCGCGGGACCTGGAGGCGTTGAGTGCGGCGCCGGTGGTGACTGACAGGACCGTGGCGCTGGCGGCGTTGGCGAGCCTTGGGTTGTTGGACGGCGGCGGGCCGGAGACGGGCTTTGTCCTGTGGCAGCCTTTGCGGCGGAGCGTGGTGCTGCGGCGCGAGGGCGAGGAGGTTCAGGTAAAAGTGCAAAGCCTGTCGGCGGAGGCGCATGACGTGGAGGTCGGTGAGCGCATGGTTGAGGCGCGGCGCGTGGGCGGGCGCTGGCAATTGGACGGCCAGCTTGCGCCGGAGGTGGCGGTGACGGGTGACCTGGTGACCGTCTTTGCGGGATACGGGATCGGGTTCGACATCCTCGATCCGCTGGAGCGCGGCGAGTTTGCCGCCGGTGACGCCAGCGTGATCGAGGCGCCGATGCCGGGGATGGTCAAGGCGGTGTTCGCCCAAGCCGGGCAGGAGGTGGCCAAGGGCGACCGGCTGGCCGTGCTGGAGGCGATGAAGATGGAGCACAGCCTGCTGGCCCCGCGCGACGGGGTGGTCGCCGAGGTGCTGGCCGAGGCGGGCAGCCAGGTGGAGGCGGGCGCGGCGCTGATCCGGTTGGAGGAGGATGCGGAGGCGGCGGCGTGACGGAGGGGCTGCGGCTGACCGGCTATCGTTTCAGCGTCTATACGCGCAGCGTGCGAATGGTGCTGGCGGCGAAGGGGCTGGGCTATGACTATGCCGAGTGCGATCCGTTCGGCGAAGGCTCGGGGGCGCTGAGCCGTCTGCATCCGTTTGGCCGCGTGCCGGTGCTGGAGGCAGGGGCGTTCCGGCTGTGGGAGACGCAAGCGATACTCGATTACATTGAGGGAATCGCGCCGGAACCGCGCTTGGTGCCCAAGGCCCCGGAGGCCAGGGCGCGGATGCGGCAGGTCATGGGGATTGCGGACAGCTATGCCTACGGGCCGCTGGTGCGGCAGGCCTTTTCCAACGGGGTCTTCGCGGCGCTGGAGGGCGAGAGTGGAGACGATGCCGCCCTGGCCGAGGGGCTGGCCGAGGCGCCGCGCGTGCTGGACGCACTGGAGGAGATTGCGGCGGAAGACCTGGTGCTGCGGCCCGGCGCGTTGGACTTGGCAAGCTGCCACCTGTGGCCGATGCTGGACTATTTCGGCATGGTGCCGGGCGGCGCGGAGATGATTGCCGCGCGGCCCGCGCTGGCAGCGTGGTGCGGTTGGATGGAAACCTGCGACGTGGCACAAGAGACGCGTCCGAACCTGACCAGGGAGGCGATGGCGTGATTGTCCTGCACCATGTGCCGCAAAGCCGCTCGATGCGGGTGTTGTGGCTGCTGAACGAACTGGAGGGCGTGGCGTTTCGCGTGGCGACCCATGCGTTCGACAAGAGCCTGCGGCAGCCCGAGTTCCTGAGCCTGTCGCCCGCAGGGCGCGTGCCCGCGCTTGAGATCGAGGGCGAGCGGATGTTCGAATCGGGCGCGATGATGGAATACCTGTGCGAGAAGTTCCCCGAGCGGGGGATGGGCCGGATGCCGGGCGACATGGATCGGATGGCCTGGCTGGTCTGGCTGCATTTCGCGGAAACCATCAGCCAGCACGTGGCGATCCTGACCCAGCAGCACATCATGCTGCGCGAGGATCACATGCGCAGCCCGACGGTGATGCGGCTGGAGGCGGCGCGCCTGCGCAAGTGCTATGGCGCGATCGAGGCGCGGCTGAGCACGCCGGTGGAGAACCGCGACTACCTGCTGACCGGGGGCTATTCGGCCTGCGATATCGCCGTGGGGCAGGCGGTTTACATGGCGCGGCATTTCGCGACGCTGGACGGGTTTCCCGAGACGGCGAAGTGGTACGCGCGGCTGAGCGAGCGGGCGGCGTACCGGGCGGCGTTGCCGGGACAGACCGACGCGCGAATATATGAACAGGCGTTCTATGCGGCGCCGGAGGAGGATGAGCGTGGCTGAACGGGTCGAGATATTCGAGGTGGGCCCGCGCGACGGGTTGCAGAACGAACAGCACGAGATCCCGGTGGCCGACAAGGTGGCGCTGATCGACTGCCTCAGCGGCGCGGGGTTTGCCCGGATCGAGGTGGCGAGCTTCGTCAGCCCCAAATGGGTGCCGCAGATGGCGGGCTCGGCCGAGGTGCTGGCCGGGATCACCCGGGTGCCGGGGGTGCGCTATGCGGCGCTGACGCCCAACATGCGCGGCTTTCAGGACGCGATGGCGGCGGCGGCGAACGAGGTGGCAATTTTCGGCTCGGCCTCGGAAGGGTTTTCCAAGGCCAATATCAACGCCAGCATCGAGGAGAGCCTGCAGCGTTTCGCCCCGGTGGCGGAGGCGGCGCGCGAGGTGGGCGTGCCGTTGCGCGGCTATGTGTCCTGCGTGACGGACTGTCCGTACGATGGGCCGGTGGCGCCGGATCAGGTGGCCGAGGTGGCAGGGCGGCTTTACGAGATGGGCTGTTACGAGATCAGCCTGGGCGACACGGTCGGGCAGGGCACGCCGGAGAGCATCGACGCCATGCTGCGCGCGGTAGTGCAGGTGGTGCCGGCGGAGAAGCTGGCCGGGCATTACCATGACACGGGCGGCCGGGCGCTGGACAATATCGAGATGTCGCTGGAGTCGGGCGTGCGGGTGTTCGACGCGGCCGTCGGAGGTCTTGGGGGGTGTCCCTATGCGCCGGGGGCGAAGGGCAACGTGGCCACCGAAAAGGTACATGACCGGCTGACGGCGCTCGGGTACGAGACCGGGCTGGACCGGCACGTGCTGGAGCGGGCGGAGAAGATGGCGCGCGCGATGCGGGCCGGGTGACAAGAATTTTTGGAAAATTCTTGTCAAAATTCCTGGAAGAATTTTGGCGCGGGGAGAGAGCGGATGTATGAGACGGTGAGGATCGAGCGCGATGCGCGCGGTGTGGCGACGCTTTGGCTGGACCGGGCGGACAAGCACAACGCGCTGTCGGCGCGGATGATCGCGGAGTTGCATGCCGCCGCCGATGAACTTGGCGCGGATGACAATGTGCGCGTGGTGGTGCTGGCCGCCGAGGGCAAGACATTCTGCGCGGGCGGAGACCTGGGCTGGATGCGCGACCAGTTCGAGGCCGATCCTGAAACCCGTGCCGGGGAGGCGGGCAAGCTGGCCTATATGCTGCAGGCGCTGAACACGTTGCCCAAGCCCCTGATCGGCCGCGTGCATGGCAATGCGTTCGGCGGCGGTTTGGGCATGGTCTCGGTCTGTGACGTGGCGGTGGGGGCCGAGGGCGTGCAGATGGCGCTGACCGAGACGCGGCTGGGGCTGATCCCGGCCACCATCGGGCCTTACGTGGCGGCCCGGATGGGCGAGGCGCGGGCGCGGCGGGTCTTCATGTCGGGCCGGCGGTTCGGGGCCGCCGAGGCGGTACGGATGGACCTGCTGGCCCGCGCCGTGCCCGGCGACGTGCTGGATGCGGCGGTCGAGGAAGAGGTGGCGCCCTACCTGGACTGTGCGCCCGGGGCCGTAGCGCAGGCCAAGGCGCTGTTGCGCCGTCTGGGCCCGCCGATCGACGACGGCGTGATCGACGACACCATCAAGGCGCTCAGCGCCTGCTGGGCCGGAACCGAGGCGCAGGAAGGGATCGCGGCCTTCTTCGACAAGCGCGATCCGCCGTGGCGCGGCGGCGATTGATCGCCGGATTTCCCGCGGCTTTTAACGATAATTCAATCTTTCTGACGCTTTCTGGCCCGGGTCGGGACGGAAAGGACAGTCATGAAGCGGATGATGCAGGCCTTCGGCGCGTTGGAAACGGTGATCCTTGGCGCCGGGTTCTGGTGGCTCGCGGCGGGCTTTGCCGCGGCGCAGGAGGGTGTCTATTCGTCGTCGGACGGCAGGTCGCGTGCCGATCTGCGTTTTTCCGAAGAAATGTTCGACCGCCAGAACGACGTGACGAACAAGGCGGCGCTGTTGTTGCGCGCGCGGGCCGGCGGACGGGTGCCGGAAGGGTCGCTGACCTTCGGCGGGCGACTGATCGCGACGTGGATATCCGAGCGCAGCAACACGCCGGGCAAGTTCCCGATCCTGTCGCGGCTGCCACCGACCCATACGGCGGGCCGGTCGGACGGCTATGGCGTGATCAACGAGATCTCGCTGAACGCCACGCTGGCGCTGCCCTGGGTCACGGGCTTTGTGCAAGGCGAGTTCACCGAGGTCGAGTATCCCGGGCAGGACGACATCCAGCTGCGCAAGTACATGCTGGTGCTGGGGGATCTGAGCCGGTCGCCGTTTTACCTGGCGGTGGGGCGCAAGACCTTGAATTTCGGGAATTTCGCCAGTTACGCGCCGTTCACCCACACGCATTCGAGCCACTATTTCTGGGCTCAGAGCGAGGACCCGGTGATCGAACTTGGCTATGTCACGGACCGCACCGAACTGGCCTTTACGTCGATCCCGGCGCATCGCGGCAACCGGGTGATCAGCAGCCCCAGGAACGACGGCGCGCTGTCGAATTTCGCTGTGAACGGATCGCACCGGTTCGGGGTCGCGCCGGGGCATGACCTGACAATCGGGGCCGGGTATCTGCGCGGGTCGATCTATGACAGCACGATCGCGCATCACCCGCCGGGGCGGGGGATCAACCGGTTCTGGAACGAGCTTTGGGATGTGAACCTGACCTGGAGCGGGCCGCGGTTCGATGTGCAGGCGGAGTTCACGCGGTCGATGCATGACTGGCCCGCGACGGGGCATCACGTGCAGGCCACGACGGTGCAGGCCCGCTGGCACCGGCAGATCGCGGGCAACCCGGTGACGTGGTCGATCTCGGCCAGCCGCGGCGTTCAGGGCCGTGACGGCAGCGAGTGGGAACGGATGGAGCAGGTGATTCTGGGTGTGGAGTACGAGGCCGCGCCGCATGTCACGCTGGGGGCGGAATACATGTATAACGCGGGCTTCGTGCCGCTGATCCTACCGACATTCACAGGCGACCGGTCGGTGGAGTCGCATACGCTGATCGCCGGCGTGAAGCTGACCTTCTGACCGGGGGCTCGCTGAAGGGGCGCGCGGCACAGAGCGATTTGCGTCGCGCGAAGTCGCGATCCGGGCCTGTTCGTGCCCCCGAAGTGCCGGGGCGTTTCGCGCCCGAACCGGGACGCGTCAATTTGTCTGGTACACCAAAAACCACGTATTTCCGATACAGCAGCGTATTCGCGGTTTTCCTGGTGTCGAAGGGCGCGCGAAATCACGTCTCGCTTGGTTGACCCTGCCCCGGGGCAGCGGTAAACCCTCACGAGTACTGTACGCCAATCTTATGCGCGGCCCGCCTTGACGGCACGGCGCGCATGAAAGGAGCCACACGTGGAAGAGATGCTGCGGGAGTACCTCCCGGTTCTCGTTCTTCTGGGGATAGCCATCGGTCTCGGACTTGTCCTGATCCTCGCGGCGGTCGTTCTGGCCGTGCGCCACCCGGACCCCGAAAAGGTCAGCGCCTACGAATGCGGCTTCAACGCCTTCGACGACGCGCGGATGAAGTTTGATGTCCGGTTCTACCTTGTCTCGATCCTGTTCATCATATTCGATCTGGAAATCGCGATGCTGTTTCCCTGGGCCGTGGCCTTTGCGGATCTGAGCATGACCGCGTTCTGGTCGATGATGGTTTTCCTGGCGGTGCTGACGGCCGGGTTTGCCTATGAATGGCGGAAAGGGGCGATGGAATGGCAGTAGAGGACAAGACCGCGCACACCACCGATGACGAGATGGTCACCGAGGTGCAGAGCGAGGGCTATCAGTCGCCGCGGGTCAAGACCGGACCGTCGAGCCAGGTGCCGCTGGAGGCCTATGCCGACGATTACCAGCGCGACACCGCCACGCAGGCGCTGAACCGCGAGTTGCAGGACAAGGGGTTCCTTGTCACGTCGACCGAGGACATCATCAACTGGGCGCGCACCGGCAGCCTGCACTGGATGACCTTCGGCCTTGCGTGCTGTGCCGTCGAGATGATGCACACCTCGATGCCGCGCTATGACCTGGAACGGTTCGGCACCGCGCCGCGCGCCAGCCCGCGCCAGTCGGACCTGATGATCGTGGCGGGCACGCTGACCAACAAGATGGCGCCGGCGCTGCGCAAGGTCTATGACCAGATGCCCGAGCCGCGCTACGTGATCTCGATGGGCTCGTGCGCCAATGGCGGGGGGTATTACCACTACAGCTATTCGGTGGTGCGCGGCTGTGACCGGATCGTGCCGGTGGATGTCTATGTGCCCGGCTGCCCGCCCACGGCGGAGGCGCTGGTCTATGGTATCATGCAGCTGCAACGCAAGATCCGGCGTACCGGAACGATCGTGCGCTGAGGCGCCTTTGGGGGATGCAAGATGACTGATGCGCTGACCGAACTGGCCACCCATATCGAAACCCGCCGCCCCGATTGCGTGGCCGGCTGGTCGGTGGATCGCGGCGAATTGAACATGACCGCGACCCTGTCGAGCCTGAAGGGGCTGGTGGAGTTCCTGAAGGTCGATCCGAACTGCCGCTTTTCGACGCTGGTGGACATCACCGGCGTGGATTACCCGGACCGGCCCAAGCGGTTCGACGTGGTCTATCATTTTCTGAGCATGTACCAGAACCAGCGCATCCGCCTGCGGGTGGCGGTGCGCGAAGAGGACATGGTGCCGTCGATCACCGATGTGCACCCCTCGGCCAACTGGTTCGAGCGCGAGGTGTTCGACATGTTCGGCATTCTGTTCAGCGGCCACCCGGACCTGCGGCGGATCCTGACCGATTACGGCTTTCGCGGCTTCCCGCTGCGCAAGGATTTCCCGACTACGGGTTATACCGAGGTGCGCTATGACGAGGTGCAGAAGCGCGTGGTCTACGAGCCGGTCAAGCTGGTGCAGGAATACCGGCAGTTCGACTTCATGAGCCCGTGGGAGGGTGCCGACTATATCCTGCCGGGCGACGAGAAAACCGACGAGAAGGCCAAGTGAGCCGGATCGGAAAAGGGAGCGGCGGACATGTTCTGGGCGATACTGTTCATGGCGGCGTTCGTGGTTCCCTTCTGGAAGCTGCTGCCGGGCTACGGCATTGCCAGCGCCTGGGCGCTGGTGGCGATCTTTCCGCTGGGCGCGCTGGCGCTTTTGTACCTGATGGCGTTCGGCCCCCGCGCGGACGATAGAGGATAAGGAGACCAAGGATGATGGACGGCTCCAAACCGCTGATCAAAGGCTTTGCCGATACCGAGACCGGCGAGCAGAAGATTCGCAATTTCAACATCAACTTCGGCCCACAACACCCTGCGGCACATGGCGTTCTGCGTCTTGTGCTGGAGCTGGACGGCGAGATCGTGGAGCGCTGCGACCCGCATATCGGCCTGCTGCACCGTGGCACTGAAAAGTTGATGGAAAGCCGGACCTACCTGCAGAACCTGCCCTATTTCGACCGGCTGGATTACGTGGCGCCGATGAACCAGGAGCACGCCTGGTGCCTGGCGATAGAGAAGCTGACCGGAGTGCTGGTGCCGCGCCGCGCGAGCCTGATCCGGGTGCTGTTCTCGGAGATCGGGCGGGTGCTGAACCACCTGCTGAACGTCACCACGCAGGCGATGGACGTGGGCGCGCTGACCCCGCCGCTGTGGGGGTTCGAGGAGCGCGAGAAGCTGATGATCTTCTACGAGCGGGCCTGTGGCGCGCGGCTGCACGCGGCCTACTTCCGGCCCGGCGGCGTGCACCAGGATCTGCCGCCCGAACTGCTGGACGATATCGAGACATGGGCGCGGGACGAGTTTCCGAAGTTCATGGACGATATCGACGGGCTGCTGACGGAGAACCGGATCTTCAAACAGCGTAACGCGGATATCGGCATCGTCAGCCAGCAGGAGGCGCTGGACTGGGGCTTTTCCGGGGTGATGGTGCGGGGCAGCGGCATGGCGTGGGATTTGCGCCGGGCGCAGCCCTATGAATGCTATGACGAGTTCGACTTCAAGATCCCGGTGGGCAAGAACGGCGACTGCTATGACCGTTACCTGTGCCGGATGGAGGAGATGCGGCAGTCGGTTTCGATCATCCTGCAGGCGATCGAGAAGCTGCGTGCACCCGAGGGGCAGGGCGATATCCTGGCCCGGGGCAAGATCACGCCGCCCAAGCGCGGCGAGATGAAGACGTCGATGGAAGCGCTTATCCATCACTTCAAGCTGTATACCGAAGGGTTCCACGTGCCCGACGGCGAGGTGTATTGCGCCGTCGAGGCGCCCAAGGGCGAGTTCGGCGTCTACCTGGTGTCGGACGGCACCAACAAGCCCTACCGCGCCAAGCTGCGCGCGCCGGGGTTTTTGCACCTGCAGGCGATGGACCATGTGGCGGGTGGGCACCAGCTGGCCGATGTGGCGGCGATCATCGGGACGATGGACGTGGTCTTTGGGGAGATCGACCGCTAGGCGGTGCACCGGGTATTTCCCTGCAGAATGACAAGGCCGGAACAGGGCGGCGAAGGTTCGGAGAGACGACAAGATGAAGAAGAAGATCGGTTTGATGGGCGCCATTTCGGCGATGGGGATCGTCGCGGGCTGCACCGCGCCGCCCGAGGGAACGGGCGAGCAGGACGTGGCCAAGTTCCAGGTCGCGGTGGCCAGCATCGGCTGCACCCTGAAGACCGAGGCGGATTACCTACCGGTCGAATTGCAGACCGGCCTCAGCCGCGAGCAATCGACCCAGATGGCCGCCTACATGGTCACCACCGAACGCGCCGTGCGCCTTGAGGGCGGCGGGATCAGAATGACGACAGGAGCGTGCGCAGCCTGATGCCGAGATACCTTACTCATTTCCACCATCGCTGGGCTCGCTGCGGATGCTTTGTGGGCGCTCATCCGGTTGGAGGTGCGTCTTGAGTAAGGGAGTCATGGATTTTCTTGTCTGGTTTTGTTTCTTGGGGATCCCTGTGACAGCTGTCGGCACGCTGGTCGCGAGGAGCAGTGGTAACCGCACTTTGGCGGCATTTCTGCTGGTCGGATGCTTTGTCTTGTGTCTGATCCTGCTGGTACAATTCTGGATCGTTACCGCGATGTTGCGCTGAGTGGAGTTTGGGATGACTATTTTTTTAATTCGACCAAACCGAGCGGTAGATGACCCCAAAGTCGTGAATACGAGGACACGCTGAATGCTACGCCGCCTACACAGAGAACAGCCCGAGAGCTTTGCCTTCACGCCCGACAACCAGGCGTGGGCCGAGGCGCAGATCTCGAAATATCCGCAAGGCCGCCAGGCAAGCGCGATCATCCCGCTGCTGTGGCGTGCGCAGGAGCAGGAGGGCTGGCTGAGCCGTCCGGCGATCGAGCATATCGCCGAGATGCTGGAGATGGCGCATATTCGGGCGCTGGAAGTGGCCAGCTTCTATTTCATGTTCCAGCTGTCGCCGGTGGGCAGCGTGGCGCATTTCCAGATCTGCGGTACCACGTCCTGCATGATCTGTGGGGCCGAGGACCTGGTGGCGGTCTGCCGCGAGAAGATCGCGGACACGCCGCATACCGTCAGCGCGGACGGCAAGTTCAGCTGGGAAGAGGTGGAGTGCCTTGGGGCCTGCGCCAACGCGCCGATGGCGCAGATCGGCAAGGATTATTACGAGGATCTGACCGCCGAGCGGTTCGCCGAGATGATCGACGAGTTCGCCGCCGGCAAGGTGCCGGTGCCCGGGCCGCAGAACGGGCGCTATGCGTCCGAGCCTCTGGCCGGTCTGACGACGCTGAAGGAGTTCGACTCGGGGCACACCAAGTATAACGGCTCGGTTCAGCGGGCGGTGGACCTGGGAGACACGATCCGGCGGATCGACGGATCCGAGGTGCCGCTGGCAGCGCCGTGGCGCGAGCATGGTGCGAACCACCAGCCTGCGCCGCCGAAGGTGAAGATAAACGAGTCGCCCGCGAACCCGGGGCTGAATGCTGCGAAGCCTGACCGCTCGGAAGGGCGGCCCGCCGACGATACCGGTGTGACCAAGGCCGAGGCGCCCGCCAAGAGCAAGGCCAACCCGGTGTCCAAGGACGAGCCTGCCGGCAAGGACAAGAGCGAGAAGGCCAAACCGAAAGCCGCTGCCAGGGCTGAAGCGTCGGCAGAGGGCGAGGGCACCAAGCCAGCGACGATGGACGCGCCGCGCGACGGCGGGGCCGATGACCTGAAGAGGATCAAGGGCGTGGGGCCGAAGTTGGAGAAGCTTCTGCACTCGATGGGCTTTTACCATTTCGACCAGATCGCCGCATGGGGGCCGGAGGAGGTCGCCTGGGTGGATCAGAACCTGGAAGGGTTCAAGGGACGGGTGAGCCGGGACGACTGGGTCGTCCAGGCGCAGACCCTGGCCGATGGTGGTACGACGGAATTTTCGAAAAAAGTCAAAAAGGGGGACGTCTGACAGACGATCTTCACGCCACAGGGAGTTTGAGCCATGTTCGATGATATACTGAAGTCTCAGTGCAAGCTGGTATGCTTGGGTGTCGGTGTTGCGGCGGGGATCATCGCGATCTACGCCGCGCTGGCGAAAGTCGGGATATTCGCGGCGCTTCTGCTGGGGCTTGCGATGGGCGTGTTCATGGCGCTGGTTCTGCTGCAGATCTTCTGCACTGGCGAAAACGCGGACCTGGGGCAGTTGGAGGAGATGCCCGAGGGAAGCGCCGCGACGGCAGCATCGGCGGGGGGCAGGCCCTCCGGCCCGCCGAAGCCGAATGCGCCCAAGGACCGCGGCACGCCCGCGCCGAATGCGCCCGTGCCCAACCCGCCCAAGCCGAACCCGCCGGTGGCCACCGAGCCCGAGCCGGTATTGCCGAACAAGGCCGATCCGTTGAACGCGCGCACGGGTTCGGGCACAGGCGCGGCCGCAGCAAGCACCAGTGCCGCGGCGGCGGGCACCGACAAGGTCGCCATGCGGGCCGAGACGCATTCGGGCGGCAACGATGCGGCCACGGCGCAGGATCCGACCTTTACCTCGGCCACTACGGACGCCGAGGCCGGTGCCGGGGTGGACGCGGCCCCGAAGGCCGTGTCCAAGCCCAAGGCGAAGACCGGGAGCAAGGCCAAGACGACGGCCGCCAAACCCAAGGCCAAACCGGCGGAGACCGGCGAAGAGGACGTGGGCACCAAGCCCGAGATGCTGAGCGGCCCGCGCGGCGGCAAGGCCGACAACCTGAAGGAAATCAAGGGCGTCGGGCCGAAGCTGGAAGGCGTCTTGCACGACATGGGGGTGTACCATTTCGACCAGATCGCCGGCTGGACGAACAAGGAGGTGGCCTGGGTCGATGCGAACCTGATCGGTTTCAAGGGCCGGGTAAGCCGCGACAACTGGATCGACCAGGCGAAAACCCTGGCGGCGGGCGGCGAGACCGACTTCTCGACGCGCGTGGACAAGGGTGATGTTTACTGAATGAGCGAGGCGCATGAGCAAACGCGACCAAGTGCCGAAGAAGGGCCGACGCGCCGGGCTGGTGATTGCCGGGACGGGCGTGTTCTGGGTGCTGGTCACCCTGATCGGCGAGAAGGAGGGGTTCAGCACCGAGCTGCGCCTCGTCTTCGACCTTGTGGCGCTGGCGGGGTTCCTGTTCGCCTTCTGGCTCATCTATCAAATCTGGCGCGACAGCCGGGGAAACTAGGGGTTATCTGATGCTGGACGATCAGGATCGTATCTTTACCAATCTCTACGGGATGCACGACCGCAGCCTGAAGGGCGCGCAGGCGCGCGGCCACTGGGACGGCACCAGGACCATCCTGGAGAACGGGCGCGAGTGGATCATCGAGCAGATGAAGGCCAGCGGTCTGCGCGGCCGGGGCGGCGCGGGCTTTCCGACTGGTCTGAAGTGGTCGTTCATGCCCAAGGAAAGCGACGGGCGGCCCGCCTACCTGGTGGTCAATGCCGACGAATCCGAGCCCGGCACCTGCAAGGACCGCGAGATCATGCGGCACGATCCGCATACGCTGATCGAGGGGTGCCTGATCGCCAGCTACGCGATGCAGGCGCACGCGTGCTATATCTATATCCGCGGTGAATATATCCGCGAGCGCGAGGCGTTGCAGGCGGCCATCGATGAGGCCTATGACGCCGGGCTGATCGGCAGGAACGCCTGCAAGTCGGGATACGATTTCGACCTCTACCTCGCGCATGGCGCGGGGGCGTATATCTGCGGCGAGGAAACCGCGCTGCTGGAAAGCCTTGAAGGCAAGAAGGGAATGCCCCGGATGAAGCCGCCGTTTCCCGCTGGCGCGGGGCTTTATGGCTGCCCCACCACGGTGAACAACGTGGAGAGCATCGCGGTGGTGCCGACGATCCTGCGGCGGGGCGCGGACTGGTTCGCCGGGTTCGGGCGGCCCAACAATGCGGGCACCAAGATTTTCGCCGTGTCGGGCCATGTGAACAACCCGTGCGTGGTCGAGGATGCGATGTCGATCAGCTTTGAAGAGTTGATCGAGAAACATTGCGGCGGCATTCGCGGCGGCTGGGACAACCTGAAGGCGGTCATTCCCGGCGGCTCGTCCGTGCCGTGCGTGCGCGGCGAGAACATGAAGGACGCGATCATGGATTTCGACGCGCTGCGTGAGGTCGGATCGAGCCTTGGGACCGCCGCGGTGATCGTGATGGACCAGAGCACCGACATCATCAAGGCGATCTGGCGGCTGTCGAAATTCTACAAGCACGAAAGCTGTGGGCAATGCACGCCCTGCCGTGAGGGCACGGGCTGGATGATGCGGGTGATGGACCGTCTGGTGCGCGGCGAGGCGGAGGTCGAGGAGATCGACATGCTGTTCGACGTCACCAAGCAGGTCGAGGGGCACACGATCTGTGCGTTGGGCGATGCGGCGGCCTGGCCCATTCAGGGGCTCATTCGCAACTTCCGCGACGAGATCGAGGACCGCATCAAGGCGCAGAAGACGGGCCGCGTGTCTGCGGTGGCGGCGGAGTAAAAGATAGGAAGTATGGGAAGTATCCTCGGCATAGCATTTTGGTTGGTAACAGCCGCGGCGTTCATCACGCACATCGTCGTGACGATACAAGCAAAGGCATGGGTGCTTTTGTGTATCGGTGTTCTGCTGGCTCCCGTGGGCACAATCCATGGCTTCATGGTTTGGTTGGGTGTTCCATGGATGTAAGCTACCAATTAGCCCAACTGAATGTCGGCCGCCTTGTGGCGCCGACGGACGACCCGCGCGTGGCGGAGTTCATGGGGGCGCTGGACCGTGTGAACGGCATGGGCAAGCGGATGCCGGGGTTCGTGTGGATGATGGAAGGCTCGGGCGAGCCGGGCACGGGCAACACCGAGAACAGCATCGGCGACGATCCGCAGTTCGTGGCCAACCTGACCGTGTGGGAAGATGTGGAAAGTCTGGAGAATTTCGTCTGGAACACCGTGCACCGGCAGTTCTATGAACGCCGGGCCGAGTGGTTCGAGGTGATGGGCGAGATGCATTTCGTCATGTGGTGGGTGCCGCAGGGGCATACCCCCACGCTGGACGAGGGGATTGCGCGGCTGGAGCATCTGCGGGCGCAGGGCGACAGCGACCATGCCTTTGGCTGGCGCCATCTGCGCGAGGCTACGCTGTGGCAGAGTCGTGGATGTACGCCGGTGGCGGCGGAATGAAGAATGGAAGGCCGGAGAGCGTGACCAGAATGACGACGATAAGAGGCGGGGCGCGGGCCCTTGTGCTGGTGCTGATGGCCGGTGCGATGGTGGCGGGCTGTGCCCGGACCACCGAACGGGTCACGTTCAACGGGGTGTTCTACAAGCAGAAGTCCAAGGCGGCCTCGCGCGACAACCGCGAGCGGTTCGTCGTGACGGTGCCGCGCGTCAACCGCGGGTATGACGGGGCGTTGGCGGCGGGCGCCTACGAGGGCAAGCGGTACTGCGTGCAGAATTTCGGCACCTCGGAGGTCGAGTGGTACATCAGCCCGCTGGCGCCGCGCGGCACGGTTCAGCCCAACGGCAACAAGCTGACCTTCACGGGGAAATGCGTTCTGTGGTAAAATCATCTTTCATATCAAGGACATGGGCCGGCTGTTATTGCATAACAGCGGGACGCGCGGCCATCTGCGCAGCAGATGGCGCGCCGGATGGTCCGGGCGCCCTTCGTGAAAGGAAGACGGATATGAAACGTGTATCGAGCAAGATCCTTGGCCTGGCCCTGGGCGCGGCCCTGACGGCGGCGGCGGTGCCGGCGCAGGCCGGTTTGAAGGATGAGGCGGCGATCAACCAGGGGCTGCTGAACCTTGCGGCTGCCGACAAGATCCGCCGCGAGTGCGGCAGCATCGGCGGGCGGCTGTTCCGGGCGCAGTCCTACGCCAGCGCGCTGAAGAAGGCGGCGGCGGAGCGCGGTTACAGCGAGGCCGAGATCGACGCCTACATCAACAACGACGCCAACAAGGCGGCCATGCGCGAGCGGCGCAACGCGTATTTCAAATCGAAAGGGGCCAGCAACCTTGACCCCGCAAGCCTGTGTGTTCTGGGCCAAGCCGAAATGGCGAGTGGCAGCCAGATCGGGCGGCTTCTGAGAGCAAAGTGAGAGATAATGTCTGACCTTCGCAAAATCATCATCGACGATCAGGAAGTGGAAGTGGACGGGGCGATGACCCTGATCCAGGCCTGCGAGCAGGTGGGGATCGAGATTCCGCGGTTCTGCTACCACGAGCGGCTGTCGATCGCGGGCAACTGCCGGATGTGTCTTGTGGAGGTGGTCGGCGGGCCGCCGAAACCGGCGGCCAGCTGCGCCATGCAGGTGCGCGACCTGCGGCCCGGCCCCGAGGGGCAGCCGCCGGTCGTGCGCACCAACAGCCCGATGGTCAAGAAAGCCCGGGAAGGCGTGATGGAGTTCCTGCTGATCAACCACCCGCTGGACTGCCCGATCTGCGACCAGGGTGGCGAGTGCGATTTGCAGGACCAGGCCATGGCGTATGGCGTGGACTTCAGCCGCTATCGCGAGCCCAAGCGCGCGACCGAGGACCTGAACCTGGGCCCGCTGGTGGAAACCCACATGACGCGCTGCATTTCCTGCACCCGCTGCGTGCGTTTCACTACCGAGGTGGCGGGGATCAACCAGATGGGCCAGACCGGCCGGGGCGAGGATGCCGAGATCACCGCCTATCTGGGCGAGACGCTGGACAGCAACATGCAGGGCAACATCATCGACCTGTGCCCGGTGGGGGCGCTGGTGTCGAAACCTTACGCCTTTACCGCCCGTCCTTGGGAGCTGACCAAGACCGAAACCATCGACGTGATGGATGCGCTGGGGTCCAACATCCGGGTGGATACCAAGGGGCGCGAAGTGATGCGCATCCTGCCGCGCAATAATGACGGCGTTAACGAGGAATGGATTTCCGACAAGACGCGGTTCGTCTGGGACGGGCTGCGCCGGCAACGGCTGGACAGGCCCTATATCCGCGAGAACGGCAAGCTGCGCCCGGCCACCTGGCCCGAGGCGTTGGGCAAGGCCGCCGCGGCCATGAAGGGCAAGACGGTCGCCGGTCTGGTGGGTGATCTGGTTCCGATGGAGGCGGCGTTCGCGTTGCGCCAGCTGGTCGAGGGCCAGGGCGGGCGCGTGGAATGCCGCACCGACGGCGCGCACCTGGTGGCGGGCAACCGCTCCGCCTATGTGGGCACGGCGCGGATCGAAGAGATCGACACGGCGAAGAAGATCGTGCTGATCGGCACCGACCCGGGCGTTGAGGCGCCGGTGCTGAATGCGCGCATCCGCAAGGCGTGGCTGCGCGGGGCCGAGGTGGTCCATGCGGGGCAACCCACCGAGCTGACCTATGAAGCGACCGAGATGGGCGCGCGCAACCGCGTGCTGCCGCAACTGCTGTCCGACGCCAAGGAGACCGAAGGTGCGATCGTCATCATCGGGCAGGGGGCGCTTATCGGTGATGGCGGGCCCGCCGCGCTGAGCACGGCGATGCAGCTGACCGAGAAGATGGGCGGCAAGATGCTGGTTCTGCATACCGCCGCGTCGCGCGTGGGCGCGATGGATGCGGGCTGCGTGACCGAAGGCGGGATCACGGCGGCGCTGGACGGCGCGGAGGTGGTCTACAACCTGGGCGCCGACGAGATCGAGATCGCGGAAGGGCCGCTGGTGATCTACCAGGGCAGCCATGGCGACCGGGGCGCGCATCGCGCCGACATCATCCTGCCCGCCGCGGCCTATCCCGAGGAACAGGGCGTGTTCGTCAACACCGAAGGGCGTCCGCAACTGGCGCTGCGCGCCGGGCATCCGCCGGGCGAGGCCAAGGAGAACTGGGCGATCCTGCGGGCGCTGTCGGGCGAGATGGGCGCGGTGCTGCCCTATGACAGCCTGGCGCAGCTGCGCCGCGCGCTGATCGAGGAGGTGCCGCATATCGCGCAAATCGACGCGGTGCCGGAAAACGACTGGACCATGGTCGAAAAGGTCGAGCCGAC
Organism: Roseovarius sp. MMSF_3350; assembly: GCF_030733425.1. GTDB lineage: Bacteria > Pseudomonadota > Alphaproteobacteria > Rhodobacterales > Rhodobacteraceae > Roseovarius. The sequence goes on from NZ_JASHIZ010000007.1 coordinate 18,596, forward strand.
TTCGGGCTCCATCGGGGCGGCGCTGGGGGATCACTACCTGACCAACCCGATTGCACGGGCCAGTGCGCTGATGGCGGAACTGAGCGCCAACGCCAAGGACCGCCGCGAAGCGCCGGTGGCCGCGGAATGACGCAAGCCGCGCTTGGCATATGGGCGCTGTCGGTCATGGCCTGTGCGGGCCTGGCCGCCTGCGCCGCGACGGGCGCGGACCCGGAGGCGGAGTTCGACCCCGAGTACCGGGGAATCGAGACGCGCCTGCTGGACGGCGACCTGGTGAATTTCCGCGTGGAAATGGCCGGGGCGCGGGGCGCAGAGGACGTCAGCCGGTACGCGGAATGCGCGGCGGCGCAGTATACGCTGATCCGGGGATACGGATTTGCGCGCCATGTGCGGACGAATGTGGACGAAGAGGGTGGTATCTGGACCGCAGATGCGGTTTACACCATCTCGCCGACGCTGCCCGGTGGCATCATAAGGATCGACGCGGAAGTCGTGGCCGCCGACTGTGCGGAGAACGGGATACCGACGGTATGAGGGACGAATGGCTGAATTTCTGACAACCCCGCTTGGGATCTTTGCCCTGATCGCGGCGCAGTGCCTTGCGGTGGTGGGCTTCGTGATGATTTCGCTGCTGTTCCTGGTTTATGGCGACCGCAAGATCTGGGCCGCGGTGCAGATGCGTCGGGGTCCCAACGTGGTGGGTGTCTATGGCCTGCTGCAGACGGTGGCCGACGCGCTGAAATACGTGCTCAAGGAAGTGGTGGTGCCGGCGGGCGCGGACCGGGCCGTGTTCATGATGGCGCCGATGGCAAGCTTTGTCCTGGCAGTGTTGGCCTGGGCGGTGATTCCGCTGAATGACGGCTGGGTTCTGTCGGATATCAACGTCGCGGTGTTGTTCGTCTTTGCCGTCTCGTCGCTGGAGGTTTACGGCGTGATCATGGGCGGCTGGGCGTCGAACTCGAAATACCCGTTCCTGGGCTCGCTGCGGTCGGCCGCGCAGATGATCTCCTACGAGGTCAGCATCGGTCTGATCATCATCGGGGTGATCATCTCGACCGGGTCGCTGAACTTCGGCTCGATCGTGGCGGCGCAGGACACCAACTATGGCTTCTTCGGCTGGTATTGGCTGCCGCATCTGCCGATGGTGTTTTTGTTCTTCATCTCGTGCCTGGCGGAGACCAACCGCCCGCCCTTCGACCTGCCGGAAGCGGAGTCGGAGCTGGTGGCGGGATACCAGGTGGAATATTCCTCGACGCCCTTCCTGCTGTTCATGGCCGGCGAATACATCGCGATCTTCCTGATGTGCGCGCTGACCTCCCTGCTATTCTTTGGCGGGTGGCTGTCGCCCATTCCGGGGATTCCGGACGGGGTGCTGTGGATGGTCGCGAAGATGGCGTTCTTCTTCTTCCTCTTCGCCATGGTGAAGGCGATCACGCCGCGCTACCGCTATGACCAGCTGATGCGGCTGGGGTGGAAGGTGTTCCTGCCGCTGTCGCTCGCCTGGGTCGTGATCGTGTCCTTCCTGGCGAAATTCGAAGTCTTCGGGTCGTTCTGGGCCCGCTACGCAATGGGAGGCTGACGACCATGACGCAGATCGATTACGGACGCGCGGCGGGGTATTTCCTGCTGAAGGACGTCTTCAACGGCTTCAAGCTGGGGTTCAAATACTTTTTCGCCCCCAAGGCGACGCTGAACTATCCACACGAAAAAGGCCCGTTGAGCCCGCGGTTCCGGGGCGAGCACGCGCTGCGGCGCTATCCCAACGGCGAAGAGCGGTGCATTGCCTGCAAGCTGTGCGAGGCCATTTGCCCGGCGCAGGCGATCACCATCGACGCCGAGCCGCGCGACGACGGCAGCCGCCGCACGACGCGGTACGACATCGACATGACCAAGTGCATCTATTGCGGCTTCTGCCAGGAGGCCTGCCCGGTGGATGCCATCGTCGAGGGGCCGAATTTCGAGTTCGCCACCGAGACACGCGAAGAGCTGTTCTATGACAAGCAGAAACTGCTGGAGAACGGCGAGCGGTGGGAAGCCGAGATCGCCCGCAACCTGGAAATGGACGCGCCCTACAGATGAGCAATCCGACGAACCCGTTCGAGGCGATGATGCAGCAGGCCCAGGAGATGGTGAAAACCATGAATCCGGCGCTCGAGTCATTCTCGCCCAAGGGGTTCGAGGCGATGTGGCCCACCATGCCGAAGGAATTCATGGAGATGATGTTCGGCCGGGGCATCAGCAAGGACGGGCTGGACGCCAAGACGCGCCTGCTGATCACGCTTGCGGGGTTGACCATGCTGGGCGCGCAAAGCGATACGCAGATCAGGATGACCGTGCGCCACTTGCTGGAGGCGGGCGCCACGAAAGACGAGATTGCCGAGACCATCGCGATGATGGCGATGTTCGCCGGCATCCCGTCCATGAACCGGGCGATGGAGTTCGCCCGCGAGGTCATGGACGAGGCCAAGGACGAGGACCAGGATACATGACCATCGCCGCGTTTTCATTCTATCTTTTTGCGGTCTCGCTGCTGGCCGGGGGGCTGTTTACCGTGGTCAGCCGGAACCCGGTGCACTCGGTGCTGTGGCTGATCCTGTCGTTTCTGTCGGCGGCGGGCCTTTTCGTTCTGCTGGGCGCGGAGTTCGTGGCGATGCTGCTGATCATCGTCTACGTGGGCGCGGTCGCAGTGCTGTTTTTGTTCGTGGTGATGATGCTGGACGTGGATTTCGCCGAGCTGAAGGCGGAGATGGCGAAATACATGCCGCTGGCGCTCTTGATCGGGATCATTTTGCTGATGCAGTTCGGCATCGCGTTCGGCAACTGGCAGATGGCGAGCGGGGCCGAGGGCGCGCGCGCGGCGGTGACGCCCCTGGAGGTCGAGAACACCAAGGCGCTGGGGATGCTGCTGTATGACAAGTATTTCCTGCTGTTCCAGCTGGCGGGCCTGATCCTGCTGGTGGCAATGATGGGGGCGATCGTGCTGACGCTGCGCCACCGCTCGAACGTCAAACGACAGGACGTGCTGGCGCAGATGTACCGCGACCCGGCCAAGGCGATGGAACTGCGGGATGTGAAGCCGGGGCAGGGGCTTTGAGGCTTCTACCCGCGCCCCGGACCTGATCCGGGGCCTCCCGGACCAATGGGCTCGGGCAAATGACAATGAGGTCCCGGGTCAGGCCCGGGACGGGATGAAAAGACAAACGAACGGGCGCGGCCCGGAGGGACGACATGATTGGACTGGAGCATTACCTGACGGTGGCGGCGGCGCTGTTCGTCATCGGGATATTCGGGCTTTTCCTGAACAGGAAGAACGTGATCATCCTGTTGATGTCGATCGAGCTGATGCTCTTGTCGGTCAACGTGAACCTCGTGGCGTTTTCCTCGCATCTTGGTCACAGCGACATGGTGGGGCAGGTCTTTACCCTGTTCGTGCTGACCGTGGCCGCCGCCGAGGCCGCCATTGGCCTCGCCATTCTTGTCTGCTTCTTCCGCAACCGCGGCACCATTGCCGTGGAAGACGTCAACGTGATGAAGGGCTGAGGGCATGGAACAGATCATCCTTTTCGGCCCGCTTCTGGGTGCCATCATCGCGGGTTTCGGCTGGCGTATCATCGGGGACGCGGGCGCGCAGTGGGTGACCACTGGGCTGCTGTTCCTGTCGGCGCTGCTGAGCTGGATCGTGTTCTTCAGCTTTGACGGGACGACGCAGTACATCCACATCCTCGACTGGATCCAGTCGGGCGATCTGGACGTGGCGTGGTCGATTCGGCTGGACCGGCTGACGGCGATCATGCTGATCGTCATCACCTCGGTCTCGGCTTTGGTGCACCTTTATTCCATGGGCTACATGGCCCATGACGAGAATTTCCGCGACGACGAGAGCTATCGCCCGCGTTTCTTTGCCTATCTGAGCCTGTTTACCTTCGCCATGCTGATGCTGGTGACGGCGGACAACCTGGCGCAGATGTTCTTTGGCTGGGAGGGCGTGGGCCTGGCATCCTACCTGTTGATCGGATTCTATTTCCGCAAGCCGAGCGCCAACGCGGCGGCGATCAAGGCCTTCGTGGTGAACCGCGTGGGCGATTTCGGCTTTGCGCTGGGGATCTTCGCGCTGTTCTTCCTGACCGGCTCGATCAATTTCGATGACGTGTTCGCTGCGGCGCCCGAGCTGGCGAATACGCAGTTGACCTTCCTGTGGACCGACTGGAACGCGGCGAACCTGATCGCATTCCTGCTGTTCGTGGGCGCGATGGGGAAATCGGCGCAGCTGTTCCTGCACACCTGGCTGCCGGACGCGATGGAAGGCCCGACGCCGGTGTCGGCGCTGATCCACGCGGCGACGATGGTGACGGCGGGCGTGTTCCTGGTCTGCCGGATGTCGCCGCTGATGGAATTCGCGCCGGGGGCGCTGGCGTTCGTGACGGTGATCGGCGGCATGACGGCGTTCTTTGCCGCGACCGTGGGCCTGGTGCAGAACGACATCAAGCGCGTGATCGCCTATTCGACCTGTTCGCAGCTGGGCTACATGTTCGTGGCCGCCGGCGTGGGCGCCTATTCGGTTGCGATGTTCCACCTCTTCACGCACGCCTTCTTCAAGGCGATGCTGTTTCTTGGCGCGGGCTCGGTCATCCACGGGATGCATCACGAGCAGGACATGCGGAACTATGGCGGGCTGCGCAAGAAGTTCCCCTATACGTTCTGGGCCATGCTGATCGGTACGCTGGCAATTACCGGCGTGGGCATTCCGCTGACCGGGTGGATCGGCTTTGCCGGGTTCGCGTCCAAGGACGCGGTGATCGAGAGCGCCTATGCGGGCACGGCAGGGGGCTTTGCCTTCTGGGCGCTGGTCATCGCGGCGCTGTTCACCAGTTTCTACAGCTGGCGTCTGATGTTCCTGACCTTCTGGGGCGAGCCGCGCGGCGACAAGCACACGCATGAGCATGCCCATGAAAGCCCCAATGTCATGCTGATCCCGCTGGGCGTTCTGGCCATCGGTGCGGTCTTTGCCGGGGCGATCTGGTATGGCAGCTTCTTCGGCAAGACCAACGAGGTGGTCAAGTTCTTCGGCGGCGAATACGGCGAGCCGAGCGCGGAACTGGTCGAGGCGGTGGCGGAGCGCAGCCCGAAAGCCTCGGAACTGCATTACGTGATGGAGAGCGAGCCGGGCGAGGCCGCGATCTATATCGCCCCCGAGAACACCGTGCTGCACGAAGCGCATTACGTGCCGACCTGGGTCAAGCTTTCGCCGTTCATCGCGATGGTGATCGGGTTTGCCACGGCGTTCTGGTTCTACATCCTGAACCCGTCGATCCCCGGACGGCTGGCCGAGAACCAGCGCCCGCTGTACCTGTTCCTGCTGAACAAGTGGTATTTCGACGAGATCTACGACTTTGTCTTCGTGCGGCCCTCCAAGCGGCTGGGCGGTTTTCTGTGGAAGAAGGGCGACGGCAACGTCATCGACGGCACGATCAACGGGGTCGCCATGGGGATCGTCCCGTTCTTTACCCGCCTCGCCGGTAAGGCACAGTCGGGATACATCTTTACCTATGCATTCGCCATGGTCATCGGGATCGCGGTGCTTGTGACGTGGATGAGCCTGAGCGGGGGAGCGAACTAATGGAAAACCTGCTGTCCATCACCACCTTCATCCCCGCCATCGCGGCCTTTATCCTGGCGGTGTTCCTGCGCGGCGAGGACGAAATGGCGCAGCGCAACGCCAAGTGGGTGGCGCTGATCGCGACCGGGCTGACCTTTCTGGTGTCGCTGTTCATCCTCTTTGATTTCGACCCGAACAACACCGGCTTTCAGTTCGTGGAAGAGCGCGAGTGGCTCTTGGGGCTGCAATACAAGATGGGCGTGGACGGGATCAGCGTGCTGTTCGTGATGCTGACGACGTTCATGATGCCGATCACCATCGCCGCGTCGTGGAACGTGACGCACCGGGTGAAGGAATACATGATCGCCTTCCTTCTGCTGGAAACGCTGATGCTGGGCGTGTTCATGGCGCTGGACCTTGTCCTGTTCTACCTGTTCTTCGAGGCGGGGCTGATCCCGATGTTCCTGATCATCGGGATCTGGGGCGGCAAAGAGCGCATCTACGCGTCGTTCAAGTTCTTCCTCTACACCTTCCTCGGCTCGGTCCTGATGCTGGTGGCGATGGTCGCCATGTTCGCCGAGGCGGGCACGACGGACATTCCGACGCTGATGACCCACGCCTTCGGGTCCGAGGATTTCTATGTCCTGGGTGTGCAGATCGTGGGGGGCATGCAGACGCTGCTGTTCATCGCGTTCTTCGCCAGTTTCGCGGTGAAGATGCCGATGTGGCCGGTGCATACCTGGCTGCCGGATGCGCACGTGCAGGCGCCGACGGCGGGGTCGGTGGTGCTGGCCGCGATCCTGCTGAAGATGGGTGGCTATGGCTTTCTGCGGTTCAGCCTGCCGATGTTCCCGGTAGGGTCCGAAGTGCTGACGCCACTGGTGCTATGGATGTCGGCCATCGCCATCGTCTATACCTCGCTGGTGGCGCTGGCGCAGGAGGACATGAAGAAGCTGATCGCCTACTCCTCCGTGGCGCACATGGGTTACGTCACCATGGGGATTTTCGCGGCGAACCAGCAGGGGATCGACGGCGCGATCTTCCAGATGCTGAGCCACGGCTTCATCTCGGGCGCGCTGTTCCTGTGCGTGGGCGTGATCTATGACCGGATGCACACGCGCGAGATCGACGCCTATGGAGGCCTCGTGAACCGGATGCCGGCCTATGCGCTGATCTTCATGCTGTTCACCATGGCCAATGTGGGCCTGCCGGGCACGAGCGGTTTCATCGGGGAATTCCTGACGCTGGTGGGGATCTTCAAGGTCAACACCTGGGTGGCGCTGGTGGCCACGTCGGGCGTGATCCTCTCGGCGGCCTATGCGCTGTGGCTCTATCGCAGGGTGGTGCTGGGCGACCTGATCAAGGAAAGCCTGAAGTCGATCAAGGACATGACCCGCCGCGAGAAGGCGATCTTTGCCCCGCTGGTGGTCATGACCCTGCTGCTGGGCGTCTATCCCAGCCTTGTGACCGACATCATCGGCCCCTCGGTCGAGGCGCTGATTTCCAACTATGAAACGGCCCTGGTCGACGCGGAAAGCGCGACCAAGCTGGCCGCTGCGACGGAGTAGTCCCATGCAGGCAGATCTGAGTGTAATCCTGCCGGAGATCCTGATCTCGGTTTACGCGATGGCCGCGCTTCTGGTCGTGGCCTATACCGGCAAGGACCGGTTTGCGCCGCTTCTGGTGTGGATCACGGCGGCGGTCTTTGTCGTGATGGCGGCCTGGATCGGGTTCTCGGGCGACGGTGCGCGCACGGCGTTCGGCGGCATGTTCAACGATGACGGGTTCGCGCGGTTCGCCAAGGTGACGGTGCTGCTGTCGGCGGCGGCGGTCCTGCTGATGGGGCAGGAGTACATGGCGCAGCGCGACATGCTGCGCTTCGAGTATCCGCTGCTGGTGGCGCTGGCCGCGGTGGGCATGATGATGATGGTGAGCGCCGGCGATCTGATGGCGCTGTACATGGGACTGGAATTGCAGTCTCTGGCGCTGTACGTCGTCGCCTCGTTGCGGCGCGACAGCGCGAAATCGACGGAAGCGGGCCTGAAATACTTCGTGCTGGGCGCGCTGAGCTCGGGCATCCTGCTGTATGGTGCATCGCTGGTTTATGGCTATTCGGGCACGACGCTGTTTGCCGGGGTCATCGCGTCGGCCGAGGGGCAGGCGCCGATCGGGTTGCTGATCGGGCTGGTGTTCGTGTTGTCGGGGCTGGCGTTCAAGGTGTCGGCCGTGCCGTTCCACATGTGGACGCCTGACGTCTACGAGGGTGCGCCAACGCCGATCACGGCCTTCTTTGCCACCGCGCCCAAGATGGCGGCCATGGCGTTGCTGGCGCGCGTGGTGCATGACGCGTTCGGCGGGGTCGTGGGGGACTGGCAGCAGGTGGTTGCGGTACTGTCGCTGTTGTCGATGTTCCTGGGCGGCGTTGCGGCCATTGGCCAGACCGACATCAAGCGGCTGATGGCCTATTCGTCGATCGCGCATATGGGATATGCGCTGATGGGGCTGGCCGCGGGCACGGCGTTTGGCGTGCAGGCGATGCTGGTCTATATGGCGATTTACGTAACGATGAACGTGGGCACCTTCGCCTTTATCCTGTCGATGGAGCGCGACGGGCGGCCGGTGACGGATATTTCCAGCCTAAACCTTTATTCCCGCGCCCATCCGGGCCGGGCGCTGGCGATGCTGATCCTGATGTTCAGCCTTGCGGGCGTGCCGCCGCTGCTGGGATTCATCGGCAAGCTTTACGTGCTGCGGGCGGCCTATGACGGCGGGCTGGTCTGGCTGGCCGTGGCGGGGGTGATCGCGTCGGTGATCGGCGCGTTCTATTACCTGCGCATCGTCTATTACATGTATTTCGGCGAAGAGGGCGAGCCGCTGGAGGCGGGCAAGTCGCCTGTCCTCTGGGGCTTCCTGATGGTGTCGGCCGCGATCATGGTCGTGGGCATCGTCAACATGTTCGGCGTCGAAGGCATGGCGCAGGCGGCGGCGGCGACGCTTGTCAACTGAGGCGGGCCGCAATCCCGGAACTGGTGACGCGCCGCTGGCGCGTCGCTTTGTTTTTCGAGCGCCGTCGGCGGGAGCCTTTCGGGACCAATGAAAGAGCCTTGGCCAGAAGGATACGGGCGGCGGGTGCTGGACGAGGTGGACAGCACCAATGCCGAGGCGGCGCGGATCGCGGCCAGCCTGCAAGGGCCCGAATGGATATTGGCGCGGCACCAGACGGCGGCGCGCGGTCGGCGCGGGCGGGCCTGGGCCAACCCGGCGGGCAACTTCGCGGCGACGCTGGTGATGCGGCCCACGGAGAGCCCGGACCAGGTGGCGCTGCGGTCCTTCGTGGCGTCGCTGGCGCTGTACGATGCGTTCGTGGCCGCGACAGGCCGGCCCGAGGGGTTTGCACTGAAATGGCCGAATGACGTGCTGTTGAACGGTGGCAAGCTGGCCGGGATCCTGCTGGAAAGCGCGGGCGCCGGCAGCAGCCTCAGCCATTTCGCCATCGGCATCGGGGTGAACCTGCGCGTGGCACCGGATGCCGCTGCGGTGGAGCCGGGCGCAATGCGGCCGGTGTCGCTCTTGTCCGAAGCGGGGGTGGAAGTTGGCCCCGAGGAGTTCCTCGATCTGCTGGCGCCGGCCTATGCGAGGGCCGAGGCGCAGTTCGTGACCTACGGCTTTGCGCCCATTCGCGCGGCGTGGATGGAGCGGGCCGCACGGCTGGGTGAGGTGATCACGGCGCGGACGGGGCGCGAGACCTTTACTGGCACGTTCGAGACGGTGGACGCGGGCGGCAATCTTGTTCTAACAGATGCCAGGTCGCGCCATGTGATCCCGGCGGCAGACGTGTTTTTCTAAGGCGAAGAGAGGGGCGGTGCCATGCTTCTGGCGATCGACTGCGGCAACACCAACACGGTTTTCGCGATCTGGGACGGGTCGGAGTTTCTGTGCACCCTGCGCACCTCGACCCACCATGCGCGGACGGCGGATGCCTATTTCACGTGGTTCTCGACGCTGGTGAAGCATTACGAGATCGACCTGGACATCACCGATGTCATCATCTCGTCCACGGTGCCGCGGGTGGTGTTCAACCTGCGCGTATTTGCCGACCGTTTCTTTGGCTGCCGGCCCATCGTGGTGGGCAAGCCGGAATGCGCCCTGCCGCGGCAGCCGCGGGTGGACGAGGGCACGCAGGTCGGGCCGGACCGGCTGGTGAATGCGGCCGGGGCCTATGACCTGTACGGCGGCAACCTGATCGTGGTCGATTTCGGCACCGCGACCACGTTCGACGTGGTGGCCGGGGACGGGGCCTATGTGGGGGGCGTGATTTCCCCGGGCGTCAACCTGAGCCTCGAGGCCTTGCACATGGCGGCGGCGGCCTTACCTCATATCGACGTGACGAAGCCTCAGAAGGTGATCGGCACCAACACTGTGGACTGCATGCAGTCGGGCGTGTTCTGGGGTTATGTCGGGCTGGTCAACGGGGTGTGCGACCGCATCCGGGCCGAGTACGAGACGCCGATGAAGATTATCGGCACGGGCGGCCTTGCGCCGCTTTTCGCGCAGGGCGACCTGCTGTTCGACGAAATTCGGGAAGATCTGACGATGCATGGGCTGACCGTGATCCATGCCCATAACAAGAAAGGCTGATCGGGGATGAGCAGTGAAAGATTGACGTACCTTGCCCTTGGCGGGGCGGGGGAGATTGGCATGAACGCCTATGTCTATGGCTATGGCGCGCCGGGCAAGGAGAGGTATATCCTTGTGGATCTGGGTGTGACGTTTCCGGACATGGACGGCACGCCGGGGGTGGACCTGATTTTCCCCGACATCGCGTGGCTGGAAGAACGGCGCGACCAGTTGGAGGCGGTGTTCATCACCCATGCGCACGAGGATCACGTAGGTGCCGTGGCGCATTACTATGATCAACTGGGCGCGCCGATCTATGCGCGGGCGTTCACCGCCAATATCGCGCGGCGCAAGATGGACGAGCATGGCCACCCCGAGAAGGCGGTGCGGACCGTTTCGCCCTGGCCCGAGACGACCGAGGCGGGGCCGTTTACCGTGGGGTTCGCGCCGATCTCGCATTCGATCCCCGAAAGCTCGGGCCTGGTGATCGACACGCCGGCGGGGCGGATCGTGCATTCGGGCGACTTCAAGATCGACCTGGATCCGGTGGTGGGCGAGGCCTTCGACGAGGCGATGTGGGCCGAGATTGCCAAGCCCGGCGTGAAGGCTCTGGTCTGCGATTCCACCAATGTATTCAACGCCCATGAGGGCCGCAGCGAAAGCAGCGTCGGCCCCGAGATCGAGAAGCTGGTCGCGGGCGCCAAGGGCATGGTCGTGGCGACGACCTTTGCCAGCAACGTGGCCCGGGTGAAGACGTTGGCCGAGGCGGGCCAGCGGGCCGGACGGTCGATCTGCCTTCTGGGCCGGGCGATGCGGCGGATGATCGAGGCGTCGGTCGAGACCGGCGTGCTGACGGATTTTCCGCGCACCATCAGCCCCGAGGAAGTGCGAGAGATCCCGCGCGAGAACGTGATGCTGATCGTCACAGGCAGCCAGGGCGAGCGGCGGGCGGCCAGTGCGCAGCTGGCGCAGGGCAAGTATAACGGGATCGAACTGAAGCCCGGGGATACGTTCCTGTTCTCGTCCAAGACCATTCCCGGCAACGAGCGCGGCGTCATCCGCATCATCAACCAGTTCAGCGAGCAGGGCGTGGACGTGGTGGACGACAGCAGTGGACTCTACCACGTATCGGGGCACGCGAACCGGCCCGATTTGATGCGTCTGCACCGGATCATCCAGCCGCAATTCGTGATCCCGATGCATGGCGAGCACCGGCATCTGCGCGAGCATGTGAAGCTGGCGGGCGAGAGCAAGCTGCACGGGGTTCTAGCCCCGAACGGCACGATGGTCGACCTGAGCGGCAACCGCGCTGAAGTGGCGGAATATGTCGAGACCGGGCGGACCTATCTGGACGGATCGGTGAAGATCGGGGCGCTGGACGGGATCGTCCGGGACCGGATGCGGATGGCGCTGAATGGCCACGTGACGATCAACGTCATCCTCGACGAGAGCGACGAGCCGCTGGGCGAGCCCTGGTGCGAGATCATGGGGCTGGCCGAGACGGGCACCAGCCGCGCGCCGCTGGTGGACGTTCTGGAAGAGGACCTGAGCCAGTTCATGGGGCGCGCCAAGCCCAAGACGTTGAGCGACGATGACGCGCTGGAGGACGGGTTGCGCAAGGTTGCGCGGCAAAGTGCCTTGGGCGAGATCGGCAAGAAGCCCGAGGTGACGGTGATTATCAGCCGGCTGTCGTAAGGCGCGGGGCGCGTGGGCTTTTGCCCACCCTACGCAGACGCGAACAACGGGCGGGGCCGGGTGGGTTGGAAACCCACCCTACGGGGTGTCGCGCGGTAGATCGTTCGGCGTTGTGTCTCAGGACACCATTCGCTCGTCGAAACTCTTGGCGATGAAGCTGGGCAGGTGGTCGCCCATGCCGACGGTTTTGGACTTGTCGTCGCCCTGCTTCTTGCCGGAGCCGCCGCGTCCGCGCGAGGATTTCCTGCCCTCGTCCTGCGGTTTGTCCTCCGACTTTGCATCGGATTTCGCATCGGACTGTGCCTCGTTCTGAGGCTCGGTCCCGGTGTCATCGGCTTTTTGCGGTGCCGTGTCCTGTGCCTCGGGCGTGTCGTCGGACTTGCGGCGGCTGCGCGAGCGGCGCGGCTTTTTCGGCGCATCCTCCGAGGGGGTGTCGTCCGAGGCGGCCTGGGGCGCATCGTAGCCTGCTGGCGCGTCGAGCTTGGGGATCTCTTTCTGGATCAGGTTCTCGACAGCAGCGAGCGCTTTTTCGTCGCGCGGGTTACAGAGCGTGATCGCCTTGCCCGCGCGCCCGGCGCGGCCGGTGCGGCCGATACGGTGAACGTAATCCTCGGGGTGGCCGGGGACGTCGTAGTTGAACACGTGGCTGACCGAGGGCACGTCGAGGCCGCGGGCGGCCACGTCGGACGCGACGAGAATGCGCAGCGAGCCCGCGCGGAAGCCGTCGAGCGTGCGCGTGCGCTGGCTCTGGTCGAGGTCGCCGTGGATGGGGGCGGCGTCATAGCCATATTTCTTGAGCGACTTGGCGACGATATCCACGTCCGTCTTGCGGTTGCAGAAGATGATCGCGTTGGTCAGTTTCTCGCCCTCGGCGTCGATCAGCGCGCGCAGCAACTTGCGTTTCTCGCTGTCGGCACGGTCGCGGCGGGAGGGTTTGAACATTGCCACGCCCTGTTCGATGGTCTCCGACGCCGTGGCCTGGCGGGCCACCTCGATGCGTTCGGGGCTGGACAGGAACGTGTTGGTGATGCGCTCGATCTCGGGCGCCATGGTGGCGGAGAAGAAGAGCGTCTGGCGGGTGAAGGGGGTGAGGCCGAAGATGCGCTCGATATCGGGGATAAAACCCATGTCGAGCATGCGGTCGGCCTCGTCCACGACCATCACCTTGACGTCCGACAGGATCAGCTTGCCACGCTCGAAATGGTCGAGCAGGCGACCGGGCGTGGCGATCAGGACGTCGACGCCCTTGTCGATGATCTGTTCCTGTTCCTTGAAGCTGACGCCGCCGATCAGCAGCGCCTTGGTCAGCTTGAGATACTTGGAATAGGTGTCGAAATTCTCGGCCACCTGGGCGGCGAGTTCGCGGGTGGGGCAAAGCACCAGGCTGCGCGGCATCCGGGCGCGGGCGCGGCCACGGGCCAGCAGTGACAGCATCGGCAGGGTGAACCCCGCCGTCTTGCCGGTGCCGGTCTGGGCGATGCCCAGTACGTCGCGGCCTTCGAGGGCGGGGGGTATTGCGCCCGCCTGGATGGGGGTGGGGGTCTCGTAGCCGGCTTCTTCGACGGCTTTCAGAACCTTGGGGTTGAGGTTCAGGTCAGAAAATTTTGTCATGTATGTCCACAGGTTTGCGGACACGATTCTGGCCCGCCATCTCGAATTGGCCCGCGAATTTCGGGCCTTGGTCCACTTCCCCTATCCCAAGGGCGGGCGTGGGTCAATGTGTGACGCCGCGTGTGAGACAAAGTGCGCAATCGGGGTGAATTGTGTACGTCGCGGCAGCAATCACGGGCTATCAGGCGAAATTCGGGAAGTGGCGGGCGCGGGTTGCGTCGAGGTCCAGGGTGACCGGGTGCAGGTGGCCGAGCGCGTGAAGCCTGGCGCGCAGGTCCGGCGTGGCGACGCAGACCTCTTCGTAGAAGGCGCGCAGGGCATCTTCGCCACCTTCGTCCTCGAGCAGGGAAAACAGCTGATGCATGGTGAGGGCGGTCTCGGAGTGCCTGGCGTTGGCATTGAGGTCGGACCGGTAGGAGCCGTGGTTCAGGCGGTAGCGGAACCGGGCCTGCCAGTCGTCCCAGCTGGGGGCGTGCAGGTGCACGAGCTGGCAGTCGAAGAGGTCGAACGGGCTGGAATCGCGGGTCTTGCCGACAAAGGCGCTGTGGATGCGGATGGTCACGTCGGGCTGGCCGGTGCGCACGAAGACCTTGCCGGCGACATGGCTAAGGAAGCCGCCATTGAGGTGCTCGCCGTAGCGCGGGTAAATGGTGGCGGTCTCTTCGCGGCGTATGCTCAACATCGGATCGAAGCCCTTGCACCATATCTGGCCGGTAGGCGGCGGGTCGGTGGGATCGGGCTGCATCGCCTCGATCGGGCGGACACGGGCGGAGAGGACTCCGTGCGGGATTGCGGCCAATTGATCAGTCAGGGGCGCCAGCGGTTGCAGGAATTCGTCCACGTCGGTGTGAAAGAGCCAGTCGACCTGCGGGTCGCGGTTGTAGCAATGGGTGGCGTTCAGGACCTGCCGATACTGGTGGCCGTTGGGGCGCCCCTTGGCGCGGCGGCGGCGTTTCCAGTAATTCTCGTCGGTCAAGATGACGCGGCACTTGGGGTGCCGCTTTAGCGCGGAGCGGGCCTCGGGCGTGTCCTCATCCAGGTAGACGAACACCCGGTGGGCGCCCAGCTCGAGGTAGTGGGCGGCGAAATTCAGGATATCCTGGGCGGGCGCCTTGATGGTGGCGACCACGCCCCATGTGGGGTCACTGCTCATGGCCGGAGCATGTGACAGGGGCGGTGCGCGCGCAAGAGGCCGGTGCCTCCGGCGGGAGTATTTCGGGCAAGAAAAAGCTGGCGAATCAGGCGGGCGCGGTGCCGGTGATGGTCTGCGGCACGGGCCGGTAGCCTGCGGCGAGGGTGGCCACGGTGCAGGCGGGCGTGAGGATCGTGACGGGGCCTTCGTGGCGCGGCAGGGCGGCGGTATAGCCGCCAGGGCTGTAGCGCAAGAGATGCTTGTCCCAGACGAGATGCGGCGTGGCGTCGTGCAGGATGAACGTGCCGTTCGGCAGCGTTTCGAGCTGGGCGGTGTGGCGGACCTGTCTGCGGGTTCGGGTGACGCGGTCGTGGTGCATGCGGCGGTCGATCCCGGCCAGTGTCGCGGTGCCGTTGGCGGCGTGGAAAAGTGCGACGAAGCGTTTGAATTCCGCGCGGCGGCATTCACCGCAAGGGCGGTGTCCGGCCGCAAGCGCCGTGGTCTCGTCGAGAAAGAAAAGCTCGGTGTAGTTCCCCGGCTGCATGAGGGCGCGGCGGCGGTTCTTGAAGCTGAGCTGACAGGTGACCCAGTGAGGATGGCGCCAACGCGCCTTTCCCAGCCGCTGGTCGGCGTCGTGCAGGATGCCGCGGTTGCCCATGAGGGTGCCGCGTTCCGGTATGGCCGCGATCTCGCCGGTGGGCAGGACGCGGTTTTGCAGGGTCACACCATCATTTCCTTGGTGGCCGACAGTTTGACGTCTGGATAGTCGCGTTCGACGCGGTCGATGTCCCATTGCAGGCGGGTGAGGTAGACCGTGTCGCCGTCGTTATCGAGCGCGATGTGCTGCTTATTGGCATTGGTGAATTTCTCCACCGCCTCTTTCGGTCCGTGAACCCAGCGGGCGGAGGTGAATTGCGACGGCTCGAAGCGGACGGGCAGGCCGTATTCCAGCTCGATCCGGCTGCCCAGCACCTCGAATTGCAACTGGCCGACGACACCGACGATGAAGCCCGCGCCCATGGTGGGTTTGAAGACCTTGGCGGCGCCTTCCTCGGCGAATTGCATCAGGGCCTTTTCCAAGTGCTTGGCCTTCATCGGGTCGCCCGCGCGGCAGTTCTGCAAGAGTTCCGGCGCGAAGGACGGGATGCCGGTGACGCGCAGGGCCTCGCCCTCGGTCAGGGTGTCGCCGATGCGCAGCTGGCCGTGGTTGGGAATGCCGATGATGTCGCCGGCCCAGGCCTCTTCGGCCAGCTCGCGGTCGGAAGCGAGAAAGAGCACGGGCGCGGAGACCGTCATGGGCTTCTTGGAGCGCACATGGGTCAGTTTCATGCCGCGCTTGAAGTGTCCGGACGCCATGCGGACGAAGGCGACGCGGTCGCGGTGCTTGGGGTCCATGTTGGCCTGCACCTTGAAGACAAAGCCGGAAACTTTTGATTCCTCTGGAGAAATCTGGCGTGGCTCGGCCGATTGCGGCTGCGGTTCGGGGCCGTAGGTGCCGATGCCGTCCATCAGTTCCTTGACGCCGAAGGAGTTGATGGCGGAGCCGAACCAGATCGGGGTCATGTGGCCTTCGAGCACCGACTGGGGGTTGAGATCGGGCAGCAGTTCGCGGGCCATCTCGACGTCTTCGCGCAACTTTTCAACCAGGTGCGCAGGCACGTGATCGGCCAGTTTTGGATCGTCCAAGCCATTGATCGCAATGGATTCCGCGACCTTGTTGCGGTCGGCGCGGTCCATCAGTTCGAGCCGGTCATTGAGCATGTCGTAGCAGCCGATGAAATCGCGCCCGACACCGATGGGCCAGGAGGCGGGCGTCACGTCTATCGCCAGGTTTTCCTGTATTTCGTCAATGATATCAAAGGTGTCTCGGCTTTCGCGGTCCATCTTGTTGCAGAAGGTCAGGATCGGCAGGTCGCGCAGGCGGCAGACCTCGAAGAGCTTTTGCGTCTGGCTTTCCACGCCTTTCGCGCCGTCGATCACCATGACGGCGGCATCGACCGCGGTGAGGGTGCGATACGTGTCTTCGGAGAAGTCCGAGTGGCCGGGCGTGTCGACGAGATTGAAGCGGAAGGTGTTGAAATCGAACGACATTGCGGAGGCCGAGACGGAAATGCCCCGGTCTTTCTCCATCTGCATGTAGTCCGAGCGGGTGCGCCGTGCCTCGCCCTTAGCGCGGACCTGACCGGCCATCTGGATGGCGCCGCCATAGAGCAGGAACTTCTCGGTCAGGGTGGTCTTGCCGGCATCGGGGTGGCTGATGATGGCAAAGGTGCGCCGCCGCGCGATTTCGGGCGGCAGATCGGGGCGATTTGGGACGGTATCCAACATGAGCGACGCTATAGAGGCGGCGCGGGGCGGGCGCAAGATTCGGGCGTCGGTATCGCGTCGGTATTCGGGTTGTATCGCGTCGGTGTCATCTTGGCGTGCCACGGTGATGCTGTCAGGATGTGGCGGGAAGCGGCATCGGAGGCCAAGACGCAAGTGGACCGGAAAGGCCCGGGGTGACAGGGTGTGAACATTGCGTGAACATCACCATGGGAGATCGGACAGATGGACGTGAAGCAGATTGCAACGGAATTGGTGGCCGGGTGCCGCGAGGGCCGGGCGAAGGAAAACCTTGACCGGCTTTACGCCGCCGACGCGGTGTCGGTGGAGGCCGTCGACATGGGGCAGGGCCGCGAGACGCACGGGCTGGACGGGATCCGGGCCAAGCACGAATGGTGGGAAGGCGCCATGGAGATGCTGGAGGCGGAAGCGACCGGCCCGATGTGGCACGGCGACGACCGGTTCGCGGTGATCTTCCGCTCGAAGGTCCGGGAGACGGAGACCGGCACGGTGTCGGACATGGAAGAGGTCGGCGTCTACACCGTGCAGGACGGCAAGATCGTGCGCGAGGAATTCTTTTACACCTATTCGGAGGTGTGACCCGCGCTAGCGCGTCGAAGCGGCCTTGAGCAGCTTTGCCATATCGGGCTGGATGTCGGCCTCGTTCACCTCGAATTCGAGGTGGGCGCGGTTGGCGTGCCCGCCGGTGGGCAGGGCACGCGCCAATTCGTCGTTGAGATCCTGCGGCAGGACGGCGCGGGTGCGCGTGTCGACCAGCAGGGTTTCGGCGGCGATGCCTTCGGCATAGATGATCTGGTGGCTGTCGAAGAGCAGCTGGTAATATTCGACGAAGCCGCCATCCTCCTGCACCACGGTGTCGCCGTTCACCAGGTGGCGGGCGCGGATCAGCACCTCGGACCGGCCGGCGCCGAGCGCGTCGGAGCGCTGGTAGACGAAAAGCCGGTGATCGGGGCTGACCAGCAGGTCGCCGGTGTTGTTCATCACGCCTGCGCGGATGCGGATGGGGGAGAACTCGCCCACCGCGCGCACGGTGGACTGGCCGATCCAGCGCACGGGCTGGGGGCCGTCGTCGCGGGTGAGGATGCGGTCGCCGGGTTTGAGATCTTCGATCGGGGTCTGGGCGCCGGAGGCCATGGTGATATGCGTGCCCTTGGAGAAGGACACGCAGGCCACCTCGGCGAATTTCTGGCGGGCGTTGACGGTGTCGATGCCGACAAGGCTGTAGCCGGTGCGCGGTTTCAGCCGGGCCAGCGGATGGGCATAGACCTGGGCCACGTCGCCGGCGGTGTCGACCTCGACCAGGATCAGGATCTCGGAGGTCTGGCCGTTGGCCGACATCATCGTCAGGCAGCTGTCGAGATGGACGGTGGCACCGGGCGTTCCGAGCCGGGAGCCGTCCATGATGGTGAGCGCGTTGCCGTCGCCGGGGGCCAGCGACAGGCGGTGCAGGCGGGCGCCGACGCGCAGGTCGTAGGTGTCGTCGAGATCGAGCTCGTGCGCGAAGGAAATGGAATCGCCGAGGTTGGCCCCGTTGATGACCGTGAAATCCGCCGCCCGGTGGACGGGGATGGCATAGGCCGGACGGTCTGGACCCTTGGTCATGCTGTTCCTTGTTCCTGTTGCGGCCCGTTGGCGGACCTGCGCTGCCCTGCTTGGACGGCATAGACTAGGATTGTGGCGTCATGTGGTCAACACGGCGACGCGCGACGGGGTTTTGCTGGTCCTGAGGGCGGAGGGAATGCTAACTGGGGGCGGAAGATCGGGAGAGAGTATCATGGACCTTGGAATAAACGGTAAACGCGCCCTTGTCTGCGCCTCGTCGAAAGGGCTGGGGCTGGGCTGTGCGCGGGCGCTGGCGGAGGCGGGCGTGGACCTGGTGATGAACGCGCGCGGAGAAGAGGCGCTGGAGGCGTCGGCGCGGGCCATTCGCGACGACTTTGGCGTGAAGGCGACCACCGTGGCGTGTGACGTAACCACGCCGGAGGGGCAGGAGAAGGTGATAGGTGCCGCGCAGGGCGTTGATATCCTTGTGACAAATGCAGGTGGCCCGCCGCCGGGAAAGTGGACGGACTGGGACCGCGAGGATTTCATCAAGGCGCTGGACGCCAACATGCTGACGCCGATCGCGTTCATCAAGGCGCTGGTGCCGGGCATGATGGAGCGGGGCTGGGGCCGGGTGGTCAACATCACCTCGCAAAGCGTGAAGGCGCCGATCCCGGTGCTGGGGCTGAGCAATTCGGCGCGCGCGGGGCTGACCGGATATGTCGCGGGGACGGCGCGGCAGGTGGCGGGAAAAGGTGTGACGATCAACAACCTGCAACCCGGTATTCACGCGACGGACCGGGCCGATTCCCTGGACCGCGGCGTGAGCGAGGCGCAATCGATCACCCTTGACGAGGCGCGCGCGCAACGGGCGGCGACGATCCCCGCCGGGCGCTATGGCACCGCCGAGGAATTCGGCGCGGCCTGCGCGTTCCTGTGCAGCCGGCACGCCGGGTTCATCGTGGGGCAGAACATCCTGCTGGACGGCGGCGCGATCAACGCCACGATGTAGGGGGCGGCAATTTTCGCGAAAATTGGACCGGAAATTTCGAAATTTCCGGCTCTCCCCCGGAAAAACCCGGATTCTGCGACGGATTGGTTCTTCCAACCGGCGGCGCAACCGCATAGATACGGTTGACGTACATCCTGCGGGACCCCAGAAACGGGGCCGGGATAAGGGAGACATATCATGCTGAACAACATCGGCCTTCCGGGCCTTTTGCTGATCGCGGTGGTCGTGCTGGTCCTTTTCGGACGCGGCAAGATCTCGTCGCTGATGGGCGAAGTGGGCAAGGGCATCACCTCGTTCAAGAAGGGCGTCGCGGAAGGAAACAAGGAAGTCGAGGACGCCAGCAACGACGCTGCAGACTCGGCTCGGGACGTCACGCCCGAAGAGAACAAAGACAAGGTTTGATCCCCTGAATGTTCGACCTGGGCTGGACCGAGCTCTTGGTGATCGGCATCGTCGCGCTGATCGTCGTGGGGCCAAAGGATTTGCCGGGCATGTTCCGGACCGTGGGACGGTTCGTGGGCAAGGCCAAGCAGATGGCGCGCGAATTCAGCCGGGCGATGAACGACGCGGCTGACGAGGCGGGCGTCAACGAGGTGTCCAAGTCGTTGAAATCGGCCACCAACCCGATGGGCGCGGCGATGGACGAGGTCAAGAAATCGACCGACAGCTTCACCGCCAAGACGATGGCGGGACCCACGCCCAAGCGGGCCGAGTTCGACGACGACCGCAAGGCGATGGTCGACAAGATCTCGAAACGCTCTGCCGAAATGGCCGACGAGCGCAAGGCGGCGGAAGAGGCGGCGAAGGCGAAGGCGGCGGACCCTGAGACGCCCAAGCCCGCGGCGGAGAAGGCCGGTGAGGCCGCCAAACCGGCGCCGGCCAGGAAGAGCCCTGCGAAAAAGGCAGCAGCCAAGACGGGGGCCAAGGCAGCGCCCAAGAAGGCGGCGCCGAAAAAGGCGCCTGCAAGCAAGGCGGCGGCGAAGAAACCTGCGGCCAAGAAGCCCGCCTCGGATAAACCTGCATGAGTGCCGCGGACGACGACGACATCGAGATGAGCTCGGCCCCGCTGATCGAACATCTGGCGGAGCTGCGCACGCGGCTGATCCGCTCGGTGCTGGCGTTTCTCGTGGGGATCGTGCTGGCCTTCGTGGTGGCAGAGCCGATCCTGCAATTTCTGCTGGGCCCGATCGAGGCGACCTTGCGGGAACTGGGCGACCCGTCGCCGACGCTGCAATATACCAGCCCGCAGGAATACCTGTTCACGCTGTTCCGGATCTCGATGGTGTTCGGCTTCATGCTGGCCTTTCCGGTGATCGCTCAGCAGATGTGGCGCTTTGTTGCGCCGGGGCTGTACCGCAACGAGAAGGCGGCGTTCCTGCCGTTCATAATCGCCTCGCCGCTCATGTTCGTGCTGGGGGCGGCGTTTGCGCATTTCGTGGTCACGCCGTTGGCGATGAACTTCTTTTTGGGGTTCGCCGATGTCAGCTCGATCTTCGCCAACCTGCTGACCGGGGCGATCGGCGAGGTCGAGACGGTGGCCGACCCGAACCTGCCGGTGGTGCCCGACAACCTGGGCGCGGTGGTGCCGGAAACGGATGAAGGCATCAAGA
Organism: Roseovarius sp. MMSF_3350; assembly: GCF_030733425.1. Lineage (GTDB taxonomy): Bacteria > Pseudomonadota > Alphaproteobacteria > Rhodobacterales > Rhodobacteraceae > Roseovarius. Next base: position 39,757 of record NZ_JASHIZ010000007.1, read on the forward strand.
TCACCTTCTTCGGGAAGGTGAACGAGAGCCTTGATATCACGCTGAAATTCATCATGGCCTTCGGCATCTGTTTCCAACTGCCGGTGCTGCTGACGCTGATGGGCAAGGCCGGATTGGTGAGCGCCGAGGGGCTGGGTGGCGTGCGGAAATACGCGATGGTGGGCATCCTGGTGCTGGCCGCCCTGGTGACGCCGCCGGACGTGGTGACGCAGCTGATCCTGTTCACGGTGGTTTACGGGCTTTACGAGATTTCCATCTTCCTTGTGCGCCGGGTGGAGAAGACCCGCGAGGAAAAGCTGCGTGCCGAGGGCGTGTGGTTCGAGGATGATGGCGAAGAAGACCCGATGGAAGCCGAGTTCGACGCCGATGACGAGGATGACGCGGGCGACCTGGACGATCTGGACGAAGACCGGAGCAAGACGTGACCGCAGACCCGATGGAACGGATCGCGGCCGCGCTGGAGCGGATCAGCCCGGCGCCCATGGCGACGCCGGATTTCGACGGCGCCGACGCGTTCGTGTGGCACGTGGAGCCGGACCGTTTGCATCCCGTGCAGAACGTGAACCGGGTGGATATGGATCTGCTGGTGGGGATCAACCGGTCGCGCGATACGCTTTTGGAGAACACACGGCATTTCGCCAAGGGACTGCCTGCGAACAATGCGCTGCTTTGGGGCGCGCGGGGGATGGGCAAGTCGAGCCTGGTGAAGGCGGTGCATGCCGCCGTGCGGGCCGAGGGGCACGACCTGAAGATCGTGGAGTTGCAGCGCGAGGACCTGCCGAGCGTGGGGCGGCTGCTGAATATCCTGCGCAAGAGCCAGGCGCGGTTCATTCTGTTCTGCGACGACCTGAGCTTTGGTCACGATGACCAGCATTACAAATCGCTGAAGGCGGTGCTGGATGGCGGAATCGAGGGCCGGCCCGAGAACGTGGTGTTCTATGCCACCTCGAACCGCCGCCACCTGATGCCCCGCGACATGATCGAGAACGAGCGGTCGAGCGCGATCAACCCCAGCGAGGCGACCGAGGAGAAGGTCTCTCTTTCGGATCGGTTCGGACTTTGGCTGGGGTTCCATCCCTGCGATCAGGACGAATACCTGTCGATGATCCGGGGGTATTGCGATGCGCATGGGATCGAGATCGACGACGCCACGCTGCGGGCCGAGGCCATCGAGTGGCAGGCGACGCGCGGGTCGCGGTCGGGCCGTGTGGCGTGGCAGTATTTCACCGACCTGGCCGGTCGGCGGGGCGTGAGCCTGTAGGCTTTTTCTTAGAATTTGGGGACAGAACGCGTGGCGGCCGCCGGGCGTGGGGTTGGTTTGGCGTGGCGCGATGGAGATGGCACGGGGTGGGGTGAAACCCCACCCTACGTTGGCGTTCAATTGTTGAGGCGAGGGTTTGGAAGCCGAGCGCGTGGCGGCCACCGGGCGTGGGGTTCATTTGGCGTGGCGCGATTGGCGAGCGTGGCGTGGGGGTGGGGTGAAACCCCACCCTACGTTGACAGCAGCTGCGCCTATTGCAAGTAGGGCAGCGGGTCGACGCTGTCGAAGCCTTCGCGCACCTCGAAATGCAGGGCGGCGGTGCCGTCGGTGCGGATTGCGGCCAACTGGCCGCCGCGCGCGACCTGGTCGCCCTTGGACACCTTCACGTCGCCCACATTGGAATAGACCGTCAGCAGGTTCTGGTCGTGCTTGACCACGATGATGGGCACGCCGTTGGTGTCCTTGGTGATGGCCGCCACGGTGCCGGCCTGGGCGGCGCGGACGGGCGTGCCGGCGGGGGCGGCGATGTCGATGCCGTCATTCTTGCCCTTGGCATATTCGCGGATGATGTCGCCCTTCACTGGATAGCTCATCCGGGCATTGCTGCTGGCGCTGGCGGTGTTGCCGCCTAGATCGGGCGCCGCGGTGGATTCGACCGGCTTGGCGGCGGGCACGGTCTTTTCCTCGGGCAGAGGCTGGGCCGCGGAGGGCGGGGTGGGCGTGGGGCTGCCCTGGCCCGGCACGGTCGTTTCCAGCGCGGTGGTCTGGACCTCGTTCGGCGAGGCATCGGGCATTGCCACTGGAATCAGCAGGTACTGGCCTTCGCGCACTGCGAAATCGGGGCCGAGGCCGTTCCAGTCTGCCAGGCTGCGGACCGATACGTCGTAGAGCCGGGCAATGGTGAAGGCGGTCTCGCCGCGCTGAACCTGGTGGCGGACGGGCTCGACGCCCGACTGGCCGCTGTCGAGGGTGCGGTTGGACGTGGTCCGGCCCGCGCTGGCATTCTCGATCGCGGTGCCGGCGACCGAGGTGATGTCGACGCCGGGCCGGGGTGTGAGCGGGCCCCCGGAGGGTTCGGCGACACGACCGGGCAGGGCGATGACCTCGCCCTGGCGCAGGGTGTCGCCCGGCTGAATGCCGTTGTAGCGCGAAAGCTCGCCCACATCGGCGCCGATGCGGCGCGCGAGGCTTTGCAGGGTGTCGCCGCGGCGGGCCACGGCAACCTGGTAATTCGGGTAGGAGATGATGCCGCGGCTGTCGGGCGTGGGCCGGGTGGCGCTGGCGTTGCGCGCGGCCTCGGCGGTGCTGGGTCCGCCGTTGCGCAGGTCGAGGTCGAAATCGTCGCATCCGGCCACGGCCAACAGCGCCACGGCGCAAACGAGGGGTCGCAGGGGGGGTTTGAAGTGGCTCATCTCGATCTTGTCCTCATCTCGGTCCCCTTGTTGGCCGGGGATCAAAGCGGCGACCGGGACGGCCCCGGCCTTGTGGTTCTGTCCTGTCCTGTCAGTCCCGGCCCAGCCCTTCGAGCAGGGGCACGAAACGCACCGGGCGCAGTTCGTCGTAGTCGAAGCCCGTTTCGGACCGGGTGACCCGGATCAGGCTTTGTACCGTGTCGGACTGCCCCACGGGTACGACCATGATACCCCCGATTTTCAATTGCGCCAAGAGCGGCCCGGGCGGATCTTCGGCCGCTGCCGTGACCAGGATGCGGTCGAACGGGGCCTGTTCGGGCAGGCCGAAGCTGCCATCGGCGGTCAGCGCGGTGATGTTGGTCAGGTCGAGCGCCTGGAAAATGGCGCTGGCGTCGGCCACCAGCGCCTTGTGCCGGTCGACGGTATAGACCCGGCGGGCAAGCTGGCTGAGGATCGCGGCCTGGTAGCCCGAGCCGGTGCCGACTTCGAGCACCTTGTCGCGCGGCGTGACCTTGAGCGCCTGGGTCATCAGGCCGACCACGGAGGGCTGCGAAATGGTCTGGCCGCAGGTGATGGGCAGGGGCGTATCCTCGTAGGCGCGGGAGGCGAAGTGACCGCGCACGAAGGCGCCGCGGTCGATCTTTTCCATGGCCGTCAGGACGCGCTTGTCGGTCACCCCGCGCGAGCGCAGCGCGAAGAGAAACTGCATCTTGCGTTCGGCGATATCGTCGGCGTCGTCGGTCATCGGCGTCATTCGATCGCCTTGAGCGCGTCGAGCGCGTCATGCGCGGTAAGATCGGCGCGCATGGGCGTGACGGAAATGTAACCCTTGAGGTTCCAGTCGGCGTCGGTGCCGTCGGCGGTGGGCTCGCCCTGCGGCGCGCCGGTGACCCACAGGAAACGGCGGCCCGAGGGCGAGGTGGTGGGTTGCACGCCAAAGCCCATGTCGCGGCGAAAGCCCTGGCGGCAGGCGCGCATGCCCTGCACCTCGGCACCGGGCACGGGCGGGAAATTCACGTTGTAGAAGATGCCGTAGTCGTCGCGGGTCCAGACGCCCTTGTCCAGAAGGGTGCGCAGGGTGGCAAGGCCGTGCTGGCGGCTTGATTCGAACTGGTCGTCGAGGTCGCGGTTGCGGGGGCCGTAATATTGGCTGAGGGCGACGGCGGGGAAGCCCTGCAGCGCGGCCTCCATCGCGCCGCCGACGGTGCCGGAATAGACCGCATTCTCGGCCGCGTTGTTGCCGCGGTTCACGCCCGACAGGATCAGGTCGGGGGGCGTGTCCTTCATCACGTCATGCACAGCCGCCAGCACGCAGTCGGCGGGCGAGCCTTGCGCGGCGAAGCGACGCTCGTCCATCTGGCTGATCATCATCGGTGTGGTGTAGGAAATGCAGTGGCCGACGCCCGATTGCTCGAAGGCGGGGGCCACGGTCCAGACCTCGCCCGAGGGGCCGGCAAGGTCGGTCGCGATCTCTTCCAGGACGGCGAGGCCGGGGGCCGAGATGCCGTCGTCATTGGTGATGAGAATGCGCAAGGGGCTGCTCCTGCCGTTGGGTGTTCGGGGCGGGGTTTTGCCTTGTGTAGCGGGGCGACGGGCAGGGAGCAAGCGCTGCAGGGAGGGCTGTACGGGGCCGCGTCCGGAGGGCAACAGGATGTTCGGGCGTGGCGTCAGGTGGCCGGCGTTGGAGGTGAGTATTTTTGACAAGAAAAAGCCGGGGCGGAACGGATGCAACTGTCGATGCAATCGGCCGGCAAAGACCTGCAACCGCCGGGAGGCCGCGCAGTCTGCCAAGCGTGTCCCGGGGTTTAACGGGACCGTATCCTAAGTCTATGCTGTCGCCGCTTCAGGACCGTGAGAGGCAGTTTGCCGAACTCAATAGCTGAGTTCTGCGGCGAAAAGGCTGGCGATCTCTTCGCGTGTGATCCGCGACGGTGCTTCTTCGGCCGGTGCTTCAGCCTGGTGGCTGCGTTTTGTCAGAACACTGATAAGCATGCGCATCTGTGGTCCCCTGTCTTTTCTGCGCCCCCGCAAAACAAGAGACGGAACGCTCTGGCGGATAGTTTCAGGGAAATGCAGTAAATTTTTCAAGAAAACAGGCAAGCCATTGTTTTTTATGGTGTATCTATTGCGGGGTGCAACGGGTCTCCCGCTCGTGCAACAGGGCTATCTGGCGTGTTTGCGCACGCGTTTTCCAAGGAGGCAGGCACGTGAGCCGGCACTTGCCGCAGGGGCGCGACCAAGCCTGTAAGGCGCTACAGGATCTCCGACAACAGGCGCGCGGCCACGTCGGGCGCGGTGGGCAGCGCCTCGCGGTCCTCGCCGGGGAAGAAACGGGCGCGGGTCGCGGTGGCGATGGGGCCGGGGTCGAGCACCTGCACCTTGGGCCCGAGCTTGACGGTTTCAGCCTGCCAACTGCGGGCAAGGGCGATCTGGGCGGCCTTGGTGGCGCCGTAGGTGCCGAAGAATTTCTGCCCGGCGCGGGGATCGTCGAAAAAGACGGCGCGGCCGGTCTCGCCCAGAAGCGGGCTGATGAAGCCGATGAGGCGCGCGACGGCATCGACATTGGTGTTGAGCGAAGTGCGCCAGTCCTTGACATCGATCTGGTGCGTGGGGGTCATCGGCGCGGCGTGAACGGCCGTGTGCACCCAGAGGTCGAGCGCGCCCCAGCGGTCGTAGATCGACCGGCAGAGCTGGGCCATGGCGGCCTCGGTGTTGATATCCATGGGCGCCAGTGTCGCGTCGCCGCCCTGCGCCTTGATGCGGTCGTCCAGCTCTTCCAGCGCGCCGGTGGTGCGGGCGACGGCGACGATATGGTGCGTCGGTGCCAAGGCCTGGGCGAGGGCTGCGCCAAGGCCGCGCGAGGCGCCGGTCACGAGGGCGATCTTACGAGAGGGTGCGGTATCCATGTCCTGCCAAATCTCATTCCGGCGGGGCAATATCAAGCGTAAAGCGTCGTGCCAGCACCCCGGGTCAGGAAATTCGCCGGGCCGTTGCGCGACGCCCGGGCGGTGCACGCGCCCCGCCTATTGTCGATGTTCCGGATCATCGGAGGGGCGCTATAATCGCTTGACACTTGGCCACGCGCGCCCAAGAAAGGCGGGTGAAACGAGACAGGAAAGGACAGTGCCATGGCGGACACCGTTTTGAGCAAGGCCGTGATCGGCCACGAAGGTCTGACGAAGAAACTGGGGCTGGTGATCGGCGGGTCGCTGTTCATCGCAATGGCCGCGCAGGTGAGCATCCCGTTCTTCCCGGTGCCGATGACGTTGCAGACGCTGGCGATCCTGATCGTCGGGCTGACCTTCGGCTCGCAGCTGGGCCTGGCGACGCTGGTGACCTACCTGGGTTACGGCGCGATGGGCCTGCCCGTCTTTGCGAACGGCGCCTCGGCGGCAGCGCTGATGGGCCCGACGGCGGGGTTCCTCTATGGTTTTGCCGCGATGGCGTTCCTGGCCGGTCTGGCCGTGGAAAAGGGCCTGGCACGGGGTGTCGTGTCGACCGCATTGATCGCGATGGTGATCTCGGCGTTGCTGTACATCCCCGGGCTGGCATGGCCGGCGATGGTGATGGGCACGACGTTGCCCGAGCTTTGGGTCGGCTGGATGGCGCCGTTCCTGCTGGGTGACGCGGTCAAGGCCGTGATCGCGGCGATGGTCGTCTGGGGCGGCTGGAAAGCGCTGCAGGCACGCAAGAGCTGAGACCCCACACACACGAATTCCGAAGCGCCGTCCCGGATTGGGGCGGCGTTTTTCGTTTGGGCGGGGCGGCAGAATTTACGTAAATTCTGCCCCGGAAAATGCGTATTTTCCGGGGCGTTTTCTGCGCAGGAAACGGCTCAGGCGGTTTCGTGGAGGTCTTTCAGGGCGGCTTCGCAGAGGCCCAGCTCCAGCCATTGGCAGCCCGCACAAAGCTGCGAGAGCGCGCCGGGTGGGACGTTTGCCACGATACGTTGCTTGGCGTTGCCCCATGTCAGGCGCGTGCCCACGGTGAGGCCAAGCGCGTCGGCGTGCCGGGTGTCGAGCGCGGCGATCTTGTCTTGCGAGGTGCAGCGCGTGCCGCGCCGCTTGGGGCAGGGGACGCAGATGTCGTCGGTGGCCGCGACGACCTCGATCATCACATCATCGCCGCCGGGCGCGCGCAGGCGGTCCTCGACGATGCGGGCCATGTTGGCGGTAAACGCGTCGGAATAACCCTTGCCCTGGAACCCCAGCGAGCAGAGGAAGTGATGCGGGCGATAGCGAAGCGGCGCGTCGGACATATCGGGCATGTGCCCTGTTGGGCCGGGCGCGGTCAAGCCTCAGCCGCGCGGCATTTCCAGCGTCGTGGTGTTGGTGCCGCGCATGAGCACGAGCTTGCCTTCCTCGATGGCGATGACCTTGGCGTTGCCGATGGTGGCGCCCTTGGTGACGGTCGCGATCTTGCCCGAGGCGGTGCGGATCAGCGCGCGGTCGCCATCGGGTTTGAGGAAGGTCCCGAGCAGCGCGAGGCGCCCCGAGGGAAGCGCGTTCTTGAGGGTCGCGGTCTCGAGCGTTTCGCGGGGAGTGTCGGTCTCGGATGCCATTTTCTGCCTGCTTGCGTTACATGTGTGAACAGCCGGCACCTATGTGCCGCGCGAGGCAATGAAAACCCGGATTCGCGAGGATCGGCGGATTGACGCTGCGTTGCAGCATCGGGGTGGCGGCCGGCCGCTTACCTGCCCGTGCGGGCGGTCTTGTCGCAGGTTTCGGCTTGTAGATTCCGCCCGCCGAGCGACCGGCAAGACGCCTTACTCGGCCGCCTTGAGCGCGAAGCCTTTTTCGATCTGGTCGGAAGGTTCCACCGGGTAGTCGCCGGAGAAGCAGGCGTCGCAATATTGCGGGCAGCCGGTGTCGCGGCCCTTGGCCTCGCCCACGGCGCGGTAGAGACCGTCGAGCGAGATGAACTTGAGGCTGTCGACGGCCAGATGTTCGCGCATCTCGTCCTCGGACATGGTGGCGGCCAGCAATTTCTCGCGGTTGGGCGTGTCGACGCCGTAGAAGCAGGGCCAGGCCGTGGGGGGGGACGCGATGCGGAAATGCACCTCGGCCGCGCCGGCGTCGAGGATCATCTCCTTGATCTTGCGCGAGGTGGTGCCGCGCACGACGCTGTCGTCGACGAGGATCACGCGCTTGCCCTCGATCAGGGCACGGTTGACGTTCAGCTTGAGCCGGACGCCCATGTTGCGGATCTGCTCGGTCGGCTCGATGAAGGTGCGGCCCATGTACTGGTTGCGGATGATGCCCATGGCGTAGGGGATGCCGCTTTCCTGGCTGAAGCCGATGGCGGCGGGGGTGCCGGAATCGGGCACCGGGCAGACGAGATCGGCCTCGACCGGGCTTTCCTTGGCCAGTTCCACGCCGATCTGGCGGCGCGTCTCGTAGACCGAGCGGCCGCCGATGATGGAATCGGGGCGCGAGAAATAGACATGTTCGAAGATGCAGAAGCGCGAGCGGCGCGGGCGGAAGGGGCGGTGGCTTTCGACGCCGTCCTCGTTGATGACGACCATTTCGCCCGGTTCGATCTCGCGCACGAAGCGGGCGCCGATGATGTCGAGCGCGCAGGTCTCGGAGCTGAGCACCCAGCCGTCGCCGACCTGGCCCAGCACCAGCGGGCGCACGCCCAGCGGGTCGCGCACGCCGATGAGCTTTTCGTCGGTCATGGCGACGATGGAAAACGCGCCCTCGACCCGGCGCAGGGCGTCTTCCATGCGTTCGGGGATGTTGCGTTGCAGCGAGCGGGCCATCAGGTGGATGATGCACTCGGTATCGGAATTCGATTGGAAGATCGAGCCGCGCTCGATCAGTTCGCGGCGCAGGGCGTTGGCGTTGGTGATGTTGCCGTTATGGGCAATCGCAGCGCCGCCCATGGCGAACTCGCCGAAGAAGGGCTGGACGTCGCGGATCACGGGATTCTTGCCGCCGGCGGTGGAATAGCGGACATGGCCGATGGAGAGCGGGCCGGGCAGGGTTTCCATGAGGCTTTGGCGGGTGAAGTTGTCGCGCACGTAACCGAAGCGGCGGGCGGAGTTGAAGCCCTCTTCGGGGTGGTGGGAGACGATGCCGCCGGCCTCTTGCCCGCGGTGTTGCAGGGCATGCAGGCCGAGGGCGACGAAATTGGCGGCGTCGGTGACGCCGATCACCCCGAAGACGCCGCATTCCTCGTGCAGCTTGTCCTCGTCGCCGGTGTCGCGCACCGCGTCGAAGTCGAAAGGATGGGCAGGGGGCATATGCTTGTCGGACAAGGGGCAGCTCCGAATCCGTGGACGCTTGAGCCTCTAGATAGTGGCTCGGGGCGGATATGTCACGAAACTATCATGTGAAAATTTGCGCCGTGACGTGACGTGTCGAACGGGCGACGGTTGTGCCACGCGGCGCAGGCGCGTTCAGTAGCGCGAGAGCACCGCGCCGGCCGCGACCAGCAAGGCGGCGACGATGCGCTGCAGCGAGACGTCGCGCGGGGCAATGCCGAAGGCGCCGAAGTGGTCGAGCGCGAGGGCGGCGACCATCTGGCCCAGGATCAGCACGGTGGTGGTGGTCAGCACGCCCAGGATCGGCACGGCCCAGAGCGCGGACCACACGTAGACGGCCCCCAGCGCGCCGCCGATCAGCAGATATTTCGGCACGAAGGGCGCGCGGGCCAGCGCCGGGCCGTCGCCGTGGACGATCGAGAGCGCCAGAAGGATGAAGAAGCCCACGCCGAAGGAGATCGTGGCCGCGGCCAGCGTGCTGTCGATGGAGCGCCCCAGGGCGGAGTTGATCGGGGCCTGCATGGCGATGAAGGAGCCGCAGACCGCGATCAGGATGGCCGCGAAGAGGGGGGCGGAGGGCAAACCGCTGCGCCTATTGCTGTTGCGTTTCGGTGGGCTGGGGGTCGACGGGCTCGGCCGGGGCGTCGCAGGCGCTGACCAGGTCCTCGTATTTCTGGGTGATCCAGCCGAGCGCCTGTTCGGGGTTGCCGTCCTCGACCTTTGACGTGAGCTGGGAGAAGACGCGGGCCGAGCGGCTGTCGTCGATCATCTGGATGTCCTGGCTGGTCACCACTGTTTCGTAGACGAAATAGGCGATGGCCACCAGAAGGATGCCGCGGGCGACGCCGAAAAGGAAGCCGAGCCCCTGATCGATCCCGCCAAGCGCGGAGCGTTGCACCACCGACGAAAAGAGTGGCGTTATCAGAGAGGTGACGATCAGCGTGAGGGCAAAGATTGCCGCGGCGGCGGCCAGCATGGAGAGCGCGCAGGTGTCGGCGAGGAAATCGCCCACGACGGGTACTTCCTTGACCAGCGGTTCGACCTGCGGGGCGAAGAGAAACGCCAGAATGGCGGCCACGACCCAGCCGGCGATGGCCAGAAGTTCACGCACGATGCCGCGCGAATAGGCCAGCAGTGCCGACAGCACGATGATCAGCGCGACGATACCGTCGATGATGGTGAAGCCTTCCATGAGCGCGTCCTGTTTTACCTTTGGTTGGGCGCGCTACCCCGCGCCGAAAATCTCACCTACGAAGCTGGTCAGGTCGCCCATCCGTTTCAGAGACAGACCGCCCGTGCCGCCGGTCTTGCCACCGGCGGGAATGATTGCCGAGCAGAAACCAAGTTTTGCGGCTTCTTTCAACCTGTTTTCTGTTTGCGACACCGGGCGCAGGGCGCCGGAGAGGGAGATTTCGCCGAAAAGCACACATTCGGAGGGCAGGGCGGTGTCTTCCCGCGCACTGAGAAGCGCGGCGGCGACGGCAAGGTCGGCGGCGGGCTCGGAGATGCGGATGCCGCCGGCGACGTTGAGATAGACATCAAGCCCGGCGAAGGGCACGGCGCAGCGCGCCTCGAGCACGGCGAGGATCATGGCGAGGCGCGCGCCGTCCCAGCCCACCACCGCGCGGCGTGGCTGCGAATGCGGCGTGGGGGCGACGAGCGCCTGCATTTCCACCAGCACGGGGCGGGTGCCTTCGATGCCGGCGAAGACGACCGAGCCGGGCGAGGGGTCGCCGCGGCCTGACAAAAAGAGCGCGGAGGGGTTGGGGACCTCTGCAAGGCCCGCGCCCGTCATCTCGAACACGCCGATCTCGTCGGCGGGGCCGAAGCGGTTCTTGACGGCACGCAGGATGCGGAACTGGTGCCCGCGTTCGCCCTCGAAATAGAGAACCGAATCGACCATGTGCTCGACCACGCGGGGGCCGGCGATCTGGCCTTCCTTGGTGACGTGGCCGACCAGGACGACCGAGCAGCCCTTGCGCTTGGCGAAGGTGACAAGCTCGTGCGCGGCGGCGCGGACCTGGGCCACGGAGCCGGGCGCGCTGTCGACATTGTCGGCCCACATGGTCTGAATCGAATCGATGATGACAAGCTGGGGCGTGTCGCGGTCGAGCGTGGTGATGATGTCGCGCAGGGCGGTGGCGGTGGCCAGTTTCACGGGCGCGTCGCCGAGGCCGAGGCGCTGGGCGCGCATCCGGACCTGGGCGCTGGCCTCTTCGCCCGAGACGTAGACGGTTTGCAGGCCAGCCTGGGCGAAGCGGGCGGCGGCTTGCAAGAGCAGCGTAGATTTCCCGATTCCGGGGTCGCCGCCCACCAGCGTGGCCGAGCCGGGGACGAGGCCGCCGCCAAGGACGCGGTCAAGCTCTGCCATCCCCGACATGGTGCGCGGCGGGGGCGCTTCGGCGGTGGACAGGTCGCTGAGCGCGATGGCGTTGCCGCGTTTCGTGCCGAGCGATTTGGAGGCCGGGCCGGCGGACAGTGGCGCCTCTTCGATAATGGTGTTCCATTCGCCGCAGGCGTCGCAGCGGCCGGACCACTTGGAATGGACGGCGCCGCAGGCGGTGCAGGTGAAGGAGGCGGTCTTTCCCATGAGGTGGGTCATGCCCCAAGTGCGGGGCGCGGTCAAACGCTGATCCTGCGCGGGTGCGCGAGCCGCGCTATTCGGCGGCGCGGTTGGGCAGGCCGACCACGGTATCGTCGAGGCTTGAGACCTCCTCGTAGCCCAGTTCGGGCAGGATCGGGCGCAGGTCGTCGCGCAGACGCTCCAGCTGGCTGACCGCGACGCTTTCCTCCATCTCGACATCCATGGCCCATTGCTTGAGCCGGACGCCGACGGCCTTGGCGTGATCGAGACGCTTGTTGAATTGCTCGATCTCCTGCTGGCGCTGCTTGAGGAAGGCGCGGGCGCGGTCGACCTTGTCGTCGGAATAGACCTCGGCCAGTTCGCGGCTGATGTAGGACATCTGCGCCGCCACCTCCATGATCTGCGGTTCCAGCGATTCCAGGTCGGGGTGTTCGCGCATGTAGGCGAGGCGCTCGCGCACGGCGTCGAATTCGGACTGGATGCGGAACATGCCGGCGCGGTCGGCGGCGTGGGCGGCGGCATAGGCCTGCGTCACGTCATGCATGTTCATGTGAAAGCGGCGGTGCGAGTTTTCCAGTGCCATGACGCGGGCGTTGGCAGGCAGGTAGAAGCACAGCAGAACGGCGAGGGCGGTGATGCCTATCTGGGCGATCTTCCCTGCGTTTTCATATACTTGACCGCCGAAGCTCACACGGAACTCGAGCCAGGGCAATACGCCGAATGCGGACGATACGGTGGCAGCTGTCAAGATCAGCGCGGCCAGCGCGAAGGTTGCCACGGCAAGACGATTCAAAAAATATTGTGCAATTACGTATACCGAACGAAGAGTCTCGGTCATCACTTCCCCCAAAAAAGTGTTACCAACATAACATCGGCAAGTTTACGCCTGTATTAGCAATTCACCTACTGGAAATTTCCAAACTGCGCTCGGAATAGAGTGAAACGGCGATTCTTCCGTCGTTAACGCCGGTCCTTCGGGATGGTTCCAGCGGGCCGCAAAGGTTTCTCGCTCAGGTGGCCGATGACAATGGAGGCGAGAATGCAGGCGGTGAAGAGGTAGAGGCCCCAGGCGGTCTCGATCCGGCCGACGCCGATGCCCTTGGAGAGCGTGATGTAGAGGGCGATGAGAAAGATATCGGCCATGGCGAGTTTGCCGAGGATTTGCAGGGCCGGGAGGGTCTTGCGGCGCAAAAGGCCGAAATGGATGAGGGCGAGGCCGATGGTTTTCACGTAGGGCGCGAAAAGGGCGAAGAAGGTGACCATGAGGGCCAGGAACACGTCGCTGTTCCAGAGCGATTGCAGCCCGGTGATGACGGAGATTTCCGACAGGCCGAAGAGCGGCAGGAGGCCGGCGCGCATCAGGGGGGCGAACCAGGCGATGGGGAAAAGGACCAGCAAGGTCAGGTTGAGGTATTTGAGCATGAATGGCCTTGGGCGGGTATGACCCAGAGGTAAGGGGACGAAAGAACAGGAGCAAGCGCTGGGGGCGGACTCTTGAAAAGAGTCCGGGCGTTTTCTTTTCAAGAAAACGGTGTGGAGAGGTCAGCGGACCGCTTCGATCGGGCCTTCGGCGGAGCCGGTGACGAACTGTTCGAGATAGGGATCGCCGGAATTGTCCATGCCAGAGACCGGGCCGGTCCAGCGGATCTTGCCGCCGTGGAGCATCGCCACGTTGTCGGCGATGGCGCGCACCGACGTCATGTCGTGGGTGATGGTCATGGCGGTGGCGCCCATCTCCACCACGATTTCGCGGATCAGCTCGTTGATGACGCCCGACATGATCGGGTCGAGGCCGGTGGTGGGCTCGTCGAAGAAGATGATCTCGGGCTCGGCGCAGATGGCGCGGGCCAGTCCGACGCGTTTCTGCATCCCGCCCGACAGCTCGGCGGGGAACTTGTCGGCCTGCTCGGGCGTGAGGCCGACGCGGCGGAGTTTCTCGATGGCGATCTCGCGGGCCTCGTCCCAGGGGCGTTTCAGGGAGCCGCGCAGGAGGCGGAAGGCGACGTTCTGCCAGACCGGCAGCGAATCGAAGAGCGCGCCGCCCTGGAACAGCATCCCGAAACGGGCGAGGAAGGCGTCGCGGTCGCCCTTGGTGACGTCCTGCCCGTCGAGGGTGATCAGGCCGCTATCGGGCTGGATCAGGCCCAGCACGCATTTCAGGGCCACGGATTTGCCGGTGCCTGAGCCGCCGATGATGACCATCGAGGTGCCCTTGGGAATCGTCAGGTTCACGCCGCGCAGGACGTGGTTGGCGCCGAAGGCCTTATGGACGTCCGAAAGCTCGATCATACCGAGAAGAACACCCCCGTCAGCAGGAAGTTGGCGGCGAGGATCAGGATGGCGGCGGCCTGGACCGAGCCCTTGGTGGCGCGGCCGACGCCCTGTGCGCCGCGGCCCGAGTTCATGCCGTAATAGCAGCCCATCACGGCGGCGATGACGCCGAAGACCGCGCCCTTGACGAGGCTCGAGATGATGTCGAGCGGTTCCAGAAAGTCGACGGTGTTCTGGATGTAGGTGGCGGCGTTGAAGCCGAGGTTCTGCACGCCCACGGTGTAGCCGCCCAGGATGCCGATGATGTCGCCCACGCCCACCAGCAGCGGCACGGTGATAAGGGCGGCCAGCACGCGGGGCGCGACGAGGTATTTCATCGGGTGGGTAGAGAGGGTGACGAGCGCGTCGATCTGCTCTGTCACCTTCATGGTGGCGATTTCGGCGGCGATCGAGGACGTGACGCGGGCGGCGATCATCAGGCCCACCAATACGGGGCCCAGTTCGCGCACCATGCCGATGGCGACGATCTGAGGCACCACGGCCTCGGCGTTGAAGCGCGCGCCGCCAGAGTAGATCTGCAAGGCCAGCGCGCCGCCGGTGAAGATGGCCGTGAGGCCCACCACGGGCAGGGAGAGCCAGCCCACCTGCATCAGCGCGTTGAACACCTCGCGCGGGTAGAAGGGCGGGCGCAGGATGTGGCTGAAGGTCGAGAGGGCGAAGAGCGTGATCCGCCCCAGCATCGCCAGCGCCGCCAGCGTCTTGCGCCCGAGCGCGGCGAGGGGCGACAGGATCAGGGTCATCCGCCGATATAGAGCCGGTCGTAGCGCGCGCCCATCGCCGTCAGGATCTCGTAGCCGATGGTGCCGGCGTTGTCGGCGAGGTCGTCGACGGTCTGTTCCGCGCCCAGGATGCGCAGCCACTTGGGGTCAAAGCCGAGATCCGTGATGTCGACCGAGATCGAATCCATCGAGATGCGGCCCGCCACCGGGCAGGGCGTGTCGTCGGCGTAAAGCACGGTCTTGGGGGCCATGATGCGGTGAATGCCGTCGCCATAGCCCGAGGACACGGTGGCGATGCGGGTTTCGCGCGTGGCCGTGAAGGTGTTGCCATAGCCCACGGTCTCGCCCAGTTCCAGGTGGCGGGTCTGGATCACGGGCAGGTCGAGCGTGACCACGGGGCGGGCATCGGCAAAGGGCAGGCCGCCGTAGAGCCCGATGCCGGGGCGGCACATATCGAAATGATACTCGGGGCCCATCAGGATGCCGCCCGTGGCGCCAAGGCAGCGGGGGATGCCGGTGCCGTCGGTCATGTCGCGGAATGCGGCAAGCTGTTGCGCGTTCATCGGGTGGTCGGGGTCGTCGGAGCAGGCCAGATGCGAGATCAGCAGCACCGGGTTGGCGGACAGTACCGTGTCGCGCACGGCGGCCCATTCGGCGGGTTCCATCCCCAGCCGGTTCATGCCGCTGTCGAGCTGGATGCCGAAGGGGTGACCGGGCAGCGCCTCGAGATGGCGGATCAGCTGGTCGGTGGTGTTCAGCATGGGCGTGAGGCCGAGATCCGAGATCATGTCGGTGTCGCCGGCCATGTGACCGGAAAAGACATGGATGTCGGGCGCAGGCCCCACCGCCTGGCGCAGGGCGACGCCCTCTTTCGGGACGGCGACGAAGAAGGTGCGGCAACCTGCGCGGGCCAGCGCGCGGGCGACACGGTCCATGCCGAGGCCATAGCCATCGGCCTTGACCACGGCGGCGGTCTCGACCTCCGTCTGCGCGTCGAGCGCGCGCCAGTTGCCTGTCAGTGCGTCGAGGTCGATTGTTAGCTTGCCGGTACTACTCATGAGGCCGTGGTTTTGACCGGATGTTGCGGTGGGTCAAGAGGAAACGCGGGCCGGGCGCGGGTTCAGAACTCGCCGCCATCCTGCTGCCACGGTTTGGCGAGGTTGCCGAAGCGGGTGAACTGGCCTTCGAAGCTGAGTTCGACGGTGCCGATGGGGCCGTGACGCTGCTTGCCGATGATGACCTCGGCGCGGCCGTGCAGGCGTTCCATGCGTTCCTGCCAGGCGGCGATTTCCTCGAGCTTGTCGTCGGAGGGCTTCTCGCGCTCGGCGTAGTATTCCTCGCGGAAGACGAACATCACCACGTCGGCGTCCTGTTCGATCGAGCCGGATTCGCGCAGGTCGGAAAGCTGCGGACGCTTGTCCTCGCGGCTCTCGACCTGGCGGGAGAGCTGCGACAGGGCGATGACGGGGATATCCAGTTCCTTGGCGATGGCCTTGAGGCCCTGGGTGATCTCGGAGACCTCGTTGACGCGGCTGTCCTTTGCCGAGGCGGGGCGCACGAGCTGAAGGTAGTCGACGATCAGCACGTCCAGCCCATGCGTCCGCTTCAGCCGGCGGGCCCGCGCGGCCAGCTGGGAGATGGGCAGGGCGGGCGTGTCGTCGATGTAGAGCGGGCAGGATTCGAGGGTCTTGGCGGCCTCGACGAAGCGGCGGAACTCGGTTTCCGTCATGTCGCCGCGGCGGATCTGCTCGGAGGGCACCTCGGCGGCCTCGGACAGCACGCGGGCGGCCAGCTGTTCGGCGCTCATTTCGAGCGAGTAGAAGCCGACGACGCCGCCCTCGACCGCGCCTTCGGAGCCGTCGGGGAGCGTGCCGCGGTTGTAGGCCTTGGCGATGTTGAAGGCGATGTTGGTGGCCAGCGAGGTCTTGCCCATCGAGGGGCGTCCGGCGAGGATGAGAAGGTCGGACTTGTGCAGGCCGCCCAGCTTCTTGTCCATGTCGATGAGGCCGGTGGAGATGCCGGCGAGGCCGCCGTCGCGCTGATAGGCGGCGTTGGCCACGTTAACAGCGTCGGTTACAGCCCTGAGAAAGCTTTGAAATCCGGTCTCGGACTGGCCCTGTTCGGAAAGTTTGTAGAGCTTCTGTTCGGCCTCGACGATCTGGTCGCGGGGTTCCAGGTCGACCTCGGCGCGCTGGGCCTTGCCGGCGATGTCGTGGCCAAGCCCGATCAGCTCGCGGCGGATCGCCATGTCGTAGATCATCTGGGCGTAGTCGCGCGCCGCAAAAGCCGAGATCGCGGCGCCGGCGAGCCGGGCGAGATAGGCGGGTCCGCCCAGTTCCTTCAGCCCCTCGTCGTCTTCAAGAAAGGTCTTGAGCGTCACCGGCGAGGCGAGGTTGCCCTTGGCGATCCGCGCGGCGGCGGTCTCGTAGATGCGGGCGTGAACGGGATCGTAGAAATGCTGCGGCCCGATCAGGTTGGCGACGCGATCGTAGATGTCGTTGTTGGTCAGGATCGCGCCCAAGAGCTGCTGCTCGGCCTCGGTGGAGTGCGGCATCTGCTCGGGCGTGGCGGTATCATGTCCCTGGGCCGCGCCGGACGCGTTTATGGTGGCAACTTCGTTCATGTTCGTCCCCGTACTGCTCTGATCCCGGGTTGCGGTGCGCTGTCCCCTAGCGTGCCTTGTCCCGGTAGGCTGGTCTCTTAGCGAGCGGGCCTGCGCGGTGGCAACTGGTATGTTTTCTGTGGATACGCTGTGGATATCCTGAGCCTACAACATATTGCCCGCTGGCACCCCGTTCCGTCAAGATTTCGTGTGGCCAGCACGGCGCACCAGCGCGTACGTTGCGTCATCACAACGATAAAACTAATTCACCTCACGGGTTGCCATACGGGGGGGTGCCGCGACTCAGGCGTGGATCAGCTGCGGGCGGCCTGCCAGGCGCGCGGATCGTCGAGGAACGATTCGACCCCGTCGAGCGTGGCCGCGTCGAAGCTGCCCTGCGCGCGCGCCTCGGCCAGCACGTCGCGCCAGGTGCAGAGGTAATGCAGGGCGACACCGTGATCGCCGAGCGTCATTTCGGTTTCGGGGAAGATGCCGTAGTAGAAGATGACGGCGGTGTGCCCGCAGCTGGCGCCGGTGTCGCGGATGGCGTCGACGAAGCTGAGCTTGGAGCCGCCATCGGTCGTCAGATCCTCGACCAGGAGAACGCGGTCGGTGTCGGTCATCGCGCCCTCGATCCGGGCATTGCGGCCATAGCCCTTGGGCTTTTTGCGCACGTAGGTCATGGGCAGGGCCATGCGTTCGGCCACCAGCGCGGCGAAGGGGATGCCCGCGGTCTCGCCCCCGGCGATGTTGGTGAAGGCCTCGAAGCCTGCGTTGCGCATCACGGTGATGGTCAGGAAGTCCATCAGGGTGGACCGGATGCGGGGAAAGGAGATCAACTTGCGGCAGTCGATATAGGTCGGGCTGGGCAGGCCGGAGGCCAGCGTGAATGGCTCGTCCGCGTTGAAATGGACCGCTTCGATCTCCAGCAGCATCCGGGCGGTGAGGCGGGCGATTTCATCTTGGCTGGGGTAGGTCGAGGGGATCATGCGGTTGGTCCTTGGTGCAGAGCGCCGGAGCCTCCGGCGGGGATATTTGGGGCCAGAGGAAGACTCAAACGACGCGCCAGTGCAGCGGCATTTGCGGATCAAAGAGTGTGACGGGGCCGTCGCCGGTGTCGATCTTGGGCGGGTAGGTGACGGGGTCGCCCCTGGAAAGCGTGATGGTCTCGGCGCTGACGGGCAGGCCGTAGAAGCGGGCCCCGTGTTCCGAGGCGAACCCGGCGAGGCGGTCGAGCGCGTCTTCCTGCTCGAACACCTCGGCAAGGATCGAGATCGTGTTGGTGGCGGTGAAGCAGCCGGCGCAGCCGCAGGCCGATTCCTTGTTCGGGTCGGTGTGCGGGGCGCTGTCGGTGCCGAGGAAGAAGCGGGCGTCGCCCGAGGTGGCGGCGGCGCGGAGCGCAAGGCGGTGTTCCTCGCGCTTGGCCACGGGCAGGCAGTAGTAATGCGGTTTGATGCCGCCCACGAGGATGTGGTTGCGGTTGATGACGAGGTGGTGCGTGGTGATGGTGGCGCCGAGGTTTTCGGCGTTCGATTTGACATACTCCACGCCTTGCTGCGTGGTGATGTGTTCCATGACGATGCGCAGGCCGGGCGTGGCGCGGCGGAGCGGATCGAGCACGCGGTCGATGAACACCGCCTCGCGGTCGAAGATGTCGATCTCGGCGTCGGTGACCTCGCCGTGCACGCAAAGCGGCATTCCGATTTCGGCCATCTTTTCGAGCACCGGGCGCACGCGGTCGAAATCGCGCACGCCGGAGGCGGAGTTGGTGGTGGCGCCCGCCGGGTAGAGCTTGACCGCGGTCACAAGGCCCGAGCCATGCACGGCGGCAACGTCGGCGGGGTCGGTGTCCTCGGTCAGGTAGAGGGTCATCAGCGGGGTGAAATTCATGCCGTCGGGCAGCGCATCCATGATCCGGTCGCGGTAGGCGGCGGCCTGCGCGCCGGTTACCACGGGCGGCACGAGGTTGGGCATGATGATGGCGCGGCCGAAATATCGGGCGGTTTCGGGCAGAACGGCCCGCAGCACCGCGCCGTCACGCAGGTGCAGGTGCCAGTCGTCGGGGCGGGGGATGGTCAGGGTCCGGCTCATGGCCCGAGGGCTTACAACAGCCCGCGCGCCTGCGCCAGTGGATCAGTCGATTTCGCGCGGCGGCATCGGCAGGCCCTGTTCCCGGGCCTTGTCATAGGCGGTGCGGACCGCGCGGCGGAAGCGGGGCCCGGGGGTGGTGCGCATCACGTGCTGGGCCAGCCGGGCCGTGAGGTAGTGCCGGCCATCATCCTCGAGCCGGGCCACCACCGCCTTGAGATAGGGCACGTCCTTGCGCCGCGCCCGGTAGAGCCGCGCGAGGCTGGCGGTGTCGAGCTTGTCCGCGCTGAGCTGGGCGATGAGGCGCAGCAGGATGTGCATGCGCATCAGCGCGCGGTCGAGGCGCGGCCCCATGAAGCGCATCCGGTAGCGGAGGACGTTGCCGCGGGCAAAAAGCGCCGCGTGCATCGCGTCTTCCTCGACTTCGGGATCGTAGAGGATGACGGCGCGGTCGGCCGCATCCAGCATGTCGGGCGCGTAGCCGTAGCGGGTGGTGAAATCGAGCCGGCGGCGGCTGCGGAACCGCACGTCCCATTCCGTCATGCGGGGATCGAGCGTGGCCTGGGGCTGGATGGCCAGGACGCGGGCGCCGGGCGCGGCCACCGAGAAGGCGGCGGCGGCATAGCCCGCGGGCCCCGCGCCGTAGAAGATCACCTGGTCGAATTCCTCGAAGAAGCCGTCGTCGACCAGCCGGTCGAAATAGCCGTAAACGCGGCCTTCGCGGAACCAGCTGTCGGTCTGGCTGGCGAGGCAGAGATGCGACCAGCCCAGGGCGCGGCAGAGCTGCCAGCCCAGGGGCTGGGCGTCGGACGAGGTCACGCGCAAAGCGGGAAAGGACTCGAAGGTGACCAGCAGAGTCGGCTTGTGCTCGATGAAGATGGCGGCATGCGCATCGCCCAGACGCTCGACATAGCCGTCGGCATCAGCGGTGTCGTCCAGCTTGTCCAGCCAGTCCTCCCAGTCCAGCCCGGACAGGGATATATCCAGCGCCCCGGGATATTCTGCGCTCATGCTCGGACCTCAATGCTCGGGTTTGTCCCCGCTTTACACGGGTGATTGGCGTGCAAGCTATGAACCAATATAGGCGAAAATTTGGAAAATTGATGGGGTTTCTGCGGGGTGGTGGCGTGGCGCGCCGGGCGTCGCGGGCCTTGACGGCGGACGGAAGCCGTGCAGGTTTGCAGCGCAAGGGGGGGCCGTGCATGACGGAACTGACTTCGATCGATGACGTGGAGGCGATGCTGGCCGGGCAGGACTATGTCTGCGGGCGCAGCCTTGCGACGGTGGTGTTCCTGGGCCTGAAGCTGGGCCGGCCGCTGTTCCTGGAAGGCGAGGCGGGCGTCGGCAAGACCGAGATCGCCAAGGCGCTGGCGGCGGGGTTGGGGCGCAGGTTGATCCGCCTGCAATGCTACGAGGGGCTGGACGCGTCGAGCGCGGTCTATGAATGGAACTTCGCCGAGCAGATGATTGCCATCCGGGCCGCCGAGGCCACGGGGGGCGTGGATCGCGAGCGGTTGACCGACGAGTTGTTCACCGAGGATTTCCTGATCGAGCGTCCGCTGTTGCAGGCGATGCGCCCGCAGGAAGGGGGCGCGCCGGTGCTGCTGATCGACGAGCTGGACCGCACCGACGCGCCGTTCGAGGCGTTCCTGCTGGAGGCGCTGAGCGATTTCCAGGTGACGATCCCGGAACTGGGCACGATTGCGGCGCCCGAGCCGCCCATCGTGGTGCTGACCTCGAACCGCACGCGCGAGGTGCATGATGCGCTGAAGCGGCGCTGTCTTTATCACTGGGTGGATTACCCCGGTTTTGCCCGCGAGATCGAGATCTTGCAGGCCCGCGCGCCCGAGGCCGCCGAGGCGCTCAGCCGCGAGGTGGTGGCGTTCGTCCAGAAGCTGCGCACCGAGGACCTGTTCAAGAAACCCGGCGTGGCGGAGACCATCGACTGGGCCAAGTGCCTGCTGGCGCTCGATGTGATCAGCCTCAGCCCCGAGGTGATCGCCGACACGCTGGGCGCGATCCTGAAATACCAGGACGACATCCAGAAAATGCAGGGGTCCGAGGCCAAGCGTATCCTTGACGAAGCCAGGGCAGGGCTGGAGCCGGCATGAGTCTTCCTCTGGCCGGAAATATCCCGGGGGTTTGGGGGCTGGCCCCCAACTGGGACGGCTGATGGAATACCCCGACCTCGACCTGCCCGAGCACCCAAAGCTCGGCCACAACATCACCCATTTCGCCCGGGCGTTGCGCAAGGCCGGCGTGCCGGTGGGGCCGGGGCGGGTGATCAATGCCGTTCGCGCGGTCGAGGCGGCGGGGTTTACCTCGCGCACCGATTTCTTCTACACGCTGCGCGCCTGTTTCGTGTCGCGGCCCGAGCATCGCGCGGTCTTTGCGCAGGTATTCCGTCTTTACTGGCGCGACCCGCGCTACATGGAGCACATGATGGCGATGATGCTGCCCGCCATCCGCGGCGTGCAGGAGGACCGCAGCGCGCAGGCGGCCGAGAAACGCGCGGCCGAGGCGCTTTTGGACGGGATCGAGCCGGAGATGCCCGAGGCGGAAAGCCAAGAGGCCGACGAGGAAACGCAGATCGATATCGATGCGTCCCTGACCATGAGCCGCGAGGAGCGGCTGCGGACCCTGGATTTCGAACAGATGAGCACCGCCGAGATCGCGCGGGCCAAGCGGATGCTGGCCAGGCTGCGCCTGCCGGTGAAGCCTTTCGCGTCCCGCCGGGGGATGCCTGCAACGACCGGCACGCGGATCGACGCGCGCAAGACGTTGCGTGCGGCCATGCGGCAGGGGGGCGAGATGCGGCGCATCCACGTGCAAAAGCCGCGCCCGCGCTGGCCCAACCTGGTGGTGCTTTGCGATATTTCCGGCTCGATGAGCCAGTACAGCCGGATGGTCCTGCACTTCCTTCATGCCGTGGCGAACGAGAAAGGCGCGGGCTGGGCCGCCGTATATGCCTTCACCTTCGGCACGCGGTTGACCAACATCACGCGCCACCTGGCGTCGCGTGACGTGGATGCCGCGCTGGCCGCGGCCGGCGCCGAGGCGCAGGACTGGGAAGGCGGCACGCGGATCGCGGCCTGCCTGCACGCGTTCAACCGCGACTGGTCGCGGCGGGTGACGGGGCAGGGCGCTGTCGTCCTGCTGATCACCGACGGGCTGGACCGCGACGACAGCCATGACCTGGGCCGCGAGATGCAGCGGCTGCACCTGTCGTCGCGGCGCCTCATTTGGCTGAACCCGCTGTTGCGCTGGGACGGGTTCGCGCCGCGCGCCACCGGCATCCGGGCCATGCTGCCGCATGTGGACGCGTTTCGTGCCGGCCACTCCATCGCCACGCTGGAAGACCTCGCCGCCGCGATCAGCGCGCCGCAGGACACCGGCGAAAAGGCGCGGCTGATGGAACTTCTCTGACCCGTTCGTACCGGCAAGGTTCCGCCGAAGCTCTTTGCCCCGGTGCGGAACACTCCGCCGCGCCGGGCGTTAACACGTGACGCCGCGCGATTTCGCGGCAGACGTATTTAGGGAGAGAACCAGACATGCGCCGAACGACGTTGACATCCACGACGGCCGCGATCGCTCTTGCGATCGGCCAGACCGCCCCGCTGCCGCTCGCGGCACAAACCGCCGTGGGCGACATGCCCACCTGTTCGGGCGAGTCCCAGTTGCCCTGCGCTGTGCCGGGACTTGACGTGGTGGTCGAGAACGAGGTCGACCGCCAGACGCTCGCCATGTGCGGCCAGATCGAAACCAATGGCACGCAAGCCACTGAGGAATGCAGCGAGGCGCAGGTCGCCGAGGTGGTGGCGGACCTGTCGCCCATCGGCGATGCATCCGGCGCGACCACGCAGGCGCAGGATGTGGCGGAAGAGGCCAGCGACATGGCCGAAGGGACCATGCGCACCGCGCAGGCCGAAGTCGAGGAGGTCGAGCCCGAGGTAAATGCCGAAGCCGAAGCCCAGGCCGCCGCAGAGGCGGAAGCTGCCGAGCAACAGGCAGCCGAGGCCGAAGCCGAAGCGCAGGCCGCCGAACAGCAAGCGGCGGAAGCCGAAGCGCAAGCCGCGGCCGAAGCGGAAGCCCAGGCTGAACAGCAGGCCGCTGAAGAGCAGGCGGCTCAGGCAGAAGCGGAGGCAGCGGAAGCCGAGGCCGAAGCGGCCGAGCAAGAGGCGGCTGAGGCCGAAGCGCAGGCTGCGGACGAGCAAGCCGCGGAAGCCGAAGTGCAGTCTGACGAAAGCGAGGCTGGCGGGCAGGAGCAGCAGGAAGCCGAGGCTTCTGCAGAAGCCGAAGCTGAAGCCGAAACCGATGCGACCGCGTCAGATACCGCCGATCAGGAGGTTGACGAACTGGAGCAGGCGCTGGAAGCCGAGCAATCCGAAGCCGAGGCGACGACGGAGGCCGAAGCCGAAGCAGAGACGCAGGATGCGCCCGCTGAGGATACGGCCGAAACCGACACACCCGCCGATACGGCCGACAGCGAGACCGACGAACTGCAACAGGCGCTAGAGGCCGAACAGGCCGAAACCGAAGCCGAAGCCGAGAGCACGGCAAACTTCGGGCAGAGCGACCAGTCGACGGGCGCCGAGGCCGAAGCCGAAAGCACGGCGAACTTCGGGCAAAACGGCGAGGCGACTGACGTCGAGGCCGAGGAGCAGACGGAGACAACTGCCGATCTGCC
The DNA here is from genome assembly GCF_030733425.1 of Roseovarius sp. MMSF_3350. Classification (GTDB taxonomy): domain Bacteria; phylum Pseudomonadota; class Alphaproteobacteria; order Rhodobacterales; family Rhodobacteraceae; genus Roseovarius. The sequence continues at coordinate 63,706 of NZ_JASHIZ010000007.1, forward strand.
GGAGCCCCAGATCGACGAAGACCCCGAAGCGCAGGCCCAGGCCCAGGCCGAAGCCGCCGCGCAGGTCGAGGAGCAGGCTGCCGCGGCCGCTGCCGCCAACGAAGACGCCGAAGCGGTCAGCAGCGAAGAGGTCACCCTGACCGAAGAGAACACGCGCTCGTCCGACGAGGAGTTCGAAACCGAGGTCGGCGGCAACGCACAGACCGAGGCCAATACAGAGACGGCCCCGGCCGCGGGTACGCCGCGTACCAGCGACGACCGCGACGAGAACCTGCGCGACATCCTGACCGCCGCCGCTGCGATCGGGCTTGGTGCCTATGCCATCGGTCAGGTGACCGATGATGGCGGCACGGTCGTGGCGAACACCGGCGACCGCGTCGTGGTCGAGAACAACGGGCGGTACCGGATCATCAAGGACGACGACGCCCTGCTGCGCCGTCCCGGAAGCGACGTGCGGGTTCAGACCTTCGAGGACGGCTCGACCCGCAGCACGGTCACCGCAGAGGACGGCACCCAGACCGTGACTGTGCGCGCCGCCGACGGCCGTGTGCTGCGCCGGACGCAGATCTATCCCAACGGGGACCAGGTGGTGCTGTTCGACGACACGCGCCAGGTCGAGGCCGTGAACGTGCAGCAATTGCGCGACACCCGGGCGCAGGAATACGAGTATGCCAACGCGTCGGAAGACGAGTTGCGTACCGCCATCCTTGCCACGCGGAACGCGCCTGACACCCGCCGCTACTCGCTGAACCAGGTTCGGTTCGTGGACGCGGTGCGCCACCAGGTGCCTGTGATCGCGCTGGACACGGTGAACTTCGAGACCGGCAGCGCGGTGATCCGCCCGGAAGAGGCCAGGGATCTTTCGGTTCTGGGCAATGCCATGCGGGACGCGATTGCCGAAGATCCGCGGCAGGTGTTCCTGATCGAAGGTCATACCGATACGGTCGGCCCGGCCAGCATGAACCTTGCCCTGTCCGACCGCCGTGCGGAGTCGGTGGCGCTGGCGCTGACCGAGTATTTCGACGTGCCCCCGGCGAACATGATCGTGCAGGGCTACGGCGAATCCGACCTCAAGGTCCGCGAGGCCGGTGACATCCGGGCGAACCGCCGCGCGGCGGTTCGCAACATCACCAGCCTGCTGAACGAAAGCTGAGCGCGTCCCCGGGGGACCGACAGGGCCGCCCTCCGCATATCGCGGGGGGCGGCTTTTCCATGTGCGATGCCCAAGATTCTTCGTACGAAGAATCTTGGGTTGGCCCGGGCCTAAATTGCGTTTGTGAAAGCGGTGGGACGGGCCCATATTGGCGCCATGACGGACCGTTTCGACACCATCCCCGAAACCGCACTCGCCTGGTTCGAGGCCGGCAAGGGCGCTGCGCTGGCCACTGTGGTCGAGACGTGGGGCAGTGCCCCCCGGCGCGTGGGCAGCCAACTGGCCATTTCCGGTGAGGGCGAGATCGAAGGCTCGGTCTCGGGCGGCTGCGTCGAAGGCGCGGTGGTGGCCGAGGCGTTGGACGCCATCGAGGGCGGCAAGCCGGTGATGCTGGAATACGGCGTCAGCGACGGAGACGCCTTTGCCGTGGGGCTGGCTTGTGGCGGCACGATCCGGATCCTGGTGGAGCCGGTAGGTTCGGTGATGCCGGTCGATATCCTGAAAGACCTTGTGCTGGCGCGCGAGGCGCGGGTGCCTGTGGCGTATATCACCGGCATGAAAGCCGAGCGCAGGCTGGAGCGCGAGGGTCATGCCGAGCGGTTCCGAGCTGATCGCTCGGGGTTCGAGGAAGACGGCACGACCTTTGTCGCGATCCATAACCCGCCCTTGCGGATGATCATCGTCGGCGCCGTGCATATCGCCCAGGCGCTGGTGCCGATGGCGCGGGTGGCTGGGTACGACCCGCTGCTGATCGATCCGCGCGAAAGCTTTGGCAGCGAGGCGCGGTTTCCGGGCGAAGTGATCCTGCACGATTGGCCCGACGAGGCGGTTGCAGCCTACGGGCTGGACAGCCGCACGGCCTTGGTACTGCTGACCCATGACCCCAAGCTGGACGATCCGGCGCTGGAGGCGGCGCTGAACTCGGATGTCTTCTATATCGGTGCGCTGGGCTCGACCCGGACCCACGCGAGCCGCGTGGCCCGGCTGGAGGAGAAAGGGTTCGGCGCCGATCAGATTGCACGCATTCATGGCCCGGTGGGGCTGAATATCGGCGCGGCGGGGCCGTCCGAGATCGCCGTGGCGATCCTGGCGGAAGTGACGCACGTGCTCAGGAAAGGCGGATGAGGTTCGGGCCGGTCGCGCTGGCGGAGGCGGAGGGCGCGATCCTGGCGCATAGTGAGCACCTGCCGGACGGTCGGCTGCGCAAGGGGCAGGTTCTGGCCGAGGCGGATATCGCGCGGCTGCGTGCGGCGGGGTTTGCCGAGGTCGTCGTCGCCATGCTGGAACCGGAGGACCTGCACGAGGATGCCGCCGCCGCGCGGCTGGCCGAGGCGGTGCTGGACGGGGCCGCGGGCCTGTCGCTGAGCCGTGCGTTCACGGGGCGGGTCAACCTTGTGGCGGAGGCGCCCGGCGTGGTGGCGGTGGACGCGAGCAAGGTCGCGGCGGCCAATATGCTGGACCCGATGATTACGCTCGCCACAGTCGCGCCGTGGTTCCAGACGCATCCCGGCGGCATGGTGGCGACGGTCAAGATCATCTCTTACGGGGTGGCGGCAGAGGCGCTGGACCGCGCGGCGGAGGCGGCGCGGGGCGCGATCCGGCTGCACCGGCCGTGCTATGCCACCGCGAGCCTGATCGTCAGCGACACGGCGGACGGGCCGGGCCTGCGCGGGGTCGAGGCGATCCGCACGCGGCTGGCGGGCCTGGGGATGCGGCTGCGCCAGACGCTGAGTTGCCCGCACGAGACGCCCGCGCTGGCCGAGGCGATCTCGGCGGCGACCGGAGAGGTGGTTCTGATCCTGACCGGATCGGCCACGTCGGACCTGCGCGACACCGGCCCCGAGGCCCTGCGGCGGGCCGGCGGGCGGGTCGAGCGGTTCGGGGTGCCGGTCGATCCCGGCAACCTGCTGTTCCTGGGGCGGCTTGGAGAGCGCCCGGTGATCGGCCTGCCCAACAGCGCGCGTTCGCCGGTTCTGCACGGGGCGGACTGGGTGCTGGCGCGGGTGGCCTGCGGGGTGCCTATCGGCGCGGCAGACTTTGCGGCGATGGGCGTGGGCGGCCTGCTGAAGGAGATCCCCACGCGCCCGCAGCCGCGACAGCGCAAACAGGCCGGTTAGTTGCGCCGGGCAGGGGGCAGGGGCCCGCCCGGCGTCTGGTTTCAGGCGTCCAGTTGCGACAGCTTTTCGAGGATGCCGGTCCAGCCCCAGCGATGGCCCTCGCGCTGATCCTCGCTGACGAAGCGGACCTGCGTGAGCTGCACGCGCGTGCCGCCGGAGCCGGGGGTGAAGGTGATCGTCACCTCGCTGTCGTCGCGTGAGGCATGACTTTCCCACGTAAAGACCAACCGGTTGGGCCGGTCGATAACCCTGTAGGTGCCGGTGTGGGGCAGGTCCTTGTCGCCGTTGCGCATGATGATCTCGAACCGTCCGCCCTCGACCGCGTCCGAGGACGCGCCGGGCACGATGGTTTCGCCGGGGCAGATGAAGCGTTTCATGGTGTCGGGGTCGAGCCAGGCGTCGAACAGGCGCTCGGGCGTGGCGTCGATCACGCGTTCGACGGTGAGCGTGAGGTCTTTTTCGGTGGCAGTCATGGGTCGGTCTCCTGTGTGAGCAGATGGTCGAGCGCCTCCAGCCGGAGGGCCCAGATCGAACGCAAGTCGCGGAACCAGCGGTCGACATGGGCCAGTTCCTCGACCTGCAGTTCGATCAGGTGCTCGCGCCATTCGGTGCGGCGCGTGACCAGCCCCGCGCCTTCGAGCACCTTGATGTGCTTGGACACGGAATTGAGGCTCATGTCGAAATGCGCGGCGATGTCGGTCACCCGGAGCGGGCCATGCTGCGCCAGGAGCGTCAGGATGGACCGGCGGGTGGGATCGCCTGCGGCCTTGAAAATATCGGTCAGTCGGTGCTGTGATTCTTGTTCAACCATAAGGGTGAATAACACGGCGCCGGCAGTCAATCAACCAATTAGGTGAATGATGGGGCGCGTCTGCGGCGGGCCGGGTCGATCCGCGAGCGCGGGAACCGCGCGCCGGCAGGACGCGCGCAAGTACGACGAAGGCAGGGGGGCGGCGCGACAGAAAGTGCCTTCTCAAGTGTGGGGCGGCGTGTTTAACTCCGGGCAGCCAATTAGAAAAGCCAATGGGAGGAGCCGATGGCACAGGTCAAGATGACCGTGAACGGCAAGCCTGCGTCCGGCGAGGTGGAAGGACGCACGCTACTTGTCGATTTTATCCGTGATACGCTGGGCCTGACCGGCACGCATGTGGGCTGTGACACCAGCCAGTGCGGCGCCTGCGTGGTGCATGTGGATGGCAAGGCGGTGAAGGCCTGCTCGATGTTCGCGGCCGAGGCCGAGGGCACGGAGGTGACCACGATCGAGGGAATGGCCGCGGAGGACGGCACCATGACGCCGGTCCAGCAGGCGTTCCAGGAGTTCCACGGGCTGCAATGCGGGTTCTGCACGCCGGGCATGGTGATGTCGGCGGAGGCCCTTCTGAAGGACAACCCGAACCCGACCGAGGCGGAGGTGCGCGAGTACCTGAAGGGCAATATCTGCCGCTGCACCGGGTATCACAACATCGTCAAGGCGATCCTGGCGGCGTCGGGACAGGATGTCAGCAAAATCGCGGCGGAGTAGGCGCGGATGCTGACCAGCCCGCCCAAGCTGCGCACATGCCTTTGGTTTCACGACCTCGCCAGGGAGGCGGCGGAGGTCTACGTGACCCTGTTGCCCGACAGCCGGATCGACGAGGTCAGCGAGGTCGACGGGGGCGTCGTGGTGGTGGAACTGACACTGGGACACGTGCCGTATCAGTTCTTGCAGGCGGGACCGCATTTCACCCTGACGCCCGCGGCGTCGATCAGTGTTCTGACCGAGGATCAGGCGGAGACCGACCGCCTTTGGCACAAGCTGAGCGACGGGGGCGAGGAAGGGATGTGCGGCTGGCTGACGGACCGGTTCGGCGTCAGCTGGCAGATCGTGCCGCGCCGGTTGCTGGAGTTGCAGGGCGGCCCCGGTGCCGAGGCGGTGCGGGCGGCCATGTTCAAGATGAAGAAGATCGAGATTGCGGCCCTGGAAGAGGCCGCGGCCTAAACAACAGGATCGGGCCAGTGCGCCCGCCAATATGGGAGGACTAACACATGCCCAAAGATGGTGGCATCGGCGCCAGTTCCAAGCGGCGCGAGGACGTACGGTTCCTGACGGGGGCCGGCAATTATACCGACGACATCAACCTGCGCGGACAGGCCTATGTGTATTTCCTGCGCTCGGACGTGGCACACGGCACGCTCAACAACGTGGACACCAGCGCCGCCGAGGGCATGCCCGGGGTACTCAAGGTTTTCACCGGCGCGGATTTCGCCGAGGTGGGGGGCATCCCCTGCGGCTGGCAGGTGACCGACCGGCACGGGCAGCCCATGCAGGAGCCGCCGCACCCGGTGCTGGCACAAGGCAAGGTGCGCCATGTGGGCGATCCTATCGCTGCCGTCGTGGCCGAAAGCCGCGAGCAGGCGCGGGACGCCGCCGAGGCGATCGAGGTGGACATCAGCGATCTGCCCGCCGTGATGGACATGAAGGAGGCGCTGAAAGAGGGCGCCACCAAGGTCCATGACGACCTGACGAGCAACCTCTGCTACGACTGGGGGTTCGTCGAGGAAAACAAGGGTGCGGTGGACGAGGCGATCAAGAACGCCGCGCATGTCACCACGCTGGAGCTGGTGAACAACCGCCTGGTGCCCAATGCGATGGAGCCGCGCGTGGCGGTGGGCGATTACAGCCGCGCGACCGATGACAGCACGCTTTACACCACATCGCAGAACCCGCACGTCATTCGCCTGTTGATGGGTGCCTTCGTGCTGGGCATCCCAGAGCACAAGCTGCGGGTCGTGGCGCCCGATGTGGGCGGCGGTTTCGGATCGAAGATCTATCATTATGCCGAGGAAGCGTTCTGCACATTTGCCGCGAAAAAGCTGAACCGGCCGGTGAAGTGGACCTGCTCGCGCTCGGAGGCGTTCATCAGTGACGCCCATGGCCGGGACCACGTGACCAAGATCGAACTGGCGCTGGATGCGGACAACAACTTTACCGCCGTCCGCACGGAAACTTATGCCAATATGGGGGCTTACCTGTCGACCTTCGCGCCGAGCATTCCCACGTGGCTGCACGGCACGCTGATGGCGGGCAATTACAAGACGCCCAATATCTATGTGAACGTGAAGGCGGTCTTTACCAACACCGTGCCGGTCGATGCCTATCGCGGGGCCGGGCGGCCGGAGGCGACGTACCAGTTGGAGCGCGTCATCGACAAGGCGGCGCGGGAATTGGGGGTGGACCCGATCGAGCTGCGGCGGCAGAACTTCATCACCGAGTTCCCCTATGCCACGCCGGTGGCGGTGGAATACGACACGGGCGATTACAACGCCACGATGGACAAGCTGCTGGAGATCATCGACAAGGACGGTTTCCAAAAGCGGCTGGAAGAGAGCAAGGCGAAGGGCAAGCTGCGCGGGCTTGGCATCAACTGCTATATCGAGGCTTGCGGCATCGCGCCGTCGAACCTAGTGGGTCAGTTGGGCGCGCGTGCCGGTTTGTATGAATCGGCCACCGTGCGAGTGAATGCCACCGGCGGGATCACCGTGATGACCGGCAGCCACAGCCACGGACAGGGGCACGAGACCTCGTTTGCCCAGGTGGTGGCCGACATGATCGGGATCGACGAGAGCATGATCGAGATCGAGCATGGGGATACGGCCAATACGCCGATGGGCATGGGCACCTACGGGTCGCGCTCGATCGCCGTGGGCGGCAGTGCCATGGTCAAGGCGACGGAAAAGATCATCGCCAAGGCCCGCAAGATCGCGGCGCACCTGATGGAGGCCTCGGAGGCGGATATCGAGCTGAAGGATGGCCAGTTCACCGTCGCGGGCACCGACAAATCGGTGGCCTGGGGCGACGTGACGTTGGCGGCCTACGTGCCGCACAACTACCCGCTGGAGGAGATCGAGCCGGGGCTGGAGGAGACCGCGTTCTACGACCCGGCGAACTTCACCTATCCCTCGGGCGCCTATGCCTGCGAGGTGGAGGTGGACCCCGAGACCGGCAAGGTCACCATCGAGCGCTTTGCCGCCGCCGACGATTTCGGCAATGTCATCAACCCGATGATCGTGTCGGGCCAGGTGCATGGCGGGCTGGCGCAGGGGATCGGGCAGGCGCTCTTGGAGCAGACATCCTACGATGCTGACGGCCAGCTCCTGAGCGCGTCCTACATGGACTATGCCATGCCGCGCGCCGATGACGTGCCGTTCTACAATGTCGACCATTCGTGCCAGACGCCCTGCACGCACAACCCGCTGGGGGTGAAGGGCTGTGGCGAGGCCGGGGCGATCGGCAGCCCGCCATCGGTGGTCAACGCCGTGGTGGATGCGCTACAACGCGCGGGTCATGACGTGACGCATATCGACATGCCGCTGACGCCGTCGCGCGTCTGGGCCGCGATGCAAGGGTAAGGAGAGAGACAATGTACGCATTTGAAATCGAACGCCCGAGCACCGTGGCCGACGCGGTGAAGCTCTTGAAGCAGAGCGACGAGAACCAGGCGCTGGGGGGCGGGCAGACCCTGATCCCCACGCTGAAGCAACGGCTGGCCGCGCCCGAGGTGCTGGTCTGCCTGAGCGGGATCGACGAGATCAAGGGCGTCTGCACGGACGACGAGGGCCGCATCTGCATCGGCGGGGGCACGACCCACGGCGATGTGGCGGCGGGATCGGGGGCCTATCCGGCGCTGGTCTGGCTGGCGCGGAATATCGGCGACCCGGCGGTGCGCAACCGGGGCACCATCGGCGGGAGCCTGGCCAACAACGACCCCTCGGCGTGCTATCCGGCGGCGGTGCTGGCCTCGGGCGCGACGGTGGTGACGAACGAGCGCGACATCGCGGCAGATGATTTCTTCGAGGGCATGTTTGCAACCGCGCTGAACGAGGGCGAGATCATCACCGAGGTGAAGTTCCCGGTGCCCGAAAAGGCCAACTACCAGAAGTTCGAACAGCCCGCCTCGCGCTTTGCCCTGGTGGGTGTCTTCGTGGCGAAGTTCGCCGATGGCGTGCGCGTGGCGGTCACCGGCGCGTCGGAAGAGGGCGTGTTCCGCTGGACGGAAGCCGAGGAGGCGCTGAGCGGCACTTTCTCGGCCTCTGCGCTGGAGGGGCTGTCGGTGCCGGCGGACGGGATGATCTCGGACCTGCATGGCTCCGGCGCTTATCGTGCGCATCTGGTGGGCGTGCTGACCCGGCGCGCGGTGGAGGCCGCCTGAGGCCAGAGCGGCTCGAGAACTGCGAAACCCGGCGTTCCGAGTCCGGGTTTCGCCTTGAGCAGCCCATTTTTCTGCGTAAAAAATGGGCCGTAGAATTGCAATTTTCCGATCCGATTTCTTGCAGGAAATCGGTCGGGGCATTGATCATGACGCGGCGATTGGGAGGCTTGCAGCGTGGTGCGGCCCGCCTTGTGGATAAGTGTCACATGCCCGTCACGGAATCGCGCTACCCAAACCGCAAGATGTACCGCCATATCCGGCGCTTGCCAGAGACGAAACACGATATATAGTGAACCCAACAACAGGGGCGGCTGCCACGCCCCGCACCAGAGCATGAGGCGATACGAGCGGGGGTAAGTAAGGTCATGGATGCAGATTTCAGAACGGAATTCGTAAGGGCGCCCTCGGCGCTGAAACATCATCCGGCGCTGGTTCTGAACGCCGACTATCGCCCGCTGTCCTATTACCCGCTGTCGCTCTGGCCCTGGCAGGATGCGGTAAAGGCGGTGTTCCTCGACCGGGTGGATATCGTGGCCGAGTACGAAGACACGGTGCGAAGTCCCTCGACCGAGATCAGGATACCGTCGGTCATCGTCCTCAAGGATTATGTCAAACCTCAAAAGCGCGTGGCCTTCACGCGCTTTAATTTGTTTTTGAGGGACGAATTCCGCTGCCAGTATTGCGGATCGAAGGGCGACCTGACCTTCGACCACGTAGTGCCGCGCGCCAAGGGCGGGATCACGTCTTGGGAGAACGTGGTGGCGGCGTGCAGCCCGTGCAACCTGCGCAAGGGGTCCAAGAGCCTGCGGCGCTCGGGGCTGAGCCTGCGCAAGCCGCCGCGCGCGCCGGCGGCGGAACAGCTGCGCAACCTCGGGCGGAAGTTTCCGCCCAACCACCTGCATGAAAGCTGGATCGACTTCCTTTACTGGGATGCCGAGCTGGAGGCCTAGGGCGATTTTGTAAAAGATTGACCTCAGACCGATCTGCGTGTTGGCTTTGCCGGGCAAACGCGCGGGAGGGTGGGATGCGTCTGGGAATATTTCAATGCGATGCGGGCGGTCTGTCGACCAGTGCACGGCTGCGCGCGCTGGAGCTGCGGCTGGCCGAGCGTGAAGTCGACCTGATGGTCTGCCCCGAACTTTTCGCCTCGGGCTATATGGGTGCGGATCACGCGGCGCTTGCCGAACCGGCCACGGGGCCGTTTTTCCAGGACGTGGCCGAAATGGCAAAGCGGCACGAAACGGCTGTCTGCTATGGCTATCCGGAAGCGGCGGATGGCGTGATCTACAATGCCGCGCGGCTGGTGGGGGCGGATGGCGCGGCGCTGGCCAACCACCGCAAGCGGTTGCCTTCGCCAGGGAGTTTCGAGGAAGAGAGTTTCGCCAATGGCGATACGCTTACGCTGGTGGATCATGGCGGGATGCGTGTCGCGATCATCATCTGCTACGAAGTCGAACTGCCGGAAAGCCTGCGGGCGGCGGCGTTGCACGGGGCCGAGCTGGCGCTGGTGCCGACGGCGCTGGTCGATGAGTGGGGCCTGGTGGCCGAGAAACTGGTGCCGACGCGGGCCTTCGAGAACGGGCTGTGGCTGGCCTATGCCAATCACGCGGGCGAGGAGGGCGGCGCGCGCTATCTCGGCGGCAGCCGGATCGTGGCGCCGGACGGGGTGGAAGAGGCCGTGGCGGGCGCGGAGGAGACGGTGATTGCCGCCGAAGCCGATGCCGAACGTGTGGCGGCGGCGCGGGATCGGCTGCCGTTCCTGCGCGATGCGGTCAGATTGTGAAGCGCTGACATGGCCGGTCCATTTGGACCAGACGCCGAGAACGTTGAATGAAACAGGCCGGGCAGGGGCCCGGCCCGTCATTTGTGGCTCAGGCCGCGGCGCGGTTGCGGCGGCGCTGGCGGCGGGGTTTGCCCGCGCCCTGGTTCTGACCACCGGCGTTCGCGTGGGCTTGTCCATTGCCGCCCTGCGAAGGCTTGCGGCGGCGGCGGTTCGGGCCGCCGTTGCGCTTTTTCGGGCCTTTAGTCTGCTCGTTGACCGGGGCGGTGCCACTGGCGACGGGAACGGTAATCTTCATCACCTTTTCGATATCGCGCAGAAGGTCCGCTTCTTCGGGCGCGCAGAGCGAGATCGCCTCGCCTTCGCGGCCCGCGCGGGCGGTGCGGCCGATGCGGTGGACGTAGTTGTCGGCCACCTCGGGCAGGTCGTAGTTGACCACGTAGGCAACGCCCGGAATGTCGATGCCGCGCGCGGCCACGTCGGTGGCGACGAGGATGTTGGTGGTGCCGTCGCGGAAGGCTTTGAGCGCGCGGTCACGCTGGCCCTGGCTCTTGTTGCCGTGGATCGAGGCGGCGTTGAAGCCATCGGCCACCAGCCCCTTCATCAGCCGTTCCGCGCCGTGCTTGGTGCGGGAGAAGACGAGGGTCAGCGCGTGCGGATCATCGGCCAGGATCTCGCGCAGCTTGGACGACTTGTCGTTCTTGGCGACGTGGTGCACCGATTGTGTGATCTTGTCGGCGGCCTTGCCCGGGGGCGAGACCTGCACCCGGCGCGGGTTGGTGAGGTAGGCGGCGGAGATCTCTTCCATCTGCTTGGGCATGGTGGCCGAGAACAGCATGGTCTGGCGCGGGCTGCCCAGGTGCGGCGCGATCTTGCGCAGGGCGTGGATGAAGCCCATGTCGAGCATCTGGTCGGCCTCGTCGAGCACCAGGTGGCGCGCGGTGGACAGATCGAGCGCGCGGCGTTCCATCAGGTCGATCAACCGGCCTGGCGTGGCGACGAGAATGTCGGTACCGCGCGACAGAAGGCTGATCTGCTTGCCGATGGATTGCCCGCCGACAACGGTGACGACGCGCAGCTTGGTGCCTTTGGTCAGGCCGCGCAGGCTGTCGGCGATCTGGTTCACCAGTTCGCGGGTGGGGGCGAGAATGAGGGCCTTGACGGTTTTTTCGGCGGGTTTGCCGGGCATGTCCAGCAGGTGCTGGATGAGCGGGAGGCCGAAGGCCAGCGTCTTGCCGGTGCCGGTCTGGGCGAGGCCCATGACGTCATGGCCTTCCAGCGCTAGCGGAATGGCCTTGTTTTGGATGGGCGTCGGTTCTGTCAGACCGGCGGTCTTGAGGGCGGTATTGAGTTCGGGCGCGAGGCCCAGCATGTCGAAATCGTACAAGTCGTATCCTTTGCGGGCCACAAGGCGAATGCCTGCGTGACCAAGAGGTATGGCCCGCACGGGATGCGCGGGCGCAAGGGTTGCGCGGACACTTTAAGATGTCGCGGGCGTATCCCGCGCCACCTGGCGCCGCATCAGAAACCCTGCGTGATGGGGGAACTGGAAAAATCGGGCTGGTTGCTGGTTCGGGCGGTTGGCCCGGCTCACGCGCAATCGCAGCGATGGGAGACAGATGGGGGATTGCGGGGTAAGTGTCAAGGGATAGTTGGGTCTCGCGCCCCATCGCCCGAAGCCGTGCACCGCAGGACCGGCAGTCTCCCCGGAAGTTGCAGTTTTTGCAGTGAGAAAACCTTTGACCCTGACGTTAGTGTCAGGGCGCTAAGCGTGGCTTTCATGCAATTCGAGAGATTCGCACACAGGAGATCATGCGACATGACGGAAAGAACCACGGAGGCACTGCGCGCCAAGGTCCAGGACCTTATGAAATACGGCACCAGCGCAAACATGGAAGAGTTGGACAAGATCTATCACGAAGATATCGTCGTGATGGATCTGAGCATCGACGGGCGGCTTGTCACTTTGCAGAAACAGGAGTTCATGGCCATGCTGAAGGACGCGTTCAAAGACAAGATCCCGGAAGATCACATGTGGTCGAGAATTCACAGCGTGACAGTGGATGGTGATCGCGGCCATGTCCTTATATCCCGAAAGATCCCGGTGGGGGGACCCAGCATGCACATCGAACTCAGCATCGATTTCATCTTTGAAGACGGACGCTGGCAGGTGATCCGCGAAGTCAACTTCAGCCGCCCGGACGCAGAGACGGCCTGATGCCCGGTGGGCCGGGTGGATGCGGTCATCCATCCGGCCCAACCTTGAACGACGCCGGCATGGTTTCCATCTGTGTCGGGCCAGACGGAGGATGCAACATGCAGGCGAAGGAAGCAGCGGAACGGCTGGGGCTCACGCAGCGCATGTTGCGCCATTACGAGAAGCAAGGCCTGCTGGAGGTTGGCCGCGCCGTCAACGGGTATCGCAGGTACACCGACGCCGATTTACGGCGCGCAGGCCGCATCCGCGATTTCATAGCCACGGGATTCTCGACGCGCGAAATCCGCGCGATGAGTGCCTGCCTGTCCGACGATGGTGCCGGGCCATGTGCCGGCGGCATAGAGAAATTGACCGAGAAGCTTGAACATATCGACCGACTTGGATCCGAGCTTGAAGAAAAGCGCAAAGCTATTCTGGAAAGGCTCGACGCCCTGAGAAAGGCCCTGCCGTAGGCACTCGGTCCGACGTTGGTCGCGCACAAGCCACCTCGATGCGGCTTGGATCCATGAGCGTCACAACAAAAAAGGCGCCGCGGTTTTCCCGGCGCCTTCCTATTGAGTATGCATCGCGGTCAGCTTTTGGCGGGCTCGTTCGCCGCGGCAGGCGCGGGGGAGGCCGATTGCTGTGCCGGTGTGGCAGGTTTCTTGCCACCGGCGTTGAGCGGGTCGTCCTGGCGTTGCACCGAGCCCTCGAAATGGGCGCCGGATTCGATGGCGATGGTCTTGTGGATGATGTCGCCTTCGACGCGGGCGGTTGAGGTCAGGCGCACCTTGAGGCCACGCACGCGGCCGACGATGCGGCCGTTGATGACCACGTCGTCGGCGATGACCTCGCCCTTGATCGTGGCGCTTTCGCCGATGGTCAGCAGGTGGGCGCGGATGTCGCCCTCGACGGTGCCTTCGACCTGGACGTCGCCGGTGGTCTTGAGGTTGCCGGTGACGTGCAGGTCGGTCGACAGGACCGAGGCGGGGGGCTTGGCCTTGGGGGCCGTGGCCTTGAATTCGCCGCTGCTGGCGGCGCTGGTGTCCTTGCGCGGTTCGGCCGGCGCGGCGGGTTTGGCCGCAGAATCCTGCTTCGGCGCGGGGTCGTTGATTTTGCTTTTAGAAAACATCTCTTGCAGCCTTGATGTAGATCATGGGATTGACGGCCTTGCCGCCGACACGGACCTCGTAGTGTAGATGGGTGCCGGTCGAACGTCCAGTGCTCCCCATATCACCAATTCGATCCCCGCGCGAGACCCTTTGGCCCTTTTTGACCCGGATCTGGGACATGTGGGCGTAGCGCGTCTCGATGCCGAACTCGTGCTGGATCTTGACCAGGCGGCCATAGCCCGACTGCCAGCCGGCGTGAACCACGACGCCATCGGCGGTGGAATAGATCGGTGTGCCGTGCGGGGCGGCGAAATCGGTACCCGAATGCATCCGGCCCCAGCGCATCCCGAAGCCCGAAGTGTAGCGGAAGGAGGACTTCACCGGCATGGCGAAGGGCGCCTTTTGCGCCGCGATGCGATAGAGGTTCAGCTTGTCCATGCCCCGAAGGATGCCGTTGGCGCGGCGGGCGTCCGCGGAAGGTTCCTCGCCGCGGGTGGAGAAGCTGAGCGGCATCAGCGGGCCGCCCTGGCCGGAATAGCCCGAGCGCACGGTGGCGATGAGGTTGTCGGGGTTCATGCCGGCGGCGCTGAACATCTTGTCCAGCGGCTCGACCGAGATCGCCATCGCCTCTTCGAGCTGTCGGAAGATCTGGTCGTTCTGGTCCTGCATCAGCTGGATCTGGCTGGCCATCTCGTCGGCGCGCAGCAGCGCATCCTGCGCGTCGGCGGTGATCTGGTCGCGTTCCTGCGCGGTCGCGGCCAGCTGGGAGGACAGGAAATCGACCATCGGATCCTCGCCCGTGCCGCCCGGCGTACCGGGCAGGGGTGTGTCGCCGGAATTCTCGATCGCCGCGGTCAGCTGTTCGGCCTCGTTGCGGGCGCTGTCGCGGTCTTTCATGGTGCGGCGCAGGGTCGACTGGATCACCTCGATCCCGGTTTCCAGTTCACGACGGCGGGTCTCGGAGGACAAAAGCTCGGTCTGCATGACCGAGATCTGTTCAAGCGCGGAGTTGAAGCGGTTCTGCGCGGCCAGTGCCTCTTCGGCGCGCTTGTCGCGCTCCTCTTCCAGGGCGTTGAGCCGGGCCTCGTAGGTGCGCTGATCGCGTTTGGCCTGTTCGCGGAAATTGCCGGAACCGATCGAGTCCATCACCAGAACGGCGGTGGCGATGATCGCCCAGGCCACGATGGCCGATGCGCCGAGAAAGGCGATGAGCTGGGTTGCAGGGCGTAGCCGGATGAAGCGTGTGTCTGTGTCGGACCGCAGGAAAACGCGGCGTTCCGGGAAGTGTTTTTCCAACAGGTGGTTCAGCTTGATCAAAAATCGACTGCGCACGATCGGATCCGTCCCTTTCAGCCTTTCCCAATGTCGATGCTCAAACCTTCGCCGCGTCTTGTGGATCGCGGAGCTGTCCATTCACTGCCGGATGGTCCGGTGGCATCGTCCGAGGTTGGGTACACAGAGGTTCACTTTTGGGCAAGGTTTTTGACCACCTTGATGGGAACAGACGGCAATTTGACGCGTAATTGGCAGAATATTGCCGATTTATAAGGGCTTGATGGCACGAATGCGCTTTCAGGACCCTGTTTTGCGCTCTGCCAGGGGCCAATAGAAGTCTGGCGGCAGGCCGGCCTCGGCGCGTTTTTCCTCGTTGAAGGGCGGTTTGAGACCCCCATGGAAATAGCGGCGGACAAGGTCGTGGAACGCGTCCTTGGGGTCCATCTCGTGCCGACCGCAGAGGAAGTGAAACCATTTGGAGCCATAGGCGACATGGCCCACTTCCTCCGCGTATATGACCTTGAGCGCCTC
Source organism: Roseovarius sp. MMSF_3350 (assembly GCF_030733425.1). Lineage (GTDB taxonomy): Bacteria > Pseudomonadota > Alphaproteobacteria > Rhodobacterales > Rhodobacteraceae > Roseovarius. The sequence continues at coordinate 79,060 of NZ_JASHIZ010000007.1, forward strand.
GACGGTCCGGTCCTCGCCGGCGTTCCGGAACAGGTCGATCATGCCGGGCGTCACGTCGAGGCCGCGGGCCTCTAGCACCATGGGCACGACGGCGAGACGGCCCATGAAATCGTCGGCCGTGTCCTCGGCGGCGCGCCACATGCCGGCATGGGCGTCGAGTGCGCCGTAATGGCTGTCCTTCGCTTCGAGGCAGTCGCATACGAGGTTGAAATGCTTGGATTCCTCATCGGCCGACTTCACCCAGTCGTCGTAGAAGCCGATGGGCATCTTCACGTCCGTGAAGCGCGCGATGATGTCCCAGTGCAGGTCCACCGCGTTAAGTTCGATATGCGCCACGGCGTGCAGAATCGCCAGCCGCCCGGGCGCGGTGCCGGGGCGGCGGCGCGGCACGTCGCGCGGGTCGAGCAGGCGCGGCAGGTCGGGGCGCGCCGGGCGCGGCGGCGGCGCCGCCTGGCCCACGGGCAGGTCCCGCCCGGCCGCGCGGGCGGCGAACCAGGTCTCGGCATGGCGCCGCGACAGGGCGGTCTTTGCGCGGCCGTCGGCCGTGGTCAGCACCTCGACGGCCATCTCGGCAAGGCTTTGGGCCGTCAAAGCGCGCGCACCGCGTCCAGCACCTCTTCGGCGTGGCCGTCGACCTTCACCTTGGGCCAGATCCGCGCGATCATGCCGTTCTGGTCGATCAGCACGGTGGTGCGTTCGATCCCCATGAAGGTCTTGCCGTACATCTTTTTCTCTTTCCAGACGCCGTAATCCTCGCACACATGCGTATCAGCGTCAGACAGAAGGGGAATGCCCAGCTGATGCTTGTCGCGGAACTTGTCGTGCTTGGCCACGGTATCCTTGGAAATGCCGAAGATTTTGGCGCCGACCGCGTCGAAGTTCTCGACGAGGCCGGTAAAGGCGATGGCCTCCCTGGTGCAGCCGGGCGTGTCGTCCTTCGGGTAGAAGTAAAGGACCACCGGCGCGGGGCGCTGGTCGGACAGGGTGACAAGGTCGCCGCCGTCGCGCGGCAAGGCGAAATCCGGGGCCGGTTGACCAGTCTCGATCATGCGGGATTCTCCCATGAGTAAAAAGTGAGTTCCAAATTAACGCTCAAGCGGCAAGAATAAAGCCGTGGGAGCAGACAAAAGCGCGGCCAACGCGCAGTAACGGGAAAATGAGCGACACAGCGCAGACAAGACCGCGTGGCAAACGCCTGAAACGGTTCGGCCTATGGAGCGCCGGTCTGATCCTCGTGCTGTGCTTGGGGCTGAGCGTGGCGGTGATGGCCCTGGTCGGGACGCGGATATCGGCGCCGGAATGGGTGCGCGAGCGCGTGACGCGCGAGGTCAATGCCGCGGTCGACGGCGTGTCACTGCATTTCGGGGACATGGCGGTGGTGGTCGAGGAAGGCTGGGTGCCGCGCCTCTGGCTGCGCGACGTGTTGGTCCGGGACGAGACCGGCCTGCCCATCGCCAGCCTGTCGGACGTGCAGGGCACGGTCGATATGGGGGCGCTTTTGCAGGGCAAGGTTCAGCCAAGCGCGATCCGGCTTTCGGGGGCGCAGCTGAGCTTTCGCCGCACCGGGGCGGGCGAGGTCGGCGTGACGCTGGGAGACGATCAGGCGGCCACGCGCGAGCCGGTGACGGTGGCCACGCTGGCCGAGCGGCTGGACGATATCCTGAACCGGCCGGCCTTTCAGGCGCTTTCCCGGATCGAGGCCACCAACGTCTCGCTGCGCTACGAGGACGAGCGCACCGAGCGCGCGTGGACCGCCGATGGCGGGCGGCTGGAGGTCACGCGCGAGGGCGACGATATCCGCCTGCGCGGGGATTTCGCGCTGATCGGCGCGCGCGATTTCGCCACAACGTTGGCGCTGAACTATACCGGGCGGCTGGGCACGGCGGAATCTGAACTTGGCCTGAGCTTCGAGGACATGCCGGCGCGCGACGTGGCGGGGCAATCGCCCGCGCTGGCCTGGCTCGATGCGATCGACGCGCCGATTTCGGGGGCCTTGCGGGCCTCGCTCGACGCGGCGGGCCAGCTGGGGCCGCTCAATGCTGCGCTGCAGATCGGCAAGGGCGCGGTCAGGCCCAACGACGCGACCGAGCCGATCGCCTTCGACTCGGTGCGCAGCTATTTCACCTACGATCCGTCCGAACACCGCATCAGCTTCAGCGAGCTGTCGATCGACAGCAAGTGGGTCAAGACCAGCGCTTCGGGGCATGCCTATCTGGTGGGGGTGGAGAACGGCTGGCCCAAGGAGATCCTGCTGCAGGTCGGCCTGTCGGAGGTGGTGGCCAACCCGATGGACCTTTATGCCGAGGCGATCACGCTTCAGGGCGCGCGGATGGACATGCGCCTGCGGCTGAAGCCTTTCGTGCTGAGCCTGGGTGAGCTGAGCCTGTCGGACCAGGACGAGGTGCTGCGGTTCAGCGGCGAGGCGCGGGCCGAGCCCGAAGGCTGGGACGTGACGCTGGACGGCCACATGGACCGGATCAACCCCGACCGGCTGATGCAGCTTTGGCCGGAACGGCTGGAGGTGAAGACCCGCGACTGGATCACGAAGAATATCCGCAGCGCGGACCTGCAGAATATCCAGCTTGCCCTGCGCAGCCTGCCGAAGCGCCGCCCGGATTTCTTTCTGGGGTTCGATTTCGAGAATTTCAGCACGCAGTTCATCCGCGACTTCCCGGTGATCGAGGACGCGCATGGGCACGCCTCGCTGATGGACAACCGCTTTGTGGTGTCGGCACTTGGCGGGCATGTGACGGCGCCGCAGGGTGGACGGGTGGACATCACCGGCACCAGCTTCGACATCCCCGACGTAACGGTGAAACGCACGCCGGCGCAAGTGAGGTTGCGCACGCGCAGCACGATCACCGCGGCGCTGTCGCTGCTGGACGAGCCGCCCTTGCAATTTCTGACCAAGGCCGGGCGCGAGGTGACGCTGGCCGACGGGATGGCGGAACTGGCCGGCGTGCTGGATCTGCGCCTTCTGGACAAGCTGACGGTGCAGGACGTGGACTTTGACGTAGGTGGTACACTGCGTGATGTGCGCAGCGAGATTCTGGTGCCCGGCAAGGTCCTGTCGGCGGCGACGCTGGACGTGGCGATTGCCGACGATGTGCTGAGCGTGGCGGGCGCGGGCAGGATCGGGCAGGTGCCTTTCGACGGGCGGTTCGAGACCGATATCAGCCCCGGCGGCAATACCAGCACGGTGCGCGGCTGGATCGAGCTGTCCGAGCGTTTTGCCGAAGAGTTCGGCATCGGCCTGCCGCCGGGCAGCGTGTCGGGCGCGGGTCGGGCCGACATGGAGATCGATTTCGAGAAAGGTGCGCCGGGGGTGTTCCGCCTCAGCTCCAACCTGGCCGGGGTGGGGTTGCGCGTGCCACAGCTGGATTGGGCGCTGTCGCAGGGCGGCACGGGGCGGCTGGAGGCGTCGGGGCGGCTGGGTGAGCCGCCCTCGATCGACCGGCTGGAGATTGCCGCCGCGGGGCTTAACGCCCGTGGGGCGGTCAGCCTGCGCGACAACGGACAGCTGGACCGGGCCTCGTTCTCGCAGGTGCAGGTCGGCAGCTGGCTGAGCGCGCCGGTGCAACTGGTCGGGCGCGGAGCGGGCGTGACGCCGGCGGTGCGCGTGCAGGGCGGGTCGGTGGATTTGCGCCAGACCTCGCTGGGCGGCGATGGTGGCGGCGCGGCGCAGCAGGGGGCGCGGCGCGGCGGGCCGGTGTCGCTGGCACTCGACCGATTGCAGATATCCGATGGCATCGCGCTGACCGATTTCCGCGCCGATCTGGACATGTCGCGCGGGGCTGACGGCAGCTTTACCGGCCGGGTCAACGGTCAGACGCCGATCACGGGCCGCGTGATCCCGCAAGGCGGGCGCAGCGCCTTTCGCATACAGGCCGAGGATGCCGCCGGGGTGCTGGTGTCGGCGGGGCTGATCAAGGGCGCCCGCAACGGCAAGCTGGACGTGACGCTGGTGCCGGGCAAGGGGCCCGGTGTCTACGAGGGCAAGCTGACCGCAAAGGGCGCGATGCGCCTGAAGGATGCGCCTTCGATGGCGGCGCTCCTGAACGCGCTGACCGTCGTGGGCCTTCTGGAGCAACTGGGCGGCGAGGGCATCCATTTCGAACTGCTCGAAGCGCGGTTCCAGCTTTCGCCCGAGCGCGTAACGCTTTATTCCAGCAGCGCGGTGGGCGCCGCGATGGGGATCACGATGGACGGGTACTACTATCTTGAAAGCGGGCAGATGGACATGCAGGGGGTGATTTCGCCGGTTTACCTGGTCAACGCCGTGGGCGGGCTGTTCACCCGACGGGGCGAGGGGCTGTTCGGGTTCAACTACACGCTCAAGGGTCCGGCGCGCAGTCCGCGGGTCAGCGTCAACCCGCTTTCGGCCTTCACGCCGGGCATGTTCCGCGAGTTGTTCCGCCGGCCGGCGCCGGAACTGCCGCAATCGACACGGCCCGCGCAGGGTGATCAGCAAGGCACGCAGGGCGGCACCGACAGGCCGCAGTCGCAGGCGCCGCAGTCCAGCCCGCGCGTGCGCGACTTCAACAATCGTGAAGCCGGCCGATGAAGCTGTCGGATTTCGATTTCGACCTGCCCGAGACGCTGATCGCGACCCGGCCCGCAAGGCCGAGACCGTCGGCGCGGCTGCTGGTGGCCCAGGGCGAGACCATCACCGACGCGCGGGTCTATGACCTGGGCCGGTACCTGCGCCCCGGCGACCGGCTGGTCCTGAACAACACCAAGGTCATCCCCGCGCGGCTGTCGGGGCTGCGGCGGCGCGACAGTGCACAGGGCGAGACCGAGGCGCGGATCGAGGCGACGCTGCTGGACGCCACACCGGAGGGCGACTGGCGGGCGATGATCAAGCCGCTGAAAAAGCTGCGCACCGGCGAAGTGGTGCGCTTTGGTGCGGGCCTGGAGGCGACGCTGCTGGACAAGGAGGACGGGCAGGGCGTGCTGCGTTTCAACCTGTCCGGGGAAGATTTCGACGCCGCGCTGAACGCGGCGGGTGCGATGCCTCTGCCGCCCTATATCGCCAGCAAGCGCGCCGCCGACGACCGCGACCGGGACGACTATCAGACCGTCTTTGCCAAGGAGACCGGCGCCGTCGCGGCCCCCACCGCCAGCTTGCATTTCGACGACGACCTGCTCGCGAAGCTGGCGGCGCAGGGCGTGGCCTTCACCGAAGTGACATTGCATGTCGGGGCGGGCACGTTTCTGCCGGTCAAGGTGGAGGACGTGACGACCCACCGGATGCATGCCGAATGGGGCGAGGTCGGCGAGGCCGCCGCTGCCGAGATCACCGCGACGAAGGCGGCGGGCGGGCGGATCATCCCGGTTGGAACGACCGCGCTGCGCCTGATCGAGAGTGCCGCGCGCGGTGGCGCGATCTCGGCGTGGCGGGGGGAGACGGACATCTTCATCTATCCCGGTTTCGAGTTCCGGGTGACGGATGCGCTGATGACCAATTTCCACCTGCCCAAAAGCACGTTAATGATGCTGGTCAGCGCCCTGATGGGGCCGGACCGCATTAAGGATATCTACACCCACGCGATCCAGAATGAGTACCGATTCTTCTCCTACGGGGATTCGTCTCTGCTGGTGCCGCATGACGGGAGGAGGACAGAATGAAACTCAGCAAGGTGCCCGGATTCGTCAACCGCGTCATGTGGGTGGGGCTGATCACCAGTGCGGCGCTGTTGATCCTGAACTACGTGATCGAGGGGCTTGTCTGTGCAGCTATCGTCTTTGCCGCCAACCTTGCCCTCAAGCGCGAGCCGGTCAAGCTGTGGGTCTTTCGTGTGCTCACGGGCCTGTCCAAGGAAGAGCTGGAACGCGCGACACTTGCCGATTTGCAGGCCGGCGCCACCGCGCCCGCCGGCACCGGGGGCGAGCGCGACGACACCGACCGCTGAGCGCCCGTGCAGGCCATCGCGCGGACGTCCGCCCATGCGCAGGCGGCGTGGACGCGGCGCGTGTTGAAAACTGGCCCAAACACTGGCAAGGCCTGCACCAGCGACGGAACGAGTCGCGTTTGAGCCAGACCCGCCATTCGCCGCCCGGCTAGACGGGCACAAAGTTATTGGAGCCTCCGCATGTTTTCCGTTCTTTCCAGCGCCTGGGCCCTGTTGCTGGGCATGATGCTCTTGCAGGTCGGCAACGGCATGCAGGGCACGCTCCTAGGTGTGCGCGGCCAGATGGAAGGCTTCTCGACGCTGGAAATGTCGCTGGTGATGTCGGGTTATTTCCTGGGCTTTCTCTTTGGCTCGCGCATGGCGCCGGAGATGATCCGGCGGGTGGGGCATGTGCGGGTCTTCGCGGCGCTGGCCTCGATGATCTCGGCGGTGATGATCCTGTACCCGGCCTTCGCCAACCCCTGGGCCTGGGGCGTGGGGCGCGTGTTGATCGGGTTCTGCTTTTCCGGCGTGTACGTGACGGCCGAAAGCTGGCTGAACAACGCTGCCACGAACGACAACCGCGGCAAGGCGCTGTCGCTTTACATGATCGTGCAGATGGTCGGCATCGTCAGCGCGCAGGCGCTGATGCTGACCGCCGATCCGGGCGGTTTCGTGCTGTTCATCATTCCGTCGGTTCTGATCTCGTTGTCCTTCGCGCCCATTCTGCTGTCGATCAGCCCGACGCCGGCCTTCGACACCACCAAGCCGATGACCCTGCGCGAGATCATGAAGATCTCGCCGCTGGGCTGTGTCGGCATGTTCCTGCTGGGTGGGGTCTTTGCGGCGCAGTTCGGCATGGCGGCGGTCTATGGCGCCGAGGCGGGGCTGTCCGTGGGGCAAATCTCGACCTTCGTGGCGACTTTCTATGTGGGGGCGATGCTGGTGCAGTACCCGCTGGGCTGGCTGTCGGACCGGATGGACCGGCGCCTTTTGATCCTGATCGCGGCGGCCATCTCTGCGCTTGGTGCGGTGATCGGCATGGCGCTGGGCAGCGTGTTCTGGCTGTTGCTGGTGGCGGCCTTCCTGGTTGGGGGCATGTCGAATCCGCTCTATTCGCTGCTGATCGCCTATACCAACGACTTTCTCGGGTCCGATGACATGGCCGCCGCCGCGGGGGGCATGGTGTTCATCAACGGGCTGGGCGCTGTCTTTGGCCCGATCATCACCGGCTGGATCATGGGCGTGGTGGGGCCGAGCGGGTACTTCCTGCATATCGCCACGCTGTGCACGATGATGGCGGCCTATGCCGCGTACCGGATGACACAGCGGGCCGCGCCCTCGGCGGAGGAGACCGAAAGATATACCGCCGTCATGCCGAACGCGTCGCCCATGGCCGTGACCTATGCGCAGGAAGTCGCCATGGAAGCGGCGGAGGAAAATGCCGAGGATGGACAGGCCGCATGAGATTGCACATATGCACGGCACAGGCAGGAGAATGTCACGAAAGATTGCCGTTGTTGCAATTCTTTACTGTCCATGCGGCGGTTCATGTCGTTAACCTGTTACATATGCGTGCTGCCCATTACGGGAGGATAGGATGACAGCGCCCGAAGATATATTGAGTTTCTGGCTCGACGAGGTCGGGCCGAAGGGTTGGTACGAGGCATCCGACGATCTGGACGAGACGGTGCGCGAAAGGTTTCTTGATGCCTATCGGCGCGCCTGTGACGGCACCAACGGCCTGTGGCTGACCTATCCGAGCGGCACACTCGCCTATATCATCCTGATGGATCAGTTTCCGCGCAACATGTTCCGGGACGACGCGCAAGCCTTTGCCACCGACAAGTTCGGGCTGGCAGCCGCGAAGGCCGCGATCAACAAGGGCTGGGACACGCGCATTGACGTGCCTGCGCGGCAATTCTTCTACCTGCCGTTGATGCATTCCGAGAACCTGTGCGACCAGGATCGCTGCGTGCGGCTGATCTGTGAGCGGATGCCCGAGGACGGCGAGGGCAACTTGCTGCATGCGCGCGCCCACCGCGAGGTGATCCGCAGCTTCGGCCGCTTTCCGTATCGCAACGAGGTGCTGGGGCGTACGAGTTCGGACGCCGAGAAGACCTTCATGAAGAAGGGCGGCTACGGCGGTGTCGTGCGCGAGCTTCAGGACGCCGACGCCGCCGCCTGACGCCTGGCGCGTGACACCTTGGAAAACATGGACAAACCGGGCCGGCCCGTGGCATCTTGTTGCGGGCAGGCTTTGCCGCGTTGTGGTCGTCTGCGAGATAGTTTAATATCAAACTATATTTTGGACACACCGGGAAACGGAGCATCGCATGGCCGCGCAATCCTATGACATGATCGTAATCGGGGCAGGACCGGGCGGCTATGTCGCCGCCATCCGGGGCGCGCAGCTGGGCCTGAAGGTGGCCGTGGTCGAGCGTGAGCACCTGGGCGGGATCTGTCTGAACTGGGGTTGCATCCCGACGAAGGCGATGCTGCGTTCGTCCGAGGTGTTTCATCTGATGCACCGGGCCAAGGAGTTCGGATTGAAGGCCGAGAAGATCGACTATGACCTTGACGCGGTGGTCAAGCGGTCGCGCGACGTGGCCAAGCAACTGACCTCGGGCGTCGGTCACCTGATGAAGAAAAACAAGATCACCACGATCATGGGCGAGGCCAAGCTGACGGCCAAGGACAAGGTTTCGGTCAAGACCGAGAAAGGCAGCGAGGAACTGACCGCCAAGACGATCGTTCTGGCCACCGGCGCGCGGGCGCGGGAACTGCCGGGGCTCGAGGCCGATGGCGACCTCGTCTGGACCTACAAGCACGCGCTGAAGCCGCCCCGGATGCCGAAGAAACTGCTGGTCATCGGCTCGGGCGCGATCGGGATCGAGTTCGCCAGCTTCTACAACACGCTGGGCGCCGAGACGACCGTGGTCGAGGTGATGGACCGCATCCTGCCGGTCGAGGATGCCGAGATCGCGAAATTCGCGAAGAAGGCGTTCGAGAAGCAGGGCATGAAGATCATGGAGAAATCCACGGTCAAGCAGCTGGACCGCGCCAAGGGCAAGGTGACCGCCCATATCGAGACCGGCGGCAAGACCGAGAAGCTGGAGTTCGACACGGTGATTTCCGCCGTGGGGATCGTCGGTAATACCGAGAACCTCGGCCTGGAGGACCTGGGCATCAAGGTGGACCGCACGCATGTGGTGGTGGATGAATACTGCCGCACCGGCGTGGACGGGATCTATGCCATCGGCGACCTGGCCGGCGCGCCCTGGCTGGCGCACAAGGCCAGCCACGAGGGCGTGATGGTGGCCGAGCTGGCCGCCGGCGGGCACCCGCACCCGGTGCGCCCGGACAGCATCGCCGGCTGTACCTATTGCCACCCGCAGGTGGCCAGCGTCGGCCTGACCGAGGCCAAGGCCAAGGAGGCGGGATACGAGGTGAAGATCGGCAACTTCCCCTTCATCGGCAACGGCAAGGCCATCGCCCTGGGCGAGGCGGAAGGCATGATCAAGACGGTGTTCGATGCCAAGACGGGCGAACTTCTGGGCGCGCACATGGTCGGCGCGGAAGTGACCGAGCTGATCCAGGGCTATGTCGTGGGCCGGCAGTTGGAGACCACGGAAGAGGACCTGATGCACACTGTCTTCCCGCACCCGACGCTGTCGGAGATGATGCATGAAAGCGTGCTGGATGCCTATGGGCGGGCGGTGCACTACTGAATCGAGCGCCTGCGGCGCGCAGGTTTGGTAAAAGCGGGGGCGCTGCCCCCACGTTGAAACGACGTTTCAACGTTCCCCCGGGATATTTCCGGCCAGAGGAAGCGGTGCGGGGCTTTTCGCATCGGGCCGCTTCTGAGATGGTGCGCTTGTCGATCACCTTGAAAGTGTAGCGGAATGGCGAGCCTCAATCGTATCGTGATGTACCAAAGTTCCCGGAAATGGTTCGAGGACATGAACCTTGCCGATATGGAGGCCGCCGAGGTGTCGGGCAAGCATGGCCGTCGTTACGAGTTCAAGAGCTATGAACGGTTCCGCTTTCCGGCCTATGATATTTGCGCCGGGCCCTATACCGACGAGGCGGGAACGGTGCGGCAATTCGATATCGTGCTGGCCAACCAGGTTTGGGAGCATCTGGACCGGCCCTATGCCGCGACGCGCCATGTGCTGGAGATGCTGCGCCCCGGCGGGTATTTCTGGGTCGCGGTGCCGTTCTTCATCCCGTATCACGGCGACCCGGTGGATTGCTCGCGCTGGACGGCACGTGGGCTGAAGAACCTGTTGATCGAGGCCGGGTTCGAGGAAGACAGGATCCGGTCCGAGCAATGGGGCAACCGGCTGGCCGGACTGCGGAACCTGGGTGAGGACTGGCCGCCGGAATATGACCCGGAGCGCGACAATCTGGACAATGACCCGGCCTTTCCGATCTGTTCCTGGGCGCTGGCGCGAAAGTGATGTGCAAATAAACTGTGGATAAAGCAGGCACTGCTGACAGCCGGTGACACGTGTTCCTGTTGTGTTCCGTTTTTCCCCTTGGAAGAGGGAGCGCCGTAAACTATCTGTCAACGAGTGAGACACCGGGGGCAGTATGGCCGAGCTGAAGAACATCGAAGTACGGGGCGCGCGCGAGCATAACCTCAAGAACATCGACGTGGACATTCCGCGCAACGAGCTTGTGGTGATCACCGGGCTGTCGGGCTCGGGCAAGTCGAGCCTGGCGTTCGACACGATCTATGCCGAGGGGCAGCGGCGCTATGTCGAAAGCCTGTCGGCCTATGCGCGGCAGTTCCTGGACATGATGGAAAAGCCGGACGTGGACCATATCAGCGGGCTGTCCCCGGCGATTTCCATCGAGCAGAAGACGACCAGCAAGAACCCGCGCTCGACCGTCGGCACGGTGACGGAGATTTACGATTACCTGCGGCTTCTGTTCGCACGGGTCGGCACGCCCTATAGCCCTGCCACCGGCAAGCCCATCGAGGCGCAGCAGGTGCAGGACATGGTCGACCGGGTGCTGGCGATGGAGGAGGGTACGCGGGCCTTCCTGCTGGCGCCCATCGTAAGAGACCGCAAGGGCGAGTATCGCAAGGAATTCCTGGAACTGCGCAAGCAGGGCTTTCAGCGTGTGAAGGTGGACGGCACGTTCTATGACCTCGACGAGCCGCCGACGCTGGACAAGAAGTTCCGCCATGACATCGATGTGGTGGTCGATCGGATCGTGGTGAAGGACGGGATCGGCACGCGGCTGGCGGACAGTTTCCGCACCGCGCTGGACCTTGCCGACGGGATCGCCATCTTCGAGACCGCGCCGAAGGAAGGCGAGCCGGAACGCACGACGTTTTCCGAGAATTTTGCTTGTCCCGTCAGCGGCTTCACCATCCCCGAGATCGAGCCGCGGCTGTTTTCGTTCAACGCGCCTTTCGGGGCCTGCCCGGATTGTGACGGTCTGGGGATGGAGCTGTTCTTTGATGAACAACTCGTGGTGCCTGATGCGGCGCTGAAGCTTTATGACGGTGCGCTGGCGCCGTGGCGGAAAGGCAAGTCGCCCTATTTCCTGCAAACCATCGAAGCCATCGCGCGACATTACGAATTTGATGCGAATACGCCGTGGCGTGACCTGCCGGCGCATGTGAAGCAGGTGTTCCTGCACGGTTCGGGCGACGAGGAGATCCAGTTCCGCTATGACGAGGGGGGCCGCGTCTATCAGGTGTCCCGCGTGTTCGAGGGGGTGATCCCCAACATGGAGCGGCGCTATCGCGAGACGGACAGCAGCTGGATTCGCGAGGAGTTCGAGCGGTATCAGAACAACCGGCCCTGCGGCACCTGCGGCGGCTATCGCCTGCGGGAAGAGGCGCTGGCGGTGAAGATCGGCAAGCCCGACGACCTGCGCCATATCGGGCAGGTGGTGCAGATGTCGATCCGCGAGGCGTTCGACTGGTGCGAGACCGTGCCGGAGGCGCTGACGCAACAGAAGAATGAGATCGCGCGGGCGATCCTGAAGGAGATCCGCGAGCGGCTGGGGTTCCTGAATAACGTCGGCCTCGAATACCTGACGCTGAGCCGGAATGCAGGGACGCTTTCGGGTGGCGAGAGCCAGCGTATCCGGTTGGCCAGCCAGATCGGGTCTGGCCTGACGGGCGTGCTCTATGTTCTGGACGAGCCGTCCATCGGGTTGCACCAACGGGACAACGGGCGGTTGCTGCAGACACTCCAGAACCTGCGCGACCAGGGCAATACCGTGATTGTGGTGGAGCATGACGAGGAGGCCATTCGCACCGCCGACTATGTCTTCGATATCGGTCCCGGTGCAGGGGTGCATGGCGGCGATGTGGTCAGCCATGGCAAGCCCGAGGCGGTCGCGGCGGACAAGAACTCGATTACCGGGCAGTACCTGTCGGGGCTACGCGAGATTTCCGTCCCGGCGGAGCGGCGCAAGGGCAATGGCAAGCAGATCAAGATCGTCAAGGCGACGGGCAACAACCTGAAGGGCGTGGATGCCGAATTTCCGCTGGGCAAGTTCGTCTGCGTGACGGGTGTGTCTGGGGGCGGCAAGTCCACCCTGACCATCGAGACCCTCTTCAAGACGGCCTCGATGCGCCTCAATGGCGCGCGGCAGACGCCCGCACCTTGCGAGACGATCAAGGGGCTGGAGCATCTGGACAAGGTCATCGACATCGACCAGCGTCCCATCGGACGCACGCCACGCTCGAACCCGGCCACCTACACGGGCGCCTTCACGCCGATCCGCGACTGGTTTGCCGGGCTGCCCGAGGCCAAGGCGCGCGGCTACAAGCCTGGGCGGTTTTCCTTCAACGTCAAGGGCGGGCGCTGCGAGGCGTGCCAGGGCGATGGGGTCATCAAGATCGAGATGCACTTTTTGCCGGATGTCTATGTCACCTGCGAGACCTGCAACGGTGCGCGTTACAACCGGGAGACGTTGGAAATCCAGTGGAAAGGCAAGAGCATAGCGGACGTTCTTGATATGACGGTCGAGGATGCGCAGGAGTTCTTCAAGGCGGTGCCGAGCATCCGCGAAAAGATGGATGCGCTGATTCGCGTCGGCCTGGGCTATATCAAGGTGGGCCAGCAGGCGACAACGCTGTCGGGCGGCGAGGCGCAGCGCGTGAAGCTGTCGAAGGAACTGGCCAAGCGGTCCACGGGCCGGACGCTCTATATTCTCGATGAGCCGACCACGGGCCTGCATTTCGAGGACGTGAAGAAGCTGCTGGAAGTGCTTCATGAGCTTGTGGAAAGTGGCAATACGGTCGTGGTGATCGAGCACAATCTGGACGTGGTCAAGACCGCCGACTGGATTGTGGATATCGGCCCCGAGGGCGGCGATGGCGGCGGGGAGATCGTGGCCGTGGGCACGCCCGAGGATGTGGCCGAGGTAGAGCGCAGCCATACCGGGCGCTATCTGAAAGACATGTTGGCGGCGCGGAAGGTCGCCGCGGAGTGAGGCGGTTTGCCTTTGTCCTGTTGGGGCTGATGCTGCCCTGCGGGGCGTGGGCGCAGGCCGGGCCGGATTGCGGATTTGCGGAAGAGCCCTGTTTCTGCGGTGGGCTATTTGCCGTGCTGGAGGTTGGCGACGGCGATGCCGCGTTCGAAACCGATTTGCGCGCCCGGGCCGCCGAGATGCGCGCGCGTGTGCAAGCGTTTCACGGGGAAACGGCGGGAAACAGGCTTTACGACGGCTGGGTGTCAGCGTGGCGCGACCTGCCTCGGGGCGCCGATGGCCAGGTCATGCTGGCTGAAGGGCTGGCGTGGTGTGAAGGCTATGTCACCGGCGCGGTTGGGCGACCGAGCGTATCGGTCAACCCTTGAAGGACAGAAATTTCAAGAAGTTGGTCGCCGTTCTTAATTCAGAACCCGTGCCGCCGCCCCGATGAGATCCAGCACTTCGCGGGTCTCGCGATCGACGCGCAAAACCTGATCGCCGACGCGGTAATAGGTGCCATAGGGGTCCAGCCCGTAGCGGCCCGGATCGCGGATGACGATATAATCGCCGTCGATGATGTCGCCCCGGCGATATCCGTCGTACCGGTCACGGTCATAGCCCGAATGTTTCTTCGCCTGGCCAGGTGGGACGCAGGGCACGGCCTTCTTTGCCAGCCCCGGAGGGCAGTTGGGTTTGGCGGCAACGGGGCCCGCAAGGGCCATGGCTACGACGGAGGCTGTCAGTATTGGCTTCCACATTGGCGTTCTCCTTTTGCTTTGTCACGTAACACGCGTGCAAAAGGAGCGTTCCGCACGATCGGGTATGCGAGCGGTTTCGTGCCGGTCTGGCCGGGTCGCGTGTGGCATGCCGTGGAACGGGGGCGCTGCCCCCGCGCCGAAACGAGGTTTCGGCGCTCCCCCGGGATATTTACGGCCAGAGGAAGAGGCGGCTCAGCCCTGGCGGCCGCGTTTCTCGAACCGGGGCAGCATCGCGCTGAAATCGCGGCCATTGCCGTCCTCGTCCTCGACGAAGCGGCGGTAGAGGTCGCGGGCGGCCTGGCCGATGGGGGTGTCCGCGTCGGCGGATTCGGCGGCCTGCATGGCCAGGGTCAGGTCCTTGAGCATCAGTTCGGCGGCGAAGCCCGGCTTGTAGTCATTGTCGGACGGCGATTGCGGGCCGATGCCCGGGGCGGGGCAGTAGGCGTTCATCGACCAGCTGTAGCCCGACGAGGTCGAGACAACGTCGAACATCGCCTGCCGGTCGAGCCCGAGCTTGTCGGCCAGCGCGAAAGCCTCGCAGGTGACGATCATGGTGGCGCCGAGGATCATGTTGTTGCAGATCTTGGCGGCCTGACCGTTGCCCGAGGGGCCGCAATGCACCGCCTTTTGGCCCATGATGTCGAAGAGCGGCTTGGCGGTCTCGAACGCGGTTTCGTCGCCGCCCACCATGAAGGTGAGCGTGCCGCCCTGCGCGCCGCCGATGCCGCCTGAAACCGGCGCGTCGAGCGCACCGAGGCCGGCCGCATTGGCCTGCTCGGCCACGGCGCGGGCGCTGTTGACGTCGACGGTGGAGCAATCGAGCAGCACGGCGCCCTTTTTCATGGCCGGGATCACGGCGTCGGCCACGCTTCGGAGGATCTGGCCGTTGGGCAGCATGGTGATGACCACGTCGGCGTCAGCCACTGCGGCTTCGGCGCTGGAGGCCTCGGCCACGCCTTCGGCGGTGGTGCCGGCGGTGTCGAAGCCTGTCACCTCGTGCCCGGCGGCGGCCAGGTTGGCGGCCATGGGCGCACCCATGTTGCCCAATCCGATGAAGCCGATTTTCATTGTCAGTCCCTTTCTCAGGTCTCGAATGTCATTTCGTTCTCGCCCAAGGGCGCGAGCATGTCGCGCGCCGCCTCGACGGGCGGATTGGCGAGGTCGTGCTGCCAGTTCGGGCTGCGGTCCTTGTCGATGACCGCGGCGCGGATACCTTCGAGGAAGTCTCCGTTTTCCATGGCGCGGAAGGTGAACCTGTATTCCAGCTCGAGCGCGCGGCGGATATCGGCCATCGGTCCGCGCAGGCGGTGCAGCATCTCGACAGCGCAGGCCATCGAGAGCGGCGAGTTGCGCCGCATCGCCTTGAGCGCATCGGCGGCAAAGTCGCTGTCCGAGGCCTCCAATCTGGCAAGGATGGATTGTAGGGTTTCGCCGTTGAAATGGGCGTCGATCTCGGACTGCCGGTCGCGCAGCACCCCATGCGGGGGCGCCTCTCTGTGCGGGTCGAGATCAGAGGGGTTGCCGCTTTGCTCCAGCGTTTCGATCAGGCCGGGCCATTTCTCCTGCGGGATGTAGCAATCGGCGAAACCGGCATGGATCGCGTCCTCGGGGCCCATGCGGGCGGTGGTCAGGCCGAGATATTCGCCCATATGGCCGGGCGCATTGGCAAGAAGAATCGACCCGCCCACATCGGGCACCAGCCCGATGCCGCATTCCGGCATGGCGATCTGGCTGCTGTCGCAGACGATCCGGTGCGAGCCGTGGCAGGAAATGCCGACGCCGCCGCCCATGGTGAAGCCCTGCATGAAGGCGATATAGGGTTTGGGGTATTCGGCGATCTTGGCGTTCAGGCGGTATTCGTCGCGCCAAAAAGTCTGCCCATAGGCGAAATCGCCCGCGCGGCCGGTGTCGTAAAGCTGCTGGATGTCGCCGCCCGCGCAGAAGGCCTTGTCGCCCTCGGCGTCGATGATGACCAGTGCCACGTCGTCGTCGGTGGCCCAATCGTCCAGCGCCGCCTCGATGGCAAGGCACATGTCGTAGGACATGGCGTTGAGCGCCTTGGGGCGGGTGAGGGTGATGCGGCCCGCGCGGCCGGTTTTGCGGATCGAGATGTCAGGCATGCGTTGCACTCCACTCCGCTAGGTCGCATTCAGCTTCGTTCCGAAACTCATTCGATGGATTGGCATTCCCCAAGACATTCGCGAAGCCTGCGAGATACCCCACGCAGAGATCGCTGATGACACGCAGGGAAATGGGGGCAGTCGCCAAGAGGAAGAAACCATATAAGGCCATGAGAAACGCAAGGCTTTGACCTGTTGAAAACACCGTGGCGAGCGCAGGCAGGCAAAGCCCCAAGCTAAGACCTGGGAGAAAAAACCAAACCAGGCCCAAGGCCCCGAGGGGAAAACAGAACAGCAAATGTGTCGATTGGATCGCGCTTGCTGTCCAGACGCGGTGTCGCAGGAACGCACCGTAGAGCCGTGAGGCTTTCAAGGCGGAGTACCAGTTGCCGATCATGCGTCCGCCAGCATATGCCGCGCCACGATCAGGCGCATGATCTCGTTGGTGCCTTCGAGGATCTCGTGCACGCGCAGGTCGCGGACCAGCTTTTCGATGCCGTAATCGGCGAGGTAGCCGTAGCCGCCATGCAGTTGCAGGCACTGGTTGACGATCCGGCTGCCGGCCTCGGTGACGAATTTCTTGGCCATGGCGCAGTATTTCGTCGCGTCGGGGGCCTTGGTGTCGAGCTTCCAAGCGGCCTGGCGCAGGAAGACGCGGGCGGCCTGCAGCTCGATTTCCAGGTCGGCCAGGCGGAACTGCAGGGCCTGGAACTGGTCGATGCTTTGCCCGAAGGCCTTGCGCTCGCGCATGTAGGCCTTGGTCATGTCGAGTGCCTGTTGCGCGGCACCCAGTGAACAGGCGGAGATGTTGAGGCGTCCGCCATCTAGACCGGCCATGGCATAGCTGAAACCCTTGCCCTCCTCGCCGACAAGGTTGTCGGCGGGGATGGTGCAATCGTCGAACTGCACCTGCGCCGTGGGTTGGCTGCGCCAGCCCATCTTGTCTTCCAGCCCGCCAAAGCTGAGCCCGGGCGTGCCGTCCTCGACATAGACGGTGGAGATGCCTTTGGGGCCATCCTCGCCGGTGCGGACCATGCAGACATAGGCGTCCGAATAGCCGCCGCCCGAGATGAACGCCTTGGTGCCGTTGAGCGTGTAGCCGTCGTTGGTGCGCGCGGCGCGGGTTTTCAGCGCGGCGGCGTCCGAGCCGGAGCCGGGTTCGGTCAGGCAGTAGGAGAGCACCGTCTTCATCGGGATCACGTCGGGCAGGACGCGGGCCTTGAAATCGTCGCTGGCGAAGTTGTCGATCATCCGGGCGCACATGTTGTGGATCGACAGGAAGGCCGCGACCGAGGGGCAGGCCATGGAGAGCGCCTCGAACACCAGTGTCGCGTCGAGGCGGGAAAGGCCGGCGCCGCCGGACTCCTCGCTGACGTAGAGACCACCGAAGCCCAGCTCGCCTACTTGCGGCCACAGCTCTTTCGGGATGGTGCCCTGCGCCTCCCAGTCGTGGGCATGAGGCGCGATGGCATCCTGCCCGAAGGCATGGGCCATGTCGAATATGGCGGTCTGTTCCTCGCTGAGCGCGAAATCCATCGCGGGGTCCTCCTCGTCTTACCCGGGTGAGTAATTGAACGTGTGTTTAATTAACCTGTTCATGGCGGCGTCGCAAGGTGTGATCCGAAGGTGACGCAGAACGCGGCGCGGAATCAAGGGCGGTCTGGCGTCACCCTTGCCAAAGAAAAAGGCGCCGCACCACCGTGCCGCGCCTTTTGCGATTTGGGATGTGGCCGGGGATCAGAGCACCAGCACCTGCGTGCCCACCTCGGTCTTGGCGAAAAGCTCGGCGATATGCTCGTTGTAGAGGCCGATGCAGCCCGAGGAGGAGCGGCGTCCGATCTTGCGGGTGTCGTGGGTGCCGTGGATCAGGTAGGCGGGCCAGCTGAGATACATGGCGTGCGTGCCCAGCGGGTTGCCGGGGCCGGCATCCATGAAATCGGGCAGGCTGGGGTCGCGGGCCTTCATGTTCTCGGTCGGCGTCCAGGTCGGGCCGACCTTCTTGCGCACGACCTCGGTATAGCCGCGGCGGGTCAGCTCATCGGTCATCGGCACCGAGGAGGGGTAGAGCGAGTAGACGCCATTCGCGTTCCAGTGATGTACCGCGCGGCTATTGATGTCGCACACGATACGGCCGTTGCCGAGGCTGTCGAAATAATCGTTCCAGTCGCGCGTCGTGAAGGAGGACGCGTTGCGCTTGACCGACGAAGACAGCGGCGCGTTGTCCTGCGCCAGCAGCACGGACGGGGCCGCAAGGCTGGCTGCGGCTCCGAGCAGAGTGGCGCGGCGTGTAAAACGTGTCTTGGACATGAGAATGCTCCGTGTACTTGTATTCTGGCTCTATTTAACCGGATCGGCGGAAAGGTTAAGGGAAAACCCGCGCCATTATGCCCGCTCACGCAGGTTTGAAGGCCGCGGCGGCGATAACGCGCCTATCGCGTGCCTCCGTGTTACAGGTCGGCGTGGAATTCCTCGACGAGGTGGCGCACCACGGCGCGCAGGGCCGCGTCCGGCGTGGCGCCATCGTCCTTTGCGGCGTCGAAGGCGCGGCGCTGCCGCGTGGAGGAGGTGCCGGTGCGCATCACCTCGCGCACGGTCTCGACCTCGGAGATGCAGGCAAAATAGCGGGCGTCCTCGTCGATCAGTTCCAGCAGCTCCTCGGCCAGTTCCGCCATGGGCACGATCGCACCGCGGCCGAAGTCGATCAGGCCCTCGCGGGTGCCATAGCGCTGCGCGCGCCAGCGGTTCTCGTTCACCAGGAAGGGGTCGTAGATGCGCCAGCGCTGGTTCTTGGTGGCCAGCCGCCACAGCATCCGGGTGATGCACTGCGTCAGCGCCGCCAGCATCAGAGTGTGTTCCAGCCGGGGCTGCACGTCGCAGATGCGCGATTCGATGGTGGGAAACTTGGACGAGGGGCGCAGGTCCCACCAGATCTTGCTGGCGTCCTCGATCACGCCCAGATCGGTCAGCGAGTTCACCGAGCGCTCGAATTCGGCAAAGCTTTCCATGCGCGGGGGCAGGCCGGTGCGCGGCAGGTTGTCGAACACCGTCAGCCGGTAACTGTCAAGCCCGGTGTCGTGCCCCTGCCAGTAGGGCGACGAGGTGGAGAGCGCCAGCAGGTGCGGCAGGAAGTAGGTCAGCTGGTTCATCAGGTCGACGCGGCGGTCCGTCTTTTCGATCCCGACATGGACATGCATCCCGCAGATCAGCATGCGCTGCACCACGCCCGCCAGATCGTCGCTGAGCGCGTTGTAACGGTCCTTGTCGGTGTGGTGCTGGTTGCGCCAGTCGGAAAACGGGTGGCAGGACGCGGCGATGGGCAGGAGGTTGTGCGCGGCGGCGTGCTTCGACACGCAGGCCCGCAGCCGCTTGAGGTCCTCGCGGGCCTCGGAGACGTCCTTGCAGACCTTGGTGCCGATCTCGATCTGGCATTTGAGGAACTCGGGCGCGACCTGGTCCTGCAATTCCTCGGCGCAGGCGTCCATCATGCCGGAGGGCGCCTCGGCCAGGTCGAGGCTGTCGCGGTCCACCAGCAGGTATTCTTCCTCGATGCCGATGGTGAAATCGGGGCCGTCGTGGGTCATGGCTGCCCTCCCTGTCGGACGATACCAGCAGGAAAGGGGCCTGTTTGGCAAGCGTTTGGTGCAGCGGCGGCGCGATGCGCGGTCGGCGTCAGCGGCCCATCGCCGCCATCGCCGCGGCGACCAGGGCGGTCAGCCTTTCCCCGGCATTGCCCGAGGGCGCAAGCGCCGCGCTCTGGCCGTAAAGCGAGAACTGGTGCGCGGGGCCGTCGGCCGCCAGGAGGGGGCGGCTGTAGTGATACATCAGCGGGAAGGGGGCGGCGTCCACCTGAGCCATCGCGTCGATCCATGGCGTGCGGTGCGCTCGCGCCGGGCGGCCCGACCCGGCCCGCGTGACCCGGGTGCTTTCGTCGGTGCCCAAGCCCACCGCCTCGGGGTGATGGGGTTTGCGATGGGCCTCGTCGGCGGTGATGAAGGCGGTGCCGATCTGCACGCCCGCCGCGCCGAGCGCGAAGGCGGCGGCGATGCCTCGCCCGTCGGCGATGCCGCCTGCGGCGATGACTGGCACATCGACCGCGTCGACCACCTGTGGCAACAGCGAAAAGAGCCCCACCTGCGCGTCGTTCTCCAGTTCCAGGAACAGGCCCCGGTGCCCGCCAGATTCCCACCCTTGCGCGATGATGGCATCCACGCCGCGCTCGGCCAGCCAGCGGGCTTCGGCCACGGTGGTGGCTGAACTCAGGATCTTGCAGCCCTTGTCCTTCAGCGCCCTTACGGCCGCATCCTCGGGCAGGCCGAAGTGAAAACTGACCACCGCCGGGGGGCGCGCCAGCAGGCAGTCGAGCTGCGCCTGTCTAAAGGGCTGAAACGACGGGGCCGGCATCTCATCGGGAAGGGGAGCGCCAGCCGCTTCGTAATGCGGGCGCATCGCTTCGATCAGTGCAGCATGATGATCCTCGGAAATCTCCTGCGGTTCGTGGCAGAAGAAGTTGAGGTTCACCGACCGGTTCGTGGCCCCCGCCAGCGCCTCCATATCCTCGGCCAGCTTTTCCGGTGACAGCGTCGCACAACCGTGCGAGCCCAGCCCGCCCGCGTTCGACACTGCCGCGACCATGGCCGGGGTCGTGGTACCCGCCATGGGGGCCTGGATGACGGGATGCTCGATCCCCAGAAGCTCGCAAAGCCGCGTGTCAGGCCACATCGTTCGATCCTTTCAAAACGACACCGGGCCGCGGCGGTGTCCCGCGCGGCCCGGTCAGTATCCTCATGGCACGGCGATCAGTCCATCGCCTTGAAGTTGAACTCGCCGCCTTCCTTGATGCCGCTGGGCCAGCGGGCCGTCACGGTCTTGGTGCGGGTGTAGAACTTGAAGGCATCGGGGCCGTGCTGGTTCAGGTCGCCGAAGGCCGACTTTTTCCAGCCGCCGAAGGTGTGGTACGCGAGCGGCACAGGGATCGGGACGTTCACGCCGATCATGCCGACATTCACCCGGTTTGCGAAGTCACGCGCGGCGTCGCCGTCACGGGTGAAGATCGCCGTGCCGTTGCCCATCTCGTGGTCCATCGCCAGCTTCAGCGCCTCGTCGTAGGAGCCGGCGCGGACGGTCGACAGGACCGGACCGAAGATTTCCTGCTGGTAGATGTCCATGTCCGGGGTCACCTTGTCGAAGAGGTGCGGACCGACGAAGAACCCGTCCTCGTAGCCTTGCAGTTTGAAGTCGCGGCCGTCGACGACCAGTTCCGCGCCTTGCTGCACGCCGGACTCGATCAGGCCCAGGATCTTTTCCTTGGCGGCGGCGGTCACGACGGGGCCGTAATCCACGTCGTCGCCGGCGGTGTAGGGGCCGACCTTCAGCTTCTCGATGCGCGGCACCAGCTTTTCGATCAGGCGATCCGCGGTCTCGTCGCCCACGGGGACGGCGACCGAGATGGCCATGCAGCGTTCACCGGCGGCACCGTAGCCCGCGCCAATGAGCGCGTCGGCGGCCTGGTCCATGTCGGCGTCGGGCATGACGATCATGTGGTTCTTGGCCCCGCCGAAGCACTGCACGCGCTTGCCGTTGGAGCAGCCGCGGCCATAGATGTACTCGGCGATCGGGGTCGAGCCGACGAAACCGATGGATTGCACCGTCTTGTTGTCGATCATCGCGTCGACGGCCTCCTTGTCGCCGTTCACGACCTGAAGCAGGCCCTTGGGCAGGCCGGCCTCTTCCATCAGTTCGGCCAGCATGATCGGCACCGAGGGGTCGCGCTCGGACGGCTTCAGGATGAAGGCGTTGCCGCAGGCCAGCGCCGGTGCGAACATCCACATCGGGATCATGGCGGGGAAGTTGAAGGGCGTGATGCCGCCCGTGACGCCCAGCGGCTGGCGCATGGAATACATGTCGATGCCGGGGCCGGCAGAGTCGGTGAACTCGCCCTTCAATAGTTGCGGCGCGCCGATGCAGTATTCCACCACTTCAAGGCCCCGCTGAACGTCGCCCTTGGCGTCGGGGAAGGTCTTGCCGTGCTCGGAGCTCAGCGTCTCGGCCAGCTTGTCCATGTCGCGGTTCAGAAGGCGCACAAATTCCATCATGACCCGCGCGCGGCGTTGCGGGTTGGTGGCGCCCCAGGCGGGCTGCGCCTTGGCGGCGATCTCGACCGCCTGGTCGAACTCTTCCTTGCTGGCCAGCGGGCAGCGGGCCTGAACCTCGCCGGTGGCCGGGTTGTAGACGTCGGAAAAACGGCCCGACTGGCCGGGCACGCGCGCGCCATCGATATAATGCGTCAGGTCTTTCATGTCGGTCCTCCTCGGGTTTGGGCGCAGGTTAGCGTTGCGTTTTTGGCGGGAAAAGAGGCAATATTCCAAAAAGGTCTTGCAGAAATGCAAAGCAAGGCGCGGCGCCGGAGGGTAGGGACATGGTATCGAACTGGGATGATCTGCGCGTGTTCCTTGCAGTGGCGCGCACCGAAAGCCTGTCTGCCGCGGGCCGTGCACTGAAGCTCGACCCCGCCACGGTGGGGCGCCGTATCGCGCGGCTGGAGGCCGATACCGGCGCGCCGCTTTTCGCCAAGTCCCCCACCGGCTATGCGCTGACCGATGCGGGCCAGCGCCTGATGGGGCATGTGGGCCGCGCCGAGACGGCGATGCGCGATGCCGACGAGGAGATGGCGGGGCAGGCGGGGGGCCTGTCGGGGCAGATCCGTATCGGGGCGCCGGATGGCTGCGCCAATTTCATCCTGCCGCAGGTCTGTGCGCAGATGGGCAAGGACAACCCGGACCTCGATTTGCAGATCGTGGCGCTGCCCCGCGTCTTCAACCTCAGCCGGCGCGAGGCGGACATGGTCATCGCGGTCAGCCCACCCTCGGCGGGGCGCTTGAGCGTGCAGAAAATCACCGATTACAAGCTGCATCTTGCGGCCGTGCGCTGGTACCTGCGCCAGGCGCCGCCGATCGAAAGGCTGGGCGATCTCGCGGCCCATCGCATGGTCGGCTACATCCCCGACATGATCTTCGACAAGGAACTCGACTATCTGGGCGAAACCGGGGCGGACCGGGTCGCGCTGGCGTCGAACTCGGTCTCGGTGCAGGCGCATTGCATCCAGCAGGGCGGCGGTGTCGGCATCATGCACGACTTCGCCATGCCATTCTTTCGACGGTTGCAAAAGCTGTTGCCGGACACGTTCAGCCTGACACGCAGTTTCTATCTCGTGCGGCACCAGGACGACCGCAGGCTTGACCGGATGAACCGCTTTGCCGCCGCCCTTTGCGAGGGAATCCGCGCCGAGGTGGCCCGGCTGGAAGCCGAAGCTTGACAGGACTCAGGTTCTGGGGAACGCTGTTCATCTGAAATCATTGAAGAAATGAGGGTCCGGATGATCGTTCAACAGATACTAAAGTCTAAGGAAAGCGACAAGGTGATCACCGTAACGCCCGAGACCCTGGTGTCCGAGGCAGCGCAAATTCTGGCCAAGCACCGGATCGGCGGTTTGGTCGTGTCTGTGGATGGCACCACCGCAGACGGCATCCTGTCGGAACGCGACATCGTGCGCGGCCTGGCCACGTCGGGCCCGGGTTGCCTCAATGACAAGGTGTCGGACCTGATGACGCCGAAACCCGTCTGCTGCACCCGGCAGGACAGCGCCGACACCGTTCTGGTGCGCATGACCGACGGCCGTTTCCGTCACATGCCCGTGGTCGATGACGAAGGCAAGCTTGTCGGCATGGTCACGATCGGTGACGTGGTGAAGGCCCGGCTGCAAGAGTTGTCGATGGAGAAGGCCGCGCTTGAAAGCATGGTGATGGGACACTGATCCCGACCGGCGCAAGACGAGCGCATGGGGAACAGTGGAACCACGGGGGTACGCCCGCCGGGTTTCATCGTTCGGGATATATTTAATTCGGCACTGTCGCTTGCAATTTTCCAACGCTTGTAGTTGCTTGCAGGGCGTCACGACACGAAGGAAACCCCCATGCGCATCGGTCTCTACCCCGGCACGTTCGATCCGATCACCCTGGGTCATACCGACATCATCGCCCGCGCCGCCACGCTGGTGGACCGGCTGGTCATCGGCGTGGCGATCAACCGCGACAAGGGCCCGCTTTTCACGCTGGAAGAACGCGTGGCGATGGTCGAGGCGGAGTGCATCGGCATCAGCGCCGCCACCGGTACCGAGATCGTGCCGCATCCGTTCGAGAACCTGCTGATCGACTGCGCCCGCGACGTGGGCGCCAGCGTGATCATCCGCGGCCTGCGCGCCGTGGCCGATTTCGAGTACGAGTTTCAGATGGTCGGGATGAACCGCGCCATGGACGACCGGATCGAGACGGTGTTCCTGATGGCCGACGCGCGCCGCCAAGCGATTGCCAGCAAGCTGGTCAAGGAAATCGCGCGGTTGCATGGCGACGTGACCCGCTTCGTCACGCCGGCCGTCAAGGAGGCGCTGGAAGACCGGTTCAGCGGCTGACCTGCACGGCCTAACGCCAGAAGGCGAGCCACTCGATCAGGTCGACCGTCTTGCGGGCCAGAAAGAACGACGCCTGCATGTCGTTGTATATATAGTCCCAGCCAAGCCCCGCGATGATCAGCAGGGCCAGGAAAAGCGCGATCTTGTTCGTCATGTGCCGCTACCGTTCTTCCGCCCCCCGGCACTCGTATGCCTTAGCCGGGGTACGTCATGCAAGAGGTATGAAAAAGCCCCCCGGCAGCGGCTCTGCCGGAGGGCTTGAATATGTCAACGCGGCCTGAGCGGCGTCAGGCGAGACGCGCCATCGCCACGGCCACGTCGGCCATGCGGCACGAAAAGCCCCACTCGTTGTCGTACCACGCCAGCACGCGCACCAGCCGCCCGCCGGTCACGCGGGTCTGGTCGGGCGCGAAGATCGAGCTTTCCTCGGTGTGATTGAAATCGACCGACACCTTGGGTTCGGGATCGTAGCCCAGAACGCCCTTCATCGGACCTGCCGCCGCCTCGGCCATAATGGCGTTCACGTCGTCCGCGGTCACGTCCTTCTTGGCGAGGAATGTGAGGTCCACCGCCGACACGTTCGGCGTGGGCACGCGGATGGCTGAGCCGTCAAGCTTGCCCTTAAGGTCGGGCAGCACCTCGCCCAACGCCTTGGCGGCGCCGGTGGAGGTGGGGATCATCGACATCGCTGCGGCGCGCGCGCGGTAGAGGTCCTTGTGGCGACGGTCCAGCGTCGGCTGATCGCCGGTATAGGCGTGGATCGTGGTCATGATGCCGCTCTCGATGCCGATTGCCTCGTGCAGGACCTTGGCCACGGGTGCAAGGCAGTTGGTGGTGCAGGAGCCGTTCGAGATCATGCGTTCGCCGGCCTGCAATTCGCCGTCGTTGACGCCGTAGACGACGGTGCGGTCCACGTTCTTGCCGGGCGCCGACAGCAGAACCTTGCCTGCGCCGCGCTCAAGGTGTTTCTTGGCCTTCTCGCCGTCGTTGAACTTGCCCGTGCATTCCAGCACCACGTCGACACCGGACCAGTCCAGATCGTCCATGTCGTAGGTCGAGAACATCTCCATCGGGCCGCGGCCCAGATCCATCGTGCCGTCGCCCAGCGTGATGTCGCCCGGAAAGCGGCCATGCACGCTGTCGTATTTCATCAGGTGCGCCGCGGTTTCCAGCGGGCCGGTGGCGTTGACCTTTGCGACCTTGATGTCGTTGCGGGTGCTGGCGGCGATATGGGCCAGGGTGCAGCGGCCGATCCGGCCGAATCCGTTGATGCCGACAGTGACGGTCATTTTGTTCTCCTATCCGGGTGTCGGGGGCGATATAGACCCAAGGATGCCGCGCTGAAACCCTTAAAGCGCAGGGGTTTGAGGTGTTAGCGTTAACCGTTTGCGCAAACCCTCTTTCGCAGGGCATGATTGCGCTAACTATACCGAACCAAGCGTAACGAGGGGCAAGAGCATGAGCGGATTTCTGGCACTGCTGGACGATGTGGCGAGCCTGGTCAAGGTGGCGGCCGCGTCGATCGACGATGTGGCGGGGCAGGCGGCCAAGGCGGGGGCCAAGGCAGCCGGGGCCGCGATCGACGATGCGGCGGTGACGCCCAAATACCTGACCGGTTTCGCGCCCGCCCGAGAATTGCCGATCGTGTGGAAAATCGCGCGGGGGTCGCTGTTCAACAAGATGGTCTTCCTGTTGCCGGCGGGGCTGGCCATGTCAAACTTCGCGCCGTGGCTGATCCCGCCCCTGCTGATGCTGGGCGGCGCGTATCTATGTTTCGAGGGGGCTGAAAAGGTGGCGCATGCGCTTGGCGTGAACAAGCACCATGGCGGGCCGGACGGCAGCCACCAGACCAAGGATCCCGCGCATCTGGAGGAACAGAGGGTTCAGGGGGCGATCAAGACCGATTTCATCCTGTCGGCCGAGATCATGACCATCGCACTGTCGAACATACCGCCCAGCAATTTCTGGATGGAGGCCGCGGTGTTGGCAATGGTCGCGGTGGGGATCACCGTGGCCGTCTATGGCGCGGTCGCGCTGATCGTAAAGGCGGATGATGCGGGGCTGTTCATGGCCCAGAACGGCAACCTTGGCGTGACACGCTGGGTCGGGCGCAAGATCGTCAAGGGGATGCCGTATTTCCTGAAGTTGCTGATGTTCGTCGGTACGGCGGCGATGCTGTGGGTCGGCGGTGCGATCATCCTGCACAGCATGGCCGAGATGGGATGGTCGATGCCCTATGACACGATCCACCACTGGGCCGAGGACGCCGCCCACGCAGTTGACCAATTCCGAGGTTTTGTCGCCTGGGCCGTGCAGGCGGCGGCGGACGGGGTGTTCGGGCTGGTTCTGGGCACGCTGCTCATCCCGATCGGCACCAAGCTGGTGGCGCCGGTCTGGGCATCGATGTTCGGAAAAGGCGCGGCCCATTGAGCCGCGCCTGATGCGTAGGAATATCGCCGGCAAGAGGTCCCGGAGCATGTCCGGGACGGGTGCGTTCACCCTCAGCTGTCGCTGCCGTCTGTCGTGATCCGCACGAGACGGCCGTCCTCGTAATCCGTGATTGCCAGGATCGAGCCGTCGCTGTCCATCTGGACATCGCGCACGCGGCCCAGGTCCATTGCCATGCGCTCTTCCGCCGCGACCTTGCCGTCTGCGTCGAGTTCCAGCCGGACGATGCCCCCGGGCTTGAGCGATCCGATCAGGAAATCGCCGTCCCAGTCGCTGAACATTCCGCCGTCATAGGCGATCATGTCCCCTGGCGCGATCACCGGGTCCCAAAAATAGACCGGCTGTTCCATGCCTTCCTGCTGTGCCTCGCCCGAGCCGATGGGCGAGCCGCCATAGGTCTCGCCATAGGAGATGACCGGCCAGCCATAATTCTTGCCCGGCTCCGGCCGGTTCAATTCGTCGCCGCCCTTGGGCCCGTGCTCGATGGTCCAGAGCGTGCCGTCGCGCATGGTTGCACCCTGGACGTTGCGGTGGCCATAGGACCAGATGCTGTCGATGGCGTTCTCGTTGCCGACAAAGGGATTGTCCTCGGGCACTTCGCCATCAAGCGTCAGGCGCACGATGACGCCGTATGTGTTCGACGTGTCCTGTGCATAATCCCGGTACTTCATCGATGAGTGTTCGCCGGTGGTGATGAACACGTGCCCGTCACCGTCAAACTCGATTACCGAGCCGAAATGCTTGGGCACGGTGGCGCCCGGTTCCTGCACGAAGATATCCGTCAGGTCGCTGACCTCGGTCATGTCCTCGCTGAGCGTCCCGTAGGCGACGGCGGTGGCCATCAGGCCATCCCCCACCGGCTTGGCGTAGCTGATGTAGATCCGGCGGCTCTCGTCGAAGTCGGGCGCCAGCACGACGTCGAGAAGCCCGCCCTGACCCTGTGCCGCGACTTCGGGCATGCCCGTGATCGGATCGGACATCGTGCCGTCCTCGGCCACGTGGCGCAGGCGGCCCGGGCGTTCGGTCACAAGAAACCCGGCGTCTTCGGGCAAGACCGCGATCCCCCAGGGATGAACCAGCCCGGTCGCGATATCGGTGACCTGAAGCGCGACGTCGCTGGATTCGAGCGGCGCGCGGAACTGGCCCTCAAAGGCCGGTTCGAGGTCGGTATTGCGGGGCGCACGCTCGAACTCCTGCCCGAAGGCGGGCAGGGCGACAAGAATGGCTGTTCCGGTCAGGATCGGACGAAAAGTCATGTGGGGTTTCTCCTCTGATGCATCTCAGGGAAAACCCGGGCGCGCGCGCGGGGTTCCGCGCGCGCAATCACGTAAACGTCAGAGCAGGGACTTGGCCTTCTCGGCCACGGCCTCGGCGGTGATGCCGAACTGCTCGTAGAGGACCTCGGCCGGGGCCGATGCGCCGAAGCCGTGCATCCCGACAAAGCCGGACTTTTCGCGCTTTCCTCGCTCGCCGAAAAGCCAGCGGTCCCAGCCGAAGCGGATGGCCGCCTCGACCGCCACGCGCACGGGACCGGCAGGCAGGACCTTGCGGCGATAGGCCTCGTCCTGTTCCTCGAAAAGTTCCCAGCAGGGCATCGAGACGACGCGCGTGCCGATGCCTTCGGCCTGCAACAGGTCGCGCGCGGCCATGGCAATCGCCACTTCAGAGCCCGTCGCCATCAATAGCGCCTGCCGCTTGCCTTCGGCATCGGCCAGAACGTAGGCGCCTTGCGCCGTCAGGTTCTTCTGCTTGTGCTCGGTGCGCAGGGTCGGCACGCCCTGACGGGTCAGCGACAGAACCGACGGAGTAGATTTCGAGGTCAGTGCCAGTTCCCATGCCTCGGCAGTCTCGACCGTGTCGCAGGGACGGAAGACGTTGGTGTTGGGCGTCGCGCGGCTGATTGCCAGATGCTCGATCGGCTGGTGGGTGGGGCCATCCTCGCCCAGGCCGATGCTGTCATGGGTCATGACGAAGACGCTGGGCACCTTCATCAGCGCGGCCAGCCGCATCGCAGGGCGTGCATAATCGGTGAAGCACATGAACGTGCCGCCGTATGGGCGGATGCCGCCATGCAGGGCCATGCCGTTCATCGCGGCGGCCATGCCGTGCTCGCGGATGCCGTAATGGATGTAGCGGCCCTTGCGATTGCCCTCGTCGAACACGGTCATGTCGCCCGACCTGGTGTTGTTCGAGCCGGAAAGGTCGGCCGAGCCGCCGATGGTCTCCGGCATGACGGGGTTCACCACCTCCAGCACCATCTCGCTGGATTTGCGGGTGGCGACCTTGGGACACTCCTCGGAAATCTGCTTTTTCAGCGCCCGGATCCGGGAGGCGAGCGATTTCGGCGCGTCGCCTGCCATCACGCGGGCGAATTCGGCCTGCCGACGGTCGCTGAGCTCGCCCATGCGGGTCTTCCACTCGGCATGGGCCTCGGCCCCGCGTTTGCCGATCGTCTCCCAGGCTTTCTTGATGTCGGCGGGCACCTCAAAGGGGCCGGTGGTCCAGCCATAGGCCTCTTTCGCGGCTGAAATCTGGTCGGCATCCGTGAGCGCGCCGTGACCTTTCGAGGTGTCCTGCGCGGCGTGGCCCAAAGCGATATGCGTCTTGCAGGCGATCATGGTCGGGCGGCGGCTGGTCTTGGCCTTTGTCAGCGCCGCGTCGATCTCCTCGGGGTTATGCCCGTCTATCTCTATCACCTGCCAGCCTTCGGCGCGGAAGCGTTTCACCTGATCGGTGCGGCTGGCCAGTTCCACCTTGCCGTCGATAGTGATGCTGTTGTTGTCCCACAGCACGATCAGCTTGCCCAGGCCCAGGCGCCCCGCAAGGCCAACGGCCTCGTGGCTCACGCCCTCCATCAGGCAGCCGTCGCCGGCGATGACGTAGGTGTGGTGATCCACCGCCTTCTTGCCGAACCGCGCGCGCAGCGCCTCCTCGGCAATGGCGAAACCAACGGCGTTCGAGATGCCCTGACCGAGCGGGCCGGTCGTGGTCTCGATCCCGTCATGCATGAAGTTTTCCGGGTGGCCCGCCGTGATCGCGCCCCACTGGCGGAAGTTCTTGATCTGGTCGAGCGTCATGCCCTCGTAGCCCGTGAGGTAGAGCAGCGAGTAAAGCAGCATCGAGCCGTGGCCGGCCGACAGGATGAACCGGTCTCGGTCGGGCCAGTTGGGGGCGCTCGCGTCGAATTTCAGGTGCTTTTCATACAGCACCGTCGCCACGTCGGCCATGCCCATGGGCATGCCGGAATGGCCCGAATTGGCCGCGTGCACCGCGTCGAGCGTCAGCGCGCGAATGGCGGCGGCCTTGTTCCAGTGATCGGGATGAGCAGAGCGCAGGGCAGCGATATCCACGGGGCAGCGTCCTTTGTTCAGGAATGGCGTTCGGGCCCGTGCATACCAGCCCCGAAGCAAAGATCAAGCGCCCCGGCGCCGCCGGGGTTGCAGTATCACCTTAAGGGGCGCAATTTGTGCAACCATTGGGTAGAGTTGCGGCACATGCTTAACGCAAGCGATTCGCGGGCCGCCCGGCACAGGGGCAGAGCAGGCCGGATCGGATCGCGCCAGGATAGAGACAGGCAAAGCGGTACGGGGACCGAGGACATGAGCGAAATCGACGAATTGCAGCGGCGCATCAACGCCGCGCTCGACCGGATCGGGCGGGGACTGGAGGCCGGGGCCGGCACCGCGGTGGACCCCGCGGAACTGGCCGAGGCCAAGCAGGCCCTGGCGGACGAGAAGCTGGCCAACGAACAGCTTGAAGAGCGGGTGAAAGCCTTGCGCGACAAGCGCAACGCGCTGGAAGAAGAGCTGGAGGCGCTGCGCGAGCAGAATGCGCAGTCCCTGTCGCGGCTGGATGGCGAATTGCAGTCGCTGCGCCGCGCAAACCAGCAGCTGCGCGACAACAATGCCGCCCTGCGCGAGGCCAATGCCGCCGGCGTGGGCGAGGCGCACCTGATCAACAAGTCGATGATGGCCGAACTGGAAAGCCT
Source organism: Roseovarius sp. MMSF_3350 (assembly GCF_030733425.1). Taxonomy (GTDB): domain Bacteria; phylum Pseudomonadota; class Alphaproteobacteria; order Rhodobacterales; family Rhodobacteraceae; genus Roseovarius. The sequence goes on from NZ_JASHIZ010000007.1 coordinate 110,175, forward strand.
GCGCGCCAACCGTGCCGCCGACCGGGCCGAGACCAGCGCCATCCTGTCGGAGCTGACCGCCGTACTGGAAAGCGCCGAGACGCCTGACACCCCCACATCGGAGGACGCCTGATGCCCGAAGTCGAGATTGAGATCGGAGGCCGCACCTTCGAGGTCGCCTGCCAGGAGGGCGAGGAGCACTATCTGCACGCCGCGGCCAAGATGCTGGACGAAGAGGCCAGCGTGCTTTCGGCCCAGATCGGCCGGATCCCCGAGTCGCGGATGCTGCTGATGGCGGGGCTGATGCTGGCCGACAAGACCGCGGGCGTACAGGACAAGCTGCGCGAGGCCGCGGACAAGATGGCCGAGAAAGAGGCCGAACTGGATCAGTTGCGCAATGCGCCGCAGCCCCAGCCGGAGCGGGTCGAAGTGGCCGTGATCCCCGAACAGGTGACGGAATCGCTGGCCGAGATCGCCGCCCGCGCCGAGAGCCTCGCGGACCAGATCGAAAGCTGACGGGCATCAGCTTTGCGGCGTAAGTCTTTGTAAAAATTGAGCCCCGGCATGTAACATGCCGGGGCTTCTTGATGGCCCAGGTTCGACGCAACGCTTGGGAGAGTGCGCGCCGCCCTGACGTGGGTCAGGCCACCATTTTCTCGACCACTTCCCCGAAGGACGACGGCGTCGGCACGATGGTGACGCCGGCCTGCTTGAGGATGTCGACCTTTTCCTGTGCCGACTCGCCGAAGGCCGACACGATGGCGCCCGCGTGGCCCATGCGCCGGCCCTTCGGGGCCGACAGGCCCGCGATATAGGCCGCCACCGGCTTGGTCATGTGATCGCGGATATATTCCGCCGCCTCGGCCTCCTGCGGGCCGCCGATCTCGCCCACCAGCACCACCGCGTCGGTGTCGGGATCGGCCTCGAACAGCTCCAGGATGTCCTTGAAGCTCGACCCGTTGATCGGGTCGCCGCCGATCCCGATGGAGGAGCTGACACCGATGCCATGCGCGCTCATCTGGCTGGCGGCCTCGTAGCCCAGCGTGCCCGAGCGCCCGACGATGCCCACGCGCCCCGGCTTGTAGATCGAGGGCGGCATCAGCCCGGCAAAGGCCTGGCCCGGTGTGATGATCCCGGCGCAGTTGGGGCCGATCAGGCGCATCCGCTTCTCGGCCTTGTAGCGGCGCATGTAGCGTTTCACGTCGATCATGTCCTGCGCGGGAATGCCGTCAGCGATGCACACGCAGGTCTTTATTCCTGCATCCGCCGCTTCCATGATCGAATCCGCCGCAAAGGGCGGGGGGACGAAGCTGACCACCAGCTCGGCGCCGGTTTCGGCCACCGCGCCCTTCACGGTGTTGAACACCGGCAGGCCCAGATGCTTGGTGCCGCCCTTGCCGGGGGTGACGCCGCCCACCACGTTGGTGCCGTGGTCGATCATGTCCTGGGCGTGAAAGCTGCCGATCCGGCCGGTGATCCCGGTGACCAGAACGCGGGTATCCTTGTCGATGATGATGGCCATCAGCTTGCCTCCGCATAAGCGCTGTCGGTGGAACGCCACGCGGCCACCACCTTTTCCGCCGCTTCCGCAAGGGAAGAGGCCGTCTCGATCTTCAGCCCGCTGTCGGCCAGAAGTTTCATGCCTTCGTCGACATTGGTGCCCGACAGGCGCACCACCAGCGGAATTTCGAGATCCAGCTCCTTGACCGCCAGGATCACGCCTTCGGCGATCCAGTCGCAGCGGTTGATGCCGGCGAAGATATTGACCAGGATCGCCTCGACATTGGGGTCGTTGAGCACCGACTTGAAGGATTGCAAAACCCGCTCGGGGCTTGCGCCGCCGCCCACGTCGAGGAAGTTCGCGGGCTCGCCGCCGGCCATCTTGATCATGTCGAGCGTCGCCATGGCGAGGCCCGCGCCGTTGACGATACAGCCGATCTGGCCATCCAGCCCGATATAGCTGAGGCCACGGTCGCCCGCATATGTCTCGCGCGGGTCTTCCTGGCTCTTGTCGCGCAGTTCCGAGATGTGGGGGTGCCGGAACAGCGCGTTCTCGTCGAAGCTGACCTTGGCATCCAGCGCCACGATCTCGTTCGAGGCGGTCACCACGAGCGGGTTGATCTCGACCATGTTCGCGTCGGTCTCCCACATCATGCGGTAGCAGCCCATGATCGTCTTGGCCGCCTGGTTGATAAGTGCGGGGTCAAGCCCCAGCGAAAAGGCGATTTCGCGCGCCTGGAAGTTCTGCATGCCCACGGCGGGGTCGACGACCGAGCGGATGATCGAGTCCGGCTCGCTTTCCGAGATCTCCTCGATCTCCATCCCGCCCTGGGCCGAGGCCACGACCACGACGCGCTCCAGCTTGCGGTCCATCACGAAGCCCAGGTAGATTTCCTGCGCGATATCGGTGGCTTCCTCGACATAAAGCCGGCCGACGAGCTTGCCCTGGGGCCCGGTCTGATGGGTCACAAGCTTGCGGCCCAGCATCCACGAGGCCGCATCCCAGACTTCCTCCTCGGAGGTGCAGATGCGCACGCCGCCGGCCTTGCCACGGGCGCCGGAATGGATCTGCGCCTTGACGACCCAGCTTTTGCCCGACAGTTCAGAACAGCGATAGACCGCCTGTTCCGGGCTGTAGGCGATGCCGCCGCGCGGAATGTTGACGCCGAAGCCGCTCAGCAGCTCCTTGGCCTGGAATTCATGGATGTCCATGCACATGCCCTCCTCGCATCGTGTTGACCCATTCTGTCGCGTAAAGCGCCCGCGCGATACTTTCGCCCGGGTAGCAAAGCACACTCCGGGTTGGGAAGAGGGCCGGAACGGGTAGGGCGGGCTACCCGGTAAGGCCGTGACGGGATACCTTGGGATGCGCTCGCCGCGATGCGGAAAAGCCGATGCGAAACAGGTGTTTATGAAACGAAACAGATCATAGGTTGCGCGGATAGAATTTGCGCAAATTCTATCCCGGAAAATGCGTATTTTCCGGGCCAATTTCTGCGCAGAAATTGGCTCACAGAACTTTGTGAATGGGCTCTTGATTGCAGAATATCACGATCTGTCCCGCGTTCTCGACCGCGTGGTAGCCGCGGCGCGACAACTCGTGCTGAAGCCGGTCGCGACCGACATAGCGATCCACGTCGCTCAGTTTCCGTCGCACGATCCGGCCATCGCGCGCGGCCTTGGAGGAAAACAAGCTGTCGAACCATTGTTCGACGGAAATCGGGCCATTCTGCGTCATGGCCCGATTTTCACCCAGTCCTGGTTAAAGCGCAGTAAACGTCACTTCGGCGTCACGAGGTCGCCCGGCGTGTCGCCCTTCAGGAACGCCTCCAGATTGTCGATCGCACGGAACCCCATGGCCTCGCGCGTGCCATCGGTGGCGCTGCCGAGGTGCGGGGCCAGAACGATGTTGTCGTATTTCAGGAACCGCGGGTCGAGTGCGGGCTCGTTGTGATAGACATCGAGGCCCGCCGCGCTCAGCTGGCCGGAATCGAGCGCCTCGAAAAGCGCGTCCTCGTCCACCACGTCGCCCCGCGCGGAGTTCACCAGGATCGCGCCGGGTTTCAGGGCGCCGAAGATGATGGCGTTGATCATCTTGTAGGTGTCTGCGCCACCGGGGCAATGCAGCGAAAGGAAATCTGCCTCAGCCGCGACCTCGACCATGCTGGGCAGCTGTTCGGCGTTGCCGTTGGCGCTCTTGATGTCCTCGGGCACCTCCCAGGCGTCCTGAAACACGACCCGCATCCCGAAGCCGTTATGGGCCCGGCGTGCCATCGCCTGGCCGATACGGCCGAAGCCGATGATGCCCAGCGTCGCACCCGAGACTTTCTTGCCGATCATGTGGGTGGGCCGCCAGCCCTCCCAGCCGCCTGCGCGTGTCTCGCGTTCGCCTTCGCCGATGCGCCGGGCGGCGGCCAGCAAAAGGCCCATCGCAAGGTCGGCGGTACAGTCGGTCAGCACGTCCGGCGTATTCGTCACCGTGATGTCGTTCGCCGCCGCCGCGTCGATGTCGATATGGTTGAAGCCGACGCCGTAGTTGGCGAAGATCTTAACCTTGCCCTTGGCGGCCGGATAGAACTCTGCCGGGATCTTGTCGGAGACGGTAGGCATGATCACGTCATAGGTCCTGGCCGCGTCCATCCACTCGTCATGGCTCATCGGCGTGTCGGGGTGACGCAGCGTCACGTCGCCCAGCCCGGCATTGGTCAAACGGTCCTCGGTCGCCTTCGGCCAGGCGCGCGTTACCAGAATTTTCATGATGTCTCTTCCCTTGTCGTGATCTGCCCTCGGCGCACAATGCGGCAAGGGCAGGCCACTTGCAATCAACCCGTTGGGCTCAGGCCGCCTTGGCGGGGCTGGCCTTGGCGTTGTCCGGTGTCGTGTCGCGGTAATGCGCCTGCGCGGCGGCCACGCCCGAGCCGGGCTCGATCTTCGCGCCTGCATCCACCAGCGCCATTTCCGCGGCCGAGATCGCGCCGCACAGCATCACCGGATTCAGCGAGCCCAGGTGCCCGATGCGGAACGCCTTGCCGGCCAGCTTGTTGAGGCCCGTGCCCAGCGAGGTCTGGTACTTGTTGTAGGCCGTCGAGATCACATCGCGGGCATCCACGCCCTCGGGCGCATAGATGGCCGAGACCGTGTCGGATTCCCATTCCGGCCCGCGTGCGACCAGCTCGCACCCGTCCCACGCCTCGACCGCGGCGCGCACGCCTTGCGCCAGCCGCTTGTGCCGCGCCCAGATGCTTTCCATCCCGGCCTCCAGGATCATGTCCAGCGAACAGCGCAGCCCGCGCAGTAGCTGCGTGGCGGGGGTGTAGGGGAAATAGCCGGTGTCGTTCAGCTTGATCATGTCCTCGAAGCTGAAATAGCAGCGCGACATGCCGGAATTGGCCAGCCGCTTGTTGGCCTCCAATGCCTTGTCGCTGACACCGAGAAAGCCAAGGCCCGCGGGCAGCATGAAGCCTTTCTGCGAGCCCGACACGGCAAGGTCCACGCCCCATTTCTCCATCTCGAACTCGATCGACGCGATGGAGCTGACGCCGTCGACGAACAGCATCGCGGGGTGGCCCGCATCGTCCAGGATCTTGCGCACGCCCGCGATGTCCGAGGTCACGCCGGTCGCGGTTTCATTCTGCGTGGCGAAGACCGCCTTGATCTCGTGATTGGTGTCCGCCTCCAGGTGCTTGGCATATTCTTCCAGCGGCACGCCCTTGCCCCATTCGACCTCGCACAGCACCACGTCGAGGCCAAGACGCTCGGCCATATCCACCCACAGCAGCGAGAACTGCCCGAAACGCGACATCAGAACCTTGTCGCCGGGTTGCAGCGTGTTCTGGATGGCGCTTTCCCAAGCGCCCGTGCCCGAGGACGGGAAGATGAAGACCCGGCCATTCTCCAGCCTGTAGGCCTTTTTCATGTCGGTCAGCAGCCCGGTCACCAGGTCGGGGAAATCCGGCGCGCGCATGTCCTCCATGGGTACGTTCATGGCCTGCCGCACGGGTTCCGGCACATTGGTGGGGCCGGGGATGAAAAGATGCTGGTAACCGTTCATGATGTTCTCGCTCCCTGTCACATGACTTGACGCAGGGTCGTAGCACGCAATTCGGGTCTGTGAAGCCTTGTTCGCGGCAAAACCGGGGTGAAACCGCCCATTGGGTGGGTAATTCCTACCCGCCCGGGTGACATATCCGGCCGCAACCGCCTGCGGCATACAAGGGCATACCAAAATTTCTTTTGATTTCAGGCATTTCAACTGATGTTATGGCGGGACGAGATCCGTCTGTTGGGGAGCTGACGGAGAGGAGGAACAAGGAGCCGGCGCATGAAAGCTGCCCCCGGAACGATCATGGCATCAGCTGAAAAAACGAGTGGTACCACGGCTTTGCCGCAGGTCATCGTTGCCGACAGGCAGCTTATCGTCTGTCAGGGAATCGGCTCGCTCGTGACGCAGATTCCCGAGGTCGAGCTGGGGCATTACGCCACCGACAAGGCCAGCCTGCGCAAGCATCTGGCCCATGCCTCCGCCAAAACCATCCTGATCCTGGGCGTACGTCTGGCCGATGGCGATTTGACGCAGGTGCTGTCGATCGTGCGCAAGGACTATCCCGACGTGATGGTCGTGGTGGTGGCCGAGGAAACCGAGTTTGCCTTCATCCGCACGGCGATCAAGGCGGGGGCCAACTCGGTCTGCATGATGGGGCAGATCCTGACCAGCCTGCCGCGCATCCTGGGCAAGCTGATCGAGGGACACTCGATCGTGCCCACCGAAGTCCTGCGGCGTCTGACCTCCGAGAATGCCGATGCGCTGTCGCGGCGCGAGCACGAGATCCTGGCGCTTTTGGGCGACGGTCTGACCAATTTCCAGATTTCGGCGCGGCTGGGACTGAGCGAGAATACGGTGAAATATTACCTCAAGGCGATTTACCAGAAGCTCGAGGTCAATTCGCGCGGGGCGGCCATCGCCAAATATGTGGCGGGCAATTACTGAGGCGTGCGCGCTTGCGGCCAGGACCGGATCGAGCAGGGGCGCAAGTTTCCCGATACGGTGCGCCATCTGCCGAAAATCCGGGCTAACCGGACTTCCTGCTTGAACATTTCTTGCCCTGCGCCTTCCATCGGACGGGCTGATATGGTCAATACGGGGCGGATCGGGTCCGATAGCGCCGGACCCGCGGGACAAGGTCAGGGGAACATCCGGGCGTGCACCAGGAACACAAATTGCTGAACGCGCGGCTGCGCGAGCTGCTGTCCCGTATTTATCCCGACGAATCCGCGCCGGACCTTGCCCGCGCCATCATCGCCGCGTTCTGGCCCGAAGGCACCATGCCCCGCAAACGCGCCCGCACGCCCAGCAACCGGCTCTGGTCGGAGAAGGACGCCTTTCTGATCACCTATGGCGACACCATCCTGGACGGCGCGCACAAACCGCTCGACCTGCTGGAGGATTTCCTGTCGCGCTACATGGGCGGGGTGGTCGACGGTGTGCACATACTGCCGTTCTTTCCGTTCAGTTCGGATGACGGGTTTGCCGTGACCGACTATCGCGCGGTGAACCCGCAGCTTGGCGAATGGAGCGATATCACCCGCATCGCCTCGAACTTTCACCTGGTGTCTGACCTCGTGCTCAACCACGTCTCCAGCCAGGGCAACTGGTTCAACCAGTACCGGCAGGGCAACGCGCCGTACGACAAGTTTTTTTACGAGGCCGACCCCGAGCAGAACTTCAGCGCCGTTGTCCGCCCGCGCACCACGCCGCTCTTGCAGAAGATCGAGACACGGGGTGGCGACCGCCATGTCTGGTGTACGTTCAGCCACGACCAGATCGACCTGAATTTTTCCAACCCCGAGGTGCTGCTGGAGATGCTTCGCATCATCCGGATGCATATCGACAAGGGTGTGCGTACCCTGCGGCTGGATGCCGTGGCCTTCATCTGGAAGGAGCCGGGCACGCCTTGCATTCACCTGCCGCAGACCCACGCCATTGTGCAGCTGATCCGCCTGCTGGTGGACTACACGTTCGAGACCGTCGTGCTGCTGACCGAAACGAACGTGCCACGCACCGAGAACCTCAGCTATTTCGGCAACCGCAACGAGGCGCACGCGGTCTACAACTTTCCGCTGCCGCCGTTGATCCTGCACGCGATGCAGTCGGGCTCGGCGAAATACCTCAATCGCTGGCAGGCCACGATGCCACCCGCGCAGCTGGGCTGCGCCTACCTGAACTTCACCGCCAGCCACGACGGCATTGGAATGCGTCCCGCCGAGGGCGTGCTGCCGGTTGAAGAAAAGAACCGCATGATCGAGGCGGCCCAGCAGGCCGGCGCGCTGGTGTCGATGCGCACCATGCCCGACGGCACCGAGCAGGCCTATGAGCTGAACTGCTCGCTGTTCGATGTCATGCGCACGACCTTCAAGGGCGAGGATGACCACCATTTCGAGCGCTTCATCTGTTCGCAAACCATCCCGATGTCGCTCGAGGGCATTCCCGCCTTCTACATCCACTCCTTTCTAGCCACGCCCAGCGATAACGAGGCGGTGACGCGGCGCGGCATGAACCGCGCGATAAACCGCCACCGCTGGCATTACCCCGACCTTCTGAAGCGGATGGAGGACGAAGGTTCGGATCAGGCACGGGTGATGAAGGCCCTGTCGGAGCGTCTGCGCATCCGCGCGCGTCAGCCGGGCTTTCATCCCAATGCCACGCAGTTCACCCTTCGCCTCGATCCGCGGCTTTTCGGGGTCTGGCGGCAAAGCCTCGATCGTTACCAGTCGATCTTTGCGATTCACAACGTCAGCGACGAGACGGTGACCGTGGATCCTGCCGACCTCAACATGATCGAGGATGACGTCTGGCGCGACCTGCTGTCAGGCGACAACATAGATCCGGAAGCCGATAGCGTTTCGATGGCGCCTTATCAGTGCCGCTGGATTTCCAACCGAAGCGGCCCGGCAGAACGCGACGCCCTCAGCTGAACTCCTCGGCGTCCTGGACCGCCGCGGCCTTGAGGTTCGACAGAAACTCGGGGTCGGCGGCATGGACGCGGCTCCATGTCGGGATGAAGGGTGTGGCCTGCGGGTTTTCCAGGAAAACGGTGCCGGCGCGAATGATGTTCTCGGCGAAAAGCTCGACCGATTTTTCCTCCTTGTGCCGATCCACCGTCAGCCCGTTCATCTTGGCATCGGCGTAATAGCTTTCCAGCAGGTCCAGCGCGATGCGGTAATAGGTGGCCTTGAGCGTGCGGAAGAGGTTGGGGGTGAATACCGTGCCGTCCGAGGCGAGCTTGCGGAAGATCGCCTTGCAGATATCCGTCGACATCCGGCTGAGGCCTTTCGAGGCGTCCTCGGGCGACAGGTCCTGGTGCTTGTGGTCGTAGGCGTCCGAAATCTCGACCTGGCAGACCGATTGCGGCGCCAGGTTGCGCCATGCCTCGGACAGCACGCCGATCTCCAGCCCCCAGTCCGAGGGCACCCGCAGGTCGGGCAGCATCGCCGTGCGCATGGCGAACTCTCCCGACAGCGGATAGCGGAAGCTGCGCAGGTAATCGAGATAGTCGCGGTCGCCGATCACCTTCTTCAGCGCGATCAAGAGCGGGCTGACCAGCAGGCGCGTCACGCGGCCGTTCAGCTTGGTACCATCGACGCGCGGGTAGTATCCCTTCACCATCTGATAGCGAAAGCCCGGGTGTGCTGCCGGATAGACCAGCCGGGCCAGAAGCTCTCGGTCATAGGTCAGGATGTCGCAATCGTGCAGCGCCATCACGGAGGTGTCGGCACAGGCGATCAAGTAGCCCATGCAGGTCCAGACGTTCTTGCCCTTGCCCGGCTCCTCGGGCGCGATGCCCTTTTCCTCCAGCCGGGCGCCGAGGGCCTTCATCCGGGGGCTGTCGTTCCATAGGACCATGTGCTGCTGCGGCAGGCGGCCGAAGAATTCAATGGCGTGCCGGTATTGCGCCTCGTCGGCCTGGTCCAGCCCGATGATGATCCGGTGCAGGTAGGGCACCTGGGTCAACTCGTCGATGATATGCTCCAGCGCGGGGCCTTCCAGCTCGGAATACAGGCTGGGCAGGACCAGCGAAATCTTGCGGGTCTCGGCAAAGGCGGTCAGCTCGTAGGTCAGGTCATCAAGACTGCGGGTCCGCAGGTTGTGCAGGGTCGTGATGTTTCCGTTCTGGTGAAAATCAGCCATCTGGTCTGGGGTCTTTCGTGGTTGTTATCTCATCCATGATCGCGTTTACCGCTTCGGCCCATCCGGTTGGGCCCTCCGCCGTGGTTCGCAGGATACGCCGGCTCGTGCTGACTGCGTCGTCCTCGCCGGCAAGCGGCGGAACACCCGGCGAGGCGGAATTGGCCACCACCACGCAGATATCGGCCCGTTCCAGCATCGCCACGTCGTTCGGTGCATCCCCCAACGCCACCGTACGGGCAGGGCGGTAACGGTCGACCACCTCTGCCATGCGGTCCGCCTTGGTGCCGCCAAACGAGAGCGTCAGGAAACGCCCGCCCTGCTGTAGGGTCAGTCCGGCGTCCTGTGCGGCGGCGACGAATGCGTCGCGGTCGGCATCCGCTCCGGTCCAGAGACCGGGTTCGCTGAACTGCCGCGCCTGCGCGTGCGCCGCGGCCTCGGGCGACAGGTCGGTATGGTCCGCGATGTCCTGGGGCGTCATGTCGCCAAACCCGGTAAAACCTTGCGGCAAACGCGCAATCGCGGCGCGGAGTTCCCGGTATGTCTGCGCGCCCTCCGTGCCATCCGCCCCCGGTTCGAGGATTCCGCCGCCGTTTTCCACGATGGCGGGCCAGTCGCCCAGCCCCATCGCGTCGCGCAGGGGCACGATCTCGGCGGCGGTCTTGCTGCTGGCCAGGATCACGCCACAGCCCGCGAGCTTCAGCCGCTCCAGCGTCTGCGCGGCGGGTTGCCACGCATAGGTCCGGTGGTCCAGCAGCGTGCCGTCAAGATCGGAGAACACGAGAAGGCGGGGGCCTAGGGTCATTCCCCGACACTAGACCACAACTTCCGGCAAGGCGACTGCGGAACGCAACGCGCAGCCGCGAAATACCGGCGTCGCTCCTTTTCCGGGCGGAGCGTCACCGACATTCGCTTGAAGCGGGCGCGATTGCGCTACAACATGCCGGCAGCAAGAGGAAATCGCGGGGCGGCCATGGCGGGGAAACGCGCAACGAAAATCGCCGTCGTCGGCTTTGGCCCGCGCGGCCTCGGCGCGCTGGAGGCATTGGCCGAGCAGGCGGCGTCCGATGCGATGGCGCTCAATGTCGATCTGTTCGAGCCCGCGTTTCCGCCCGGTGCCGGCCCCAATTTCGACCCTGACGAAAGCCCGGTCTGCCAGTTGAACATACCCATGCGCGACATCGACATCCGCCCGCCGCGCGGCTCGCGCTGCGGTGCTTTCGCCGACTGGCTGACCCCCGCGCCGGGACCGGACATGTTTCCGCGCCGCCGCGATCTTGGGCGCTACCTTGCGGCGCGCTATGACGACCTGCGCCGCGACGGGGGGCTGGCGCTGCGCCATGACACCGCGGCGATCGACAGCGTAGAGCGTGGCGGGGACGGTTGGATGCTGCGCCGTGGCCCGCAAAGCTTTGGCCCCTATGACGAGGTTCTCCTGACCCTAGGTCAGCCTGCGGTCGCCCCGGACGAGCAGCTTGGCGAGTGGCAAACCCACGCCGCCGAAACGGGCGCCGTGTTGCGGCAGGCCTATCCGGCTTGGAAACTGCAACGCGACGCCGCCGGATGGACCGGACAGACAGTGGCGATCCGGGGCCTTGCCCTGTCGGCCTTCGACGTGATCCGGCTGCTGACACTGGGGCAGGGCGGGCGGTTCAAGAACGGACGCTACATAAATTCGGGTTCGGAGCCGGGTCTTCTGGTGCCGTTCTCGCTGGAAGGGCTGCCGCCGTTCCCCAAGCCCGAGACGGCGGCGCTCGATGCACGGTTCGAGCCGACCGAGGCGGAAACCGACGCCTTCGCCCGCGCCATCTCGTCCGCGTCCGAAGCCACGCCCGACGTCGCGCGGGCGCAGGTCTCCGGTGCGCTTCTGGCTGCTGTCCGCCGGGTGCTGGACGAAATCGGCGACGCCTCCGACGATGCCGCCGATTGGCTCGACCGCGAATGGGATGACCCCGGTTCGCAGGAAACCGGCCCTGCGACCCGCGCTCTCGACGCCGGGATCGCCATGGCCGAGGGCCGCGTTGCGCCGTCTGCCGGCTATGTCTTCGGACAGGTCTGGCGCAAGTGGCAGAACGCCCTGCGCCGAGGCTACAACCTCGCGAGCACACCGCCCGAGACCGCCCGCATGCTGGTGGCTTTCGACGAAGGACTGAAGCGATATTCCTACGGCCCGCCCGTCTCGGCCAGCCGCGAACTGGCGGCGCTGGTCGCGGCGGGCGTGGTGACGCTCGACTTTACCGCCGATCCCGTCATTTCGATGACCGGGACCGGCTGGACGCTTGCCGCCAATGGCGCTGGCGTCGAGGCCGATGTCATGGTGGACGGGGTGTTGCCCTCGCCCGATCTGTCGCAAGTCCGCACGCCGCTGATTACCGGGTTGATCGCGCAGGGTCGGCTGTGTGCGATATCCGACGGGTTGGCCGCGAATGTGGTCGCGGACGGGCAGTTACTGGATAGGGATGGCCATATCGTCCCCGGTCTGGGGTTTCTTGGCCGGCTGGCGCTGGGCAGTGTCATCGCGGCCGATTCGCTGCACGACTGTTTCGGCCAGGCCTCGGTGCGCTGGGCCCGGGGCGTGATCGCGCGTAACATGCAGCGCCGGAATTAGTGGCAGCACCCTTATATTGCCAGCGGATCGGCGCCCATTGCAGGGAAATGGGTTGATCATGGTTTCATCCGGTCTACAGTGGGAGTGTATGTGTGTGCTTGCGCAACGCTTGCGCATGCCGGTCGAACAAGTAACGAGGCGAATGAAATGAAGAAATTCCTAGCAACAACATGCGCAATCGCCTTTGGTGCGATGATGCCCATCCAGGCCACGGCGCAGGTCGCTCCGGTTCAGGACGGCCCGCCTATTGCCGCGGGCGAATCCGCCTTGGCGTATGCAGCACGCGTAAACGCCTGTGGCGGCGCCGAACTTCTTGGCGCGACCTTCGCACAGGGCGGCACCCTTGTGCAGGCGCGTTGTGCAAGTGCCGGTCTCGGCATGGGCCCAGGCCCGGCCGCAGCCGCCGCCGCAGCCGCTGGCGCGGGTGCACTGCTGATTATCGCCCTTGACGGCTCCAGCAGCACCACGACCTCGCAGTAAGGCGACTGAATCAACGAAAGAAGGCCGGCACTCCAATACGAAGTGCCGGCCTTTTTCATGTCTACGATGATAATCGCGCTTTCGGGAGAAGAGTGGGAGGCTGAGTTGCAGCCTGCCACCCCAGATTTGTCTACTCGGCGACCTTCACCGGCGTATCGTCGGTCACCGGCAGCGACGGCTCGCCGTGATTACCGGTCTCCAACGCCCTGCGGACGCCAGCCTCGTACTCGGGATGCACTTTCTTCAGGACTGACAGCCAGCGCTCCTTGACCGGCTCCGACACAGGCGCCATGCCGCCCGCCATGTTCTTGTGCAGGCGGTCTCGCTCTTCATCGCTCAGCACCTCGGCGTAGAGCTTGCGGGGTTGCACGTAATCGACCTCGCTTTCCACCTGCTTGAACCGGCCCACCACGGCTTCGGGGTCAATCCGCAAGGGCGGTTCCTCGGCGCTTTCGTCGGCGACGGGGCCGTCGTACTGGTTCGGCTCGTAATAGGCGTTCGGATTGCCGAAATCATTGGTGAAGAACCGCATAGCGCCGTCCTTGTGGTAATGGTTCACCTTGGCCTGTTTTGGCGCGTTGGCCGGCAGCATCTCGTAATGCGTGCCCAGCCGGTAGCGATGGGCGTCGGCATAGGCGAACAGCCGTGCCTGCAACATCTTGTCGGGTGAAAAGCCGATGCCGGGCACCACGTTGTTCGGGCTGTAGGCCGCATTCTCGACCAGTTGGAAATAGTTCTCCGGGAAAGTGTGCATTTCCAGCTCGCCCACCTCGATCAGCGGGAAGTCGCCATGGGGCCAGACCTTCGTCAGGTCGAACGGATTGAACTCCGTCTCCAGCGCTTGTTCCTCGGTCATCACCTGGATGAACAGCGTCCACTTGGGATGCTTGCCGTCCTCGATCATGTGCCACAGCTCTTCCTGATAGCTTTCGCGCGTGTGCCCGATGATCTCGGCAGCTTTGGCATCCGACAATGTTTCGTGACCCTGGTGGGTGCGGAAATGGAACTTCACCCAGTGCCGCTCGCCCATGTCGTTCCACATAGAGTAGGTGTGGCTGCCGTAGCCGTTCATGTGCGCCGGGCTGCGCGGAATGCCGCGATCTGACATCAGGATCGTCACCTGGTGGACACTTTCGGGCTGACCCGCCCAGAAGTCGAACATCGCCTCGGGCGAGCGCAGGTTGGTCTTGGGGTGGCGCTTCTGCGTGCGGATGAAGTCGGGAAACTTGAACGCGTCGCGGACAAAGAAGATGGGGGTATTGTTGCCCACCATGTCCCAGTTCCCGTCCTCGGTATAGAATTTCAGCGAGAACCCCCGCACGTCACGTTCGGCATCCGCCGCACCGCTTTCGCCGGCAACGGTGGACCAGCGAGACAGCACCTCGGTCTGCTTGCCGACCTCTGAAAAAAGTTTGGCGCACGTGTAGCGCGTGATGTCCTTCGTCACTGTGAAGGTGCCCTGCAGCCCCCAGCCCTTGGCGTGCACCACACGCTCGGGGATGCGCTCGCGGTTCTGGTGCGCGAGCTTTTCGATCAGCTGGTGGTCCTCCAGCATCACGGGACCCCGCGCACCGGCGGTGCGCGAGGTCTCGTTCGTGGTGTAGGGGCTGCCGGAGGTGGTGGTCAGTGTCGGTTTCTTTTTCATGGCTACGCTTTCTGTCTCGTATCGAATGGGCATGGGGGCTGGATCAATCCAGCCAGATGCCTTTGATGTTCACGAACTCCCGCACGCCGAAGCCGCCATGCTCTCGACCATACCCGGAGTCCTTGACGCCGCCGAAGGGCATGTTCGGGTGCGCGGCACCAAAGCTGTTGATCCGCACCATCCCGGTGTCGAAGTACTTCTTCGCCATCTCGGTGGCGCGCCCGGTATCCTTGGAAAAGATGCCGCCGCCCAGGCCATACCGGCTGTCATTGGCGATACGCATCGCGTCTTCGTCATCCTTGGCGCGGATGACCGAGGCCACGGGGCCGAAAATCTCGTCGTCATAGGCGGGCATTCCGGGCGTGACATCGCCCAACACGGTCGCGGGATAGTACGCCCCATCGCGGTCGAACGCCTTGCCGCCGCACAGGATCTTGGCGCCCTTCCTGACGCTGGCCTCGACCTGTTCGGCCACGGTATCCAATTGTTCCTGGCTGCTCATCGGGCCAAGCTCGGTGTCGTCGTCGCTTGGATCGCCCACCTTGATCTTCTTCATCGCCGCGACGTAGGCGTCGACGAACTGGTCATAGACCTTGTCGCTGACGATGAACCGCTTTGCGTTCACGCAGGTCTGGCCGTTGTTGTAGAGCCGTCCCTGAACCGACAGCTTCACCGCCAGTTCCACGTCGGCGTCTTCCAGGACGAGGTAAGCGTCGTTCGAACCCAGTTCCAGAACGGTCTTCTTCAGCGCCTTGCTGGCGACCGAGCCGATATGGCTGCCAGCCGAATCCGAGCCGGTCATGGTGACACCGCGCACCTTGTCATGCTCGATGATCTTGTCCGAGGTATCGTGATCGATCAGCAGAACGCGGAACAGGTTCTTGGGCAGACCCGCCTTGATGCAGATCTCACGCAGGCGCAACGCGCTGCCGGTGCAGATCGCGGCATGTTTCAGAACACAGCCATTGCCGGCCATCAAAGCTGCGGCCAGCACGCGCACGGGCTGATACATCGGGAAATTCCACGGCTGGATCGAATAAACCACGCCGATCGGCTGATACGTCACCAAGCCCTTGTCGCCATTACCCAGGTCGCGCGTCTCGTCCTTGAGGTCTTCGGGCCCCTGCGCGGCGGTGTACTCGAAGATCTGCGCGCACAATTCGACCTCGTCCTCGCCGTCTTTCAGCAGCTTGCCCATCTCGCGGGTCATCAGCTGCGACAGCTCGGTCGTGTGTTCGCGCAGTTCGCTGGCAATCGCGTTCAGCACCGCACCGCGTTCCTCATGGGTCTTCTCGCGCCAGTCGAGGAAGGCCACGTGACACGCTTCCACGGCCTCGAAGGCCTCGGTTTCGCTCATGGTCTGGTAATCTGCGATCTTTTCGGCGGTGGCTGGATTGATGGTCTCGATCCTGGACATAACGACCTCTCGGTAAATGAAGTGGATTTGTTCGACTAACCCGATCAGCCGTCACATGTTCCGGCAGGTGCGCGCGGATGCCGCGCCGACAGCAAACCTGCGCCAAATTGTCCGCACGCACGCGTTAACTGGTCTTGCAATCACGCGCATATGTTCTACTTTTGTTCGCATGCGCAAAACCTTGTCAGACAAGCTCGCCATCCTCGCCGACGCCGCGAAATACGACGCCTCCTGCGCGTCGTCCGGCACGACCCGCCGCGACAGCCGCAATGGCGGCATCGGCAGTGCGGGCGGCAGCGGGATCTGCCACGCCTACACGCCGGACGGGCGCTGCATCAGCCTGCTCAAGATCCTGATGACGAATTTCTGCATCTACGACTGCGCCTACTGCATCAACCGCGTCAGCAGCGGGGTGGAGCGGGCCCGCTTCACGCCCGAAGAGGTCGTCACCCTCACGCTGGAATTCTACCGCCGCAATTATATCGAGGGGCTTTTCCTCAGCTCCGGCATCATCAAGAGCCCGGACGACACCATGGCCGACATCACCCGCATCGCCCGGATGCTGCGCGAGGATCATGGCTTCAAGGGTTACATCCACCTCAAGACCATCCCCGAAGCCAGCCAGGAGTTGATCGACGAGGCCGGGCGCTATGCCGACCGCCTGTCGGTCAATATCGAGCTGCCCAAGGATGACAGCACCCGCACGCTGGCGCCGCAGAAACGCCCCGAGACGATCCGCGCGGCGATGGCCTCCGTCCGGCTGAAACAGCAGGCCAGCAAGGAGCGCTCTCACACGGGCAAGCGCGCGCCGAAATTCGCACCCGCCGGTCAGTCCACCCAGATGATCGTCGGCGCGGATGCCTCGAACGACAAGGCGATCCTGACGACCTCATCGCGGCTCTATACCGGCTACAAGCTGCGCCGTGTCTACTACTCGGCCTTCTCGCCCATTCCCGACAGCTCCGCCATGCTGCCGCTGATCAAGCCGCCCCTGGTGCGCGAACACCGGCTCTACCAGGCCGACTGGCTCTTGCGTTTCTACGGCTTCGACGTGGACGAGATCACCGATGTGGCGCCCTCGGGCAATCTCGACCTCGATATCGACCCGAAACTCGCCTGGGCGCTGGCGCATCGCGGGCAGTTTCCCGTCGACGTGAACCGCGCGGGGCGGGACGTGCTTTTGCGCGTACCGGGGTTCGGGACCAAGACCGTCAATCGCATCCTGACGGCCCGCCGCTCGGGCGTCCTGCGATATGGCGACCTTCTGCGCATGGGCGCACGGATGGGTATGGCGAAATCCTTCATTACCACGCCAGACTGGTCCCCAGCCGGCCTGACCGACAGCGTTGACCTGCGCGCCCGCTTCGCGCCCGCGCCGGAACAATTGAGCCTGTTCTGATGTATCGGGTCATCCTCCCGACGCTCGGCTTTTTCGAGGCGTGGCGCGACGCCGCCCGACGCCTTCTGACCCATGCCGTCCCGCCGGACGAGGTGGAGTGGAGCAGGGGAGAGGACAGCAGCCTCTTCCCTGCCGACCCGCTGCCCGCGGCCGATGGCTTCCATGCGGTAACCACGACCAAGGATTTCCTGTCGCTGGCTAGGACCACGCTGTGCCACTCCGGCACCGAGGCGCCGACTCTGCTCTACCAGGCGCTTCACCGTCACCAGACCAACCGCCGCGCGCTCGCCAATCCCGCCGATCCGATCGCCCGCAAGCTCTCGGTCCTGCAAAAGGCCGTGCGCCGGGACATTCACAAGATGCACGCTTTCGTCCGCTTCCGGGAACTGCCCTCCGACGGCCCTCGCCGCAGCTTCGGCGCGTGGTTCGAGCCCGATCACTACATCCTGGAAACCGGCACGCCCTTTTTCGCCAAGCGCTTCGCCGACATGGACTGGATGATCGCCACGCCGCAGGGGGTGACCCGCTTTGAGGATGGCATGCATACCTTCCATCCGCCCGCGGCGCGCCCCGACCTGCCCGAAGACGCGTCAGAGGCACTGTGGGGCACTTATTTCGCCAACATCTTCAATCCTGCGCGCCTGCATCTTCAGGCCATGCGCTCGGAAATGCCGCTGAAATACTGGAAGAACCTGCCCGAGACCGATCTCATCCCCGGCATGCTCGCCGACGCCGAGGCGCGGGTGGAAAGGATGCGCGCCGCCATGCCGACCGATACACCGGCCCGCGCGGAACGCATCCTGGGACGGCTGCCGCAGCCGAAGGTTCCCGACCTGCCGAAAAGCATGGAGGAAGCCCGCGCCGCTGCCATGCACTGCAAGCGTTGCGGCCTGTGCGAGGCCGCCACCCAGACCGTCTGGGGCAGGGGGCATGCGCAGGCCGACCTGATGATCGTGGGCGAACAGCCCGGCGATGCCGAGGATCTTGCCGGTAAACCCTTCGTGGGTCCCGCGGGACAATTGCTGACCACACTCATGGATGAGGCCGAGGTTGGCGACAGCTGGATGACCAACGCGGTCAAGCACTTCAAATTCCGCCCCACGGGCAAGCGCCGGATGCACCAGAACCCGGACCGGCACGAGATCGACCATTGCCGCTGGTGGCTCGACCTCGAACGCCGGTTCGTGCAACCGACGCTGACGGTCGCGCTTGGGGGCTCGGCGGCTTATGCCCTGACCGGCAACGATGCGCCAATGAAACCGCGCCGCGGCCAGATCGAAGCCGCACATGATGGCGGCGCGGTGCTGGTGACATGGCACCCCAGCTACATCCTGCGCCTCGAGGGCAGCGCCGGGCGCGCGGCGCGCCGGGAACTGCGCGACGACCTTGCCGCCGCTGCCGAAATTCTTCGCGCCGAAAGCGCACATGACGCGGCCCCGCCGGGCCTTCCCCCCAAGGCAGCAAGACACACGGCGTAGCGAGGCGTCCGTGTCAGGACTTGTCAGCTCCGCCCACAGCATGCTTCGATTGCTGGGAAAATGGGTGAGGTCGACGGCGAAAATGGCGGCGCGCCGGCGCAGATTATCCTGTCTCAGCGCCTCCTGCCCAGGTGCCTCACAGCCAGCCGACCCCGAAACTTACAGGCACATCGCGTCTTTCTTCGCCAGCGGCCCGACCTCGGCCAGACCCGGACCTTGGAGAGACCGTTCAGTACACGGCTTCGGCCAGGTGACCAGCATCACGGCGCATCCGGTCACGTCGTTCCTATCCAGGGTTTCGGCCAGGGCCCCAAGCGTGGTGGCTATGTGCCGCTCGCCGGGCTTGGAGATGTCGCAGGCGATATCGACCGGCGCATTTGCCGGCAACCCCTTCTGCATCAGGTCGCAGGCCAGGCGCCGGGCATGGCGTACCCCCATGTAGAAAGCCGTGGTCGTGCCAGGACCGGAATGGCGCGTGCTGTCGGGGGCAGGGTCGCTTGCGCATCCCGTGCCGGTGGTCAGGACGAGCGTGTCGGCCACGTTTCTTTCCGTCAGGCTCCGGCCCAGCATGGCGCCGGCGGCCGAGGCCGCGGTCACGCCGGGCACCAGTTCCACGGCCACCCCGGCGGCGCGCGCGGCGTCAAGTTCCTCGGTGGCACGTCCGAATATGCCGGGGTCGCCGGATTTCAGACGCACGACGCGCTGTCCCTTGCGGGCGGCGGCCACGATCATGTGGTTGATCCGGTCCTGCGGCCAGGCATGGGCGCCGACATGCTTGCCGACGAAAACCCGTTCCGCATCGCGGCGCGCCAGTTCCAGCACCTCCGCGTCGACAAGACGGTCGTAGAAGATCACATCCGCCTCCTGCAGCCGTTCCACCGCGCGCAGGGTCAGCAGATCGCGGGCCCCGGGACCGGCGCCGACAAGGCTGATCTGGCCGGCGGTGACCCGCTCGGGCGGCCCGCCCGCGGCGATGGCGGCCTTGAGGGTGCGCGCGGCGTCGCGTTCCTGGCCGCGCACCCAGGCCTGCCGCGGATCGCCCTTGAAGGCCCACGCCCAGAAGGCCCGGCGCCGTGCGCGGGGAACGCGGTGCTCCACCGCAGGGCGCAACCGCCCGGCCAGGGCCGCCAGCCCGCCAAGCGTCTGCGGCAGCATCTGTTCCAGCCGGGTCTTGATGTCGCGGGTCAGAACGGGCGCCGTGCCCTCGCTGCCGATGGCCACGACGATCGGGTCGCGGTCCACGATCGCGGGCGTGGTCATGTCGCAAAGGTCCGGCTGGTCGACGACGTTCACCGGACAGTGCGCCGCCCTGGCCAGCGCATGGGCGGCGGCGTCCAGCCCGGGACATCCCGTTCCGATGAATGCCATCGCGGCATCGGTGAACACTTGCGGCGTCAGCTTGGTGACAAGCGTGGCGCGGCCGTCCTGCACCAGCGCCTGCAACTCGTCTTCGAGCGCGGCCGCCACAAGCACCAGCACGGCATCGGTCTTGAGCAGCAGGCGGGCCTTCTGCGCGGCCTGCTCTCCGCCGCCGACGATCACGACGCGGCGGCCGGTGGTGCGGATGAACATCGGAAAGGCTTTCATGGGGTATCTCCTGTTATGCGGCGCGCCGGCCCGCACGGGTTTGCCAGAGCATCCGGGCGCGGGAGTCGGCCGCATCGACTCCCAGCGTATTGAGCGCCAGTGCCGCGGTCCCCGTGATCACGTCCGCCTCAAAGGCAGGCGCGTTCCGGTTCTGCCAAAGATCCGTGAGCGCAAGCGCGGCGCTCTCCGAGAGCCTGCGGGTTTCAGGCCGGCTGGCGGGCAGGGTGGTTTCCCACGGCTGCCCCGCACGAAGGCCGAAGACCGCGATGTCCTTGGCCGGATTGCGTTCGAACTCCCCGCCCGCGCCCTTGACCACGCTCATCGCCTCCCAGCCCAGATGCGTGGCTGCATCGGCCTGAAGCAGGCGGTAGGACGGGTGAAAAACCCCCTGCACGCTGGCCCGCGCATGGGCCGGGTTCAGCATCCGGCACACCGTATTGACGCAAGAGCGCAGGCCCAGGACTTCGCGCAGGTTCAGAAGCCGGAACAGCGCCGGATGAAAGCTTTCCAGCGGCAGATAGGCAATTCCGTCGCGGTCCAGCAGGCGGGCGGCCCCGTCTGCGTCGGTGGCGGTCCCGATGCCCGCCTCGGCCAGGCTTTCGCGCACCTTCCTGTCCGGCCCGTTCCAGCCATGCAGCAGCACGCGGTGCCCCGCATCCGCCACAAGGCGCGCCGACAGCAGGAACCAGGGTTGCCCGCGCGTGCGCCCCGCGGCGTAACTCGGCCAGTCGAGGTCTACCTGCGGCAATGCCGGCGCGCATCCGGCTGCGGCCTCGGCAAGGCCCGCGATTTCATCTGCCGTTTCGCCTTTCATCCGCAGCAGCATCAACAGCGCGCCCACCGCCTCGGGGGCCGCGTTGCCGGACAGCATCAGCCGCATGGCGTCCCGCGCCTCCTCCCGTGTCAGGCTGCGGGACCGGCCGGGGCCGCGCCCCAGCATGCGCACGTGATCGGCCAGGCTCATTCCGCCGCCTCCCTTGTGGTAAGCCCTTGAAGCAGATCGGCAATCTCGGGCCGGCAGGAGCCGCAATTGGTGCCCGCGCCGAGGATCTCGCCAATCGCCTCGACGCTGAGCGCCCCCTTGTTCTCGACGGCGTCGATGATGGTGTTCACCCCGACCCCGAAACAGGCACAGAGCACCGGGCCGGGGTTCGGCACGTCCGCCGGCGGTCGGCCGGTCAGCGCATCAGCGCCATCCGTGCCCGGCAGAGTGGCGATGTAGTCGCGCATCACCGCGACGGGCTTCGGAGCCACGAAGAGCGCGCCGATCACGACACCATCCTCGCGCAGCACGACCCGCGCGATGCCGCGCCGTGCGTCAGTGATCATCGCGGCGGTGGCGTTCGGCGCGTCAAACAACCTCCGCGCCTCGGCCTCCCAGTCGTCAACCCGGTCCAGCCCGGCCAGTTCGGCGCGATAGCCGGCCTGCGTGCGGGCCTGCGCCCAGTACTCACAGCGCAGGGCCATGGGCCCGTTCGAGACGGCAAAGCCATACCAGGCGGCATCCAAGCGCGAGACGGCCACGACACTCGCCTTGCTTTCGGGCTGGCCCGAGACGGGATCGGTGGCCGCGGCGACCAGCGCGTCGATCCGGGCCGAAGGCGCGGTCTCTGCCGTCCAGTGCATCGGCGCGAAAACCTGCCCCGGCGCGACCGCGTCGGTGATCCGCGCGCGCAGGATGGCGCTGCCCGACGGGCTGGACAGGCGAACAAGGTCCGCGGCGTCGATCCCAAGCCGCCCGGCATCGAACGGGTGAATTTCAAGGAATGGCTCGGCCAGGTGCGCCGACAGGCGCGGGCTGAGCGCGGTGCGGGTCATGGTGTGCCACTGGTCGCGCACCCGCCCGGTGTTGAGCCGGAAGGGAAACCGTGGCTCTGTGCGGGCCGCCGGGGGCCGCCATGTCACCGGCAGCAGGCGGGCCTTGCCACCAGGGTGATAGAACGCCCCGTCGCCGAAAAACCGTCCGCCCTGCCGAGTGGCGGTCACGGGCCAGCGCTGCGGCTTCAGCCGGTCATAGGCGCGGTCGTCGAGGTCGGCGAGCCCCGAGATGTCGAAATCGCGCCCGAACCGGCCGGCGATTCCCGACAGCGTGGCATACTCGCGGAAAATCTCGGCCGGGCTGCCATAGTCGAACGCGCGTGTGAACCCCATCCGCTGGCCCACCTGCGCGATGATCTGCCAGTCGGGCCGCGCCGCCCCCGGCGCGGGCAGGACACGGCGCTGGCGGCTTATGGTGCGGTCCGAGTTGGTGACGGTGCCGTCCTTCTCGGCCCATGCGGCGGCGGGCAGCAGGACGTGGGCCAGCCGCGCGGTGTCCGTGCGGTCGGTGATATCACTGACGACCGTAAAGTCGCAGCCGGCGATGGCGGCCTGCACGGCATCGGCCTCGGGCATGGACACGGCGGGGTTGGTGTGGATGATCCACAGCGCCTTGATGCGCCCGTCCGCCACCGCGCGGAACATGTCCACGGCTTTGAGCCCCGGCGCGTGCGCCATGCGCGGCGCATCCCAGAAGGTGCGCACGGCGCTGCGGTGGTCGGGGTTCTCGATATCCAGGTGACAGGCCAGCATGTTGGCCAGCCCGCCGACCTCGCGCCCGCCCATCGCGTTGGGCTGGCCGGTGACCGAGAACGGCCCGCATCCGGGTCTGCCGATCCGGCCTGTGGCCAGGTGACAGTTGAGGATGGCATTCACCTTGTCAGACCCCGAGGTCGACTGGTTCACCCCCTGCGAATAGATGGTGACAATGCGCTCGGTCCGCATCCAAAGGTCACAGAATGCCGCAACCTGCTCCGCATCCAGCCCGGTGACCGACAGATCCGACGCCCGCGCGGCCGCCAGCGTGGCGTCGACTCCCTCGGTCCGGTCAAGAAACGTGGTGTCGAATGCGCCTTTGTCGTGAAGCGTCCTGAAAAGCTGGTTGAACAGCGCCACGTCCGAGCCGGGCTGCAAAGCAAGGTGCATGTCCGCACCGTCACAACTGGCCGTGCGGCGCGGGTCGATGACGACGATCTTCGTACCGCGCGATTTTCGGGCCGCCAACAGGCGCTGATAGAGAACGGGGTGACACCACGCCAGGTTCGAGCCGACCAGCACGACAAGGTCAGCCTCGTCGATATCCTCGTAGGTGCCGGGCACGGTATCGGTGCCGAAGGCGCGCTTGTGCCCGGCCACCGAGGACGCCATGCAAAGCCGGGAGTTCGTGTCGATATTGGCCGACCCGATGAACCCCTTCATCAGCTTGTTTGCAACATAGTAATCTTCGGTCAGCAACTGTCCCGAGACGTAAAACGCCACGCTGTCCGGCCCGTGCCGGGCGGTGGTCTCGGTGAACCGGTCCGCCACCAGTTGCAGCGCCTCGTCCCAGCCCGCGTCCCGCCTGTTGATGCGCGGGTGCAGCAGGCGGTGATCCAGCCCCACCGTCTCGGCCAGCGCAGTACCCTTGGAACAGAGCCGCCCCAGGTTGGCCGGGTGCGCGTCGTCGCCCTGCACCTCTAGCCCGCCTGCGCCGTCGGGCCGCAGCAGCACCCCGCAGCCGACCCCGCAGTAAGGGCAAGTCGAACGGGTCCAGGGCTGGTCCGCGCCGTCCATCACGCGGCGGTCCGGTCCACGACGCCCGAGGCGTCGATCCATACCCGTCCCTCCTCGACCCTCAGTGGGTAGGTGGCGATCGCGGCGTCCTCGCCCCGGGCCTGGCCGGTTTCGAGGTCGAACACCCAGTTATGCAGCGGACAGGTCACCGACTGGCCATGCACGATGCCGTCCGCCAACGGCCCGCCCTTGTGAGGGCAGGTGTTCGAGGTGGCGAACACCTCGTTCTCGGCGGTGCGGAACACCGCGATGCAGCCCTGTGCCGTCTTCAGCTTGCGCGCGCCGCGCAGGGGAATGTCGTCAAGTGCACAGATGTCGATCCAGCTCATGTTGCGTCCTTTCGGGTGGCAATTGCGTGGTCCGCGTCCCGGGCCCGACCCGGGACCTCGGCGTCCGGGCATATGCGGGAGGCCCTGGCTCGGGGGTCGGGGCGGGCAACCGGGAGCGAAAGACGCCGCGTCATTCCGCGGCCTCCAGTGTCAGGTCCGCCAGTGACTGGTACCGCTCGGCCTGTTTCGCATGCTCGGCCCAGGGGTCCTTGCGATAGATCGACTGGCTGAGCTCGAAGGCCGCGACCAGCCGTGCGCGTTCGTCTGCGCTGGCCAGCGTTTCTTTCACCCAGTCCAGCCCGACCTTGGCGAGCCACTTGTAGGGGCGGTCGAGGTATTTGGCGTTTTCCCGGTAAAGCTGGATGAAAGCGGTGGTCCATTCGATCGCTTCGGCCTCGGTCGCAACGTCGACAAGGCGTTCGGTTTCCTTCACATCCATGCCCGCCGCGCCGCCCACACCGATCTGGTAGCCACTATCGACACAGACGATGCCCACGTCCTTGCAGGTCGCCTCGGCGCAGTTGCGCGGGCAGCCGGAGACCGCCAGCTTCACCTTGTGGGGTGTCCAGGACCCCCAGAGGATCTGTTCCAGCTTGATGCCAAGGCCGGTGCTGTCCTGCGTGCCGAACCGGCAGTGATCGGTGCCGACACAGGTCTTCACCGTGCGCAGCCCCTTTGAATAGGCATGCCCCGAGACGAGCCCCGCCTTGTTCAGATCATCCCATATGAAGGGCAGGTCCTCGCCCTTCACGCCCAGAAGGTCGATCCGCTGGCCGCCCGTGACCTTGACCGTGGGCACGTCATACTTGTCGGCCGCGTCGGCGATGGCGCGCAGCTCGGCGGCGTTGGTGATGCCGCCCCACATGCGCGGCACGACACTGAAGGTGCCGTCCTTCTGGATATTGGCGTGCTTGCGCTCGTTGACGAAACGGCTTTGCGGGTCGTCGCGGTATTCCAAAGGCCAGTCCGCCAGCAGGTAGAAATTGACCGCCGGACGGCAGACGTGACAGCCGTTGCGCGTCTTCCAACCCAGTTCCTGCCAGACGGCTTCCTGGCTTTTGAGTTCCCGGCCCTTGATCAGGCGGCGCACATCCTCATGCGTCAGGTCGCAGCAGCCGCAGATGGGCTGCGCCGCGGGCATCTGGAAGTCGTCGCCTAGCGTGACTTGCAAAACCTGTTCGACCAGCCCGGTGCAGGTGCCGCAGGAGGTACTGGCCTTGGTCTGCGCGCGGATCGCGCCCAGATCGGTCGCGCCGCCCGCGATGGCGTCTGTGATGGTGCCCTTGCAAATGCCGTTGCAGCCACAGATTTCCGCGTCAAGCGGCAATGCTGCAACGGCTGAGAGAGGGTCCGCGTCGGGCCCTCCCTGGTAGGCGGGACCGAATATAAGCGTCTCGCGCATCTCCGAGATGTCCTCGCCCGACTGGACGAGGCCGAAGAACCAGTTGCTGTCGGCGGTGTTCCCATACATGACCGCGCCGATCAGCCGGTCATCCTCTATCACCAGCCGCTTGTAGACCCCGCGCGCTGGGTCGCGATAGACGATATCCTCGCGGCCCTCTCCGTCGGCGAAATCGCCCGCACTGAACAGGTCGCAGCCGGTGACCTTGAGCTTGGTTGACAGCTCCTTGGGCCTGAAGGCGGCCTCGTCCCCGATCAGCGTCGCGGCGACCACCTTGGCCTGGTCGTAGAGCGGCGCGACGAGGCCGAAGACGGCGCCGTCATGCTCGATGCATTCACCGACGGCCAGAATATTCGCGTCCGACGTGATCATCTGGTCGTCCACATGAATGCCGCGTCCCACGGCCAGCCCCGCCTCGGCGGCTAGGGCGGTGTTGGGGCGGATGCCCACGGCCATCACCAGCAAGTCGCAGGGCAGCTCGGTGCCGTCCTCCAGCACCAGCGCCCGGACCTGGCCGTCCTGGCCCAGGATCTCCTTCGAGCTGGCCGAGACGCGCACGTCGATGCCGCGGCTTTCGAGATCCTTGCGCAACAGGTATCCCGCGGCCTCGTCCAGCTGGCGTTCCATCAGGTGCCCCATCAGGTGCACCACGGTCACCTCCATCCCCCGCAGGCGCAGGCCGGCGGCGGCTTCCAGCCCCAGAAGGCCGCCCCCGATGACCACGGCCCGCGCCCCCGGCCCGGCGGCGGCGGCGTCGATCATCCGATTGGTGTCGTCGAGGTCGCGATAGGCGATCACCCCGTCAAGGTCATGCCCCGGCAGCGGGATCATGAACGGGTTCGACCCGGTGGCGATCAACAGCTTGTCATAGTCCACCGTGCCGTTCTCGCCGGTCACGGTCCTGGCGGTCCGGTCGATTTCGGTCACCTTTTCGCCGAAGCGGCAGGTCACACCATGATCGGCGTACCAGGCGTCATCGTGAGTGACGATCTCCTCGTAGGATTTCTCACCCGACAGGACCGGCGACAGCATGATACGGTTGTAATTGCCGCGCGGCTCGGCGTTGAACAACGTCACGTCCCAGCCGTCGGGATCCGCGTCGAAGAGGTGTTCGAGCGCACGGCCCGAGGCCATCCCTGCGCCGATCACCACGAGTTTCTTGCGTGTCATGGCTTGGCTCCTCTCAATTGTACCAGGCGACGATGTGGGTGAGCGTCTCGCCGCGATAGACCGGCAGGCCGACGAAACTTGTGTAATCCGCCGGAAGGCCGGAGCCGCCTTGCGCCACGACCGGCAGGCCGGAGCCGAGCACCTGGCCCACCACGCCTTTCCATGCGGTGGCGGTCGGCGCCTCGGTGCGCGTGCCTTCACCGTCGTCGCGCCACAGCGGGCCATCGCGTTCGCAGACCCCGTCGGCCAGGATCGCGCGCCCGTCGCGCGTGGCCCGGGCATCCCAGATCTCGAACCGGCGCGCGATGGGCGCGCCCCGCGCGGAAAGAAGCGTCAGCACATAGGGTCGCTCCGCCGGTGTCGCCACCGGCAGGCCAAGCCCCGTGGTCAGCCCCGCCTTTCCTGCGGCAGAGGCACGGATGAACTTGTAGCCGGAGCCAAGGTCGCGCATCAGGATCGGCGCCTGAGCTGCCCAAACACCGCCCGGCAGGCCCTGCCCCTTGGGGAAATGCGTGTGCTGCGAGACGAACGCGAACTCTTCGGCGGCTCCGAAATACCCGTCATCGAGCATCAGCATCCCGCTGTGGTCCTCGGTCCAGACCTCGATGGCGCCGATGCGCGCCTCGTCGTCACCGCACAGGACGACCAGCACGGCCTTCAGCGTGGCGCCGGCGAAGACGGGCACGGCGACTGCGCTTGTCAGCCCAGCCTCCCTTGCCGCCTCGATCCGCTGGAAATACGACCCGTCGAACCGCTTGAGCACGACCGGCCGCGCCTCGTCCCAGGCCTTGCCGGGCAGCCCCTCGCCCCTGGCGAAGCTGGTCTTGCGCGAGGTTTCCTCGAACGCGGCGAGCCCGTTGTAATTGCCGCCTGCCAGCACGAGGCGGTCGCCCTCGGGCACCCAGACCTCGCAGACCTGGATGAATGTATCGGTGGCGGCTTGCACTACGGTATCCATGGTGGGTGTCTCCGTGACGGGCGCGGTCATGCCGCCGCCTTGCGCGATGCGCCGGCTTTGAGTGTCGCGCCGTGCTCGTACTCTTCGAGGAAATCCAGAACCTGCTGGCGATAGCGATAGTAGTCGGGGTGTTCGAGCAGCGCCTTGCGGCTGCGCGGGCGCGGCAGGTCGACCTTCGTGATGCGCCCGATGGTGGCCTGCGGGCCGTTGGTCATCATCACCACGCGGTCAGCCAGCAGGATCGCCTCGTCCACGTCATGTGTGACGCAGATCGCCGTGACCTTGGTGCGCGACCACACCTCCATCAGCACTTCCTGCAATTCCCAGCGTGTCAGGCTGTCGAGCATCCCGAAGGGCTCATCCAGCAACAGCAGCTTTGGCGAGAGGGCAAAGGCGCGGGCGATGCCGACCCGCTGCTGCATCCCGTTCGACATCTCGCTGGCGGGCTTGTCCATCGCATCGGCCAGCCCGACGCGTTCGAGGTAGTATTCCACCACATCCTGACGTTCCGACTGGCTGGCGCGGGGATAGACCTTGTCCACCCCGATGGCGCAGTTCTCCCGCGCCGAGAGCCACGGGAAGAGGTTCGGCGACTGGAAGACCACGGCGCGCTCGGGGTCGGCCCCCTCGACGTGGCGGCCATCCAGCTTGATCGCCCCCTGCGAGATACCGTTCAGCCCCGCCGCCATGGTCAACACGGTGGACTTGCCGCAGCCCGAGTGACCGATCAGCGAAATGAACTCGCCACGGTCGATCTTGAGGTCGAAATCCTCGACCACGGTCAGCGGCCCCTTGGGCGTGGGGTAGACCTTGTGCAACTGGCTGAAATCCAGGAACCGCTCGTCGATCAGCCCTTTCTGCGCGTCCTTGATGGCGGCGGGCAGGCCGTGGATCGGCGTCACGTCGGGCAGGTTGCGACTGCCCTCGACCTTGGCCTCGATGCCCACGTCCATCAGGTACTTGGTGACATCGGCGCGCAGGCGCTTGAACGTGTCGTCCGTGTTCATCTCCATCCGGTCGCGCGGGCGCGGGATGCTCACGGTGAACTCCTCGCCCAGCGTGCCGTCCGGGTTCAGCGCGATGATCCGGTCGGCAAGGATGATCGCCTCGTCCACGTCGTTGGTGATCAGCACGCAGGTCTTTTGGTCGGCCTGCCAGATCCGCTCGATCTCGTCGGCAAGGTTGGCGCGGGTCAGCGCGTCCAGCGCCGACAGCGGCTCGTCCAGCAGCAGCATCTCGGGGTTCATCGCCAGCGCGCGGGCGACGTTGACCCGCTGGCGCATCCCGCCCGACAACTCCGCCGGGCGGCGCGTCGCGGCATGGCCCAGGCCGACCATCTCGACGTAATGCGCCACCTTCTCCGCCTTCTCCGCGCGGGACAACCCGGGAAACACCGTGTCCACCGCAAGGCCCACATTGCCGTTCACCGTCAACCACGGCATCAGCGAATAGCTCTGGAAGATCACGCCACGCTCGGGGCCGGGCCCGGTGACGGGCGCGCCCTTGAAGCTGACGTTGCCCTTCGTCGGGTGTTCCAGCCCCGCCATCAGGTTGATCAGCGTTGTCTTTCCCGTGCCGGAAAAGCCCAGCAGCACGAGGAACTCGCCCTCCTGCACCTCCAGGTCTATATCCTTCAGCACGTGGGTGGCGTGCAGGCCGGTGCCGAAGCTCTGGCTGACATTATCGAGTTTGAGAAGGCTCATGACGTTTTCCTTTTGCGCTACCGCTTCGCTGCTCGAGCGCGGGTCACCGGTTGTTCGTGAAGGTGAAAAGGGACTGCAGCGCGTACATCACACGATCCAGCAGGAAGCCGATGATGCCGATCGTCAGGACGGCGACCATGATCCGGGCGAGGCTCGACGAAGACCCGTTCTGGAATTCGTCCCAGACGAATTTGCCCAGGCCGGGGTTCTGCGCCAGCATCTCGGCGGCGATCAGGACCATCCACCCCACGCCCAGCGACAGCCGCAGACCGGTGAAGATCAGCGGCAGGGCCGAGGGCAGGACCAGCTTCGTGATCTTGGTCCAGGTGTTCATCTTCAGCACCTTCGAGACGTTCACCAGGTCCTTGTCGATCGAGGCCACGCCAAGCGCCGTATTGATCAGCGTGGGCCAAAGCGAGCACAGCGTCACGGTGACCGCGGAAATGATGAAGCTCTTTGGAAACAGCCCCTCGTCGGTCGCCGCCAGCGCGGAAACGATCATCGTCACGATTGGCAGCCACGCCAGTGGCGAGACCGGCTTGAAGATCTGTATCAGCGGGTTGAGCCCCGCGTTGGCGGTCGGAGACAGCCCGGCCAGGATGCCCAGCGGCACGGCCACCAGCGTCGCCAGAAGGAAGCCGAAAAAGACCGTCTGGATCGAGGTCCAGATCTGCTGGTAATAACTGGGCGCCCCGGTATAGGCGCGTTCCTTGGGGTCCCGCCCGCTGGCGATCAGACGCTCGTTGAGCTGGTCGACCTTGGCCTGGAACTCCGTCCGCTTTTCGGCCTTGGCCACCGCGTCCTCGTGCAGGTTGACCGCCTCGGCCAAGACCTGTCCCGGGCCGGGCACGGTGCCAAGCGAGGTTTCGACCTTGGGGGCCAGCATACCCCACAGCAGCAGGAACGCGGCAATCGCCAGCAGCGGCACGGCCAGCAAGCGCCAGATCTCCTTGACCTGGGCGCGGGGATTGTCGCCCGCGGCAGCCCGGAGCACCGGCGTGGCCCAACTCAGCCCCAGCACCTGAAACCATTTGTCCGCGGTGTTGATGCGGGTGAAGAGCCGCGCGCGGCGCGCTTCGCGGTCTGCGCTTTCGGTGAAATTCGGATCAACGGTGGTCATAAAGGGGGTCCTTGCTGCGAAAATGGCAAATGGGCCGGGCATGTCTGGCCGGGCCGCCCGTCGCGTTGGACGAGCGGTCCGGCCTTTCGTCAGCCTTCGACCTCAGTGCCAACAACGATCTGCTCGCCCTTCAAGCCGATCGGCAGGCTGTCAAGATAGGCGTTGGGCGTGCGGCCATCGTAGGGGATACCGTCGATGATATCCTCTGACGGGGTCGGCGCCTTGTAGCCGTCGCTGTCCCAAGGAAAGTCCGCTTCATCAGCCAGGCCTTCGTCGACCAGCATCCGGGCGGCTTCGAGGTAGATCTCGGGCTTGTAGACCGACTTGGCGACCTCGTCATACCAGCTGTCGGGCTTGGGCTCGGCGATCTGGCCCCAGCGGCGCATCTGGGTCAGATACCAGATGGCATCCGAATAGAACGGATACGTCGCGTTATACCGGAAGAAGACGTTGAAATCCGGAATGTCGCGCTTGTCGCCGTTCTCGAACTCGAAAAAGCCGGTCATCGAGTTGGCGATCACCTCGGCATCCGCGCCCACGTACTCTGGACGGCTCAGGATCTCGACCGCCTCGGGGCGATTAGCGTTGTCGTTTTCATCCAGCCAGATCGCGGCACGGATAAGCGCCTTGGTCACCGCCAGCGTCGTGTTTGGGTTTTCCTCCGCGAACTCGGCAGTGATGCCGAATACCTTCTCGGGATTGTTCTTCCAAAGCTGGTAGTCGGTGATCACCGGTACGCCGATGCCTTTGAACACCGCCTGCTGGTTCCAGGGCTCGCCCACGCAGTAGCCATAGATCGTACCGGCCTCCAGCGTGGCGGGCATCTGCGGCGGCGGCGTGACCGAGAGCAGCACATCCGCACCGATCTGGCCCGAAATGTTCTCCTGGCTGTAATAGCCCGGATGCAGCCCACCGGCGGCCAGCCAGTAGCGCAGCTCGTAATTGTGGGTCGAGACCGGAAAGACCATGCCCATGTTGAAGGGCTTGCCCTGCGCCTTGTACTCCTCGACCACCGGCGCCAGCGCCTCGGCCGAGATCGGATGCTGCGGACGGCCGTCCTCCATCTTGGGAATATGCGGCAGCATCTGGTCCCAGACCTCGTTCGAGACCGTGATCGCGTTGCCGTTCAGGTCCATCGAGAAGGGCGTGATGATATGCGCCTCGGTGCCGAAGCCGATCGTGGCCGCCAGCGGCTGACCGGCCAGCATGTGCGCGCCGTCAAGCTGCCCGTCGATCACGCCGTCCAGCAGGACCTTCCAGTTCGCCTGCGCCTCGAGTGTGACGAAGAGACCCTCGTCGAGGAAATACCCCTGTTCATAGGCCACGGCCAGCGGGGCCATGTCCGTCAGCTTGATGAAGCCGAAGGTCAGTTCGTCCTTTTCCAGGTCCAGAAGTTCGGCCATGGCCGGGCTGGCAAGTGCGGTCGTGGCGGCGATGCCGCAAAGAAGCTTTTTCATCATTCGTCCTGTCGATGCGCCCGGGCTGGCTCGAGGAGTGGCCGGGCTGGAAACGCAAAAAAAGGCCGTTCACCATCCCCCGACATGCGTCGGCGGAAAGCGAGCGACCTTGCTCAGACTGTCCCTGTCATTGGGAAGAATTCTGTCCGATCCACCCCGTTGCGGATCGACGACCCCTTTTTGGCGCGTCCGAGAGCTGCAAGCCAGAAAAATCCCGGCAATCCGGCTGAAAAGGACGCAACACGCGGCCGGGTGATTAAAAAGTGATCACCCGGGATCGTCCGGGTCGAAAACCGCGCCATCAAAAAAACGGTCGGGGAGCAGATTCAACTGCCCGCGAGAGGACGCTACCGCCGTCGGATGCAGAATCGCCCCCTCTACCTTGGCCGAGGCGCCGGGCAGGTCCGCATCGGTCTGTGCCATGTGCTGACGATAAAGATCGGAGCGAAAGACCGCCGCCGCCGTGTCCTTGTCCGCCCCCGTTCCATGCGCGGCGTCAAGGCGATGGGCCAGCCATTTCGACTGGCTGCGCCATGGGAACGTCGCGGCGGATCCCTGAAAGCGCAGGAAACCGTCGCAGTCGCGCTGCTCGCCCTTGCGCGA
Source organism: Roseovarius sp. MMSF_3350 (assembly GCF_030733425.1). Taxonomy (GTDB): domain Bacteria; phylum Pseudomonadota; class Alphaproteobacteria; order Rhodobacterales; family Rhodobacteraceae; genus Roseovarius. The sequence goes on from NZ_JASHIZ010000007.1 coordinate 142,783, forward strand.
CAGGATCATCCGGCCCGAGAGGGCCCTGTCGATCAGCTCCAGCGGCAGGTCGAGATATTCCTCGCGCGACAGGATCTGGGCGGCGGTGATGCGGCTGTCCGGCTTGGCCAGCCAGCGGCTCGCCTGCCAGACCGCCCGGATCAGACGGCCCAGCAGGTCCGGCTCGGTCTCGGCCCAGTCGCTGCGCGTGGCCAGCACCTTTTCCGGCGCCCCCTGCCAGATCGCGCGACCGGGCAACAACAGCGCGCCCACACCCCTGTCCACCGCGACCGATCCCCAGGGCTCGCCCACGCAAAAGGCATCGATGTCGCCGGCCTCCAGCGCGTCGGCCATCAGCGGCGGCGGGACGGTGCGGATCTCGATACTGTCGAGACCCAGATCGGTCCGTTCGGCCCAGTAGCGCAAAAGCTCCACATGCATCGAGAACGGGAACGGCACGCCGAAGACCAGCCTGCCGGTGCCGGCCCGTTTCAGCGCGGCGGCAGCGGCCCGCGCATCGTCGAAGTCAAAGCCGTAGCCCGCCGCGCGCAGCCTGTCCTCCAACGGGCGCCCGATGCCGATCACGTTGCCGTTGACCGACAGGACGCAGACAGCGGCCAGCGAAGCACCCATCCCGCCAAGGCCCATTTTCATGGCGACCGGCACCGCAGACAGCATGTGCGCCGCATCGACCCGGCCAAACCCCAGCATGTCCCGCAGCGAGGACCATGACGGCGCGGGCACGAGCTCCAGCCCGATCGCCTCGGCCTCGGCAAAGCCCAGTTCGTGGGCCACGATCAGCGGCGCCGCGTCCACCAGCGGCATATAGGCGACGGGAATGGTGACGCGCCTCATCCCAGAAGTCCCGCCGCCGTGACCAACGCCTCGGCCACGTCGGCCACCTTACGCCCCTGGTCCATGGCCGTCTTGCGCAGCAGGGCATAGGCCGCGTCCTCGTCGATCCCCTTGGCCTTCATCAACAGGCCCTTGGCGCGGTCGATCACCTTGCGCTCTTCCAACGCACGCCGGGTTTCGGCCAGTTCGTTGCGCATCTGGCGGACCATGCTGAACCGGGCGATGGCGGTGTCCATCACCGGCTTGACCCGTTCGGGCGCCAGCCCATCGACCACATAGGCCGACACCCCGGCCTCGATCGCGTCGCGGGCCAACCCGCCTGCCGCGCCCGAGACGAACATGGCGACGGGCCGGTCCAGCGGGCCCGAGGCCAGGGTCAGTTCCTCCATCGTGTCACGGGTCGGGTTGTCGATGTCGATCAGCACGATATCGGGGGAATGCTCTGCGATCTTGCGGGCCAGGCTGGAATAGTTGCCGATCACGTAGACGTCGCAATCGCCCGTCTGCGCAAGCGCATCGACGATCCCGGTGGCCCGGTCCCGATCCTCTTCCACCACGACAACTGTCAGCCGGTTCTGCATGGCCCCTTAGTGCAATGCTGCAACGCGGCACTCAATAGATCCATCCGCTTTTCCGGCGGCCCGTTTCGTTTTGCAGGGATGCGCCGCTTCTTGCGTCCAAATTTTGAGCAGTTTGGGCCGCGGTCGATTTGCCGGTCTTCAGATACCTACTTTCGGAATATCCGCGTGGAGCGGAACATGTCCTCCAGTTCTTCTATCCGGTCGCGCGCCTTTTCCAGGCGCCGTGTCTGGATCGCGGCGATAAGCGCTTCGACGATCAGGTTGATCGCAAGGGTCGAATCCCAGCTGGAGGGCACCTCGACCAACGAGTTGATGACGTGATCGGCCGTCTGCGAGATCGGCGAGCCCCATTGGTCGGTGAAAAGCACGATGACCACGCCGCGGTCCCTGGCCAGGCTCGCAAGCCGCGCGAGGTCCGCCTCGTAGCGGCGAATGTCGAAGATCACGAGAACCGAACGCGGCCCCATATCGATAAGGTATTGCGGCCAGACGTTGGGGGATTGCGACAACAGCGTCACGCCGGGGCGGACGATCTGAAGGTGGTTGAAGAAATAATCCGCGTTCGACCGCGTGATACGCCCGCCCAGCAGAAAGATGCTGCGGCGCGTATCGGCAAGCACCGTGGCCAGCGCGTCGAAGGTGGCGGGGTCAAGCCGCTCGATCGTCTGGTTCAAATTGTCGAACACCGCTTCGGCGAAATTCCGGAACGCGGGCGAATCCTTGCGCCCCTGCGGCCAGCCCTCGCGCTTGAGAATCGGTTTCTTGATCTGGGCAGAGGCTTCTTCACGCAGGGCGGCCTGCATCTCGGGAAAGCCGTCAAAGCCCAGTTTCCTCGCCAGACGGATCACGGTTGGGGTCGATACGCCCGACGCCTCGGCCAGCTTGGTGATGGATTGCAGCCCGGCCATGGGATAGTCGCGCAGCAGCGTGTCGGACAACAGCCGCTCCGCCGGGGTCAGCGCGCCGGCCTTGTCCTTGAGCGTGTCCTTGACGATAACTGTCCGTGCCACCAGTGCCCTCTTTCAAAGCAGCTGCCAGAAGTTTGAAGCAATTGTTACAAGCTATCCCAGTGGCGTAATTTCGTCTACGGAAATTTCTTGACAGTTTTCCGGCCGCTGACACTAATGGCCGGTGTGAATGGATCGACAACATACCAGATTCTGGGCGCCGGCGACGGGCCCGTCGCCGAGGTGGTCAACCCCGGCGGGCAGGCGCCACTGTGTCTTGTGTGCGAACATGCCAGCGCCGTCATTCCGCCCGCGATTGGTACGCTTGGACTGGCGCCCGAAGATCGGTTTTCGCACGCGGTATGGGACATAGGAGGCGAGGCGCTGTCGCGTGCGCTTTCCTTGCGGTTGGACGCGCCGCTGGTTCTCGCGACGGTCTCGCGTCTGGTCTACGACCTGAACCGCCCGCCAGAGGCACCGGATGCAATGCCGTACCAGAGCGGCGAGATCGAGGTGCCAGGAAATCGCGACCTCAGCGACGCCGAGAAAGCCGCGCGCACGGCACAGGTCTATGATCCGTTTCATGAGACGCTATCCGACGTACTTGATGGATTTGAGGCGCCGCCCGCGCTCGTCACGATACACAGCTTTGCACCGGTATGGCACGGCACGCCCCGCAGGACGCAGCTGGGCTTGCTGCATGATGCCGACGCGGGGCTTGCGACGGCGATGCTGACGGCCGCTGACGACACGCTGGTCACCCATCTGAACGAGCCTTACTCGGCCCGTGACGGGGTCACTCACACGCTTGCGCGCCATGCCACCGCGCGCGGGCTGAGGAACGTCATGCTCGAGGTGCGCAACGATCTGCTGGGCGAGACTTCGGACGTGGACCGGATCGCGACCTATTTGGCGAATCTGCTGACCATCGCGCTTGCCCGAAAGGCCGCGACCGCATGACCGGGATCATGCTGACATATGTCGCGGTCGTCGACCGCATGAACCGCTGGATCGGGCGGATCGTGATGTACGGGATATTCGCGATGATGGCGATCCTGCTGTGGTCGTCCTTCACCAAGCTGGGCAGCGATATCGGGCTCGATATCAACCCCTCGCTCTGGACGCTGGAAATGGCGCAGTTCGCGATGGTCGCCTATTTCATTCTCGGCGGGCCGTACTCGATCCAGATGGGCTCGAACGTGCGGATGGACCTGCTCTATGGCGAGTGGAGCGACCGGCGCAAGGCGCAGGTCGACGCCATTACCGTGCTTTTCCTGATCGTCTACCTGGCCTTCCTGCTGTGGGGCGGCTGGGACAGCCTGATGTATTCCTTCCAGTATGGCGGTGAGCGCAGCAACAGCGTCTGGCGGCCTTACCTGTGGCCGATCAAGCTGATCATGGTCGTGGGCATCTTCCTGATGCTGCTTCAGGCCGTCAGCGAATTCTTCAAGGATATCCTGCGGCTGAAGGGGCATGATATGGGCCCCAAGGACGAAGACAGCTCTGACGCCCGGCCCGAGGGGACCCGCACCTGATGCCCTACGAAGCCATCGCCGCGCTGATGTTCGCATCCATGATGCTGATGCTGCTGACCGGCCAGCGGGTCTTCGGCGCCATCGGTTTCGTCGCCGTCATCGCGGCCTTCTTCCTGTGGGGGGACCGGGGCGGGTACGACCTTGGCTTTGCCGCTGCGATCAAGGTGATGAAATGGTATCCGCTGCTGACGCTGCCGATGTTCATCTTCATGGGGTACATCCTGTCCGAAAGCCGCATTGCCGACGACCTCTACCGGATGTTCCACGTCTGGATGGGCGGGCTGTCCGGTGGTTTGGCCGTGGGGACAATCGGCCTGATGGTGCTGATCTCGGCCATGAACGGGCTGTCGGTGGCGGGCATGGCCATTGGCGCCACCATCGCGCTGCCGGAACTGCTCAAACGAGGCTACGACAAGCGGATGGTCACCGGTGTGATACAGGCGGGCTCATCGCTGGGCATCCTCGTGCCACCCTCCGTCGTTCTGGTGCTGTATGCCATGATCGCCCGCCAGCCCGTTGGGCAGCTCTGGCTCGCCGGTGTGCTGCCGGGGCTGATGATGGCCGGGATGTTCATCCTTTACATCGTGATCCGCTGCCGCCTGAACCCGACGCTCGGCCCGATCCTGCCCAAGGAGGAGCGCGACATTCCGATGGGCGAAAAGATCCGCCTGCTGGGCGCGGGCCTGCTGCCGCTCTTCATCTTCTTCACCATGATGGTGCCCTTCGTGAACGGCTGGACATCCCTGGTGGAATCCTCGGCCATCGGCGCCATCGCCGCCTTCCTGGCCGCCGTGGTGAAGGGACGCATGACGCGGCAGGTGTTCGAGACGTCGGTGCGCAAGACGCTAGGCATCTCCTGCATGTTCATGTGGATCATCCTGGCGGCCCTGGCCTTCGGCGCGGTCTTCGACGGGCTGGGCGCGGTCAAGGCGATCGAGAGCCTCTTCACCGAACAGCTGGGCCTCAGCCCCTGGATGATCCTGATCCTGATGCAGCTGTCGTTCATCCTGATGGGCACGTTTCTGGACGACACCGCGATGCTGGTGATCGTGGCACCGCTCTACGTGCCTCTAGTGGGCGCGCTCGGCTTCGACCTGATCTGGTACGGCGTGCTTTACACCATCACCACGCAAATCGCCTACATGACGCCGCCCTTCGGCTATAACCTCTTTCTGATGCGCGCCATGGCGCCGCCCGAAATCACGCTGAAGGACATCTACACCTCGATCCTGCCCTTCGTGCTGGTCATGGTGGTGGCGCTGGCGACGATCATGACCTTCCCCGAAATCGCGCTTTGGCTGCCGGGGTATGTCTATGGAAATTAAACAAAAGACCTTGGTCACAAGGCGTTCGAGCAACTGAACCTAACAGAGAGGGTATAACAATGACGACAAGACGTAATTTCCTGAGAGCGGCCGGTGCGGCCGTACCGGCGACGCTTGCAACCCCTGCGATCGTCAAGGCGCAATCCGCGATCAAGTGGCGCTTCCAGACCTATGCCGGCAGCGCGCTTGGCGAACAGGTGACCAAACCGGCCATCGACTACATCAACGCCAATTCCAATGGCGAGCTGGAGATCGAGCTGTTCTACGCCGACCAGATCGTACCCACCGGCGAGCTGTTCCAGGCGCTTCAGCGCGGAACGATCGACGGCGTCCATTCGGACGACGACTCGATGGCCTCGCCCACGCCGCTGCGCATGTTCGGCGGGTATTTCCCGTTTGCGACCAAGCACATCCTCGACGTGCCGGTGCTCTTCAACCAGTACGGCCTCGCCGATATCTGGCGCGAGGAATACGGCAAGGTCGGCGTAGAGTGGCTGTCGGCGGCGGGGCAGGACCCGTGCAACTTCAACACCAAGAAGGAAATCACCTCGGTCGACGACCTCGACGGGCTGAAGCTCTACACCTTCCCCACGGCGGGCCGGTTCCTGGCCAAGTTCGGCGTCGTGCCGGTGAACATTCCTTACGAGGACGCCGAGGTCGCCGTGCAGACCGGCGAGCTTGACGGCATGGCCTGGTCGGGCATCACCGAGGATTACACCGTGGGCTGGGCCGACGTGACCGACTACTTCCTGACCAACAACATCTCGGGTGCATGGATCGGCTCGTGGTTCGCTAACCAGGAACGCTGGGCCGAACTGCCCGATCACCTGAAATCGGTCGTCATGGCCGGGGTCGAGGCCGGTCACACCTACCGCAACCAGTGGTACTGGGGCGGCGAGGCCGCGCTGCGCGCCAACGGCGACAAGCTGGAACTGCGCTCGGTGCCCGCGTCCGAATGGGCCGAGGTCGAGAACGCCGCCAAGGAATTCTGGGACGAGGTCGCCCAGGAAGGCGAGGTTCACGAGAAGATCGTCGGCATCTTCCGCGAGTACAACTCGGTCATCAACCAGGCCGGCGTGCCCTACAACTTCGAGTAAGCCAGCCCAAAGACCCGGAGCGCCTTCCCGCAAGGCGCTCCGTTCATTTCAAGGAGAACACACATGACCGCCAATCTCAGCTTCGACGCTCTCAAGAAGCTTGCCTCCAAAGGCGAGATCGACACGGTGCTCGTCTGCCTCGTGGACATGCAGGGCCGGCTTGCGGGCAAGCGGTTCCACGTGTCGAACTTCCTTGAAAGCGCGCACGTGGAAACTCATTGCTGCAACTACCTTCTGGCGACGGACCTGGAAATGGCGACGCCGGACGGATATGCCGCGACCTCGTGGGAAAAGGGCTATGGCGACTACGTGATGAAGCCGGACCTTGGCACGCTGCGCCTCGTGCCGTGGCTCGAAGGCACGGCGATGGTGCTGTGCGATATCCTGGACCACCACACCCACAAGCCGGTACCCCACAGCCCGCGCCAGATCCTCAAGGCCCAGATCGAACGGGCCGAGGCGATGGGCTTTACCGCGATGATGGCGACCGAACTGGAGTTCTTCCTGTTCGAGAAATCCTTCGACGAGATCCGCCGCGAGGGCTTTCGCAGCCTGACGCCCTTCAGCGGCTACAACGAGGATTACAACATCCTTCAGACCACCAAGGAAGAGCATGTCATGCGCCCAATCCGCAACCTGCTCTATGCGGCGGGCGTGCCGGTCGAGAACACCAAGGGCGAGGCGGAAACCGGGCAGGAGGAGCTGAACATCCGCTATGCCGAGGCCATGCTTTGCGCCGATCACCACACGATCGCCAAGCAGGCGGTGAAGGAGATCGCGAACCAGCATGGCCATGCCGCCAGCTTCCTGCCCAAGTGGCACGCCGACAAGGTCGGCTCCGCCGCGCATATTCACCAGTCGCTGTTCAAGGGCGACACCCCCGCGTTTTACGATGCGGACGCCGACCTGACCATGTCCGACACGCTGAAAAGCTATGTCGCGGGCCTGCTGAAATACACCACCGACATCACCTATTTCCTCGCGCCCTACATCAACAGCTACAAGCGCCTGATGCCGGGCACCTTTGCCCCCACCAAGATCGCATGGAGCATCGACAACCGCACCGCCTGCTACCGGCTGGTGGGGGATGGCACCAAGGGCGTGCGCATCGAATGCCGGACGCCGGGTTCGGACATCAACCCGTATCTCGCCTGTGCCGCGCAACTGGCCGCCGGGCTCTGCGGCATCGAGGAGGGGCTGGAGCTGTCGCCCCCCGTCACCGGCGATGTCTACCAGATGGACGATGTGCCGATGCTGCCCCACACCCTGCGCGCGGCCACCGACCTTTTGCGCAATTCCGACATGTTGCGCCGGGTGATGGGAGACGCCGTGGTCGATCACTACACCCGCGCCGCCGAGGTGGAGCAGGAGACGTTCGACGCGGTCGTGACCGACTGGGAAATCGCGCGCGGATTTGAAAGGGCATGAGCATGAGCAAGACGGTTGACCTGATCTCGCCGATCGACGGATCGGTTTATATCACGCGGGATGTGCTGCACCTCGACGCGGCGGTGGCTGCGACCGACAAGGCCCGGACGGCACAGGCGGACTGGGCCGCAAAGCCACTGGCCGAGCGTGTCGCCACCCTGCGCAAAGCCAATGAGATCATCGGGGCTGACACCGACCGCATGGCGCTTGAACTGGCGCACCAGATGGGCCGCCCCGTGCGCTATGGCGGCGAATATGGCGGCTTCAGCGAACGTCTGTCCTACATGGCCGACGTGGCCGCCGAAGGTCTGGCCGAGGATATCATCGAGGACAGCGACACCGCCCGCCGCGTCATCAAGCGCGTGCCCTGGGGGGTCGTCCTGGTCGTGGCGCCGTGGAACTATCCCTACATGACGGCGATCAACACGGTCGCGCCCGCGCTCATCGCGGGCAACTCCGTCATCCTCAAACATGCCAGCCAGACCTTGCAGGTGGGCGAGCATCTGGCCGAGGCGCTGCACGCGGCGGGCGTGCCCCGGGACGTGTTCCAGAACGTGGTGATCGACCACGACACGACCGACGCGCTGATCGCGGGCCGCCACGTGGATTTCGTGAACTTCACCGGCTCGGTCGGGGGCGGGCAGGCGATGGAACGCGCCGCAGCCGGGACGTTCACGCCGGTCTCGACGGAACTGGGCGGCAAGGACCCCGGCTACGTTCGCGCCGACGCGGACGTCGAGGCCGCCGTCGATGGCCTGATGGACGGCGCGATCTTCAACGCGGGCCAATGCTGCTGCGGGATCGAGCGGATCTACGTGGCCGAACCCCTGTTCGACGCCTTCGTCGAAAAGGCCGTCGCCTGGGTCAAGGCGCAGAAACTGGGCAACCCGCTCGACCCCGAAACCACCCTCGGCCCGATGGCCAATATCCGCTTTGCCCGCGAAGTCCGCGCGCAGATATCCGAGGCGCTGGAGGATGGCGCGACGGCCCATATCGACCGGATGCAGGCCGATGACGGCGACAACACCTATGTCACCCCGCAGGTCCTGACCAACGTCACCCACGGCATGCGGGTGATGCGGGACGAAACCTTCGGCCCCGTGGTCGGCATCATGTCCGTGCCCGATGACGACACCGCGATCCGCCTGATGAACGACAGCCGCTTCGGCCTGACCGCCTCGGTCTGGACACGCGACAGCGCGGCGGCGGAACGCATCGGCGACCGGATCGAGACCGGCACCGTCTTCATGAACCGCTGCGATTACCTCGACCCCGCCTTGTGCTGGACCGGATGCAAGGACACCGGCCACGGCGCGGGGCTGTCGAAACTCGCCTACCAGGCCCTCACGCGGCCCAAATCCTATCACTTGAGAAAGATCTGACATGGCTCTTACCGGAAACTGGTCCTATCCCACGAACATGCGCTTTGGCGCAGGACGTATTGCCGAGATCGGCGAGGCCTGCCGCGCCGCGGGCATCGCGAAACCGCTTCTGGTCACCGACCGGGGGCTGAAATCCATGCATATCACGGCCAAGACGCTCGACCTGATGGAAGCCGCCGGGCTGGGCCGCGCGATCTTTGCCGAGGTCGATCCCAACCCCTCGGACGCCAATGTCGAGGAAGGCCTGAAATTCTACCGCGACGGCGGCTTCGACGGCGTCATCGCGTTCGGCGGCGGCTCTGGGCTTGATCTGGCCAAGACGCTGGCCTTCATGGCCGGACAAACGCGCCCGGTCTGGGATTTCGAGGATATCGGCGACTGGTGGACACGCGCCGACCCCGATGGCATTCACCCCATCGTCGCCGTGCCCACCACCGCCGGCACCGGCTCGGAAGTGGGCCGCGCGTCGGTCATCACCAATTCGGCCACCCACGAGAAAAAGATCATCTTCCACCCCAAGATGCTGCCCGCAATCGTCATCTGCGACCCCGAACTGACGGTGGGCATGCCCAAGCACATCACGGCGGGCACGGGCCTCGACGCCTTCGCTCATTGCGTCGAGGCCTATTCCAGCCCGCAGTACCACCCCATGAGCCAGGGCATCGCGCTGGAGGGGATGCGGCTGGTCAAGGACTACCTGCCGCGCGCCTATGCCGACGGCACCGATATCGAGGCACGCGCCAACATGATGAGCGCCGCCGCCATGGGCGCCACGGCCTTTCAGAAGGGACTGGGGGCGATTCACGCGCTCAGCCATCCCATCGGCGCGCATCACCACACTCACCACGGCACCACCAACGCGGTCTGCATGCCCGCCGTCCTGCAATTCAACGCCCCCGCCATCCGCGACCGTTTCGGCCCGGCGGCGGCCTATCTGGGCATCGAGGGCGGTTTCGACGGGTTCTGTGCCTTCGTGGATCAGCTGAACGACAGCCTCGGCATCCCCAGGACGCTGACCGACCTGGGCGTGATCGACCCCGACCTCGACACGCTTGTGGATGCGGCGCTGCGGGATCCGTCGACCGGGGGCAACCCGATCGAGATGACGCCCGAGAATACGCGTAAACTTTTCGAGGCTTGTCTTTGACGCAAAAGAAGAAAGCGACCGGGCAGGGGGCCTGACAAGAAACTGTCAAGAAACTCGGGCAAAAGGCAACGACTCGTCAAAGAGTTTGACCAAATGGTCAATGCTGACCATCCTGCACGCAAACAATCATCCACCAGAGGGGGACACCCATGAAAAAGACTTTGCTCACCACAACCTGCCTGGCCGTTTTCGGCCTGTCGCAGGCCGCCACTGCCGACACGCTGCGCCTGCTGACCTGGGGCGGCTACGCCCCTGACGAGGTCGTCGAGATGTTCGAGGAACAGACCGGCCACACCGTCGAGGTGACGAAATCCAACAACGAGGAAATGATCGCCAAGCTGCGCGCCACGGGCGGCGGCGGCTTCGACCTTGCCCAGCCCTCGCAAGACCGCATCATGGGCCCGCAGATGGAATTCGGCATCTACAAGCCCATGGATATGTCGAAAATCGACGAGTCGCTCTTCATCCCCTCGATGCTGGAAGCCACCAAGGGCAACACCACCGTCAACGGCGAGGTCTACGGCGTGCCGCATGTCTGGGGCACCTCCGGCCTGGTGCTGAACACCGCCGAGGCGGGCGACGTGGTCAAGGACTACACCGACCTCTGCGACCCGGCGCTGGAAGGCAAGGTGTCCTATCGCCTGAAGCGCCCGACCCTGATCGGCTTTGCCTTCGCCATGGGCGAAGACCCGTTCGCCGCCTATGACGACGAGGCCAAGTACAAAGAGATCATGGAAAAGGTCGAAGCCAAGCTGACCGAGTGCAAATCCAACGTCAAAGCCTACTGGAGCGGCGGCGACGAGCTGATGAACCTCCTGCGCTCGGGCGAGGTCACCGCGTCGATGGCGTGGGACACCGGCGGCTGGAAGCTGAACGAGGACAATTCCGACATCACCTTCGTCGCCCCGGCCTCTGGCGCTTTGGGCTGGATCGACACGTTCGTTCTGCCCGCCAAGGGCCAGGCCGACGACGTGGCCTACGAGTGGATCAACTTCGTGATGCAGCCCGAGGTATCGGCCAAGATCACCGCGGCGGCGGGCAACTTCACCGCCTCTGCCGGTGCGGACGAGTATGCCGAGGATGCGCTCAAGGCCAAGTACCAGGACAGCTTCCCGCCTGAAGCGGTCGACAATATCAAGTGGTACCCGCCGGTTCCCGCCGGCCTGGAGGCCATCGAAGGCGAGGTTCTGGACCGCGTCCAGGCCGCCAACTGATCGCCCATGAAAACGCGGCACCCTCACACCGGGGGTGCCGCCCTGTGAACGGCCCCCTGCATGACCCCTGATCTTGAATGCGTCGACCTGGTAAAGCGTTTCGGCGACACGACCGCCGTTAACGACGTCTCGTTCTCCGTACCGCCGGGCAGTTTCTTTTCAATTCTCGGACCCTCGGGCTGTGGCAAGACCACGATCATGCGGATGATCGCGGGGTTTCTGGAACCGACCTCGGGCGACATCCGCATCAAGGGCGGCACGGTTCTGGACACGCCCCCCAACAAGCGCCCGGTGAACATGGTGTTCCAGCACCTCGCGCTCTTTCCGATGATGACCATCGCCGACAATATCGGCTACGGGCTGCGGCGGCAGTGCATGGCCAAGGCCCAGATCGCCCGCAAGGTGGACGAGGCGCTGGACCGGATCGGCCTGCCCGGCATCGGCGCGCGCAAGGTGGACGAACTGTCTGGCGGGCAAAAGCAACGCGTGGCCATCGCCCGCTGCATGGTGTTGGAACCCGATGTGCTGCTCTTGGATGAACCCCTGGGCGCGCTCGACCTCAAGCTGCGCGAGCACATGAAGATCGAATTGAAGGCGCTTCAGGCTGCGTTCGACACCACCTTCGTCTACATCACCCACGACCAGTCCGAGGCGTTGGTCATGTCCGACCAGATCGCCGTCATGAATGCCGGACGGTTCGAGCAGGTCGGCACCGGCCAGGACCTCTATTACAGGCCCGACACACCCTTCGTTGCCGGCTTCATCGGCGAGGCGAACCGCTGGACGGGGCGCATCGACCGCGTCGAAGGCGCGACGCTGGAAATGCGCACCGACACGGGCCTCGCCATGCGCGCCACCGCCGCCCAACCGCTGTCCAAGGGCGACGCCGCGGAGATTTTTGTGCGGCCGGAGGCCGTCCACCTCGCCGCCAATGCCGAGGCGCTGGCGCAGTTCGAGAACCGGATGCGGGGCAGGGTGACCAGCCTCCTGTTCAACGGCGCCGCCTCGCGCGTTCTGGTGCAGGACGACGCCGGCGAAACGCTCGAAGTCACGCTGCCCCAGACCGGTGAATTCGCCAGCCTGAAACGCGGTGACAGAGTGCATATCGGCTGGGGCGCGGCACAGGCGATGTGCTTTGCCGGGGCCGCCTGATGCGCGCCGAGGCCCGGATCGGGTTCATCCTGCTGCTGACGCCGCTGGTGCTGTGGCTGGGGCTGCTGATCGTCATCCCGCATATCGACATGTTGATGATCTCGCTGCGCGAACGCATCAGTTTCGGCGTCTACGAGCCCAGCCTGATGCAATACGACAAGGCCCTGACCGAGCCACTCTACCTGCGCACCTTCTGGCGCACGGCGGTGATGTCGGTGCTGGCCACCGCCATCACACTGCTGATCGCCTTTCCAGTTTCCTATTACATCGCCAAGATGGCACGCGGCCGGTTGCAACAGGTGCTGTTCATGCTCTGCCTGATCCCGTTCTACGTCTCGGAACTGGTGCGCACCTTCGGCTGGATGATCCTCTTGCGCGAAACCGGCCTCATCTCCAACCTGCTGCAATGGGCGGGGCTGGCCGATCAACCGGTCGAGATGCTTTACAACGATGCGGCCATGATGGTGGGGCTGGTCTATACCTCGATGCTCTTCATGGTGGTCCCGCTGGTCACGACGCTGGAAAGCCTCGACGATAGCGTGGTTGAGGCGGGCTACGACCTTGGCGGCAACGGCCTGTCGGTCCTGCGCGAGATCATCATCCCGCACGCCATGCCAGGGATCGTCTCGGGCTGCATCGTGGTCTTCATGCTGTCCCTGGGCAATTACCTGACGCCGACCATGCTCGGCGGCAAGGACAGCCTGTGGTTCACCGAGATGATCTACAACCAGTTCATCGTCCGCTCCAACTGGGAACTGGGCGCGGCCTTCGGCTTCATGCTGCTGGTGCTGTCCTCGGTGATCGTCTGGGGGATGCTGCGCCTGACGGGCCGCACCCTGCAGGAAACAATGGGGTAGGCCATGATCCCGACCATCCCCCGCTCCCGCAGCTTTCGCGTCCTCTACGGCGGCTATGTCCTGCTGTTTTTCCTCTACCTCGCGCTTCCCCTCACGGTCGTCGCGGTCTTTGCCTTCAACGACAGCCAGTTTCCGTCGCTGCCGTGGGAAGGCTTCACCTGGAATTGGTTCTTCGGAGAGGACCGCCCCCAGATCGGCGTCTTCCACGAACGCGGCATCCTGCGCGCGGTGGGCACCTCGGCCTTTGTGGCGGTCTGCGTCGCATTCCTGTCGGTGAGCGTCGGGACCACGAACGCCTTCCTGTTCAACCGCTACGAATTCCGCGGCAAGGGCGCGCTTTATGTGCTGATGCTGCTACCGCTGGTCATTCCCGGGATCGTGCTGGGTATCTCGATCCTGGTTTTCTCCTCGACGCTGGCGAACGGGATCTGGAACGCGGCGGAGGTGGATATTCAGGCCCTGCGCCCCGGCTTGCTGCTGGTGATCCTCGGGCAGTTCTCCTTTATCACCACCATCGCGACGCTGGTCATCACCGCCCGCCTGCAAAAGTTTGACCGCACACTGGAAGAGGCCGCGCTGAACCTCGGGGCCACGCGCCTGACGGCCGTGCGCACGATCACCATTCCGTTCCTGATGCCCGCCATGGTCGGCGCGCTGGTCGTGGCCTTCCTGATGAGCTTCGAGAACTTCAACACGACGCTCATGCTGGTCGGCTCCGACGCGCCTCTGACCATCGCCATGTTCGACCGGCTGAAAGAAGGCTCGACGCCTCTTCTCAACGCGGTTTCCCTGTTGTTGATGCTGGGCTCATCGCTGCTGGCGCTTATCGTGATCCTGTTCCAGCGACGGTAGTGGTATCGATCGCAAGGACGCGGCGCATCAGTGGGCGCTGAACGTCCGAAGGGTCTTGCGGGTTTCTGCCGATGTTTCCATTCGCTTATACCACCACGCGCGACCAGTCGCCGTAGGTGTGGCGGACCGGCCCGCGTGGCAGGCTGGCGACAATGAGCGCGACACCCGCCGCGATATCGGCCCCGCTTTGCAGCCAGCTCGCCTCCATCACCAGCGCGCAGATGACCAGCGCCGCGCCGAGGCAGACGTTGAGCAGGCGCACGGCGCGGATGCTCTCGGCCGTGGCGCTGACGGCGATGGTGACGGCCAGCGCGCCGATCAGGTGGTCGGTGTTGGCCAGCGTGCCGTCTGTCCCCAGCGTCAGCCGGGTGAACATCAGCCAGGTGCCGATCGCCACGCTTGCGGTCAGCCCCCAGGTCACGCTCACACCGCCGCCCAGCATGTCGCGCACGATTGCACCCGTGGGCCGCTCGAAGCTCTCGTCGCGTCGTTCGTCCGGGCCATCATCGGTGTCGCCGGTCAGGAACACCCGCAGGATCGGTGCGCCGGCCTTTTGGCGACGGCGCAGGAACTGACAGGTCGCGATCAGCTCGTCCACCGCATAGGGGATCTGAAGCAGCATGGCCGCAGCGGTAATCAGGCAAAGCGTGCACCACGTGCCCAGCAACAGAGGCTGGATGATGATGAAGGTGATCGAGACCACGCCTAGCGGCACGATCATGATGCCGAAGATCAGCACCAGCCAGGGCATCGTCCTCCATCGCCGCGCCGAGCCGATGAAGCCGATAAGTATTTCCAGAAGGTAGGTCAGCGCGCCAAGGCCCGCATCCGGCACCGGCCAGGCCTCGGAGATATCGGAGGTGATGATCTCCTCGGTGCCGTTCTGCGGATTGTCGGGGCTGCCCGCGAAGAACGGCTCCCATACTGCGTCGACATGGCCCAATTGGTAAGCGGCGAGATAGCGCGAGACGAAAAGCCCGATGAACGCCAGCCCGATGACGGGCAGCCGCTGGGTCCAATCGGAAGGAGAGTAATCCCAGCCGGGCGGCACGGTCGGGCCCGTGGTGGCGGCCATTGTACCCACCCCCGGCGCGGGTCGGGTGCAAACCGCGAGGCCAAAGATCGCCGCACCGGCCAGCGTGCCGTTGAGGTAGGCCGCCGCGCTTTCGGTCCAGAACACCAGCGGCGCGGTCATGATCCAGGCGGCCACCGCCGCCACGCCCCAGCGCACCAGAGCAGCGCGCCAGGAGAGGGCGAGGAAACTGCCGATCATCACCAGAAAGCCGGCGGCGATGTCGCTCACCAGCATCCCGGTCAGGCCGGTGTAGCCCAGGATCACCGGCGCGGTGATCATCCACGCTCCCAGCCCGATATTGAGAAATTGCGCCCAGATATTGCGGGCATGCGCATTTCGGAATTCCTTCTCGCGCCGCTTTCGCAGCGCCTCGGGATTGTCGCGATCCCCGGCCGCCTGAAGCCAATGTGGTTTGGTCAGTCCGTTGGCGTCGTACCAGCCTGCCGGATCTTCCTTCAGCGCGGCGATCATCGCGGGCAGCTCCTCGCGGAGCGAATGTTTCGGCGTCCACCCCAGCAGGTCCTCGGCGCGGGTGATGTCCAGTTCGTAATGGTCGTCAGCCATGCGGATCATGAACGGCTTGATGAAGGGCTTCTCGCCCTGGTCGAAGTCATCCGGCACCACCGGCTCGGCCTTGACCTGCGCCCAGGCCCCCGCGGCGGCAATGGGCTTGGGGACCGAGAGCGTCTGCCAATTCTCGGTGCCGTGGATCAGCTGCGCGATCCGCCGTTGCAGCGCGTCATAGCCCATGGCCTCGCGCTCGCCGATCAGGATCGTCACCTCCTCTGGTAGGTCGCCGCGGCGGTCGACGGTGCGGGCAAAGGCTTCGAGCATGTCGTCCTTGTGCAGGAAAGCCTGCCCGGTGGAGAGGTCGCCGGAATAGGCGTGGGATTTCGGATCGCGCTCGTAAATACGGCGGATTTGCTCGGCCAGAGTCGGCACGGCCGTGTGCTCGTCATAGAGCCCGGCGAGGTGCAACAGAGCATACGGCATTCCGCCATGCGCATCGCGAATTACTTCCTCGGTGCGCGCCTTCGAGGCGGGATAGGCCCAGCCCGGCTCCACCGGGGTATCCTCGGTGATCGGGATGCCTGGCGAAGAGGGGCGGTGCAGCAGCATGGTGCCCGAGTAGACAAAGCGCTCGACGTGAAATTCCTGCAATGCGCGTAAGAGGTTGCGGGTGCCTTTTTCGTTGACCTGCTCGTAGAGCGGGCTGTCCTCGCCCGAGAAATCGAAATAGGCGGCGAGGTGGATGACCGCAGCAATCTGGTCGCCATGCTGCGTACGCACCTGTTCCATCGCGCCGTGAACCGAGTCGGCATCCGTGATATCGAAGGCGAAGATGTCCTCGCCGTCTTCGAGGTCCAGGCCGACCACCCGGTAATCGTCGGCCAGCCGCCGTGTCAAAGCGCCGCCGAGGTTGCCGGCCGCACCAGTGATCAGAACCAGCGGTTTTTCCGATGCGCGCTCTGTCCTTTCGCTCATTTCGTTCCTCTTGCTGCACCATACGGCAGAAACCTCGACTGCGCCGGATCAGGTGCGCCCACTGTGATCGGTTCCAGGAATCCAACGCGGGGCCGTCCGCCGCGTTCCGATCACGCGGCAATGACCGCGGCCGTCACAGCCGCAAGTGCAAGAATTGCCGTGACGATCAGCCAGGCGCGCGGTGGCGACCCGGCGCCCTGCAGGTCCGCTGGCCCGCGCTTGCGGTCGGCTTTCGCGGAGCGGCTCGCTTCCTGCTGCATGGCGGTGGAAACCTGCACCGCACTCGGCGGTGTTCCCGCCGCTTCATCATCGGTGCCCAGTGGCGCGGCGGCGGGGTCCTGGAAGGCGACCTTGTCGCCACTCGCGCCTCTGTCGATCCGATCGCGCAGTCGTGCCGCGCCTGCCGCGCCAGAGTGCTCCTCGGCCACGGCTTTCTCGCCGGGGTCTCGGTCTTTTTGATCACGTTCGGCGCTCATCAGAACCTCATTCAATCGCGCTAATGCGTTGATTCAGGAAACAGACCTATGCCGACAATGTTCCGATGCCCTGTCGCGCCACAGGCGCGGTTTTGCGCCGGGCCAGGAGCCGATCATCCCCATTCCGGCCTCGCTTTGGCCGCGGATCGTGGCGACTGAGCGGAAAGCTGCCGCCGCGCGTTCGCCTCGCACGCACCGCCGGGAACTGCCGGCATGACCGGCGGTTTTCCTTGCAGGAGGTCTCGGCCATGTCGCAGGAAATCACCCGTCGGTTGCGTACGCGATCCGGAGGCTGGATCGGGCCCCAGGAATTGCACGAGGTGCTCGCCGAAGAAGCATACTCCGGCGCCGACAGGGAGAGCTTCCTGAACTCCGTGCTGACCGAATTGGCGGCGGAAAGTGCGGGCCACGGCGCTCCCGGTGATAGCGGTGCGGCATTGCTGGCGGAAGTGCGCGCCATTCTCGAACAGGAGCAGGATAAACATGGGCGGCGACCGATTGCGGAGGACCTTCCGTGACCGGCGACGCCGTAAAGGTCGGCGCGGCAGAGCCGGCGGCCGAAAGCGGCAAGCTCAAACGTGCAATCGGCCCCGGTCTCCTGCTCCTGTTCATCGTGGGCGACGTGCTTGGCACCGGCATTTATGCCCTGACCGGAAAGGTCGCCGAAGAAGTTGGTGGCATTGTCTGGATGCCCTTCCTCGTGGCCTTCGTCGTGGCCACGTTGACGGCCTGCAGTTACCTGGAACTCGTCACGAAGTATCCCAAAGCCGCCGGGGCGGCGCTCTACACGGAAAAAGCCTTCGGTATCCATTTCGTCACCTTCCTCGTCGCCTTCGCCGTCATGTCCTCCGGTCTGACATCCTCCTCCACCGCCGCCCGTGCGTTTGCCGAGAATTTTTCGACCGGCTTCGGGCTGGAGCTGGGGGCCTTTGCCGTCACTTTGATTGGACTGGCCTTTGTCGGGGCGATTGCCCTGATCAACCTGCGCGGCGTCGGCGAAAGCGTGATGGTCAACGCGGTGTTCACGTGCATCGAACTCACGGGGCTGATTATCATCGTGGTGATCGGCATGATGGTCTTCGGCGCCGGGGAAGCCGATATCGGCAAGGCCTTCGAATTCGGCGAGAACGAGGACGGGGTCTTCTGGCCGGTGGTCGCGGGGACCACGCTGGCGTTCTTCGCCATGGTCGGTTTCGAGGATTCCGTGAACATGGCCGAGGAAACCAAGGATCCCAGCCGCATCTTTCCCAAGATACTTTTCTGCGGGCTGGCCATCGCGGCGCTTCTCTATCTGGTAGTGTCGATCGTGGCGATCTCGATCGTCCCGATCGAAGACCTGGCCGAGGGCGACACGCCGCTTCTGAAGGTCGTCGAGGCGGGCGCTCCGGGCTTCCCGCCGTGGGTCTTCGGCCTGATCACGATGATCGCAGTGGGGAATTCCGCGCTGATCAACCTGCTCATGGCCAGTCGCCTGGTCTACGGCATGAGCGAAGAGGGGGTTCTCCCTCCTGTCCTTGGAAAGGTGAACCGGGTGCGGCAGACGCCGGTGACGGCGATCATTTTCACGACACTCCTGGCGGCGGGGCTCATCACATTCGTCGGCGCAGTGCCGGAACTGGGCGGTACGACGGCGCTTCTGCTGCTCGGCGTCTTCACGGTCGTCAACATAGCGGTGCTGGTGCTGAAGCGCGACAAGGTCGAACATGACCATTTCCGTACCCCGGTCTGGGTGGCCGTAACCGGCGCCGCGACCTGCGCCTTTCTCGTCGGACCATGGACGGGCCGCGATCCGTCCCAATACCTGATCGCGGCCGTACTGATCGGGATCGGCGTGGTGCTGTGGGTCATAACGCGGCTGTGGATGCGCAAGTCTTAGCCCCTGCGCATTGACTCCGGTGCATCATGTCAGACGGTCTGGGTCTCCGTTGCGCCGCGCAAGGCGGCGACGTCCACAGTGCTACCTGGCGCGGACCCCGGCTGTCATGTCAGCCCTGCCAGGAGCCGATCAGGCGTGGCGGGCAGATCGCGGACCCTGACGCCACACGCGTGGTGGATGGCGTTCAGGATTGCAGAGCCCGAGCCGCAGATCCCCAGCTCGCCGATGCCCTTGGCCGCGAGCGGGCCGGCCCAGGGGTCGGCATCCTCCAGCAACTGCACGTCCAGGTGCGGCACATCCGCATGGACCGGCACGTGATATTCTGCCAGATCGCGGTTCACGATGTGGCCGTCGCGCCGGTCGTGCGTCATGTTTTCCGTGAGCGCCAGGCCCAGACCCCAGGCCATGCCGCCCTGTGCCTGCGACCGCGCCGTGCGCTGGTTCAGCACACGGCCCACCGCAAAGGTGCCATGCATCCGGCGCACCCGCACCTCGCCGGTAATGTCGTTGACGGCGACCTCCGAGAAGACTGCGCCCCAAGTGGCCTGGCGCACCTTTTCCAGCGCTTCACCGGGCTCGAGCTTGCCACGACCGCTTACGGCTTCGCCCGCAAGCAGCTCGACAAGTGATCGCCTGCTGTTGCCGCAGATCGCAAAACCATCGACCAGCGTCAGATCCGAAGCATCGCAACCCATGAGGCCGGCGATGTGCCGCCGGATTTCCTCGCACGCGAGCCAGACGGCGGTGCCTGTGGAGGCCGCACCGACAGAACCACCGGACCCCGAGCCGGGGGGCAGGTCGGTGTCGCCAAGCGTCACATCCACATCCTGCACGGCGAGCCCCAGCCCTTCGGCGGCGATCTGGCCCAGGATCGAGTAGGAGCCGGTGCCGATATCGGTCATGTCCGTCTCCACCACGGCGCGACCTTCCGGCGTAAGCCGCACTTGCGCCTCGGCGTCCATCACCATGTTGACCCGGACGGCCGCGGCCATGCCGGTGCCGATCCACCATTCGCCTTCGCGGTGCTGGCGCGGCTGGGTGGGGCGATCCTGCCAGCCAAAGCTGTCACGCCCCCGTGTCAGGCAGTCCGCAAGCCGGTGCGAGGAGAAAGGGGTGTCGCTAACGGGGTCCGTCTCGGGAAGGTTGCGCAGGCGAAGCTCGACCGGGTCGAGCCCGGTTTTCTGGGCAAGCTCGTCCATCGCAACCTCGAAGGCGGTCACCCCGACCGCCTCGCCCGGCGCACGGACCGAGCCGGCGGCAGGGCGGTTCAGGCGAACGAGTTCGGAACGCAGCAGCCGGTGAGGCGCCGCATAGGTGAAGTAGCTGCCTTGCAGCACCGGCTCGGCGAAGGCCTCTCCCGGCAGGTTGGAGAGCCGCGCCTCGTGACCGATGCCGGTCAGTTTTCCATCCTGGCCGGCAGCGAGGCGAATGCGCTGCCGGGTCTCGGTACGGCGGGTGTTGACCTCGAAGACCTGCCGACGATGCTGCACCACGCGCACCGGCTTGCCCAGTTCGCGCGCGGCGAGCGCTGCGGCGACGCATTCCGCCGAGATCCCCAGCTTGGAACCGAAGCCACCGCCGACGAAGGGCGCGCGCAGGCGGACCTTGTCGGATGCAATCCCAAGGCTGTCGGCCAGTTCGTCGCGATTGTAGCGCAGCATCTGTAGGGAAGCGTGAAGGGTGATGTGATCGCCATCCCATTCCGCGACGGCGGCGTGCGGCTCCATGGCGGCCGAAGTGAGGGCAGGGGTGGTGTAGGTTTCATCGACCAGCACCTCGGCCTCGGCAAA
The DNA here is from genome assembly GCF_030733425.1 of Roseovarius sp. MMSF_3350. Classification (GTDB taxonomy): domain Bacteria; phylum Pseudomonadota; class Alphaproteobacteria; order Rhodobacterales; family Rhodobacteraceae; genus Roseovarius. The sequence continues at coordinate 163,836 of NZ_JASHIZ010000007.1, forward strand.
GGCGGCCTCGGGCTCGCCGGTGACGGACTCCTCCTGCATGTCGTCATCCGCCTCGCCATTCTCCGGCAGGACGGGCAGGCTCGCTCCGTTGCAGGAAACCTTGAGACGGTTGGCGGCGTGCCAGGCGGTCTCGAAACTTTCAGCGACGACAAGGGCGACCGGCTGCCCCACGTAGTCTGCCGTTTCAACACCTTGGACCGGCGCTTCGCCCGCGGTGCCCTGGGCGGCGTTGCGGATCATGCGCGCGTCCCGCAGGACCAGCTTGACGCCGGGCATCGCCCGAACCTCCTCCGCATTCTCGATCCGCACGGCACCGAGCCCGGGCGCGCGCTTCAGAAAGCCGTGCAACAGACCCTCCGGCAGATGCTCGGCGGCGTAGCGTGCGGCGCCAGTCACCTTGCTGCGCCCGTCGCGCCGCTCCATATCGGCGCCGATAACGCCGTCTTGCGACGGTTTCGCAAGGTCATCGTTCTCTGGGCCGTCTATCTGATAGTCGAGCGTCATCGTGTCACCTCCGTCAGCACCGCTTTCAGCACCCGCTGTGCCAGTGGCTTCTTGAATTCGAGCCCCTCGCGCAGCTCTGCGTTCCGCATCAGCACCTCACCTGCCTTGTCAAAGAGCGCGTTCGAAGGCCGCTCGTCCCTCAGCAGCGTGTCCACCTCGGCATCGCGCCACGGCTGCGTGCCGACGCCGCCAAAGGCAAGCGCGGCACTGGCGATCTTACCGTTCTCCATTCGCAGCACCGCCGCGGTGGAAACCAGGGCGAAGGCGTATGAGGCGCGTTCGCGTACCTTGCGGTAGGCCTGCCTATCACCCGGAGGCGCGGGTAGGCGGATGGCGGTGATAAGCTCGCCGGGCTCCAGGGTCGTCTCGATATGCGGGGTCTCTCCGGGAAGCCGGTAGAAGTCGGGCAGGCCTGTCGTACGCGTGCTGCCGCCCGAACCGCGGATGACCACCTCGGCGTCCAGCGCCCGCATGGCCACGGCCATGTCGCTGGGATGCAGCGCGATGCAATGTTCCGAGGTGCCGAGCACGGCGTGGTTACGCAATTCGCCCCCGACGGCCGCGCACCCAGAACCGGGGTCACGCTTGTTGCAGGCGGCGTCGATGTCCTGGAAATAGGGGCAGCGGGTGCGTTGCAACAGATTGCCGGCGGTGGTCGCCGTGTTGCGGAGCTGCGGCGAGGCACCGGCCAGAAGCGCGCGGGAGAGCACGGGCCAACGGCGACGGATGCGCGCATCGTCGGCAAGGTCGGAGTTGCGCACCGTGGCGCCGATCTCTATCCCGTCGTCGGTCTCCTCGATCCGGTTTAGGCCGAGATGATTGACGTCGACCAGCCTGTCGGGGGTCATGACCTCCAGCTTCATCAGGTCGAGCAGGTTGGTCCCGCCGCCGATGAAGGCAGTGCCGTCGCTGGCGTCGTTCAGGGCGGCCTCGGCGGTGTCCGGGCGGTGATAGTCAAACGGTCTCATTTCGTCGCGGCCTCCTCGATGGCAGCCACGATGCCCGAGTAGCACGCGCAGCGGCACAGGTTTCCGCTCATACGCTCGGTGATCTCCTCACGGGTCAGACGCATTTCGCCCTCCAACTCGCCGGTGACATGGCTGGCGCGCCCCGCGCGCACTTCCTCCAGCATGGCCGTGGCCGAGCACAACTGCCCGGGGGTGCAATAGCCGCATTGCATCCCGTCGTGGTCAAGGAAGGCCTGTTGCAGCGGCGAGAGGCTTTCACCATCCGCCAGCCCTTCCACGGTCACGAGTTCAGCACCATCGTGCATGACCGCGAGGGTGAGGCAGGCGTTGATCCGCCGGCCATCGGCAATGACGGTGCAGGCCCCGCACTGGCCATGGTCGCATCCCTTCTTCGAACCCGTCAGGCAAAGGTGATCGCGCAGGGCGTCGAGAAGTGTCACCCGTGGGTCCAGATCTAGCTGATGACGGGTGCCGTTTACGGTGAGGGTGGTTTGCATCCTGATGTCCTTGCTGTCGGGGCCGCCGGCGCGGGGCGCGGGGCAGGGATGGCGCGGAGCGCTGCCGCAGAGGCGGTCGGTCCCGCGCCGAGACGCAGGACATTGACGAAAGGGAAACAGGCGCGTGGGCGAATTGTTCCGCCGGGGCCGCAGACGGTCGGAATGGCGCAGTTCGGTGCCGCAGGTGAGCGATGAAATCGGCCGGCGCAATTCTGAGGTCTTTTATCCTGCTTTGCGCTTTTTTGAAGTTGAACCCGTGTAAGGGTTCGGGCGTTAAGCCTCGGACGAAGGACGCTTGACTGCAGGAAAGACACAAAACATGGCATCGCGCGCATTGTGGAAAGGACAGCTTCGCCTGTCGCTGGTCTCAATTCCGGTGGAGATTCACTCGGCGCGAAACTCCTCTTCGCGCGTGTCGTTCCGGCAAATTCACGGCCCGTCCGGCAAGCCGGTGCGCTACCAGAAAACCGTGCAGGGTGTCGGTCCGGTCGAGAACGATGACATCATGAAGGGCTACGAGACCGAGGGCGGCGATTACATCCTGCTCGACAAGGACGAGATCGACGCCATCAAGCTCGAGACGAAAAAGACGCTGGAACTGGTCCAGTTCGTCGAAACCTCGGAAATCGCGCCTATCTGGTTCGACCGGCCCTATTATGTCGTGCCGTCCGACGAACTGGCAGAGGATGCCTACCGCGTGGTCCGGGACGCGCTGCGACAGACGAAAAAGGCGGGCCTGGGCCAACTGACCATGCGCGGCAAGGAATATCTGTGCGCCATCCGCCCCTGCGGCGACGGCCTGCTGATGGAGACCCTGCACTACGAGGAGGATATCCGCGACGCCGACCCGCTGTTCTCGGGGATCGAGGACGACGCTCCGGACAAGGAACTCCTGGAGGTCGCCACCCAGCTTATCGACAAGAAGACCGCGCCGTTTGATGCCTCGGCCTTCGAGGATCACTATGCGGCGGCCCTCAAGGACCTGATCGCGGCCAAGATGAAATCCAGGAAGACACCCCGCGCCAAGGCCGCGGATGACGGCGGCGGCGCCGATGCCGAGAATGTCGTCGACCTGATGGATGCGCTGAAGAAAAGCCTTAAGCAGAGCAAGGGCGGCAAGACCACCCGCCGCAAGAAGGCCTCATGAGATCGCTCGACGCATACGAGAAGAAACGGGATTTCGACATCACGCCCGAGCCCCGCGCCGAGCTTGTCGACGCCGGGGGAGACAGGCTTTCCTTCGTGGTCCAGAAACATGATGCCAGCCGACTGCATTATGATTTCCGGCTTGAGTGGGGCGGTGTGCTGCTCTCATGGGCGGTCACCAAGGGCCCCTCCGCTGATCCCTCGCAAAAACGACTTGCGGTGCGAACCGAGGATCACCCCGTTTCCTACGGCGACTTCGAGGGCACCATTCCAAAGGACGAATATGGCGGTGGCACCGTCATGCTGTGGGACAACGGCTGGTGGGAGCCGATGCACGACCCCGAGGAGGGACTGAAGGCCGGCAAGCTGCATTTCCGCCTGCATGGTGCCCGGATGAAAGGTGGCTGGGCGCTGGTGCGGATGCGCGGAAAGAAGAGCGAGAAGCGCGAAAACTGGCTTCTGATCAAGGAACGCGATGATTTCGCCGGGCGCACGGCCGACGCGCTGATCAACAAGCACCGAACGTCCGTGACCACCGGCCGTGCGATGCGCGCGATCGCCTCCGACAAACCCGCCGCCACACCTGCGAAACATGACAAGCCGCTGCCCCGGTTTCACAAGGTGCAGCTGGCCACCCTGCGCGACGCCCCGCCCGAAGGCGCGGGCTGGCAGCACGAGGCCAAGTTCGATGGCTACCGCTGCGTGATCGCGGTCGGCAAGGGCGGGGTGCGGCTTTTCTCGCGCAATGGTAAGGACTGGTCGGATCGGTTCGGAACCCTTTGCGAGCCGGCAGCAGCGCTGGAGTGTGGTTCGGCCCTGATCGACGGCGAGGTGATCGCAGGGGCCGGGGGAGGCGACTTCTCGACCCTCCAGAAGGCATTGAAGACCGGGGATCCGCTGACCTGTTACCTCTTCGACATCCTCGCCCTCGATGGCAAGGACCTCACCGGCAAGCCGCTTTCGGATCGGCGCAAGGCGCTGGAAGGGCTCATGGAGGGTCAACCGCCCCGCGGCCCCCTGCGCCTCAGCCCGGTCATCGAAGGCGACGGTGCCGCCGCACTGGCCGCCATGTGCGAGGCCGGGGGCGAAGGTATTATTTCCAAGCGTACCGACGCGCCCTATCGCAGCGGTCGCAGCAAGGGCTGGATCAAGTCCAAGTGCATCCGCCGCGCCGAGTTCGTGGTCGCCGGCTGGTCTCCCTCCGACAAGAGAGGCCGGCCGTTTTCCTCGCTGATCCTGGGAAGCTACGAAAAGGGCGCGCTGGTCTACCGGGGCCGGGTGGGCACAGGCTTTGACGGTGACGACATGACGGCGCTGATGGCCGAGCTTAAGCCGCTAGCCCGCAAGACAACGCCGTTCGACGAAGACTTGCCGGACGAGGCCCGGGACGCCCGCTGGGTGACTCCAAAGTTGGTGGTCGAAGCGGAATATACCGAGTTTACCAGCGAAGGCCGGATACGCCACGGTGTCTACAAGGGGCTTCGCGAAGACAAGGAGGCCACCACCGTGAGTGCCAGCGCCGAAGCAAAATCCGGCAGCGGCGACGACGAAAAGACCATTGCCGGTGTTCGCATTTCCAGTACCTCCCGAACCGTTTACCCCGATGCGGGGCTGACCAAGGGCGACGTGGCCGGGCACTATGCCCGCGTGGCGGAACGGATGCTCGAGCAGACGGCCGACCGCCCGGTGGCGTTACTGCGCTGTCCCGATGGCATATCGGGCGACTGTTTCTTTCAGAAACACGCCGGCAAGGGCTTCCCCGATGGAGTCAAATCCTTGCCCATCGAGGAAAAGGACGGGGATACGGCGGATTACATGTATGTTTCGGGGGCCGAGGGTCTCCTCGGAGCAGCACAGATGGGCACGCTGGAGTTCCACGTCTGGGGCGCCCGCCGCGACCGGATCGAGCGTCCCGAGAGGATGGTCTTCGATCTCGATCCCGATGAAGGCCTTGCCTTCGACGTGGTCAAGGCGGCGGCACAAGAAGTGCGCGAAGGCCTCGAAGCGTGTGGCCTGGACGCCGCGCCAATGGTGACGGGCGGCAAGGGTGTGCACGTCATCGTTCCGCTGCGTCGCATCAGTGAATGGGAAACGGTGAAATTCTTCGCCAAGACGTTCGCCACCGTGCTTTCCGAACGATATCCCGATCGCTACACCGCCACCATGTCCAAGGCGAAGCGCAAGGGACGTGTGTTCATCGATTGGCTGCGCAACGAGCGCGGCGCCACCGCCATCGCTCCGTACTCGCTGCGCGCCCGTCCCGGCGCCGCGATCGCGGTGCCGGTCACCTGGGCCGAGCTGAAGGACCTGAACCGGCCCGACGGCTTTCATGTTGACGACATGAGTACGCGTTTGAAACGGCCGTGCCCGCTGCAATCGGCAACGGCGCGCGGCATCGGAACCGAGGCGGTGGAAGCGCTGGAAGCCTGGTCGCGCGGCGCCGCCTGACAATCCGATGTCGCGGTTCTGTTGCTCTAAGGTCTGCCCGCCAACGGCGGCACGAAGGGGCGCGTCCCTCAGATCATCGGAATGCCGCCGGTGACCTCTACCGTCGCGCCGGTCGTGTAGCTGGACAGTGGATCGGCTAGCATCACGAAGGCAGTGGCGAGTTCGGCAGGCTGCGCGGGCCGGCCGATCGGCTTGTCCTCACCGAAATGAGCTGCGGACTCCTTGGGCAGCGTCGCCGGGATCAGGGGCGTCCAGACCGGGCCGGGGGCGACACAGTTTGCGCGGATACCGCGCGGCGCCAGCATCTGCGCCAGCCCCACCGTAAAGTTCTGGATCGCCCCTTTGGTCGCGGCATAGGCCAGCAGGCCGGGGTTGGGCTTGTCGGAATTGATCGACGCAGTGTTTATGATGGAACTACCCTTTTTCATGATCGGCACCGCCGCCTTGCAAAGATAGAACATCGAATGGATGTTGGTGCGGAAGGTCATCTCCCACTCCTCATCGGGGATGTCTTCCAGCGTGTCGAAATGCATCTGGTGCGCCGCGTTGTTGACCAGGATGTCCAACCGACCGAAGGCCTCGTGCGTGTCGCGCACCAGGGTCCGGCAGTGATCGGCGCTCTGGATGTCGCCGGCCATGACCTGTCCGCGCCGTCCGGCCTTTTCCACCAGCGCACGGGTCTCTTCCGCGTCCTCGTGCTCGTCCAGATACGAGATCATCACGTCGGCGCCTTCGCGCGCGAAAGCCAGAGCCACCGCGCGCCCGATGCCGCTGTCGCCGCCGGTGACGAGGGCGGCCATACCGTCGAGCTTGCCGGACCCCTTGTAGCTGTCCTCACCGTGGTCCGGGCGGGGCTCCATCCGATCGGTGCGACCGGGCGTGCTCTGGGGCTGTTCGGGGAAGGGGGGCTTGGGATGGGTCATGGGACTGCTCCGTGGTGGGGTCTTGGAGTCAACAGCCGCGATCATCCAATGTTCCCGCCCAAGCCGCGTTTGCCCGCATGTCGGGTCGAAAAGTGCCAAGGCCAGGAAAAAGATTAGGTAGGAGGCACAACCGAAGTCAGGAGAGGGCGAATATCATGGACTGGTCGGAAATGTTGTTTCAGGGGTGGAGCGGGATCCTGCGCACCGCGATCGTCGGCACCCTTGCCTATGCGGCGCTGATCATTGCATTGCGGTCTTCCGGGAAACGGACCCTCGCAAAGCTCAACGCGTTCGATCTGGTGGTGACGGTGGCTCTTGGCTCGACCCTGGCTACGATCCTGCTCAGCAAGAATGTGGCGCTGGCCGAGGGCGTGACGGCTCTGCTTCTGCTGATCGCCTTGCAATACGGCGTGACGGCCCTCTCCGTGCGCTCGAAATCGTTCGCGCGCGTCGTCCGCTCGGAACCGACATTGCTGCTGCGCGATGGTGAAATCCTGCCCCGTGCGATGAGGCAGGCCCGGGTTACGCAGGAGGAACTCGAAACGGTTGTGCGTACCGAAGGGCGGTTTGATCCGAAGACCGTGTCTGCCGTCATTCTGGAATCCGACGGCTCCTTTTCGGTCATCGAAGGAACTGAGGCGACCGACAGCGCGGTATCACGGCTTTCTCAGTCCGGGGCCGCGACGCCCGAAAAACATGCCGGATAGCTGGTGTTCTCGGCACCGCTCAGACGTCGCCAATCAGGTCGGATTGGGAAAGGGGCCGGGTTCCATCGTCACCAACCCTCTTTGCTTCATCTGACCAAGCAGCATGGCGACATCCCGTCCGATCATCTCCACAGGGGTTGTAGGAAAGGCGTCGTGCAAGGCGCGCACGATGCAGGTGCCGGTCTGATCCTGTTCCAGAAGAGTCCAGATTGCGCCACCCACAGCATTGAGCCTGAAGAAGTTCCGATCGGCCATCTGCCAGAGAAACATATCCTCGCCAATTTGCCGGGTCACCACGTCAGAAGCGCGGACAACGCGAAGCGAAAGGTCTGCCGGAGGTGCATCGGCATCAGGATCGCTGAGGGGCAAGGCCGGAGCCAACGGCGCTCTCAACCGCGGAATCCCGGCTGCTTCGAATGTCTCTCGGATCAGGGATACCGCTTCTTCCAGATCGGAATAGACGAGTGTGAGACAGACAAGGTTTTCCGCCATCGCGGCGACCCGGTCGTAGTGCGATCCGGCGTCACCGGGATCTGCAATGTTCTGACGGATCAGAAACCCGGCTGCATCCGCGGTCGAAAGCTCGTGAAATCGCGCGCGCCTGCCATCCTGACGGCACAGCACGATCATTGCGGCCAAGGGCGCACGGGCGCCAAGCGACGCCTGGTGCAGAAGATCGAGGAAGCCGTAGCGCTCATCGCTGACAGTCAGGTTCGCGGCCACATGGGTTTCGAACGCGCCGCTCAGCCCCTCGGGCAACGGCAGGCGCAGTCGCGGCTGCACCCCAAGCGCCGTGGCGACGCCGTTCTCGTCTATCGGCAGGATGTCATCACAGAAAAGCGCGCAATCCGGCTCGGTTCCAAGCCGCGCGACAAGGGTTGTCTTTCCAGCCCGATAGGGGCCTGTAAAGGCCACGAGGTGCCCGTTGACCTGCACAGCCCCGCAGTGGAAGCCGAATATGCCGGGCCGTGAATCAAGGTAGCCTTGCAAGATATCGGCCACCGCTCCGCAGGTGACCCCGGCGAGGCCGAGCTTCGTCAATGGCCTGTCCGACCACCACGACCGGAACTGGAATGTGCCGCCCTCATCGCGTCGCAGGACCGTCGCGGGCGTGTCGGTATCACCTGAGGCGGCAATCTCCCAGTCGGGCATGACCGTTCGGATAGCATCATGTATCGAGGGGCATCCCTGCAATTCGACGGCATGCGATGCGGCGGGAAACACCATGCGTGAAACAGAACTGTCCGGGGCGCACGGCGTGCACGCCCCGGTTCTTGGCTGTTTGACGAACCATCCGACCATCCAACCCTAGAGACCGAGATCGCGGAGAGCCCCGCGCACTGCATTGCCGAAGCTTATGCCCCGGCCGGAACGACGTCCGCCGGACGGTCCCGAGCCACGGCTGCCACGGCTTCCGCCAAAGCCACCGGATCCCCGGGAGCCGCCTCTTCCACCGCCAGAGCCACCGCCGCTGCCGCCGCCAGAGGCATGCGCGGCGCCGAGATGCATCATCACGGGGGCGACATAGGCCGCGCCTGTGGCCAGCCCAAGCCGCGTCAGCATCCGGCGGCGCGAAATTTTGGCGTTCTTTTCATCTGCCATGGTTCCTCTCCTTTGCGTTTTCCGTCGACCGCTCATGGCGGCCACGTAGGGAAAACGGAAGGCGCCGGATCTTTATTCCCCGGAGACCGGGAGAAACTCCGTATCGCGGGCGAAACACTGCCCGGGGGCTGCGACCAACCCATCGCCGAACACGGTGTCGCGCCCCGGCGCACCAAGGTCCTTGGCGCAGCGCACCATCTCTGCGACGGTCCTATCCAGCGAAACAGCCGGCGCGCGCGCACGCTGCACCGCGAGCGAAGCGGTCACGAACGGCGCGGCATAGGACGTACCCGACTTGAGCCGCCCTCCGGAGACCGAAGCGGCCGCCCAGATCCGCACACCAGGCGCGGCAAAATTGATGTACGGCCCGTGATTGGCCTGACGATACACGTCCTCTTCGCGATCAATCGCCGTCACGGCGATGACCGTCTCGAACGCGGCCGGGTAAGCCGGCTCGGCTCCCGGTCCATCATTGCCCGCCGCGGCAACCAGCGCCGTCTCGACCGCGGCTGCCCGGCTGATCATCTCCTCGAGGATCGCGTTGTACGGTCCGGAAAAGCTCATGTTGATGACATCCACATCAGCCGTCATCAACAAGTCCATCGCCGAGGCGAGTGAATAGACGTCCGCCTGCTCGCCGAGATAGCCGCGGTGGAATGCTTCGACCGCGACCAGTTCGGCGTTGGGCAGCAGTCCCGGCACGCGATAGTCCAGCCGCCCGATCAGCATCGCCGCAATCGCCGTACCATGCTTGCGCCCGGCCTCCGCCCGTTCGCCCAGGTCCGCCTGGTGGACGACGAGCTTCTGGCCGCTGAGCGCTGGATGATCCTGGTTGATGCCGGTATCGATCATTCCGATCCGTGGTGCATAGATGCTGGGCCAACCGGACCAGCCTATCATTTCATGCGCATCGCAGCCCGCTTCGTCACACAGAAACGCGTCTGGCGTGTAGAAGTGGTTCTCATCCATCAAGGCCCCTGGCAGCAAACCGCCAAGATCGGCCAGCGCGTCCTCTATCGAACGTCCGGTCGGCGGATCCAGCCGGTACAACCGGCCCTCCAGCAGGTCGTTCGAAGCAGTGGCGCGAACTTCGTAGCCAGCGTCGATCGCAGGCGTGATGCTCATTCCCGCCGGCAAGAGCAGCAGGATTTCCGGAGGTGGCGGCGGCGATTGCGTGGGTCGAGCTGAACGCGGCCGGTTCGCCCGTGTCCTTGTCTGGCGTCGGGCCGGTCGCCAGGACTCCCTGCCGCCGCTTCCGCCACTGCCTGCGCCGCTTCCGGCTCCCGATCCGCCCGATGCATGTGCCATGCCCAGATGCGTCAGGGCCGGTGCAGTATAGGCCGTGGCACCGGCAAGCCCGATACGTTTCAGAAGCCGGCGGCGGGTCAGGTCCGGGCGGTCGTCGTCAGTCATTGGCCAAAAGCTCCTGTTCAAAGGCTTGGTGACAGCGCAAAAAGAGAGAACGTGCAGCGCAAGCTGATTATTCCAGACTGAATATAGATTTTCGCGCGCCGGGAGGGAATAAATCCCGCCACGGCCCGTTCTGGTTATGTAATACAGCTTGCAACCGCTCCCGCCCACAGGACACCCCCGCATGACTGACGATGTCAGACAGCAAATCATCGAACTGCTACCCAGGCTGCGGGCTTTTGCGCGGTCTCTCGCGCCAGGCTGGGATCAGGCGGATGATCTCGTGCAGCTCACGGTCGAGAAAGGTTTGCGCAATCTTTCGGGCTTCACCGAGGGCACCCGGCTGGACAGCTGGCTTTTTCGTATCATGCGCAACGCGTGGATCGACCAGCACCGCGCGCGACGGGACGCTGTCGAAATCGGCCAGGTCGACATGGCACAGCAATTGGTGGGTGAGGACGGACGTCGGGTCACCGAGGCGCGTCTGGAACTGGTACGCGTTCGTGGGGCGATGGACGCCCTGCCTCAGGAACAAAGAGAAGTCCTCATGTTGGTTTGCGTGGAAGGGTTTCGCTACCGCGAGGCAGCGGACGCGCTGGATATTCCCGTGGGGACTGTCATGAGCCGGTTGGCCCGCGCCCGCGCTACGCTCGCATCCGAGCTGGGCATGCAGCCCGAGACCGCGCCGAAAAAAGGAGAAGCGCGATGAACACGCCAAATCACGTAGAGGTAAGTGACGAGATGCTGATGGCCCTTGCCGATGGTGAACTTGATGGCGCAACGGCTGATGACCTGCGCGCAAGGATCGAACAGGATCCCGATCTTGCGGCGCGCTATGCCTTGTTTGCCGAGACGGCCGCATCGCTGCGCGCGGCCTTTGCTCAGGGTGCCGTTCCCGAGCATCTTGTCAGGGCTGTTCGCAGCACCGCCATCACAGAAAGCCAGGATCGGTCCGGGGCCACGGTCGTGCCCATGCGCCGCCGCATCGCGTGGCCCTTGGCACTTGCGGCGTCCCTGGCAATCGGCATCGGGTTCGGCTGGACCCTGCAGGACAGGTTTGCTCCAGCCGGCGCGGCAACGCTCGAACATGCGGCCGCCGCCCTGTCCGACGTGCCTACGGGACAGACCCGGGACGTTGCCGGTCTCGGACCGGCACGGGCGCTTGCCAGCTTTGAGACTGACCAAGGCCTATGCCGTCTCATTTCGGTGCAACCGGTGGTCTCCATACCCCGAAGGATCCTGGCATGCCGAGAAGCGGGCGGGTGGACTGTTGCCGTGAGCGTCGCGGACGGTTCAGGCGATGGGTTCTCACCGGCAAGTGACGCGGCGACAGAAATGCTGGATCTGTACCTGGATACGATCGGCGCGGGCCAGCCCCTGGATGCGGCAAGCGAAGCGAAGATCTTGAAATAAGAATGGATGAGAGTTCTCGGGTCCTTTCATCAAGCTTATCGTCGCTCGCAAGGCCTTCTGCCCGTCGCTCTGTTCGCGATCACCTCCAACCGCCCACCGGTCATCGCTTCGCCGGATCAAGTCAGCCAGGGTTCGCCTCGAAATCATGCGATCCTGCACGTGAGATATGCGAAGCGATACACGCCCAAGAAAACGGGACCTATTCAGCGACCCCGCAAATGAGCGCTATCGGGGCAGAGCTCCAAGTGAGCGTAGAGGAGCTGATTTGCTGGGATTTTGGCTCCGGCGGTAGGGATCGAACCTACGACCAATTGATTAACAGTCAACTGCTCTACCGCTGAGCTACGCCGGAATACCGGGGGCGGATATAGCAACCTCGTCTGGCGGCGTCCAGAGGGATTGTGACAAATTTTTCTGCACCGTCAGATTAATGCGAACCGCGAGGAGGCGGTCAGTTTTCCATCCGGCGCAACCAAACTTCTTCCATGAAGATCAATGAGATGTGACAGGACGTTGCGGGCCGCCGCTGGCAGTAGCGCCGCTGGCGTGTCGGTATAGATGCGCCGCGCCAGCGTCTGCGCGTCCGCCGGGCTGTCGCGCAGCGCTTCCAATATCGCCGTCTCGCGTCCCACCCGGTGCGCGATCAGCCAATCAAGCCGCCCCATCGGGTCGGTGATCGGGGCGCCGTGGCCCGAATGGAACACCTTCGCCCCGCGCGCCCTCAACCGTCGGCAGGAGGCCATGAAATCCGTCAGGTCCCCGTCGGGCGGCGCCACCAGCGAGCTGGCCCAGCCCATCACGAGGTCGCCGCAAAACACCGTGTCGCCCATGGCAAATGCCAAGTGGTTGCCCAGGTGCCCCGGCGTCCAGAGCGCTTCCAGCGCCCATCCCTCCGCTTCGATCACCGTACCGTCGCGCAACGTGACGTCCGGCGCAAACCCGGCCTCCACGCCTTCGCCGGCATCCTCGAGCCCGGCGGCAGCCAGCCGCGTCATGATCGCGCTGCGCCCCGATCCCGACGGCCCGAAGGCATGCACCTGCGCCCCTGTCTCGCGCGCCAGCCGAGGCGCCAGCGGGGAATGATCCACATGGCTGTGCGTGACCAGCACGTGGCTCACCCTTTGCCCCGCCTCGAGCGCCCCGAGTATGGCCGCCAGGTGCGCCGCATCGTCGGGGCCGGGATCGATCACGGCGATGTCCGTGTGGCCCACCAGATAGGTGTTCGTTCCCCAGAACGTCATCGGCGAGGGGTTGTCGGCCAGCACCCGTCGCAGGCCGGGGGCCAGGTCCTCGGCGATGCCGGGGGTAGGGCGGTCGTCATTCATCTGCTTGGCTCTTTCCGATCGGGATCGTCGCGGATAGGTTTAGCCCATGTCGTTTCGCTGGCTCAAACCCTATATGCCCCGGTCGCTTTACGGCCGCGCCATCGCGATCCTGCTGCTGCCGGTCATCACCCTGATGCTGGTGGTCTCCATCGTCTTCGTGCAGCGGCATTTCGAAGGCGTGACCAAGCAGATGACCCGCACCGCCAGCCGCGAGGTCGAGGTGCTGCTCGACGCCGCCCTTCCGCCGTCCGAAATCGGCGATTCGCGACTGGCGCGAAACCTGCGCATCTCTGTCGAGGAATTGCCTCTCGACGCGCTGCCCGCCGGCGACAGCCGCCGCTGGTACGACTTCACCGGCGGCTACGTCATCGCCGAGTTCAACCGCCTCCTGCCCATGCTGCATGCACTGGAACTGCCCGATGACCAGGTCGTGCATCTTTATTTCGCCTTGCAGGAAGAGGGTCTGCGCATGACCTTCGACCGGCGCCGCGTCTCGGCCTCCAACCCGCACCAGCTCCTGGTCTACATGTTCTTCTTCGCCGCGTTGATGACCGTGATCGCCTATTTCTACCTGCGCAACCAGCTGCGCCCGATCACGCGTCTGGCCAGTGCGGCGCAGGCGTTCGGCCGTGGCCGCCATGTCGATTACTGGCCCTCCGGCTCGACCGAAGTGCGCGCCGCGGGCGCCGCCTTCATCGACATGCGCGCCCGGATCGAGCGCCAGATCGAACAGCGCACGCTCATGCTCTCGGGCGTCAGCCACGACCTGCGCACGCCGATCACCCGCCTGAAACTGGCGCTCTCCATGCTCGACGCCGAGGATCGAGAGCCGTTGGAACAGGACGTGGCCGACATGGAGCGCCTGATCAACGAGTTCCTCGATTTCGCCCGCGGCGCGCAGGAAGCCGCGCCCGAATCCACCGATCCGCAGGCGCTGGTCGCCCGGATCGTCGAGGATTTCCAGCGCGGCGGAAAATCCGTGCAGCTTGGCCCCTGCGAAGGGAAGGGCGAGGTACTGCTGCGCCCCGGCGGCGTCCGCCGCGCTATCGAGAACCTGCTCGGCAACGCGGTGCGCTATGGCACAAGGGCAGAAGTTTCGGTCCAGCTGACCGACCGTGCCCTGCGCATCCGCATCGAGGATGACGGCCCCGGCATCCCGCAGGCACAGCGCGAAGAGGCGCTCAAACCCTTCGCTCGGCTGGACGAGGCCCGCAACCAGAACCTCGGCACCGGGGTGGGGCTGGGCCTGGCCATCGCGATGGATATCGCCCGCGCCCATGGCGGCACATTGCGCCTGGGTCAGAGCGACCGGCTGGGCGGGCTGCAGGTCGATTTCGTGATCGGCCGCTGACAGACGCCGGGCCGGGGCAGGGGCTGTTCCCGGGGGGACTTCACGCTTCGGCGGCGGCGTCGGCCTTGCGCTCCTTGGGAAAGAAGCTGAAATAGAACACCGGCGCCGCCACCAGCGTCAGCACCGAGGCAAAGCCCAGCCCGCCCATGATCGTCACCGCCATCGAGGCAAAGAACGCGTCCCACAAGAGCGGGATCATCCCCAGGATCGTCGTCGCCGCCGCCAGCACCACGGGGCGCAGGCGCGAGGTCGACGCATCCAGCACCGCCCGCCGGAACGGCACGCCGTCGGCACGCACGAGGTCGATCTCCTCGACCAGGACGATGCCGTTCTTGATCAGCATCCCCGACAGGCTCAGCAGCCCCAGAAGTGCCGTGAACGAAAACGGCAGTCCCGTGCCCAGAAGGCCGATCACCACGCCGTTGACGCTCATCGGCACCAAGAGCCAGATGATCACGGGTTGGCGGATCTTGCCGAACAGCAGCACCGAGATCAGCACCATGATCAACAACGACACTGGCAGCTGCTTGCCCAGGGCCGTCTGCGCCTCGGTCGAGCTCTCGTATTCGCCGCCCCATTCCAGCGCATAGCCCTCGGGCAGGTCCATCGCCTCGACCGCGCCGCGCAGCTGACCAAAGACGCTGGCGGCATTCTCGCCCGCCGGAACCCCGGCCTGGACCGATATCGTCGGCACCCTGTCGCGGCGCACGAGGAAGGTGTTCTGCGCCTCCCAGCCGAACCCGTCTGTGATCTGCGCCACCGGGATATAGCCCTGCGCCGCGTCCGAATAGACCGGCAGGTCGGCCAGGTGCTCGGCGCCCTCACCACCGGCGCTGTCGGCCCGCATGATGATCGGGATCAGCCGGTCGGCCTCGCGGTAGAACCCCACCTGCACGCCATCGGTGCCAAATTGCAGCGCCTGCGCCAGGTCGTCACGCGCCACACCCGCCGCCTTGGCCCGCTCGTCGGCGAAGCGCGGCACCAGCGTCAGTTCCCGCTCGCGCCAGTTGGTACGCAGGTCCATCAGCCGGTCTGACGCCCCGACCATGACCTCTTCCGCCTCAACGGCCAGTTGCCGCAACACGTCCGCGTCCGGCCCCGAGAACCGCGCCTCGATCGGCGCCCCGCCGCCGGGGCCAAAGGCCAGCCGCTCGGTGCGGAATTCGCCCCCTGGCAGGGCGTCGCGCCCGAAGGCCTCGACATCGGCCCGCAGGGCCGGGATCTGCTCCAGCGTCTCGGTACGAATGATCAGATGACCATAGGTCGGCAGCGTCTCCTCCGGGGCGTAGGTCAGCATGAACCGCGTCGCGCCGCCGCCGATGAAGGTGGCGACCGACACAACGTCGTCGCGCTCGGCCAGCCACGCCTCGACCTGGGCCATGTCCTGCGACACGCGGTGAATGCTGGCCCCCTGCGGCAGCTTGTAATGCACGTAGAACAGCGGCGTGTTGGAATCCGGAAAGAACTGCTGCTTGACCTGCGCAAAGCCCATGTAGCACAGCACCGTCACCCCGATCAGCCCCAGGATCACCAGGTAGCGCACCCGCAGCGCGCCGGACAGCACCGCGCGGTAGGCGCGAAAGAGCGGGCCGGCATAAGGGTCATGCCCTTCGCCGCTGCCCACTTTGAAAAAGTAGTGCCCCAAAAGCGGCGTCGCGGTGATCGCCAGCACCCAGGACAAGAGCAGGGATATCCCGATGACCGCGAAAAGCGAGAACAGGAACTCGCCCGTGGCGTCGGGGCTCAGGCCGATGCCCGCAAAGGCCATGATCCCGATCACCGTCGCGCCCAGCAACGGGATCTGCGTCTTGCTGGCCACGTCCTCCGCCGCGTCGCGGGCCGACTTGCCGCCCGCCATGTCGCCCTGCATCCCCTCGGCCACCACGATGGCGTTGTCCACCAGCATCCCCATCGCGATGATCAGCGCCCCCAGCGAGATACGCTCCATCTCGATCCCGAAGACGGCCATCAGGAACACCGTGCCCACCACCGTAAGAAGCAGTGTGGATCCCACCACAACGGCCGACCGCCAGCCCATGAAGACCGCCAGCACCAGCACCACGATCGTCACCGACATCGCCAGGTTCAGCAGAAAGTCGTTCGAGGCCTCGTCCACCACCACGTGCTGCTGGTAGATCGGGTGCAGTTCCACCCCGGCGGGCACGTCGCGCATCAGTTCGGCCAGCCGCGCATCCACCCGTTTGCCCACGTCTACGATGTTCAGGTCCGCCTTGCCGGCCACCCCCAGCGTAAACGCCTCCTTGCCCTGGAACCGGATGATCTCGGTCGGCTCCTCGACGCGGTCACGCTCGACCTGCGCGAGGTCCAGAAGGTCGATTACCTCTCCGCCCACGCCGATGGTCAGGTTGGCGATCTCGTCCACCGTGTCCGAGCCCACCGGCGCCTGGACGCGGATATCCTGCCCATTCTGCCGGAAACTGCCCGCCGGCGTGCGCGTGTCCGCTTCAGACAGGGCGCCGGCGATGGCGTCCGGGCTGACGCCCAGGTTGGTGATGATCGGAACCCGCGCATTGACGTAGATCGCCTCCGACGGCAGCCCCGCCACCGCCACGTCCGCAACGCCTTCGACCGCCAGCAGTTCACGCCGCAGGTATTCCGAGATCTCGTGCACTTCGGCATCCGAATAACCCGGCGCGGTCAGCGCGTAGAACACGCCGAAGACGTCGCCGAAATTGTCGTTCACGATGGGTTGCCCGGCCTCGGACGGCAGGTTGCGCGTCGCGTCCTCGACCCGGTTGCGCAGCTTGGTCCAGATCGCGGGCAGTTCCGTGCCGTCATAGGTGCTTTCGATATTCACCGAGATCCGGCTGACCCCGGGCTTGTTGGACGAGGTGATGAAGTCGATCTCGCCCATCTTCTGGATTTCCGACTCGATCGGCTCGCTGACCTCGCGCGCCACCTGCTCGGCCGAGGCGCCGGGATACTGCGTGATCACGATGGCGTTCTTGATGGTAAAGGCCGGGTCTTCGAGCCGCCCGATGGTGGCAAACCCCCAGATCCCGCCCAGAAGGCAGCTCAGCATCAGGATCCACGTGATGAGCGACCTGTCGATCGAGGCCCGCGCGATGGACATGGGCCTACTCTCCGATGCCGGTAAAGCGGCGGGCGCGCTGGCCGTCGCGCAATTGCGCGGCGCCGGTCTCGACGATCTGCGTGCCGTCCTCGGGGCCCTCGCTCATGTAGATGCGGCTGTCCTCGTGCACCTCGATCTCGACGGGGTGTGCCGCAACCTTTCCATTTTCGTACACCATCACCGCGGCGTTGCCCTCGGGGTCGAAGATAAGCGCGGTCTCGGGCAGCACGATCCCCGTTTGCTCCGGCCCGGCGACAGCGGTATAGACCGTGACCGACGCGCCCGGAAAGACGAACGCGCCGGGATCTTCGGTAAAAGCCAGCGTGATCGTATAGGTCTGCCCGGTGGCCGAGGTCTCGGTCTCGAATTCCCGCAACGCGAGGTCGTAGCGACGCGGGTCGCCGGGAAGCTCGGCATGGAACGCGATCTCGTCATCGGCCCCGGCCTGCCGAAACAGAACCTCCGGCACCTGGATATCGACCCGGGTTTCCGACACGTCATGCAGCCGGACCACCGGCGTGCCGGCCTGAACCGTCTGGAAATTAGACACCAGCCGCTTGGCGACCAGGGCGTCGAACGGCGCACGCAGCGTGGCGTGCTCCAGGTCTTCGCGAGCACCGTTCAGCGCGATCTCGGCCAGCCGCAACTGGGTCTGTGCGTCCTCCACCTGCACCTCGCTCACAGCCTGTCCACGCAGCGATTCCAGCCGATCGGCATCGCGCTGCGCCTTCTCGAAATTGGCCTCTGCCTCGGCCACGGCGCGCCGGTAGCCCGACAGGTCCAACTGCGCGATCTCGGCGCCCTCTGGCTTGCGCGCGCCTTCCTCCGCCTCCAGCAACTCAAGCTTGCCCGGCACCTGGAACGCAAGTTCGACCGTCTGCCGCGCTGCCACCTGACCGAAGAATTGCCGCCGCACAGTGACCGGCTCACGCGACAGCGTCATCAGTTTTACGGGTTTGGGCGGTGCCTCGGCCTCCTGGACCTGGTCTTGCGCCTGCACGGGGACCGATGTGGCGATCAGCAGGCAGAGCACACAAGAAAGAAATGCGAAGAGGCGGCGCATGGAAAGGGCTCCTGGCGAGGGAACGGAAGATTTGGGTGGTCACATAGCGCAGGTGAAAACTGAAACCAACAGTTTAGTTTTTTGCACGGCTCGTTTTCTTCAAAAGAAAATGAACCGAAAACTTACGAGGTTTCCGGCATGGAAAATACGCATTTTCTATCCCGTTCTTTGAACAGAAAACGGCTCCGGCATCAGTGCCTCAAGGACTATGATCGTGACCGCAGATAGGTCTCGGAGGCGTATCCCGTCAGCCCCGGGGCCCGGTCCAGAGCCACCTCGCACCAGCGCGTGCCGCCGACCCGCGCACAGTCGCGCACCCGTACGAGCGTACCATTGGGCAGCCCCACGCGGGTTTCGAATCCCAGACCCGGCCCGCCGCGGAGCTTCAGCATGTCGCCGTCTTCAACGCCGTACACCTCATAGATATCGGACGTGAACGCGGTCACTGGGCTCGTGTCGGAGCAGGCAGCGAGCATGCCAAGAGCGGCAAGGATCGAAACGGGTTTGCGCATGGTGCCTCTCATTCGGGTCGTTCTGGTAGGCCCGGAGGGACGTAAACCGGGCAAGCTATGATATTGCAATCAGGCGGTTTTTTCGGATTGTGGACCCGTT
>NZ_JASHIZ010000008.1 GCF_030733425.1 Roseovarius sp. MMSF_3350
TCCGGGGCGCGCGCTTCTGGCCTGACGGGGACACATGGCCGATACCACTTGCAAAGTCGCACCCGGCGTCACGCGATGGCCGATGCCCATGAGCGGGGCCTCGGGACGTTGCCATGTTTGAGTTCTGCACCGACCCTTCCGTGCTGGGCGATGTTCAGTGGCTGGCCTGCTACCTGACCACGGCCAAGCACGCCAATCTCTATTTCGCCGTCGGACTGGTGCTGGTGTTGCTGGCAATCACGGCGCCGACCGCTCTGGCGTTCGGCTTTGCCGCCGCCTCGGCCGCGCGGTCGAAATTCCGCCCGCTCGCTTGGGTGGCGCATGGCTATATCAACCTGGTGCGCGGCGTGCCCGACACGGCGTTTTTTCTCTTTTTCATCATCGCGCTCGACCAGGGCTTCGAATGGGTCCGGCACAAGGTCAGGTGCCCGGACTGGGACGCACCGATCCGGCAAGGTAATGACTTCATCGTCTGCCAAGCGGCCAAACTGCCCCTGGGCGAGGCCGATCAGTGGGTGCACGAGATCTACGGCTTTTTCCTCGCCGTTCTTACTTTTTCCATCGTCTTCGGCGCCTTTGCCGGCAACGTGCTTTACGGCGCCATGCGCGCCGTGCCCCGCGCACAGATGGAAACTGCCGAAGCCTACGGCATGACACCGCGCCAGAGCTTCTGGCGCATTCTCGTCCCGCAGATGTGGATCTACGCCCTGCCCGGCCTCAGTAACGTGTGGATGGTGCTGACCAAGGCGACGCCGCTGCTGTTCCTGCTGGGCGTCGAGGATATCGTCTATTGGGCGCGGGAACTGGCCGGGACGGCCCTGCCGAAGTTCACCGATTACCCGCATGGCGACTGGCGCATGTGGTATTTCCTGGCGCTGCTGGTCTTCTACCTTGGCCTGACGCGGGTGTCCGAGATCGTGCTCGACCGGCTGATGATCAAGCTGTCGCACGGTCAGGCCACCACGGGCGGCGAAGCCCTGCGAAAGGCGGCGGCGTGATGAGTTGCTGGCAGACCATCCAGGATTACGGGCTGCGCTCCATCGGGCTGGGAGAACGCCTGCTGCCGCGCGAGGACTTTACCCTCTGCCAGCAGGTCACGCTGATCGGCTCCGGCATGATCTGGAACATCTATTTCGGCGTTCTGGCGATCATCCTCGGCTTTGGCCTCGCCACGGTGGTGGCCGTGGGCAAGGCCTCGCCCAACCGCCTGCTGCAAAAGCCCTCGGCCTGGTTCATCTACATTTTCCGGGGCTCGCCGCTCTTCATACAATTCTTCTTTGCTTACGCGGCCTTCCTGAACCTCAAATCCGTCTACCCGGCCTTCGACCCGTTCACCGCCGCCTGGCTGGGCGCGTTGATCGTGCTTTTCCTCAACACGGCCGCCTATTCCGGCGAGATCTTCTATGGCGCGCTGCGCTCTATCCCAAAGGGCGAGGTCGAGGCGGCCGATGCCTACGGGTTCTCGGGGTTCACCCGGTTCCGGCGGATCATTTGGCCCACCATGCTGCGACTGGCCTGGCCCGCCTACACCAACGAGGCGATCTTCCTGTTTCACGCCACCACGCTGGTCTTCTTCTCGGCCTTTCCGGCGTGGCAACAGCGGGGCGACGCGCTTTATTACGCGAACTACTTTGCGGACAAGACCTTCAACCCTTTCGTGCCCTACCCGATCCTGGCGGGGTATTTCATCCTGCTGACACTGGTGGTGATCTCGATCTTCGGGCTGGTGAACCGGCGGCTGAACCGTCACCTGCCACAGGAACGGCGCGCCAGGATGCGTTTTCGCCCGACCTTAATTCGCTGAGACCGGCAGCACGCACGAAAAAGCCTGCCTGAGCTGCGCGCCCGCCCTAAGAGCACCCTAGCGAGGGTCGTCCTTCCGCTCGCGCGCCTTCATGTCCCGCATCGCCCGGTCCCACTGGCGCGGACCGAGCAACTTGCGAAAGGCCCGCTCCAACTCAGCCGTGCCATTGCGTTCGTACCAGCGCCCGTGTGCGATGATCACGCGCCGCGCGCCCCAGCCGACGATGGTCTCGATATCCTCGGCAAAGGCCTCCTTGTCACGAAATGTCCAGCGGATCAGGGGCGGTGTCTTGCCATCGCTGTCGTCGATGCCGTTCAGCCAAACGAATGGCCGGCAGCGCGCGGGCAGCTTGTCGGTCTCGAAGGCTTCGATCAAGTCGGTCAGGATCGTCGTGGTAGAGGCCTTATGGTGGAAAATCATCTCCTTGTGCGTCCGGCTGCCGCGCACCAGGAGCTGGTCGATCTGTCCATTCCAAGGGGCCTCTGCCGCGCGGGGCATTAGTTCCTGCCCTTTTGGCAAACAGATCCCAAGCTTTGCTGCACGTTCATGCGTACCGGGTGCAGACCAGAAAGCCGCATCGGGATAGGCCTCAGCCCATTCGGGAATGTGCAGAAAATGAAACTGGTTGGGTGCAATCAGGTGCCGCACCGGCCCCAGCACCGCCAGCGCCTCCTGCAAATCGTCAGTGACCGGGGTCGGAGAATGCACCCACAGGTCGTCATTCTCCAGTTGGATCACCGTGGCCCGGGTGGGAAAGGGAAAGCCCATCACCGTCACCGGCGCACCGTCGATGATCCAGATGCGGTCGGCCACGGGTTTGAGCACGTTCAACGGCTCGTACCCCGTGGCCGTCACGCGCCTTACTCCGTGACCGTGACAGACACCATGCGGTCCGGCTCGCCGATAACGGCACCGTTGGGGCCTTCACCGCGCTTGATGTCGTCCAGCACGTCCAGCCCTTCGGTCACGCGTCCCACGACGGTGTATTCCCCGTCAAGGAACGGGCCCGGCGCGAACATGATGAAGAATTGGCTGTTGGCGCTGTCCGGGCTCTGGCTGCGTGCCATGCCCACAACACCCCGGTCAAAGGTGATGTCCGAGAACTCGGCGGCCAGGTCCGGGCGATCGCTGCCGCCGCGGCCGGCCATGGACATGTCGCCGCCCATCTTGCCGAACTCGACGTCGCCTGTCTGGGCCATGAAGCCATCGATCACGCGGTGGAAAACCACGTTGTCATAGGCGCCTTCGCGGGCCAGTTCGGTGATCTGTTCGACATGACCGGGCGCCACGTCCTCCAGCAGGTCGACCTTGATCGTTCCGTTGGCCTCGCCCGCGACCTCGATTTCAAGGCCGGTGGCCAGCGCCGGAGCGGCCAGAATGGTGAAGAGTGCAGAAAGCTTAAGCATCGGCGGCCACCTTTACGCTGATCATCCGAT
This sequence comes from Roseovarius sp. MMSF_3350, assembly GCF_030733425.1. GTDB lineage: Bacteria > Pseudomonadota > Alphaproteobacteria > Rhodobacterales > Rhodobacteraceae > Roseovarius. Next base: position 3,241 of record NZ_JASHIZ010000008.1, read on the forward strand.
CGGGGCTCGCGGGTGGCTCGCCGCGGGTGATGGAGTCGACATGCTCCATGCCGTCGATGACCCGGCCATAGACCGTGTATTGCCGGTTGAGGAAATGGTTGTCAGAGAAGTTGATGAAGAACTGGCTGTTGGCACTGTCCGGGTTCTGGCTGCGCGCGGCGCCCAGCGTGCCGCGGTCGTGCGGTACGCCCGAGAACTCTGCCTTGAGATTGGGCAGATCGCTGCCCCCCGTACCCGCCATGCGAAGGTTGAAATCGTTTTCCATGTTGCCGTTGGCCACGTCGCCGGTCTGGGCCATGAAGCCGTCGATCACCCGGTGGAAGGCCACGTTGTCGTACTGACCAGACCGCGCCAGTTCCTTCATGCGTTCGCAATGGCCCGGGGCCACGTCGGGCAGCAGCTCGATCGTCACGGTGCCGTCCTTCAGCTCCATCAGGATCGTGTTCTCGGGGTCTTTGATCTCGGCCATCCGGGGCCTCCTTTTTGACTTGGGCTGGGCAATACCTAGGCGCTTGGGCCGGGATTGCCAAGCCAGAGCTTGACGCCCCTGCAAGGTCGCGCCAAAAGGCCCGCGACTGGCATCCGTGGGAGGGATCGTGATGGGCTGGAAGACGCTTGATGACATGGACCTGGACGGCAAGACGGTGCTGACGCGGGTCGACATCAACGTGCCCGTCGAGAACGGACGTGTCACCGATGCCACGCGGCTGGAGCGGATCAAGCCCACCATTGACGCGATCCTTGCCGCGGGCGGCAAGCCCTTGCTGCTGGCGCATTTCGGACGGCCCAAGGGCAAGGTCGTGGACGAGATGTCGCTGCGCCAGGTGGTCCCCGCCCTGCAAGAAGCCACAGGCCACAGCGTACAGTTCATCGAAACGCTGGAGGGGGCCGAGAACCCCACCGCAGAGGCCAAGTCGGCCGAGGTCCTGCTGCTTGAAAACATCCGTTTTCACCCGGGCGAAGAGGCGAACGACCCCGATTTCGCCGCGCGCCTTGCGGGCCTTGGCGACGTTTATTGCAACGATGCCTTCTCTGCCGCGCACCGCGCCCATGCCTCGACCGAGGCGCTGGCCCGCCACCTGCCCGCCTGTGCCGGTCGGTTGATGCAGGCGGAGCTGTCGGCGCTGGAAGCCGCTCTTGGACGACCCGAGCGCCCGTTGGTGGCGGTCGTGGGCGGGGCCAAGGTCTCGACCAAGCTGGACCTTCTGGGAAACCTTGTCGAGAAGGTGGACAAGCTGGTGATCGGCGGCGGGATGGCGAACACATTCCTTGCCGCACAGGGCCTGAGCGTCGGCAAGTCACTGTGCGAGCACGATATGGCCGGCACCGCACGCCAGATCATGGTCAAGGCCGGCGGCGCGGGCTGCGAAATCCTGCTGCCTGCCGACGTGGTGGTCGCCGAGGAGTTCCGCGCCGGTGCCGCGCACCGGACCGTGCCCGCCCACGCCTGCCCTGAGGATGCGATGATCCTGGATGCCGGGCCACAGGCCGTCGCCCGGATCACCGCCGCTTTCGATACCGCGCGGACACTGATCTGGAATGGCCCCCTGGGCGCGTTCGAGATCGAGCCCTTCGATGCGGCCACCAACACCGCAGCCGCCCATGCCGCCCAGCGCAGCCGCGACGGAAAGCTGACATCGGTCGCAGGCGGCGGCGACACTGTGGCGGCCCTCAACCAAGCGGGCGCGGCCGAGGATTTCACCTATATTTCCACCGCCGGTGGCGCGTTCCTTGAGTGGATGGAAGGCAAGACCCTGCCTGGTGTGGCGGCTTTGGGTGGTTGACTTCTTCCTCGCCCCACACAGGCGCCGTGACCGCTTTTAAAAGGTATGGATTCCCGGACTGTGGTATCTGTTGATGCGGGCCTAGCCTGCCCGCAGCACGATTTCACCGGGGGAGCCCATCATGCGCCGTTTCACATCTGCCATCGCCGCCGTACTTTGCTTCGGCCTTGCCACGCCGTGCAGCGCCGAAGGCGACCCGAAGCCGGGCCTGCTTGACCTGATTACCGTCGACAGGATCGCCGAAAGTCTCGCCAGTGTGGCCATTTCGGCGCTGCGCACGCAGATGGAGGTCGAGTACGAGCATCTGCAGACCGATATCCTGCGCGGCACCGTGGCCCTGACCGGCGTGACCCTGCGCCCGCAACTGCCGCATGACCGCGCCCGTCAGTGCGAGATCACGGTGCAGCGCATCAGCGTCGATCTGGGCCAGCCGGCGGCGGCGTTCGGCGTGGCGACGATTTCAAGCACGATGGTCGGGGCGAATGCCGCCATCGCCTGTGTGCCGCGCGATGTGGGGCTTGGCCTGCGTTCGGCCGGGTACAACGCGATCGAGGTGGACCGCCTGACCTACGAGGCCGAATACGTGCACAGCACCGGCGAGATTCGGGTCAACGGCTCGGCCGCGGTCAATGAGCTTGCGATCCTCGATCTCGCGGCGGCAGGGGCGGTCCTGCCGCGGCTGGACCAGTTCGGCCTGCCGGGCGATCCGGCGGTCCGCGTGCGCCGCGCTGTCGTGGGCCTGCAGGACCAGGGCGGCTGGGAGCGGCTGTCGTCGCTCATCCCCGAGAACCTGCGCCAGCCCGAGGTGATCCAGAGTCTTGGAACCGAAGAGCTGACCAACATGCTCAGCAACAACGGGACCCGCGCCCTGACCGCGACCGAACGGCGGTTTATCGACGACCTGATGAACCATGTCGCGGATTTCGTGCGCGACCCCGGCGAGATCACCATCGAGGCGCAGCTTCCCGCCAGCGGCATCGTGCTGGAACCCGAGATTTACGAGAGACCCGAAGAGCTCTTGCAAGCGCTGGCGCCCGATGCCCGAACCGCGTCCATCGCCCGGGCGAACTTGATGGGCGCCGACACGTTGGGGCGGCTTGATGAAGGCGATGTCAGCGCGACGGAACGTCTCGACATCGCAAAGGCGCTGTTACAGGGCGACGGCGTGCCGCGCACCGAGGCGCTGGTGCCGGATATCCTGGCTCCCCTGCTGGTCGAAGGTGGCGCCGAGGCGCCCGAGGCGGCGCTTCTGACCGCTCAGGCGCAGGCGGCGACCGATCCCGCCGCAGCCTACCAGAACACGCTGACCGCCGCGGCGGGGCGGCAGCCGGGGGCAATTGCCATGCTCGACCGGCTGGAAGAACGGCTGACCACGACGCAGGTCCTGGCGGCACAGGACGCGCATATCGAGATGCAGCCGAGCGCGCCGGCCCTGCCGGCAGGGAATGACATCCGTGCCGTGCGCTCGCAGGCACTGGCTTATTTCACCGGGCTTGGCGCGCCGCGTTCTTACCGACAGGCCTACTATTTCGCCCTGCTTGCCGAAGCGGCGGGCGATATCGGCGCCCGCCCCTTGCGCGAGGATATCGAGAACCGCTTTGCGAACCGCGGGTTGGATGTGGGTGCGACGTGGCAGGCGCTGAGGACCGAGGTGCAGACCCGGGCGCTGACCGATTGGATCGAGAGCGACCTCGCGGACCGGTATTCGGCGGCGGACTGACGGTTGCACAAGCTTGCGGCGGTGGGCGCGCGATGTTCGCGCAGCCCCGCCGCCTTGGCGTCACCGAGCATTGCGCGGCGAGCGGCCCTCACGTATGAAACGGGAAAATCTTATCTACCGGCAAGAGGGTTGGCATGTCGAAGGCGGAACAAACGGAGCAGATGCGCGCGGGACAAGGGTTTATCGCGGCGCTGGACCAGTCGGGCGGCTCGACCCCCAAGGCGCTGCGGCTTTATGGCGTCGAGGAAGACGCCTACAGCTCGGACGAAGAAATGTTCGACCTTGTCCACGACATGCGGACCCGCATCGCACAGGCGCCGGCCTTTACCGGCGACAAGGTGCTGGGCGCGATCCTTTTCGAGATGACCATGGACCGCGAGATGGGCGGGAAGCCCTCGGCGCAATACATGTGGGAAGAGCGTGGCGTGGTGCCATTCTTGAAGGTTGACAAGGGCTTGGCGGACGAGGCGGACGGCGTTCAACTGATGAAGCCGATCCCGGATCTTGAAAGCCTGTTGGGCCGGGCCAATGACGCGGGCATCTTCGGCACCAAGATGCGGTCGGTGATCAACGCGGCCTCCCGCTCGGGCATTGCCGCCGTGGTGGACCAGCAATTCGAGATCGGCAACATCATCCTCGATCACGGGCTGGTGCCGATCATCGAGCCGGAGGTCACGATTTCAATCGATGACAAGGCGGAGGCTGAAACGATCCTGCGCGACGAGATTGCAAGACAGCTCGACACCCTGCCCGAGGGGCGCGAGGTGATGTTGAAGCTGACGCTGCCCGAGACACCGAACCACTACAAGGCGCTGGTGGATCATCCCCGGGTGCTGCGGGTCGTGGCGCTGTCGGGCGGCTACAGCCGGGAGGAGGCCAATGACCGGCTGGCGAAGAACACCGGCATGATCGCAAGTTTCTCTCGCGCGCTGACCGAAGGGCTGTCGGCCCAGCAATCTGACGCGGAGTTCAATGACACGATCGCGGCGTCGATCGACAGCATCCATCGGGCGTCAGTTTCCGGGTAAACCCTTGGAATTGAGTATTTCTAGCAAGAAAAAGGCGGGCGGTCGAATGTATCTGGCCCCCCGCTTTATTCTTGGATAAAGAAACGCTTCATGGACCTTTCGACCTACCAGACCTTTCGCGTGGCGGCGTGCGACCTTAACGGGCGCATGCGCGGCAAGCGCGTGCCCGGCGACTATGCCAGCAAGCTGGAGAAAGGCGCGGTGCGGATGCCGATCTCGGCGCTGAACCTCGATATCTTCGGGGCCGACATCGAGGACAGCCCGCTGGTGTTCGAAACCGGCGACGCCGATGGCATCCTGTTGCCCACCGGGCGCGGCGCCCTGCCCCTGCCCTGGCTGGAAACCGAGCAGCCGCTGGTGCCGATGGCGATGTATCACGAGGATGGCCGCCCCTTTGAGGGCGACCCGCGCCATGCCCTGGACGCCGTACTGGCGCGCTATGCCAAGCGGGGATGGCGCGTGGTGGCCGCGACCGAGCTGGAATTCACCCTGGTCGATGACAGTGACGATACGCTCAGCCCGGTTAAGAACCCCCTAACGGGCCGTGAAATCGGGTCGGAAGAGATCCTGTCGATGGCGCAGCTGGACCTCTTTGACCCCTTCCTGTCAGAGCTTTACGACGCCTGTGCCGCCATGGGCATCCCGGCGCAGACCATGACCAGCGAAAGCGGTGTGGGGCAGTTCGAGATCACGCTGAACCACCAGGATGCGATGCGCGCGGCTGACGATACGTGGCTGTTCAAGCGGCTCATTCGCAACCTGGCGCGCAACCACGGCTTTGCCGCGACCTTCATGGCCAAGCCCTTTGCCGACGATGCGGGCAACGGGATGCACCTGCATTTCTCGGTCTGGGACGAGGATGGAAAGAACGTCTTTGACAATGGCGGGGACGAGGGAACATCCCTTTTGAAACAAGCGGTCGCGGGGTGCATCGCGGCGATGCGGGAAAGCACGCTGCTGTTTGCGCCACATGCCAACAGCTATGACAGGTTGGTGCCGGGGGCCCATGCGCCGACGGGGGTGGCCTGGGCCTATGAGAACCGCACGGCGGCCATTCGGGTGCCCGGCGGCAGCCCCAAGGCGCGGCGGATCGAGCACCGCGTGGCGGGCGGCGATACGAACCCCTACCTGACCTTTGCGGGCGTGATGGGTGCGGCCCTGACGGGCATCGAGGACGGGCTGGAGCCGCCCGAGCCGATCACCGGAAATGCCTATGATCTCAACCTCTTGCAGCTTTGCGAAGATTGGGAGAGTGCCATCGACCTGTTCGAGCAGGCGCCCATATTGGCGCGCGTTTTCACGCCGATGCTGATCGAGAACCTGGTGATGACCAAGCGGCAGGAACTGGCGCTTTTCGCAGAGTTGGACGCGGCGGAGCACTGGAAAATCTATCTGGAGACGGTCTGAGCGACTCAAATGTTAATGCCACAATCCCGCGTCGGTATTTCGTCGGTATCCGGGTGGTATCGCGTCGGTCATTTTCTCAAATCGAAATCGTTAACGTGCCGGACCCGCGGAGCCCGTGGCGTGGGCGCCGGAAATGGCCTAGAACGACCTTGAACGGGCCGTTTGGCTCGGCTAGCGTAAATTTGATCAAATTTCTGGTGTGACATGAAAATCGGCATCCTGATGACCGGCCACGCCCTGCCCGACCTGATCGAGAGCACGGGAGACTACGACGCGATGTTCGCCGACCTGCTGGGGCGGGACGGCTTTACCTTCGAGCGGTATGACGTGGTGGACGAGGTTTATCCCAAGAGCCCCGACGACGCCGATGGCTGGTTGATTACCGGCTCCAAACACGGTGCTTACGAGGATCACCCGTGGATCAAGCCGTTGGAGGCGTTCATCCGGGATATCCGCGATGCGGGCAAGCCGCTGATCGGGGTGTGCTTTGGCCATCAGATCATCGCGCAGGCCCTGGGCGGCAAGGTGGTGAAATTTCCCGGCGGCTGGTCGGTGGGGCGCACCGAATACGAGATCGAGGGCAAGCCGATGGCCCTGCATGCCTGGCACCAGGACCAGGTTGTCGAGCTGCCCGAGGGCGCGGAGGTGATCGGGCATTCGGACTTCTGCGAGAACGCGGCTCTGATGATCGGGGACACGATCCTGACGATCCAGCCGCATCCAGAATTCACCGCGCATGTGTTGCAGACCATCATCGACCAGCGCGGCGCGGGCGTGGTGCCGGACGATCAGCTGGCCCAGGCGACCGCCAGTGCCGAGACGCCCACGGACGCCGCCGCCTTTGCCGCGCGCATGGCGGCGCATTTCAGAAAGGGGGCCTGACATGGCCGAGGACTGGACAAGCGGACTGCCCGAGGCGGCACAGGCCTATCTGGAAAACCGCCGGCTGGACGAGGTGGAATGCATCGTCGCCGACCTGCCCGGCATCGCGCGGGGCAAGGCGGTGCCGGCGACCAAGTTCGCGCGGCAGGAGTATTTCCACCTGCCCGATTCGATCTTCTACCAGACGATAACCGGAGACTGGGGCGAGGCTGCGGGAGCCGAAGGGTTCATCGAGCGCGACATGATCCTGACGCCCGACCTGAGCACGGCCACCGCCGCGCCCTGGACCGGGGACTGGACGCTGCAGGTGATCCACGACGCCTATGATCGGGACCACGACCCCATCCATTTCGCCCCGCGCAACGTGCTGAAACGGGTGGTGAAGCAATATGAAAAACTGGGGCTGAAGCCGGTCGTGGCGCCGGAGATGGAGTTCTTCCTGATCGCCCGCAACCTGGACCCGCGGCAGGAGATCGAGCCGATGGTGGGCCGCTCGGGACGTCCGGCCGCCGCGCGGCAGGCCTACAGCATGACGGCGGTGGACGAGTTCGGCCCCGTGATCGACGATATCTACGATTTCGCCGAGGCGCAGGGCTTCGAGATCGACGGGATCACGCAGGAAGGCGGCGCGGGCCAGCTGGAGATCAACCTGCGGCATGGCAGCCCTGTGAAACTGGCCGACGAGGTGTTCTACTTCAAGCGGCTCATTCGCGAGGCGGCGCTGCGGCACGATTGTTTCGCCACCTTCATGGCCAAGCCGATCGCCGCCGAGCCGGGCAGTGCGATGCATATTCACCACTCGATCATCGACATGGAGACGGGCAAGAACGCCTTTTCCGGCCCCCAGGGCGGCGAGACGGACATGTTCTATCACTTCATCGGCGGCTTGCAGGAATACATGCCGGCGGCGATTGCGGTGATGGCGCCCTACGTCAATTCGTATCGGCGGTATGTGAAGGACAATGCCGCACCCATCAACCTGGAATGGGGGCGCGACAACCGCACCACGGGCATCCGTGTGCCGCTGTCCAAGCCCGAGGCGCGGCGGGTGGAGAACCGGATCGCGGGGATGGATTGCAACCCCTATCTGGGCATCGCGGTCAGCCTGGCCTGCGGTCTGTTGGGGATCAAGAACGAGCTGCGGGCCAAGCCGCAATACCGCGGCGACGCCTATGAGGGCGAGCCGGATTTCCCAGACGGGCTGGGCGCGGCGCTGGACCTGTTCGACGAGGCGGAAGAGCTGCACGACGTGCTGCACCCCGAATTCGCGCGGGTCTATTCCATCGTCAAGCGCACGGAATATGCCGAGTTCCTGCAGGTGATTTCCCCGTGGGAGCGCGAGCATCTGCTGATGAATGTCTAAGGTCCCGGTCCTTGCCGTTGGTGCGATGACCCTGTTGGCGGCAGGGCTTTGGGCGTTGCGCGACGACCCTGCCCCGGCACCGGCACCGGCGGCCCAGGACACATCCGGGATCGAGCGGCATGACTTTCTGGAGGGGCTGCCGCTGGACGAAGGTGGCTATGCGCTCATGCTGCATGAACAGGTGACCGGCGACGGGCTGCGCGTGGTGCGGGACGCCGCCGCGCTGAAGGCGGCGCAGGGGCGGGCCTATTACACCGACAATCCCGGTGCGCAGTTGAAGCGGACGTTGCTGTCGGTCGTGTTCCTGAGCCCGCCGGGCATGCCGCCCGACGGTGCCTTCGTGACGGTGCTGCAAAACAAGCAGGCGGTCGAGACGTACCGCTGTTACCGGGCCTTTTGTTCCGGTGACGAGGCCTTCGATCCGCCGCACGAGCGGGACATGGCGGGGCTGGTCGAGGCGTCGGAGCCGGTGGAACTGGTGACCGAGAGCTTCGGCCACCACGACACGGCGCGGGCGCAGATGTTCAAGCTGATGCAGGATGCGGACGTGGTGATGATCGAGTCGCCGAGCCTGCCGGCGCCGGGGACGATCGTGTTTCCCAAGCGAGTGCGGCTGAGCCTGCCCGCGATCCTGGTTGAGACCGATGACAGCGGGCACCAGCCCGTAGAGCCATTTGACGAGGCGGCGCTTGAGGCGCGGTTCATCGCCGGGTTCACCCATGCGTTTCCCGAGACCGATGCCTATCGGCTGAACCCGATGCGGATCGGGCGGCAGTATCCGTCGCCGCGGGGCTGGCCGGTCGTGGGCGAAGGGATCGACGGGTATTTGCGCGACACGAACGGAGAGCTGCGCGGGGTGGGCGGGATCATGGTGATCGAGCCGTCGCTGACGGTCGATCTGACCGAGCGGATGGTCGAGGCGCTGCAGGCCGAGGACGCGTTTGCCGCGATGCCTGAGTTTGCGCCGCCCGAGCCGCCCTTTGTGGCGGACCGGCTGGCGGAGATGGCCGAGACGCACCTAGGCCGCCCCTGCCCTGACTGTTTCAAGATCGAGTTGGATGTCGCGACGGTCGACGGCATCCGGGTGGAAACGCTCGATGCGCCCACCTATTCGCTGAGCCATTACAGGATCGGAAACTGATGAACCTGCTTTATTCCAACGACAAGCCGGGGCAGTACCCCGACAGCTGGTACGCCGCCACGACCCCGCAGCTGGAGCCTTTCGCGCCTTTGAGAGGCGAGGAGAAAGCCGATGTCTGCGTGGTGGGTGGCGGGTTCACCGGGCTGTCGGCGGCGCTGCATCTGGCCGAGGCGGGGCTGGACGTGGTGCTGCTGGAGGCGCATCGCGTCGGCTTTGGCGCGTCGGGGCGCAATGGTGGGCAGCTGGGCTCGGGGCAGCGGCAGGATCAGCGGACGCTGGAAAAGATGGTGGGCCGCGCCGATGCGGCCAAGCTGTGGGAACTGGCGGAAGGCTCCAAGGCGCTGGTGAAAGGGCTGGTGGCGAAGCACGGGATCGACTGCCACCTGAAGCCCGGCGTGGCGCATATGTGCTTTTCCAGGGCGGAGGTGCGCGAAGAGCATGAGTATGCCGATTTTCTCTTCCGCCGTTATGGCCATGACCAGATCGAGAGACTGGACCGGGACGCGGCGCAGGCGCTCTGCCCCTCGCCGAAATACGTGGGCGGGTCGCTGGACATGTCGGCGGCGCATCTGCACCCGCTGGCCTTTGCATTCGGACTGGCGCGGGCGGCGCGGGACGCGGGCGTGCGGATCTTCGAGCGGGCCGAGGTGCACCGCATCGACGAGGGATCGCCGGCGGTGGTGGCCACGGATGCGGGCCGGGTGACTGCGGATCACGTGATCCTTGGGTGCAACGGGTATCTGGGCGGGCTCGACCGCAAGGTCGCCGCAAAGGTGATGCCGATCAACAATTTCGTGGTGGCGACCGAGCCTCTGGGGGACGATGCCGACAAGGTGCTGACGCGGGACGTGGCGGTGGCGGATTCGAAGTTCGTGGTGAATTACTTTCGCCTGAGCCATGACGGGCGGCTGCTGTTCGGAGGCGGCGAGAGCTATGGCTATCGCTTCCCGGACGATATCGCGGCGCTGGTGCGCAAACCGATGACGCAGATTTTCCCGCATCTGCGGGACGTGAGAATCGATCACGCCTGGGGCGGGACGCTGGCGATCACGATGAAGCGGATGCCGTACCTGGCGCGGGTGGCGCCGAATGTCCTGTCGGCTTCGGGGTATTCCGGGCACGGTGTGGGCATGGCCACGTTCTCGGGCAAGCTGATGGCCGACGCGGTGCGGGGCGACACGCTGGGCTTTGACACTCTGGCGCGGGTGCCGGCGCCGACCTTTCCGGGGGGCACGGCGTTTCGTTCGCCGCTTCTGGTGCTGGCGATGACGTGGTACGCGACGCGGGACCGGATGGGGATCTGAGGCGGGTCAGCCGCGAGGCACGCGAAAGGCATGGCAGGCATCCGCGCCGGTGTGGCGGACGACCCTCAGGCGTCCGCGCCGCCAGGACGTGAATCCGGACGGGCCAGTGCGGATGTCCTCAAAGCCGAGGTCCGCCAGAAGGTGCGGCGAGATATCGGCGAGGCGTTCGAGATCGGCCAGCATCATCCCTTCGGTCGGATCAGGATTTCTCACGGTCCGCATCCAAAGGCGCAGACGCTGCGCGAGCGATGGGCGTGACGGTTTTGACAGGGCGAGATCAAACATGGAAAGGCCTCGGGTGATCGGGTTGCCTAGTGAGGATAGAGCGCGACGCGGCTTGCCCTCAAACCATTCTTTCTGGCATCATTGGTGAGAAAACCTCACCTCGGGAGGGATCATGAGACTGCCCCCGCTGAATGCCTTGCGCGCCTTCGAGGCCGCTGCCCGCCACGGTGGCTTTGTCGGGGCGGCCGACGAGTTGCACGTCACGCGCGGGGCGATCAGCCGGCAGATCAAGCTGCTGGAAGAGCATCTTGGCACGCTGCTGTTTCGCCGCCACGGCAAGGGCGTCGAATTGACCGAGGCCGGGCGGCGGTTGCAGCCCGTGCTGACCCGGGCGTTCGGCGAGATCCTGGTCGAGACCTCGCGGATCGGGACGGAGGCGGCGGATTTGCGGATCATCTGCCCACCCGCCACCTCGATCCGCTGGCTGCTGCCACGGCTTGAGAGATTCCGCGCCCTGCACCCAGAAATCGGTGTGCGGCTGACCACGGATTTCGTGGGTCCCTATGGCTTTGACGCGCACCAGTATGACGTGGGCTTTTCGGTCACGAACTGGCCGGACCGGCCCGATCACCTGAGGGTCGAGACGTTGTTCCCGGTGGAGGTGACCCCGGCCTGCGCGCCGGCGCTGCTGGCGGCAAAGGGACGGCCGGAGCGGCCGGAAGACCTGGCGGATTTCCTGCTGCTGCACGAAACGCCGCGCCATGCCGATTGGCGCGCATGGCTGGAGGCCTTCGAGGTGCGCGGCGTGGACCCCGACAGCGGCAGCGATTTTCCCAATCTCGACATGGCGGCAAAGGCGGCGACACTGGGCGCGGGCGTGGTGATGGCGGACCTTGCGCTGAACCGCGACGAGCTGGAGTCGGGCCTGCTGGTGAAGCTGTTCCCGGAGATGGTCTGCACCTCGCCCATGGGCGGCGTCTGCCTGATCGCGACACGGGAGAGGTGGGACGACCCGAAGGTGGCGGCGTTTCGCGATTGGGCCCTGGCCGAGACGCGGTGAACCGGTCCGCGCGGCGGAGGGGGACCAGTCCCCCGCGTCGAAACGGGTTTCGACGCCCCCCTGGGATATTTGTCGCCAGAGGAAGAGAGGCGGAGCGGCGCCGTTACCAAATCTTTGCTTTGGGGTGGGACGGTTTTGGTGTAATACTTTCGGAAAATCGAAAAACGATATACAGGAAATCCGAACATGACCCTTGCACCGAATGTCTATGACGCCGAACCCATCCCCGAGGCGGCCCGGGCCGAGATTGACCGGATGCTGCAATCGGGCGACCTGTTCCGCTATACCGCGCCCGAGGATGCGCCGGTCAGCCTGCTGGAGCGGGAATTCGCCGCGCTGATGGGGACGCGCTATGCGCTGGCGGTGTCTTCCTGTTCAGCCGCGCTGTTTTTGTCGCTGAAGGCACTGGGCCTGCCGCGGGATGCGCGGGTGCTGATCCCGGGGTTCACCTTTGCCGCGGTGCCGTCGTCGGTCATCCATGCCGATTGCGTTCCGGTGCTGTGCGAGGTGGGTGAAAACTACCGGATCGACATGGCCGATTTCGAGGCCAAGCTCGACTCGGGCATCGACGCGGTGATCGTCAGCCACATGCGGGGCCATACCTCGGACATGGATGCGATCATGGGGCTGTGCGACGTGCGCGGCATCCCGGTGATCGAGGACGCCGCCCACAGCCTGGGAACCGTCTGGGGCGGGCGCAAGATCGGCACGATAGGCCGCGTGGGCTGCTTCAGTTTCCAGTCCTACAAGCTGGTGAACGCGGGCGAAGGCGGGATCCTGGTGACCGACGATGCCGACCTGGTGGCTCGGGCGGTGATCATGTCGGGGGCCTATGAGCATAACTGGGCCAAGCATATGGCGGGCGACGACCCGATGCTGGCGGCCGCCTTTGCCGACTGGCAGAACCGGCTGCCGCTCTACAACCTGCGCATGGGCAACCTGAGCGCGGCGATCATCCGCCCGCAACTGCCAGAGGTGGCGCGGCGGGTGCGCGACGGGCGTGCCAACCACGATTACGTGGCCGGGCGGCTGAACACCTCGCCCTGGATGCAGGTGCCCGACAAGCTGGAGCCCGAGGAGCGGGCGCCGGATTCGATCCAGTTCAACCTTGTGGACATGAGCGATGCGGAGGTGCGGGCCTTTGCCGCCGCCGCCGCCGAGCGCGGGGTGAAGGTGCAGGTGTTCGGCATGTCCGCGGACAATGCGCGGGCCTTCTGGAACTGGCAGTTCCTGCCGGGGCCGACCCCGGCCCTGCCGCGGACGCGGGCGATGCTGATGCGGGCCTGTGACGTGCGGCTGCCCGCGCGGCTGAGCCGGGCTGATCTCGACTTCGTGGCCGAGGCATTGATCGCGGCGGCAGAGGCGGCGGCGGGGCCGGTGGAGCCGGAACGGGCCTACGGCACATGAAGAGTTTGCGCGACCGCGCTAGAGCAGGTCGAGCTGATCGCGCAGAAACGGATACTCGGCCAGCGCCGGGTTGACGATCGTGTCACGCAGGATCGGGCGCAGGGTTTCGGCCAGCTGGGCCGGCAGGTCCTGCAGGATGTGCTTGCGCGCGGTCAGGCTGATCGTGCGGGTCAGCGGCTCGAACGGGAGCGGCATCACATCGATCTGGTCGGCAAAGCGGCGGGCGCGCATCAGTGCGAGCGGCGGCAGGATGGTCCAGCCGGTCCCCTGCCCCACCAGCGCCAGGATGGCGTGATAGCTGTCGAGTTCGAAGCGGTGTGGCAGGCTGAGTTTCTGCCGGGCGAGATGGGCCGAGAGCAGCCGGCCCATGTAGTGGCGCTGTGTGTACTGAATGAGCGGCAGGCGCTTGAGTTGGCGCAGCACGTCGCCATCCGGCTTGATCCGGGCCCTGGGGGCGGCCACGACGAAGCCCTCGCGCAGCAGGGGATGGACCTCGGCCCAGTCGTCGCCTGCGTTGAGCTCGGCGGCCACGATCATGTCGAGCGTGCGGCTTTCCAGAAGATCGTAGAGGTAATGGCTGGCGCCGGTTTCCAGCAGGAACTGGCTGGTCTTGAGCTCGGCAGCCACGTGGGTCAGAAGCTGCGGCGTCACGTCGGCCTCGAAATCCTCGATCATGCCGAGACGGAATCGGGTCAGCATCGACATGTCGGACATTGCGAGTTCCGCGCGGGCCTGTGCGGCCTCGTTCAGGATGACCTGGGCGCGGCGTTTCAGGATCTCGCCTGCGGGGGTCAGGCGGATGGGGCGCGCGTTGCGCTGCAGCAAGGTCGCACCGACCGCGCCCTCGAGGTTGGTGAGTTGCTGGCTGACCGCCGAGGGGCTGGCACCCAAGCGCTTGGCGGCGGCGGAGATCGAGCGTTCGTCGGCCGCGGCCATGAACACCTCGATCCCCCACAGGGTGATGCGGCCGGGGCTGTCGACCATGCGGGCGCCCCTACTTGCTGAGCTTGGACAGCTTGTCCTGCAGGTCGGCCAGTTGCTTCTTGATGTCGTCGAGACCTTCGTCGCCGGTGTCGCCCTTGGCGGGCGCACCCTCTTCGGGCGCCTTGCCGGTCATGCCGGGAACGCCGCCGCCGGTCATGGCCTTGAGGAACGCCTCCTGCTGGGCGCGGATCGTGTCCATCCCGGGCATCTGGTTGAAGGATTTGGCCAGCGGGTTCGCCTTGGCCATGTTTTCCATCATCTGGGACTGACCCTGTTGCAGCATCTCGAAGCTGGCGGCCAGAAAATCCGGCACCATCGAGGTTGCCTGGGTGGTGTAGCTGCGCACGAGATCGGTGAGGACGTTGATCGGCAGCACGTTCTCGCCACGGCTTTCGTGTTCGGCAATGATCTGGAGCAGGTATTGCCGGGTGAGGTCGTCGCCCGATTTGAGGTCGATGATCTGCACCTCGCGACCCCCGCGTATGAACTCGGAAATATCCTCGAGCGTCACGTAATCCGATGTCTCGGTGTTATACAGCCGGCGGCTGGCATACCGTTTGATAAGGAGCGGTTTTTCATCTTCGGCCACGTGTGTCCTCCCCGGAATGCGTGCACTGCAGCAAAGCCTATGCCAGTGCAGAACAAAAAGAAAGAGCGTGTGGTGGTTGGGAGCGTGGCCGGACCGCCATGGGACGCAGGCCCGGCTGTCAGGCCATGCTCCGCAAAGATCGGCGGGATCACGTTAGATCCGTGCGATGCGACAGGTCGCCCGTCAGCCGCTCGCCCATCCTTGCGCAGCGAGAACGCCCCGGCGCCTCATTCGCTGCCTTCATACTCGGCCTTGCGCCGCGCCTCTTCGGCGACATAGGCATAGACGCTTTCCGGATCGACAGGTTTCGGCACCATTTCGCCGCCCCGGTTGGCCGTCTCGACACCTTCCGCAGCGACAGATTGTTCGTAGCTGCGGACAACGACCGGAGCGCCGACCGAGACGCGCGCGTGAAGGTCGATGATGTCCTGGTTGAAGAGACGGATGCATCCGGCGCTGCCCTGGTTGCCGATCGTGGCCGGGTCGTTCGTGCCGTGGATGCGGTAATAGGTGTCGCGGCCGCCCCGGTAGAGGTAAAGCGCGCGGGCGCCCAGCGGGCTGGCCTTGCCGCCCGGGATGCCCTTGGCGAATGGCGCGTAGGCCTCGGGGTCGGAGCGGATCATGTTGGCCGTGGGCGTCCAGCCCGGCCATTCCGCCTTGCGCCCGATCGTGGCGCGCCCGCTGAAGCCGCGCCCTTCACGGCCGACGGCGACGGGGTAGCGGATGGCGTTCTGGCTGTCCTGGACGTAGTAGAGGAACTTGGCGTAGGGATCGACGACGATGGTGCCGGGGGCTTCCTGCCCGTTGTATTCCACAGATGTCCGGCGGTTCGGCTCGCGCAGGTATTGCGGGTCGATGGCGTCGATGGTGAGGTGGCCTTCCTGCATCTCGCTATACTCGGGGTATGTCGACCCGCCGGGTAGGTCCGAAGGCATCGTTCCCGCGCAGGCCGCGAGAAGAAGGCTGCACGCCAGGAGAACGAGGTTTCTTGCTGCGGCAAAGGGCATGTGTCCGTCCGATGAGTCGTTGAAATCACCGGCCACCTTAAAGCCCTGCCATCTGATGGCAATCGCTCGGTCCCGCGAGTGTGGTTGTGCGGTCACAAGTGCATGTCCACCGTAGGCCGATACCCGCCAATTGTACGTGTGGTAGCGGAGGTCCTGAGTGAGCCCATATTTGCCTTAGTCACAAAGCGCCCGCGCGGAACAAGGGCGAAGCCCGCCGGGCATCGCCGGGCCGTCCCGTCACGCCAGAGGCGTGCCGACTATAGTTGGCGCACCTTTGGTGCGACGGCACGGAGATTTGGCAGATGAAGTGCTACGCTCTCGGGTTGGAAGTGCTTGGCAGGCATAAATGCCCATCACCCTCTTCGGTTCACCGCGCCACGGCCCGTCGATGCGCGTCTGCTCGGGAAATTACATCCACTTCGTCCCGCATTTGCGACCTTCATGCACCTTGCGGAGAAAGCCTGGTGCGAGCGCATGTGAAACACTGGCATCGAACCCGCAGCCGGTTAACAGCCGCGAAGCGGCCCGGCCATCGTCAGCCCCACCCTTGGGCTGGCGATTTGGCTGAGGCTGGGCGCACCGATCATTCCGAGGATGTATTTGGCAGGCATAAAGTGCTTCAGAATTGCCGTCGGATCGCCACCCCAGGGGCTGACGCTCGCCTGTGTCGTGAACAGCAGCAGAACCTGCATATCGGCCATTCATTTTTATCGCAGCGAATATATGGTGCGAACCCTTTTTACCACACTCGCGAAGCGCCCGCGCGGACCAAGCGCGAAGCCCGCCGGGCATCGCCGGGCCGTCTCCCGCGGCGCAGCGATTTGGCAGGTGACGTGCCACGCTCTGAGGTTGAATGTGCTTGGCCGGCATGAATTGCCCGTCACCATCGCCGGGTCGGCGCACCACGGCCCGTCGATGCGCCTCCTCAGCGTCAGACCATAACGGCAGCAATGTCCCGCACAGCCGAGGCTCAAGCGGCCTTGCCCGAACGGCGGCTCTGAGCGCAACCCGCTACATCAAGCAGGGACCCAGGCGGACCCGCGGGACGGCATTCAGCGCGCCGGCAGGCCCGGCCCTCTCCGACAGGGATACGAAAAAAGGGCGAGCCTGTGAGGCTCGCCCTTCGCTGTTCCGGGCCAGAAAGGGAGGAAGTTGGCCCGTACTCGGTAAACCGGTGACCGGCTGCGACTTATTTGGCAGCGGTGGTCGAGGCTTTCTTCGCCGCGGCGGTCACGTCGTCGGTGGCTTTCTTGACGGCCTTGGTGGCGTCTTCCTGAAAGTCTTTTCCAGCAGCCATCATCAGCTCGACCGTGTCCATCTGGACCTTCTTCGCGATTTCGGCGAAGGCGGCCATGTGCTCGGCAGCCGATTCAGCATTGGCCGACGCGAAGTCGGTCATGGCCTTGGCATAGTCTGCCGGCTCGGATTTCGCCTTGGTGACGTCCTGAAGCTTGGTCAGGGTGTCCTGGGTCCACTTGCCCGACAGCTCGGCCGATTTGGTGGCGGCCTCGAGGGCGACGCCCGACATCTTCTCGCTCAGCGCGGCCTGGTTCTTGAACGCTTCTTCCATCGCCTTGGTGTCGACGGGGAATGCGCCCATCATGTCTTTCATCATCGCGTTGAAGTCTTGTGCTTGTGCTTTTGCCATGGGTACGGCTCCTTAATGTTCGGTTTCGGTCGTGTTCTGTTTGCCAGCGGCTGACCCGCTGTTTGCATCTGCAGCATATATAGACGCTGCAATGCAGCATTGCAACCCCTTTTGCTGCACTGCAGCAGAACCTTCATGTAACCGAAAAAGGTATTTCGCGTCAGGAGTTTGCCTTGCGCAGCACGTAGGTTCCGGGCGCCGGGCCGAGGCTGGGATGCTCGGAATCACCGGGGTCGCGGGCCTTTACCTTGGTGCCCGAGCGCTTGCGCAGCCACGATTCCCACATCGTCCACCACGAGCCTTCGCGCTCTGTCGCGCCTTCCAGCCACTCTTCTGGCGTGGGCGGCAGATCCTTGTTCATGTAATAGCCGTACTTCTTTTTCGACGGCGGATTGACGATGCCGGCAATGTGGCCGGACTCGGACACGATGAAGCTGCGGTCTTTTGAACCAGTCTGCATGAAGCCGCGGTAGCAGTCGCGCCACGCGGCGATGTGATCGCTCTCGCAGGTCACCGCCATGATCGGCACGGTCACGTCGCTGATATGCACGGTTTCGCCGCAGACTTTCATGCCCTTGTCGGCGAAGGCGTTGGCCTGGCAGAGGTCGCGCAGGTACTGCCTGGTCATGGCGGCGGGCAGGTTGGCGCCGTCGCCGTTCCAGTAGAGCAGGTCGAAGGCGGGGGGCGTTTCGCCCATCATGTAGCTGCGGATCGCGGGCTTGTAGATCAGGTCGTTCGAGCGCAGGAAGGACATGGTGCGCCCCATGATGAAGGACCGCAGAACTCCCTGCTCTTCGACTTCCTTTTCGATGCCGTCGACGAAATCGTCCTGCAGGAAGGGCACGAACTCTCCCTGCTCGCCGAAGTCGGTCAGCGCGGTGAAGAAGGTGGCGGACTTGACGGAGGTATCGCCCCTCTTGGCCATCAGCGCCAGGGTCAGGTGCAGCGTGGTGCCGGCGATGCAATAGCCCACGGCATTGACCTGTTTCTCGCCGGTGATCGCCTTGGCCTCGCGGATGGCGGTGAGGAAACCTTCCTCGATATAGTCGTCGATGCGCACGTCACGGTAGGACGCGTCGGGATTGACCCAGGAGGCGACGAAGAGCGTGTAACCCTGATCGGTGATCCACTTGATCAGGCTGTTTTCCTGCTTGAGATCGAGGATGTAGTACTTATTGATCCAGGGCGGGAAGATCACCAGCGGCGTCTTGTGGACCTGCGCGGTTGTGGGGGCGTACTGGATCAGTTCCATCAGGCGGTTGCGGTACACAACCTCGCCCTCGGTCACGGCGACGTTCTCGCCCAGTTTGAACGCCCCTTCATCGGCGAGGCGCACGACCATCTCGCCATTGTTGGCCTCAAGATCCGACACCAGGTTTTCCAGCCCCTTCACCAGGCTTTCGCCCTCGGTCTCGATCGCGCGTTCCAGCGCGTCGGGGTTGGTGCCGAGAAAATTGGTCGGGCTCATCATGTCGACGATCTGGCTGGCAAAGTAGTTCAGGCGCTTGCGATCCTTGGGATCGAGGTCGTCGGCCTCGGCCACGGCCTTTTCCACCGCCTGCTTGTTGAGGGCGTATTGCTGCTTCACGAGGCGGAAATAGGGGTGCGTCTTCCACAGGGGATTCGTGAAGCGCTTGTCGCCCTCCAGCAGGTCGGGATCGTCCTCGGCGGCGTCGGCGGGGGACTGGCCCTGCAACAGCGCCTGCTGCGCTTCCATGAAATGGCGTACGGACTTGCCCCAGTATTCCAGTTGCTGTTCGTAGATCTTGCCGGGGTTTTCCATCAGCGCCTGCCAGTACGAAGCCGCTGCACGTGCATAAAGATCCTGTCCCGGACCGTTCAGTTCAGGCATCGGTGGGTTGCGGTGGCTTAGCGCCTGAACGAGCCTTTGTGACAAGGCTTCGACCTTTGCGAGATTTTCGTTCATCCGCTCCAGATTTTTTTCGTCAGCGGTGTCGGGCGTTGCCATTTCTACGAAATCCTCTAATCTTTCTGCCATGCAGCATGGCGCGGAATGCGTGCGTCTGGTAAGCACAGCGCAACGTCAGCCCGCCTATACTGGCCGCGCAGGCCCGTGGGACTGCGACGAATGGAACCAACTCGGCGGTTTGCGCCGAAGGAGCAAGTAATGCGGTACATGGCCACCTACGACCTGATGGAAACCATGCGAAACACCAACCAGTGGTTGGGCGCGACGGCGTTTTCCATGGCATCTTACCCCATCTTCGCGCTGACCCCAAACCCCGCGTTTCAATGGCTGGCCGCCTGGGGCGAGGTGACCGAGCGCACCTTTCAGCGGATGGTGGCGAAACCCGACTGGGGGATCGAATCGATCACCGGCGAGGACGGGCGCGACCACCTGATCAGCATCGAGACGGTGGTGGAAAAGCCGTTTGGCGACCTCATCCACTTCAACGTGCAGGGGCGCGACGAGATGGACCGCCGCGTTCTGCTGGTCGCGCCGATGTCCGGGCATTACGCGACCCTGTTGCGCTCGACCGTGAAATCGCTGCTGCCGGATTGCGAGGTTTACGTGACCGACTGGCACAACGCCCGCGACATCCCCGTCAGCGAAGGCAAGTTCGATGTCGAGGATTATACGCTTTACCTGGTGGAATTCATGCGGGAGCTTGGCCATGACCTGCACGTCATTGCCGTCTGCCAGCCCGCGCCGCTGACACTCGCGGCGACGGCCTACCTCGCCGAGCAGGACCCCGATGCACAGCCCCGTTCGCTGACGCTTATCGGCGGGCCGATCGACCCTGACGCGACACCGACCGAGGTGACGGATTTCGGCCATAGCGTGACGATGGGCCAGCTGGAAGGCACCATGATCCAGCGCGTCGGGTTCAAGTACAAGGGCGTAGGGCGCAAGGTCTATCCGGGGCTGTTGCAACTGGCCTCGTTCATGTCGATGAACGCCGAGCGTCACAGCCAGGCGTTCCTGAATCAGATCAGCCGCGTGGCGCAGGGCGAGGCGAGCGACCGCGACCCGCACAACAAGTTCTACGACGAATACCTTGCCGTGATGGACATGCCGGCGGAGTTCTACCTGTCGACGGTCGAACGCATCTTCAAGGCGGGCGAGATCGCCAGGAACGAATTCGTGGTCGATGGCCACAAGGTGGATATCGGCGCGATCAGCAAGGTCGCGGTCAAGACGGTCGAGGGCGGCAAGGACGACATCTCGGCGCCCGGGCAATGCGTGGCGGCGCTGGACCTGCTGACCGGACTGCCCGACGACATGAAGGCCAGCCACCTGGAGCCCGAGGCGGGCCATTACGGCATCTTCGCGGGCCGGTCCTGGCGCAACAACATCCGGCCCCTGGTGCTGGACTTCATCGACGCCAATTCCGAGGACCCGGCGGCGCGCAGCCGCACGAAGTCGCGCAAGGACAAGAAGAAGGCCAAGATCGCGGCGGAGTGAAGGTGCGCCTTGGGCGGAGAGATCCCGGATCAGGTCCGGGATTACCCCGTCTTTGTCCACGCGCGGAAGAAAGGCGCGGCAAGGCCGCGCCGCCGCGCATCGCCGGGCCCCGGCACAGCGATGCGCGGCCGCCCTACCCCGCCTCGACCCGCCGGTGCAGAACCAGCGGCTGTTTCAGCCAGACGCGCAGCGCGGCCGTCACGGCTTCGGGCGACTCAAGCGTCGGCAGGTGGCCGGCCTCCTGCACCAGCGCAAGCTCGGCATTGGGGATGAGACCGGCCATGAACTCGTGCCGCTTTACCGGCGTGAGGGTGTCATGCACGCCGCACATCACCAGCGTCGGGACGTGGATCTTGCGCAGCGTCGCCTGGTAGTCGCGGCGGCGCTGCAGCGCGCGGACCTGGCGGGTGATCGCCTCGGGGCCGAGGTTCTCGGCCATCTTGGTCACCATGTGCAGGATCGAGGTGCGGTCTGCATTGGGTGCCAGGTGTTCGGGGCGCAGGAGCGCCGCCACGGCCTGGTCGGTGAAGCCCGCGCGCAACTTGGTCACGATGGGTTCGTAATTGGCGGCCGATTGCGGCGTCTCGGCCAGCGAGTTCGTGTCCATCAGGCAGAGTCTTGTCACCCGGTCGGGCGCGCGGCGCACGATTTCCAGCGCCACGATGCCGCCCATCGACAGCCCCGCCAGCGCAAAGCGGCGCGGAAGATGGTCGAGCAGGCCCGAGGCGATTTCCTCGACCCGGTCGCCGTGGGAGATGGGCGCGACCGTGACAGGCAAATCGGGGCTGAGCGCCGCGATCTGGGGGCCGAACAGACGTGCGTCACACATCATGCCCGGCAGAAACACCAAGGGGTCCTTCATTGCTGCTTTCCTTAGCCTGCCCGCGCGCTTTGCGCTGTTTTATGAAGGTGATTCTGCCACAGGCGCGGCGGAAAACCAAGGAAAGTTGCGCAGGCTACTGCAATCCGCCGAACTGGCGGGGACGATGTCGGCGCTCACCCGATGCGCTCGAGCACGTCTTCGATGGAGCGTGTCATGAGCGCGAGGCAGTCCGGGTCGGAAAAGCGGTGATCGGCGCCGTCCACGAGGGTCAGGCGCATGTCGCGGCCCTTGACATGATCCAGCAGACGTAGCGCCACCGACATGTCCACGTCCGCGTCCGCCGTGCCTTGCAGGAAGCGCACCGGGAAGAGCAGCTTGAGGTCCGAGCGCAGCACGAGGTTGTCACGCCCTTCCTCGATCAGGCGATGGGTGATGATGTAGGGCTCGTCATACTCGCTGGGCAGGGCGAGACGGCCCTTGGCCTTGAGTTCGGCGCGCTGCGCCTCGGTAAAGCCTGCCCACATGCTGTCTTCGGTGAAATCCGGCGCGGCGGCGATGGTGACGAGGCCCGCGATGCGGTCGGGGATGGCGCGGGCCATGAGCAGGGCGATCCAGCCGCCCATGGAGGAGCCGACGAGGATTTGCGGGCCGTCGGTCAGTTCTTCGATCGCGGCCTGTGCGTCCGCCGCCCAGTCGCCGATGCAGCCATCTGTGAACGCTTCGCTGCTTTGTCCATGTCCGGAATAGTCGAACCGCAGGAAGGCGCGGCCCGTGCGCTTGGCCCAGTCTTCGAGGTGCAACGCCTTGGTGCCTTCCATGTCGGACTTGAAGCCGCCGAGAAAGACCACGCCCGGCCCGTCACCGTCGGTCTTGTGATAGGCCAGACGCCGCCCTTGCGGCGAGGTCAGCAACTCTGTCTCTGCCATCGGTGTTCCCTTTCACGCGTTGAAGGGAACCTGTCACCCAAAGGGCGGCGTTTCAAGCCGCTTGCCCCCGTCAGGGGCGTCAAGCGTCAGAGGATGGAACCGATGGTCCGCTCGATGCGGTCGAGCGTGTATTCCCGCTCGCGCCCCGGCTTGTCGGGGACCGCGCTGGCGGGGAAGCCCTGGTAGGGCGTTTCGTCATTGTCGATCCCGTCGCGATCCTCGCCGCGTTCGGCATGTGTTAAACCTGTCTCGGAGCGTGCCATTGATCTGCCATTTTGTTGCGTTCGCGTCTGCAGGCCTCGTTGGACCTGACATTCGATATAGCACAGCGCGCTGGCTTGAAAATTCCCTATATTTCACAATATGTTACAGTGACCCGTGGCATACGGGCGGATACAATCCGGTGCAATTGCATACCGCCTGGTATCTGCTAGGCCTCAGGTGACATCGCGCAAACCGAGCGCCGCAAGACCGCCCAAGGCCGACATGGCCGCGAACCCGATCAGCGCGGCATTTGGACCGACCCAGCTGAGCACGCCGCCGAAGGCCCCGGCCAGCAGCAGGATGATCCCGATGGCGAGGTTGGCGACGGCGGAATTTACCGTGCGGCGATCCTCGGGCGAGATGTCGACGAGGTAGGTGGAGCGCGCCTGCCGCACGCCGTGATAGGCGACCATCAGAACGAAGAGCACGCCGGGGATGATGGCGGTGGTCTGCGCCCATCCGGCAAGGTTGGCGGCCACACCCGCAGCCATGGCCAGCGCGCCCAAAAGGCCCGCCGCCAGAAGCATCAGGCGGCTGGACCGGTCGGCCAGCCAGCCCCAGGCGTAGGAACTGACGAAGCCCGCCGCCGAGGAAGCCACGAGCAGCGCGCCAAGGGTGCGCAGGTTGTCCGTCTCTTCGTTGCCTTGCGTGGTCATCACGGCCAGGAAAGGTGGCGCCAGCGCGGTGGCGGTCAGCAGGCCGCGCACGAGGATGAAGCGGCGCAGGTTCGCGTCCTCGCGGATCACATCGCGGAAACGGTGCAGGCCGGTGTCCTTTTGCGGAGTGCTGTCGTCTTCGTCGAGGGTCGAGAAGATGACGGCGGCGGTGATCCAGAGGCAGGCCGCGAGGGCGATGGCGGCGATCACGGCGGTCCTGGACTGGATGAGGCCCGCCAGCATCAGCCCGGCAAAGACCAGCACGGCGATGGACGCCACCGAGCCCGCCATGCCGGTCACCGCGCCGCGCTTGGTCTGGCCGACGGTCTTGCCCAGAATGTCCTTGTAGGAGACAGAGCAGGCCGCGCGAAAGAGCGCCAGCGTGGCCAGCAGCACGCAGATGGCAAGGCCCGCGGCCCAACCTTGCAGGAAGAGGGCCGAGGCGGCGATGCCGGCGGCCATGGCCCCCTGCCCCCCGCTGCCTACGACCCACATCCAGCGTCGCTGTTTGCGGTGTTCCAGCCACGGCGCGAGCAGGACCTGCGGCAAGAGCGCACCGGCCTCGCGCAAGGGCACCAGTAGCGCGACAAGGCTGCCCGGCGCGCCGAGAACGCCCAAGAGCCAGCTGAGCACCAGCTTGGGGTCGATCAAGCCATCGGCAATTTTGGTGAGGCTGAGAGAAAAGATATGCCGAAGCCCGTTGCGGGCCTCGGCCTTGTCACTTTCCTGTCCTGTCAGTCGTTCGAATGAGGCTTGCACTGCGCACCTTGTCGTTGAGGCGGGTTAGCCTCCGACATAGGGCGCGGACTTGGGACGGTAAAAGATTTTCTGGTTGTGCAGGCGACCCAGCAGGTCGTGAATGCGGCGCGTCACCGGCTCGGGCTGGTGCGCCTTCGACTGGTGCAGGGCGCTTTCGATCAATTCCATGTCTTCGACCGAAAGTTCGAAATGTTCGTTAAAGCGGCTCATGACGTTCTGCTCCTTCGCTGTGCTGCAGTCGGCGATAACTAAAACGGAATGTACGTTTCGTTTTACTTATATAGGGAATCGCAGCGAGTCGTAAAGTGTGATTTTTCTCATATTCTTGGTGCGTTGCGGCTCATGTCGCCGCAATGCGGCCCGGCGGAAAAGCATACATTTGCACACCGAATCCCCTGCCGCACGGCCATTCAGGCCCAGGATCCGGGAGGTTTACTTGACTTGCTCGCGCGCGCAGGCCACAAGCCGCGCAGACCATAACTTGCAACCGGGCGTTCCGTGGGCGCCAAACTGACGAGGAGGCCAGACATGGCTCAGATCTCCCTTACCCTTCCCGATGGCAATGCGCGACAATACGACGCCGGAGTGACCCCGGCCGAGGTGGCCGCTGATATCTCGACCTCGCTGGCGAAGAAGGCGATTTCGGCCCATGTGGACGGCAAGCACTGGGACCTGGCCTGGCCCATCGAGCAGGATGCCGAGATCGCCATCAACACGATGAAGGACGAGGAAGCCGCCAACGAGCTTGTGCGCCACGACCTTGCCCACATCATGGCCCGCGCGGTGCAGGAGATCTGGCCCGACACGAAAGTCACCATCGGGCCGGTGATCGAGAATGGCTGGTATTACGATTTCGACCGGGCCGAGCCGTTCTCGCCCGAGGATCTGGGTGCCATCGAGAAGAAGATGCGCGAGATCATCAACCTGCGCGACCCCGTGCGCACCGAGGTGTGGGAGCGCGACCGCGCCGTGCAGCACTACAAGGACAATAATGAGCCCTACAAGGTGGAGCTGATCGACGCCATTCCGGGCGACGAGCCGTTGCGGATGTACTGGCATGGCGACTGGCAGGACCTGTGCCGGGGTCCGCATTTGCAGCACACCGGACAGGTGCCGGCGGATGCGTTCAAGCTGATGTCCATCGCCGGGGCCTATTGGCGTGGGGATTCCAGCCGGCAGATGTTGCAACGGATCTATGGCGTGGCCTTCACCGGCAAGGAAAAGCTGAAGGCGTACCTGAACTTCCTGGAAGAGGCCGAGAAGCGCGACCACCGCAAGCTGGGCCGCGAGATGAGCCTGTTTCACATGCAGGAAGAGGCCCCGGGACAGGTGTTCTGGCACCCCAACGGCTGGACGATCTATACCCAGTTGCAGGATTACATGCGCCGCAAGCAGCGCGCCGGAGGCTATCGCGAG
The DNA here is from genome assembly GCF_030733425.1 of Roseovarius sp. MMSF_3350. GTDB lineage: Bacteria > Pseudomonadota > Alphaproteobacteria > Rhodobacterales > Rhodobacteraceae > Roseovarius. The sequence goes on from NZ_JASHIZ010000008.1 coordinate 29,061, forward strand.
ATCAACACGCCGCAGGTCGTCGACCGCAAGCTGTGGGAGAAATCCGGCCACTGGGACAAGTACCAGCACCACATGTTCATCGTGGAAGTGGACGAGTCCCGCGACGGCGAGGATGACGACGCGGGCGTCAAGAACAAGGACCAGACGCGGATCAACGCGCTGAAGCCGATGAATTGCCCCTGCCACGTGCAGGTGTTCAACCAGGGTCTGAAATCCTATCGCGACCTGCCCCTGCGGCTGGCCGAGTTCGGGTCTTGCGCCCGGTTCGAGCCGTCGGGCGCGCTGCACGGGATCATGCGGGTGCGCGGATTCACCCAGGACGACGCGCATATCTTCTGCACCGAAGAGCAGATCCAAGAGGAATGCGCGCGGTTCATCGACTTTCTCGCGGATGTCTACCGCGAGCTGGGCTTTCCCGAATTCGAGATCCGGTTCGCCACGCGCCCCGAAAAGCGCGTGGGCAGCGACGAGTCGTGGGATTACGTCGAGGGCGCGCTGGAAAACGCGATCAAGGCGGTGGGGCGTGAGTATACGCTGGAGCCGGGGGATGGCGCGTTCTACGGGCCGAAGCTGGACTTCTACCTGACCGACGCCATTGGCCGGGTCTGGCAGTGCGGCACGTTCCAGGTGGACCCCAACCTGCCCGAGCGCCTGGACGCGACATATATCGGCGCGGATGGCGAGAAGCACCGGCCCTTCATGCTGCACCGCGCCTGCCTTGGGTCGTTCGAGCGGTTCGTCGGCATCCTGATCGAGAACTGGGAAGGCAAGCTGCCCTTCTGGCTGGCCCCGCGTCAGGTGGTCGTGGCCTCGATCGTGTCGGAGGCGAACGAGTACGTGCTGGACGTGGTCGAGCAGCTGAAGGCGGCGGGCGTGCGGGCCGAGGCCGACCTGCGCAACGAGAAGATCAACTACAAGGTCCGCGAGCATTCGGTGGGAAAGGTGCCGGTGATCCTGGCCGTGGGCATGCGCGAGGTCGAGGAAAAGACCGTGTCGGTGCGCCGCCTGGGCGAAAAGCAGACCAGCGTTCAGAGCCTCGAGGAGGTCACGGCATCGCTGGCCAAGGACGCGACGCCGCCGGATCTGGGCTGACAGGTCAATTCAAGGAAAACCCGCCCCGGCCCCCGAGCCAGGGCCTCCCGCAACAAGAGGCCCCGGGTCAAGCCCGGGGCGGGTCTCACCTCAGAAATGCGCCTTGGGTTCGTCCGGTTTGCCCGCCGCGATGGCCAGCAGACCGGCCAGTCCGACGAAACCGATGGGGAAAAGCGTGAAGGCACCGATGCCGAAGGTGTAGGCCATCAGCCCGGCCGAGATCAGCATCAGGACGCCGCCCCACAGCGCCCGCGCCTTGGACATGGCCGCCCCGGCAATGGCCAGAAGCGGCGAGACAAAGCTGGCGGTGCGCACCAGCCCCTCGCGGTCGAGCGCGGAGGCAAGCCCCTCGACCTCGCCATATTCCCGGATGAACTCGGTATAGCCGAAGCTGAAGAACCCGACGATCAGGGCGAGGCAGCCGCCGATGATTCCCAGGACAAGTGCCGCGTTGCGCATGACGGTCTCCCTTCTCGGTCAGGCCAGCGCGGCCTGCACGTCCTTGCCCCAGCCGAGGTAGAGCGTGCCGCCATCGTCGATCAGCGGGCGCTTCATCAGCGTCGGGTGCGCGGCCAGCAGATCCAGAGGGTCTTTGACACGCTCCGACTCGCCGAGGCCGCGCCATGTGGTGGAGCGGGTGTTGAGCAGGGCTGCGCCGAACCGTTTATGGGCCTTTTCGAGAACGTCGGCGGGCACGCCATCGGTGCGGACATCGCGGAATTCTGCGTTTCCAAGGGATTTCAGCGCCTTGCGGCAGGTATCGCAATTTTTCAGCCCGTAGAGGATCATTTTCGCTCCGCTCATGTTTTCATCGTGCCCCCCTACCTAAGCATCGGGAACGCGTGTTTCACTTGCTTTTTACACGATGCGCACAATCTTCTTATCTGTGGTCTTGGTTCTGCCTCCCGCGGCCTTCGGGCCGACGCGCGGGATCGCGGTCCCCCTTGGCGACATGGCCCGGCATATCCGGGGAAGACAACGGCAAGAAGGAGAAGCGGAATGCCGACCGGCACCGTTAAGTGGTTCAATACGACGAAGGGCTATGGCTTCATCGCCCCGGAAGAAGGCGGCAAGGACGTCTTCGTGCATATCAGCCAGGTGGAACAATCCGGGATGACCGGCCTGGCCGACAATCAGAAAGTCGAATACGAGCTTCAGGACGGCCGCGACGGCCGCCCGATGGCCGTCAACATAAAGGCGGTCTGATCCCGCCTTTCACCCGCGCGAGGCAGCACTCTCTTCAGGCCGGGTTCTCGGCCTGAACCTTATCCCAGTTCTCTCCCATCGCGACGATGCACGATGTGCCGGTGGCGTAAGTCACGACCAGTGTCCAGCCGCCAGCGTCGTCCGTCCAGACCTCCATCACCTGATCCGGGCCTTGCGTGCCGCGGGCAAAGCGCGCCTCGCCGAACTGGCGCGACAGTTTCTGCACGAGCGCATGGCTGGGTTCGCAGAGAATGTCCGCGATCGGGCTGGTCGCCGCCGCCGGCGTGGTGCCGAGAACGATGAGCGCGAGGCCGATGATATGCCTGAACATGGCGGTGCTCCTGTAATTGCCTGCACCGCCCGAATGTAACAGATTCATGACGTCACGTATAGTGCCTGTATATACGCAGCATATACGCAACCACGAGCCGACCCGATTGCGCCGGACAAAGAAAGGGCGCGCCACAGGCACGCCCTTTCCCGAAACCCGGAATTGTCAGTGGCGGGTCAGAAACAACCCTTTTCGCCTTCCGCACAGTTGGAGGAGCGGCGCGGCTTGTAGACGTGCAGCCGTTTCTTAGGCGTGGGATGCTGCATCACCTGTTTGTAGCTTTGCGACTGGTTCGGACTCCCGCAGGAGATGACACCGGAAATGGTGATCGGCTGCAGGCCGTAGGGGCAATAGTTTTCCTTGGAGTGGTACGGATAGATCTTGGCGTCGGCAAACGCCGGCCCGGCGATGGCGGTGATGGCCAGCGCGGCCACGATGGGTTTAAGAATTTGCATAAGATCCTCGTTCGCTATGAATTTTTCCAAGCCCGTCCCACGGATACCGGATATGGTACGCAGTGGCGGGGGTGTGTCAATTTTTAATGTGGGAGCGTGTGGTGCCGGTGCGTGGTGCCGGTGCGTGGACGGGGGCTCTGCCGGGGCGCGCCCGACCTGGAGGGCGCATGGTGGTTCCGATCCGGGTGGTCTCGCCCACAGGCTCGCGCCGGTCATTTTGGGTCTGACATCGCAAACGCGCCCTCCGGGGGGAGGTCGGGCGCGGCCCGGCAGGGCCGGGCGGAACGGTTGATCAGCGTTTGCGCAGAAGCTCCACCACCTCGCAGCGCGGGTCGTCGGACTGGAGCACAAAGCGGGTCGTTTCCTCCCACTCCGCCGCCTCATACTCCGGGAACCACGTATCGGCGTCCTCGACGGCCAGATCGACCTCGGTGATCACCAGACGGTCGGCGCGGGGCAGAAGCGCGTCGTAGATCCCCGCCCCGCCGATGCCGCAGATATGGGCGTAGCCGGCGTCATGGGCGGCGGCGATGGCGCTGTCGATGGAGCGATGGACGTGCTCGGCGCCGTCGGGCGTGCCGGAGGACACGACCAGATTCAGGCGGTTCGGCAGGGGGCGGAAGCGCTCGGGCAGGCTTTGCCACGTGCGGCGGCCCATGATGCAGGCGGTGCCGGTGGTTTCACGCGAAAAGAACTTGAGGTCGGCGGGGATGTGCCACGGGATGCCCCCCTGTCGCCCGATGGCGCGGTTGCGGTCGGTCGCCACCACCAGCGAGATCATCAGACCGCCACCGGGGCAGGAATGTGCGGATCGGGGTCGTAGCCGGTGATTTCGAAATCCTCGTACCGGAAATCGAAGATCGATTTGACGTCCCGGGTGATGCGCAGCGTCGGCAGCGGCTTGGGTGTGCGGGAGAGTTGCAGTTTCACCTGATCCACATGGTTGGAATAGATATGCGCGTCGCCGAAGCTGTGCACGAAATCGCCGGGTTCGTAGCCGGTGACATGCGCCAGCATGTGCAGCAGCAGCGCGTAGGAGGCGATGTTGAACGGCACGCCGAGGAACATGTCGGCGGACCGCTGGTAGAGCTGCAGGTGCAACTTGCCCCCCGCAATGCGCACCTGCCAGAGCGTGTGGCAGGGCGGCAGCGCCATGTCGGGCACGTCGCCCGGATTCCAGGCCGAGACGATCAGGCGGCGACTGTCGGGGGTTTCGCGGATCATCTGCATCAGGGTTTCGATTTGGTCGATCTCGCCCACCGGCCCCGGCCAGTGGCGCCACTGGTGGCCATAGACGGGGCCGAGGTCGCCGTCCGCGTCCGCCCATTCATCCCAGATCGAGACGCCGTTTTCCTTGAGATAGGCAATGTTGGTCTCGCCCGAGAGGAACCACAGCAGTTCGTGGATGATCGAGCGCAGGTGCAGCTTCTTGGTGGTCACCAGCGGAAAGCCGTCGGCCATGGCATAGCGCGATTGCAGCCCGAAGGCCGAGATCGTGCCGGTGCCGGTGCGGTCGGTCGAGGGCACGCCATGCTCCATCACATGGGCCAATGCGTCGTGATATTGCTTCATCGGGTCTTTCCGCCTTTGGGCATTTGCGGGGCGCGGACAACTAATGCGAGTCGCGCCCCACTATATCTTGTGACGCGGCGCAAACAATCCTCCAGATCGGGTGGAGGTTGCATGGCAACACAGCCTGAATTTCCTGGGCAAGCCCATGAAAAAAACTTTGACTTTGCCCGCTAGACCCCTGACTCTTGGGCAAAACAAAGAAAAAACGAACACATATTGAGGGCAGTACTCATCATGAACCGTTTCGTGGCATCACTCGTGCTGCCGGCGTTCCTGCTGGCATGTGGCGGGGGCAGCAACCCGTTCGATCCCGATCCCGCGGCGCCGGACCCCGACCCTGGCGACGAGGACAATCCTGTCACCGAGGCTGGCATTCCGACGGTACTTGCCGGCGATGTGGGCCAGATAAGCTTCAACGCAACCGCCGGCACCATGACGGTCACGGGCCTGACGCAGGATGGCTCACCCGTTCCGCTGACATACCGGCGGCGCCCCGGGCTCGATCGGAACGGGTACCAGGCCTATACGTACCAGGACGATCCCCTTGACCGCCACGTGACGGTCTACGCCGCCGAGGCGAACAACGGCTCGGGTGTCCGGGCCGGTGTGGCCGGTTCCGGCGGGCCGCGGAACCGCTATTTCGGCGGCGGGTTCTACGAACGCGACGGCGCCTACTCTCCCGGAACGGGACAGGTCAGCTACGCAGGCAACTATGTGGGCGTGACCAATGGCGACGGGAGCAGCGAAGATCTCGCACCCGTGCCCGGCGGTACTCCGGGCCAGTTGGTCCCCTCTCAGGCAGCCGAGGTCACCGGTCGCGTGTTCCTGAACGCCGACTTTGCCGACGGTGCGGTCGAAGGCAACGTCATCAACCGTCAGCTTGTAGATGGCGGCACCGCCTTGCCATCCCTCGTGCTAATCAATACGCCAATCGATAGCGAAGGAACCTTCCAGGGCACGGTCGAATACCAGAACGGGGAGTTTCCCGGCGAGAACGTCGTCGGTCAGGGCATAGGGTCGTATGGCGGGATCTTCGGCGGGACGAACGCATCTGGCGTGGCCGGCATCATACGCCTGGAAGAGTTCGACGGACCGAATGACGTCGTGCTGGGCGCCGACTCGGAAGAGGAATACGGCGTCTTCGTGCTCGACCAATGTGGCCAACCTGTCGAAGACGCCGCGGGCTGTGCCGGCACCAACCCGTAACGCACGCGGAGCCGCCGCACTGGCGCTGATTGCGGCGCTGTCGGCCTGGGGGCTTTCGGCCCCGGCCGACAGTGCCGATACGCCCGAAAGTGTGGAACTGTCCCTGCCCAATGCGCAGGCGCTGGCCGTGGAGGCGCTCAAGCAGAAGCGGCCCAAACTGGCCTATCGCCTGAGCGAAGGACTGCTCAAGGCCAACCCGCGCGATGGCCAGGCGCATTACACCCAGGCGCTGGCATTCGCGCAGGTCAAGGCCTACGGGTTCGGCCGCAGATCCGCGCGCAAGGCGTTCAACACGGCCCGGACGCCGGTGCAGAAATACGAGGCGGCTCAGTTGGCCTCTCAGATGGCCTATGCCGACGACCGGCTGACGCTGTCGCAATTCTGGCTGCGCCGCGCGGTGCAGCACGCCCCGACCGAAGAGGTACGGAAGGATTCGATCAAGGCTTTCCGCACGGTGCGCGCCCATAACCCGCTTAACTTCGACCTGAAATTCTCGGTCTCGCCCTCGGACAACGTCAATAACGGGTCCAACAGCCCCTATAACATCATCGACGGCGTGCCGGTGGTGGGCGTGCTGTCGCCCAGCGCGCAGGCCATTGACGGGATCGTCGCCACCACCGATCTGCAAGCCAGCTACCGCATCGCCTATGGCGAGCGGTTCATGACCCGGCTGACCGGACGGGCCTATACGCGACGTGTGAAATTCAACAACGCCGTGCCGGGGCTGAGCGGGTCGGACCTTTCGTCCTCGCGCCTGCAGGTCGGGGTGAACCATATCATGGTCGATGCGTCGGAGCGGGGCCAGTGGGAATTCGATGTCACCGGCGGGCGCACGTGGTACGGTGACAGCCCGCTATACGATTTCGCACGGCTGGGGATCGAGCGTCACAATCGCCTTGGCGAGAACACGCAACTCAGCTTTGGCAGCGCGGTGGAGTTTCAGGAAGACGAGACCTGGCCCCATAACGACGCCACGCAATACGAAGCCTTCGCACAGGTCGGTTACAAGCTGGCGAATGGCGCGCGCATCGGCGGATACGTCAATTACCGCACCACCGAGACCGACGGCGTGAACCAGGCGCGCGAGCAATGGACCGGGATTGTCAGCTACACGATGGGGCGCGAGATCGGGCCGGCGAAGCTCAGTTTTCAACTGGGCCACAGTGTCGTGGATTACGACAGCTACCGGATCTTCCTGACGGTCCCCGGCGGGCGCAGCGACTCCAGCACCTTTGGCGGCGTCACGGCGACCTTCCAGGACTGGAGCTACATGGGGTTCGTGCCCACAGTATCGCTGAATGCCGAGCAGACGCGGTCGAACATCAGCCGCTTCGACGTGGACGAAACCTCGGTCAGTTTCGGCATCCGCTCGGAATTCTGAGGTCCCTGCCCCGCTCTGGACAGCGCGGCGCTTTCGGCTAACTGTGGGGGGTATCCAAAAACGAAGGAGCCGCACGCTTATGGCGCTGAAGTACCTGCACACGATGGTCCGGGTAAAGGACCTGGAGACCTCCATGGCCTTCTACGAACTGCTGGGCCTGAAAGAGACACGCCGGATGGACAGCGAGCAGGGCCGGTTTTCGCTGATCTTCATGGCGCCCCCGGGGCAGGAGGAATGCCCGGTGGAGCTGACTTGGAACTGGGATGGCGACGACGACCTGCCCGATGACAGCCGGCATTTCGGGCACCTGGCCTATTCGGTCGATAACATCTACGACATGTGCAAACATCTGCAGGACAACGGCGTGACGATCAACCGTCCGCCGCGCGACGGGCGCATGGCCTTCGTGCGCAGCCCCGACAACATCTCGGTGGAACTGCTGCAGGAGGGCGACGCGCTGGAACCGGCGGAGCCCTGGGCCAGCATGGAAAATACCGGACACTGGTGATGGGTCTGCGCCGCCTTGCACTTGTCCTGGCGGCGCTGGCCGCCACCCCTGCCCTCGCCAACCCGCTGGCAAAGGCGGCGGCGGAACAGGTGGGCGTGACGGTGATCTACGATCCGTCCTATGTCGGGCTGGACTTTCCCGGCGGCGACGTGCCGCGCGACCGGGGCGTGTGCACCGACGTGGTGATCCGGGCCTTGCGCGATGCGCACGGGATCGACCTGCAACTGGCGGTGAACCGTGACATGAATGCCGATTTCGCCGCCTACCCCGCGATCTGGGGCCTGAGGATGACCGATCGCAACATCGACCACCGGCGGGTGCCGAACCTGGAAACCCTGCTGCGCCGGATGGGCGCGGCAGAGGGCCCGAGCGACGACCCGGACGATTTTGCGCCGGGCGATATCGTCAGCTGGCGGCTGACCGGATCGGGCCTGCCGCATATCGGGATCGTGGCCGAGGGGCGCAGCGCCGATGGCGCGCGGCCGCTGGTGACGCACAATATCGGTTGGGGGACGCGGACCGAAGATATCCTTTTCGCCCACGACATGGTGCTGCGCGCGCGTCTTGACGAGGCGACGCGGGCGCGTCTGAGGGACTTGATGGAATGAGGGCGGCGCGCGGCCTTGCCCTTGCGCTCATGGCGCTGATGCCGCTGAAGGCCGGGGCCGAGGGATGCCGGCTGGCGCTGGTGCTGGCGGTGGATGTGTCGTCCTCGGTGAACGCGGCCGAGTACGATTTGCAACGCGTGGGGCTGGCCGCCGCTCTGGATGCCGAGGAAGTGCGCCACGCGATCCTGCGGGGCGCGCCAGGGCATGTGGCGCTGGCGGTCTACGAGTGGTCGGGGTTCTACCAGCACAAGCTGCAACTGGACTGGACGGTGCTGGACCGCCCCGCCGCGATCGACGCCGCTGTCGAGACCCTGCTGAGGATGCGCCGCAGCCATGACGAATTTCCCACCTCGATGGGCCCGGCGCTTGGCTATGGCGCGCAGTTGCTGCAGCGGGGTCCGGCCTGCGAGCGGCGGGTAATCGACGTGTCGGGCGACGGGGTGAACAACTATCGCTACGGGCCGCGCGAGGCGTACCGGCATTTCCCGATGCAGGACGTCACGGTGAACGGGCTGGTGGTGCTGGGCGAGGACCCCGGCGTGCTGACGTGGTACGGCGCCGAGGTGCTGCACGGCCCCGGCGCGTTTCTGGTGGTGGCCAACGGGTTCGACGAGTTCACCGAGGCGATGACCCGTAAACTCTATCGTGAAATCAACGACATCATCTTGGGCAGCGTGACGCGGCCCGGACCGCACGGATGAGATTGCGATCGCTGGTTCTGGCCTGTGCCGCGCTGTGGCCGGGACTGGCACAGGCAGAGTGCCGACAGGCGCTGGCGCTGGGGCTGGACGTGTCGGGATCGGTGGATGCGGCCGAATACCGGCTTCAGACCGACGGGCTGGCCGCCGCCCTGATGGCGCCAGACGTGCAGGCGGCGTTTCTGGCCGTCCCCGAGGCGCCGGTGCGGCTGATGATCTATGAATGGAGCGGGGTGCGGGACCAGCGGCTGTTGCTGGACTGGACCACGATCGATGGTGCGGCGCGTCTGGCCGAGGTCGCGGCCCGCCTGCGGGCGACGCGCAAGGCCACGGGCGACGACCCGACCACGGCAATCAGCGCGGCGGTCCTCTACGGCGTGGCGGCTCTGAACCGGCAGGCCGTCTGCCTGCGCCGGACGCTGGATATCTCGGGTGACGGACCAGCCAATATCGGGCTGCACCCGCGCGACCTGTCCCCGACGGATCTGGGCGACGTGACCGTCAACGGGCTGGTGATCGGGCCGCAGTCGCGCTCGAACACCTCGAAGAACCTGCACAACGTGAAGTCGCTGGCGGGCTATTACCGCGCCTATGTGCTGCACGGCCCCGGTGCCTTTGCCGAGGTGGCGCAGGACCACGCCGACTTCGCCGCCGCCATGCGCCGCAAGCTGATCCGCGAACTGCAACTGCCGAACCTGTCCCGGCTCGTGCCGCCACAGCCCGCGGACCTGCGCCTGCCTCAAGGCGTTTTGCGAAAATCTGTTTCCCCGGTTTCTCGCGAAATGTTTCAGTAGATATAGCGGATCTGATCGGTCCAGTAGCGTTCGACCCGGCGCAGGGCGCTGGTGATCTGGTCGATGCCGTCATGGGTGATGACACCGCGCGATTGCAGCCCCTCGGCGTGCCGTTCGAACAGGCCCGCCACCACATCGCGGATGCCCCGCCCCTTCTGCGTCAGCCGCACGCGGACCGAGCGGCGGTCGATCTCGCAGCGCTGGTGGTGCATGTAGTCCATCTCGACCAATTTCTTGAGGTTGTAGCTGACATTGCTGCCCTGATAATACCCGCGCGTTTTGAGTTCGCCCGCCGTCACCTCGTTGTCGCCCACATTGAACAGCAGCAGCGCCTGCACCGCGTTGATCTCGAGCACGCCGATGCGCTCGAACTCGTCCTTGATGACATCCAGGAGCAGCCGGTGCAGCCGCTCCACCAGGGACAGCGCATCGAGATACCCCGCCATGAATCCATCCGACTGCACAGCGGTCGGCATCGGTTGTTGAAAACTCATCACTGTCTCCGTGCGCTACTGCTCGGGGACCGATGTGACAAAGAAAGCCGAATAATCGGTTAAATGCAGCCAATATAAGGTAAAATGCGAAGTATTTCGCGGCTTGCGTCAACCCGCGGACACGGCGCGGACCTGCCCGATCAGCGGGGCCAGGTGTGGCGGTGGCGGCGTCTGCCCCGTGATCCACTGGTAGAGGTCCTGGTCGTTTTCCTCCAGCAGTGCCTCGTAAAGGTCCAGTTCGGCCGGGGACAGCGCCGCCAGACGCGCCTCGGAGAAGCGCATCAGCAGGATGTCCATCTCCTTGGTGCCACGGCGCATCGAGCGCATCCGCAGCCGCTTGAGCCTGGTGTCGTCGGTTTCTGCCACGGAGCGGGTCAGGCCCGGTCCTGCAGGACCTTGCGCAGGGTCTTTTCGAGACGACCCAGACGCTCCGCGGTGCCGACGATCTGGGTGCGCAGGGCGCGGATCTCGGTCATCATGGCCGTGACGTCGGCGTTGGCCTCGATATCGGCAGGAGCCTCGGGGCCGTCACCCTCGGCCATCAGAAGCCAGCGCAGGCTGACATTCAGCAGGCCCGACACGGTGCTGAGCTTGTTGGCCCGCGGTTCGCTGATGTCGTCTTCCCAGCCTTGCAGGGTCTTGAGCTTGACGCCAAGGCGCTGTGCCATTTCCTTCTGGGTCATGCCCGCCGCCTCGCGTGCGCCCGCCAGACGGTCACCGAACGTGGTGGCCTCGGGATCGTACCAGTTGTCTTGCGTCTCGGCGGTCATGGTCTTCCTTTCCGGGGCTCGGCCCTTCGAATGCGTCTTGCCTAGCATATGGACCATGACCTACGAAGACCACAGCGTAAAAACCACCCGAGGTGCGACATGAATCCGCTGTCCGCGACATTGGCCCGCGTGAAACCTTCGCCGACCATGGCGATATCCGCCAAGGCGCTGGAGATGAAGGCAGCGGGCGAGGACGTGATCGGGCTGAGCGCGGGCGAGCCCGATTTCGACACGCCCGAGAACATCCGCGCCGCGGGCATCCGCGCCATCGAGGAAGGCAAGACGCGCTATACCGCGCCCGACGGCATCCCCGAGCTGAAAGACGCGGTCTGTGCCAAGTTCAAGCGGGACAACGGGCTGGAGTACACGCGCGCGCAGGTCAGCATCGGGTCGGGCGGCAAGCAGATCCTTTACAACGCGCTGATGGCCACGCTGAACCCGGGCGACGAGGTGGTGATTCCGGCCCCCTACTGGGTCAGCTACCCCGACATGGTGCGGCTTGCGGGCGGCGCGCCGGTGATCGTGGAGGCCGGGCTGGAGACCGGGTTCAAGCTGACGCCGGAGGCGCTCGAGGCGGCGATCACGCCCAGGACCCGCTGGTTCATCTTCAACTCGCCGTCCAACCCCACCGGCGCGGGGTATTCGTGGGACGAGCTGAAGGCGCTGACGGACGTGCTGATGCGCCACACCCATGTCTGGGTCATGACCGACGACATGTACGAGCACCTGGCGTATGGAGATTTCCGGTTCTGCACCCCCGCGCAGGTCGAGCCGGGATTGTACGAGCGCACGCTGACCTGCAATGGGGTTTCCAAGGCCTATGCAATGACCGGTTGGCGGATCGGCTATGCCGCCGGGCCCGAGGTGCTGATCGGGGGGATGCGCAAGATCCAGTCGCAATCCACCTCGAACCCCTGCTCGATCAGCCAGTGGGCTGCGATCGAGGCGCTGAACGGCACGCAGGATTTCATCGCCCCGCATAACGAGATGTTCGTCCGCCGCCGCGATCTGGTGGTCGAGGCGCTGAACGCCGTTCCCGGCATCACCTGCCCGCGGCCCGAGGGGGCGTTCTATGTCTATCCGTCGATCGAGGGTCTGGTCGGCAAGACAAGCGCGGGTGGCACCGTGATCGACAGCGACGAGGCTTTCGTGACCGCCCTGCTGGAGGAAACCGGCGTCGCGGTGGTGCACGGCGCGGCCTTCGGCCTGTCGCCCTATTTTCGTGTCAGTTACGCCACATCGGATGCCGCCCTGAAGGAGGCCTGCGCCCGGATTGCGGACTTTTGCGGAAAATTGTCGTAATGGGTCAGGCAATTGGCCACCGTCACGTCACGACGCATGGGAGACCCGCTTGAGCAGCGAGTTGCCAGACTACTACTTCCGCGTCCGCGAGAACGGGGCCTTCGTGTTTCGCGTGGACACAGAGAACCGCCAGCGGCGTATCGAGATGGACCAGATCGCGGTCATCAACATCAAGAACGGCCAGGTCAAACCTCATGGCGACCGCGAACTGACGGAAGAGGATGCGCGGGTCATCAAGGAATGGATGGACGCGCGCACCGAACTGCTGGCGCGGCGGGATATCGACGACATTCACCGGGCGGTCGATTACCTGAACCTGACCACGCACTGGGCACAGTCGCGGGCCACGGACGATCAACTGGAAGACGTGACAGACGCGCTCTTGCTGGCGATGCACGACCTGCGCTCGGTGCTGGTGCGCAAGAAGGCGGACAGGCTGCTGGCTGGTGACAAGGACGACGATTGAGCGGGCGATTTCTGCGCAGAAATCGATCCGGAAAATGCGTATTTTCCGGGTGAGGATTTGCGCAAATCCTGACCCATTTTCTTGCAAGAGAATGGCGCGGAAATTTGCAAATTTCCGCCGGCGCCCGGGGCATCATGGCTGCGCCAGACGCTCCCGCAGCGCGGTCTTGACCACCTTGCCGTAATTGTTCTTGGGCAGTTCCTCGACCGCGAAATAGGCCTTGGGGCGCTTGAACCGGGCAATCCGGTTCAGGCAGTGGGCATCCAGCGCGTTCCGGTCCAGCGTTCCGGCCTTCGGCACAACGAAAGCCACCACCTCCTCGCCCCACTCGTCACTTGGGCGGCCCACCACGGCAACCTCGGAGACGTCAGGATGGGTCAAGAGCACCTCCTCGACCTCGCGCGGATACACGTTTTGCCCGCCCGAGATGATCACGTCCTTCGAGCGGTCCTGCAAGGTGAGATAGCCCGCCTCGTCAAGACACCCCATGTCGCCGGTCATCAGCCAGCCGTCGCGAATGGTCTCGGCGGTGGCCGCATCGTTGCGCCAATAGCCCGGCATCACCAGGTCGCCGCGCACCATGATCTCGCCCACAGCGCCGGGCGGCAGGGGCCGGCCCGCTTCGTCGCCCACGCGCAGTTCGACTCCGGCCTGGGCGCGGCCCACGGTGGCAAGGGCGCGCCGGGCCGCCACGTCTTCGCGGCCGAGGGCCGTGATCGCCATGGGCGCCTCACCCTGGCCGTAGATCTGGAGGAAGACAGGCCCGAACACGTCCAGCGCCGCCTTAACATCGGCGACGTACATCGGCCCGCCGCCGTAGACCACGCTGCGCAGGCCGGTGCCGTCCCGGCCGTGGTGCCGGGCATGGTCGGTCAGACGCCGGACCATCGTGGGCGCGGCGAACATGTGCATCCGCCCGAAATGCGCCGCGAGGTCGAGAATCTCGCCCGGATCCACACCGCCGCTTTCGGGCACCACGTGGCGGGCGCCCATCAATACGTGCACCAGGCTGTAGAGCCCGGCGCCGTGGCTCATCGGTGCGGCGTAAAGCGTGGCGTCCTCGGCGCTGACCGCATCGACCGAGGCAAGGTAGGCCAGGCTCATCGCCTGAAGCATCCGGTGGGTGATCTGCACGCCCTTGGGTCGTCCCGTGGTGCCGGAGGTGTAGAAGAGCCAGGCAAGGTCCGTCGGCGCCCGTGGCACGAGGTGAAGCGGTGCGCCCGCAACCTCGCCCGGTGCCGCGACAGGACAGGCGGCGTCCTGCAGCGCACTGGCCTGCTCTCCGGTCGCGATGCAGAGCGACGCATCGGCGTTGTCGAGGATCCAGGCCACCTCCTGCCCGTGCAGACGGGCGTTGACGGGCACGGCCACCGCCCCGGCGATCCAGCTGCCGAAAAGCGCCACGAGATACTCGGGGTGGTTGGCCATGAAGAGCGCCACGCGGTCGCCGGGCCGCAAGCCGCGCGCGACGAGACCGCCGGCGAAGGCGGCCGCGCGGGCGTGGAACCCGGCGTAGTCGGCCAAGCATTTCGTGCCGTGAAAGAGCGCGGGCGCGGTCCCGCCGGCCTCTGCCTGGCGCTGGAGCCAATGGGCGATGTTCATGCGCATCCTCGCGGTCTATGTTTTGCGACCAGTGTTTCGCCGACCGCCGGTCAGTGCAATCGCAAACTCCGTCGCCGCCCGGCGGCGCGGTCTTTCCAGCGCGGAAAGCCACCTGCTTGCGGCGGATGTGATTTTTCCCTCGCAATCCTGTACCGGATCCCCCAGATTTCCTTGCAAATAGGCGCTTTCCAGGAGGCCCGTCCTGGCCTATAAGCGCGCAAAACAAGACAGGCGTGGCCCGGCGGGACAGCAGGCCGCGATCCAAGCTTCGAGGATACGGGATGCCGGACAAGACTTCCAAGACGAACCACGACGCGGATGTGGCTTTCATCAAGGCGCTGGCCGAGGTGCTGAACGACAACGACCTGACCGAACTGGAGGTCAAGCGCGAGTATGGCGACGACGACACGCTGAACGTGCGCGTCAGCCGCAAGCAGAAGGTGGTGCAGCAGATGGCGGCGCCGACGCAGGCCGCGGCTCCCGCGCCCATGGCCTCTGCCCCGTCGGCGGCGCCGGCGGCGGACGCCTCTGGCCCGTCCGAGGACCCCGCCAGCCATCCCGGCGCCGTGACCTCGCCCATGGTGGGCACCGTCTACATGCAGGCCGAACCGGGCGCGCCGGCCTTCGTGTCGACCGGCCAGCAGGTGGCCGAGGGCGACACGCTGCTGATCGTCGAGGCGATGAAGACCATGAACCACATCCCCGCCCCCCGTGCCGGGACCGTCAAGCGCATCCTGGTCGAGGACGGCGCCGCGGTGGAATACGGCGCGCCCCTGATGATCATCGAATAAGGGCCAGGCGATGTTCGACAAGATCCTTGTGGCCAACCGGGGCGAGATCGCCCTGCGGGTGATCCGCGCCGCCCGCGAGATGGGCATCCGCACCGTGGCGGTGCATTCCACCGCCGATGCCGACGCGATGCATGTGCGCATGGCCGACGAATCGGTCTGCATCGGCCCGCCGCCGGGCTCTGAAAGCTACCTGTCGATCCCGTCGATCATCGCCGCCTGCGAGGTGACGGGAGCGCAGGCCATTCACCCCGGGTATGGCTTTCTCAGCGAGAACGCCAATTTCGTGCAGATCGTCGAGGACCACGACCTGACCTTCATCGGACCCACCGCCGAGCATATCCGGGTGATGGGTGACAAGATCACCGCCAAGGACACGATGAAGGCGCTTGGCGTGCCATGCGTGCCCGGCTCCGAAGGCGGTGTGCCCGATCTCGCCGCCGCCAAGGCGCTTGGCGACGAGATGGGATACCCGGTGATCGTCAAGGCCACAGCTGGCGGTGGCGGGCGTGGCATGAAGGTGGCGCAGACGGCTGCCGACATGGAAAGCGCCTTTCTGACCGCGCGGTCCGAGGCCAAGGCGGCCTTTGGCAACGACGAGGTCTATATCGAGAAGTACCTGACCACGCCGCGCCACATCGAGATCCAGGTCTTTGGCGACGGCAAGGGCCGCGCGGTGCACTTGGGCGAGCGGGACTGTTCGCTGCAGCGCCGGCACCAGAAGGTGTTCGAAGAGGCCCCCGGCCCCTGCATCACCGAGGAAGAGCGGGCACGCATCGGCAAGATCTGCGCCGATGCGGTGGCCAAGATCGACTATGCCGGTGCGGGAACGATCGAGTTCCTTTACGAGAAGGGCGAGTTCTATTTCATCGAGATGAACACCCGCCTTCAGGTCGAACACCCGGTGACCGAGGCGATCTTCGGCGTCGACCTGGTGCAGGAACAGATCCGCGTGGCCGAAGGGCTGCCCATGTCCTTCAAGCAGGAGGATCTGAAGATCAACGGCCATGCCATCGAGGTGCGCATCAACGCCGAGAAACTGCCGACCTTCTCGCCCCGGCCGGGCAGGATCACGCAGTTCCATGCGCCCGGCGGGCTGGGCGTGCGGATGGATTCAGCGCTGTACGATGGCTATTCCATCCCGCCCTATTACGATTCGCTGATCGGCAAGCTGATCGTACACGGGCAGGACCGCGCCACGGCATTGGCCCGTCTGAACCGCGCCTTGGGCGAATTGATCGTGGATGGCGTCGACACCACCGTGCCGCTGTTTCACGCGCTGCTGCAGGAGGCCGACATCCATTCGGGCGACTACAACATCCATTGGCTGGAAAACTGGCTGAAGACAAACCTGCAAAACGGCTGACCCCGCCCCCGGCGGCGCGGCGGGAAAGAGCGCTTCGGACGCGCGATCACGCACGATGCGCAACGGTCTCGCGCCGCTGACGCAGGGCGGCGTCGAGGGCGAGACTTTCAGACCTTGGCGGCGTTGGTCATGACAACAGCCGCTTGCCGCTGCGCCGCCTTGGCGGCACGTCCTTGCGGCGCGCTCAGCCGTGTCTGGCGATCAGCGTAAAGCTTGACCGGCTGATCGGCCCGTTGCGATAGTAATCTGCCAGACCGTCGCGCAGGCCTTGGGGCAGCTGGGTCCAGTCGGTCCAGTCCACCTCGAATTCCGCGGCCTCGGCCGCCTGGGTGATCGCGCCGCGGCTTGGGATCATGTGCGGCGGGCGGGCCGTGCCACCGGTGGCGCGCCGCGGCTCCAGCCGCAGGATGGGGTCGCAGGTGTTGGCCATCACCCCGTCGCCCAGCACCATCCGCGGACGCAACGCCGCGACATCGGCAAAGATGCCGTGCAGGTCGCTGACGTCGCGCAGCACGTCCATCAGCACCACCAGTTCGAACCGCTTGTCCCTGTCGGCGGCGTTTTGCAGAAAGTCGAGCGGCGGGGCATGGCGCATCTCGACCCGTTCGCGGGCGCCGATGGCGGGCAGGTTATCGAACCGCGCGACGAGCTCCGCCTGCGCCTCGACGCCCACGACCTGCAACGCGCCGGCCTGCGCGAGGTCGGCGCACCACCTGCCGTCGCCCGCGCCGAGATAGAGCACACTGCTGTCTGTGATCACGTGGCGGAAACAGTCGAACAGCATGCCGTAGCGGGCCTGTCGTCGGTTGGCCCGCTGGCGCAGGGTGTCGTCCACCGCGCCGCTGTCATCATTCTTGCCGGGTGCGGTTGCATCGTTCAGGCCGTCCATGTCATCTCCTTTGCCATGCAGCGTGCAAAAGCTTAGCATGGGGTCATGTAACGAAGCCTTAACGCGGGCCCGCCCTCCGATCGCCCATGTCAGACCGCCAGCTGCCTCTCGACCCCGACCTGTTGTTGCAGGCCTATGCCGCGGGCATTTTCCCGATGGCCGAATCGCGCAATGATCCCGAGCTGTTCTGGGTCGACCCGCGGCTGCGCGGCGTGCTGCCGCTGGAGGGGTTCCACGTATCGCGCTCGCTTGCGCGACGGCTGCGGCGGGCTGAGTATACCGCGACGCTGAACGCCGATTTCGCGGGCACGGTCGATGGTTGCGCCGACCGGGCGGAGACCTGGATCAACGGCCAGATTCGCAGCCTTTACATGGAGTTGCACGCCAGGGGCCATGCCCATTCGCTGGAGATCTGGCAAGACGACGTGCTGGCGGGCGGGGTCTATGGCGTGACCCTCGGCGGCGCGTTCTTCGGCGAAAGCATGTTTTCGCGCCGCACCGACGCGTCCAAGCTGGCGCTGGCGCATTTGACCGGGCACCTGCGGCGCTGCGGTTTCGTCCTGTTCGACACGCAGTTCCAGACCGATCACCTGGCCAGCCTAGGCGCGGAGGAGATCCCGCGGGCCGTGTACCGCGACCTGCTCAGGGCCGCGCTGGAGGTGACGGCGGATATCAATTACCCGCCCTTCGATCCGTCCTCTCACTGGGTGGTGCAACGCAACACCCAAATATCGTAGCGTTGATGTTCCACCGCGTTCAGCGCGGGCGACGAGGCCAGCATCCAGCCCGAAAAGATTGGGGGTGCCGCGTCTTCGGGGTGAACGGTCAGGAAGGCATAGGCATCGCCCGCCGGGTTGCCCGCGGGATAGCGGCATTCGCCCAGTTCCACGCGCATCCGGCCGATGTTGCCGGCGCTGGCATTGGCGATCTCGAGGTCGCCGGATTCGGTGGTGATCTTGTCGACCCAGCGCAAGACGACGCCGGTGCCGACCTCTACCTCGTCCTGCGCCGCGACCGGCGCGGCGAGAACCAGCGCCACCAGTGCGGCAGTCAGGGTGCTGCGGTGCCTCAGGCTCATTCGGGAGCGTCTCCGGTCATGTCGTCGCCGGCCACGAACTTGGTCAGAAGCCCGATCAGGCTGACCGAGCCTTGCGTGAATTCGATCTCGTCGCCGGCGGCGAAATAGAACGGCGAACCGCCGGGCATGATCTCGACGAAATTGCCCCCCAGCAGGCCCTCGGAACTGATCGCGAGCGCGCTGTCGTCGGGCACCTCGATATCCTCGCGCACGGTAAAGACGGCGCGGGCGCGGTAGGTTTCGGGGTCGAGCTGCATGTCGGTGACGCGGCCGACTTTCACTCCGGCGAGCCGCACATCGGTGCCCACGTCGATGCCGTCGGCACTGCGGAAGCTGGCGCGCAGCTCGTATTCCGGCGCGGCGCCGGAAAAACCGCTGACCTGTCCGGCATAGATCACGAAGCCCACGGCAAGAGCCAGCACGGCCCCGCCGACGGCGACCTCTGTCATGTTCTCGCTGGCCATCGCGGTGCTCCTGGCTCGAAGGGTCGGGGTTACTCGGGGCTCCAGGCCTCGTAGTCGCGGCGCTCGGCCGGGTCGGCGCGGCGGATCGAGCCGGCGGGCGCATAGGCCAGCGCGGTGCCGGTGAGGTTTTCCTCGTGCGGCTTTTCCCACGGCTTGCGCTTGAACGGCGCCTCGGTGGGCGGCTCGCGGTAGGTGTGGTGCAGCCAGCCGTGCCATTCGGGGCTGACGCGGCTGGCCTCGGCCTCGCCGTTGAAGATCACCCAGCGGCGCTTGCCGTCGCTGGTCTGGTAAAAGATGTTGCCCTGATCGTCCTCACCGACCTTCACGCCCTTGCGGCGGGTGTGAATCATCGTGTTGAGCGTGGCGCCGTTCCACCATGTGACGGCGCGCAGAAGCGAGGTGAGCAGACCCATCGTGATCCTCCGGAATGTCCCTGGCCCCGATATGCCGCAGATCGCCGCCAAGGTCCAGCCCGCAAGACCGCCGCGGCGGCCTGTCTTTGCCGGTCGCGGGCAATGGCCGGCAAAAAGGCTCTGGTCGCAGACCGGTCGTGCGCGTCGGCGCGGGACCATTTTCTTTCAAAGAAAATGGGCAAGAAAATTCGAATTTTCTTGCCCAAACTTTTCGTAAAAATTTGTGCGGCAGAAAGCCCGCCGCCGGATCAGCCGGCGCTGGTGCCTTCCTTCTTGGACTCGGCATGCACCATCAGCGGTGCGGCCTCGGAACTGACGGCCTCTTCGTTGACCACCACTTCCTCGACGTCTTCCATGCCGGGCAGCTCGAACATCGTGTCGAGCAGGATATCCTCGAGGATCGAGCGCAGGCCGCGCGCGCCGGTCTTGCGTTCGATCGCCCGCTTGGAGATCGCGGTCAGCGCGTCCTCGGTGAAGCTGAGCGTCACGTTCTCCAGCTCGAACAGGCGCTGGTACTGCTTGACCAGGGCGTTCTTGGGCTGGGTCAAGATGGTGACCAGCGCCTCCTCATCCAGGTCTTCCAGCGTGGCGATGACCGGCAGGCGGCCGACGAATTCCGGGATCAGGCCGAATTTCAGCAGATCCTCGGGTTCGAGATCCTTGAATACCTCGCCCACGTTGCGGGCGTCGTTGTCGCGCACGTCTGCACCAAAGCCCATTGCGCTGCCCTTGCCGCGCTGGCTGATGATCTTGTCGAGACCGGCGAAGGCACCGCCGCAGATGAAAAGGATGTTGGTGGTGTCCACCTGAAGGAATTCCTGTTGCGGATGCTTGCGCCCGCCTTGCGGCGGCACCGCGGCGACAGTGCCTTCCATCAGTTTCAGCAGCGCCTGCTGCACGCCCTCGCCCGACACGTCTCGGGTGATCGAGGGGTTTTCGGACTTGCGGGTGATCTTGTCGACCTCATCGATATAGACGATCCCGCGCTGCGCGCGTTCGACATTGTATTCCGACGCCTGCAACAGCTTGAGGATGATGTTCTCGACATCCTCGCCCACGTAACCGGCCTCGGTCAGGGTGGTGGCGTCTGCCATGGTGAATGGCACGTCGAGAATGCGGGCCAGCGTCTGCGCCAGAAGCGTCTTGCCACAGCCGGTCGGGCCGATCAGCAGGATGTTCGACTTCTGCAGTTCGATGTCGTTCTTGCCGGAGTGGTTCAGCCGCTTGTAGTGGTTGTGCACCGCGACCGACAGCACCCGCTTGGCGGTGAACTGGCCGATCACGTAATCGTCCAACACGTCACAGATTTCGCGCGGGGTGGGCACGCCATCGGTGGCCTTCAGCCCGGCGGTCTTGGTCTCTTCGCGGATGATGTCCATGCACAGCTCGACACATTCGTCGCAAATGAACACGGTGGGGCCCGCGATCAGTTTTCGGACCTCATGCTGGCTCTTGCCGCAGAAGCTGCAATAGAGCGTGTTCTTGCTGTCGCCACTGGAATTATTCGCCATTCTCGCACCTTTTGACGCCTTGCGTCACGTATCCGACCCGTCGTGTTGCGCCATCCGCGGGGATGTGGCCGGGTCAGCCGGCCCTTGCGCGGGTCCCTGGTTTCTCGTCCGTCCCGGGCAGCTTAGGGCAGAGCGTTTGGCACCTCAATGTCAAAATCGCCGCTGCCCCCCGTTGCGTCCGACCATGCGGATCAGCTGCCCTCTTCGTCGCCTTTCGCCCGGTTTTCCACGATTTCGTCGATCAGGCCCCAGGCCTTGGCCTCCTCGGGCGACATGAAGTTGTCGCGCTCCAGCGCATCCTCGACCTTCTTCAGGGATTGTCCGGTGTGTTTTACGTAAATTTCGTTAAGACGCCGTTTCAGCTTCAGCGTTTCCTCGGCGTGAATCATGATGTCGGTCGCCTGACCCTGATAGCCGCCCGAGGGCTGGTGCACCATGATTCGGCTGTTGGGCAGCGAATAGCGCATGCCCGCGGCCCCGGCGGTCAGCAGGAGGCTGCCCATGCTGGCGGCCTGGCCGATGACCAACGTGCTGACCTTGGGCTTGATGTACTGCATCGTGTCATAGATCGACAGGCCGGAGGTCACCACGCCGCCGGGGCTGTTGATGTACATCGAGATTTCCTTCGAGGGGTTTTCCGCCTCGAGGTGCAGCAACTGGGCCACGATCAGGCTGGACATGCCGTCATGCACCGGGCCGTTCACGAAGATGATCCGCTCCTTCAGCAGGCGCGAGAAGATGTCGTAGGCCCGTTCGCCGCGGCTGGTCTGCTCGACCACCATGGGGACGAGCGTGTTCATGTAGGTTTCCATCGGGTCTGTCATGTTGCCTGCCTCTTGATGCGCATGGTCGGGCCGTGGATCGGCCCGCGTCGGGGTGAACCTTATGCGTGGGCCGAAGGGGCTTCAAGAGCGCCCGGTCATTTTCGATTGCTGCAATCGGGCCTCCGGCCCCGCGCCCGTCAGACACCTTCACGGTGAAGAAATCGTTAAGTTTTGCGGGGACTTCAACGAATTTCGCCTCTCGGCACACTGCGACAAAAAATATCCGCATATGTCAATCTGGCGCATTGCTCATCGTCGCGGGGCATTCTAGAACCTCTCTCGTGTTGCGGGACACGTCGCGGGGGAGTCTGCCTGACCCTTTCGCCAGCTGGTGTCCCCGTATAATTGACCAGCAGGAGGCACCCAGATGGCAGACGCAGCCATTCACGGCCACGGACACGAAGACAATCGCGGGTTCTTCACCCGCTGGTTCATGTCCACCAATCACAAGGATATCGGGATTCTCTACCTGGTGACGTCCGCATTCGTCGGGCTGATCTCGGTGGCGTTCACCGTCTACATGCGGCTCGAACTGATGGAGCCGGGTGTGCAGTACATGTGCATGGAAGGCGCGCGGTTCACCGCGGCGGCCGCCGGCGAATGCACCCCGAACGGGCACCTCTGGAACGTCATGATCACCTATCACGGTGTGTTGATGATGTTCTTCGTGGTGATCCCCGCCCTCTTCGGCGGCTTCGGCAACTACTTCATGCCGCTGCAGATCGGCGCGCCGGACATGGCGTTCCCGCGCCTCAACAACCTCAGCTTCTGGCTCTATGTCGCCGGCACCTCGCTGGGGGTCGCCTCGCTTCTGGCGCCGGGCGGCAACGGGCAGTTGGGTTCCGGCGTGGGCTGGGTGCTGTATCCGCCGCTCTCGACGACCGAGGCGGGCATGTCGATGGACCTGGCGATCTTTGCCGTGCACGTGTCGGGCGCAAGCTCGATCCTGGGCGCGATCAACATGATCACCACCTTCCTGAACATGCGCGCGCCGGGCATGACACTGTTCAAGGTTCCGCTGTTCAGCTGGTCGATCTTCGTCACCGCGTGGCTGATCCTGCTGGCCCTGCCGGTCCTGGCGGGCGCGATCACGATGCTGCTGACCGACCGCAACTTCGGCACGACCTTCTTCGATCCGGCCGGCGGCGGTGACCCGGTGCTCTACCAGCACATCCTGTGGTTCTTCGGCCACCCGGAAGTGTACATCATCATCCTGCCCGGCTTCGGTATCATCAGCCACGTGATCGCGACCTTCGCGCGCAAGCCGATCTTCGGCTACCTGCCGATGGTCTGGGCGCTGATCGCCATCGGCTTCCTCGGCTTCGTCGTGTGGGCGCACCACATGTACACCGTGGGCATGTCGCTGACCCAGCAATCCTACTTCATGCTGGCCACGATGGTCATCGCGGTGCCGACGGGCGTGAAGGTGTTCAGCTGGATCGCCACGATGTGGGGCGGCGCGATCGAGTTCAAGACGCCGATGCTCTGGGCGTTCGGTTTCCTGTTCCTGTTCACCGTGGGCGGCGTCACCGGCATCGTCCTCAGCCAGGCGGGCATCGACCGGGCCTATCACGACACCTACTACGTGGTGGCACACTTCCACTACGTGATGTCGCTCGGCGCGGTGTTCGCGATCTTCGCGGGGGTCTATTTCTACTTCCCCAAGATGACCGGGCGCATGATCCCCGAATGGATGGGCCAGTTGCACTTCTGGGCGATGTTCATCGGTGCGAACCTGACCTTCTTCCCGCAACACTTCCTGGGACGTCAGGGCATGCCGCGCCGCTACATCGACTACCCCGAGGCGTTCGCCATCTGGAACTGGTGGTCTTCGATCGGTGCGTTCCTGTCCTTCGCCTCGTTCATTTTCTTCTTCGGCGTGGTGTTCTACGCACTGTTCCGGGGCGCGAAGGTGACGCAGAACAACCCGTGGAACGAATACGCGGACACGCTGGAATGGACCCTGCCCTGCCCGCCGCCCGAACACACGTTCGAGCAGCTGCCCAAGCGGGAAGACTGGGACAAGCAGCCCGCACATCACTGATCGGCGGCTGTCCAGCCTGAGCCAACACGCAGGCCCCGGAGAAATCCGGGGCCTGTTTCGTTCAAGAGAGGCTTCGCGGGATGATCTATCTTGCCTGTATCGTCGCGACCCTGATCGGTGGCATCGCCCTGCACCGGCGCGGCGCAGCGCCGTGGCGACTTTATGTCTTGGGAACCGAGATGTTCCTGCTGATCGGCGTCGCGACCGTGGTGGTGGCCCGATGGGCGCCGCACCTGATCCTGAGCTTTCCGTTCGGTTCCGGCGGGGCGATGCGACAGTGGTCCTATGGCGGCGGGCCAACCTACGAAGTCGTCGTCGCCCCTCTCATCGGTGTTCTGCTGGCGCTGATCCTGCCGGCAATGGTCTGCGCCCTGATGTGGTGGCAGCAACGCATCGGGGCGATGTTCCATCCCTCACTGACCCGCTGGCTGTTCTGGCCGATCGCGGCGAGGCTCATGCTGATCCCGGGTGCGGTGACGCTGGTGCTGGTCAATGGCGGCACGCAGATCGCCGACCCAAACTCGATCCTGAAGCTGGGCGCCCTTGCCCGCTCGACCGGACTCGTCGCATTCGCCGCACTTGCGGCGCTGACAGGCTGGTCCCTGGTGCGGTGGCTTGTAAGTCGCCGCTGAGGCGCGCCAACGACTGACCTTTGACCTGGACCTTAACCTCGCGCCGTCCCTGCCGCTGGATCGCTCGCGGGAAAGAATGCGAAGCCCCCGAAGAGACCTGGGCTATCTGACAGACACATCCGCAAAGCCCGCATCAGCGACCGAAGTTGAACCGCCGCATGACCACCAGCGAGGCGACAAAGCTGTCGTCGTCCTGCACGATCGGCGAGTCCGCTGCGTCGCCGACATACCGGTTCCAGGCCAGCGTTCCGTCGAGATACCAGTTCTGCGACAGCTCGTATTGCGCGCCCACCTCGATCCCCGCGCTGACGATGCCCGAGCCGGGCGCGTAGGCGGGAAAGGCCGATACGGCCGCCTCGGCTGGGGTGACCCCGAAATAGGTCGCGCTGTAGTCGTCCGAGCCCCACAGCACCCGCGGCCCCACGGTGACGGTCCAGTCGTCCGAGGGGCGGAAGATCGCGTCGGCGCCCAGCTCGCCCACCCAGCTTTCGTGGCCGACGACGCCATACCGCACGTCCGCGAAGGCCTGGAAATTCTCGGCGGTGTAGCCGATGCCGCCGCCGATCTCGACGCTGAAATCGACATCGTTCAACCCCGCCAGCTCTGCATGATCCGAACTGTCACGTTCCCCGATCAGGCGGAACGCGCCGCGCGGCCGCCAGCCGAGGTCCACCGCGTTGGGATCGGGGTCGCCGAACTCCAGCCGGCCGATCTTGAGGTGGCCGAACCTGAACCCGCCGGTCACGCCCGCCTCGTAATCGTCCGAACCGAAATACTCGGGCTGGTAATTGCCGCCGATGCCCGCCGAGAAGGACAGGCTGGGGCCGGACTGGGCCAGGGCCATGCCGGGAAGACACGTCATGGCGGCGATCAGGATTGTGACTTTCATGGGGCTCTCTATATCTAGCAGGCGTGTATGCGGTGGCGGTGTCGTGCCACCGCGCCCTGCCTCGGGCGCGGCGACTTGGTGCCCGGGCGTCAGCTCAGGCTGCCGTTGTACCAGTCGTGCAGCGACACCTCGGTCTCGGCCCCGGCCTCCTCGAGCATCTGGGCAAAGGCTTGGGGGTCCTGCGTGCCGCCGTCGCGGCCGCGGTAGTGGTAGGGGACCACGACCGCAGGGGCGAATTCGGCCACCGCGTCTGCGGCCTGTTCGGCGGTCATGGTGAAGGGCAGGTTCATGCACACGAACGCCACGTCGATATTTTCCAGCGCGCGCATCTCGTCGGTGCCTTCGGTATCGCCCGAGATATAGATGCGGTTGCCGTCCACCGTCACGACGAAACCGATATCGCCGCGGTCCTGCGGGTGGAAATCCAACCGGCCTTCGGTGATGTTGTAGGCTGGCACGGCCTTTATGCCGAGGCCCATCATTTCGGTCGTCTCGCCCGCGGCAATGGCCTGCGCGCGGCCCTGCATGTTTTCGGGCATCATGCCCATCACGTCGGCATTGGTCAGGATCGGCACCTCTGGCAGCGCGCTCAGGAGGTCGGCGCTGTAATGGTCGCCATGGCGGTGGGTGATCAGGATCAGTTCGGGCTCGGGCAGACCTTCATACTCCGACGCCTCGCCCACCGGATCGACATAGACCACGCCTGCCGGCGTTTCCATCACGAAGGAGGCGTGCGAGATCGGGTGAATGCTGACGGCCCCGTCGAGAAAGCTCATGCTGGCGCCTTCCTCGGCGGCAAGGGCAAGCGAGGGCAGCACGGTCACGGTCCCGACCGCGGCGCTGCCGATCAGGAATTTGCGTCTGGTGGTCATTGGGGTACCTCCCCGTCTGTTGCGTGGGGTGGCGGACCGGCGGAAACCGGAACGCCATTCGCCGAGAAGAATAGTGCGAAGCCCGGCCGTGGCGAGGGGCGCAATGTGCGGATTGCGGAAATCTTCGCACCGGGCCGGTGGCCGCCGGGTTTCCAGCCCATGAAAGCCTTGGCGACCTCTTCGGACCAGACCCAGATGACTCGCATGCCGCCCGGCAGGCGCAACGCCGGAGTCCAGGGCTCAGCCGCGAACCTCGCGCACATTGGGGTGCTCGGATTCGCGGAACGGCACCTCGCAGACCTCCGCCGCGGCCGCATGACCGGAATTCTCGGCATAGGCCTCGGGCAGTTCCACCTTCAACTGCGATCCGGTCCCGGACAGGCTCCACGGCACGAAGGCCAGCGCGATGTTCACTTCCAGTTCGGGCGACCACCATGCGGAGGTGACATAACCCACCCGGTTGCCGTCCGCGTCCTGCACCAGCCAGAAATCGGAGGGATAATCCGTCACCGGGAGCCCGCCCAGCTTGATCCCCACCATCTTGAGGCGGAACGGGTAATCCCCTGCCTCGATGGCCTCACGCTGACGTTCGAGCGCCGCCTTGCCTATGTAATCCGCCGTCTTTTCCCTTGGCACCTGGTAGGCCAGGTTCACTTGGAAAGGCGAGGTTTCGTGATCCATGTCCTGCCCCCAGGACAGGATGCCGGCCGCGATGCGGCGGTGATGCCCGGGCGCGATCACCCGCAGGCCGTAGCGCGCGCCGGTGCCGCGTATGGCGTACCACACTTTCTCGGCATTCTCCGAGGCGTCGCGCACATAGACCTCATAGCCTTTCTCGCCGGAAAAGCCGGTCTGGCTGATCACGACGGGCGCGCCACCGATCTGCGCTTCCATCATGCCGTAGTAGGGAACGTCACTCAGCGCCTTCCCCACCAGGTCGACCATCAGGTCTTCGGAGAGTGGCCCCTGCACCTGCAGCGGAGCGACGTCGATCTCGTCAATCTCTACGTCCCAGTTGCCGTGCACGTTGACGCCGCGCAGCCAAAGCAACAGGTCGGAATCCGAGATTGAGAACCAGAATTCATTCTCGGTCAACCGCAGCAGCACCGGGTCGTTCAGAATGCCGCCCCGGGGGTCGCACAGGATGCAGTACTTGCCGTGCATCGGTTCTATCTTCGTGGCATCGCGGGTGATGACGAAATTGACAAACGCCTCGGCGTCGGGCCCGCGCACGCGGATCTGCCGCTCCACCGCGACATCCCACAGCGTGACGCGATGCACCAGGCTGCGGTACTCGGCCATCGTGCCGCCGTCCTCCTCGCGGACATAGCCGCGGGGGTGGTACATGCGGTTGTAAACCGTGGCCCGCCACGCCCCCGCCTCGACCGACAGGTGCCAGAAGGGCGACTTGCGGACTCGGGTCGAGACCAGCATCTCGACCGGGGTCGCGCCTGACTGCCGCAGGTTGACCGGCACGATCCGGTCGCTCTGATCGACTTCCGCGACGTTTGGATGAATGAAACTCCGGTTCTGCGCGTCGTTCGCTGTCATGAGCGCTCTCCTGTTATTCCCGTGGGAAACGTGTCTCGGCCCGCTTGCGTTCCGTCCCCGGCGGGCCGACGAATTTACGGGTTCCACCTGTCCCCCGCTGCATGGTATGCCCGGCAGGATGAAAGCTGGGGGAGGCCCACATGTCCAAGGAAATCCGGCTCGCGTTCGCGCACCCGTCCGAACGCGCCGATGCGACCGCGCCCGACGGGCCGCTCGACCGGATCTCGGTGCGCGACCACGTGGTCGAGGTCGAGATCGGCGCCTTCCAGGCCGAGCGTGGCACCACCCAGCGCGTCGCCTTCAACGTGGTGGTTGAGGTGCGCCCGATGACCGCCGCGATCGATGACGACGTCGACCGCATCCTCAGCTATGACAAGGTCACCGAGGCGATCGCCGCCGAACTGGCCGAAGAACGCCTGAACCTGCTGGAAACACTGGCCGACCGCATCGCCGAACGCATCCTGCTGGAACCGCAGGCGGTACGAACCTTCGTGCGGGTCGAGAAACTGGACCGTGGCCCCGGTGCGCTCGGGGTGGAAATCGTCCGCTCGGTCGAGGACCTCAAGACCAAGCCCGTGGGCCATCACGCCGACATCACACCGCATCCGCATGTCGTCTACCTGTCGAACACCGCCATCGGCTCGCCCAACCTGTCGCGCTGGCTCGACCAGCTTCAGGCGCGGGCCGAGCCGGTGATCCTCTGCGTCGGCCACAACCGTGTCGACAGCCCCAAGACCGGGCACCGCATGTCGCAGCGCCGCGTCGATCTGCTGGCGCTGGAACAGAACGCCTGGGTGCTGGCGGGGCGCGACGACCGCTGCGTGGTGGTGGGCACGCGGACGGAGCTGGACTGGGCGATGAAGAATGGCCAGATCTGCGTCTGGGCGCCCTCGAAGATCGTGCTGGACGCCGTGGACGGTCCGCGCACCGGCCCGGACGATCCGGTGGGCTTGGCGGCATGGTTCGCCGGGCACATGGATGCCTCGGACCTGCTGTTGATCGGCGAGATGCCGCCCAAGGATCCGCCCGTGCCGGTACTGGTGCAGGACATCGCCCAGAGCGGCTTGTGAAACCGCGTCTCACAAGCTGTCCCGGACTTGATCCGGGACCTCCCAACCGCCTTGCGCCACGCCCCGGCTCCAAGGCAAACCCGTCCCGGGCTTGACCCGGGACCTCGTATCGCCCAGACGACATGCCCTACTACCGCCCCATCCCCCGCACCGATCACGCCCGTTCGGCCACGGCCCTGCCCCTGGCCGGCGGCTGGTGCTGGTTCGACACTGTCGAGGTCCTTGACCGCGACGCACCCGCCCGGCTGATCCCGGCGCACGATGTTCCGGCCGAGGTACTCACCCGGCTGACCGCACCCCGCGCACCCGTCGTCGGGCTCGACGTGTCGCGCCCCACCCTGATGGGCATCCTGAACGTCACACCCGACAGTTTTTCCGATGGCGGCGAACACAGCGCGCCCGATGCGGCCCTGGCGCGGGCCGAGGCGATGGTCGACGCGGGCGCCGAGATCGTCGATATCGGCGGGGAATCCACACGCCCCGGTGCGGCAGTGGTGCCGCTGGACGAAGAAATCGCCCGCACCGCGCCCGTGATCGCCGCCCTGCGCCAGCGCTCGGACGTGCCCGTCTCCATCGACACCCGCAAGGCCCCCGTGGCCCACGCCGCGCATGAGGCCGGCGCGAACCTTGTCAACGATGTGGCCGGCTTCACCTTCGACCCCGCGCTCGCGCCTTTCTGCGCCGAAGCCGGGCTGCCGGTCTGCGTCATGCACGCCCAGGGCACGCCGGACGTGATGCAGAAGAACCCGCGCTACGAGAACGTCGCGCTCGACATCTACGACTGGCTCGATGAGCGGATTACGGCGCTCGAGGCCGCCTGCATCCCCCGCGACCGGATCATCGCCGACCCCGGCATCGGTTTCGGCAAGACGCTGGAGCACAACGTGACGCTTCTGCACAACCTCGCGCTCTTTCACGGGCTGGGTTGCACCGTCCTGCTGGGCGCGTCGCGCAAACGCTTCATCGGCACGATCGGCGGCACCGAAGAGGCGCGACACCGCGCGCCCGGCTCGATCGCCGTGACGCTGGCCGGGGTGGCGCAGGGCGTCCAGATCCACCGCGTGCATGACGTGGCCGAAACGGCGGAGGCGCTCAGGCTGTGGATGGCCGCCACCGTTGCCGCGGAAAATTAGAAATTTTCCGGCCCGATAAAATTCGTACGAATTTTATCGGGTGCCGAACAACCGCCGCAGCGCGCCCAGCTGGCTGAGCGCCACACCGCCCAGGATCAGCGCGAGCCCCAGAAAGAGGCTGGGCGGCAACGCCTCGAACAGCACCACCGCGCCGAAGATGATCGACCAGATCGGCACCTGGTAGTTCACCAGACTCAGGAACACCGGGCCGGCATCACGGATCACGGTCACCAGGATGATCTGGGCCACGCCCGTGGGCAGGAGACCAAGATAGATCAGCGCCCAGAACGCCCGGCCCTGGGGAATTTGCGGCACGCCTTCGATGTAGAGCGCGTAGGGCGTGAACACGACCGCCCCCACGGTCAGCACCGCTGCGGCCAGGGACATGCGGTCAACCTCCGGCGCCAGCCGGGTAAAGATCGACCCCACCGCGTAGCAGCCCGCCGCGCCCACGCAGGCCAGCCGCGCCAGTGTCTCGAACTCCGCCCCGGTCGAGCGGAACGCTTCCGGCCCTATGATCACGATCACACCGGCGGTCCCCATGACGAACCCGACCGCGCGGCGCAGGTGCATCCGCTCTCCCGGCACCAGGACATGCGCCAGCGGCAGAACGAAAAGCGGCACCGCCGCCATGCAGACGCCCGCAAATCCAGAGGCGACCACCTGCTGCCCCCAGCTGAGCAGGAAGAACGGCAAGGCGTTGGAAAAAAGACCCATGGCCAGGATGAACATCCACAGCCGCCCGGCCTGCGGCCCGCGCCGAGGCGGCAGCCCCCGGCCCATCGCGCGGCAGAGCACCAGCAGGAACAGCGCCCCGAGGCACAGCCGGACCGCCACCACGGTCAGCGGTCCGACCCCTTCCAGTGCCACGCTCACCGCCATGAAGGAGGCGCCCCAGATCATGCCCAGCGCACAAAGTCTGAGCCAGTTCAGCGGCCCGACAACAATCGTTTTTTCCATTCAATTTAACTCTCTGGGATGCCGGTGCGTGTCAAAACGTCCCTCGCGTATTGTCTTTTACGACGGCGCAGTCAGGTCATGTGGACGAAAGGAGGCCCAACATGGAAATAGCCATCGGCGCCGCGGCCCTGTCGATCATCACCCTGGTGATCGTTCTCATTCTGGCCGCGCGCAACAAGCAAAAGACCGAACAACGCAGGAAAGATCCCGATGTCCCGCCAAGTTCGCTCGCCAAGGACGGCGATTCTCACAAGTCGGTCGACTGAAAAGAACGAAAAGAGCCGGTACACGTTACCGGCTCTTTCCTTTTTTGGTCCCGATGGCGTCAGTTCTTTTCCTTGTCGACCATCTTGCCGGCGGAGATCCACGGCATCATGGCGCGCAGCTTCTCGCCCACTTCCTCGATCTGGTGCGCGTCGTTCATGCGACGGGTGCCCTTGAAGAACGGCTGGCCGACCTTGTTCTCGGTCATGAAGTCGCGCACGAAGGCACCGGTCTGGATGTCGTGCAGGATCGCTTTCATCTCCTTCTTGGTCCGCTCGTAGGGCAGAACCCGCGGGCCGCTGACGTATTCGCCATACTCGGCCGTGTTCGAGATCGAGTAGTTCATGTTGGCGATGCCGCCCTCATAGATCAGGTCGACGATCAGCTTCACCTCGTGCAGGCACTCGAAATAGGCCATCTCGGGCGCGTAGCCCGCCTCGACCAGCGTCTCGAAGCCCATGCGGATCAGCTCCACCAGGCCACCGCACAGCACGGCCTGCTCGCCGAAGAGGTCGGTTTCGCACTCTTCGCGGAAGTTGGTCTCGATGATCCCCGAACGCCCGCCGCCGATGGCCGAGCAATAGGAAAGGCCCAGTTCCAGCGCCTTGCCCGACGCGTCGTTGTGCACGGCCACCAGGCAGGGCACGCCGCCGCCCTTGGTGTATTCGCCGCGCACGGTGTGGCCGGGGCCCTTGGGCGCCATCATGATGACGTCGACGCCCTCTTTCGGCTCGATCAGGCCGAAATGCACGTTCAGGCCGTGGGCAAACGCAATCGCCGCGCCTTCGCGGAGGTTGTCATGCACGTGGGCTTTGTAGGTCTCGGCCTGCAGTTCGTC
Source organism: Roseovarius sp. MMSF_3350 (assembly GCF_030733425.1). GTDB lineage: Bacteria > Pseudomonadota > Alphaproteobacteria > Rhodobacterales > Rhodobacteraceae > Roseovarius. The sequence continues at coordinate 61,132 of NZ_JASHIZ010000008.1, forward strand.
GGGCATGGTGAACATCATCAGGTCGCACCAGGCCGCCGCCTCGGCGATGCCCATGACCTTCAGGCCCTCGCCTTCGGCCTTCTTGGCCGAGGGGCTGCCCTCGCGCAGCGCCACCACGAGGTTCTTGGCGCCACTGTCGCGCAGGTTCAGCGCGTGGGCGTGGCCCTGGCTGCCATAGCCCAGGATGGCGACTTTCTTGTCCTTGATCAGGTTGATATCGCAATCGCGATCGTAATAGACGCGCATGGTTCTCTCCTTTGTCGTCAGATGACGTGGAAGATGAAGAATATTTCGCAAGCGATCCCGGCTTTTTCGATAGGATTTTCGGAATTGATGCGATAATCATTCACTGTTCTGCAAATTCTCGAAAATTCCATGCAACTCGACGACACCGACCGCCGCATCCTGCGCCAGTACCAGCACGACCCGACGCTCGGCCCCGCCGACCTAGCGGGGCTCGCAGGCGTCACACCCGCCACCTGTGCCCGGCGGCTGGACCGGATGGCGCAGGCCGGGCTTTTGCGCGGCAATCACGCGGTGATCGACTGGGCCGCGCTCGGCTATACGGTCGAGGTCTCCTTGCGCATCACGCTCGACAAGACCCTGCCCACCGCCTTCGACGAGTTTACCGACGCCGCCCGCGCCATCCCCGAGGTTCTGGAAATCCAGTCTTTCCTGGGCCGGGTCGACACGCGCCTGTCGGTCATCGCCCGCGACATGGCCCATTACCAGGAGATCTATCGCACCGCGATCCTGACCCTGCCCCACATCACCGATATCGAGGCCTTGATGCACGTGGCCCGGATCAAGACCAACGAGGTCTTGCCCCTATGATCGAACTGGACACCACCGACCGCCAGATCCTGCGCGCGCTGGTGCAGGACGCCACGCAATCGGCGGGCGCCATCGGCCGTGCCCTGGGTCTCAGCCAGCCCGCGGCGTGGCGGCGGATCAAGCGATTGCGCGACGCCGGCATCCTGAAAACCCAACGTCTCGATCTGGACAAGGAGGCGTTGGGGTTCGGCGTCACCGTCTTTCTGGGCCTGAAACTGGCCACCAAGGGCCGCGTCAGCCTTGCCGATTTCGAGCGCGCCGTATCAGCCATCCCCGAGGTTCAGACGGTCGAGCATATCCTGGGCCTCTACGACTATCGCCTGCGTGTGGTGGCCCGTGACATCTCGGATTTCGAGCGCGTGCTGCGCCGCCGCATCATGACCCTACCGGGGGTCGGCGGCGTCGAGGCGAACGTACTTCTCAGCGAGGAACGGCGCCCCGGCCCGATCGGTTAACAGGGCCGCCGCGGTATGCCGCCGTATGCGTGTATGCAAAAGTATTCTTTATTTACAGTGATTTATTCCCGAGGCGCATGGCCGGTATGCGGAATGGACGACTAGCCGCGGCCCTCGCGGCAGGACTATGCTGCATCGCAGAATCAGCGTGCCGGCTCGACATCCCCCCAATGACGGCACCCACCCGCAACGAAATGAGGTACCCCATGAAAGCCATCCTTACCGCCGCCGCCTTTGCCCTGACAGCCACCACGGCCTTTGCCGATACCGTCACGGTGACACGGGCAAACGCCGGCGCGACGCTACACGAAACCGATGCCGACATGAGCGTCTACTGGGTCGAGGACGGCGACGCCTACGCGCTGACCGCCTTCTATGTGACCGGCGAGGCGCCCGCCGATCCCGCCCGCCTGCGGATGCACCTGGCGGATGGCGACAAGGTCACGTTCGGTCTGCCCGGCGTGAAAGACCGCCTGTTCACCTTCGCTCGCGACGGCGAAACGGTCTCGGTCCGGTCGGCCCGGGTCAGCGTCGATTACGCCAGCAAGTAAGGCCGGCCATCGGTCATGCCCCGCCGCGGCGCCCCGTGCGTCGCGGCGTTTGCATGCAATAGGCCGGGAATGCCCTTCGACGTGACGGCATGACGCCCTGTCATCCTGCCGCGCGCCGGGGCATACTGCCGGCAGTTTGCCAAACCAGGACAGGACGCTCATGACCGCTCTTCGCCCCGATATCGACCCCGACGGCCTGCTGGAATATTCCGTCGTCTTCACGGACCGTTCGCTCAATCACATGAGCAAGGTTTTCCAGAAAGTCATGACCGACATCTCGGGCATGCTGAAAGAGGTCTACAACGCCTCCGCCGTGGCCATCGTGCCCGGCGGCGGCACCGTCGCGATGGAGGCCGTCGCCCGCCAGTTCGGTCATGACGCCCACGCGCTGATCTTGCGCAACGGCTGGTTCTCCTACCGCTGGAGCCAGATCTTCGAGGCCGGACAGTTCACCTCGGACACCACCGTCTGCATGGCCCGCCAGACCGGCAACGGGGCGCAGGCCCCCTTCGCCCCCGCCCCGATCGAGGAGGTCACGGCGAAGATTCGCGAGGCCAAGCCCGACGCCGTCTTCGCGCCGCACGTGGAAACCAGCGCCGGCATCATCCTGCCCGACGACTATATCACCGCGTTGGCCGAGGTGGCGCATGAGGTGGGCGCCCTGATGGTGCTCGATTGCATCGCGTCGGGCTGCGCCTGGGTCGACATGGAACAGACAGGCATCGACGTGCTGATCTCGGCCCCGCAAAAGGGCTGGTCGGCCTCGCCCTCGGCGGGTCTGGTGATGATGTCGGAGCGTGCGCTGGAGCGGCTGGCGGCCACGACCTCTGACAGCTTCGCCATCGACCTCAAGAAATGGCACGCGATCATGCAGGCCTATGAGAACGGCGGCCATGCCTATCACGCCACCATGCCCACCGACGCCCTGCGCGGCTTCCGCGACACCATGCAGGAGACGAGGGAATACGGTTTCGAAAAACTGCGGCAGGCGCAATGGGATCTGGGCAATGCGGTGCGCGCCATGCTGGCGGACAAGGGCGTGACCTCCGTCGCCGCCGAAGGCTACGGCGCGCCGGGCGTGGTGGTCAGCTATACCACCGACCCGGAGGTGCAGAACGGCAAGAAATTCAGCGAGCAGGGCATGCAGATCGCCGCCGGCGTGCCCCTGCAGGTGGGCGAGCCCGACGGGTTCATGACCTTCCGGCTGGGGCTTTTCGGTCTGGACAAGCTCTATGACGTGGAGGCCGCGAAAGCCCGGCTGCAAGAGGTGTTCGACAAGGTTCTGTAGCCCCCGGGCGGAATAGAGGCGCAGCTAGCTGCGCCGCCGCGCGATCGGCCGCTGACCGAAAGGCGATTGCCTGCAATCGCCGAAAGGGGGGCCGCCCCCCGGTCTGGCGATTGGTAGCCGTAAGCGCTTCAATTTGAGGTTTTTCGGAGTTGGCAGCCATAAAGTGCGCGGAACGACCGCCGGGTCGCCATCCCGCGGTCTGACGATCGCGCGGCCCCTACCGCAACCGTATATTGCTCTGCGCCCCCAGCCCCCGGCGCAGGCACATCCAGATCACCCAGGCGCTGGCCGCCAGCCACAACCCGCCCCACATCCAGGGGGTGCCGCCGAACTCCTCGGCCAGCATCCGCGCGTCGGAATGCAACCAGCCGCGTGCGATGGTGTCGCTGTATATGTCGAGCGGCACATAAACCATGCAGACAAGGCCGATCACCCGCAGCATCAGGTCGTTGACGTCCCGTGGCAGAAATTTCGCCGCCAACAGCATCGCCGCGCCCGTTCCTGCCCCAAAGACCAGCGCGAATGGCGACCGAATATACAGCACCGTCACCGCCAGCAGCGTCAGCCCGAGCAGGCTAAGCACCACCCGGTCGGCGCGGGTCCGCACCGCGGCCATGAAGAGCGCCACGCCGATCAGAAGAGAGCCGAGATAGCCCGCGCTGAGGCTGATAAAGCGATTGCCCCCGCGCGACGTCACCGCCCCGCCCTGCATCGGGTCGAGCGTCAGGTCCAGAACCTCGCCGCCGGTCAGCAGCACGGCCACCACGTGACCCAGCTCGTGCAGGAACACCACCAGCAGTTTCAGCGGGATCACCAGGGGCGTCCGCCACAGCAGGGCAATCGCGGCCACCAAAAGCAGCAATTGCCAATGCCCGCGCAGGAGTGCCCGCATTCTCAGCCCCTTGCGCCCAGCCCCAGCTGCATCAGCGTCTTGCGCACCGGGGCCAGCCCATAAAGGGCGTTCAGCGCCTGCGCTCGCGCGTCGCGTAGCACCGGCGCGCTGACCATCGAGGCGCGGTTCAGCACGTCGATGCCCGTGACCCGCGCCATCACCTCCCAGTGGCGGCGCTGGTGGTAGGTCTCCAGCATTTCGCGGTCGCCAAGCCGATCAGGATGCGCCGTGGCAAGCTCCAGCAGAACATGCAGATCGCCAAGGCTCATGTTCAGCCCCTGCGCCCCGATAGGCGGCACAACATGCGCGGCCTCGGCCACCAATGCCACGCGCTCGGCCGCCATCCGCTCGGCCACTTGGCTGATGATCGGCCAGACCGTCCGGCGCGAGGCCAACGTCAGCGGGCCGAAAAGGTGGCAGGACCGCGTGCTCATCTCGGCCTCGAACGCGGCCTCGTCCAGCGCGGCCAGCCGCTGCGCCTCGGGGCCTTCCTCCATCCACACCACGGCCGACGAGGGCCGCCCTTCGTAATCCGGCAGCGGGACCAGCGTGAACGGGCCGCCCGTGCGGTGGATCTCGGTCGAGACATTGCCATGCGGGATCGGGTGCGTCACGGCAAAGGCCAGCGCCTTTTGACCATAACGCGTTGTTTTCACCGGGATACCTGCAGCCTCCCGCATGGGCGAGCCGCGCCCGTCTGCAGCCAGAACCAGCCGGGTGCGGATCTTGCTGCCATCGCTCAGGCCCACCCGCGCCTCGGCCTCGCGGGTAAAGAGGCTCTCCGCCGCCACGCCGGGGCGAAACTCCACGGTGCCGAGGCTGTCCAGCTGCGCCACCATCTCGCGCCGCAAAAGCCAGTTGGGCAGGTTCCAGCCAAAGGGCTTTTCCGAGATGTCGCCCGCGTCGAAATCCTTGACGATGCGCGGCTCCGGCACTTCGCCGCCCGCGTCGACGATGCGCATCACTTGCAAGGGCGTCGCCTCGGCGTCCAGCCGGTCCCATATCCCCGCCTCCGCCAAGAGCGCCTGCGCCGGTTGAAGGATCGCGGTGGTGCGCAGGTCCGAGCCTTCGGCGTCGCGCTCGGTCACCGGCGGGGCCGGATCGACGCACAGCACGCGAAATCCCGCGCCGCCAAAGAGGGCCGCCGCCGACAGACCGGCCACGCCGCCGCCGGAAACAAGGATGTCATGATCAAAGCGGCTCATGCGCAGGCCTCCCTTTCAGCGGCACCATAGACCGCGTGCGCACCGACCGCCAGACCGGCTCAGGCGCGCGAGATGATCAACAGAAACACCCATATGACCGGCACGAGAGCCAGCGCGGGCAGGTAGAGCCCCGGCACGCCCCAGAGCACGATGGCGCCGCCCCAAACCGTCAGAAGAACGAGCCGGAACAGCAAGATACGTACTGTAATTGATGTTTCACTCAAACGTTCCGCCGGGGGTCTCCCGGCTTCGTTTCCGGCGCCGTGGGTCTGTGTCATGACATGCGTCCCGCGTGGTGTCTCGCTGCCGGACGTAGGATGCGCCCGCGCCGCGAAAAAGGTGCAAATCGCCGCAGCGGGATGTCAGACAAGGCTTGACAGGAAGCCCGGCAAATCGTCGGTGTGATGGTGAACGTGATCGGCCTCGATCGCCTCGGGGCCGACCAGCACGGTGCGCATTCCCATCGCGTGGGGAGCCGCAAGGTTGCGCACGTCATCCTCGAACATCGCGGCGCGCGCGGTGACCACGCCATCGATGGCGAACACCCGGTCGAACGCCGCCCGGTCCGGCTTGGGGTGGAAATCCGCATGCTCCACGCCATAGATCGCGTCGAAAAGCCCGTCGAGCCCCCGCGCCTCGACCACCCGCTGTGCATAGGGGGCCGAGCCGTTGGTATAGACGATCTTGCGGCCCGGCAGCGCCCGGATATGCGCGGCCAGCTCCGCATCCGCCACCAGCACGTCGAAGCAAATGTCGTGCACATCCGTCAGGTACGGCCCCGGATCGACGTCATGCTCGCGCATCAGCCCGGCCAGCGTCGTCCCATGCCGGCGCCAGTACTCCAGCCGCAGCCGGTCGGCCTCGGCCCGGTCCACGCCCAGCGCATCCATCACGAATTGCGTCATCCGGACCTCGATCTGGTCGAACAGGCGCATCTCGGGCGGGTAAAGCGTGTTGTCCAGGTCAAAGACCCACGTGTCCACATGCGCGAAGAATTCTTTCGCCATCGCTTCCATCCGCTCTTAATTGTCGCAGGGCCCGGCAACGCTTGCACCCGGCGCCCTGCCCCGCATATCCTCGTCGTCTGAAACCTCATACCAAAAGAGAGTGCGATGACCATAGCCGCGCCGCAGAAAGATGCCTATCACCTGATCCTCGAGGCGATCGACACCGGCGATTACAAACCCGGCGACCGCCTGGTGGAAAGCGACCTGGCAGAGCGGTTCGGGGTGTCGCGCACACCGATCCGCGAGGCGCTGCAACGGCTGGAAACCCAGAGCCTGCTCACGCGCGACGGCCGCAGCCTGATCGTGTCGTCGCTCGATCACAACCAGCTGGCCGAGCTTTACGTGGTGCGCGCCGAGCTCGAGGGGCTGGCCGCCAACCTTGCCGCCCGTCACGCCGCACCCGAAGAGGTCCGCGTGCTGCGCGACATGGTCACCGACGACCACGCCCTCGTCGACGATCCCAAGGCGATGGCGCGCGCCAACCGGCGCTTTCACAAGCAGATCCATCTGGCCTCGCACAACCGCTTCCTGGTGCAGCAGCTGGACCTCGTGCATCGCTCCATGGCCTTGATGGCGACCACCTCTCTGGCCGCGATGGGCCGGCCCGAGGATGCCCTTGCCGAGCACGACGCCATCGTCACCGCCATCGAGAACGGCGATGCCGAGGCTGCGGGCGAGGCCCTGCGCGCCCATATATCCAAGGCTTTCGTGACCCGGCTCAAGCTCGATTCAGGGGAACTGGGTACGCTGATCTGACGCGGTCTTGGCAACCGGCGGGGGCGCCACGCGCAACGACAGACCATGCTTCGTCTTGTCCCAGAAGAACGGCTTCAGAACCAGTTCGTAAAGCGCCTTGTAGGCGGCGATCGCGCCCAGCGGCCAGTACAGGTGCATCGTCGGCACCCAGAGCATGAGGTGGCGGTGCTTCGGCCCCGTGACCGACGCGGCGTAGATCGTCAGGTTCAGCACCTCGATCGCCAGAAACAGCGCCCCGAACGCCCCCAGCACCACCCGCGGCAACACCGGGTCCAACGGGTGCGGCATCCCGAAAAAGACCAGCCAGAACGACCACAGGAACGGTGCCAGCATCACCTGGCTCAGCGCGGTGACGAAATGCGCCTGGAAGCCCCAGAATTTCCACGCGCCCAACTGCCGGTATAGCAGGCGCGGCTGGCGCATATGCACCAGGTAGGTCGTCATGTAGGCCTTGAGCCAGCGCGAGCGTTGCTTGACCCAGGCCCAGGGCTGGCAATTCGCCTCCTCCTCGGTGACCGTGGCCACCATTTCGGTGCGAAAGCCGTGCCGGGCCAGCCGGAAACCAAGATCGGCGTCCTCTGTCACGTTATGCGCGTCCCACCCGCCCAGCGCCTCCAGCGCATCGCGGCGGAAATAGAGCGTCGTGCCGCCCAGCGGAATGGCAAAGCCCAGCCGCGCCATGCCCGGCAGAATGGTGCGGAACCACGCGGCATATTCGATGGTGAAACAGCGCGCCAGCCAGTTCTGGCGCGGATTGTAGTAATCGAGGATGCCCTGGAGGCAGGCGACCTCGGGCGCGGCCTGCTGGAACTGCCGCGCCACGCGGGTGATCTGGTCGGGCTCGGGCGCGTCCTCGGCGTCGAAGATGCCGATGATGTCGCCCTCGCAGAAATCCAGCGCATAGTTCATCGCCCGCGGCTTGCTCCGGGGATGACCGTCGGGCACGACCACCACGCGGATCCAGCTGGGCAGGTCGATCTGCGCCAGGGTGGCGCGCGTCAGGTCGTCCTCCTCCTCCAGCACCAGCACCACGTCCAGCAGGCACTTGGGATATGTCAGCTGCGTCAACCGCGCCACCAGCGCGTGGGCCACTTCGGTTTCGCGAAAGAGCGGGACAAGCACGGAAACCCGGGGCAACGGCATCTGTTCCACCGGCTCCGCCAGCGCGGGGGCCACCGGCCCCTCGACCAGCCGCGCCGCGAAGGCCGCCAGCTTGAACATCGCCGACACGATCAGCGTGAACGCCGCCCACCCGACCAGCAGCGCCATGACCAGGCGCGGCAAGGCCACCGTCAACACGGCCAGCGCCATCAGCGCCACCATCACCAGCGCAAGACGCCGGCCATAGTCTTGCGCCCAGGTGCGGCAGCTTTCGATCAGTGGCACGCGGGCCTGCGCGGCCGCGGTCAGCCGCGCGGCGAAACGCTCTGCCACATGGGCCTGAACCACCTCGCGCGGGGCCAACAGGATGCGTGCCCGGCCCAGCTCTTCTGGCAGATGCGCCCGGGCGAAAGCCAGTGCCTCGGGGTCGCCGCTGACGATGGCGGGTTTGCCGTCATGGTCGGTGACTGGAAAAAAGGCATACCGCAAAAAGATGTGCGGCGCCGACTCGACCGCCAGGGGTGGCAGCGCGGCGATCTCTTCGGCCTCGACCCGGCGCGAGCGGAACCGGCGGGCATGGGCATCCAGCAGGTCGCCCCGCGTGACCAGCCCCTCTGCCAGCAGGATGCGGCCGACATCGGCGTCGCAATGACGCTGCACCTGCCGCGCCAGCATGGCGTCGCGGGCACCCAGCGTGCCGCGCTGCACCAGGTCGGCCTCTATCGTTCCCGTCTCGAGTCTGGCGGCGTCTCCGAACGGCCCCGCCTGTCGCAGTTCCGATATCCCCATATCCGTCTGCCCTTCTGCGTGACAGACGCGGTTTACCAGCAGATGGTTAATGGCCCGTAAAGAAACGGTTAATGCAGCGGGCTCAGCGGTCCATCGACGCGGCGAAGCGCTCGAACAGGTAGAAGCTGTCCTGCGGTCCGGGGCTGGCCTCGGGGTGATGCTGGACCGAAAAGACCGGGCGGTCGGCCATGCGGATGCCGCAGTTCGAGCCGTCAAAGAGCGACACGTGCGATTGCACCACGCCCTCGGGTAGGGTCTGACTGTCCACGGCGAACCCGTGGTTCATCGAGGTGATCTCCACCTTGCCGGTGGTCAGGTCCTTCACCGGGTGGTTCGCGCCGTGGTGGCCGTGGTTCATCTTGATCGTCCGCGCGCCCAGCGCGAGCCCCAGCATCTGGTGGCCCAGGCAGATCCCGAACAGTGGCAGGTTCTTTTCCAGAACGCCCCGGATCATCGGCACGGCATATTCGCCCGTCGCCGCCGGGTCGCCGGGGCCGTTCGACAGGAACACGCCATCGGGGCTTTGCGCCAGCACGTCCTCCGCCGTGGCCGTGGCGGGCATCACCGTCACCTCGCAGCCCGCGCTGGCCAAGCAGCGCAGAATGTTGCGCTTGGCGCCATAGTCGATGGCGACGACCTTGTGGCGCGCCTGCGTCTGGCGGGGAAACCCGTCGGGCCAGGCCCAGCGCATCTCATCCCAGCGGTAACTTTGCGCGCAGGTCACCTGCCGGGCAAGGTCCATGCCCTCCAGCCCGGCAAAGGCGCGGGCCTTGGCGACCAGCGCATCGGTGTCGAAATTGCCGTCCGCGCGGTGTGCCAGCGCCACGTGGGGCGCGCCCTGCTGGCGGATGGCCCGCGTCAGCCGGCGGGTGTCGACGCCACCGATGGCCACCCGGCCCCGCCGCGCCAGCCACTCGCCCAGCCGCTCGGTCGAGCGCCAGTTGCTCGGCTCGGTCGGGTCCCACTTCACGACCATGCCCTCCGCCACCGGATCGGCGGTCTCGTCATCGTCGGGGTTCACGCCCACGTTGCCGATATGCGGAAAGGTGAAGGTCACCACCTGCCCGGCATAGCTGGGGTCGGTCATGATCTCCTGGTAGCCGGTCATCGCGGTGTTGAAGCAAAGTTCCGCCGCGACCTCGCCCTCGGCCCCGAACCCGCGCCCGTAGAACAGCGATCCATCGGCCAAAGCCAGGCAGGCGGTCGGACGGGCATCGGGCGCGTGCGTCATGGGGGATTCTCCATCGGGCAAATTGCGCGGAACCTATGGTCGCGCGCCCGCGCGGTCAAGGCCACGTTTCGCGCCGCGACGTCACTCGCCATGGCCCGCAAAACAAGGGGCCCCGCATTGATCGCCGCAGTTGCGCCCCTATATGCTTTCCGGTACTGTCCCACGTTTACGGGATGACAAGAGGATACCCTGACATGGGATTGCGCGAGCGCGTGAACGACGCCCTGAAACAGGCCATGAAAGACAAGGACACGACGCGGCTGGGCACGCTGCGGCTGATCAATGCCGCGATCAAGGATCAGGACATCGCCCGCCGTGGCACCGACAACGAGACCGGCTGTTCCGATGGCGACATCCTTGCCATCCTTGGCAAGATGACCAAGCAGCGCCACGAGAGTGTCCGCGCCTACGAGGAAGGCGGCCGGCTGGACCTTGCCGAGGAGGAACAGCGCGAGATCGAGGTGATCGAGGAATTCCTGCCCCGGCAGCTCGACGACGAGGAAGTCACCAAGGCGATCGACACCGCCATCGACAGGACCGGCGCCAGCTCGATCCGAGACATGGGCAAGGTGATGGGCCACCTCAAGGAAAACTACACCGGCCAGATGGATTTCGGCGCGGTGGGCCCGCGGGTCAAGGACCGGCTCTGCGCCTGAGGCGCGGGCCGGACCGCACCGGGACCACCCTTTCGGCAGCCCCATGAGCGCCACGCGCGGGATGCGGAACCTACAGGTCAGGCCATCGCTGTCGGTCGCCGCGCAACTGCGCTTCGATGCACAACTTCACCAGCTTCGATCCGAACCCGGTGCCCGCGGCGGTTCGCGCCACGTGGCCGGGCCCGGCCTCGCGCCAGATCGGCTCGACCGCGTCATCGCCACCGGTACAGACGACTACCAGGCTCCGCTCCGGTGCGCTCGGTGCGCCGTACTTGACCGCGCCTTGCCCCGCCATCCGCTGCAACGTGTCGTGGCGCCGGATCATCCGCCGCATGCATCCATTCGAGCCCTGTCTCGCGCGGCGCGCATCCTTCACGGCAGACCCCGATGACGAATTCGTCATCACGACCGCCTTACCTACTCGACCAAAATCCAGCATACTTTGACTAAACGAGGATGGACCACGCACAGCGCCATGCGCGAGAGAGAGCTGGATGACATCGTACCGCCACCGCATCGGACACAGACTTCACGTACTCGCAGTTTGCGGCCTTCTGGGCCTCGGGTCCGCGCCCCCCGTGGCGGCCTGCGCGTTTCACGGCTACACGCCCAATCCGACGCTTGTGGACATCCTTCTGGCGACGGAACAGGTGGTGGTCGCCCGCCCCGATTCGGCGGACCCAACGCGCTACGCCACGCTTGAAACGCTGGCCGGTCCGGATGTCGCCGACATCCCGCTCGAGGTCGGCCGCGAGGCCCGCAAACACCTCTCGGGCCGTCCCGACGCGACGGTTCTGCTCGCCCGTGACGGCGCCTACGGTCCGTGGCTCGAACTTGCCGTCCTCGACACCCGCTATCGCGCGCTCGTGACCGGGGTTCTGAAACATCAGTCCGACTGGGCCTTTGGCAGAGACGAGGACAGGCTTGACCATTTCGCCGGGCTGGTGAACGACCCCAACCCCGACATCCGCGACCTCGCCCTGCGAGAACTTGACCGCGCGCCCTACGGAGCCCTGCAGAAAGCACGCCTGCCGAAGGTGCAAAACCTCGCGCGCGACCTTGCGACGGGCGAGCGGGATCTTGCACCGATTCGCGTTCTTCTGGCCGGGCTGTCCGGAGATCGCGGCTTTGCGCCAGGACTATCAGCCGATCTTGATGCCGCCATCCGTGCCGGCACGCCCTACATGGGGGCCTATGCGACCGCGCTTATTGAACTCCAAGGCGCATCGGCGGTCGATATGCTTCTCGTGCGATACCTCAGGAACAACAGCTTACCGATTGAAACCCGGGAAAAAATTCTTGAAGGTCTGGCGATCCAGCACAAGACGGGGTCCAGCCCGACGCGCCGTGCCATCGCCGTTGGCGTGGCAGACCTTCTGCGCAGTTCGCCCGAGTTGCGCGGCGCGGCAGAACGGCAGTTTGGCTTTCGCACCCACTGGAGCCTCGGCCACTCCGCATCCGGGACAGACCGGGCCATCGACCGCTAGACCGTTGTCGAACCGCACTATCCCGCCGCCAGCGGATCGGGCGTTCCAATCCGCCGCAGGGCGTCAGAGATCTCGCCATATAGCGCCTTGCGCTCGTCCTCGCTCAAAAACGCGCCGATCTCGACCTGCCGCCCCTTGCCCTTGAGCGTCACGTAATGCGGCACCGGCCCGCCCGTGGGATGCATTTCGACCTTGGCCCAATAGCTTTCGCAGTCCCATTCCTGTACCGGCCCGCGTGCATTCGTGCGTTTCAGATGCACCGCCTCGCGGTCTATTGTCAGCTCCTCGTTCATCTGCGCGTCCTTGTAGGACCGCTCTAGCGCCGCCCAGACGCCCCAGATCGCCAGCAGCAGGAAGGGCAGCAGCCCCCACAGGGTCATCGTTCCGATCAGGGGGTAAAGCGGCAGCGTCAGCATTCCGCAGGTGATCACGATGAACAGAGCAAACCCCCGCCGCGGCAGCGACCGGTGCGGCCAGAGCCGCAGCTCGCACGCCTCGTCCTCTCCGTTCCGCATGTGACTCCACTGATAGGGCATGCTGCGATCTTAGCGCACACCGCGCGCGAGGGAAGCGCGACATTTCTGCGCGTTGGGGCTCAGACCTCCAGCCAGATCGTCACCGGACCGTCATTGACCAGGCTCACCTGCATATCCGCGCCGAACTGCCCCGTCTCGACCGGCACGCCCTCGCTCGCCAATGCCTCGGCAAAGCGTTCATACAGGCGCCGCCCCTCCTCGGGCGCCGCAGCACCCGAAAATCCGGGCCGCGTGCCGCGCGACGTGTCGGCGGCCAGCGTGAACTGGCTGACAACCAGCGCGCCGCCGCCCACATTGCGCACCGAGCGGTTCATCTTGCCCGCCTCGTCCTTGAAGATCCGCAGCTTGGCCACCTTGGCCGCAAGTGCATCGGCCTGGGCATCGCCATCGCCCGCCATCGCGCAGACCAGCACCAGCAATCCCGGCCCGCTCGCCCCGACCACCGCGCCCCTCACGCGCACCTCGGCCTCGCTCACCCGTTGTATCAACGCCCGCACGCCTTCGTCCTCCCTTGCCAGTTGCGGGCCACATGCTACCAATTCGCCATGGAACGCAAATCCTTCGTCCCGCGCGGCGCGGCCAGTTTGCGGGTCGACTTTGACGGCCCGCCGCAGGACTACCACTTCTTGCTGCTGCCGCGGCTGACACTCCTGGCCTTCACCTCGGCGATCGAGCCGCTGCGCGTTGCCAACCAGGTCGCGGGCAAAGAGCTTTATCGCTGGTTCATCAGCACGATAGACGGCGAAGCTGTATCCTGTTCCTGCGGCGTGACAATCACGCCTGACAGCCAGGCGCATGACCTGACGAGCAGCGACAAGGCCTTTGTCTGTGCCGGCATCGCGCCGCTGGAGACGGCCCTGCCGCGGGCGGTCACATGGGTGAACCGGCAATGGGCGCACGGCGTCCAGGTGGGCGGCATCTGCACCGGCGCCTTCGCGCTGGCGCGGGCCGGCCGGCTCAAGAACCGCCGCTTCACCCTGCACTGGGAAAACCAGCCCGCCTTTCGGGAAACCTTTCCGGGGCTGGAACCCACCGGCCAGCTTTATGAAGAGGATTCGGGGCTTTATACCTGCGGCGGCGGTTCGGCGGGCACCGACATGTTGCTCGAGATCATCGAGCGCGACCATGGCCCGGCGCTGGCCGCCATCGTCGCCGACATGTGCCTGCACCGCCGGGCAGGCAACCGCAGCGCGCCCCAGCGCCCCGCCTACGCTGCGGCATTGGGCAGCCACAATCCGCAACTGATCGCCGCCACCGACCTGATGTCGGCCCATATCGAGGATCCGCTGGACATTTCCCAGGTCGCCGAGACGATCGGCCTCTCGCGCCGCCAGCTCGAGCGGCACTTCACCCGCTACCTGGCCGCGACCCCGGCGCAGTATTATCTCGACCTGCGCATCTCGCGCGCGCATGCGCTCCTGAACGAGACGCGGCTCAGCATCGGTCAGATCGCCGCCGCCACCGGCTTTGCCAGCGCCTCGCAACTGGCCGACCGTTTCCGCAAGCGCTACGGCACGACACCCAGGGCCTACCGCCGCGGCGCGACATCAAGATAACCCGTCAGGTAATTGATTATGTTTGTGAAACGCGATCTATCGCCGTTTCCTCTGAACCTTCGGCCGGCCCTTCGCGGGCTTTTCCTTGCCTGGCGTCTCGTCCATGCCCAACTGGTCACGCAGCACCCGGGGGCGAATCTCCTCGACCTCGCCCGCCTTCAGCTGCCCCAGTTGGAACGGGCCATAAGAGATCCGGATCAGCCGGTTCACCTGGCAGCCCACCGCCTCCATGGCGCGGCGAATCTCGCGGTTCTTGCCCTCGCGGATGCCCACCGTGGCCCAGGCATTGGCCCCCTTCTGCCGATCCAGCACGACGGACATCGGCTGAAATACCTCGCCATCCAGCGTCAGCCCCTTGCGCAACGGCTCGAACGTCGCATCCTCGGGCCGCCCTTTCACGCGCACGCGGTACTTCCGCACCCAGCCGGTCGAGGGTAGTTCCAGCTTGCGCTTGACGCCGCCGTCATTGGTCAGAAGCAGCAACCCTTCCGAGTTCAGGTCGAGCCGCCCCACGCTAAGAACACGCGGCAAGTCCTCGGGAAGCCTGTCGAAAATCGTCTCGCGCCCCTGCTCGTCGCGGGTGGTCGTCACCAGCCCCGCGGGCTTGTGATACAGCCACAGGCGCGGCGGTTCGGGCGCGTCCAGCGCGCGACCATCCACCTCGATCCGGTCGGCACTGGTCACGTTCAGCGCCGCGCGGTCGATCACGTCGCCGTTCACGCGCACCCGCCCCGCCTCGATCATGCGCTCGGCTTCGCGACGGCTGGCGACACCGGCGCGCGCGATCACCTTGGCGATCCGGTCGCCTGGCGGCGTCTGGGAGGTGGGTTTACGAGTCATGGCATCGCTCTACCCCATCCTTGCCCCTTGCGAAAGCACCGCTCGCACGGCACTCAGGGGCATGACGTTCAAAAGCCATATGGACACGGCCCTGGCCGAGGCCCGCGCCGCCCGCGACCGTGGCGAGGTGCCCGTAGGCGCCGTGGTGGCAGACCCGGCGGGGCGGATCGTGGCGCAGGCCGGCAACCGCACCCGGGAACTGAGCGACCCAACGGCACACGCCGAAATCCTGGCGATCCGCGCCGCCTGTGCCGCGGCAGGCAGCGAACGCCTGCCCGGTTACAGCCTGACCGTCACGCTGGAGCCTTGCGCGATGTGCGCCACCGCCATTGCGGGTGCCCGCATCGCGCGGCTCTACTATGGCGCCGCCGACCCCAAATCCGGCGGTGTGGCGCATGGCGCACGGATCTTCACTCATGCCCAGACGCACCACGCGCCGGACGTCTACGACGGGATCAACGCCTCCGAGGCGGAAGCCCTGTTGCAGGACTTCTTCAAATTCCTGCGTGAGGAATAGATCGTAAGACGCTCTTTTTCTTGCCGAAAATAATCACAACACAACGCCGACGCCCGAACCCCGCCTGGAGGTCCGGGCACCAAAAGCTTTCTCAAAGCTTTTACCAAAACTTTTCAAAAAAGTTTTGCCCCGCTCAGATCTCGATCGCCGTCATCACCTCCGGCTCGATCACGTCGACCCCGGGCAGGCCTTCTTTCAAGGCCTCCGCCGATTGCTCCAGCAGCGGGAAGGTCTTGTAGTGGCACGGAATCACCGTCTTGAAATCGAAAAACGTCTTCGCCGCGTATGCCGCCCGCGTCATGTCCATGGTGAAATGCCCCCCGGCACACAGGATGCCGATATCGGGATGATGCAGGTCGTTGAACACGCCCATATCGGCCATCACGTCGGTGTCGCCGGACACATAGATCACGTGCCCCTCGCCCTCGATCATGAAGCCGCATTCGGTGCCGGGCACGTGCGGGCCGTTCTCGCCGCCGAAGCTCGAGGAATGCGTCGCATGCACCATCGTCACCTTCACATCCCCCAGGGCCACCGTGCCGCCCTTGTTGAAGCCGACAACCTCCAGGCCTGCGCTTTCTTCCCACCAGCCCATCAGGTCGAACTGCCCCACCACCGGCACCGACAGCCTCTTCGCGAGGTCCGGCAGGTCCGAGGCATGGTCAAAATGCGCGTGGGTCAGCAGGATATGCGTCGCCCCCTTGGTGGCCGCATCATGATGTGCCTCGTCCAGCATCGGGTTGCCCGTCAGCCACGGGTCGATCAGCAGAACCTGATCGGCGATCTCGATGCGGAAACTTGCATGTCCAAGCCAGGTGATTTTCATGACGCTCTCCTTATGTCATTTCCACGGGAAAGTTAGCAGAGAGGCCACCGATTTCCACATGGACTGGACCCGCGCCATCGACGCCTATTGCGAACGCACCGATCCCGGCTTCTGGGCCGAGCCGGTCAACGCGCTCACCAATGCCGCCTTCCTCGTCGCGGCGCTGGTCATGGCGTGGCGCCTGCGCGGCACGCAGCTTGCGCTGGCCCGCCCCCTCGTCCTGCTCCTGGCGCTGATCGGCGTCGGTTCGTTTCTCTTTCACACGTTCGCCCAGCCCTGGGCGGCGATGCTCGACGTCCTGCCGATCATGGTCTTTGCGCTGACCTATCTCTATGCCGCCAGCCGCCATTTTCTCGGCCTGTCGCGTCGAGCCGCCGCCGCCACCGTTCTCGCCTTCCTGGTCGTGACCGCCCTCGCCATGCCACTCCTGTCGCAGCTTCCGCTCTATGGCCCCTCGGCCTCCTACCTGACGCTGCCGCTGGTCATTTTGCTCTACGCCTGGCTCACCCGCGCCGACGCCGCTTTGTCGCGGGGTCTCGTTCTGGGCGCGGGCCTGCTGCTCGTCTCGCTGACCTTCCGCAGCCTCGACGCGCCCTTGTGCGACAGCCTCGCCCTCGGCACCCATTTCGGCTGGCACGTCTTCAACGCGCTCATGCTGGGCTGGATGATCGAGCTCTACCGCCGCCACGCCCTTGCACCGTCCCGGCGCGGGCGCTAAACGCGGATGCGATAACGCACACGGAGATGCCCCCATGTCCATCGACACCGCGACCGCCGCCAAGGTGGCCAAGCTGGCCCGCATCCGGGTCGAGGAAGACGACCTCCCCGCGCTGGCCAACGAGTTCAACACCATCCTCGGCTTCATCGAGCAACTGAACGAGGTCGATGTCGAGGGGGTCGAGCCGATGGTCTCGGTCACGCCCATGCGCCTCAAGCGCCGTGAGGACGTGGTGACCGACGGCGGCCAGCAGGACAAGGTGCTGTCCAACGCCCCCGATGCCCGCGAGGGCTTTTTCGCCGTGCCGAAAGTGGTGGAATGATGACCGATCTCAATGCAATGACCATCGCCGACGCCCGCAACAACCTGCGCGCGGGCGAGATCACCTCCGAGGAACTGACCGAGGCCTGCCTGACGGCCATCGAGGGCGCCGGCGCGCTTGGCGCCTTCGTGCACCACACGCCCGAGATCGCCCGCGAACAGGCCAAGGCCGCCGACACGCGGCTTCGGGCCGGCGACGCGCCCTCGATGTGCGGCATCCCGCTGGGCATCAAGGATCTTTTCTGCACCAAGGGCGTGCCCTCCCAGGCCGCCAGCGGCATCCTCAAGGGCTTCAAGCCGGAATATGAATCCACCGTCAGCCAGAACCTCTTCGACGCCGGCGCCGTCATGCTGGGCAAGCTCAACATGGACGAGTTCGCCATGGGCTCCTCGAACGAGACCTCCGTCTATGGCAACGCCATCAACCCGTGGCGCCGCGGCAATGACGAGATGGCGCTGACGCCCGGCGGCTCCTCGGGTGGCTCGGCCTCCGCCGTCTCCGCCGATCTGTGCCTTGGCGCCACCGGCACCGATACCGGCGGCTCGATCCGCCAGCCTGCCGCCTTCACCGGCATCACCGGCATCAAGCCCACCTACGGGCGCTGCTCGCGCTGGGGGATCGTGGCCTTCGCCTCGTCGCTCGACCAGGCCGGCCCGATGACCAAATCGGTGCGCGACGCGGCCATCATGCTGGAAGCCATGTGCAGTCACGACCCCAAGGACAGCACCAGCGCCGACATCCCCGTGCCGGATTTCGAGGCCATGCTGACCGGCGACATCCGCGGCAAGAAGATCGGCATCCCCAAAGAATACCACATGGACGGGATGCCAGAGGAGATCGAGACGCAATGGACCCAAGGCAAGGAAATGCTGGCCGATGCGGGGGCCGAGATCGTCGATATCTCGCTGCCGCACACCAAGTACGCCCTGCCCGCCTATTACGTCATCGCGCCCGCCGAGGCGTCCTCGAACCTGGCGCGCTATGACGGCGTGCGCTACGGCCACCGCGCGAAACTGGCGCAGGGCGACGGCATCACCGAGATGTACGAAAAGACCCGCGCCGAAGGCTTCGGCGATGAGGTCAAGCGCCGCGTCATGGTCGGCACCTACGTGCTGTCGGCTGGCTTCTACGACGCCTTTTACAACCGCGCCCGCAAGGTGCGCGCCCTGATCAAGAAGGATTTCGAGGACGTGTTCGATCAAGGCATCGACGCGATCCTGACCCCCGCCACCCCCTCGGCGGCATTCGAACTGGGCCGGCAGTCCGATGACCCGGTGGAGATGTACCTCAACGACGTCTTCACCGTCACCGTCAACCTCGCCGGCCTGCCCGGCATCGCCGTGCCCACCGGGCTCAACCGCAACGGGCTGCCCCTTGGTCTGCAGTTGATCGGTCGGCCCTGGGAAGAGGGCGATCTGCTCAACACCGCCTACGCGCTCGAGGCGGCGGCGGGCTTTGTGGCCAAACCCGGCAAATGGTGGTAGATTGTTGCAAAACAGATCGGCAGGATCCAATCAGATGCGATTTTATCTTTGTGTAACGGCCCTTGTCGGGCTGACCGCCTGTGCGCCCAGCGTCCCTGACAGCGGCGCGGGCCTCCCCGACAGCGGCACCGGCGTCGGTTTCGGCACGTCGGACGAATACCTCGCCCAGCAACGCGCCCGCGATGCGCAGCTCGAAGGCACCTCTGCCGTGCCGCCCGCCGGCGCGATTTCACCCGAAAGCCGCAGCCAGGCCACGCCGGGCGCACCGCTCAGCGCGACACAAGGCGCGGCCGGCGGCACCGTGACCTCCTCCACCAACCCCACGCGGCAACCCGCCTCGGGCGCCTACACGCCCACCGGCGGGCTCTCCTCTGCCTCCACCAGCGACGAGATCGCCCGCGAAACCGCGGCGCGGCTGGCCGAAACCTCGCAGAACTCGGGCCAGCAGATCGTGCATGCCAGCCCCTCGAACCCCACGCCCCAGACCGTGACCAGCGCGGGCGGCATCTCGAACGAGAACAATTTCGACGCCGTGGGCAACGCCCGCACGATCCAGGACGACGCCGAACTGATCGCCCAGAACCGCGCCCAATACCAGGTGGTCCAGCCCGGCGCCCTGCCCGAACGTACGGGCAATATCGGCCCCAACATCGTGCAATACGCGCTCGAGACCAGCCACCCCAAGGGCCAGCAGATCTATACCCGCGTCGGTCTCAACAAGCAGGCCAAGTTTCAGCGCAACTGCGCCAAATACAACTCGGCCGACCAGGCGCAGACCGATTTCCTCGCCCAGGGCGGCCCGCGACGCGACAAGCTGGGGCTCGACCCTGATGGCGACGGCTATGCCTGCGCGTGGGATCCGCGCCCGTTCCGCGCGGCGGTGCAGAACTGATCCTCGGGCAGGCCGCGTGACAGCGCCGCTCTGGCACCCCTCGCCCAATTTCGGAGCGCGCCGCCTTGGCGCGAAACCCGACATGGTGGTGATCCACTACACCGCCATGGCCAGCGCCGAGGCCGCGCTGGAGCGTCTCTGCGACCCGCAGGCCGAAGTGTCGGCGCATTACCTCATCGGGGCCGATGGGCACGTATGGCAAATGGTCGCCGAAATCGCGCGCGCCTGGCACGCCGGGGCAGGCTCGTGGCAAGATGTGACCGATGTGAATTCCCGCTCCATCGGCGTAGAACTCGATAATCCCGGCGATCGCCCGTTCCCGGAACCACTCATGAACGCGCTGGAATCCCTTCTGCGCGCCATTCTGGACCGGTGGGCCATTCCGCGGGACCGCGTGATCGGCCATTCCGACATGGCACCCGGGCGCAAACACGATCCCGGCCCGCATTTCGATTGGGAAAGGCTGGAACAGGCCGGATTGGCGGGCAAAAGGGGCCATGACATCGGTCCCGGCGACCCGAACCCGGACACGTTCAGAGCCGTGGCGCGACGGGCGGGATACACGGCCGATGTGGACGACGACGCCCTTCTCGCCGCCGTCAGGCTGCGCTACCGCCCGTTTGCGACCGGTCCGCTTTCACCAGAGGATTACACGCCGCTGGGCCACACCGCGCTCTGGACCTGAGCCGCGTAACCCCTTACATCGCGTTTTGCGCGGAGGGCCGGACGGCCGCCTGCAACTCGCCGTCGGCGAGTTGCACGGAGGAAAGTCCGGACTCCACAAGGCAACGGTGCCGGGTAACGCCCGGCCGGGGCAACCCGAGGGAAAGCGCCACAGAAAACAGACCGTCTCGGACATGTTCCGGGATAAGGGTGAAACGGTGGGGTAAGAGCCCACCGCGGGACGGGCAACCGGACCGGCTTGGCAAGCCCCACCGGGAGCAATGCCGAATAGGGATCGCATTCGGGCCGCCTTGGCCCCGCGATCCGGGTTGGCAGCTAAAGCCTGCGGGCAACCGCAGGACCAGATGAATGGTCGTCCCACGACAGAATCCGGCTTACAGGCCCTCCGCGCACAGCTTCATGGCTTTGCGTGGCAACGCGGGTTGGCCTGGGACAACAACCTCTCGACTCCGGCATCAATCACGGATAAAAATTATCCACGAATCAGGAGGCGTGTCATGAAACTCGGCGACGGAGTCGAACAGGCGATACACGCGGTTACCATGATGGCCGCGCTACCAGACGATGGGGTCATGCCTGCCGCGGACCTGGCCGAGTTTCACGGTGTTTCGTCCAGCTACCTGCTGAAGCATCTTCAGTCCTTGTCGCGCGCCGGCCTCCTGCAGACGCTACCCGGCCCACGTGGCGGCTACCGCCTTGCCCGCTCCCCCGCCGAGATCACGCTGCTGGACATCGTCCTTGCCGTAGAAGGGCCCGAGCCCGCCTTTCGTTGCCGCGAGATCCGTCAACGCGGCCCGAACCCCCTGCCCCAGTCCATGTTCACCGCGCCCTGCGGAATCAATGCCGCCATGCTGCGCGCCGAACGTGCCTACCGCGACGAACTGCGCAAGGTGACCGTTCAGGCCTTGCTCGACGGGCTGACCGCGGAGGACCGCACGGGTGACATCGCCGCCCGCGGCTGTGCTTTTCTCCAGGCGCGCATGCGCCATTCCCCTCCCCGCTCCTGAAAGGATCTCGAAGATGACCCAACGTGTCGATTATTTCAGCATCGCCCCCGATGCCGTCAAACCCGTGCTGGCGCTGGAAAACCACGTCTCCGGCAAGTCCGGGCTGGACCCGGCCCTGCGGCACCTGATCAAGCTGCGCGCCTCGCAGATCAACGGTTGCGCCTTCTGCGTCGACATGCATGTCAAGCAGGCCCGCGCCCACGGGCTCTCCGAACAGTGGATCGCACTCGTTGCCACCTGGCGCGAGGCACGGGTCTTCACGCCCCGCGAACGGGCGCTGCTGGCGCTGGTCGACTCGGTCACCCGGATGCAGGACCACGGCGTGCCGGATGACGTCTACGACGCCGCACGCCACTGGTTCCCCGACGCCGAGATGGTCGAGATCGTCGTCGCCATCGGCACGATCAACATCTGGAACCGGCTTGCGGTGACGTTCCGCAGCGAGCACCCGCTCGACAACGCGGCCTGAGGCGCGGCACGTGCTCGCGCCCACCCGCCGGTATGCGGCCCGCCCCCGGGGCTCGTATACCGGCGCGGGCAGCAGTTTGTTGGTCTCGCACAGGCCGCCCCCGGCATTTTCCGCCCGATTTCAGACCCCATCGGCATGTCGCCCCTTGACCCTTTCCGCCTAGGGCTCCAACGTCTCTCAGGCTTGAAAGAAAGGGATAATCGTGCCGGAACGACAGGAACTGCTGGACAGCACATCGCGCATTCTGGGCGACCTGATCGGCTTTCCCACCATCTCGACCGACCCCAATATCGACATGATCAACTCGATCGCCAACCGGCTCGACATGGTCGGCGCCCGGGTCGAGATCTTCCCCGATCCCTCGGGGCAGAAGGCCAATCTCTTTGCCACGATCGGCCCAGAGCGCGACGGCGGCATCGTCCTGTCGGGCCACAGCGATGTGGTGCCCGTCGCAGATCAGGACTGGGCCTCGAACCCGTTCGACATGCTGGAACATGACGGATTGCTCTACGGCCGCGGCACCTGCGACATGAAGGGGTTCATCGCCGCCAGCCTCGCCATGGCGCCGCATTACGCCGCGCTGAACCCGGATCGCCCGTTGCATTTCGCCTTCACCCATGACGAGGAGACGGGCTGTTTCGGCGCCCGCGCGCTGGCCCACACCCTGCGCGCAAAGGGACTCAGCCCCGGCGTGGCCATCGTGGGCGAACCGACGATGATGCGCGTGATCGAGGGGCACAAGGGCTGTTACGAATACACCACCCGCTTTTCCGGGCTGGCGGGCCACGGCTCGGCCCCCGATCGCGGCGTGAACGCGGTGGAATACGCCGTGCGCTACATCGCCCGCCTGCTCGACCTCAAGGAGGCGCTGCGCGCCCGCGCCCCCGCAGACAGCCTGTTCGAGCCGCCCTGGACCACCATCAACACCGGCCGCCTCGCGGGCGGCGTGGCGCACAACGTCATCCCCAGCGAAGCGGTGGTGGACTGGGAGATGCGCCCGGTGCAGACCTCCGACGCGGATTTCGTCAAGGACTCGCTCAAGACCTATATCGAGCAAGAGCTGCTGCCCGCCATGCGCGCCGTCGATCCGGAGTCGGACATCGTTACCGAGGTCATCGGCGAGGTCGAGGGGCTCATCCCCACCACCGACAACGAGGCCCGCACCATCGTGTCGGAACTCACCGGCGCCAACCACGCCGAATGCGTCGCCTTCGGCACCGAGGCGGGCATTTTTCAGTCCCTGGGCATGTCGGCGGTCATCTGCGGCCCCGGCTCGATCGAGCAGGCGCACAAGGCCGACGAATTCGTGGCGCTCCACCAGCTTTCGCAATGCCTCGACATGCTGGAACGATTGCAGGACAAGCTGGTTGCGTAATGGAAGGGGCCGCCCCCCGGCCCTTTCCACCAGCTTGCTTCAAAGGCAAAGAAGGTTCACATGCGCACCAAATTCCCCTGCATCGCCCTGATGTTCGCCTTGGCGCAGGCCACCCATGCCGCCCCCGTCGAGGCCCCCAACGGCTCCGTGACCGGGTATTTTGGCGACACCGAGTTCGACCATCCGCTGCTGTGCGAGCGCGATCCCTTCGTTGTCGCCCGCACCCATGATGGCGAAGGCGCCCCGGCTTTCGAGGCGGCATTCGTGTCCAATGGCGTCACCAGCATCGAGATCCGCACCGGGGAGGAGACCCGCCAGTTCGGCACCTCGACCGATGCTGCAGGCTTTCCGCTCGTGATCGAAGGCGATGTCGACGGCACGGCCTATTCCTTCGAGGTGGCCTGCCCGGACAGCTTCGACATGTAGGCACGCGCTCGGCGGAAAGTCCCGCCGCGCCCCGGCTTTTCTTGCCAAAAATACTCGCTTCTCGCCGGTGGCGATCAGTCGCGCCGGAAGGTCATGTAATGCGGCACCCGGCCCTCGCGCAGCGCCTTCTGCTCGTAGCGGGTCGAGATCCAGTCCTTCCACGGCTCCCGCCAGTCGCGCGGCCCCTCGGCCAGCCAGGTAAAGCCGTGGCGCGGCACCTCGATCATCGTCTGGCGCACGTAGTCAGGGATATCCGTGGCGACGCGGAAGATCGCGCCGGGCTTCATCACCCGCGCCAGCGGCTCCAGGTGCTCGGGCGTCACGAAGCGCCGCCGGTGGTGGCGCTTCTTCGGCCACGGGTCGGGGTATAGCAGGAAGGCCCGCGCGATGCTGGCCTCGGGCAGCACGTCGAACATGTCACGCACGTCGCCGGGATGGATCGCCACGTTCTTCACGTCGCTGTCGCGCAACTGGCCCAGCAGCTTGGCCACCCCGTTGATGTAAGGCTCGCAGCCGACGATCCCCACACCGGGGTTCTCCGCCGCCTGGTGGATCATGTGCTCGCCGCCGCCAAAACCGACTTCAAGCCATACATCACGGTCCCCGAATAACGTGCCGAGATCTATCGGCTTTCTCTGCGGGTTCACCTCCCAGTCCACGGCCCCCGGCGACCACGCGGCCAGGTCCTCGTCCAGGTAGGCTTCCTGCGATTTCTTCAGGTGCTTTCCCTTGAACCGGCCATAGAAGTTGCGCCACGGCGCGCCAGAGGGATGCTTGGCCTGTCCCATCTCAGGACCCCGCGACAAAGACCCGGCGCAGCACCAGCAGCGCGGGAATGTTCACCAGATACATGCAGATGCCGTAAACCGCCGAGGGCACGGCGAATTCCGACAGCCCCGTGCTGGCCGCGACGATATTGGCGATGGTGATGCCCACCGTGGCGTTCTGCACCCCCATCTCCACCGCGATGGCAAGCCCGTCGCGCCCGGCGATCCCCATCAGCCGGGCAAGGCCGATCCCCACCGCCAGCAGCACCAGGTTCAGCACGATCAGGAACGGCCCCAGCCGCGCGAAGCTCTCGGTCAGGAGCGCCCAGTTGCTGGCAATCGCCGCTGCCACGATCAGAATGAACAGGATCAGCGCCACGATTTCGCAGCCGCGTTCGATCGCTTGCGCGAAACGCTCGGCATAGCGGCGGATCAGCAGCCCGATGAAGACCGGCAGCGCCGTGATCAGGAACATCGCCACGCCGACCTTCACCACGCTGATCTCGGGCGCGGCCTCTCCCATGAAATGCACCGCCGCCCAGGCCACCAGCACCGGCAGCGTCAGCACCGACAGCAGGCTCACCACAGCCGTCAGCGTGATCGACAGCGCCACGGTGCCCCCCGCCAGCTTGGTCAGCATGTTCGAGGTGACGCCCCCGGGGCTGAACGCCAGCAGCATGATCCCGAACGCCATGCCGCCCGCAAACCCCCAGAGCGCGATCAGCGCATAGGCCACCAGCGGCAACAGCACGAGCTGCGCCACGATCCCCGTCAGCGCGGGTTTCGGCATGCGCAGCACCCGGCCGAAATCGGCGAAATGCAGCCCCAGCCCCAAGGAAAACATGATGAAGGCCAGCGCCAGCGGCAGCCCGATATCAAGGATCATCCCGTCCCTCCCTTTTGGCGCAGTCTACGGTTTGCAAGGCGCCCTGTCGCGCATGAAAAAACGCGGGAGACATCACCCCCGCGCCCTTCCGTCCTTGGTCCGGATCAGACCTCTTTTTTCAGCGCGTCCACCAGGTCGGTGCGTTCCCAGCTGAAACCACCATCGGCCTCCGGCTCGCGCCCGAAATGGCCATAGGCCGCCGTGCGCTCGTAGATCGGCTTGTTGAGGTCCAGCGCCTCGCGGATGCCGCGCGGCGTCAGGTCCATGACCTTGCGCACCGCGTTCTCGATGGCCGCCGCCTCGACCTCGCCCGTGCCATAGGTCTCGGCATAGATCGACAGCGGCTTGGCCACCCCGATCGCATAGCTCAGCTGGATGGTGCATTTCTCGGCCATGCCCGCGGCGACCACGTTCTTGGCCAGGTAGCGCGCGGCATAGGCGGCCGAGCGGTCCACCTTGGTCGGGTCCTTGCCCGAAAACGCGCCGCCGCCATGTGGGGCCGCGCCACCGTAAGTGTCCACGATGATCTTTCGGCCCGTCAGGCCCGCGTCCCCGTCAGGTCCGCCGATCACGAAGGTGCCGGTGGGGTTCACCCACCACTCGGTCTTGTCCGTGATCCACTCGGCGGGCAGCACCTCGCGGATATAGGGCTCGACGATGGCGCGGATGTCGTCGCTCTTCTGGTGCTCGCTCTCGTGTTGCGTGGACAGCACGATCGAGGTCACCTCGACCGGCTTGCCGTTCTCGTAGCGCAGCGAAATCTGACTTTTCGCGTCCGGGCGCAGCGTCGGCTCCTGCCCGGATTTGCGCACCTCGGCCAGCCGCCGCAGGATCGCATGGCTGAACTGGATCGGCGCGGGCATCAGCGCGTCGGTCTCGTTGGTGGCGTGGCCGAACATGATGCCCTGGTCCCCGGCCCCGTCCTTGTCGACACCTTGCGCGATATGCGCGGACTGCTCGTGCAGGAAGTTCAGGACATGGCAGGTGTTCCAGTGGAACTTGTCCTGCTCGTAGCCGATATCGCGGATGCAGTCGCGGGCGATCTGACCGATCCGGCCCATGTAGTTCTTCAGGCGTTCCTGGTCCGACAGGCCCACCTCGCCGCCGATCACCACCATGCCGGAGGTGGCGAAGGTTTCGCAGGCCACGCGGGCGTCGGGTTCCTCGGCGAGAAAGGCATCAAGCACGGCGTCGGAAATGCGGTCGCACACCTTGTCGGGGTGCCCCTCCGAAACGGACTCGGAGGTGAAAACGTAGTTGTCTCGGGACATGAAATGCTCCATTGGGGTAAGTCCCGCCACGCCAGGAAGCCGTTGTGACGGGTTTCCAGCTTGCTTATGCGGGCCTCACGGGAAGGTCAATCGCTAAGTCTACGACCCGTGGCGCGCCTGTGGATCAGCGCCCCCGCCAGCATCAGCAGCGCGGCCAGAACCAGCATCGGCGCGTTCCCCGTCCGGCTGTAGAGCGTCGCCGGCAACGGCGGCGGCAGGGGCGTGTCGATCCAGCCCGCCTCTCCCAGCGGGATATGCGCCAGAACCCGGCCCGTGCCGTCGACCATGGCCGACACGCCGGTATTGGCCACGCGCACCATCGGCAGGCCCTGCTCCGCGCTGCGCAGCCGTCCCTGCGCCAGATGCTGGTATGGCCCCGAGACCTTGCCGAACCACGCGTCGTTGGTGATCATCAGGATCATGTCGGGCCGCGCCGGCGCCGAGGTGATGTTGCGCGCGAACACGCCTTCGTAGCAGATCAGCGGAACCGCCGTGCCAAGAGGGCCCATGTCCACGATCTCGGCCCCCGGCCCGGCGGAATACCCCCCGCCCTCCTCGGCGGCAAGGCCGTGGATGCCGAACCGCGCCATCAGGTCGCCCAGCGGCATGAATTCCCCGAACGGCACAAGGTGATGCTTGTCATAGACCTGCGCGACGGTTCCGTCCCCGTCCATGTAAAGCAGCGAGTTGTAGAACCGCTGCCCGTCCAGCCGCCGCAGGCCCAGCACCACCGGCGCGCCCTGCGCCGAGGCCGCGATACCGCCCAAAAGGTCGCCCGACTGGTGCAGGAAGGTCGGGATCGCCGTTTCGGGCCAGACCACCAGGTCGGGCCGGCCGGTCTCGCCCGGGGCGGCGGTGAACTGGCGCTGCCGGTCATAGAACATCTGAAGGTTCTCGGGCAGCCATTTCGCCCGCTGCGCCGCGTTGGGCTGTACCAGCCGTACGGTCTGCGCCTCCGGCCCCGGGGCGGCGGCTTCGGTCGGCGTCAGGGCCAGGCCCCCGCCATACAGCAACGCAAGGCCCGCCAGCCCCGTGGCCCCGGCCATGCGCCGCCCCGCACCCAGATGCCACAACGCCACCGCGGCACCCATGATCAGCGCACAGAGGCCCAGGCCCCCGCCGATGGACGCCCAATGCAGCAGCGGCGTGTCGATCAGCACATGGCCGACCTGCGCCCAGGCAAAGCCGGTGAAAAGCCATCCGCGCAGCGCCTCGCCGATGACGAACGCCCCCACCAGCGCCACGCCGCTGCGCGGGGCCAGCGCGCGGGCCGCGCCAAAGGCCACGGCCCAGTAGGACGCCATGAAGATCGACAGGCCCAGCACGGCAAACGGCGCCATCCAGCCATGCCGTGCGGCGTCCACCAGGAACGGCTCGAAAATCCAGCTGAGGGCCACGACGAAATGCCCCGTGCCCGCCACCAGACCCAGGATCGTGGCAGACAGCCATCCACCCGTCTCGCGCCACAGGCCATAGACCAGCGCCAGCGCCATGATCGTCAGCGGCCACAGCCCCCAGGGCGCCTGCCCCAGCGCCGCCACCGCGCCCAGACCTGCGGCAAGGGCATAGCGCGTCAGCACGCGGCCCTCGCCGATCTGCCGCGCCAACGCGTCAAGACTGGCCATGCCCTACCCCTCGATCGCCTCGGGCAGCCGCACCCGCAGCCGCTTGATCCGCCGCGGATCGGAATCCAGCACCTGGATCTCGATACCCGTGGGATGCTCGACCAGTTCGCCCCGTGCGGGCACCCGGCCCAGCAGCATGAAGACCAGCCCGCCCAGCGTGTCGATCTCCTCCTCGTCGATCTCCTCCGAGTCGGTCAGCGAAAGGCCGATCTCGGCCTCGAACTCCTCCAGCGGCGCCTTGGCCTGCACCACGTAGGAGCCGGGCTTTTCCTCAGCCCAGTAGGCGCCCTCGTCCTGGTCGTGCTCGTCGGCGATCTCGCCCACGACCTGTTCGATCAGGTCCTCGATCGTCACGAGCCCGTCGACCCCGCCATATTCGTCGATCACCAGCGCCATGTGACGCCGTTCGGCCTGCATCTTCTGCAACAGCACGCCGATGGTCATCGACGGAGGCACGTACATCAGTGGGCGCAACAGCTCTTCCAGCGAATACTCCGAGCCATGCCCGTTGAACCCGTGCTTCAGCGCGAAATCCTTCAGGTGGGCAAACCCCACGGGCGTGTCCAGCGTCCCCTCGTAAACCGGCAGGCGCGTCAGCCCGCTGTCGCGGAACGTGTGAACCAGTTCATCCATGGTGATTGAGGCGGGAACCGAAACGATGTCCGCCTTGGGGATCATCACGTCCTCGACCGACAGCCGCCGCAAATTGCCCAGCCCAAGGTTGGGCGCAAAGCCCCCGCCGGTCGCGGCGGGGCTGCCTCCGTCGGGGTCCGCCTCCGAGCCGTCCAGTGTCTCGTCCGCGCCAAGCGCACGAAAGAAGTTGCGGAAGAACCCGCCCTGCGTGTCGTTCTGATCCTCTGCCGGATCGTCGCCCTTGCTTGCCTCGGGCCGCGCGCCATGCGCTGCCATAGAAGAGGCGTCGTTGCTGTCGTTCATCGTACCTTTCCAAATCGCGCCCGCATCCACGGGCGCCGGGTGTCAATATGGGTCAGGCAGACCCAGTTTGCCAAGTATCTCCACCTCGGTTCGTTCCATCAGGGTGGCATCCTTGTCACGAACGTGATCGTAGCCCAGCAAATGCAAGATTCCGTGAACGATCAGGTGCGTCACGTGGTCCTGCATCGGCTTGCCCGCCGCCTCGGCCTCTTTCGCGCAGGTCTCGAACGCAATCGCGATATCGCCCAGCTCGGTGTCGGGACCCGCCTCTGGCAGGTCCGGCACCACGCCGTCGGTCTCTGCGCCGCGTTCCGCGCTCGGCCAGCTTAATACATTGGTCGGCGCCGCCTTGTCCCGGAAATCTTCGTTCAAGGCGGCAATCCGCGCATCGTCGCAGCCCAGCACCGCGATCTCCCACGCCGCGGGGTCCAGCCCCAGATGCGCCAACGTGGCCTCAGCCGCCCGCGCGGCCAGCCGCTCCAGCCCCGCTTCCTGCCAGCGGTGGTCCTCGATCACCGTATCGACCGAAACGCTCACACCGGGCGCGGGCCGGAATTTTGCAAAATTCCGGATCGGAAAATAGCAATTTTCCGGCCAATTTTCTTCCAAAGAAAATTGCCCCCGGACTCAGACATCCGCGTCATAGGCCTCGATGATCGCCGCCACCAGCGGGTGGCGCACCACGTCCTTCGAGGTGAAGTAGTTGAAGGCGATCTTGGGAATATCCTTCAGCAGCCGCTCGGCATCGTGCAGCCCGCTGGTCACCCCGCGCGGCAGGTCGATCTGGCTTCGGTCGCCGGTGATCACCATCCGGCTGCCCTCGCCCAGGCGCGTCAGGAACATCTTCATCTGCATCGAGGTCGCGTTCTGCGCCTCGTCCAGCACGACGAAGGCATTGGCCAGCGTCCGCCCCCGCATGAAGGCCAGCGGTGCGATCTCGATCCGCTTTTCCTCGATCAGCTTGGCCACCTGCTTGGCCGGGAAAAAGTCATTCAGCGCGTCGTATAGCGGCTGCATGTAAGGATCGACCTTGTCCTTCATGTCGCCCGGCAGATAGCCCAGCTTCTCGCCCGCCTCCACCGCCGGCCGGCTGAGGATGATGCGGTCGACATGCCCCTCGATGAACATGCTGACGCCCACAGCGACGGCCAGATAGGTCTTGCCGGTGCCCGCGGGGCCGATGCCGAAGGCCAGCTCGTTGGCGAACAGCGCCTGGACATAGGCTTTCTGCGCGTCGGTGCGTGGCTCCACCGGCTTCTTGCGGGTCTTGATCTCGACCCGCCCGCCCTTGAACATCTCGAGCTGATCGCCGCCATCCGCGTCCTCGCCCTCATCGCGGTGTGCGCTGCCGCCCGCGCCCATGCGCAGCTCTCGGTCGACGTCGCCATGCTCCACCGTGCGGCCCTCTTCCAGCCGCTGGTACAGCGCCAGCAGCACGTCGCGCGCCTCCTTGGCCTGCTCCGGCTCGCCGATCACGGCAAGCTGGTTGCCCCGGCGCAGGATCTGCACGCCCAGCTTCTTCTCGATTTCGGCAAGGTTGCGGTCATACTCGCCGCACAGGTCGATCAACAGGAAATTGTCGGGGAACTCGACAACCGTTTCCAGAATGTCGCTGCTTTCGGATTGCGACGTCAGCACGTTCGTGACCAATCAAATCTCCCTGTCAAAGGCCTGTTACGATGCTGCCAAGATGCGGCCCCAAGGGCAAGGCCCGGTTCGCAATTGTCACGCGTTTGAAACGAAAAATGCCGCGGACCCTTGGGCCCACGGCACGGAAACGGGCATTTGACGCGCGTCAAATCGAGTCGGCCACGGGCGTACCGCCCTTGTAGTTGCCCGTCGCCACGGTCGGCGGCGCGGTGCCGGAACACACCGGCTTGCCGTATTTGTCCAGCCGCTGCGACAGGTAACCTTCGGTTCCGTCATCGATGATCCAGTGATCACAGCCGTTGGGATCGACCCAGATGCCCGCCTGAAGCTGGCTCAGGTGCTTGGAGTCAAAGCCGCGGTCGACGGTCTTGTTGCGCTTGTCGTCACAGGCCGCCAGCGCACCGACAAGGGGGATCACGGCCAGAAGTTTATATGCTTGCATTGGTTCGGGTCCCCTTAGCGGATGCAGATGATTTCGACGCGGCGGTTCTGCTGCATGCCCGCGGCCGTGTTGTTGGATGCCTTGGGCAGACGTTCGCCGTAGCCGCGCACATCCGCGATCCGGGCGCCCGTGGCCGCGGCGATTCGCGCGACCGAGTTCGCCCGGCGATAGGACAGGTCGATGTTATACTGGTCCGAGGCGCGGCTGTCGGTGTGCCCGGTGATGATGTAGGAGATCGCCCCGGTGCTGCGAAAGAATTCCTGCAGTCGTGCCCGGCCCGCGGCGCTGATATTGGCGCTGTCGGTGGCGAACAGCTGGTCGGTGTTGACCACGCCGCACACATTGCCCCGGCGGCAGACCGGGATGCCCTGGCGGTTCACGTGGGGGGTCATGTAGCCTTCCCAGCCGTCATCCATCACCCAGTGCTCGCACCCGTCCGGATCGACCCAGATCGTGGGCACGTAACGCTCGCCCTTCACGACCCGCTGGCCACTTTGCGCCTGACCGGCCTCGGTCATCGCCACCACACCCAGAGCGACGGCAGCCAATCCGCTCAGAAGGGTGCGCACTGTTTTCGAAATCGTATTCGTCACAGCCACTGTCCTTTTTATTATTTCCCCCATTTACCCCGGTACCAGGCAGCGATTCCGAGGTAAAAAACGAATTATTGTTTGAGAATAGCAAGTTCAGGCGGGTTGTGAAGCATAAATGGCCAGATATTGTGGCGCCCCGGGAAACAATCCCCACCCATGGGCTGTACATACCCCGAAACAGCGAATTATCCCGCCATCCCCGAGCGTGACCGCCACCCTGCCGGAACTTCAGGCGGGCAGCACCCGACCGCCCAGCGAATTGGCGCCGCTTTCGATGATTTCCACCCGGCGCAGGTCGCCGGGCCGCACGTCGGGATCGCTCACATGGACCGCGTGCAGGTAATCCGACTTGCCCACCATCTGCCCCTCGCGGCGTCCGGCCTTCTCGAACAGCACACCCACCTCGCGGCCCACCATGGCATCCTGGATGGCGCGCTGCTGTTCGGTGATCAGCGCCTGAAGGCGGTGCAACCGCTCGGTCTTCACGTCCTCGTCCAACTGCGCACGCTCCGCCGCGGGCGTGCCGGGCCGTGTGGAATACTTGAAGGAATAGGCATAGCCATAGCGGACCTCCTCGATCAGCGCCATCGTGTCGGCGAAATCCGCCTCGGTCTCCTCCGGGAAGCCCACGATGAAATCCCCCGACAGCAGGATATCGGGCCGCGCCGCGCGGATGCGCTCGATCAACCGGATATAGCTTTCGGCGGTATGACTGCGGTTCATCCGCTTCAGGATGCGGTCGCTGCCCGATTGCACCGGCAAGTGCAGGTAGGGCATCAGCTTGGCACACTGCCCGTGCGCCTCGATCAGGTCGTCGCCCATGTCGTTGGGATGACTGGTCGTGAACCGGATGCGCTCCAACCCGTCGACCTTGTCCAACTCCCAGATCAGCTGCGCCAGCGACCAGTCGTTCCCGTCCGGCCCCTGCCCGTGATAGGCATTCACGTTCTGGCCCAGCAGGGTGATCTCGCGCACGCCGCGCTCCACCAGCTCTTTCGCCTCGTCCACGATGCGCGCCACCGGGCGGCTTACCTCCGCGCCACGGGTATAGGGCACCACGCAGAAGGCACAGAACTTGTCGCAGCCTTCCTGCACGGTCAGGAACGCGGTCGGTCCGCGCTTGGCCTTGCCGCCCCGCTTGCGCAGCGTGTCGAACTTGTCGTCGACCGGAAAATCCGTGTCCAGCGCCTTGGCCCCGTCCCGCGCCTTGGCCTCCAGCGCCGGCAGGTTGTGATAGCTTTGCGGCCCCACCACCAGGTCCACCATCGGCTGGCGGCGCATGATCTCCTCGCCCTCGGCCTGCGCGACACAGCCGGCCACGCCGATCTTGAGGTCGGGCTTGGCGTCCTTCAGCCCCTTGAACCGGCCCAGCTCGGAATAAACCTTTTCCGCGGCCTTTTCACGTATGTGACAGGTATTGAGCAGAATCATGTCCGCGTCGTCGGGCGTGTCCGTCTCGACATAGCCCGCGCCGCCCATGGCCTCGGCCATGCGCTCGCTGTCATAGACGTTCATCTGGCACCCGTAGGTCTTGATGTATAGCTTTTTCGTCTCGGACATGGCCACACCCTGCGTCTCAAGCGGTTTCAAGGCGCCTGCCTACACCACCTGCGGCCCGACTTGCAATGCGCCGCGAATTGCGGAATTTTACCGGCGCAGCCCCGAAGGATGACGATGCAATATCACAGCCTCTCCGCCTTTCTCGACAGTTCCGCCGCGGCGCTGGCCAAGGGCCCCGTCGCCATGATCTTCGTCGAGGATCAGGTCGAGGTCGACAGCGCCATCCGGCACCATCTCGACACCGGGTTCGCCTCGGTGCTGGTGCTCATGCCCCCCGCGTTCTCCCTCGCGCCCGACGTGGCCGACCGGGTCGAGCGGATCGGCTATGACATCGCGGCGGGCGACAGTTTCGTCGAGGCGGTGAACCGCGTGATCGAGGCCGCGCCGGGTCTTTGGCTCTATTACTGCTTCAACGCCGAGTACCTGTTCTTTCCCTTCTGCGAGACCCGCACCGTGGGCGAGATGCTGGCCTTCCACACCGAGGAACGGCGCGACGCCATGCTGACCTACGTGGTCGATCTCTACGCCGGCGACCTCGACCTGCACCGCGACGCCGTCTCGCTGGAGGATGCGCATCTCGACCGTTCCGGCTATTACGCGCTGGCGCGCAACGATCCCGACAACCACAACCACCCGCGCGAACGGCAGCTCGATTTCTTCGGCGGCCTGCGTTGGCGATACGAGGAACACATCCCCGCCGAGCGGCGCAAGATCGACCGTATCTCTCTGTTCCGCGCCAGGCCGGGGCTGGAATTGCGTCCCGATCACACCTTCAACGACGAGGAATACAACACCTATGCCTGCCCCTGGCACCACAATCTGACGGCGGCGGTGGCCTCGTTCCGCACGGCCAAGGCGCTGAAACGCAACCCGGGCTCGACCTTCGACATCCACACGTTCAAGTGGCACAATTCCGCGCCGTTCGAATGGCATTCGCGTCAATTGCTGGACTTGGGCCTGATGGAACCCGGCCAGTGGTTCTGAAACACCCGTCCCGGGCCTGACCCGGGACCTCCGAGACAATGAGATCCCGGATCAAGTCCGGGATGCCGCCCGCTTCACCTTGTTTTGCCGGCCCAGATCCGCAGGTCCCGTATGACCTTGATCGTCGCCCCCAGCGCCAGCGCGCACAGGGCGAACTTGCTCACCGTTTCCATCGTGCCCTGAATAAGGATCGCGTGCAGGCCCGTGCCCGCCACGATCAGCACCGCCAGCGCCGTGTGCACCCGCCGCCATGTCATGGGCCGCACCCCCAGCCGCTTGCGCGTAAGCGCCAGCGCGGCGGTGGCAAAGATCAGCCACATGACCAGAACACCCCATACCGAGAACGGCGTCGGCGAGCGCAGCAGCAGCGCATCCACCACGTCCGGCGGGCTGGTCAGCCACAACCCGCCCACGTGCAGCACCACCAGCGCCACGATCCCCGCGCCGACCCAACGATGCACCCGCCGCCCTTTCAGCGCCGGCAAGCCGGGCAGGTAGCCCCCGGCCAGAAGCGGCTGCAAAAGCATCAGGGAAAAGCCCACGATCCCGGCAAACCCGGCCACGATATAGATGGGTTGGCGCCATTGCAGCAGCGGGCTGAACCCCGCCGCCACGACGGGCACAAGAAGGGCGGCGCAAACCGCCGCCCATATCAAAACCTTTCGCAACATCAGGACGCTACGCCGGAACCAGCACGAACTCCACGTCAAGCGAGGTCTCCGACGCGCTCGACATCACCGGGCGCAGGAACACGGTCTCGAACCCGCCATCGTCATACTCTGCATCATAGGCCAGATGCCCGTGCGGCTGACCGAAGGCGGGCACGATCTGCGGCATGTCCATCACGAACTGCCCGTTTCGGTCGGTCAGCGTCGCACCGTGGCTTTGCGGGTCACGCTCGTGCCCTTCGGTCGTGTGCGCCCAGATCTGGATGCGGCGGCCTTCCAGCGGGGCGCCGTCGCCCGCACGGCGCACGGTGCCGGTCATGGCGAATCCGCCATTGCCGATTCGCTGCACGATCTGCGCGCCGGGGCGATAGTTGTTGGCGCCGCCCGGCATCGTCGGCGTCGGCTGCACGCCTGCGGCACGGGCGGGCACGATCAGGCCCGATCCCAGTGTCACGGCGGCGGCCGCGCCGCCGGTGGCGATCAGGCTGCGTCGGTTGATCAGTCGGCTAGTCATATCGGTGTCTCCTGTCGGGTCGGGGGCGCAGGCCGCCAGCATCGGCATGACCTGCACCGTCATTCATCTTTGAAGATAACGCCGATCCGGCGCAGGCAAACCGCCCTCACGCCACCGTGACCGCGCGATTTCGTCCCGATCGGCAGGGTTTGGCGCAATCGCGGCCGATGGCGCTGTACTGCAGCTCAGTTCCGAGCCTCCTGCCCGGTCCATTCCGGCAGCGGAAACACCATGTCATAAAGCCAGTTAAAGCCCAAAGCGTAGACCATGTAGAACAACGCGAATGACAGGTCCATCACCAGCGCCTGCCACAGCGACACCTGCAGATACCACGCGATGAACGGCATGAGCACCACCAGCAGTCCCGCCTCGAACAGGCCCGCATGACCGATCCGCATCAAGGCGGTCTTGCGTGTCGAGCCGGTCTGCCGCCGCAGCACCAGGTCGAAACCGAAATTGAAAATCATGTTCCACAGCGTGGCGATGGTCGCGCTGACCAGCCCGACCACCCCGATATCGTGCATCGGCACCCCGAAGGCCACAGCCCCCAGTGGCACGATCAGGATCAGGGCGATGATTTCAAAGCTCAGCGCGTGGCGCAGACGGTCGAACGGGGATCTCATGGAACCCTCCCACTTGAGCCGGGCCGTCCCGGATGCAAACTGCCCGAGTGGGGAGGTCGTCCTCTGTCGCATCAGGTGCTGCTTCACCGCGCCCCTTTCAAGCTGCCCCGCACGGATTGTGGAAGATGTGGCCGAAAAGGCACCGCCGGCCCGCGGCATGGCGTTCGCGGTTACTGCCGCAGGTTCAGCAATGCCCGCGTGATCGCGTCATGCTCGCCGCTGTCGCCGCCGCCGCTCAGTCCGCCCATCGCGGTCAGATAGCTGCTGCCGGTCTCCGTGCTTTCGAGCCAGTCGACGCCATAGGCATAGGCGTCCTGCATCCGGTCATGCATCCCCGGATGGATCGCCCGTTCCTGCCATACCGCCGTCAGGCACAGCCCCATCAGGCCAAGCTGAATCCCACGCGCCCATTTGCGGGCGGCCCGGCTCCTGGCCTGGCGTTTTTCGAGGCGTAGCTCGTGGGGAGAGCGCATGAAGGTCATGGGTGAACCGTCGCCGCCTCCCATGGCGATAATGTGGCGATAACCGGTCGAAACCGGGATATCGGAATAAATCCGACCTCATGACCGTTGTCCTCCTGTTCCCGGGTCAGACCCGGGGCGCTCACCCAACGGGCGGCACCCGCCCCCCCCCAGAACCGACAGGAGAGAACGACATGGCGCAGATCAACGGAAAGGGCAGCGCTGACTGGCTGTCAGGCACGCTTTTCGACGACATCATCAAGGGCTTCGACGGCGACGACACCCTCATCGGGCGCGACGGCGACGATGCGATCTTCGGTGGTGACGACAGCGACCGGCTCGTCGGGAACCGCGGCAACGACACCGTGGAGGGCGGCAAGGGCGAAGACGTGCTCTTCGGAAACGACGGCGACGATATCCTCCGGGATGAAAGCGGCGACGATACGTTGAACGGTGGCGATGGCGATGACACCCTCGACGCAGGCGAAGGCAATGACCGCCTGAACGGTGGCTCGGGGAATGACCTGATGCGCGCCGGCGAAGGCAACGACACAATGAGTGGCGGAAGCGGTAATGACCGGATGTATGCCGGATCGGGCAACGACGACATCAAGGCCGGGCATGGAAACGACTATATCCACGCCGACGAGGGCAACGACACGATCAAGGCCGGTGGCGGGCACGACACGCTCATCGGCGGCGAAGGGGATGACATCATGCTTGGCGGCGGGGGGCATGACATTCTGCGCGGTGGCGAAGGCAACGACCTGCTGAATGGTGGCACCGGCAAGGACGTGATGACAGGCGGGGTCGGCGCGGACACTTTCGTCTTCACCCACGCCCATGATGTCATCACCGACTTCGAGCCGGGCGACGACCAGATCGACCTCACCGCCATCGACGGCGTGCATCGGTTTCAGGACGTCCTCGCCGCGGCCCAAACCGTCGGCGACGATATCCGGCTCGACTTCGGGGCACATCAGCTGACCCTTGTCGGCATCTCCGTCTCACAACTGGATTCGGACGACTTCATACTCTGATCCACCGCGTGGCTAGGCGCCCCCCTGCTCCGGCAGGGGGCCAATGGCCGCGGGTCAGAGGTTTTCGGGCTGCGGCATCCCCAGCACGTGATAGCCGCCATCGACCTTGATCACCTCGCCGGTGGTGCAGGCCCCGGCCGGGCTCGCCAGATACACCGCCGTGCCGCCGATCGCCTCCAGCGTGGCATTGGCCCGCATCGGCGCGTTCTCTTCCGTGTGCCGGAACGTCCGCCGCGCCCCGCCGATGGCCGCGCCGGCCAGCGTCTTCATCGGCCCGGGGCTGATCGCGTTCACGCGGATCTTGTCGGGGCCAAGGTCATTGGCCAGATACCGCGTCGTGGCCTCCAGCGCCGCCTTGGCCACGCCCATCACGTTATAGTTCGGCACCACACGGTTCGATCCCTGGTAGGTCAGGGTCAGCATCGTGCCGCCCTTCTCCTTCATCATCGGATAGGCCCGGCGGGCCACCTCGATGAAGGAATAGACCGAGATATCCATCGAATGCTTGAAATTGGTCCGGCTGGTGTTCAGGAACCGGCCCGACAGCTCGGACTTGTCGGAATAGGCGATGGCATGCACCACGAAGTCGATCGTCGGCCATGTCTCGGCCAGTGTTGCAAAGGCGGCGTCCAGCGACTCGTCCTTGGTGACGTCCACGTCCATCAACAGGTTCGATCCCAGCGAATTGGCCAGCGGTTCCACCCGCCTGGCAAAGGCCTCGCCCTGATAGGAGAACGCCAGCTCCGCCCCGGCCGCGTGCATCGCCTTTGCGATCCCCCACGCGATCGAGCGGTCGTTCGCGACGCCCATGATCAGGCCACGCTGTCCTTGCATAGAATTCGTCATGGCCGTCCTATCCGTCAAAACGGCTCAGCAGCATCGAGCCGTTCGTGCCACCGAAACCGAAAGAGTTGGTCATCACCGTATCCAGCCCGGCATCGTCCACGCGCGCCGTGGCGATCTCGCCCTCGTGGATGGCGGGGTCCAGCGTCTCGACATTGATGGACGGGATGATGAAATCGTGATGCAGCGCCAGGAGGCAGTAAATCGCCTCCTGCGCCCCTGTCGCCCCCTGGCTATGGCCGGTCATCGACTTTGTGGAACTTATGGGCGGCACGTTGCCCTCGCCGAAAATCCGCCGTACGGCCTCCACCTCGCCCGCGTCACCGACCGGCGTACTGGTGCCATGCGCGTTGATATAGCCAACGCGGCGACCCTCGGGCAGCGTCTGCAACGCCAGGCGCATCGCCCGCTCGCCGCCTTCGCCGCTGGGGGCCACCATGTCATGCCCGTCGCTGGTCGCGGCATAGCCCGTCACCTCGGCATAGATCTTGGCACCCCGCGCCTTCGCATGCTCCAGATCCTCCAGCACGACGATCCCGCCGCCACCGGAAATCACGAATCCGTCGCGGTCCGCGTCAAAGGCCCGGCTCGCCTTCTCGGGGGTGTCGTTATACTTCGACGACATCGCGCCCATCGCGTCGAACAGGCACGACAACGTCCAGTCCAGCTCTTCGCCGCCCCCCGCGAACATTACGTCCTGCTTGCCCATCATGATCTGCTCGGCGGCGTTGCCGATGCAATGCAGGCTGGTGGAACAGGCCGAGGTGATGGAATAGTTGATGCCCTTGATCTTGAAGGCGGTCGACAGGTTGGCGCTGATCGTCGAGGACATGCATTTCGGAACGGCAAAGGGCCCGATCCGCTTGGGGCTGCCCTTTTCCAGCACCGTCTGATGCGCCGCCAGCATGGCCGAGGTGGACGGCCCGCCCGACCCCGCCACCAGCCCGGTGCGCGGGTTGACGATCTCGCCCTCCTCCAGACCGGCATCGGCAATGGCCTGTTGCATGGCGATATGCGCATAGGCCGCACCCGGCCCCATGAATCGCAGGGTGCGCTTGTCCACGTGCTCGGTCACGTCCAGCTTGACGTCCCCGGCGATCTGGCTGCGGAATCCGTGCTCGGCCATTTCCTCGTTCGCCGAGATACCCGAACGCCCCTCTTTCAAGGAGGTCAGCACCTCCTCGGCATTGTTGCCGATACTGGAGACGATCCCCAGCCCGGTGACGACGACGCGACGCATGTTGCCTCCCTACCTGATTGCTCGCGTTGTAGGCCATGCAAGGCGGCGGGTGCAAGATCAATGCCGCGCCCGCGGGCCTATCCTACCGGGGAAAAATGCGTGGGGTCGATGGAGATCGTCCAGTGAACGCCTTCCGGCGCCACATGATACCGCGCCTGCGTGCCCAGCATCGACGGCGCCAGCGACGTCAGCACGGTGCTGCCAAATCCCGGCGCCTCTTCCTCGGGGGGATGCGCCAGGTTGCGTTCCTGCCAACTCAGGTCCAGCACGCGCCCCTCGGGACCATGGACCAGCTTCCAGCCCAGCTGCACCTCGCCGTCGTCATGCGCCAATGCACCGTATTTCATTGCGTTCGTGGCCAGTTCGTGCAGCGCGATCCCCAGCGTCTGCAGCGCCTGCGGCATCAGCCGCACCTCCGGCCCGGACAGGCGGACACGCGCATCGTTTTCCACGGTGAACGGACGCAGATGCCCCATCACCAGGTCGCGCAGGTCCGCATCTTGCCAGTGCCCGCCGACCAGCAGATCGGTCGATTTCGACAGGGCCGAAATCCGGTCGCCGAACCTCGCGTGGAAATCCTCGACCGTCGCGGCGCTGCGCGCGGTCTGGCGCTGTACCGCCGACACGATGGTCAGCATGTTCTTGGCCCGGTGGATGACCTCGCGCGACATCAGCTCGCGCGCTTTTTCCGACTTGCGCAACTCGGTGATGTCGCGGTGGATGTTGGAAATCGCCACCACCTCGCCATCCGAGCCCCGGATCGGCGCACAACTGATCCAGACCTCCCGCGGCGTGCCGTCGCGACCCACGCGCACGGCCTCGAACCGCTCCAGCCGGCCGGCGATGATCTCGTCACGAAACCATGCAACCCGTTTCGTCTCGTCCGAGGGATAGAGCGTTTCCAGCGATTGCCCGATGATCTCGTCGCCGGAATATCCATACAACCGCTCTGCCGCCGGGTTCCATGACGTGATCTTGCCCTCCAGATCATAGCTCAGGATCGCGTCCGACGTCCCCGCCACCAGTGCGGCCAGCGCGTTGCTGTCCACCGCCGTACGCTTCAGCGCGTCGCGTTCCTGGTGGCGTTGCGTCACGTTGCGGTGCTGGATGGTCAGAAAGGGCTGGCCTTCGAACACAACCCGCGTCGCGGTCAGCTCGAACCAGCGTTTCGTGGTGGGACTGTCGCAGGGATACTCGCACACGAAAGGCTCGCCCGAGCGCAGCGTCATCTCCAGCGACTCCGCGATCAGCCGGGCTTCCATGCTCGAAATCCCGTCGGCGCTGCGGCAGACGTCGAAATAATTGCTTCCGACATAGCCCGAGGGCGCTCCGTCATTCTCGGCGCTGAACTGCTTCCATGCGGAATTGGCGGC
The DNA here is from genome assembly GCF_030733425.1 of Roseovarius sp. MMSF_3350. Classification (GTDB taxonomy): domain Bacteria; phylum Pseudomonadota; class Alphaproteobacteria; order Rhodobacterales; family Rhodobacteraceae; genus Roseovarius. The sequence continues at coordinate 102,512 of NZ_JASHIZ010000008.1, forward strand.
GATGACCACGCCGTCGGAATCCACGATCACGAACTCGTCCGGCAGTGCATCTATGAATTCCGTCACGCCGATCCGGCCGACCGGCCCGAAAGCATCACTGTTGGTTTGCACGCGCTCTTGCCTCGTTAATCTCTTGCGACTGGCCATTGACGTGGGGGTGATGCTCCACAGGCGCAACCTTGGTGTCTTGAACCGACCTTATCCCAACCGGGAATGGGGGCCGCAATAAACTCGTTTAAATAAGGTTAACCTTACGTCGCGTAAGCGAAAATTCGCCGAAATTATTTTAAATCAGGCACTTAGCGAGGCGCCGAGCGCGTCCAACGCGAAAAAGCGAGGCCATCCGCCCGATGTGACAGCATTTTTCTCGCGTCTGCCCCTCCGGGCGGCGGAGCTCCTGCTGCAATCCAGGATCAACACCCTTGTCGCTTCAGGGCGCGGCATTCCGGACGATCTCGATCCCCTCCTCGGGTAAAGGCGGCTCGAAATATCGCGTCAGCCTGTCGAACTGCTCTTCACTCACGCTGAAGGGATGCGCGCCGTCGGCATTGCGCACCGCAAGCCGCGCCTTGCAGACCGCGTCCGGAACGTCGAGGTAATGCAGGACGCAGGCGCTGCCCGCCGCCTCCGCCACGCCCTTCATCCAGGCCCGCGCCTCTGCGGTGTTGGCCGGGAAATCCAGAACGACGTTCACACCTGCCTGCAAAAGCTGCGTCACGTGCGGCCCGACGACAGCCCGCAGCCGTTTCGAGAACGCGACGTAATCGGCCAGCGTTTCCATCCTATCACCGAAAAGCGGCGCCAGCCAGTCGTCCTCGGAAATGCGCACGGCCCTCGCCGCGCGCCCAAGGGACTCCGACAGAGTGGATTTGCCCGCCGCCGCCTTGCCGCAGATCAGGTGAAGTGTCGGGCCGGCCCCAGCCATGGTCGCGCCTCAGGTCTCGCTCAGCGCGACCTTCATGTCCTTGACCTGGTAGATCACCTCGCCATCGGCCTCGACCCGGCCGTCGGCCACGCCCATGGTCAGGCGCCTCGTCTGCACCGCCTTGGTGAAATCAACGTAGTAGGTCAGCATCTTGCGGTCGGGGCGCACCATGCCCGTCAACTTCACCTCGCCCACGCCCAGCGCATAGCCGCGCCCCTGCCAGCCGCGCCAGCCCAGGTTGAAGCCGGTCAGCTGCCACAGCCCGTCGAGGCCAAGGCATCCCGGCATGATCGGGTTGCCCGGAAAGTGACACTCGAAAAACCACAGGTCCGGCGTGATGTCGAACTCGGCCACAACGTGCCCCTTGCCGTGCGGACCGCCATCGCCCGAAATATCGGTGATCCGGTCCATCATCAACATCGGCGGCAGGGGCAGCTGCGCATTGCCGGGGCCGAAAAGCTCGCCGCGTGCGCATTTCAGCAGGTCTTCGCGGTCGAAGCTGCTCGGGAAGTCGGCCATAGGGTCGCACCCTTTTCTTTGTCAGTTCCGTTACCTGACCGTGTAGCACCCCGCAAAACCCACGTGCAAGCCCCGTAGACGCCCTGCACGGCCGCACCCGCCTGCATCACCCCGCCCCCGCGCGCCTATGTCACGCTGCGCGCCACGGGCGAGTTTTTGTTTGAAATCCTCCCGGCCCGCCCCTTATATTAAAGCTGTTACAGGAGGTTGCATGACCAAAACCGAGGCAACGACAACCGAGGCCACCAACCGCGGAACCGAATGGCTGGCCGGCGCAGGCCTGCGCCCGACCCGTCAGCGTGTCGCGCTGGCGACTCTTCTGGTGGGCGACGGGCAGCACCGCCACGTCACCGCCGAAAGCCTCTTTGCCGCTGTCTGCGAAAACGGCGACAGCGTGTCGCTTGCCACCGTCTACAACACTCTACGCGCCTTCTGCGACGCGGGCCTTCTGCAAGAGGTCACGGTCGACGGCTCGAAAAGCTATTTCGACACCAACACCCACGACCACCCGCATTTCTTCTGGGAGGACGAGCAGCGCCTTTCCGACGCCCCCGCCGAGGAGCTTGAGATCGCTCGCCTGCCCGGCGCCCCCGCAGGCGCGGAAATCGCATCGGTCGACGTGGTGATCCGCCTGCGCCGCAAGTCCGGCTGACCCGGCCCCGATGCGCGCCGCCCATTACGAAACATTCGGACCCGCCGAAGATGTCCTCACCGTGGGCGAGGTCGACACCCCCACGCCCGGCCCGGGCGAGGTGCTCGTGCGGCTTACCCATTCCGGCGTCAACCCGTCCGACGCCAAGTCCCGCGCCGGCACCCGCCCCGGCGTGACCAAGCCCGATTTTCCCAGCATCATTCCCCATTCCGACGGCGCCGGCACGATCTTCGCCGTGGGCGAAGGCGTTGACGCCTCCCGCATGGATCAACACGTCTGGCTCTGGAACGCTCAGTGGCAACGCGCCCATGGCACCGCGGCCGAGATGATCGCCCTGCCCGCCGACCAGGCCGTGCCCCTGCCCCAGGGCGTCAGCCACGAGGTCGGCGCCACGCTCGGAATCCCAGGCCTGACCGCGTGCCAGACCGTCTTCGGCGGCGGCGAGGTGGCGGGGCAAACTTTGCTTATTTCCGGCGGCGCGGGCGCCGTCGGCCACATGGCGGTGCAGCTGGCCAAATGGGGCGGCGCCACCGTCATCACCACCGCCTCCGCCGACGCCGCCGATTACGTGGCCGACACCGGCGCCGATCACGTGCTCGACTACCGCGACGCGGATCTGACAGCGAAAATCAAGGACATTGCCCCGAATGGCATCGCCCGCGCCGTAGAGGTCGAATTCGGCACCAACGCCCCCCTTCTGGCCGAGGTGATGAAACCGATGGGCACCATCGCCACCTACGGCTCGGCCAAGGCCATGACGCCCGAACTGCCCTTTGGCGCGATGCTGTTCAAGGCGCTCAAGATCGACATCACCCTGATCTACATCCTGCCGCCGGCGGACCGCGCCGCGGCCATCGCGCGCCTGCACGCGGCCCTTTCCGAAGGCGCGCTGAAACCTGCGATCCACGCCTGCCTGCCGCTGACCGATTGCGTCACGGCGCACAACATGGTGCTCAGCCCCGGCCGCCGTGGCGCGGTCCTGCTGGAAACGGGCTGAGGCCGCCTGCCACCACGCAGGTCCGCGCCCTCTCGTATCGTCGTCACAGCCCGGCGAACTCCGCGCCGATCTCGGCATTTCCGTCCTTGCGCGCCAGTCGCTCCAGCATCGACGTGATCTTCTTCCTCAGCCGCCGCGACCGGATCTGTCGCGCCTCCAGCTTCCGGGGCACCAGCCGCACGCCTCCGTCCGCGGCATGCAGGTCGAACTCGCGCACCGCGGCGACGACGTGATTGGCCTGGTTCGTCGCACAGACCGCCACCAGCTTAAGGCAACGGTCCTCCAGGTTGCCGTCTTCGGCACTGTGCCCCGCACGACGCGCAACATCCCCGAAGGTACCGATATCCACGTATCCGCCCGAGGGAATCGGCCCCTGGCCCGTCACTTTCGTGGGCTGCTCCAGTTCTTCCTTCCGCAGCTCCTCGCGGTCGATAACACTGGAGACATTGATGTCGTCGCCCGTGCCCAGCGACGCGAGCACGTCCAGCAGATAGGCGGGCTGGGCGCCCATGTTCGACACCAGGCACCGAGCCTGCATGTCGGGGCCGCCGCCGCGGTTGATCAGGATGCTGGACCGCCGTTGCTGGATGTACCCGCTCAGGAAGATATGCAGATAGACCAGCCAGATGATCGCCGTCATCAGGCTGACCGCGATCTGCGCGATTTCCACGTTTTCCTTGATGAACTCCAACATTGCCCTCGCGCCCCTTGATCTTTCCGCCGGTTGCATGAGGTCCAACGCGGACCCTGCGCACGTGTTCCGGCCCGCCCATCACCCGCACGCCGTCGGACGATTGAGGCCCCACTCCGCGCAAGAAAAAACGCGCGCGACAGCCTTCCGTCACGCGCGTTTTGCGATGTCCCGCGCCCCGGTCTGACCCGGAATGCGCGCTGCGGGCGACAAGGCCGCCGCCCGCGCAGATCACATCAGCTGTCGATCCCGACCAGCTCGACGTCGAATGTCAGGTCCTTGCCCGCCAGCGGGTGGTTGGCGTCCAGTGTCACCTGCTCGTCGGTCACTTCGGCCACCATCACCTGAAGGGTCTGGCCCTGCGGCGTCTGCACCTGCAACTGCGTACCGATATCCAGCGGAATGTCGTCGGGAATGTCGGCGCGCGGCACAGCCTGCTTGGCGGCCGGGTCCAGCGGGCCATAGGCCTCGTCGGCGGGCACTTCGACGGTTTTCTTGTCGCCCACTTCCATACCCGGAATGGCCTTGTCGAGGCCGGGGATGATCTGACCGGAGCCCACCGTGAACTCCAGCGGGTCGCGCCCTTCGCTGCTGTCGAAGGTCGTGCCGTCGGCCAGCGTGCCCTTGTAATGTACTTTTACCGTATCGCCGGATTTCACCTGCGTCATGTGGTTTCCAATCTGTTTGGGGGATGGGTTTCCAAGGCCGCGCCTCGCGCGGGTGCTTGATGATCTGCCCAAGGCTAACCTGCCCGTGAAGCGATTGCAAACAGGGTTCCAACCCACCCCCAGACGTGCCACTCTGCGCCCGAAACACCGCATCTCCAAGGCCCCCATGCCCATCACCACCTGCATCTTCGACGCCTACGGCACGCTTTTCGACGTGGCCGCCGCCGCCCGCACCGCCGCCGACGAGCCGGGGCGCGAGGCGTTTCGCGCCCACTGGCCCGCCATCGCCGAACACTGGCGCCTGAAACAGCTGCAATACACCTGGCTGCGCGCCATCACCGGTGACCACACCGATTTCTGGACAGTCACGCAAGACGGCCTCGACTGGGCGCTCGAGGCCGAGGGGCTGTCGGGCGACGCCGACCTGCGCGAGCGCCTCCTGCAACTCTACTGGGAGCTTGAAGCCTACCCGGAAGTCCCCGCCATGCTCCACGCGCTCAAATCCAAGGGCATGAGCACCGCGATCCTGTCCAACGGCTCGCCCGACATGCTGGACGGCGCGGTGAAATCGGCGGGCATCGGCGATGTGCTCGATGACGTGCTCTCGGTCGAAAGCGTCGGCATCTTCAAACCCCACGCCAGCGTCTACGACCTCGTAGGCGACCGCTTCGGCTGCGCCCGGTCCGAGGTCCTTTTCGTCTCCTCCAACGGCTGGGACGCCGCGGCCGCGGCGGGCTACGGCTTCACCACCGCCTGGGTCAACCGCGCCGGCGCCCCGATGGACCGCCTGCCCGCCACCCCGGGCCACGTGCTGACAGACCTCACCGGCATCCCGGAGCTTGCCCGATAATGCCGCACTTCACCACCTCCGACGGCCTCTCGCTGCACTACACCGACAAGGGCCCGGAAAAGCAAACGGGCACGCCGATCCTCTGCCTCGCTGGTCTCACGCGCAACGTCACCGACTTCACCTACCTCGTGCCGCACCTGTCGGATCACCGCGTCATCCGCCTCGACTATCGCGGGCGCGGCCTGTCGGACCATGCCGAGGATTTCATGACCTACAACATCCTGCGTGAAGGCCAGGATGCCATCGAACTCCTCGACCACCTGGGCATCGAGCGGACAATCCTCATCGGCACCTCGCGCGGCGGCCTCATCGCCATGGCCCTCTCGCACAGCCATCCCGACCGCCTCGCCGGCGTAGTGCTGAACGATATCGGGCCGGAGGTGGCCCCAATCGGCATCGAACGCATCATGGATTACGTCGGCAAGACGCCGCCCTTCGACACCCTCGACGCCGCCGCCGACGCGCTGGCCGCAGGCCACGCACGGGATTTCCCCGACATCCCGCTCTCCCGCTGGCGCGAACAGGCCGAGTTCATGTGGCAGGACGCCCCCTCGGGCGGCATCACCCTGCGCTACGACCCCCGCCTGCGCGACGCGCTGGTGGGCCAGGCCGGCGCGGGCGAGGCCGTGGACCTCTGGGCGCTTTTCGACGGGCTGAAACCCATCCCAACCGCCTCGATCCGGGGCGAGAACTCCGACCTCTTCACCGCCGAGACGCAAGCCCAGATGCAAACCCGCCATCCCAACATGATCACCGCCGTCGTGCCCAACCGCGGCCACGTCCCATTCCTCGACGAGCCGCAATCGCTGGCCGCCATCCGCCAACTTCTGGAGGCCGCGGCATGACCGACATCACCCTCATCCGCGCCGCCGCCGAGCGCCTCAAGGGCCACGCCCGGCGCACGCCGCTGCTGTCCTCGCCCTTCCTTGATGAGATCGCAGGCCGCCGCATCCTCGTCAAACCCGAATGCCTGCAACACACCGGCAGCTTCAAGTATCGCGGCGGCCGCTCCGCCGTCTCCGCGCTCGACGCCGAAACCCGCGCCAAGGGCGTCATCGCCTTTTCCTCCGGCAACCACGCGCAAGGCGTGGCACTGGCCGCCCGCGAACTGGGCGCCCCCGCCGTCATCATCATGCCCGCCGACGCGCCCGCATTGAAGATCGCCAACACCCGCGCCCTCGGCGCCGAGGTCGTTCTCTACGACCGCGCCGCCGGCGAAAGCCGCGAGGAACTGGGCGAGTCACTCCAGGCCGAGCGCGACCTCACCCTGATCCGCCCCTATGACGAACCGCAGGTCATCGCGGGCCAGGGCACCTGTGGCTTGGAAATCGCGGAACAAGCGGCAGAGCTCGGCATCCATGAAGCCGAAATGCTGGTCTGCTGCGGCGGCGGCGGCTTCACCTCGGGCATCGCGCTGGCGCTCGAGGCCGACTCTCCCGGCTTCACCGTTCGCCCAGTGGAACCCGAAGGCTTCGACGACGTCACCCGCTCGCTCGCCTCGGGGCAGATCGAGACCAACGCAGCCCCCTCCGGCAATATCTGCGACGCCATCCTCACCCCCGCGCCGGGCAAAATCACCTTCCCTATCCTCAAGCGCCTCTGCGGCCCCGGCATCGCGGTCTCCGAGGATGACTGCCTGCGCACCATGGCCCACGCCTTCCAGCGCCTGAAACTGGTGGCCGAACCCGGCGGCGCCGCCGCGCTCGCGGCCGCGCTCTATCACGGCGACCGGCTAAACGCCGACACGGTCATCTGCACGATTTCCGGCGGCAACGTCGACGCGCCCATGTTCGCCCGCGCCCTCGAAACGCTTGGAGACACACCATGAAAAAAGTCGAAGGAGACCTGATCGCCCTGGCCAAATCCGGACAGTTCGACGTGCTCGTGCACGGCTGCAACTGCTTTCACGCCATGGGCGCCGGTATCGCCAGGATCATCGCCAAGGAATTTCCCGCCGCCGCGCAGGCCGACATGGAAACGCCCAAGGGCGACCGCGCCAAGCTGGGCACCATCTCTCATGCCACGGTCGAGTGCGACGGCCACAGCCTGACCATCGTCAACGCGTACACCCAGTTCGATCACAGCGGGCACGGGCAAAAGGTCAATTACGACGCGCTGCAATCGGCGTTCGAGGCCGTGGCCCGCGAGTTTCCCGACGCCCGCATCGGCTATCCCCTGATCGGCGCGGGCCTCGCGGGTGGCGACTGGGACGAGATCGCCCCGCGCATCGACACCGACCTCGACGGGATGGAACACGCCCTCGTGGTCCTGCCCGACGCGGGACGCTAGGCGCATGCCGCGCCCGTCGCGCCCCCGGAATTTGCGCAAATTCCGGGATAGAAAATGCGCATTTTCTATCCCGTTTTCCGCGCGGAAAACGCCCCCGACCCGCCCCGGCGCAACACCAGAAGGCCCGTCATGACCGACTTCACCATCGCCAGCTTCAACGCCAAGAACCTGATCGGCCCCGACCGGGAATACTACGAGTTCCAAAGCTACACGCCCGAGGAATACGCCTGGAAACTCGACTGGATGGCCGACCAGATCCTGACGCTCGACGCCGACGTGATCTGCTTTCAGGAAATCTTCGAGAAAGACGCCCTGCACGCCGTCATCGACGAGGCTTCCATCCGCGCCCGCGCGCTCAACGACGCGTCCATTCCCGACCGCTCCAAGCGCTATCACCGCAAGGCGATCTTCCGCAAACTGGCCGTCACCCCCTATGACAACGCCACGCTCGCCTTCGCCCCCAACGCCGCCGACACCGGCGCGCCGGGCAAACGCCGCCCCGGCGTCGCGATCCTGTCGCGGCTGGGCTTTGACGGCACGCCCGAAATCATCCAGGACCTCGAAGAGCCGCTCACCATCCCTTTCCAGCCCCTGCGCGGCATGGAGGGCGCGCAAGATGCCGGCCACTACGTGCTGCGCCGCCTCTCGCGCCCCGTCATCAAGGCCCGCATCCCCGTGGGCGGACAGGTCGTCACGGTCTTCAACTGCCACCTGAAATCCAAGCTGGGCGAATACATCACGCCCGAAGGCGCCGACTATGCCCCCGAAGAAAACCTGACCCGTTACGATCCCATCGGCCGCGCCATGGGGTCCCTGCGGGCCGCCCTGCGCCGCATGGCCGAGGCATGGGTGCTGCGCCGCGAAGTGGTGCGCGAGATCGAGGCCGGCCACCCGGTCATGGTGCTGGGCGATTTCAACGATGGCGAACACGCGGTGTCGTCCGAGATCATCACCGGCGAGGCGCCCTTCAGGAACTATTCCTGGATGCTGCGACACGACGCGCAGGACCGCTCCGACCGCTATTCCGAAGAGGAAAACCGCCAGATCACCGAGGATGTCGAGCGCGTGCGCCTCCACTCGGCGGAAAAGATGTTCGTGCGCAAATCCCTGCGCGACATGGTCTATACCTCCGCCTTCGGCGGCATCTTCGAGAGCATCGACCAGATCTTCATGTCCCGCCACTTCCACCCCGACAATCCCGACCGCGCGGGCGACATGACCTATTTCAGCGTCTTCAACGACCACATCACCGACGGCTCGCACCCCGAGGCACCGTACAACAAGCTCGCCTCCGACCACGGCCAGATCATGGCCCACCTGCGCATGAAAGGCTGAGCGCACTCATGCCCCACGCCACGCTGAACGGCATCGAAATCCACTACCTCGACGAAGGCGACCCCGATGGCGCGCCCCTCGTCTTCGCCAACTCGCTCGGCACCGACCTGCACCTGTGGGACGCGCTCCTGCCCCACCTGCCCGCCGGCTTGCGCCTCATCCGCTATGACAAGCGCGGCCACGGCCAGACCAGCGTGCCGCCCGCGCCCTACGCAATGGGCGCGCTCGTGCGCGACGCCGAAGCGCTGCTGGACCATCTGAACGTCCGTGACTGCGTCTTCGTCGGCCTGTCGATCGGCGGCCTGATCGCGCAAGGTCTGGCGGTCAAGCGCCTCGACCTCGTCCGGTGCATGGTCCTGTCCAATACAGCCGCCAGGATCGGCAACCAACAGATCTGGCAGGACCGTATCGACACCGTCCGCTCGGGCGGGATCGAGGCGCTGGCCGACGCCACCATGCAACGCTGGTTCTCCCGCGACTTCCTTGCCGGTCCGGACCTGCAAACCTGGCGCGATATGCTCACCAGCCAGCCGGCCGAAGGCTATATCGGCTGCTCCGCCGCGATCTCCGGCACCGATTTCTACACGCCCACCAGCGGCCTGCGCCTGCCCACCCTTGGCATCGCGGGGTCCGAGGACGGCGCCACCCCGCCCGATCTGATACGCGAAACGATGGATCTGATCCCAGGGTCCGAATTCCACCTGATGCGCCGCGCGGGCCACCTGCCCTGCGTCGAGGCGCCCGAGGCCTATGCCGCCCGCCTGGCGCAGTTCCTGTCGGATACGGGCCACATCTGAGCCGGGCACGCGCACCGCGCCCTTTCCGCCTTGCCCGGCCCCGGCTACAGTCGCCCCACAGATCCGGACCGGAGCCTCGATGTCGTCCCGCCTGCCCACCGCGTTCATCCTGATCACCGTCATGATCGACGCCATGGGCATCGGCATCATCATCCCGGTGATGCCCGAGCTCATCATGGATATCGACGGCGGCACGCTCGCCTCGGCGTCGCTCTGGGGCGGCGTGCTGACCTCGCTCTTTGCCGTCATGCAGTTCCTCTTCGGGCCGATGATCGGCAACCTGTCGGACCGTTTCGGACGTCGCCCGATCCTGCTGAGCTCGCTCCTGATCCTGGCGCTCGACTACCTGGTGATGGCCGTGGCCCACGCCATGTGGCTCCTGGTGCTGGGGCGGCTGGTGGGCGGCATCATGGCCGCCACGCAGTCAACGGCGGCTGCCTTCATGGCCGACACCTCGCCACCGGAAAAGCGCGGCGCGGGCTTCGGCCTCGTGTCGGCGGCCTTCGGCATGGGCTTCGTGCTCGGCCCCGTGATCGGCGGTTTCCTGGGCGATCTCGGGCCCCGCGCCCCTTTCCATGCCGCCGCAACCCTCGCCTTCGCCAACTTCCTCTTCGGCTGGGCGGTCCTGCCCGAGACCATCACGCCCGACCGCGCCCGTCCCTTCGTCTGGGCCCGCGCCAACCCGTTCGGCGCGTTGAGACAGATCCGCGCCCTGCCCGGCCTCGGGCGTCTGCTGGTCGTCCTGCTGCTCTATCAACTGGCATTCAACGTCTACCCCGCCGTCTGGTCCTACTTCACCACCGCCGCCTTCGGCTGGGACCCGTCGATGATCGGCCTCTCGCTCGGCATTTTCGGCATCTCGATCTTCGCCGTGCAGGCGGGGCTGATCGGCCTTGCCATCTCGCGGCTGGGCGAGGCCGGGACCGTGGTGCTGGCGCTCGGCTTCGCCATCCTCAGCTTCGCGGTGCTGGGCGTGATCTCCAATGGCTGGCTGGCGCTCGCCCTCACCCCCGTCTCGGCGCTGGCGGCGATGTGCGTGCCCGCGCTGCAAGCCATCATGTCCCGCCGCACGCCACACGATGCCCAAGGCGAGCTTCAGGGCATCTTCACCTCGGTGGGCGCACTGGCCATGATCATCTCGCCGCTGATGATGACCAACATCTTCGCCGCCTTCACCCACCCCGACGCCCCCCTCACCCTGCCCGGCGCGCCCTTCCTCGCCGCGCTCGTGCTGGTGGCCCTCGGCCTAGTGCTCTTTCTCACCCGCAAGCGCCACGCATCCGCCGATTACGTCGCGACAGGTCGCAATCGGCCTTGAAACCGCTTGGAAAAACCGATCAGGCTGGCGGTCAGCGAACTTCGGGAGGGATCATGAAAACCATCAAAGCCGCCGTGTGTCACGAATTCGGCAAACCCCTCGTGGTCGAGGACGTGCGCCTGCGCGCGCCCCAGTCGGGCGAAGTCGAGGTCGCGCTGGAAACTGTGGCGATCTGCCATTCCGACATCTCCTATGCCGATGGCGCCTGGGGCGGGTCCCTGCCTGCGGTCTACGGCCACGAGGCCGCGGGCCGCATCTCGGCCATGGGCGACGGCGTGACCGGCCTTGCCGTGGGCGACCCGGTGGTGGTGACCCTCATTCGCGCCTGCGGGCAATGCCCCAGCTGCGGCGCGGGCCGTCCCACGGGCTGCGAAACGCCGTTCGACGGCGACCACGGCGCGCTGAGCACGGCCGACGGCGGCAAACTGCACCAGGCCATGGCCTGCGGCGCCTTCGCCACGGACGTGGTCGTGCACCACTCCCAGGTCGTGAAGATCCCCGAGGGCATGGCCATGGACGCGGCCGCGCTCCTGGCCTGCGGCGTGGTCACCGGCGTCGGCGCGGTGGTCAACGCGGCCCAGCTGCGCGCCGGTCAGGACGTGGTCGTGATCGGCGCGGGCGGCGTCGGCCTCAACGCCATTCAGGGCGCCCGCATCGCCGGCGCCCGCCGCATCGTCGCCGTCGACATGACCGAGGACAAGCTGGCCGACGCCAAGGCCTTCGGCGCCACCGACGGCGTGCTGGCCAGCCAGGACAAACCCTGGCGCGCCGCGAAACAGGCCATGGGCCGCGGCGCCGACGCCGTGCTGGTCACCGTGGGCGCCGCCCGCGCCTATGACGAGGCCCCCCGCTACATCGCGGGCGGCGGCAAGGTCATCATGGTCGGCATGCCCGCCTCGGGCGCGGAATCGACATACGAGGCCGCCAACTTCGCCGCCGCCGGGCAGAGCATGGTCGGCTCGAAAATGGGCGACGTGGTGATCCGCCGCGACATTCCCTGGATGATCGACCTCTACGGCCAGGGCCGGTTGAAACTGGACGAGCTGATCTCCAACCGCTGGACCCTCGACCAGATCAACGACGCCATCGCGGACACCAAGACCGGCAACGCCCGGCGCAACGTCATAATGCTGCGCTAGGCCGCCGCCGGAGGCGGCATTTTCTGCGCAGAAAATGCCCCGGAAAATGCGCATTTGCCGGTCCCCGCCGTGCGGCCTGTTGAAACATGGGGCCGCGAGGCGCGCACCGTCGCGATACCACCCGGATACCGACGTGATACCGACACGGATTTCTGGCTTTCGCCGCCGTTAACCCTTTGCCCCGAATCGCACCGATTTCCGGCTTGCCCCGTCGCGCCTCTCGGGCCACCGTGACACCGAAAGCAGGGAGAGCTTCATGAAACTCAAGGACCTCGACATCCTCGTCACCGCGCCCCCCGCCCCGGGCTGGGGCGGGCAGTACTGGATCCTGGTGAAACTGACCACGGATAACGGCATCACGGGCTGGGGCGAATGCTATGCCAGCAGCGTCGGCCCCGACGCCATGACCGCCGTCATCAGCGATGTCTTCTCTCGCCACATGCAGGGCGAAAACCCTGAAAACATTGAATTCATGTTCCGCCGCGCCTATTCCTCGGGCTTCACCCAGCGCCCCGATCTGACCGTGATGGGGGCATTTTCCGGGCTGGAAATCGCCTGCTGGGACATCCTCGGCAAGGCCCGCGAGCGCCCGGTCTGGGCCCTGCTCGGCGGGCGCATGAACGACCGCATCCGCGCCTACACTTATCTCTACCCCCTGCCGCAGCACGCAATCGCCGAGTTCTGGACCTCGCCCGAGATGGCTGCCGCCTCCGCGCTCGACCTGCTAAGCCGTGGATATACCGCGGTAAAGTTCGATCCCGCCGGGCCCTACACTATGCGCGGAGGCCACATGCCGGCCGGCACCGACATCTCGCTCTCGGCCGCCTTCTGCAAGGCCGTCCGAGAGGCCGTGGGCGACCGTGCCGACCTACTCTTCGGCACGCATGGCCAGTTCACCACGGCGGGCGCCATCCGTCTCGCCAAGGCGATCGAGCCCTACGATCCGCTCTGGTACGAAGAGCCGGTACCCCCTGATAACGTTGCGGAAATGGCCAAGGTCGCCGCCGCCACCCGGGTCCCCGTCGCCACCGGCGAGCGCCTGACCACCAAGGCCGAATTCGCGCCTGTCCTCCGCTCCGGCGCGGCGTCGATCCTGCAACCGGCCCTGGGTCGCGCGGGCGGCATCTGGGAGGTCAAGAAGATCGCCGCCATGGCCGAGGTCTACAACGCGCAAATGGCCCCGCACCTTTATGCCGGGCCGGTGGAATGGGCGGCGAACATCCACCTCGCGGCCTCCATCCCCAATATCCTGATGGCCGAAACTATCGAGACGGAGTTCCATAACAAGCTGATAAAGAACACCATTCAGATCGAGGACGGCTTCATCATCCCGCCCGAAACCCCCGGCCTGGGGATCGAGGTGGACGAGGATCTGGCCCGCGCGCACCCCTTCACCGGCGACGGTCTGCACCTGCAAATGCAGGACGCGCCCTGCGATTACGTGAATGGCAATTCTTTCGCCGGCGGCGCGCCGGTCAAGACCGGCTGAACCCCGGTCGCGGCGCAATGCGCCGACGCCTTAAGACATGCTTAACCGCTTCATGGTCTGATCTCGGAGAACAAACGCTCAGCAGCCACCCGACTGCACCAGGCCGTAGCCGTAATGCGTGTCACGCCCGCCGGGCCCCAGGTCCTTGGCCGAACTGCGCAGGAACGCCCGCGCGCCATCGAGCGATAGCCCCCCGCGCGACGCCCGCCGCGCCAGGATCGCGGTCACCACCGGCGCGGCAAAGGATGTGCCCGAACGATAGCTGCCCCCGTTGCCCCAGGCCACGTAAAGGTCCACGCCGGGGGCCGCGAACTCGATGTGATTGCCGTAATTGGCCCGACCGTACAGCCGCCCGCCGGCATCCACCGCCGTCACTGCGATGGTGCTGGGCGACGCGGCGGGATAGACCGGTGCCCCGGAGCGGTCATTGCCCGCCGCGGCCACGATCACCACGCCCTTGTTCTGCGCCAGCGCCAGCAGCTTGGCGAACACCTGGTTGCTGGCCCCGGCAAAGGACATGTTGACCAACCGCACGCCACTGCCGACCACCCAGTCCAGCCCGGCCGCCACGGCCTCCAACCGCCCGCCATCGCTGCTTTTTTCAAGGCCGAACGCCTCGGCGGCATAGACCTGCACCCCCGGCGCCAGGCCCGCCAGGGGCCCCGCCCCGCTGGACCCCGCGATCAGGCCCGAAACGGCGGTGCCATGGCTGGCCCCGGTGCGGCGCGCGCCCTCGCGCAGAAAGCTCTGCCGCACGATCCGGACCCCGCCAAAGGCCGGGTGGCCCGTATTGACCGCACCGTCGATCACGCCCACGCGGATGCTGCGCCCGACGCGGCAACTCTGGCCCGGCGCGTCGCCAACCATAAGGGCGTGGTAAACCCGCGGACCCGCCGAGCGGAAATAGATCTTGTGCAAATCCAGCACCGCCGACTGTGTCCGCCCTGCCAGCAGCGCCCGACCCTGTTCCAGCGTCAAGGTGCGCGGAAAGGCGAAGAAATACATCTGCTGCCCGAATTGCGGCAGCGGCCGTTCCCGCAACAGAGTGGCGCCCGCGGTGACCAGCGCCTGCACCGCGCCCGCCGCCTGCCCCCGGTTGACCAGCAGCACGTATTCCGGCGAGCCATCGGTGGCCTGCACCTCATCCCGTGCCGCCCGTCGCAGCCCACCGGTCGGTTTCTTGCGCGGGTTGTTGCCCGCGTCCCCGCCCCGGCCGCCGGTGCCCTGCTGCACTTGGAAAAGGCCGGGAACACCGCACGCCCCGGCGCACGCAGGCTCGGCCACCGCCACCGCCGCGCGCGCGCCCTGCGGCATCAAGGCCAACACCAGACACAGCGTTGCAACGGCAGTCAGGAAGCGAAGGAAATTCATGTCATTCAGCGCTTTCAACAATATCGTCCCGCGCCATCAATGCCGTCACGGCCTCGGCGCGCGCCGCGTCATCAGGGGCAGCCAGCGTGTAAAGCCCGATCGCCGACGGCCCGTCCACGATCACCAGCCCCTGCTCCAGCAGCAGCGCCCGGATCTCCGCCTCCGCGGCATCCTCGGCAAAGGCCACGCGGATCGTGAACTCCGCGCTCGCCGCCGGGCTTTCACCACCGGCCAGTTCAAAATCTGTACCGCCATCATACCCGATATACGCGGTTTGCGCCACAACCAGACCGAATAACACAACCGCCGCGATCTTCCAGAAGCTGCCGGGCGCCGTCGGCAGGTTCGCCGCCTCCGGCAGACCGGCCTGCGGCACCACCGGGCTTACCGCCTCGGCGTCGATCTCGCGCATCAGCCGGGCCAGGCCCATCTCGCCAGGCGATTGCACCTCTTTGGCCTGCATCTCGCTGCGCATGGCCTTCAGCGCTTCCAGCTCTCCGGCCAGTTGCGGGTCGGCGGCCACGGCGGCCTCGACGGCGGCGCGTTCCTCGCCTTCCAACGTGTCATTGGCCAGAAAAACCAGCAGGGCCTCGATCTCGTCGCGAGACAAATCCATTCTGTCGGTCATGACCGCACCTCCATCCGCCCCGAAAGGCAATGCAGCAGCAGTTTCTTGGCGTGAAAGACCCGTGTCTTGATCGTGCCTTCGGGCACCTCGGCCACGGTGGCGATCTCGCCGTAGCTCATGTCCTGGTAGAAGGCCAGTTCCACCGCCGCCCGGTGCTGCGGCTTGAGCTGATCCATGCAGTAACGCAGATGCTCCGCCTCCTGCGCAGAGGCCAGGCAGGCTGCCGCGTCGGGGCTGTCATCGACCCGCTCGTCGACCTCGTCGGTCAGGTCGACCCGTTTGTGTTTGCGAAAATGATCCATCGTTTTCCTGTAGGCTATGCCGAATACCCATGTTTTCACCGTCGACCGACCCTCAAAGCGCCCTGCCGAGCGCCAGATGTCCATGAAGACGTCATGCTGTATGTCGGCCGCCTCATGCGGATCGTTCATTTTCGATACGATGAACCGGAAAACCGGCTTTTCCAGCTCCTTGTAGAAGGCGGCAAAGGCGGTCCGGTCGCCATCGGCCATGCGCTTCAGAAGATCTGCCAGGTCCTTGTTCTGCATGCTGCACCGTCGCTTGCCCCTGCGCGCCATCGCAGGCGCCACCCGCCACAGGATGCAATGGGATCGCCCGCGCGGTCAAAGCCTAACATGCAAACTGCGTCCTGCCGGGGTCCGTCACACGCGACCAAAACGCGAATTCAGGGCAATTGACCCAGCCAAAGCCAGATCGTCAGCCCGGACAGGGCCGTCGCCACCAGCACTGTCGTCGCCGCCACCCGCATTGCCCGGCCATACATGCTGGCAAAGATATAGGCATTGATCCCCGGCGCCATCGCCGCCGTCAGCACCGCCGAGCGTGTCGCCTCGACCGGCAGGGCAAAGGCAAGGCCCAGACCCCGCGTGATCAGCGGATGTACCACCAGACCGATCAGGCACAGGTACAGCACCAGCCGCAGATCGCCTTCGGGCCGGTAGCTGGCCAGAACCCCGCCCAATCCGAAGAGCGCCGCGGGAAGGGCCGAGCGCACCAGCAAATCCAGCGCATCGTTCACCGTTCCAGGCAAAGGCAGACCGCTCAGGTTGACGACAAAGCCCAGCAGGATGCCGAGGATCAGCGTATTGGAAAACATCGCCTTCGCCACCCGCATCGCAAAGCCCGCACCGGCCTGTCCCTTGGCGCGGACGATCTCCATCGTCGTGATCCCGACGCCATAGCAGAAGGGCGAGTGCATCGCGATGATCGCATAGTTCGCCTCCAGCGCGTCGGGGCCGTAGGCGCGTTCGGTCAGCGGCAGCCCCAGCAGGAGCGAGTTCGAGAACAGGCAGCAAAAGCCGATGGCGACGCAATCCTCCCACGGGCGCCCGAACAGGAACCGGCCGCCAAGCATTCCCAGCGCGAACCCGGACAATGCCCCGGCATAGAAACTCAGCAGCACCCGCCAGTTGAAATGCTGTCCGAGATCAAGCCGCGCGATAGCCACGAACAGCAGGCAGGGGATCGCAAAGCTCTGGGTGAACTTCATCAGCCCGTCGACGCCGCTCTGGCTGAACCAGCCGCGCCAGACCGCCACGTAGCCGAACCCGATGACCATGAAGACCGGCAGGATGACGTCCAGCAGGGCCTGCAACGGATTAGTCCCTGTAGGTGATCACCATGCCGTCAAAAGCCGGGGTGATATGGTCGGGGGTTTCGTCGACAAGAGTCTGGTAGTCCATGTCGATATGCATGTTGGTCAGCACGCCGCGGCGCGGGGCGGCGCGCGCCAACCACTCCAGCGATTGCTCCAGATGGGCATGTGTCGGATGCGGCGTGCGTCGCAGCGCGTCGAGAACCCAGCAATCCAGCCCTTTCAGGATGTCCCAGCTTTCGTCGGGGATCGCTGCCACGTCCGGCAGATAAGCGAGGTCGCCAACCCGGAACCCCAGCGCGTCGATCGAGCCGTGGTTGACCTCGAAGGGCCGCAGGGTAATGGGCCCGCCCTGCCCCTCGATCACCACGTCGCCCTTGATCGTGTGCATGTCGAGTATCGGCGGGTAGGGGCTGTCCTCTGGCTGGATGAAGGCATAACCGAAGCGCGCGTACAGAGCATTCTGCGTGTCGCCATCGGCCCAGACCGGCAGGCGCTGACGCATGTTGAAGACGATCATCCGCAGATCGTCCAGCCCGTGCACGTGGTCGGCATGGGCATGGGTATAGACCACCGCGTCAAGCGTCCCCACACCGGCATCCAGAAGCTGCGCGCGCAGGTCGGGCGAGGTGTCGATCAGCACGCGCGTGATGCCGTCCTCGCCCTCGCGCTCGATCAGCATCGAGCAGCGGCGGCGATAGTTCCTGGGGTTCTCGGGATCGCAATCGCCCCAATGTCCGCCAAGGCGCGGCACGCCGCCGGACGACCCGCAGCCCAGGATGGTGAACCGCGTCTCTCCCATCAGGCGGCGGCTTTCCATTGGGCGGCCTTCCAGAACAGCCGGTCGAAATTGCCCTGCGTCTGTGCGGCGAAGTCGGGCCAGTCCATGCCGAAAACCTCTGCCCCCACCTTGGCCGTGTGCACGGTATAGGCAGGCTCGTTGCGCTTGCCGCGATAGGGCGGCGGGGCCAGATAGGGCGCGTCGGTTTCCACCAATATGCGGTCCACCGGAGCGGTTGCGAATATGTCGCGCAACTCCTGGCTCTTGGGAAAGGCCGAGATGCCCGACATCGACAGGTAGAAGCCGAGCTCGAGCGCCGTCCTGGCCAGCGCCGCGCCGGACGAAAAGCAATGCATCACGCAGCTGTATGCGCCGGCCCTGTGCTCTTCGGTCAGGATACGCGCCATGTCCTCGTCGGCATCCCGCGCGTGGATGATCAGCGGCAGGCCGGTCTGACGTGCCGCCTCGATATGCAGGCGCAGACTCTTCTGCTGTGCATCCGCACTCTCGGCGGTATAGTGGTAATCCAGCCCCGTCTCGCCGATACCCACGAATTTGGGATGCGTCGCCAGTGCCACCAGTTCGTCCACCGTGGCCATCGGCTCGTCCGCCACGCTCATCGGATGGGTCCCGGCCGCATAGAAGACCTCGTCATGCGCCTCGGCAATCGCCCGCACCTGCGGCTCCAGCCGCAGCTTGGTGCAAATCGTGACCATGCGGGTGACGCCAGCCTCGACCGCGCGGGCAATGACGTCGTCACGCTCTTCGTCGAAGGTCTCGAAATCAAGATGGCAATGGCTGTCGGTGATCTGGACTTGGTCGGTCATGGGGCCTTGGATGTGACGGTGCTCAGAGGGATGTAGCGGTCTGCTGCAATTTGAACACCGTATCAAGCACGAGGGCCGCAGGGTCAAGGTTGACCGCCCGCCCGTGACGCGCCCGTGCGCCGACCTCTTGCGCGCAATCGGCCCAGGCCCGTGCCTGAACCGGGTTGCCCGCCAGCTTGCCGATCGCCTCGGCCTCGCCCGACACGGCCTCGGGCGGCAGGATGCCCGTGGCCCCCGCCCGCGCAACGCGGGCCAGGAACATGTCCATCAGCGCCAGCAGCAGGTCCAGCTTCTGCTCGGCGCCGCGCTGCGCCGTTGCCTCGGCCAGCTTGATCGCGCGCGGCCGGTCCAGCATCGGCAGGCTTGCCGCCAGACCCACGATCTCGGCATAGATCTTCAGCCCGTCAAGGTTGTAAAGCCGCACCGCCTCGCCGGCCGAGCCGCCGGAAAGCTCCGCCAGTCCCGGTGCCTGGCCACCGGGGTCGATCCCCGCCTGGTCCAGCGCCGCGATCACGTCCTCGGGGCTCAGCCGGTCCAGTCGCAACTCGCGGCAGCGCGAACGGATCGTCGGCAACAGCCGCGCAGGCTGATGCGCGATCAGCAGCAGCGTGGTGCGCGCCGGCGGCTCCTCCAGCATCTTCAACAGCGCGTTCGCCGCCGAGGTGTTCATCTCGTCGGCGGCGTCGATGATGACCACCCGCCGCCCGCCATCTATTGCGCTCAGGTTCACGAAATCGGCCAGCTCGCGCACCTCGTCCACCCGAATCTCGCGCGAGAACTTGCCCTCCTCGAAATTCTTCTGACGGTCATTGTCGCTGGTGCCCTGCCCGCCGCGCCGCACAAGGTGCAGCCCCGGCTCGGACCCCGCCAGCACGCGCCGCGTCACCGGGTGGTCGTCCGCAATCTCCAGGCTGTCGGGCGCGGGCAGCGCATCGCCGAAAAGCCCCCCGCCATCCGCCTCGGGGTCCGGTGTGGCCAGCAGGAACCGCGCGATCCGCCAGGCCAGCGTTGCCTTGCCCACGCCGCGAGGCCCATGGATCAGCCAGCCGTGATGCAACCGCCCCGTGTTGAACGCCTGCAAAAATGCGCCCTGCGCGGCCTCCTGCCCGTAAAGGCGAGCGGTCTCGGCCGGGTGCGGCGCGCCTTCGACGCGGTCGGGAAGCGGGATGTCACGGTCCATCATGTCAGGCGCGGTTCTACCGCAGCCCGCACATCCGCCGCAATCGCTTCGATCCCACGGTTGCCGTCGACCACAACGAAGCGGTCTGAAAATTCGTCCGCAAGGTCCAGGAACCCCTGCCGCATCTGCGCCTGCAGGCTGGCGCCAAAGCTCTCGAACCGCTCTTCGCTGCCGCCGCGCGACAAAGCGCGCTCCAGCCCAGTGCCCGGGTCCATGTCGATCAGGACAGTCAGGTCCGGCTCACGCCCGATCATCAGCTCGTGCAGCGCATCGACCTTTTGGCGCAAATCGCCCCGGCTCAGCCCCTGGTACATGCGCGTGCTGTCGGCGAAACGGTCACAGATCACCATTTTCCCGGCCGCCAGCGCAGGCTCGATCAGCCGTTCAAGGTGGTCCCGCCGCGCCGCGGTGAACAGAAGCAATTCGGTCTCGGCCGCGCCTTCCAGCACCAGCTTGCGGATTTCCTCGGCGCCCTCGCTGCCGCCCGGCTCGCGCGTCAGGATCACCTCGCGGCCCGTGCCTTGCAGATGCTCTGCCAATAGGCGGGCCTGCGTGGACTTGCCCG
Source organism: Roseovarius sp. MMSF_3350 (assembly GCF_030733425.1). Taxonomy (GTDB): domain Bacteria; phylum Pseudomonadota; class Alphaproteobacteria; order Rhodobacterales; family Rhodobacteraceae; genus Roseovarius. The sequence continues at coordinate 123,148 of NZ_JASHIZ010000008.1, forward strand.
ACCCGTCGATTCCTTCAAAGGTGACGAAGCGGCCCTTCCCGCTCAAAGCGCACCCTCGGGCCCCTGCTGCAAGCGTTTCAACAGCACACCGGCGACGGTCTTCAGCCGCACGGCAAAGCCGCCCACGGCAACGCTTTCGGCAGCCACGAGCGGCACGCGCATTTCAGGCAGCCCCTCGGGCGTGAACACCAGCTCGCCCAGTTCGTCGCCCTGCGCGATGGGCGCGCTCACGGGGCCTTCATAGACCACCTCGGCCTTCATGTTGTCCGAGCCCAGCACCGGGACCAGCGTCGTCAGGTCTTTGGCAGGGGTCAGCCCTACGGTTGCCGTGCTTCCCATCCAGACGTTGGCGCGCGAGACTTCGCTGCCGGCCTTGACGATCTCTTTTTCGGCAAATTGGCGAAAGGACCAGTTCACAAGGGCTTCCGCCTCTTGTGCTCTTTGGGCAGCCGTTTCCAGTCCCGACAGCACGAACACCACGCGGCGCCCGCCCTGTTCGGCCGAGCCGGTAAGCCCATAGCCGGCGGCTTCGGTATGCCCGGTCTTAAGGCCGTCCGCCCCGATCCCCAGCTTCAGCAGGGGGTTGCGGTTCTGCGTGTTCTGCGGCGCGCGGCCGTCGAATTCGTACTCGGTTTCGGCGAACATCGGATAGAAGTTCGGGAAATCCACGATCAGCCGCTCGGCCAGGATCGCAAGGTCGCGCATGCTCATCCGGTGTCCTGCGGCGGGCCAGCCGTTCGAGTTGGCGAAGGTCGAGTTCGTCATGCCCATGTCCCGCGCCTTCTGGGTCATGAACCGGGCGAACCCGGCCTCCGTGCCGTCAGGGCTCAGCGCCTCGGCAATCACCGCGCAGGCGTCGTTGCCCGACAGCACGATGATCCCGCGCAACAGATCCTCGACGCTCACCCGGTCGGTGGTGTCAAGGAACATGGTCGAGCCGCCATAGCTCATCGCATGCTGCGACACCGGCAGCTTTTCCTGCAGGGAAAGCCGCCCGTCGCGAATGGCCTCGAACGCCACGTATAGCGTCATCAGCTTGGACATCGAGGCCGGCGGCAAAGGCTCGTCGGCGTTCCGGCTGAGCAGGACGGTCCCGGTTCCCAGATCCTTCACATACGCGGCCTTGGCGCTGGTGTCGAAAGCCTGCGCCGGCAAGGAAAGCGCAATCACCGCGACACAGGCGGTCAGAAGTCGTGCAAGAAGGGTCATGGGGAGGTTCCGTATCAGTTTGTTACAGCGTATGCATCATCAAAACCGACGTCCTTGACCTTTTTCAACAGGACAGATTGTTCCGACGCACTCTGCGCGGGTCCCACGATCACCCGCCAGAAGGTCTTGCCCTGCGAGCTCTGTTTTTTAACGGTCGGCACCATGCCCTCCTGCCGCATGGCGGTGGCGGTATTCCGCGCATTCTGCTCGACCGAGAAGATGCCGATCTGCAGATAGGGCTTGGACAGGGACGAGCCCGCCTGCACCGGCGTCGCCGCGGCGGGGGTCGCTTGCGGGGCCGGTTCGGTGGCCACGGCGGGCGTCGTACCCGCGGTCTGGGTCGCCGGGCTCACCGGATCGATGGCCTCGGCGCTTTCGATCGCGGCGGCAGCCCCGGCCAGCGGGTCCAGAGTGGTCTGTTCGACCGTAGCAGGGGCCAGCGAGCCAGTCTCACCTTCGGTCTCGGCGGCGGCCAGCGCTTCGGGGTCCGGCGCAGACTCCCGGCGCAGGGCGGTCACGTTCAACTGCGACGGCGCACCGGCCAGCATGCCCAGAGCATCGGCGGCATCGGACGAGACCTGAAAGATCGGCCCCGGATTGCTGCGTTCCCGGCGGAAGAGCGCGCCGATCACGAACTTGTCGTTCTTGGTGTTGCGGATGATGACGCGCTCGGGCTCCTGCACGTCGGGGTGCGCGACCCACACGCCACCCAGCGACGGGCGGCCGTCCCACAGGCCCTTGTCGGTCACCTGGAAGACATCCGGCGCTTCCACGTCCCGCTCGATCAGTTTGACCGAGTTGTCCGCCGAGGTCACCTCGTCGGTCTCATTGGCTTGCGATTTGAAAAGGCCGAATTCTCCGCCCTCGGTGCAACCGCTCAGAACCAGCGCAATCACGCTGGAGGCGGTGATCAGGCGCACGCGCGCACCTTTGCCCGTCCATTGAAATATCATGTTTCGTCCCTTGCCTGTCATGCACCGTTTTGGGTGCGGGTGCCGGTTTTCCGGCGTTTGCTCGAGCGCGCAGTTGCCTGCGCCTGCATACAGAATAACCGCTCCGGGCCGTTCTGAAAAGTCTGCAAAGCGATTCCAGCCAAAATCCACGACAACTGATGCCTTTAAGAATCGCCGAAGCCACAGTAACACGTCCCAATGCGGAGGTTTGGCAGAGTGGTCGAATGCACCGGTCTTGAAAACCGGCGGGCGTGAAAGCGTCCCCAGGGTTCGAATCCCTGAGCCTCCGCCACATGCTCGGCACGCAGACGAGCAAGCCGTTAAACTCACTTTCATTTCACGTTTCAGCCCGGAAAGCGTCATGAATACCGTGGGTTTCGCCAGACACGCAGCTCCAGCGACTATTCCCCAACCCTAGTCCGCCGTGTCGTCGAGCTTGGCAGGCTCAAGACTCGCATAATAGGCCGCCAGCGCCTCGATTTCACGGTCGGTCAGGTCCTTCGAGGCCTTGAACATGAGCTCCGCCGCCCGTCCGCCACCGCGATTGCCTTCGCGCCACAGCGTCAGCTGCTGCGCAAGGTAGGGTGCGTGCTGCCCCGCCAGCGACGGGAAGGCCGGGTTGATCGGCACGGGCCATGGCCCGTGACAGGCGCGGCACGCCGGCACGCTTTGCGAGCCACCCTTGGCAAAGGCCAGAGCCCGGCCCTGCTCGGCCAGTTCCGACGGCTCAATCGCCGTGCCCTCGGGCGAGACATCCGCAAACGTCCGGGCCAGCCGCTCGACCGATGCGGCCGGAAGCTGGCTCATCACCTCGTACATGATCCCGCTGTCACGCGTGCCGTCGCGATACGCGGCCAGGCTTTGGGCGATATACTCTTCCGACAGGATATCCAGCCGAGGCACCTGCACGTTCTCGCTGACGCCGTTCCGTCCATGGCATACCGCACAACCGCCCTCGGTGTCGTCCGTGATTGCCTGCCATGTGTCCGGCGTCATCCCCTTCTGCGCCCGCAGGAAAGCGACCAGCGGCCAGACGTCATCCTTCCGGTCGGCAGGCCAGCCGGGCATCCCGCTCATCTTGATGCCGTTATGAATGATCCAGTGCATCTCGGGCGCATTCCAGTGGTCGGCCACCAACGCCAGCGAGGGCGGTTCCGGCAGCATCTGCTGCACCGTGGCGCTGCGCGGAACGCCCGGCGCGCCGTGGCATTCCATGCAGGCCGATTTGTAATGCCCTGCCCCCAGCGCCACCATGTCCGGCGTATCGAGATTGTCCGGCACCGCACTTTTCGGCGGCGCCCGGAACGCGACCGAGCTTTCGAACGTGGTGTGCATGGCCCAGGTCACGCCCGGCCAGTGTCCGTGCCGCGCCGAAACGTTGAACAGGCCCACGCCGACGATCAGCACCGCCGCCGCGAGCCCCAGCACGGCGGCGGCGCCCGCGATGGCGATCATCGTCCTGCCGTGCAGTTCCCGCAACAACCTCACGCCGTCTCCTCCCTTACCACGCGCGCCGCCAGCACCAGCGCCCCGATTAGATAGACCGGCGTGCCGATGGCCAGCATCAGGATGCCGCCCAACTGCTGCCCCGACAGGTCCGGCGCCCGACCGCAGATCTCGGCATAAAGGTCGCCGGGCGCGAGGACCAGCAAGGCGCCGAGCAACGTCATGTGCATCGACGTCAGGAACAGCCCCCCTGCCCCCACCAGGGGCTGACGCGCGTAGAGCGCCCCGGACCAGACCGCCAACCCCGCGGACAGGAACGCCGCCTGTTCCAGTACCCGCCCGCCGAAGGTCAACTGCGCGAAACCGTGCAGCTGCGGCAGGTGCCACGCCCAGACGATGATGAATTCGACGACCGCCGCCAGCATCACCGGCACGGCAAAGCGCCGCGCGGCACCCGGCCAGGCAAGCACCGCCAGCGGCGCCACGCCCGCCACCAGCCCCATATGCCGCAGCATGTGCGCCGGGAAAGGCCCAAGCCACGCCTCCCACGGGGGCATGTACAGTCCAGCCAGCAACGCCAGCGCAGAGATCCTTGCCAACCTCACAGGCAGGTCTCGATGAAAAGCGCCGGCATCGCCACGAAAATAACCCCGATGGCCGACGCGATGCTCAACAGGAACCCCGCATGGCCCAGAAACTCGCGCCGGGCCTCGACAGTGGGCTTGTCATGCACGTAATCCTGATCGTCGAGGTAATCCCATTGCACCCACGCCCTCCACGCGATCCAGCAGATCAGCGCCAGCGCCAGCACGGTCAGCCCCAGGATCGATAGCCGCGCCAGATCGGGCGTGCCGATCTTGCTGCATTCCACGGCTGTGATCGCGTAGATGATCGCGAAATGCAGCGTCCAGACGGTGGGTGCCGCGATCATGTGCCAAATGCTCTCGTGCCGGAACGGGGTTTCCTCGGTCATCTTTTCCGCCTCACATCAGCCTCGGGGCCACGCCGACCAGCAGCGTGGTGATCACGCCGCTAAGGCACATGAAATGCCAGAACAGCGTCGTGTTGCGCAGATCGGCATCATACAGCTGCGTCAGCTTGCCGAGCACGCTGCCCGCCAGGCAATAGAGCAGCATCACGATCGCCAGCACGCAATGCGCCGAGGTCCAAACCGTCAGCGCGTACATCACCGCCGGGAAGGCGTGCGTCTCGGGTTGCAGCCCCGGCATCACAATCGCCAGCCACATGCCGCCCAGCGCCGCGCAGGTCGCCAGCACGGCACCGACGATACACCAGCGTGCCACGCCCTGTCGCCCGCCCCGGTTCAGTTCTCGCGCCGCCACCGTCGCGCCCCACGCAACCACGTAGGCCAACATGGCCGACAGCGCCCACATCATGTCGGGCAGCGCCGCGCCCTCGGGCGGGAAATCCGGCCGCGCGGTCCAGAAAAAGAACACGCCGAAGACAAGGCTGGCAAAAGCCGTCGCATCACCCAGCATGGTGATGAACACCGCCCACCACCCCGGCGCCTTGGGCCCGGTCACGTAGACCGGCAGGCGAAGGCCCAGGCCCGCGTCCCGCATCGGGTCTTTCGGCACCTGCGCGGTCGAGGTCCACAGCCAGTAGATCACGCAGGCCACCGCACAGGCGCCGGAAAAGGCCGACAGCCAGTAGAACTTGAAGACCGGCAGAATGAACGCCCCGCCGGTGAACGCCGCCGCCCACAGCGTGACCCAGGCCGGCCCGGTGACCTGCACCACCGCCTGCGGCACCGCATCCACCGCCGAGGTCACGATTGTCTCGCGCCTCCCCTCCGGCGCGTCGGCGATGTAGAACTTGCCGTCATCGAAACGCTCCAGGAACTTCGGTTGCTCCCACAGCGGATAGCGCGAGGCGATATAAGGCACCGACCGCACGCCCCACGCCTCCTCGGGGACGTCATGCGACCATTCCAGCGTGCCCGCGTTCCACGGGTTTCGCTCGGTCAGCGGCTGCTTGCTCTTGGGGCGCAAAAGGTCCCACGCAAAGACGAGGATGCCCGCCGCCAAGATGAAGCTGCCCAGTGTCGACACCATGTTCAGCACGTCCCACCCGGCGGATTCCGGATAGGTGAACACCCGCCTCGGCATCCCCTGCAAGCCGGTCAGGTGCATCGGCAGGAAGCAGATATTGAAGCCCGAGAAGGTCAGCCAGAAGGCCCATTTGCTCAGCCGGTCCGACATTTTTTTCTTGGTGATGAACGGATAGAAGTAATAGATCCCTCCGATGATCGGAAAGACCATGCCGCCAAAGAGCGTGTAATGCAGGTGCGCCACGACGAAATACGTGTCATGCACCTGCCAGTCGAAGGGCGCGATGGCCACCATCACCCCGGTCAACCCGCCTGCCGTGAAGATCGCCAGCGCCCCCGCGATCCACAGCATCGGCTGGCTCATCGTCACCCGGCCCACCATCAGTGTGGCGACGAAGGCGAAGATCTGCACACCGGTCGGGATCACAACCGCCTCGGACGCCGCCGAGAAGAAGCCCAGCGACAGAGACGGCAGCCCGGTGGTGAACATGTGGTGTACCCACAGGCCGAAGCTCAGGAACCCAACGCCCACCGCCGACAGCACGATCCACGAATACCCCACCATGGGCCGCTGCGCCGCCGTGGGCACGATCATCGCGGCGATGGCGATGGACGGCAGGAAGACGATGTAAACCTCCGGATGCCCGAAGATCCAGAACAGGTGCTGCCACAAGAGGGGGTCGCCGCCCCGGTCGGGATCGAAGAACGGCCAGTCCATCGAGCGTTGCAGCTCGAACAGAAAATCCCCCGCGATGAGCGGCGGAAAGGCGAAGAGGATCATCACGCCCACGACCAAGACGTACCACGCGTAAAGCGGCATCAGGTTGATGCGCATTCCCGGCGGGCGGCACTTGATCGTTCCCACGATCAGCTCCACCGCCGCCGCGATGGACGCGACCTCGATGAAGGACAGTCCCAACAGCCAGATGTCCGGCCCGATGCCCTCCTGCTCGGTGGCCAGCGGCGGATACATGAACCAGCCCGAACTGGGCGCGACATTGAACAGGATCGAGCCCAGCACGAAGATTCCGCCGATCAGGAACGACCAGTAGCCATAGGCCGACAGACGCGGAAACGGCATGTCCCGCGCCCCCAGGAACGCGGGCAGGATCAGGATCGAAACCGCCTCGAACATCGGCACGGCGAAAAGGAACATCATCGCCGAGCCGTGCATGGTGAAGAACTGGTTGAAACGGTCGGCGCTCAGGAAATCGTTGTCCGGCACTGCCAGCTGGATGCGCATCAAGAGCGCCAATACACCTGCGCAGAGCATGAAGAAGAAGGCCGTCAGCGAATACCAGACCCCCACTTCGGTATTGTTCACCGCCGACCAGTAGCGCCAGCCCTTCGGCGTCTCCCAGGCTTTGCGAAGCTCGGCCTCGCGCCTTGCTTTCACCTCCGGGTCGACCGGCGCGTCCAGCATCTCCTCGGTCGGCGGATAGGTGCCCTCGGGTCCGGCGTCGAAAACCTTGCCGCCATCGCCATGTCGCGCGGAATCTCGGAGGGTGTTCGTCTCGCTCATTCCAGTCCCCCAAGATAGGCCGCCATCGACGACAGTTCGTCCTCCGACAGGTGGTCATATCCCGGCATCTCGACACCGGGCTTGAACTCTGCCGGATCACGCACCCAGTTGCGCAGCGCGTCTTCGGTCATCGGCAGGATGCCCGCCGCCAGCGATACCCGCGACGCAAGGTGGGTCAGGTCCGGACCCACCTGCCCTTCGGCCGCTGTTCCCCTGACGGCGTGACAACCGCCACAACCCTCCGACAGGAACAACGCCGCACCGCGCCGCGCTTTCTCGGTCGCCGGCTCGACCGCCGGCGCCGCCTCCCGCTCCAACCACTCCTCGAACGCCTCGGGCTCCATCACCACCGCGCCGAACGCCATGTACGCATGACTTTCGCCGCAGAACTCGGTGCATTGCCCGCGGTATTCACCCGGTCTCGTCGGCTCCAGCGACATCCGCGTCTCGCGCCCGGGGATCATGTCGGTCTTGCCCCCCAGTGCGGGTATCCAGAACGAGTGTATCACCCGCTCGGCGTTCAGCGTGATCTCGCTGCGCTGACCTGTTGGCAGCCGCACCTCGTTGGCCGTCACGATAGGCGTCTCCGCGCCTTCCGGCCAATAGGCCACGCGCCACCAGAACTGATGGCCCGTCACCTCCACGCGCAGCCCCTCGCCCTTGTCTCTTTGTCTGGGCATATCGTTCAGCGCATAAGCCAGAAGGATCGACAGCAAGATCACCGGCACCACCACGCCGCCGCCGATGATCAGCGCCTCGGCGGCGCGGGCGTTCAGCGGGCGCGGCGCAATCCTGGTCACGAAATGGATCAGCCCGTTCAGCGCCACCCACAACACCACCGCTCCGGCCAGCATCACCCAGAACAGCGTCGCCAGCACTTCGGCATCGCGCCCCGCCGGGTCCAGCACCGATTGCGGCCCGTCACAGGAACACAGCACGAAAAGCGGCAGCAGGACGACGGCCGGCCCCCTCACAGCAGGAACCGCACCAGAAGCCACGCGCCCACCGCGTAGGGCAGCAGCGCCAGCACGAAGACCACACCGTCGCGGGTAAGCATCGCCATCACCAGCAGACACACGCCCGTGGCCGCGACCGACCCCGAAAAGGGGATGAATTCCAGAAACGGCATGGCCATCCCGCTCAGCAGGCAAATCCCCTGCGGCACCCACAGCAGCGGGCGGTGAAACAGGAAGGACAGGCGCTGGCCGGTATGGCGCTCGATCCATTGCATCACCGGCGTGATCCGCTTCATGGCGTGATCAAGCTTGTCCCCGTCGATGGTCTTTCGCTTCAAGCGGTCCGGCAGGTAGAATTCCTTCATCCCCAGAATCAACTCGGCGGAGAACAGCGCGATCAGCACGCCGCACACCATCGAGACACCCGGAATCCCAGAAAGCGGCGTCGCCGCGATCAGCGCCGGCACGAAAATCAGCGGCAGCACCCCGGCCTGGCCCGCGGCCTCCAGGATCGTACCGACAGAAACCTCGGGCCGGTCCGCCACGGACCGAATTCGGCTTATCACGTCAGTCAGTGGATGGTTGGTCGGAGTCTGAAGGCTGCGGCTCACGGAACATGCCTTCGCAAACGGCCTTGCGCACGATCCACGCCACACGACCCGCGGGGCACGACCGGAGTAGAAGAACTTGCAGATTGTCGGTGATGCATCTTCGGCCTTTTTGTATCGCAGATACAACGCCGGTGCTCACGATAGGTTCCCGCCCCGGGCAACGCGCCTGCTGCTTTTTCCAGCGCGCTTGCGCGCCGCACGGCTTTGGTCCCGCTTCCCGGGCGTCGGATGCCTCGACCGCTAGCTCCTAGCGCCAGACAAAGCGGCAATCGTAAAGCACCCCGAACACACCGCGCTTGCAGACCCGCACGCGCTCGGCATTCCGCTCGGGCTCGCTCCTCGGCTCGGGCTGGGTTTCCAAAAACGCCTGGTACTCGGTTTCGCTCTGCTCGCGCAGGGCGGACAATTGCACATCGTCGAGATACCCGCTGGCCGGAAACCCGCGTTCCGTCTGCCACGACGAAATCGCCGTGCGGGTATTCGGCCCAAAGACACCGTCCGCCCCGCCCGGATCATGCGCCACCAGGCGCAGGCGGTTCTGGACCTCCCGGCGCTCACCGCGCGACAGATCCAGCGCGTCTTCGATCTCCTCGGTCGCAACCGCCGACGGGTTCGCGCGCGCGGTTCCCATCACCTCCGGCTCCGTCACCAACGGTGCCGAGTCGACGATGTTGACCGCGGAAACGGTTCCGGGCGTGAACATCGCCTCATAGGTCGTCTTGGACCCGCTGACGGAATAGGGCGCGCACTCTTCCAGCGCCACCACGGCATCGAGAAACAGCCGCCGTTGCACCGCCGACTGCGCTTCGTCGCCGACATGGTTGGGAATGCCCAAAAGCAGGCCCGCACTGTCCAGAACGAAGCTGATGGTGACGCTCTCTCCGCCCGACGCCTCCGCATCGCCCGGGTAACAGGTTGCGATCTGGTCCCGAAGCGGAGGCGCAGGTTCGGACCGCGTGACCATCGGCGCCGGCAGCACGTCTGCGTCAGCCGACGGCGCTGCGGTTTCGCGGTCCTCGCTCTCCGCGGCCCCCGTCGCGTCCGGGTCGGTGCGGTCCGCCTCGATGCCGGCGTCGCCTTGCGCCGCGCCTGCGTCGTCCAGCGGCGTGGCGGTCGTTGCGGGCGGCTCCGGCAAAGGCTCGGGCAGCGGATCGGTCCCTTGCGTCTGGCCCGCTGCACCACCCGCCCCAAGCAGCAGAACTGCGCAGACCCGGGCGATGGTCCCGGGTCGAAGACTGTAAAAACCGCGTGCACCTGTCACGACATCACCCTCCATGAAACCTCTTGCAGAATAACGCCCCCAACGGACCGAACGTCAAGGCTGGGGGCGGAAATCGGCCGGCCCGGCGGCGGCGCAATGCCACCAGCCGCCACGCGACCACCGGCCTGCAACCCACCGAATGCAGTTGGCCTTTGCATCAGGCGTTGCAGCAGGCGTGCAGCCGAATTATGTATGTGGCAAACACGACGCGCCACGTGCCATCCCGGCCCGGCGCTGCAAAATTCATCCGTCGGGGGGCCCGCAAGGGCTGAGAGGTGCATGCGCCGACCCGTCGAACCTGATCCGGGCAATACCGGCGTAGGGAACGGGTAGAGTGTGCGACCATAGCACAGGCTCATTCTCGCGTTGGCACGCCCCCAGACCTGGAGACGCGCCAGTGATAATACCCGTGACCGCACGCGCATCGGACGCCCCGGCATGACGCCCGTGACCGTCATAGGCGCCGGTGTCGCCGGCCTCTGCGTGGCCCGCACCCTGCTGGATCGCGGCGCGGCGGTGACCCTGATCGACCGCCACGCCGCGCCGGGCCCCCACGCCTGTTCCTGGTGGGCGGGTGGCATGCTGGCCCCTTATTGCGAAGGTGAAAGCGCCGAAGAACCCGTCATCCGCCTCGGCGCCGAAGCCGCCGACTGGTGGCAGGCGCAGACAGGAAGCGTGCAACAGCACGGCTCGCTGGTGGTCTCGCCCGGCCGCGACAAGGCCGACCTCGCCCGGTTTGCCCGGCTGACGACAGGCCACCGCTCCGTCACGGGGCCAGAGATCGCCGCGCTGGAACCCGACCTCGGTACCCGCTTCACCCGCGGGCTCTATTTCGAGACCGAAGCGCATCTGGCCCCCCGCGCCGCACTGATCCGCCTGCACGAAAGCCTTGTCGCCGATGGCGCCACTTTCCGGCAGGACGAGGCCGATCCCGACGCCTGCGCCATGCACGGCCTGACCATCGACTGCCGCGGCTTTGCCGCCCGCGACACGCTGCCGGACCTGCGCGGTGTCAAGGGCGAGATGCTGATCCTGTCGTGTCCCGACGTCACGCTCTCGCGCCCCATCCGCATGCTGCACCCCCGCGTGCCGATCTACATCGTGCCGCGCGGCGACGGGATGTTCATGCTGGGCGCCACGATGGTCGAGGGCCGCGCCGGTCGCCACGTCACCGCCCGCGCCATGCTGGAACTGCTCAGCACCGCCTACGCGCTCAACCCGGCCTTCGGCGAGGCAGAGGTGGTCGAGATCGGCGTCGACAACCGCCCCGCCTTTCCCGACAACCTGCCGCGCATCCGCCGCGACGGCAACCTGATCCGGGCCAACGGGCTTTATCGTCACGGCTTCCTGCTCGCCCCCGCGCTGGCGCGGATGGTCACGGACCTGATCCTTTACGACAAGACACCGGAGGTTTCCGATGAGATTGCAGCTTAACGGCACGCAAGTTGACGCCGAGGTCGCCACACTTGCCGAGCTTCTGACGGCACAGGGCTACGGCGACGCCAAGGTGGCCACCGCCGTCAACGGCACCTTCGTGCCCGCGACCCTGCGCCCCGCCCATGCCCTTGCCGACGGCGACAGCATCGAGGTTCTGGCCCCGATGCAGGGCGGCTGAGCGATGCGCGACTTCTACGGCACCCCGCTCGCCAACGGTTTCATGTTGGGTACCGCGCAATACCCCTCGCCGGCCATCCTGGCCGAGGCGTTCCGGCGCAGCGGCGCCAGCGTGGCCACCGTATCGCTGCGCCGCGAAAGCGGGCAGGACCGCGCCGGACAGGACTTCTGGAACCTGATCCGCGAGTTGGGCGTGCATATCCTGCCCAATACCGCCGGGTGTCACAGCGTGAAGGAGGCCGTGACCACCGCGCACATGGCCCGCGAAGTGTTCGAGACGCCCTGGATCAAGCTCGAGGTCATCGGCGAGGAAGACACCCTGCAACCCGATGTCTTCGGCCTGGTCGAGGCCGCGCGCATCCTGACCGAGGACGGCTTTCAGGTCTTTCCCTACACCACCGAGGATCTCGTCGTCGCCGACCGCCTGCTGCATGTGGGCTGCGAGGTGCTGATGCCCTGGGGCTCGCCCATTGGCTCGGGGCTGGGCCTGAACAACATCTTCGGCCTGCGCGCGCTACGGGCGCACTTCCCGAACGTGCCGCTGGTGATCGACGCAGGGCTTGGCCTGCCCTCGCAGGCCGCGGCGGCGATGGAACTGGGCTATGACGCGATCCTGCTCAACACCGCTGTCGCCAAGGCGGGCGACCCGGCGGCGATGGCCGAAGCCTTCGCCCTGGCCCTCAAGGCCGGCAAACTCGCCCGATCCGCCGACCCGATGGAGCCGCGCGACATGGCCGCTCCCTCGACCCCCGTGATCGGCAAGGCCTTCCTCGAATGACGCTCGACCGTTTCTATCCCATATTCGACGGCGCCGACTGGATCGAACGGCTGGTCCCGCTGGGAATCAAGCTGGTGCAGCTGCGCGTGAAGGACGCAGCCCCCGACATACTGCGCGATCATATCCTGCGCTCCAAGGCGGTCTGCGATGCGCACGACTGCACCCTGATCGTCAACGATCACTGGCAAGAGGCCATCCAGACCAGCTGCGCCTACATCCACCTCGGGCAGGAAGATCTTGATACCGCCGACATATCGGAGATCCGCAAGGCCGGCCTGCGCCTCGGCATCAGCACCCACGACAAGGCGGAACTCGAACGCGCCCTGGCGCTGACGCCCGACTACATCGCCCTGGGCCCGATCTATCCGACCATCCTGAAAAAGATGAAATGGCATGAACAGGGGCTCGACCGGCTGACGCAATGGCGTGGCCTGATCGGAGACCTGCCGCTCATCGCCATCGGCGGCATGTCGGTGGATCGCGCGGCCGGCGCCTTCGCGGCAGGCGCCGACGTGGTCGCCGCCGTCACCGACATCACCCTCAACGACAGCCCCGAGACCCGCGTCCGCGAATGGCTGAAGGCAATCCGATGAACCGCTACGCTCGCCAGACCTGCCTGCCCGCGATGGGCGAGCCCGGACAGGCCGCGATCCGTAACGCGCATGTGCTGGTTGTCGGCGCGGGCGGGCTCGCAGCGCCGGCGCTGCAATACCTTGTCGGCGCGGGCATCGGACGGCTGACACTCGTGGATGGCGATTTCGTGTCGCTGTCGAACCTGCATCGCCAGACGCTCTTCCGCGAAGCCGACATCGACTGCCCCAAGGTCGAGGCCGCCGCCGAAACCCTGCGCGCCCTCAACGCCGACTGCACCATCGAAAGTGTCGTCGCCCCCCTCGACCCGGCCAATGCTCCAAAGCTCGTGGCGCACTCCACGCTGGTCCTGGACTGCGCCGACAGTTTCGCCGTCAGCTACATCCTGTCCGACGCCTGTCTGGCCGCGGGCGTGCCGCTGATCAGCGCCTCGGTGCTGGGCGTGGCGGGCTACACGGGCGGGTTCTGCGGCACCGCGCCCTCGCTGCGCGCCGTCTTCCCCGATTTGCCCGACCGCGCCGCCAGCTGCGCCACGGCGGGCGTGATGGGGCCGGTCGTGGGCATGATCGGCGCGGCGCAGGCGCAGATGGCGCTGGCCTGCCTGACCGGCCAGTCCCCCTCGCCGCTGGGCCAGGTCCTGACGATCGACATGCAGACCTATCGCAGCAGCAGCTTTCGCTTCGACGCGGCGCCTGAGCCCGCCGCCGATCTGCGTTTCATCGCCGCCAGCCAGATCACCGCCAGCGATCTCGTGGTCGACCTGCGCGCTGCGGACGAGGCGCCCGTACCGATCTCGTCCCACGCGCGGCGCATCGGTCTCGACGCATTCAGAAACGGACCCGGCCTCATGCCACCCGACGGGGCCCGCGCCGTCTTCGCCTGCCGCTCCGGCCTGCGCGCCTGGCAGGCGGCGACCCATCTGCGCCAGAGCTGGACCGGCGAAATCGCGCTCGTCGCGGCGGGCGACACGCCCGGGATGTGAACCGCGGACAGGTGAGTCCTATACGCCACTTAAACGCGAAAAGTTTAAGAAAAATCATCTTTCTCCGTGAATGTGCCAAACTTTTGCCCGAATTGGTTAGGAACAATCGGAACGCGAGCAGACAACGACTGGGAATGAGTGACAATGCGTATTCTTGCGATAGATGACGAGCCGATCTTCTGCGATCTGCTGAAGACGCGGCTAGACCAGCTCGGCTATACAAACGTCGATACCGCCTTCACCGGTCAGGACGCCCTCGATATCGCAGCTTCCCGGACCAGACCGGTCGAATGCTTCATCGTCGATATTCGCATGATGCCGATGGACGGCATCGAACTGGTCCGCCGCCTGCGCGCTCTTCCGCATCATCAGGCAACGCCCATCGTGATGCTCTCGGCCCTGACCGACAAGGCGTCGATCGACGCCGCCTTCATGGCAGGTGCGAACGACTACATCACCAAGCCGCTGGAGATGGTCGAACTCAAGATCCGTCTCGAGATGGCCCGCAACATACTGGCCGAACGTGCGCAGGCCCGCCTGCTACACGAACATGTGCTGAAACAGGAGGCGATCCTGTTCCCCTCCGCCGATTTCGGCGGCGAGATCATTCTCGAAGATGTCCCCGGCGCCGTCAGCTTGATGTCGATGGAGAACTTCCTTCTCAAGCAGGGCAACATCCGTCTGCGCCAATCCTCCGCGATCGGCTTTAGCCTGCCGCAGGCCGAGCGGTATTTCCACAAGATGGACCCGACCTACTACGCCGTGCTGATCGGCGACATGGCGCAGGCCATATCGCGGGCTCTGTCGGCCTATCCGCACATGCTGACCTGTCCCGGCAACGGAGATATCGTGGCGCTTCTGATCGACCGGCCGCATGTCGACACGGCCCTGATCGAGGAAAATCTCGCGCACGAAATCGAAGCCCTGCGCCTGCGCTTTTCGGCCATCGACATGACGCTGCCGCAAATCGATATCGGCGCCCCTGTCCGCACCGGCCTCTTCCGCACGCAGTGCCCGACTACCCTCATCGCGCGCGCTCGCCGCGCCGCCCGCGCGCCCGAACGGGCCGGTGAGGCGGGCCAGTTGCGGGCAATCGCATGACCGCGCCGGCCCGTTCCACGCCGGGCAGCCACGTCGCGCGGTCCACAATCGAAGATGCCCTCGAGGGGATGCGCCGAGATTTCTGCGCCGGCCTCGATGCGCGTATCTGCCGGATCGAGTCCGCCCGCCTGGATGTCGCCTCCGACACGCGGGCGGCGCTCGAAAGCCTGAAATTCGAAGCACACCGCATATGCGGCGTCGCCGGAAGTCTGGGTCTCAACGCCGTCTCGGCGCAGGCCCGCGCCCTGGAAGAGCATGTGGGCAGGATCGAAGGCCGGCCATTGTCACCGGACGAACAAAAGGAACTGAACCGCCGGGTCGAGGACTTTCTCGACCTGCTCGAAGATCACCTGACCGACGACTGATTGAGCAGCACAGCCACAGGGTACCCCAGGGCCCTGCAGGCGCGCACAACCACCGAAGAAGGGGCACTTGGAGTGGCTGGAAGACTCGAAAAACTCAGAAGTTTCTGCAAACGTCGCGTGACCGCGATCGTGGCAAGTCTCACGGTCGTGCTTGTTCTCGCGCTGACCTCCCTTTTGGCCACCAAGATCAATGAGAACCTGCTGAACATGGCCCGGCAAGCCGTCCAGGAGGAAGCGCACGGGGACGCAGATGCCATCGCAAGCGCCTTGCAGCGCGAACTGACCAAGGTCGACGTCATCGCCCGCGCCATCCGCCATGCGCTCGAACAAAGGCCCGATATCACCCAGAAGGAATTCGGCGCCCTGGTCGCGCCGCTCATATCGACGACCCCTTCGATCCTCCTGGTCGGGCGCTCGCGCGGCTACATCCTGGAACAGGTCTATCCCGTCTCCGGCAACGAAACGGCGATCGGTCTGGATTATCGCCTGGTGCCGCGCCAATTCATCGGCGTCGACAGGACTCTGCGCTCCGGCGAGACGTCGCTGCAGGGGCCGGTCAATCTGGTTCAGGGCGGGCAGGCCTTCGTCCAGAGAAGCCCGTATTACGCGCCGACCACCAACGATATGTCGCAGATTGCAACGGGTATCGTCTCAATCGTCGTCGACCGGGACCGCCTGCTGAAGGAGATTGCTCAAAGCCACGGCATGATGTCCTACCATATCGCGATACGCAGCCTGGGCGATGACCTGAACCCCGTCAAAATGCTGTACGGTTCGGCAGGAACTTTCGACCATCAGCCTGTCTTGCGTCAGGTTCCCACCGATGGCAGCACCTGGCAAATCGGCCTTGTTCCGGCAACGGGCTGGCCCGTAACGGTCCGGGTCGGCAACCTTGTTTGGGCGCTCAGCTTTCTTTCAATCGGCTTTCTGGGCGCGATGTTCCTGGCGCTCTGGATGATGTACCGCTCCAAGCGTGCCGCCGAAAGCCAGCTGCGCTCGGCCATCAACTCGATTGAGGACGGGTTCGCCTTGTTCGACCCGCTCGACCGTCTGGTGTTCGCCAATGAAAAATACCTGTCCTACTACGAGCTTTCGCGCGATGCGATCTACCCCGGCAACACTTTCGAGAACATCCTCAAGGAAGGTCTGAAAAAAGGCCAGTACAAGGATGCCATCGGCCGCGAGGACGCCTGGCTGGAGGAACGGCTTGCCAAGCATTTCAACCCGACCGAACCGATCGAGCAGAAGTTGGGTGACGGCCGCTGGCTCAAGGTGGCCGAAACGCGCTCGCCCGATGGCAACACCGTGGGGTTCCGCGTCGACATCACCGAACTCAAACAGGCCCGCGAACGCGCCGAGGCCGCGAACCGGGCCAAGAACAATTTCCTCAACATCATCAGCCACGAACTCCGCACACCGCTGACTTCGGTCATCGGTTATGCACGGTTCCTGGAAAACGTCGATATTCTGCCCGGCTTCAAGGCGCTGGATAATGCCGTGCGCACCGGTGCCGATCGGGACGAATGCACCCGGGCGCTCTCTACGCTCCGCAGCGACGTCGCCAACATGTCCGGCCGGATCACCACCGCCAGCGATCACCTTCTGGGGCTAATCAACGACGTCCTCGACCGGGCCAAGCTCGAGGCCAACACCGTCGAACTTTGCATCGCGCCAGTCGATCTCGGAGACATGGTCAACACGGTGACCTCCGACCTTGGAATCAGGGCAGCCGAAAAGGGGATCACCCTGACCTCGGATGTCGTTCCCCTTTCGGTCAACGCCGATGCCAAGCGTCTGCGCCAAGTGCTGATCAATATCGTCGGCAACGCCGTCAAGTTCACCGAGACCGGCGGCGTCCACCTGTCTTCTGACCATGACGAAACCAATGTGCGGATCATCGTGCGCGACACCGGCTGCGGCATTCCCGCCGATCAGCTTGACCTTATCTTCAAGCAGTTCGTACAGGTCGACACCTCGGTCACGCGGCGCAATTCGGGCACCGGACTGGGGCTGGCGATTGCACGCCAACTCGTTGAACTGCATGGCGGCACGATTTCGGTCGAAAGCGAACAGGGCCGCGGCAGCTGCTTTACCATCACTCTTCCCCTCCACGCCCGAAACCTCGAGCTGGCCGCGTGACGCGCCTGGCCCGTTCGGAGTTAACGAAATTGCCTAAAGTTTTCCATTATCCAGCCCAATGAACACCACCCCCGCGATCTACGGTTTCCTGGGCTGGCTCTCTTGCACGGTATGAAAGGGCATCAATGCAACCAATTGCACACCCTCAGAAAGGCGACAACATTGGCGCGCCGCGTCCCGACGAGGCCGCAATGACCAACCTGTCGTTTCTCGAAACGATCCTCGAAAGCCTGCAGGACGGTGTCTACGTCTATGCCAGCGACACCCTTCGCATCCGCTACATGAACGAGGCCGCCCGCGCCCGCCACGGCTGGACCCGCCAGGAGACCCGCAAGAAACGCATCAGCGATACCGCCGCGACATTCAACACCAAATCCTTTTTCCGCGCGGCCGCCCCCCTCCTCAGTGGCGAGCAAAGCGTCATCACCCTGGAACTGGTACATTTCACCGGACCGATCGAAGTGTCCACACGGATGGTGCGCACCGCCGACGAAGGCGACTTCTTCGTCTCAATCCTGCGCGACATCTCCGACCGTAAATGCTCTCAGTTCGAAAAAGTGCAGACCGTCTCGACCGTCAGCCATGAATTGCGCACGCCGCTCACCTCGATCCACGGCGCGCTTCGACTGCTCAAGGCCGGCGCTGTGGCAGAGCTGGACCCCAAGACGCAAAACGTGGTCGACATCGCCGCGCGCAACACCGACCGCCTGCTCTCGATCGTCAACGACATCCTCGACCTCGAAAAGATCAACAGCAACAAGATGGACTTTTCCATCGCGGAAATGGACGTCGTGAGCTGCGTGAACGACACTGTCGAGATGATCGCCGGCGCGGCTTTGGAAAACGACGTGCGGCTTGACGTCGGTTCCGATCTGCGAAACGCCATGGTGCTAGGCAACCCCGAGCGTATCTCGCAGGTCATAACCAACTTCACCTCGAACGCGATCAAGTATTCGCCCAAGGGCGCGCCGGTGCGAATAGGCATCACCCAGACCGAAGACGGCATCGTCATTTCCGTAACCGACCATGGCCCCGGCATTTCCGAAGATCAGAACCGAATGCTTTTCAAACCGTTCTCGCAGGCCCGCGCCGGCGACGGCAGCAAACGTCCGGGCACCGGGCTTGGCCTTGCCATCGTGGCCGCGATCGCCGAACGCCTCGATTATCCGGTCGATTTCCGATCTGTCGTCGGCCAGGGCAGCACTTTTCAGTTCCGTATACCGTCGCACCTTGTACTCTGGACCGATCCGCACGACACTGCGGACGCAGCAGCGGGCTAGGCATGACCGAGATCTTGAGCTTTCCTAGCCGCTTTAAGAAGGAGACAGGCGTGACGTCACAGCCACTGAAAACGATTCTGCATGTGGATGACGACGACGACATCCGCGTAATCATCAAGATGGCTCTGGAAACCGTCGGGTCCTTCGAGGTGCACCAGTTTTCCAGCGGACAGGCGGCCGTGTCGAACGCCGCCGCGGTCAGTCCTCAGATGCTGTTACTGGATGTGATGATGCCCGACATGTCGGGCGAAGACGTCTGGCGCGCGGTCACGGCCCAGCCTGGCCTGGACGATATTCCCACGGTTTTCCTGACCGCGAAAGCCGAGGATTCCTTTTCCAAGCAGCTACGCGACAAGGGCGCCCTTTCCGTCATCACCAAGCCGGTTGATCCGATGATGTTGGCCACGCAGATCGAGCAGATTTGGGAAACCGCCAACCGGACCTAATTGGTCTGCCGCGCGGGTTCGGCGACACCGCAATCCGGCGAGTCAGCCGTCGCCCAAGTGCTTGAAATCGCCCGAATCCAGCACCGGCGCGAGGTCGAACTCGTCCGCGTCCAGCATCGCCGCCACGCGCTCCAGGCTCGACACCAGCATCGCCTGTTCCCAGTCTTCCATGACCGAGAACTTGCGCACGAACCGCTGTTGCAGCGGGTCCGGCGCCTTGGCGAGCGTCTCGCGCCCTTTCGCGGTCAGGTGGATATTGGTCTGGCGCCGGTCCTGCGTCGACTTCTCGCGCAGCACCATGCCTTCGCCCACCAGCTTGTCCACCAGCGAGGTGACGGTCGCTTGCGTCACACGCATTCGCGATGATATCGCGGTCGCCGTAGCCTGCCCGGTCTCGCCTATGATCTGCAAGACCCGGAACTGGGCCGGGGTCACCCCGGCGGATTGCTTGACCTCACGGCCGAACAGTTCGGTCGCGCGGAGAATGCGTCTCAATGCGACTAATGAAGTATCGATGCGGTCCATTCCTACCTTTGGCGTTTCGTTTGGATAGCTAAACATATACCCTGAACTCCCACTTGTGAAGCCCTTAGTCCTTAGCTAGACCAAGCAGGCGCCTTCCCCCACGCCACACGTGGCGAAGTTTTTTCATTATTTTTTCAAGGGGTTTAGGCTTAAATTAGTTAGCCTAACAAAAAATTTGCTTAGCCTCTTGAAGCTCCCCCCTGCCAGTGCTACTTTGTTTGCCAAAGCAAATCGGAGAAAAAATCTATGCCCCGCGACCTTGCAAAAGAAACGATCCCCACCCTTCGAGAGCCGGAGGCGACCGACGGCTCCGAGATCTGGGAGTTGGTGCGTGCCTGCAAGCCGCTCGACGAAAACTCGATGTACTGCAACCTGATCCAGTGCGACCATTTCGCAGAAACCTGCGTATTGGCCGAAATCGACGGCAAGCCGGTCGGTTGGGTGTCGGGCCACGTCATTCCCAGCGACCCTGAAACGCTGTTTATCTGGCAGGTGGCCGTGTCCGAGGACGCCCGCGGCATGGGCCTCGGCTCGCTGATGCTCAAAGAGGCGCTGCAACGCGATGCCTGTCAGGACGTGAACAAGATCCAGACGACGATTACTTCGGACAACAAGGCATCCTGGGCGCTCTTCCGGAAATTTGCCGAAGAGTTCGGAACCGACCTGTCGGCTGAGGCGTATTATGAAAAGGACGAGCACTTCAACGGTCAAAGCAAGACGGAGAACCTCGTAACCATCAAGCTGGCTGAAGAGCTGGCCAAGGCGGCCTGACCCCGGGGCCGCCACCCCTTTCCCCTCAAATTCTGTCATTGAAAGAGAGGTCGTATGTCTACGAATACCTCGCATAAACCTGTTTTCGAGCGCCGTGAATCCGAGGCTCGCAGCTACTGCCGCGGGTTCGACACGGTCTTCACCTCCGCATCCGGCGCCGAAATGACCGATGTGGACGGTCGCACCTATATCGACTTTTTGGCCGGCTGTTCCTCGTTGAACTACGGTCACAACGATCCCGACATGAAGGCGGCCCTGCTCGAGCACATCTCGAATGACGGCATCGCGCACGGGCTCGACATGATGTCCGACACCAAGGCGCAGTTCCTCGAGACCTTCGAAAAACTGATCCTCGAGCCGCGCGGCATGGACCACAAAATCATGATGACCGGCCCGACCGGCACTAACGCCGTCGAGTCCGCGCTGAAGCTCGCGCGCAAGGTCACAGGCCGCCGGGACATCGTCGCCTTCACCAACGGCTTTCACGGCATGACCATGGGCGCCCTCGCCGCGACCGGCAACGCCGGCAAGCGCGGTGGTGCCGGGGGCGTGTCGCTTCCCGACGTGAACCGAATGCCCTACGAAGGCGCGTTCGGCGATGATGTCGACACGATCGCCCAGATGGAGATGATGCTCGACAATCCTTCATCGGGCGTCGTCGCACCCGCCGCGTTCCTGGTGGAACTGGTGCAGGGCGAAGGCGGGCTCAACGCCGCGTCGAAGGAATGGGTCGAACGCCTGGGCCGCCTGGCCAAGAAGCACGGAAGCCTGCTGATCGTCGATGACATTCAGGCCGGCATCGGCCGCGCCGGAAGTTTCTTCAGCTTCGACGACATGGATGTCGAACCCGACATGATCCCGCTGGCGAAATCACTGTCCGGCTTCGGCCTGCCCTTCGCCGCGCTCTTGATCCGCCGCGACCTCGACATCTGGAAACCGGCCGAGCACAACGGGACCTTCCGTGGCAACACGCACGCTTTTGTCACGGCGCGCGTGGCGCTCGAAAAATTCTGGTCGGACGACTCGTTCAAAAACGAGATCGCCGAGAAAGCCAAGATCCTCGAGACCCGCCTGCAACGCATCGCCGACATGGTGCCGGGCGCCAAGCTCAAGGGCCGCGGCATGATGCGCGGCGTCGATGTCGGCTCGGGCGAACTGGCCGAGCAGATCTGCGGCGAAGCGTTCCGCAACGGTCTCATCATCGAGACCTCGGGGAGCTTCGACGAGGTGGTCAAGGTGCTCGCACCGCTGACCATTCCGGTCGAGCTGTTCGAAAAGGGCCTCGACATCCTCGAAAAAGCCGCCTCGACCTGCGTCGAAGGCCACAACATCGCTGCGGAGTAACCGAAATGATTGTCAGAGATTTCAACGAGATCACCCAGAACGAACCCGACCGTGTCGTGTCGGACGCCAACTGGACCAGCGTGCGCATGCTGCTGGCCGACGACAATATGGGTTTTTCGTTCCACATCACATTTCTCGAGGCAGGTTCCGAACACACGTTCGAGTACAAGAACCACTTCGAGAGCGTCTATTGCGTCCAAGGCACCGGCTCGATCACCGACATCGCCACCGGCGAGACGCACGAGATCAAGCCCGGCGTCATGTACGCGCTGGACAAGCACGACCGCCACATCCTGCGCGCCACCGAAGAGCTGGTGATGGCCTGCTGCTTCAACCCGCCGGTCACCGGCAACGAGGTCCATCAGGAAGATGGCTCTTACGCGGCGCCCGAAATCGTCGAGGCGTAAGACAATGACCCACACAGTGGAAAAAATCGGCGGGACGTCCATGTCCCGCCTGCACGAACTGCGCGACACGCTGTTCATCAAGAAGGGCGAGCCGCAATATGGCCGAATCTTCGTGGTTTCGGCCTTCGGCGGCATCACCGACATGTTGCTGGAACACAAGAAGACGGGCGAGGACGGCGCCTATGCCGCCTTTGCCGACGCCGAGGACGATCACGGCTGGCACGATGCCCTGACCAGGGCATGCCGCGCAATGATCAAGGCGCACGAGGATGTCCTCGAGCACCCCGGCGACATTTCCGACGCCACAGCATTCGTGAACGAGCGGATCGAGGGCGCACGCAACTGCCTGATCGACCTGCAGCGCCTGTGCTCCTACGGCCATTTCCGCCTGAACGCGCACCTGATGCACATCCGCGAACTGCTGTCGGGCTTGGGCGAGGCGCACAGCGCCCATGTGGCCGCGCTGCTCCTGAAGCGGGCCGGTGTCAACGCCCGCGCCGTGGATCTGACCGGGTGGCGCGAAGATGGCGAAGTCACGCTCGACGAGCGCATCAACAACGCCATGGCCAGCGTCGATGCGGCAACCGAGATGCCCATCGTCACCGGCTATGCCCAATGCCGCGAGGGCCTGATGAAGGAATTCGACCGCGGCTATTCCGAGGTCACCTTCTCGCAGATGGCCGCCCTCACCGGCGCGCGCGAGGCGATCATCCACAAGGAATTTCACCTCTCCTCTGCCGACCCCAAGCTGGTCGGCGCCGAGAACGTGCGCACCTTGGGGCACACCAACTATGACGTGGCCGACCAGATGGCGAACCTCGGGATGGAGGCGATCCACCCCTCCGCCGCCAAGACACTGCGCCAGGCCGGCGTGCCCCTGCGCGTCACCAACGCGTTCGAGCCGGACGAACCCGGCACGATCATCGACGACCAGCCCGCCGACGCACCGGCGGTCGAGATGGTCACGGGCCTCGACATCATCGCGCTGGAAGTGTTCGAACAGGACATGGTCGGCGTCAAAGGGTATGACGCGGCGATCCTCGACGCGTTGACGCGCCACGACGTGCGCATCGTGTCGAAAGCGTCGAACGCCAACACGATCACGCACTATGTCGACGCATCGGTCAAAGCCATGCGCAAGGTGGCCGACGACCTGGCGGAGAAATACCCGCAGTCCGAGATCCGCAACCGCAAGCTTGCGCTGGTCTCCGTCATTGGACGCGATCTCGACGGGCTCAGCACGCTGCAACGCGGGCTGCAGGCCTTGGCCGACAACGGCATGGCCTCGCTCGGCGCCACCCAGGGCCCGCGCCACGTCGACACGCAGTTCATCCTCGAACGAGAGGACCGCGATCCAGCGATCAAGGCGCTGCACGACATGTTTTTCGGCAAGGCGTCTAGCCCGGCAAAAAAGCCGGAGATCACGATCGCTGCCTGACAGCGCCCTCGCCCTAGCTGACATGAAAAAGCGCGCGCCGTTCCGCCGGTGCGCGCTTTTTAATTCCGGACTGCGTGGCCGCTCAGCCGTCCAGCGATTTCGGCAAGGTGCTTTCAAACACGTTGCCCTCGGTATCCGTCGCCTTCACCGTCAGGTCGGTCGAGCCGTTGTCATTATAGAAAAACCGGAATGACGGGTTTTCCGAAATCGAAATCCCCCCTGTCATCGAGAACAGCATCTCGTCGCCCTGCCGCACCTCGATCGTGTCGATGAAATGCGCCGGGATGAACAGCTGCGTGATTTGATCGCGCTGAAGCCCCGAATAATTCGGATGCCGGATCATGATCTGCGCCTCGCGCCGGGGCGTGGACACCGCCGCCGTCTCGCCAAAGCTGCGCAGCTTCATCCGGCCCATGCCCGCCAGCGCCTGCTCGGGGTCTTTCGAGGCCGGGGCCGAACAGCCACCTGATGCCTTCACGAACCGTCCGGTCATGTAAAGACCGTCCTCGGTTTCGGTGATCACCCGCACGTTGGAATATTGGTTCACGCGGACGCGCATCTCGAAATCGATCTGGCCCATTCCGGGGCCGAACGTGAATTCGCCCGCCAAGGGCGCAGGGTTCTCGTCAATCACCACCGTGGCCGACGTGATCTGCGCGTCCGGATCGGTCTGCTTCAGATGCACCGGCACGGTCGCGGCGTCATGCGCACGGTATGGCGCCTCGACGCCAAGCGGGCCCTCCGCCTCCTCCAGCGTGGCCTCGCCCAGCACGTCATAGCGCAGGTCCTGCCAGGTCGGGCTTTCGGTCAAGGGGTTCTTGACCGCCTCCTCGGTCCAACCGGCTGTGGCCATCAGGCCCAGCGCCACAACGGATGCAATCGCATGTCTCATACGGTCTCCTCCCGTAATGCGACCGTTTATGCCACGAAACGGCGGCAGAATCCACTTATACGAAATGGGGCATGGACCTCACAATCGCGTGTGCCATGATCCGCCCATGTTCGAAGTTGTCGTCACCGCCTGTCTATCGCTTGCCGCCCAGGGGGCCGAACCCGCCTGCCGCGACATGCTGCTGGCGGGCTATGAGGCCTCCACACCGGCCCAATGCGAGGCGCAACTGCCCGCTCTGGCGAAAAGCTACGAGTCGCCGCGCTGCGAGCCCGTCGGCCGCGCGCTCGAAACGACCGAGGTCGCCCCCGGAGTTTACGCCCATCTGGGACAGATCGAGGAGCCCGATACGCAAAACCATGGCGACGTCGCCAATCTCGGCTTCATCGTGGGCGCCGACAGCGTCGCGGTGATCGACACCGGCTCGGCCCGCTGGATCGGCGAGGCGCTCTGGCGCGCCATCCGTCAGAATACCGACAAGCCCGTCAGCCACGTGATCCTGACCCACATGCACCCCGACCACGTGTCGGGCACGGATGCGTTCAGCACCACCGGGGCACAGGTCGTGTCCCATGCCGCCCTGCCCCGCGCACTGGCAGACCGGCAGGCCAATTACGCGGAAAGCCTCACGCGCCTCATCGGCCCCGCCTTCGCCGGCTCGACCATGCCCGAGGTCAACATCACCGTGCCGCCGGACGCGCCCATGCAGATCGACCTCGGCGGACGCATCCTCACCCTGCACGCCTGGCCCACCGCCCATACCGGCAACGATCTGACCGTGCTTGACGAGACGACCGGCACGCTCTTCACCGGCGACCTCGTATTTCACATCCACACCCCGGCGCTCGACGGCAGCGTGCTGGGCTGGCTCGACGTTCTGGATCAACTGCAGGAGTGGGATATCGCCCGCATCGTCCCCGGCCACGGCGGCCCGGTGCTGGACTGGCCCGAAGGCGCAAAGGATCAGCGCCGTTATCTCGAAACCCTGCGCGACGACACCCGCGCCGCAATTTCCAACGGCACCCGCCTGGGCGAGGCCGTCACCACCATCGCAGACAGCGAGGCCGACAAGTGGAAGCTTTTCGAGGCCTACAACCCGCGCAACGCCACCGTCGCCTTCACCGAACTGGAATGGGAATAACGCCTAGTCCTTCGCCACGCCTTGCAACATCTGCGCAATGGCAAACAGACGCTTCTCGATCAGTTGCGGGGTCTCGCACAGGTAGGTGATCGACTGCTGCCGGTCGGAATAGATCACCTGGTCCCAGTCCAGCCTCTCTTCCAATTCATCGATCCGGTCGTAATCCGGCTCCTCGGCTTCCAGTGCCGTGTCCATCTCCAGCCGCATCTCGTCGATCTTTTCGGCCAGCGCGATCTGCCCCAGCGAGAAATCCGCGATCCCGTTGATGATCTGCGACCGCCGCGTGTTGAGCGTCTTGAACGTCTGCGCAAAGGCCCGGCCAAGGTTGGCCTCCTTGTCCTCGGGCCAGCGACCGACGAAATCCTCCGCCGCCTGCCGCAGCGCGTCCATCTCCAGCCGCCGCACCGCCAGCGTGCCTGCCAGGTCCCCGATATCCGCCGCCAGCGCGGCATCCTCGACCTCGTTCTCGGGCAGCGCGATTGGCCACATCAGCCCCAGCGACAAGGTTTCGACCTTGCGCTGCACGCAAGGCCATGTCGGATCCGAGAAATCCTCCGCCGTCAGCGGGGCGGGGATACTCAGAAACCCGGCGAATGCCGTAATAATCAGCGTCCTCATATGGTCCTCCCTTGGTCCCATGGGAACACGCCCATCCATCCCTGGCAAGTGTCCACATTGGAATACCAACCAAGGTACTAATTGTGTCGCGCCGCCGCCGCCCCCTACCATCATTCTGGAATCACGCGCCATGTCTGCGGCGCGAACGGGAGGAAATACACTATCATGCGCACGAAAGCTGCCGTGGCCCTCGAGGCCGGCAAACCACTGGAAATCATGGAAGTCGAACTCGAAGGCCCCAAGGCCGGCGAGGTTCTGGTGGAAATCAAGGCGACAGGCCTGTGTCACACCGACGAATTCACCCGCTCGGGCGACGACCCCGAAGGCATCTTCCCGGCCATCCTGGGCCATGAAGGCGCCGGCGTGGTGCTGGAAGTCGGCGAAGGCGTCACCACGCTCAAGCCCGGCGACCACGTGATCCCGCTCTACACGCCCGAATGCCGCGAATGCGCGTCGTGCCTCTCGGGCAAGACCAACCTCTGCACGGCAATCCGCAACACCCAGGGCCAGGGCCTGATGCCAGACGGCACCACGCGGTTCAAGATGCTCGATGGTACCCCGATCCACCACTACATGGGCTGCTCGACCTTCGCCAACCACACGGTTATGCCGGAAATCGCGCTGGCCAAGGTGCGCGAGGACGCGCCCTTCGACAAGATCTGCTATATCGGCTGCGGCGTGACCACCGGCATCGGCGCGGTGATCAACACCGCCGGCGTCGAGATCGGCTCGACCGCCGCGGTCTTCGGCCTGGGCGGCATCGGCCTCAACGTGATCCAGGGCCTGCGCATGGCGGGCTGCGACATGATCATCGGTGTCGATCTCAATGACGACAAGGCCGAGATGGCCCGCAAGTTCGGCATGACCCATTTCGTGAACCCCACCAAGGTCGACAACACGGTCCAGGAGATCGTGAACATGACCAAGAAGGGCAACGACCAGATCGGCGGCGTGGACTATTCCTTCGACGCCACCGGCAACGTCAAGGTGATGCGCGACGCGCTGGAATGCTCGCACCGCGGCTGGGGCTGCTCGGTTATCATCGGCGTGGCCCCCGCGGGCGCCGAGATTTCCACCCGCCCCTTCCAGCTGGTCACCGGCCGGGTCTGGAAAGGCACCGCCTTCGGCGGCGCCAAGGGCCGGACCGATGTGCCGAAATTCGTCGACTGGTACATGGACGGCAAGATCGAGATCGACCCCATGATCACTCACAAGCTCAAGCTGGAAGAGATCAACCACGGGTTCGAACTGATGCACGAAGGCAAATCGATCCGCGCCGTGGTGGAGTTCTGATTTGTCCCACGAGGTCGTCTCACAAAACAGGAGCTTCGGCGGCGAACAGATCGTCTACAAGCACAGTTCCAACACCTGTGCGTGCGAGATGACCTACGCTGTCTACCAGCCTCCGCAGGCCAAGGATGGCCCGGTTCCGGTGCTTTGGTACCTTTCGGGCCTGACCTGCAACCACGAGAACGCCATGACCAAGGGCGGGTTCCAGGAGCACGCGGCGCGCGAAGGCATCGCGCTGGTGTTCCCCGACACCTCGCCCCGTGGCGAGAACGTGGCGGATGACGAGGCGTATGACCTCGGCCAGGGGGCCGGCTTCTACGTGAACGCCACCTGCGACCCGTGGCGGCAGCATTACCGCATGTACGACTACATCGTGAACGAGCTCTATTCGATCATCGCGGAGACCCAGCCGGTGCAGGACCGTCACGGCATCACCGGTCATTCCATGGGCGGGCACGGTGCCATGACCATCGCCATGCGCAACCCCGACAAGTTCGAGTCACTTTCCGCCTTCGCCCCCATCGCCAACCCGACCCGCTCGGATTGGGGCCGCAAGCAGCTCAGCGCCTATCTGGGCGACGACGAAAGCACCTGGGCGCAGCATGATTCCACCCTACTATTGGAGGAACACGGCTGGAAAGGAGACGTTCTGATCGACCAGGGATCGAGCGATCAATTCCTCGACCTGCTCAAACCCGAGGCGCTGGCCGACACCATGGCCAAACGCCGCCAGCCCGGCCAGATCCGCATCCAGCCGGGCTATGACCACTCGTACTTTTTCGTGCAGACTTTCGCCGCCGACCACGTCTTGTGGCATGCCGAACGCCTTCTGCAATGATGTGTGTACTGACACTGTTGACTAGGGAGACATCAACTTGACCATTCGTACCATCCTCGCCGCCGCCATCCTGACCGCAACCCCTGCGCTTGGCTTTGCGCAAGACGTCGAAGGCGACGCCGAAGCCGGCGAGAAGGTGTTCCGCAAATGCATGGCCTGCCACGCCGTCGGCGAAGACGCCAAGAACAAGGTCGGCCCCGTTCTGAACGACATCGTCGGCGCGCCCATCGCGGCGAATGAGGATTTCGACTATTCCGACGTGCTCGCCGAGATGGGCGCCGAGGGCAAGACCTGGACGCCCGAAGAACTGGCAGCCTTCCTTGAAAAACCGCGCGACTACGCCAAGGGCACCAAGATGGCCTTCGCCGGTCTGCGCAAGGAAGAGGAAAGAATGAACGTGATCGCGTACCTCGCCTCCACAGGCGAATAACGCGGCACCTCAGAACGCGGGGGCTCCTTGAAGGAGAGAGCTTGGGACCCCCGCTTTAACGGTCGATAAATCGACCATTCCAATGCGGCGGAAGACCGCTGCTTAAATGGGAGGACTACAATGAAGAAGCTTATGCTCTTAACCTCGGGACTCGCGCTCTGCGCGGGCATGGCCGTCGCCAATGACGACCTTGTCCAGCAGATGGACGACCCGACCCAATGGGCGATCCAGACGGGCGACTACAAGAACCAGCGCTATTCCAAGCTGGACTCGATCAACAAGGAAAACGTCGGTGACCTGCAGGTCGCATGGACCTTCTCGACCGGCGTTCTGCGCGGTCACGAAGGCTCGCCGCTCGTCGTGGGCGACACGATGTATGTCCACACGCCCTTCCCGAACATCGTCTATGCGCTCGATCTGGCCGACGAAGGCAAGATCAAGTGGAAGTACGAGCCCAAGCAGGACCCGGACGTCATTCCGGTGATGTGCTGTGACACCGTGAACCGCGGTGTGGCCTATGCCGACGGCAAGATCTTCCTGCACCAGGCGGACACCAAGGTCGTCGCACTCAATGCCGAAGACGGCTCGGTCGAATGGGAAGTCGTGAACGGCGATCCGTCCATCGGCGAAACCAACACCGCGACCGTTCTTCCGGTCAAGGACAAGGTCATCGTCGGCATCTCGGGCGGCGAGTTCGGCGTGCGTGGTCACGTGACCGCCTACAACATCTCGGACGGCAGCCAGGCCTGGCGCGCCTATTCAATGGGCCCGGACGAGGACATCCTCGTGGACCCCGAGAACACCACTCACCTGGGTGAGCCTGTCGGCGAAAACTCCGGCACCAACACCTGGGAAGGCGACCAGTGGCAAATCGGCGGCGGCACCACCTGGGGCTGGTACTCGGCGGATCTCGACGAGAACCTGATGTACTACGGCACCGGCAACCCGTCGACATGGAACCCCTCGCAACGTCCGGGCGACAACCGCTGGTCCATGACCATCATGGCCCGCGACATCGACACCGGCGAGGCCAAGTGGTTCTACCAGATGACCCCGCATGACGAGTGGGATTACGACGGCGTCAACGAAATGATCCTGACGGAGCAGGAAATTGACGGCGAGGAGCGCAAGCTTCTGACCCACTTCGACCGCAACGGTCTGGCCTACACGATGGACCGTGTATCGGGTGAACTTCTGGTGGCCGAAAAGTACGACCCGGTCGTGAACTGGACCTCCGGCGTCGACATGGACCCCGAGTCCGACACCTACGGTCGTCCGGAAGTGGTGGCACAGTACTCCACCGAGCAGAACGGCGAAGACGTCAACTCCACCGGCATCTGCCCGGCGGCGCTTGGCACCAAGGACCAGCAACCGGCGTCCTATGACCCGGAACTGGAATTGTTCCTCGTTCCCACCAACCACGTCTGCATGGACTACGAACCGTTCCGCGTCAGCTACACCGCAGGTCAGCCCTATGTGGGCGCGACCCTGTCGATGTACCCTGCCCCGGACAGCCATGGCGGCATGGGCAACTTCATCGCCTGGGATAACATCAACGGCGAGATCAAGTGGTCCAACCCCGAGCAGTTCTCGGTCTGGTCCGGTTCTCTGACCACCGCGGGCGGCATCACGTTCTACGGTACGCTCGAAGGCTATCTGAAGGCCGTCGACACCGAGACGGGTGAAGAGCTCTACAAGTTCCGCACCCCCTCGGGCATCATCGGCAACGTGATGACCTACGAGCGCGACGGCAAGCAACATATCGCCGTGCTGTCGGGTGTCGGTGGCTGGGCCGGTATCGGTCTCGCGGCCGGTCTGACCAACCCCAATGACGGTCTGGGTGCCGTGGGTGGCTACGCTGCCCTCAGCGACTACACCGCACTGGGTGGCCAGCTGACCGTGTTCACCCTGCCGGACTAAGCCTTGTGCAACAGCCGGGGCCGGTCCTCCAACGCGGAGGGCCGGCCCCGTGCCCAGAAGAAACGATTGATTATCAGTACAGGAAACAGGAAAGGTATGACCGCATCATGAGCACCGGTATCCGCTTGACACTCGCCTCGGCCCTGGTCGCACTGCCGATCACAGCCTCGGCCCAGAACTGGAGCGATCAGCCGGTCGATCCTGCGAACCACGACGAGGCCGTCGCCTACGAGGAAAACGGACGCTACTTCAACGAGGAAGACGTACCGACCTACAACGTGGCCGAAGACGGAACCGTCGACTGGCTGACCTTCTCGGGCTTCCGCCGCTATCACGCCGAGTGCCACGTGTGCCACGGCCCCGATGGCGAAGGCTCGTCCTACGCCCCCAAAGTCAAGAATTCCGCCGTCCACATGGGCTATTACGACT
This sequence comes from Roseovarius sp. MMSF_3350, assembly GCF_030733425.1. Lineage (GTDB taxonomy): Bacteria > Pseudomonadota > Alphaproteobacteria > Rhodobacterales > Rhodobacteraceae > Roseovarius. Next base: position 154,513 of record NZ_JASHIZ010000008.1, read on the forward strand.
TCTACGATGTCGTCGTGAACGGCCGTGGCAATGGCAACTCCGTCATGCCCCACTTCGGCGACAACCCGAACGTGATGTGCTATCTCGACGATATCTACGTCTATCTCAAGGCCCGCGGCATGGACGCGATCCCGCGCGGACGCCCCGGCTCGAAAGAGGCCAAATCCGACGCGATTCAAGAGGATGAAGATGCCTGCATGGGCTAAATCCCTCGCAAATCGCGCCGCCGCCCGCATCACCGGATCGGCGGCGCTTTGCCTTTCGGCGATGCTGATTTCGGGTCCGGCAACAGCGCAAACCTCGGATCTCGTCTCGCAGAACGCGTTCCGCGTCTGCGCCGACCCGGCCAACTACCCCATGTCCAACAAAGAGGGCACGGGCTACGAGAACAAGCTGGCGGAACTCATCGCGTCCAAGCTGGAATTGCCGGTACAATACACCTGGTACCCCCAGGCGACTGGCTTCATCCGCAACACGCTCAAGATCAAGCGCTGCGACGTGGTGATGGGCTACGCCCAGGGGCACGAGCTGGTGCTGAACACCAACCACTATTTCAGCTCGGTCTATACGCTGATCGTGCCGCAGGACAGCACCCTCGCCTCGGTCGAGTCGCTCACCGACGACGCCCTGCAAGGCACCCGCATCGGCATCATCGCCGGCACGCCGCCTTCGGCGCATCTCGCGCGGCACGGCCTGATCGGCAAGGCCAAGCCCTACAACCTCGTCGTCGACCGCCGGCACGAGAACCCGGCGACCAACATGCTCGACGACCTCAAGGCCGGCGACATCGACGCCGCCATCCTCTGGGGCCCGCTCGGCGGCCCCCTGGTCAAGGCCGACTATCCCGGCATGAAGGTCATCCCCCTCATAAACGAGGAACTGCCCCCACGCCTCTTCTTCCGCATCACCATGGGTGTGCGCCAAGGTGAAAAGGTCTGGCAGCGCGAGCTCAACTCTCTGATCCGCCGCCATCAGGACGAGATCAACGCACTCCTGGTCGAAGCCGGCGTGCCGCTGGTCAGCGACATGGGCAACGAGATGCTGGAAACCGGCCAGTGAACCGCCTGCTGGTGGCCCTTGCCCTCGCGGCCGGGGCTGCCACCGCAGTCCCCGCCGGGGACGTGACCGAGCCCTCCGACTACCGCATGGACCACTACCGCGCCCCGGTGCCAGCGACGCTCAAGGGCGGCACCGTCATCGACACGGAAGACGCCCACGCCCTCTGGCAGTCTGGCGAAGCCGCCTTCATCGACGTCCTCCCCCGCCCTCCGAAACCCGAAAACCTGCCCGAAGGCACCATCTGGCGCGACAAGCCCCGGGCCAGCATACCCGGCGCGGTCTGGCTGCCCAACGTGGGCTATGGCGCCCTGGCCGACGTCACCGCCGATTATTTCCGCGCCGGGCTCGATCACGCCACTGGCGGCGATCCCGATCGCCCGGTCGTCTTCTTTTGCCTGGCCGAATGCTGGATGAGCTGGAACGCCGCGAAACGCGCGATCGAATGGAACCATTCGCCGGTCTACTGGTTTCCCGATGGTACGGACGGGTGGGCGTTTCAGGACTTTCCGCTAGAGGAAACAGTGCCGTTCCCTACCCCCTGACAGGCGCTGAAGCGCAGTTAATTTGCCGTTTGGCCGGGTCGACCCATATGTTTTGAAAGCGACTCACGCAACGAAAACGCAAAGACCTGGGAGTGGAACATTGAATGACAAGTTGATTTACGGGGTCCTGATCGCGGCCGTGGCCGTACTCCTTGCGGTGGCAGCCCTGCGCCCGAGACCCGAACCGCTGGGCGATCAGACCGCCCAAGCCAACGCCGAAAGCTCCGAGCAAGAGACGGCCGCGGCCGAGGGCGACAGCGAAGCTTCCGAGGAAGACGCTGCCGCCGAGAGCGAAAGCCAAGGTGCCGGGCAGGAAACTGCCGCCGCTGAAGGCGAAAGTGAAGGCTCCGAAGAGCAAGCCGCCGCCGCCGAGAGCGACAGCGAAGACTCCGAAGAGCAGATCGCATTCAACGAGAGCGACACCGAAGGCTCCGAAGAGCAGGCCGCATCCGCCGAGAGCGGCACCGAAGGCTCCGAAGAGCAGACCGCATCCGCCGAGAGCGGCACCGAAGGCTCCGAAGAGCAGACCGCCGCCGAGAGCGGCACCGAAGGCTCCGAAGAGCAAACCGCATCCGCTGAGAGCGGCAGCGAAGGCTCAGAAGAGCAGACCGCCTCCGCTGAGAGCGACACCGAAGGCTCAGAAGAGCAGGCCGCATCCGCCGAAAGCGGCACCGAAGGCTCAGAAGAGCAGACCGCCTCCGCCGAGAGAGGCACCGAAGGCTCCGAAGAGCAGGCCGCCGCCGCCGACAGCGACACCGAAGGCTCTGAAGAGCAGACCACATCCGCCGCGAGCGACACCGAAGGCTCAGAAGAGCAAGCCGCATCCGCCGAGAGCGGCACCGAAGGCTCCGAAGAGCAGACCGCCGCCGCCGAGAGCGGCACCGAAGGCTCCGAAGAGCAAACCGCCTCCGCCGAGAGCGGCACCGAAGGCTCCGAAGAGCAGGCCGCATCCGCCGAAAGCGGCACCGAAGGTTCCGAAGAGCAGGCCGCCGCCGAGAGCGACAGCGAGGGCTCAGAAGAGCAAGCCGCATCCGCCGAAAGCGGCACCGAAGGCTCCGAAGAGCAGACCGCATCCGCCGAAAGCGATAGCGAGGACTCAGAAGAGCAAACCGTATCCGCCGAAAGCGGCACCGAAGGTTCCGAAGAGCAAGCCGCATCCGCCGAGAGCGACAGCGAGGGCTCCGAAGAGCAGACCGCCTCCGCCGAGAGCGATAGCGAGGGCTCAGAAGAGCAGACCGCCTCCGCCGCGAGCGACTCCGAAGGCTCCGAAGAGCAGGCCGCCTCCGCCGAGAGCGGCAGCGAAGGCTCCGACGGCTCGCAATCCAGCGCCGACAAGATCGCAGCGCTCGAAGAACGCGTTGCCGCGCTCGAGGCGCAGCTCAGCCAAGGCGGCTCCGGCAATAACGGCGGCGGCTCTGAGTCGGGCGAAGATACTGAAACCTTCGGCGTCGGCTCCACCGCGATGCTGAACGGTGGCGACATCCGCATCTTCGTCAGTTCCATCGCCGATGACACCGTGCGCTTCGCAGTCAACGGGTTCAACCTGCAATCCGCCGAGTCCGGCTCCGAGGTCGAGCTCGACAACGGCTGCACGCTGACCGTCGAAAGCGTCGAGAACAAAACCGCACGCTTCGCCTCGGCCTGCGAATAATCCAGAGCCGACCCCGGGCGCTTTCCGCGTCCGGGGTCAGCCCTTTTCAGTATCCGGTCAGTTTCTTGTGCGCGTGGGCGACGGTGCCATCGGTATCTGTCATCTTAACGTCGACCGCCTGCGCCCGGCTCGGCACCGACAGCGCCACCTGCGGGTTCTCCGACAGCGAAATCGAGCCAGTCATCTCGACATATCCGGCGCCATCCAGGTCGATCTCGACCGTCTCGACATAGCGCATCGGGATGAACAGCAGCGAAATCTGGTCCATCTGCATCCCCGAATGCGACGGGTGCGAAATGTCCACGTCCATCCGGTTCAGCCGATTGGCCAGCTTGTCCACCGCACTCTGCCCCAGTCCGGTCAAACGCCCGGCCAGTTCGATTTCCATCCGCCCCAGCGTTTCCAGCGCCAGCTTAGGGTCGGTCCCCGGCGGGGCCGCACAGGCCCCCTGTCCCGATGTCTTGACGAAGGCCTCAGAGGCGAACAGCCGCCCGTCGGTCGTCTCCGCCACCACATGCATCGGCGTCGGCCCGTTGATCCGCATGGTCACGTCGAAAAAGAATGCCGGCAACGGGGTATCCAGGTCAAAGACCGCCGAGACCGGCATCGGGTTCTCGTCGATCACCAACGTCACGCTGGCAATCTCGGCCCCCTCCGGCGCCACCACATGCGCCGCCAACTGCGTGCGCGCATCGTTGCCCGTCCGGTACGGCGCGTCGATGGCGATCACCTCGGCGCCATCCAAGAGCACCCGCTCGCCATACATCTCGGCGCTCAGGTCCTCCCAGGTGCCCGCCAGGGCCGGCATCGCCATCAGACACAGCGCCCCCAGCGCGCGCATGGATGTTGCGATCATTCCGTGCCTCCTCCCGACAGGAACATGCCAAAGGCCCGCGGGCCGTCGCATGTCTCCACGTCATATATCACGTCCAGCGTTCGTGCGTCCATCACGGTCACCGTGTTCTCGAACCAGTTGGCAAAGACCACGCGGGTCCCGTCCGCCGTGGCGTCAATCCCTTCGGGATACTCGCCGACGCTGACCTCCTCCACCGCCTCAAGCGTCTCAAGGTCGATCACGCTCAAGGAGTTCGCATACTGGTTGGTCACGAAGGCCCGACCGCCTGCGAAGGCCACGCCATAGGGCCGCTCGCCCACCGGCACCGTGGCCAGCACCGTGCCCACGGACGCATCCACTACGCTTACGTCATTGCTGCCCACGTTGCCCACGAATAGCCGCCCATCCGGCGCGAAGCCGAGCCCATAGGGCCGCACGCCCACATCCACCCGGTGCAAGACCTCCAGGGTCTCGGCATCGAAAACCGACACCCGGTCGGCATCCTTCTCGGCACTGGCCAGGAACCGGCCATCTTCCGACAGAGCGATCCCAGCCGGCTCCGCCCCGGTCTTCAGCTCGGCCAGAACCTCCAGCGTCTCGGCATCCAACACCCAAAGCCGCGCATTGTACCAGTCCGACACGTACAGCCGCCCGCGCGCGGCATCCAGCGCCACGCCGGTCGGCCCGCCATCCAGCACCGTTTTGGTCAAAAGCCTGCCGGTGAGCGTGAAACGCCGCACGGTCTTGGTATCCGGGGAGACGGAATAGACCGCATCGCCGCCAACGGCGACCCCGGCAGGCTTGCCCGCCACGTCCCAGCGTTCGATCTCGGCCCCTTGGGCCACATCGATCACGCTCAACGCATCGGCAGGCTGACAGGTGACAAAGGCCGTCTGCCCGGCCACCGGCGTGGCCAGGCAAACCGCCATCAGTTCAAGAACCCGGCGCACCGAACCGCTCGGTCAGCGCGTCGAGCCCTGCCTGGTAGACGCCGCTCACGGCCGCAATCGCCGCCTCGTCGTTCAGTTCGGGCGGCGGATCGTTGTTCGGATAGCCGCGATAGAACGCCCCGCGCCATTCCACGATAGATCCGCCCCCGTCACGCGGCTTCACCGTCAGGTGAGACGAGTAATTCGTCACCGGCAGCGTCTCGACCGCCACCTCGGTGATCCGATAGGAATACGACATCTTCTCGGCATCGTATTTGTAGAGCACCTCGTCGATGGTCGGCCCACCGTCCTCGCCCAGCGTCAGAACCCGCGTGGCGTCGATCTCGTTGCCGCCCTCGCCTTGGGTCGAATGCACCGCCGGGTGCCAGGACATGTCCTGGAAATTCCCGATCGCCTCCCAGACCTCTGCCGGGTCGGCCGCCACTTCGGTGGCCAGCGTCACCTTCTGCCGTGTCGGCCCGTGTGCCAGCGCAATGCCCGGCAGCATCAACGCCGTCAGGCTTGCCATGAACACTCGTCTTCTCATGTATCTTCCTCCCTGAAGATTCGGTTTTTCAAGATTTGTCGCATCCCCCGCGCCCAGATCTCGTCGGAGCTGCCGCGCACGCTGACGCTGCCGCCCTTCACGATCTCGCCGCTGGCGGCATCCTTCAACTGGACCGCGATGGACACCAGTACGGGCGACACCATGTTGACCTCGCCCACCAGGATGAACTCCGCGCCCAGCGTCTCGGCCATGCGGATGTCACACCCGTAACAGCTTGCCGGGTTGCTCACGCGCTCCAGTTCCTCCGCCACCGGCGCAAGGTCCAAAAGCGTGTAGCCCTCGGCCTCGAATCGCTCCGCCAGCATCCCTTCAAGCATCTCCACCCGCGCCAGATCGGCATTGTCCGGCCCCTCGGCCATCAGCGAAGAAGATTGTGTCGTCTGGTCCGAACTGTCCTCCAGATGCAGCCCGAAAAAGGCCACCTCCCCTTGCGCGTGCGCAGCCGGGGCGAAAGCCAGGAACAGGAACAATATCAATCGCATACAGACGTTCTTAGAAGTTAAGAGTCGCCCTTCATTCTGCGTTGCGTACAGTTATTGCGAAACACGGCAATTGGTATTGGTCGGGCCGCGAGAGGCAATCTGGCGGTAAGGGAGGATAAAAGTGCTGAACCGTTTTGCGACGCTTTTCGCGGCCGCGCTGCTCTGCGCCGCCACGCTGATTTTCACCGCAGGATCTGCCGCCGCGATCGACGTGCGCGCCGCCGTCTTGCGCGTCGATTACCAGGTCCAGCGCCCGATCTCGCGCTTCGACGAGGCGCCCGAGGATCTGGGCTTCGCCGGCGCCGCGCTGGCCGATCAGGACAACAACTCCACCGGCAGCTTCATGGGCCATACCTACGAGACGGTCAAGAAATCCGCCGCGCCCGACACCGCCGATGCCGCCCTTGATGAGATTCTCGCCGAAGGCATCCGCCTGATCGTCGTTCATGCCCGGGAAGAGGACGTTCTGCGCCTTGCCGACCGTGCCGCCGAGGATGGCGCGCTGGTCTTCAACGCCCACGCCGGCGACATGCCGATGCGCAACGAGGAATGCCGCGCCAACCTGCTGCATACCGCCACCAGCTATGCCCAGCAGGCCGACGCCATCGCGCAATTCGCCATCTGGAAAAAGTGGCCCCGCTGGGTGCTCATTTCCGGCTCCAACCCCGCCGATATCGCGCTGGCCGACGCCTATCGCCGCGCCGCCACCAAGTTCGGCGCCGAGATCGTCGAGGAACGCGTGTTCGAGGACACCGGCGGCGCCCGCCGCACAGATTCGGGCCATGCCCAGGTGCAGCGCCAACTGCCCACCTTCATGCAGGGCCTGCCCGAGCATGACGTGGTCATCACCGCCGACGAAACCGATTATTTCGCCGCCTACCTCACCTATCACATGTGGGATCCGCGCCCTGTCATGGGCTCCTCGGGCCTGCGCCCGGTGCAGATGCACGGCGGGCACGAATCCTACGGCGCGACCCAGCTTCAGACCCGCTTCGAGGAACTGGCGGGCCGCTATATCAAGGATGCCGACTACAACGTCTGGATCGCCCTGCGCGCCGTGGGCGAGGCGGTGACCCGCGCCCAGACCGCCGAGCCCGACGGCGTGAAAGAGTACCTCCTGTCCGATCAATTCGAACTGGCCGGCTTCAAGGGGCAGGAAGTCACCTTCCGCGACTGGAACGGCCAGATGCGCCAGCAGGTCATGCTCTATGACGGCCGCATCACTGTCAGCGTCAGCCCGCAGGAAGGGTTCCTGCACCAGAACGCCGTGCAGGACACGCTCGGCCTCGACCGCCCGGAATCGGCCTGCACGGCCTTCAGCAACTAAGGGGAACACATGAAACTCAAGGCACTCCTTCTGACCTCCGCCCTGGCGCTCGCCGCCGGGCCCGCGCTGGCCGGCAAGGCCTTCGTCACCAACGAACGCGGCAACACCATCACCGTGATCGACACCGAAACATGGGAAGTGACCGACGAGTTCTTCGCCGGCAACCGCCCCCGCGGCATCACCGCCAGCCCCGACGGCACCAAGATCTATGTCTGCGCCTCCGACGACAACCTCGTCCGTGTGTTCGATTCGGCAACCTACGAGGAATTACCCTCGCTGCCCTCCGGCCCCGATCCCGAGCTTTTCATCATCGAGCCTTCGGGCAAGCGGCTTTATATCGCCAACGAGGATGACAACCTGGTGACCGTCACCGACACCGAAAGCCGCACCGTGCTGGCCGAGGTCCCCGTGGGCGTCGAGCCCGAAGGGATGGGCATGAGCCCCGACGCCAAGTGGGTGGTGAACACGTCCGAAACCACCAACATGGCGCATTTCATCTCGACCGAGGATTACACGATCAAGCACAACATCCTTGTCGACCAGCGCCCGCGCTACGCCCAGTATACCGCGGACGGCACGCGCCTTTTCGTGACGTCCGAGATCGGCGGCACGGTCAGCGTCATGGACATCGCCGAGGACGGTACGCCCACCCTGATCGAGAAGATCAGCTTCGAGGTTCCCAACATACAGCCCGAGTGGCTGCAACCCGTGGGCGCCAAGGTCACCTCCGACGGCAAGCGCCTTTTCGTGGCGCTCGGCCCGTCGAACCGCGTCGCCGTGGTCGACGCCCAAAGCCTCGAGGTGCTGGACTACATCCTCGTGGGCCAGCGCGTCTGGCAGCTCGATTTCACGCCGGACGAGAAATACCTGCTGACAACCAACGGCAATTCCAACGACATCACCGTCATCGACGTGGCCAAGGAAGAGGCCGTGCGCTCCATCCAGGTTGGCGAACAGCCCTGGGGCGTGGTGACCATCGAATAATGAAGGAGACAGAAAAGATGAAGAAACTGATGATGGCCGCAGCCACCGCCGCCACCTGCCTCACCGGCCCCGCCGCCGCCGCACCGCTCTGCGACGACCTCGGCTTTGCCGGTCTGCTGGCCGCCTGCAACCGCGGTGACGACATCCCGATCACCCTCGCCTCGGGTCAGCCCCTGCACGAAACAGGCTCCGTGAACCTGCAATCGGGCGCCTATTACACGCTTGAAATAACCGCCGACGGCTCGGCCGAGCTGGCCGTCACCGGCAGCGATTTCTTCCGCGCGATCTGGATGAACGAAATCGTCATCAACCAGATCGAGATCCGTCCCATGGCCGTCGATTCGCTCGAATTCGACAAGGCGGGCGTCGCCACGATCTCGTTCATCGCCATCAAGCCGGGCAGCCACACGCTGCGCATCCCCGGCTCCACCGGCGAAACGCAACAAGTCACCTTCAACATCCAGTAACGGAGCCTTGAAAATGAAACGCATTATCGCAATCGCGGCGCTTGTCGCCTCGCCCGCCCTCGCTGACGACCACGTCGATGCCGAAACGGTGGAAAAAATCGAGGCCTATCTCGCCTCCATCGAATGCCAGATGGATCCCGCCGACATCGAAGCCGAAGACGACGGCGGCTACGAGCTTGACGACGTCATCTGCAAGGGCGGCGACCAGTTCGACATCGTCCTCGACGCCGACCTGAACGAGGTCGAACGCCGCGCCGAGTAAATTATCCGTTCTCCCATGGAGTAAAGGCCCGCCATGTTGCACATCATAGCATCTCTCTCCTTCTTGCTAAGCAGCATGGCGGCCTACGCCCAAGAGCCCCCAACGATCCGCGCCGCGACTCTCAAGATCGGCACCGTCAACTGGGAGCTTCAGACCATCGTCGATGAAGGCCTCGACGCAAAACACGGCTTCACCCTCGAAATCCAGCCCTATGCCGACAACAGCGCCACACGAATCGCCGTCGAAGGGGGCGAGGCCGACATGGCCGTCGCCGACTGGATCTGGGTCGCCCGCCAGCGCGCCGCAGGCAAGCCTTACGTCTTCCTCCCCTACTCCCGCGCCGTCGGCGGCGTGGTTGTTCCCGCCGACTCCACCGCCGACACGCTGGCCGACCTTTCGGGCCAGAAACTCGGCATCGCAGGCGGCCCGCTCGACAAATCCTGGCTCATTCTGCGCGCCTACGCGCAGCAGGCGCACGACCTCGATCTGGAGGCGGAAACAGAACAGGTCTTCGGCGCCCCACCCCTCATCTTCCGTACCGCCCTTGACGGCGGCCTCGCGGGGGCCATCAATTACTGGCATTACCTCGCCAAGATGAAGGCCGCCGGGATGCGCGAACTGATTTCCGTCGAGACCGCAGCCCGCGAGCTGGGTCTCGACCCCGAAACGCCCCTGCTGGGCTACTACTTCAAGGAAGAGTTCCTGTCCGAGAACCCCGACCTCGCCCAGTCCTTCTTCGAGGCGAGCCGCGAGGCCAAGGCCCTGCTCATGTCATCCGACGAGATCTGGCGCGACCTGCGCCCGATGATGGACGCCGACAGCGACGCGGAATTCGAGCAACTGCGCACCGACTGGATCGCCGGCATCCCGGCCCGCAAACCCATCGACACCGACGCCGCCCAGGCCTTTCTCAGCCTGATGCACGACCTCGGCGGCGCCGACCTGGTGGGGCAGGCCGACACACTCCCCGACGGCCTGTTTGCTGACGTCCAGTAAATGCAGACCAAGCTGACGCCGCTTCTCTCCATCGTGGGACTTCTCGCCCTTTGGGTCATGGCGTCAACGCTCAAGGCCGACCCCCAGGTCCTGCCCACCCCGTGGGCCCTCGCGCCCCTCTTCGCCCAGGAAATCGCCAGCGGCGAGCTTTGGACCCACCTCTCCGCCACCCTCCTGCGCGTGCTCTGGGCCTTCTGCCTCGCCATGACGCTGGGCGGGATCATCGGTCTCGCCATGGGCCGCTACCCCGCGCTCAACCGCTGGCTCGATCCGTGGCTGGTGATCTTCCTCAACCTGCCGGCACTGGTGCTGATCGTGCTCTGCTATCTCTGGATCGGCCTGACCGAGGCCGCCGCCATCGCCGCCGTCACGCTCAACAAGGTGCCCAACGTCGCCATCGTCATCCGCGAAGGCGCCCGTGCGCTGGACCCGCAGCTTGACGCATTGGCCCGCGTCTACCGCATGTCCGGCTGGACCCGCCTGCGCCACGTGATCCTGCCCCAACTCGGCCCCTTCATCGCCGCCGCCGCGCGGGGCGGCGTGGCCGTCATCTGGAAGATCGTCCTCGTGGTCGAATTTCTCGGCCGTTCCTCCGGCATCGGCTTCCAGATCCACCTCTATTTCCAGCTTTTCGACGTCGCCATGGTGCTGGTCTACGCCTTTTCCTTCATCACCGTGATGCTTCTGGTGGAATGGGCGCTCTTGCAACCGTGGGAACGCCACGCAACCCGGTGGCGCCGCGCATGATCACAGTCTCGATCACTGAAAAACGCTTCGGCGCCGACCGCGTGCTTGGCCCCATCGCTTTCGACATCGCGCAGGGCGAAACCGTCGCCCTCGTCGGCCCCTCCGGCATCGGCAAGTCCACCCTCCTGCGGCTGGTCTCGGGCATCGACACCAATTATGCAGGCCGCATCGACCGTCCCGACGCCATCGCCATGGTCTTCCAGGAACCCACCCTGTTGCCCTGGCGCTCCGCCCTCGACAACCTCACGCTCCTGCATCCGGGCCTGCCCCGCGACCGCGCCCTCGCCGCGCTCGAAGAGGTCGGCCTCACCGGCAAGGAGACGCTCTTCCCCGGCCAGCTCTCCCTCGGCCAGCAGCGCCGCCTCGCCCTCGCCCGCGCCTTCGCGGGCCAGCCCGACCTGCTCATCATGGACGAACCTTTCGTCTCGCTCGACGCCGCCGCCGCCGACCGGATGCTGACCCTCACCGAGCAACTCATCGCCCGCCACCAGCCCGCGACCCTGTTCGTGACCCACGACATGGCCGAGGCGACACGGCTTGCACACCGGACCCTGACACTGGAAACTGGGCCAAACGGCGCGCAACTTGCCGGAACGACAAAGGACCAGACCACGTGACCACAGGCCTGACCGTCAACGACCTCAGCTTCAACTACGGCGCCAAACAGGCGCTGGACGACGTGACCTTTGACGTCGTCCCCGGCACTTTCTGCGCCCTTCTCGGCCCCAACGGCGCCGGCAAATCCACGCTCATCGCCCTGCTGACCCGCCTGCTGGTGGCCCCCCAGGGCGAAATCTCTGTCGCCGGCCACGACATGCGCCGCGAACCCCGCAAGGCTCTGGGCAAGCTAGGCGTCGTCTTCCAGCAATCCACGCTCGACCTCAACCTCTCGGTCCGCCAGAACCTCGCCTATTTCGCCGCCCTGCAGGGCCTGCCGAAATCCGAGATCCCCGGCCGCATCGACGCCGCCCTCGACCAGCTCGACATGCGCCACCGCGCCGACGAAAAGGCCCGCGACCTCAACGGCGGTCATCGCCGCCGCACCGAACTCGCGCGGTCCCTCATCCACGCCCCGCACGTCCTGCTGCTGGACGAGCCTACCGTGGGTCTCGACGCCGCGTCGCGGCAAGGCATCACCGACCACGTTCACGAACTCACGAAAACCGGCCTCTGCGTCCTCTGGACCACCCACCTCACGGACGAGGTGCGCGATGGCGACGCGCTCGTCGTCCTGCACAAGGGACAGATCATCCACCGCGGCACCGCCGGGGCCGCCCGCGGCGATCAGAGCCTGTCGGACTGGTTCCTGTCGCGCACGGGGGAGGTCGCATGACCGGCACCTTCCGCGTCGCCAAGGCGATCATCGCCCGCGAATTCTTGCGCTTCGTGCATCAGCGCGAGCGCTTCATCGCCGCGCTCGTCCGCCCGCTCGTCTGGCTCCTGATCTTCGCCGCAGGCTTCCGCGCCGCCCTCGGCCTGTCGATCATCCCGCCCTACCAGACCTACATCACCTACGAGACCTACATAGTGCCGGGCCTCTGCGCGATGGTGCTCCTCTTCAACGGCATGCAATCCTCGCTCAGCCTCGTCTACGACCGGGAAATGGGCTCGATGCGCCTTCTGCTGACCAGCCCCTTCCCGCGCTGGTGGCTGCTGATCTGCCGCCTGTTCGGCGCCACGATCATCTCGGTGCTGCAGGTCTACACCTTCCTCGCCATCGCCGCCGCGTTCGGCATCACCATGCCCACATGGGGCTACCTCGCCGTCCTGCCCAGCCTGATCCTCGGCGGGCTGATGCTCGGCGGTCTCGGGCTGGTCCTGTCGAGCTTCATCAAGCAGTTGGAAAACTTCGCGGGCGTGATGAACTTCGTCATCTTCCCGATGTTCTTCATGTCCTCGGCCCTCTACCCCTTGTGGAAGATGGCCGAAAGCTCACCGCTCCTGCGCGACATCTGCGCGCTCAACCCTTTCACCTACGCGGTCGAGTTGATCCGCTTCTCGCTCTACCTGCAGATCAACTGGACCGCGCTCGCCTGGGTCTTGGGCAGCACGCTGGTTTTCTGCGCACTGGCCATCTGGGGCTACGACCCCGCCCGCGGCCTGATGAAGCGCAAGACCTGAGGCCGCTCAGATGTCGAACTCGGTATCGTTCACCGTCCGGCAGCGCCAGCTCAGGACCCGCTCGTTGGGGTGGGTCGATACCCATCGCGCCAGTTCCGGCTGCGCCCCGGCAAGGCATTGCATCGGCGTCACGTCGGTAAAGACAAGACTGCGTTCACGGCATTGGGTGGGATCTGTCGCCAGGCAGGCGACGAACAGGAGCTCTATCATATCCGTTCCTTACGCGTTGCGTTGGTCCTCGCTCCCGTGCCGTCGTTTATCCAACAGCAAACCCCTGAAGAAAAGCGTAACCGCACCGTGCGCACCGCGTCACGCCAGAAATTGTGCGAAAGAATGCGGCACTTCACCGCGATTGCCCAATCCTAGGGCGGTCTCGTCATGTCGCTGAAGTCTTTGCTCGGTCTCGGCGCCCTCGCCCTTGGCGTCGGCACATGGGTCACCGCGCTGATCCTCTGGCTGGGTCTTCTCGCCGTCTCCGACCGGCTGGATGCCACCCTCAAGGCCGAGCAGCGCATGTCGGGCTATGCCGGCCTCTCGACCCAGGCCGCCACCTTCCTCGTCGTCGCGACAGAGGCCGTGCAGCGCGAGATGCCCGCCGACACCCGCGCCGAGCGGCTGGAGCCCGTGGTCGAAAATCTCCGCACGTCCTTCGTGCGTCTGCAACAGAACGTCGCCCAGGCCGTGCAGGAGGCCGAGGATCTCGGCATCGAGGCCCAGTCCCGCTTTGGTACCCAATCCCTCGGCCTCGCCCGGATGGAGGCGCTCCTGACCAGCACCATGCGCGGCCTCTCGAGCGACGACATCGACCGCCCCCGCCTGCAAGCCCATATCGACAGCTTCGCCACCGGCTTCGATCCGCTTCTCAGCCAGGCCGTGCAGACCGAACAGCTCTTTCGCAACGCCATCCGGGCCGACATCGTCAGCCTGCGACAGAGACTGACGCTGGCCGCCATCGGCATCGCGGTGGCTGCCATTGTGATGGTGTTGGCCTTCTATTTCGGCCTCATTCGCCCGCAATTCGCCCGGCTGGACCGCCTGCGCGACGCGGCGCAGAAGATCGGGCAGGAAGACTTCGCCATCGACCTGCCCGAAACCCGCCGCGACGAGATCGGCGGGCTGTATGCCGAGACCAACCGCATGGCCCACGCGCTCGCCGCCCGCAAATCGGCGGTCGAACAGGACCGCGCGCAACTCAACAGCATCATCTCCGCCCGGACCGAGGAGCTGCGCGCCGCGAATGAAACCCTGGCCGAGATCGACGAGAACCGCCGCCGCTTCTTCGCCGACATTAGCCACGAGCTGCGTACGCCGCTGACCGTCATCCTGATGGAGGCCCAGATCGGCCGGGCGGCGGGCGGACCCGATGCCGACGCCTTCGCCACGATCGAGGCCCGCGCCGCCCGTCTCAACCGCCGCATCGACGACCTTCTGCGCGTCGCCCGCTCCGACAGCGGACAACTGGCGCTCGATCAGGCGACGGTCGCCTTGCCCGACCTCATGACCGAAGTGCACGAAGAAGTCCGCGCCGAGGCCGACAACGCTGGCATGACCCTGACCCTGTCCGAGATCCCTGACGTCACCCTTACCTGCGACCGCAACTGGATACGTCAGGTGCTGGTGGGCCTCGTGCGCAACGCCATCCGCCACGCCCGCGATGGTGGACAGGTCCGCCTGGACGCATGTTCGGAGGGCCAGGCCGCCGAAATCGCCGTCATCGACAACGGACCCGGCATCGCGCCCGAGGAACAGCCCGACATCTTCGAACGCTTCGCGCAATCGGGCAGCGCCTCGGCCCAGGGGTTCGGCATCGGGCTGGCGCTCGCCCGCTGGGTGGTCGAGACCCATGACGGCACCATCACCCTCGAAAGCCCCGTTCCCCCCGCCGACGCCCTGGGCGCCGCACCCGGGACAAAGATCGCGGTTCGCCTTTCCCTTTCAACCGGCTAAAACGACGCTATTCTCAGCGCCGCAGCCGTGAAAGAGACCGCACCGCCATGACCCGCCTCCTGATCGTCGACGACGACCCGGAAATCACCTCCGCCCTGGCGCGGGGGCTGGGGTTGCATGGCTATGAGGCCGAGACGGTCAACCGCTATGATCACGCGCTTGAAATGCTGCGCGCCGAGACCTTCTCGGGCGCCATCATCGACGTCATGCTGGGCGCCGACAGTGGCCTCGACCTCGTGCGCCGTGCCCGCGAAAACGGCGCCACCCTGCCCATCCTGATGCTCTCGGCGCTGTCGGACGTGGAACACCGCACCGCCGGGCTCGAGGCTGGGGCCGACGATTACGTGGTCAAACCCTTCAGCTTCGACGAACTGGTGGCCCGCCTGCGCGTCCAGGAGCGTCGCGCGACCTCGCAGCGCCCGCAGCCCGCCACACTGACCCGCGAGCGCGTCCTGCAAACCGACACCGCCCGCGTGTCCCTGACCGAGCGCGAGGACGACCTTCTGCGCCTTCTCATCACCCATGACGGCACGCCTTTGCCCCGCGGCGATATCTTCGATGCGCTCTGGCAGGCCGAAGGTTCGGGTAACGAAAACGTGGTGGACGTCTATATCGGCTATCTGCGCAAAAAACTGCGCGACGCCGATTTCTGCTTCGAGATCAAGACTGTACGTAATCAGGGCTTCATCATAGATGGTCTCGCCCCGCGGCTCGACCCCGGGAACCGGGACTAAAGTCTAAGCGTTTCAAAGAAAATAAGAGTCGCAATGAAGCGGCCGAGTTGTCATCTTTCTAGTGTCATTCAAAGGAGGATACCATCATGGCATGGGCAAAACCGATCATCCGCGAAATCGAATGCGGCATGGAAATCAACATGTACGGACCTGACTTCGACGAAGAGCGCGAAGTCCTGATCTAAGACGGCTTGCGCGCGGGAGGATACTTGATGTCATTCCGCGCGCAAATTCTCGGCGCTGCTGCCGGGGGCGGCCTGCCCCAGTGGAACTGCGGTTGTGACAACTGCAATCTTGCACGTTCAGGCGATATACCCTCACAAACGCAATCGTCCCTCGCCGTCACTGGCAACGGGTTCGATTGGGCGATCCTGAACGCATCGCCCGACATACGGGACCAGTTGGCCAACACGCCTGCCCTTTACCCCACGGACCTGCGCAAGCTGCCGCTGACTTCCGTACTGGTGACCAATGGCGATATCGACCATGTGGCCGGCCTCCTTACCTTGCGTGAAATGCAACCTTTCACGCTGTTCGCCACCAAGGGCATTCACGAGGTTCTGGCCGCCAACCCCATCTTCGACGCGCTGAACGCACAAGTGGTGACCCGCCGCAACATCGCCCTCGACGAGCCTTTCGAACTGGCCCCCGACCTGACCGCGACGCTTTTCGCTGTTCCCGGCAAGGTGCCGCTCTACATGGAGGGCGAGACGGTGGAAACCGACCTGATGGGCGAACAGACCGTGGGCGTGATGCTGGAAAACGGCGATACCACGGCCTTCTACATTCCCGGCTGCGCCCGGCTGAACGACGACCTGCGGGAGCGCCTTCAGGGTGCCGACATGCTCTTTTTCGACGGCACGCTCTGGCGTGACGATGAAATGGTCCGCGCCGGGCTGGGCCAGAAGACCGGCAAGCGCATGGGCCACATGTCCATGTCCGGCCCCGACGGCTCCATCGCCGCTTTCGAGGGGCTCGATATCGGCAAGAAGGTCTTCGTGCACATGAACAACACTAACCCGGTGCTGCGCCCCGACTCGACGGAAAAGGCCGAGGCACAAGCAGCGGGCTGGATCATCGGACAGGACGGAATGGAGATCACCCCATGACGCAAAGCCGCGAAGAATTCGAATCCCGCCTGCGCAAGATCGGCGCCGAGCGGTACCACGACCTGCACCCGTTCCACGACCGCCTGCATGGCGGCGACTGCACGCCCGACCAGGTCCGCGCCTGGGTTCTGAACCGCTACTATTACCAGCACACCATCCCGATGAAGGACGCCGCCTTTATGAGCCGCGTCGAGGATCCCGACCTGCGCCGCGCCTGGCGGTCGCGCATCGAGGACCACGACGGCACTGCAGAGAACGAAGGCGGCATCAAGCGCTGGCTGCGGCTGGCCGAGGCCGTGGGCCTGGACCCGACCTATGTCGCCTCCCGCGAGGGCGTCCTGCCCGCCACCAAATTCGCCTGCGATGCCTATGTCCGCTTCGTCCGCGACAAGACGCTCCTGGAGGCCGTCGCCTCCTCCCTTACCGAGCTTTTCGCGCCCAAGATCCACGCCAACCGGATCGAGGGCCTGTTGAAAAACTACGACTTCGCCGACGACAGCTCGCTCAGCTATTTCAAGACCCGACTGAAAGAAGCGCCCAAGGACGTCGCCTTCGGCCTCGCCTGGGTGCTCGACCACGCCGATACGCAGGAAAAACAGGACGCGGCCGCGAACGCCCTGATCTTCAAGACAGATGTGCTCTGGTCCCAGCTCGACGCCCTCTGGAGCGCTTATGTGGAACCCGCCCGCATCCCGCCCGGCGGCTGGCAACCGGGCGAAGGGCTGCTGCTCGAAAGGGCCTCGTGATGATCGCCACCGACATTCCCTCCCTGCCGCGCGGCGTGCGCCTGCATTTCGACAAGGTACGTGACACCTGGGTCCTTCTGGCCCCCGAACGCGCCATCACCCTCGACCAGATCGGCCACGCCATCCTGACCGAGGTCGACGGCCGACGCAGCTTCGGCGAGATCACGCAGGCCCTGTCGGACAAGTACAACGCCCCGGTCGAGCAGATCACCGAGGACAGCAGCGGCTTCCTTACGGCCCTGCGCGACCGCCGGTTCCTGGACGTGACCCAATGACCATACCCGCCCCCATCGCCATGCTCGCCGAGCTGACACACCGCTGTCCGCTCTCCTGCCCCTATTGTTCCAACCCCGTGGAACTGGCCCGGCAGGACTCTGAGCTGGACACCGAAACCTGGGTCCGCGTCTTTGACGAGGCGGCAAGGCTCGGCGTGCTGCAACTCCACCTCTCGGGCGGCGAGCCTGCCTCCCGCCGGGATCTCGTCCCGCTCGTGCAGGCCGCCCGCGACGCGGGGCTCTACACCAACCTCATCACCTCCGGCATCGGCCTGACCGAGCGCCGGCTGAAGGAATTGGACGAGGCCGGCCTCGACCACATTCAATTGTCCCTGCAGGGCACCACGCCCGAAATGGCCGACGAGATCGGCGGCTATAACGGAGGCTACAAGCGCAAGATGCAGGTGGCCGAGTGGATCGGCCAGATCGGCTTTCCGCTCACGCTCAACGCCGTCCTGCACCGGCGCAACCTGCACCAGCTGCCCCGCGCCATCGAGATGGCACAGGAAATGGGCGCCCGCCGGATCGAGGTGGCCACCGTGCAATTCCACGGCTGGGCCCTCAAGAACCTCGACACCCTCATGCCCACCCGCGAACAAGCGCGCGAGGCCACCCGCATCGTCGCCGAATCCCGTGCCGCCCTGAAGGGCAGGCTGGTGATCGACTACGTGCCCGCGGATTATCACGACGATTACCCCAAGCGCTGCATGGGCGGCTGGGGCAGCACCGGCCTCAACGTCGCCCCCGACGGGCAGGTTCTGCCCTGCCACGCCGCGCAGTCCATCCCGCATCTGGAGTTCGAGACGGTGCGGGACAAGCCGCTCGACGAGATCTGGTACAACAGCGCTGCCTTCAACGCCTATCGCGGCACCGACTGGATGCAGGAGCCCTGCAAGTCCTGCGAGCGCAAGATGGTGGATTTCGGCGGCTGCCGGTGCCAGGCCATGGCCATCGTCGGCGACCCCGCCGCGACCGACCCCGTGTGCATCAAGTCACCCCACCACGGCGCGCTGCAGACAAAGGCGGACACCCACGCGTCCAACACCGAGGCGCCGCTGGTCTACCGCACCATGCCCGGCAAGAAAGAGGTCGAGCCGACCAGCTGAGGTTTGTTCAGAAACAGACGATCTCGGCTTCCGCCTGCGCCCGGCGCAGTTCCGCCACCAGGTTCGCCGCGGCGGCCGAGCTGTTGAACACCGCCATACGCTCGCCGCCCACCCGGCGCATCGACAGCACCGTTTCGGCCTCCAGGTATTCCTCGTAGGACAGGATCTGCGCCACCTCGTCCACCGAGCACGAGCATTTCTGCAGCATCTCGCGCGTGGTGCCGTTGGTGGACATGCAGGCAAACACGTAATCCGCCCGCGCCGCCGTCGGAAAATCGTTCAGTCGCTCGGCGGCGGTCTGCCCAATGGCCAGCCCCGGTGCCGCGATCATCATCGCAACCAACGCACGCCCCACGCCGCCCCGGCCCCCGAGCCGGGGCCTCTCGGCCTTCGCGCGCAGAGGTCCCGGGTCAAGCCCGGGACGGGGGGGACCGAACTCAAGCGGCTGTCTCATTGCGTCGCCTCCTCCAGCGTCTCGAATGTCAGTTCCGAGCGATAGCCCTCGCCACCCTCCGGCCCCGGCGCCTCGGCCAGCAGGTTCAGATACCATCCCGGCACGTCCTCGGACATCGTCACCGTCAGCTTCAGGTCACCGAAACCGCGCATCTGGGCGCGGTTGGGGTCCTCGGCAAAGGGTTGCATCGTCACGGTCTGGGTCTCGATGGTTTCACCGTCATACTCGGCCTTGCCAATCGTCACCTCGTTGGGCTGCACCAGCGCCTCCTTCACCCGGTTGCGGATGTAGAACTTGCTGCCGCCCGCGCTCTCGGCCATATCGCGCACGGTGGACTCGTAGAAGAACATGATCATCGGGTTGCCCACGCTGGCCGGAAACTGGCCCAGCTTGCGGTACTTCTCGCCCTGCCGCAGTTCCAGCACCGCCATCGGGCTCTCGCCCTCGCCCACCGTCAGCGCCACCTTGCCGGAATCGCGCTCTGCCGCGTCGGGCGCCAGCGCGTTGCTGACTTCCCGCTCATAGACCAGCGACTGATCGCGCGACACGCTGTCCAGCGTGCCGTTCTTGAACAAAAGATCATAGGTTTCCTGCCCGTCGAGCGGGGCGGCCATCGCCGTTGCACAGCTCAGCGCGACCCCGATCACGGCGCTCGTCAGACGCGTCATCATGCTCAAATCTCCTCCCTATTCGGACCAGACACTATAGGCTCCGGCGACGCTGTCACCGGCCACTTTCGTATCACCCTGCCCATCGGCACCGCCTTGCTGACCGATCTTCCACGCCATCAGCGGCCGCAGACGGTTCAGCTTCACCGGCTTGTAGATCACCGAGATGTCATAAGTCAGCCCCGCCGCCCGCACCCTGGGGCTGCGATCGGCGGTGATCAGGATCGCCGGCACGTGCGCCCCGGTCAGCTTGCGCACCTTCGCTATGCCGTCCACGCCGGTCTCGTCATTGTCCAGCGTGTAATCGGCCAGAATGATATCGGGCGCCATGCCCATGTCCTCGACACAGGTCAGCGCCTCGTCGATCGACCGGCAGGCCAGCACGTCGGCCCCCCATTGTTCCAGCCGCTTGGTGGTGCCGAAAAGAACATCCTCGTCATTCTCGATCAGAAGAACGATCTGGTTTTCCAGCAGGTCATCGGCATTCGACGCAAGGCTCAGCGGTTCGTTGACCGCCGGCGCATCCGCGACCGTCTCCAACTCGATCCGAAACACCGACCCAACGCCGGGCTTCGACTTCACCGACAGCTTGTGCCCCAGCAGCCGACAGGCCCGTTCCACCACCGACAGGCCCAGGCCGACGCCCGCGGCCAGCTTCTCGCCATCGGCGCGGGCGAACTCCTCGAACACCCGCTGCTGATCGCGCTTGGGGATGCCGATGCCGGTATCCCAGACCTCCAGCACCACGCGCCCCTCGCGGCGGCGGCACCCGACCAGAACGCGCCCCCCCGGCTGGGTGTACTGGATGGCGTTCACTACCAGGTTCTGGATCGACCGCAACAGGTAGACCGGGTCGGACCGCACCAGCACCGAACAGGGCACCATCTTCAGGCGCACGTTCTTCTGCTCGGCCACAAGGCTCTGGTCGGCATGGATGCTGTTCATCATCGCCGTCAGGTTCACCACCAGCGGCGACACCGTGTCGGGCGCCGCACTTTCCAGCCGCGAAATATCCAAGAGCAAGTGCAGCAACTGCTCGGTCGACCGGAACGAGCCTTCCAGCCGCTCCACCATGCCATGCATGTCGGTGCCGCGCGACGTCTCCAGCAGGGTCGAGATCAACAGCTTGGCGGCATTGATAGGCTGCAACAGGTCGTGGCTTGCGGCGGCCAGGAAACGCGTCTTCGACGACACCGCCTTCTCCGCCTTGTCCTTGGCGTCGCGCAAGGCCTCCTCGACGCGCGCCTTTTTCTCGTACTCCTCGGTCAGCTTCTCGTTGGCGCGGGTCAGCTCGGCGGTGCGCTCCATCACCCGGCGTTCCAGCGTCTCGGTCGCGCGTGCTTCCAGCGTCACGTCCTCGACCTCCACGAGGTAGCCGCTGTCGGGCATCTCGTGCATGTGCAGCTCCAGCACACGCTCGGGCCCCAGCCGTACGCGCTGGCGGAACGCGCCTTCGGTCACCAGCTTGCGATAGATCGCCTCGATATTGACGGCGCCCCCCTCGACAGCCAGCCCGTTGGCGAAAAGATACTCCACCAGCGCCGTCACCGGCTCACCTTCCGCAACATAGGACGCGGGCAGGCCCAGCAATTCGCGGAACTGACCGTTATGCATCAGAACCTTGCCCCGCGACGAGAACGTGCACACCCCAGAGGTCAGCGTCTGGAACACCGCCTTCAGGTAATCCTCCTGCCGGTCGATCAGGCTTTCCTTCTCCGACCGGTTGCGCCGCACGAAATCGGTGATCTCGGTCAACAGCAGCACCACGTTGTCGCCCGAGGTGTGCTGCGCGCTCAGCTGGAACCAGCGGTCGTCGGCCATCTCGATCATGACCGAGGTGATCACCCCTTCGTCGCGTCGCTTCTCCAGCGTGGCGGGCAGCGTGGCCAGGTTGCGGTCGGCCGAGCGGAAGAACTTGCTCGACACCAGCCGCGCAAAGAACCGCCCGATCGACAGCCCGGTGTCGATCTTGTTCGAGATATCCGGGAACAGCTGCAAAAACAGGTGGTTGCACAGCTCCAGCTTGCCGTCGATGAACAGGGCAAAGCCGCCCTCCATCGACGACAGCGCCGCCACCAGGCTCTTGCGCATCCGCTCCTGCTCGCCGCGGACCGTCTCCAGCTCCGACACCGCGCGCGCCAGGTCGCGGCCCTGCGCCTGCATCTTCTCCTGCAACTCGATCGCCGATTGGAAGGCGCGAAACGCCGACGGGCGCACATCGTCCTGCCGGTTGGCCCTCCGCATCAGCGCGTCGATGATCCGCGCCTGCCGTTCGACCTGTATGTCCAGCGGATCGTCGGGATTCACCAGCATCAGTTCAGCACCCGCGCCTCGGGCCTGAAGAACGCCACGCCCACGAAGGTCTGGTTCATGTGCAGGCCCGATTTCTGCTCGCCATAGGTGTTGAATCCGATCACCCGATGGGTGCGCAGAATGTCCGAAACCTCTTGGGTCAGCTGCTTGTGCTCGAACTCCAGCCGCCGCAGGAAACAGTCGAACCCAAGGATGAAATCCGGCGGCTGCCCCGCCGCGTCGCGCGTCGACAACCCTTCGTGCAGAGCATCAAGGCTGCCCTGCGCGCGGCCCAGCGTCAGGATCAGCCCGTCGTCGATCGCCGCCAGCAGCGACAGCGCGCCGCCCGGCTTGGTGTCGCTGATCGCGCGAGCGTAATGCGTCAGGTTGTGGCGCAGCATCATCGGGTTCTCCGCGAACACCTCCGGGCTCAGCGCCTCGGGCGGGCAGCCCACCAGCCGCGCGTATTCCTCCGCCGCCGGCGCCCCGTTGATCTCGTAGACCAGCCGCTCCTCGGGGTCGGCCGAGGTGATGACGATCTGAGCCCCCTCGGGCTGGAAATGGTCAAAGGCCACGCCCTGGAACTGCAGGTCGGTCTCGATCAGCAACAGCACGGCGGCCCCGGAATGCGCCTTTCCGTCATGCAGCACGAACGTCCGCTCGAACTTCAGCCCGTCCGCCGCCGATCCGCCGAAGATCGGCACGTCGCCCAGCACCGCATCAAGGGTCGAAACCAGCAGATCCTCCTGTTTCGACAACCCGTCCGCCACGATCAGCGCGAACCGGTTCCAGCCCGCCGTGTGCCGGAACCGCTCGGCCTGTTTCTGCGCCTCGGCGGCAAAGGCGGTGGCGTGATCCGGGCACAGGTCCCGGAACAGCATCGACGCGCAGCGGAAATTGCGCCGCGGGAACCCAAGCAGCAGCAGAGCCTGGTCGTCATAGCCGTCGGTGGTGATCTGCCCCGCCGAGCTGCACCCGAAGACCGGTACGCCCCGGAACGCCCCGGACAACAGCGCGCTGGTCTCATCGACATCCAGGCAACCGGGCAGGATCGCGAACACGAAACACAGGCCCTTGCCCGCCATTCCCGCCGCCGCTTCGGCAACGGCGGTGGCGGGGTCCTCGGCCCGGGATTCCCCGATGATCACGAATTCAGGGGGAGAGGATTTCACGCGCCTGCGCCTAGTGCTGCAGGAAAGCGCGCGCCTCGGGTTCGGCATGGCGCGCCATCACCGACTCCACGAACACCACCGCCTGGGTCCGGTTGCGCACGTCCAGCCGCCGCAACAGCGCGGTGATGTGCGCTTTTACCGTCGCCTCCGCCAGCGACAGTTCATAGGCGATCTGCTTGTTGGGCTTGCCCGCGCAGATCAGCTTCAGGATGTTGACCTGCTGCGGCGTCAGGATGCTCAGCTCCGGCGTGGTCTTGAACAGGTCGTCCTGGCCCTCGCCGGCCTCGGCATTGACGTATTCGGCGGGAATATAGCGCCGCCCTGCAGTGATCTCGGACACCGCGAATTGCAGCGTCTTGGCCGAGGCGTCCTTTTGCAAAAATCCCATCGCGCCCGACCGCAACAGCGTGTGCACCAACTCGCTCGACGCCAGCGACGAGATCACCAGCACCCGCGCTTCCGGCAGCCGCTCACGCAACTTCTCGAATCCCGACACGCCGGTCACGTCCGGCAGCTTGAGGTCGAACATTACCAGATCGGGGAGAAATCCTTCGTCCAGCAGATCGAAACAGGCCTTCAGGCTGCCCGCCTTGCGAATGTCGCATTCCGGAAATCCCAACGTCAGCGCCGTCTCCAGCGCGTCGCTGTAAAGCGGATGGTCGTCCACGATCATCACCGACGACACAGGCTGCGCGTTTGCGCAATTGTCTCTTGCTGCCAACATGCCGGTCCTCCCAAAGAGAAAAGTAGCATCAAATCGAGAATGATCAACCATTTGGCTCCGACAGGGGCGGACCGGCGACAGACAGCCTAACGCCCCGCCAACCGCGTGCCCGGCACAGGTTTTCGGAAATCCTCCGGATCCTGCCCCTGCAAGCCCTTGCGACACAGCGTTTTCTGCGCCGCGCCAACGTCGCCCCGGGGCGCAGCCGGCTGGCCGTCACGTTCTCAGCGCGCGAACCGCGTCAAATCGCCCGGCTCGCCGGTGCCCGCGAAGATCGCCCGGTCAAGCTCCGCCAGCCGCGCGCGGTAGGTCTCGGCGCCCCGGCCGGCCTGCGACAGCGCCACCAGCGCCTGCCGCATCTCCCCGACCCGCCCGGCGCGCGCCGCCCGGCGCAGCGCGCGCCGCTTGGGATGCAATGCCGGCACCCAGTCCGAAACCCTGGGCAGCCCCGACCACGACCGTCCCCTCAGCCCCAGCATCAGCGCCGCGACGAATACCGCCAGCGCCGCGCCCAGCGCAGGACCGCCCGGCAATACCGCTTCGGCAGGCTCGGGCCCGGTGGCGGCCTGTGCATCGGCCCCACTTCTCGGCAGCCGCGCGCCATAGGCCACCCGCTGCGCATCGATCTCCACCGTCCGGGTTTCGCGCGTCGTGGTGTCGAAATAGTCAAAGCTCAGCGGCTCGACGACCGCCGACACATCGTTGCCCGGCCGAACCGTCCAGCGCCAGAAGGCGATCGTCTTCGGCCCTTCCGGCGTCAACTGGATCAGCCGCTTTTCGGGATGCGCAAAGATCATGCCGGAAGGCGAGTTCAGCTCCGGCATCGGCGGGATCATCTCGGGCGTCGCGCCCAGCGCCTCGACGCGGATCACCCGCAACACACCCTCTCCCGGCACCAGCTGGTCGGGCGCGTTCGACCACGTGTCCGACACTTCCAGCCGCCGCACCGGAAACCACCAACCACTGCCCTCCGGCGCCGCCGCCACCTCGATCGTCAGCGGCTCCGACGCGACCTCGTGCTCGAACCAATCGTCGCCCTCGTCCGTCAGCGTCAGCCGGTGGCGAAACGCCCCGATGGTCAGGGTTCCCGGCCGCTCCGGATAGACCGCCATGCGCCGGATGAAGACCTTGACCTTGCGCCCGTCCATCCGCTCCTCACGCCAGGTGTCGGGCCCCAGCTGCGACCAGTTGAAGCCCTCCAGTTCCGGCTGGACCAGCATCTCGCGGGTGATATAGCGCCGATAGGTGCCACGGATGGTCAGCAGCACCATTTCCCGCGTGAAGGGTGTCGCCTGCCGTTCCTCCACGCTGACCTCCAAGGCCAACTCACCGGGATGCACCTCGCGCGTCTGTCCGAACGCCATCGCCGGCATCAGAAGCACGAGCATCGCAAGCGCCAACACTCCGACCGCAAACACACGCCCCCGCCGTCCCGGACTTGATCCGGGACCTTTCGCCTTCTCCCGCGACAGGCCCCGGCTCGAGGGCCGGGGCGGACCCGCGGCGGGCGTCTCACAAGCAATCGTCATCCCGGATCCTCCGCCTCGGGCGGCGCGAGGCCCAGGTTCCTGCGCCGCTTGTGCTCCTGCAATATCCGCTCGGACATGAACTCCCCCGGCACGTCCTCCAACTGTAACAGCCAGCGGTCGTCGGCCACCATGAAATAGTCCTTGAACACCCGCCGCACCCCCAGTTTGCCACGGCCTTCCAGCTCTGCCATGCCCAGTGCCGCGCCGGTGTTGCTCACCCCGTCCCCGGTCGACGCCGCCCGCGCGTCGCCCTCTCCCACCTCGGCCTTTGCCGTGGGACCGCGCTTGCGGTCGGGCAGCAGGTCAAGCGCCTCGGGGTCGATCGCCAGCCCCGCGTAATAGGCCGCAACCACATCGAAATTCGCCCGCGCCCGCGGATCGCCGGCCGCGATGGCCAGGTCATAGGCCTCCAGCGCGCCTGCATACTCCCCCGCGAACACCAGCGCATTGCCACGGTTATAGTCCTGCCCCGCCGCCGCGAAGGCCTCTGCCGCCGCGTCGTACGCGCCGGCCCGGAACCGCGCCACGCCCTGCCAGTCCGGCGCCTCGAACACCGCCGCCGCCCATCCCGGCAGCCCCACCGCCAACAGAACGCGCCCCACCGACGCCGCGCCGCCCAGGGCCAGCCCCGCCAGCAGGAACACCGCCGTTATCAACGCCAGCCCCCTCATGCGACCTGCCTTCGGAACATCAGCAGCATCGGCACCGCGGCCAGCAACAGCAGATACCGGCCCATGTCGCTCCAGAAGATCAGCGGATAATCCTGCCGCTCCAGCCTTGCGCTCATGTCCTGCCCCAGCCAATCCGCCAGCGCCTCCGCATCGTTCAGGCCAAAGACCCGCCCGCCTCCCGCCC
>NZ_JASHIZ010000009.1 GCF_030733425.1 Roseovarius sp. MMSF_3350
TGGGCGGGACCTCTGGTTCGGGCTGTGGCGGAAGGTCGGGTTCCGGCGCGGGCGGCACTTCGGGCTGCGGGCCGGGAGGGAGGTCCGGGTCGGGCGTGTGTGGCACTTCGGGATCGACGGTGTCGGGCGCGCCCTCGAGGGCGGCTTCGGGCGCGGCGCTTTCAGCGGCGGAGGCCGCAGCGGGCGTCGCGTGCAACGGGGCTGTGCCGATGACCCGGATGGCGGCGGTGTCACGGTCGATGCGCCCGCCTTCGGGCAAAAGGGATGCGGCGCCTTTGGTTTCGCCGAACCAGGGTTCGCCGACGAAATCGCGACCGCCGGGGGCGGCGACGAAACACAGTGGATTGAAGCCATGTTCGGCGGCAAAGGCCTCGGCCTCGGACAGGGTTTCGCGGGCCACCGCGGCGACATGCACCTGGCCGGCGGAAATCGACCAGTCATAGGCGAGGTCGTCGACCGGGTATGGCGTCGCGCCGTTGAGGGCGCGGTGCACGGCCGAGGCGATCTCGTCCGCTTCGAGGCCCTCGGAATCGAACTGGAGAAAGCGGATCTGGTCGTTGGGAATGACCAGCTTGGACCGGATCGGGTTGCTGTCGAGCTGTTCCGCCCGGTGGCGCAGTTCGGCCAGGGCGCCGGGCAGGTCGCTATTGTCGAGACTTACCTCGCCCACCATGTGCCAGCCGGGGAAGGCACGATGCAGAAGGCTGATGCCTTCGAAGGACAGGGTCAGGGCAAAATTCGGTTTCATTCACAACGCTCTGGCACCATGGACACGGCAGGGGCGAACCCCTGTCGCGCATGGATTCTACAGCAGCTTACCGCCGAGGGAAAGGCATACCCCGTTCACGATCCGCGCGATCGGCGGAGACCCCCGGTGGTCAGGCGCCGGCCTTGGCCAGGGCCTGTTCCAGATCGGCGATGATGTCGTCGGCATCCTCGCAGCCGATGGAAATGCGCACCACGTTGGGCGCGGCTCCGGCGGCGGTCTGCTGTTCCGGTGTCAGCTGGCGGTGGGTGGTGGAGGCCGAGTGGATGATGAGCGACCGCGTGTCGCCGAGGTTGGCGACGTGGCTGAAGAGTTCGAGACTGTCCACCAGCTTGACGCAGCCTTCGTAGCCCGACTTGAGCGCGACGGTGAAAAGCCCGCCCGCGCCCTTGGGGCAGACGGTCTTGACACGCTTGTGATAGGGAGAGGACTTCAAGCCAGCATATGTGACGCCCTCGACCGCGTCGTGCTTTTCCAGCCAGGCGGCGACGGTTTCGGCGTTCTCGACATGTTTCTGCATCCGCAGCGACAGCGTCTCGATCCCCATCAGGGTGTAATGCGCGGCTTGTGGGTTGAGGGTCATGCCCAAATCGCGCAGGCCGATGGCGATGCCGTGGAAGGTGAAAGCCAGCGGGCCGAAGGTCTCGTGGAACTTCAGGCCGTGATAGGCGGGTTCGGGTTCCGAGAGGGACGGGAACTTGTCGGAGGCGGACCAGTCGAAGGTGCCCGAATCCACCACGACGCCGCCGGTGACGGTGCCGTTGCCGGTGAGGAACTTGGTCATGGAATGCACGACGAGCGTGGCGCCGTGTTCGATGGGACGGCAGAGGTAGGGCGTGGCCGAGGTGTTGTCGACGATGAGCGGCAGGCCGGCGGCATCGGCCACATCGGCCACGGCGCGCAGGTCGGCGATGTGGCCGCCCGGGTTGGCGATGGATTCGCAGAAGACGGCGCGGGTGTCATCGTCGATGGCGGACTTGATGGCGTCCATGTCGTCGATGTCGACGAACTTGGCCGACCAGCCGAAGCGTTTGATGGTCTGGCTGAACTGGGTTATCGAACCGCCGTAGAGACGGGTGGACACCACGACGTTCTTGCCCGGACCCATCAGCGGGAAAAGCGCCATGATCTGGGCGGCGTGCCCAGACGAGCAACAGACGGCGCCGGCGCCGCCTTCGAGCGTGGCGACGCGTTCCTGAAGCACGGCGACGGTCGGGTTGGTGAGGCGGGAATAGATGTAGCCCACTTCCTGGAGGTTGAAGAGGGCGGCGGCATGTTCGGCGTCGCGGAATACATAGGCCGTGGACTGGTAGATCGGCGTCTGGCGCGCGCCGGTGGCCGGGTCAGGCCGGGCGCCGGCGTGGATTTGCAGCGTGTCGAAGCCGAACTGGTGAATGCGGTCGTCGTCGGACATGGAAAGCCTCCCTTATGGCGTTTGTCATTTGGGTAAGCGATGGCGGCACGCAGGACAAGCGGATTGAAGCGTTCTGCTGAGACTGGCGCAGAGATATGGGGCTACTTCTTCGGGGTACGCCCATAGCGGCCCCGGAGCGCGGGAGCGGTTCCGGTGAAGAGGTAGAACGCGCTTTCCACGACCCGGCGTAACAGGGAACGCTGGCGGGGCGGTGGCAGCTCGTCATCGGGGGCGCTCTCGAAGTCCGAGGGGGAAAGCACCTCGACGGAGGAGGTTTCCAGCGCGTCGAGAAAGGCCGCGGCCTCGGCTGCGCGGGCGGTCTCGACCATGATAGGCACGCCGCCCAGGGCAACCGAGAGGTATTGCGCGTTCGAGAGCGTGTGAAAGCCGGGAACGAAAACGCGGAAGCCCGCGCCTTCGAGGGCGGCGACGGCCAGCATCGCGTCCGACGGGCCGAAGACCTGCGCGATGCGGGTCAGGCCGGGCACATGGGCGAGCGCCATCAGCGCATCCAGAAGCCGTTGCGGCGGATGGTGTTGCGGATCGCTTGTTCCTTGCGCGGCATGTCCTCGCGGTCGAAGAGGTCGCGCACCTTGTGGCCGCGGCCATGGTAGATCATGAACTTCATGGCGTCGTAGTTCTTGAGGAGCTTCTTGACCGAATTGGGCGCGCTGATCTCTTCCAGCAGGGCGACGACATCATCGTTCTCGCGGGCATAAAGCAGCGGCAGCAGGCGGTAATGGCACGACACCTCGCCGTCGAGCAGACCTTCGGGCAGGGTGTCGCGACCGCCGCCAAGGGAATGAATGACGAGCGGCAGCGCGACCTGATCAAGCCAGGGATCGAGCGACTGGCAGACCAGTTCGGGGGGCGGGTCGTCGCGGATCGCCAACGCGTAGTCGAGGAAGCGCTGGCCGAAGACATGCGGGCATTTGTAGAAGAAGTAGCCGGCATTGAAGTAAAGGTAGCGGCGCCAGTATTCATCCGGTTGGGACGTGTCCAGCGAGGATTTGAAATCCAGCCCGAACTTGTCGTAGAGCGATTTCCAGGTCTGCGTGTAGCCCGGCCCGTAAAGCTGGATCTCTGGCCAGGTGCCTTCGCGACGGAGCGAGGCGGTGGGACGGTCGAAATCGAACGGCACGCGGGTGAGGTCGCCCGTGATCAGGGTATCGGTGTCGAAGAACACGAACGGTTCGCCCTTGGGCAGGGCGGTCAGGCATTCGATCTTGTTGCCGTAGGGATAGGTCTGACCGAAGTGCCGGGACTCGAACGGCACGATCTCGGCACCGTAGCTTTCCAGCAGGGCGCGGATGTCGCCGCGCATGGTCGGGTCGTTCTTCCACAGCGGGCCGGGCTGCGGCTCTGCCACGAATAGGCGGCCTTTGAAGTCGGGACTGCGAGCGCGCAGGGAGGCGGCGAACAGCACCGCCTCGAACTGAAGCCGGCCGGCCTGGCCGACCACCACGATATTGAACGCTTGGTCTTTTGACTTTTTCGCGGCCATACTCGGGTCACGCCTGCCTGAACTGCCCTTTCGGCGCAGTATAGGCGGTGCGGCGCGGTTGCGCGAGAGGCAGTTGCGCAGATTTTTGAAAGGAAAGGTATTTTCGGATGATCGACTGGTTTTTGATCGGGCTTGCCGTGGCGCTGAGCGGCGGCGCGGAGGACACAAGCCGCGATGGCGCGGCACGGGCGGGAGCGGGCGGGGCCCAAGCGCTCGCCGGGTTCGAAGCCGAGGATCAAACGCCCACAGGCAAGTTCACCACCGCCGCCGAAATCAAGCCAATTATCGAGGCCACGCGCGGCAACTGGGTGGCGGTGCGCGAATACGATGGCCAGGACCTCCTGTACCTGACCCATCTGCTGAGCTGGCGCTGCGGGATGCACCAGGTTCGGGTCGGCGTGAATGGCGGGGCGATGGAGGTCTGGCAGATGCCGCCGTGTCAGACGGACACCGCCGCCCCCAACGCATTCCCCGACAACGCGGTGATCTACAAGAGCTTCGGGCCGGGCGAGATCGAGAGCATAGCGGTCGAAATCCTGTATGACGACCTGGCCACGGCGGAGGGGACTTTTGGACGGGCGGAAGTTTTGATCCCCTGAGCATGCACGTCTTTCTTGCCCCGCGTGCAAGGTTTTGCGAAAACCTTGGGGGAGCGGGGCGCCTTCAAATCCGCGGCGGCGTGCCTATATTGATGTTAAGGTTATTAACTTTGCCTGAAAGGGATCAGTGATGGCGAATTTGGATGCGCAGGTGCGCGAAAGTCAGGAACAGGTCGCGTCGGCGCAGGCGAAGATCGCCGAGCTGACCAGCAAGATCGAAAGCGCGCGGTCCAAGATCAAGGGCGGCGAGGATGCCAGCCTTGATATCGAGAACGCGACGCTGGACGAGGTCCATGCCCATACCGAGACGATGAACGCAAACATCGCCGAGCTGATCATGGGACTGGACGACGTGACGGCCGGGTTTTCCAGGGATTTCGACGAGATGCGGACCAAGACGGGCTGGGAAAGCTTCGTCGGCATCTTCAACCGTCACAAGGCCGACAGCATGCGGCAGGAGCGGATCCGCACCGCCAGCATCGACGACAAGTTGCAGGACCTGATTTCCAAATCCGACATCATCGTGCAATTGCTGGAAGGCCAGTTGCGCACGCTGGAAGAGCACAAGGTGAAGGTGGAGACGAACCTGACCGAAACGCTGGATGAGCGAGAGGCGACGGTGGGCGAGCTGGAGACGCTGCGGGCCGATATTCAGGGGATGGACCCCAAGATCATCGAGTTGGAGAACAAGATCGCCAACGAGACCGACGCGGCGGCGCGCACCAAGCTGGAAAGCGAACTGGCCGAGATGAACGCCAGGTATAACGAGATGGTGCAGCAGGAGCAGGTGAAGCTGGCGAAAAGCCAGACGCTGGAGCGGTATATCGAGAAGGGCAAGACCTGGGTCGACAGCCTTCAGAACCAGGCGGCGACGCAGATGGTGCTGATCAACAAGTTGCAGACCGACACCAAGCAGCGGGTCGTGCTGTATGACGCGCTCACCAAGTCGCTGAAGACCGCGCAGCAGCAGGACGTGGCGCACCGGATCAACGAGATCGGGGTCAAGACCGACCAGGAGGCGCAGAGCGCCATGGCGGGTATCGGCGCGGCCACCAACCAGAAGATGGCCGACATGCTGGAGGCGCATGAGGATCACATGGTCTTTGCCCGCGAGGTGCTGGAGGCCAAGGCCAAGGCGGACGAGCGGTTCGCGCGGCGGTTCTCCAAGATCATCGAGAAGCACGACGCCAACGCTTATGGCGGCTAGGGCATGGGGCTGGGAACGCTTGCCATTGGTCTGTCCGTCGTCTGCCTCGTGGTGTCGTTCGTGTTTACCGTGCCGGCCTGGGTGAACCTTGTCGGTGTGGGCTTCGGCATTGCGGGGTTGATCGTGATCAGCAGAGGGCGCAAGGGCGGCGGAGGTTCTTGAGCGAAGCATTGCAGGGAAAAAGATGAAATATTCCAGCACGCGCAACCTGGCCCTGTTTGTCCTGTTCGGTTTGTTGCTCGCAAAGCGAGTCGTCATCGAGGTATGGGGGCGCGACGTCTACCGTGAGGGTTTCTTGCTACTATCGACCGTCGCTCTGGCGCTTGTGCTGACATATGGTGTCTTAAGTGTTTGGGGTGGTTGGAAAAAGTCGAAGCATGACGGATAGTATCCCCCAGCAATCGGACCGTGCCGCGCTGACCGACCTTTTCGCGTCGCGCCGGTACTTCGCGAAGTTCGAGCGGATCACGGCGCATCTGGGTCGCGTGGCCGCCGTGATGCAGGCAGAAGGCGCCCTGAGCACGCAGGAGGTCGAGGTTTTGACGACCTATGTTCAGGGCATCGCCTATACCTTCAAGGCGCTGAGCATGAAGTACCTGCTGGTGGGGCGCGATACCGGGCAGTTTTTTGGCTCGCTGGCGATGGACATTGAGGAAAGCGGCTTTCCGATGTTTTCGGAACTGATGGTGATGGCAAATGACGCGGCGCAGGCGCGGCGGCATTTGGAAGGCATGCCGGATACCGAAACGCTGAAGCGCGAGATGGTCGAGCAGATCATTTCCGAGAGGACGATCCCGACGCGGCTGCAATTTGCGCTGTCGCAGCGGCTTTACTATGAGGAAATGACGAAGGGTCATCTGTTCTGGGCCCAGAACGATCCACAGATCCAATGGGTAAGCGGGCTGGACGAGCGGCGGCGTTACCTGTTGCACTGGGCGGTCTATGACAGCCAGGTGAACCTGCCGACGATCTATTTGATGGAGGTCGAGGATACGGGCCGCGCGCCCCTGGGCAAGGACGAGCGGCGCTGGCCGGAGGTGCAGGCGCACCTGATGGCGCAATCCCTGGGCGGGCTGAAGCTGCTGACCATCGCCAAGGGGTTCGACGAAAGCTTTGACGACCTGCATCCCAAGCGGATGCGGCGGTTTCACGTGGGGCCGATGTACAGCCATGCCTTTACCCGGCAGTCGGGGCCGATGCGGGACGTTCTGGCCGAAGCGGGATCGCCTGTGGGTCAGGACTGGGCGCTCGCGTGGACCGACGAGGTGCTGGAAAGCGAGCGCGTGATCGAGGAGCGGTCGGGATGGTTCGGAACGGTGGAGCGCGAGGTCTTCGCGCTGGACCCGTTTTCCGGGCAGGGGGCCGAGACCGGGGCCACGCGGATGGACCGGAGCATCATTCTGCCCGAGCGGCCGTATCAGGTGCTGGCCGAAAAGACGCCGCCGGGGTTTTCTTCGGTCACCAAGTACGTGGTCAGCCCGGGGGGGCGGGTGCTGAGATATTGAACGCGAGGTGGGGTGAAACCCCACCCTACGCCAGATTGTAGGGTGGGTTTCAAACCCACCATCGGGGAGAAGATTAATGAGCCTGACGGCAGACACGATGGAATTGCGCGAAGAGGATATCGCCACGCATTACGCGGCGGCCGCGACGATGTTGGCGGGGTTCGATCACACCCCCCGGATTGCGAAAACGGCAGAGGCGCCGCAGGAAGAGAAGTCAGCCGGACTGGGCACGCGGCGGCGGTTCCGCACGACGACGCCGGGGCTGGTGACACGCTCGACCGCGCGGCCCGAGGGCGTGCATCTGGTGGAGCGGATCGAGGCCGCCGATGGCGACGACCCGCTGGTGAGCCCGATGCAGGCTACGGTATTGCACGGCTTGAGGCGGGCGATTGCCATCGCACTGGCCGTGGGCGAGCAGTTTTCCGACGCCACGGGGCTGGCCGATTTGCGGCGGGCGAACCTGGCCGGGTCGCTGGGCGTGGACCGCAAGACCGAGTTCACCGAGCTTCTGGGGGCCGAGGCGCTGGCGGTGGGGCATGTATTCGCCAACGCGACGGCCTTCCTTCTGGCGCCGCATGGCTCGGAGGTGAGCGTCGAGGTGGGTGAGGTGGAGGAGGTTCTGACCGACAATTCTCAACTGGCTTTGCATGGTGCGTTGTGGGAACTGGACCAGGATATCGCGGCCCACGCTGGCGACGATGCGCGTCTGGTGGCGACGGTCAGCGCCTTTGCCGAGCAGTTGATGGAGAAGATCGCGCTGCGCGCCCAGAATGCCGGGCGGCTGAGCGCATTCACCGGCGCAAGCTGGCGGGTGGAGGCGGATGATTTCACCATTCGCGGTTTTGACGCCGCATCAAAGGGCAAGTCGTCGACCCTGACCATGACCTTCAAGCAGCCGCATGAGGTGGTGGGCAACCATATCGCCAAGTATCAGGCGCTGAAGCTCAGCAAGATGCTGATGGCCTATGATTTCGAGCGAAAGCTGAACCCCTTCGCCGAGCTGGGCGGGTTCATCTTCACCTTCATGGGCGACGGCAAGCCGGGGACGGGCAAGACGACGCTGATCCAGATGATGGCGGGGCTGATCAAGGGCTATTGCGACAACGTGGGCTATCCGTTTCGGTATCAGAACCTGAGCACCGAGAGCATCGACAGCTACCAGGGCAAGTCGGCGCAGAATGCCAAGGCGTTCATCAACACCGTGATCGATCCGGGCGTGATCGGGTTCGGCACGATCGACGATATCGACCAGCTGGCGGGCAAGCGCGGCGACCGGCAATCGAGCGCGGGGCAGCTGGAGATCACCGCCGTGCTGATGGAGAGCTTTGCCGGGGCCAACACGGTGGTGCGGGGGAATTGCACCTTCGGCATGTTCTCGAACTATCCCGAGAACGTGGACGACGCGCTGCGCCAGCGGGCGGGGGCGCGGTTCCTGGTGGACGGGCCGCAGACGCGGGAGGATTATATCGACATCCTCTACCTGCTGATGGGCAAGAACCACGACATCCCTCTGGGCCAGCACGAGGTCTATGCCGCGCAGGAGATCAAGAAGGCCGTGGCGGCGTCGTTCGAGAGCCACGCCAGGCCCCACGAGGAGGGCCTGATCCGGGTCTATGAACGAGTGGAGAAGGATATCGGTAAGCTGGACACGATTGCCAAGCTGGGGACCTACCTGAAAGGTATCCAAGAGGCGGACGAGCGGTTTACGGGTCGTGCGATCAAGAACATCACCGACGCGGTGAAGGTGCGGGCGATGGATTTCGAGTTGCCGGACGAGTGGATGGAGAAACCCGACCTGTTCCTGTTCAAGTCCTACGAGGAGAAGAAGGGCATGATCGAGGAGTTGCGCCAACCGATCACGGTGGAGATGGTCATCCAGGAGATCAACCGCTACGCGGATTCAGAGTTCCGCTATGCCGACAAGTCGGACGAGGTGGCGATCGAGACCATGGTGCGCGATTTCGGGCGTACAGAGGAAGCCAAGCGGCGGTATCTGGCGGCGAAGGAGGGCAGTGCGTGACATCACGCACTCTACGGGATGAACGACACGAGCGTGACATTGGTGAATACGGGGCTGCCGCTGCTGATCATCGGCGGGTTGGCGGCGCTGTTGCCGTGGGTGCTGACGCCGCGGGGGACGCGGTCGCATGGCCGGGTTCTGGTGTCGGTCGTGCTGTCGGTCCTTCTGCTGCTGGCGGCGAGCGCGGGTGTGTTCGCGCTGTTCGACAAGCGCAGCCTGCTGGGCGGGCGGACGCTTGCCGGGCAGGGGATCATCGCCTGGATGTACTTGCGCAGTTCGTTGGGGGCGGTGGCGGTCTGGGGGCCGGTGCTGGCCTTCGTCTGGCTGGGGCTTGCGCAGCGGGTGGAGCGGTTGAAGGGCGAGGATATGGCGAGGAGGGAGGCGTGATGGGCGTGGAGGCGGTCATTGCGAGCGCCCGTCCCGGGCTTGACCCTGGACCTCGGTGCCGGAAAAAAGAGGCCCCGGATCGGGTCCGGGGCGGGGTGGCCCTTTCGGCAGGTGGGGGATGGTGGGTTGGAAACCCACCCTACGGAGGTGGTGCATGGAGCGTCTGATCAGATCCGGCCTGATGTTTGGCAACCTGGTGCATGTGGCGAGCCCGGCGCTGGTGGAGCGGTATAATCGGGCGCTGAGGCACCTGACGGGCAAGACCACGACACTGACGGATTTCTACGTCGATATCTCGGGTTATAGCCCAGAAGTGGGGCATGAGCTGGGGGATGATCTTTACCTCAACCATGCGGGGGTGAACCGGCAGTTCATCCTGCTGACCACGGACCAGAAGC
The DNA here is from genome assembly GCF_030733425.1 of Roseovarius sp. MMSF_3350. Taxonomy (GTDB): domain Bacteria; phylum Pseudomonadota; class Alphaproteobacteria; order Rhodobacterales; family Rhodobacteraceae; genus Roseovarius. The sequence goes on from NZ_JASHIZ010000009.1 coordinate 9,801, forward strand.
GCGCACCGCTCTTGAATGCACAGTTCTCGACCTCGCGCGGCATCCTGAAACAGTTCATCGAGGAGAACGAGCCGGCGCTTTTCGCACTGACGGCGCGGGATGCGGTGGCGGGCGAGTTGGTCAATTCGGTCTATGACATGTCGAGCCCGGAGCGGCTGTTCGATATCCGGCGGATCAGGATCGAGGCGGACACCACCAACGGCGCGCTGCGGCAGGCCGAAAAGCTCGACGAGAGGGTCGAGCGGTTCATGTCGGAGGAGGATGCGTGGTTCGACGACGTGCTGATCGCCGAGATGATCGATCTGGCGGGGCAGACGGGCGACGTGCTGCGCAACCCCATCGAGCTGAAGGAAATGAGTTTCGAGCAGCGCAATTACTGGACCAGTCATTTCGGCGGGGTGTACCTGTTTCAGGACCTTGAGCTACCCGGCGTGATCTGTGTGCAGGACAAGACGCCGTTCGAGGGCGGGCGGATTGGGTACGTCTTCGACCTGGGCGAGCGCAACCGGATCGCCAGTTTTCTTGACCTGAATGGGCTGGTGGAGCCGATCGTCAAGGCGCGCGGCATCGACGCGGCGGCGATCCTGCGGCAGAAGATGGATTTCGTGCTGGTCGATGCGCTGGCCGGGGAAGGCGTGGAATTCGCCGGTCGCAGCCGGGCCGAAATGCGCCGTCTGGCGCGGCGGCATTCTGACCTCCTGCCCGAGGAGTTTCACACGCTGAATGCCCTGTTGAACTGGGCCGAGAATGGCGGGCCGTGGCCGGTCATCACCTCGGACAACCCGGCCTATTTCTACACGCTGCGGGCGGCGGCGCACAAGGACGCGGAGCTGGTGAACATGCTGCTGGCGGAACTGGCGCCCAAGGATGTGCGGCAGCTGTTCATCTGCCACAAGAGCCTGTTCTACCGCCGTTACGAGACCTGGGCGGATACCAAACGCGCCTATGTCGTCGATGTCTTGCTGAACGAATACCAGGTGGACAAGCTGGGCACGCGGGCGGCACTCTTCGGGCACGAGGCGCCGATGGAAGAGCCCGCGCCGCCGAAAGCGCCAGAGCCGGCGGCGGATCTCGATGCGGTGGTGGCGCGAGTCGGCCCGTGGGGGCCGGTGGTGCGGCGGTCGGGTGACAAGAAGGGAAGGGGATAGCACATGGCGGCATTGGGACGGCTTCTGGTCATCGGGTTCATCGTCTGCACGATCCTTTACGTGGTGCTGTCGCTCTATTCGCGCAGCGTGCGGAAAGCCAAGCTGCGCGAATGGTGGGAAGAGGCGGGCCGGCCCGGCGACCGTGACGCCTATATCGAGAAGGGGTTGGAAGAGTATGATGGCTCGCTGAGGCGCAAGCTGATCCTTGGTGTCTACGTCGTGCCGTTCAGCATCGTGGCCGCGATCATCTATTTCACGAACTTTCACTGAGGGGGCGGGCGATGGTGTATCTCAAATGGCTTTTCTGGGCGGTGTTCTGGGTGCTGGTGGCGGCGTTCTTTCATTATACGTTGCCGCAGACAGATATCGTGCGGGTCACCGACACCTATGAAAAGCGGATCGATTTCGGCGAGAACAGCCTGTTCTGGGCCAGCCCCGACGCCGGCAACGACGCCACGGCGATCAACCGCGATGTGTTCTTCATCCAGACGGTGCGGGCGGATGGCAGCACCATGGTCTATCGCAACGAGGACACGAGCTGGGGCTGGCCGCCCTATTTCAAGTTCGACACGTCGAACCTGCAGGCCGAGGCGGCGGACCTGAAATCGACCTCGGAGGCGCCGCGCTGGGCGGCGCTGAAGCATTACGGGTGGCGCAACGAGTTCCTGTCGATTTTTCCCAACGGGGTGAGCATCTGGCCGGTGGCGGGGCCGGATGTGGGCAAGCCCTTCCCGTGGCTGAATATCCTGATCCTGGCGGCGTTCGGTCTGGTGGCCTATGGCGTCTGGCGGCTGTGGCGAAGGTTCCGGGCGCGGCGGATCGACCCGATGTGGAACGGGGTCGAGGCGCGGTTCGACGCGGCGGGCAATGCCATCGATGACAGACGCGGACGGGTCCGGCGCTGGCTGGATACCTGGCGGCCCAAGGACAAGCGCCGGGGCTGAAACCCGGAAATTGCGGCCTCAGGCGACTTGGGTGCGGCTTCCGTCAGAGGCGCGGCCCTCGTCGGTGACGCGCATCGAGTCGGTGACCCATGCCGGCAGCACCAGCGGCGCAAGCGGGTTTGGCGCACCGCGCAGCACCTTCTCGCGCAGCGAGGCGACCATGTCGGCGCGTCTCGACTGGGTGCCCGACATGATGTGCAACAGCGCCTCGACCTGCATCGCGTCAAGTTGCGGTCGCGGCGGCGTGGGGCGCAGGGCGAAGGGCGCGGGATCGAGGCCGATGTCGCGCAGAAAGCTGCGCAGGTAAGTTTCGGGCCCGAGCTTGATCCGCTCGAACTGGCGCGACTTGACCTGCAGGTCGGGGTGCAGAGCGGCAAGCTCCTGTTCCAGAGCGTGAAAATTGATCGAATTGAAGTTCACGCTGCGGCAGAACTGCTCCAGCGTCATGGCGACCTGGTTCTGGCGGATCGCATCGGAATAAAGGCTGAGCAGGTAGCTTTCGGCGTTGCGAGTGTAGAGCAGCAGGCGCGTCTGCTCGAGCGGCAGGCCGGCCTGTACGTGCTGAAGGTTTGTGGCGGCCTGCGGGTAGAAGCCGGGATGCGGCTGGTTCCAGAGCAGGCTGCGGGTCATCGAGGGACCAAGCCGGTGCTCGTCCGAGATGAGAACCGTCTGCGCCCCGGCCTGCGCCGCGGCGTCGGTGATGGCGGCGTTTATCTCCGCGAAATTGCCGATGGCGTGCGGTGTCGAGCCAGGCTTGTGCCTGCGGCGGATCATGCGGATTTGGCGCTGCACCAGCTTGGGAATTTCGGCGTTCACGTAAAAGACGCCCTGTGCGCGCAACTGGTCGAGATTGGATGAAAGGTTTTGCTGCAACAGCAGGGACGCCGTCCTGTGGACGCCCAGATGGATTACGTATTTCATGGACCTGCCCGGTGCCTGTTTTCTTAATTTTATGGCGAGAGTGTAGCGCATGAAGCGGAATCGCGCAATATTTTGCGGATATGCTCCTGGCCGCACCATGCTGCGAACAGTTGGACATGAGGCGGCGCGATGCGCGGAGTAGCTTATCCTGCGAATAATTTGCCGCGCCGCATAGGTGCAGGGCTGCGTTTCTGCCGGCTGGATCCTGGTGGGGAAGTGGTGGGCGACCTAGGAATGCCCACCATTGCTGTAAGTGCTTGAAAACGCCCGGTCCGCGAGTAGCGAGAGTTGCGTAATGTCTCACCTTAGTGTCGCACCTGTGTTCAAAATGCAAGGCCGAGGCGCTCGCTAGTGAACGCGCTGTTTCGTGGCACTCGTGGAGTGAGCCGGGCTAATGGCTGTCGGCTAAGCACTCCAGAACGTACGCGGCCAGAGTATGGGCCGAATGGATGACCAAGCGCGCATGCCGGGGGCGCAAGGCTGTTTCGCGATACTGATCCTCCGTTCGGCCATGTGCGCCGCTCTTCTTGTTTCGCAGATACATCGTTCCATCCACGATGCTGTTCAGCCCGGAAGCTATCTTTTTGAGGTCCTTCGCCTCTAAGTTCTTCGGGTTAATACCAAGATCATCCCGGACGAGTTGCCAAAGAGTATTGAGTGTTTCTTTGTCGTCTTTGAACGGTATATCTTGAGCCTTTAAGTACGCCTTCAAGGCCGCCTCCAATACATTGCCTGCATAGTGGGCCGCTGCGTTCGGATCATCGTCAACTTGCTTTATGGCACGCTTCATCTCGACTTCGACTGCGGACATTCCGCCTTCGCGAATTATCTCAGCCAAGGACGCAGTGGGCGTGGCTATACCGCTTCCGATATACCCGCCTTCGGAATACGATAGACCGGACTTGGCCAAGGCCGCGCGGACTTTTTCTTGATAGGCGCGAAGGTCTGAGGACCATTCAGGCTCTTCCAACTGCGCCCACGGCGGGGCGTTCTCCAAAGTCCACGGCTCACGCTCTAGCAGGTCTTCCAACAGAGGGCCAAGAACGCTCAGAGGTTTGCGGGACAACTTGTTCGCCCTGCGCAGCCACTCAACAGTCTTGACAGTCTTGTTGCCGTCCGGCGCATCCCCGGGGGCATCTGCATACGTGAACTGTCGGTCAATTTCGCTATGTGAGTAGTATGCTGGGAATACCTCTCCGAGTACCCCGATGACCCTTGAAGGTATCTTGTCTGACATCGTTCGCTTTACCCCACTCTGTGATGGACGGTCGTCGCACTGTCTAACCCTACTGGATCCACAGACGCCGCCCGTACCAATTCGTCCCACTTCGGAACACTCTGGCTTTTGCGGCTTCGAAACTGGTAGATGGCAGTTATTTGCCTGTATTCTAGGTGCCCCGACTTCGCTGTATGCGCGGGTGGTCAACTTCCAACTCAACGCCAGCGGTCTCTGCACGCAATCGGACGTAACCCCTGACCATCTTCTCTGTGAACTCATACCAGCCTGCTCGCGAGCCAGTTAAGATGGCGGCGTGGCTTGTTTTCTTGAGGCTGTTGAGGCGCTGGTTGAACTTGGCGCGATCCAGAGGCTCGTCGCTCAACTGCCGCATCATGGTCTCGTAGCTGGCAAAAATCTCTTTGCTGGGTCGGATCAATTCATGCCCGTCCGCCACCGCCCACAAGACTGTCTCGTAGTCGTTGTTGTACTTTCGGGTTGCCTTCTCGTAGGGCGCGCGCAGACGCATCTCCATAGACTGTGAAGCCGCCAGCATGGCTTCGCCAAAGTCGTTAGGTGTCGCTACGCCGTCTGACTTCTTATAGAAGACTTGCCAGAACAGTTTCTCAGATAGGAAGTGGACATAGTGCGGGAACCCGTCCGATATGCGCGCAATTCGGATGCTGGTGTCCCTGTCGACATCAACCCCTACTGCATCGGCCGCAGTGGTGATGATTTCCTCTCGTGCTTCCCACGGAAGCTGACCGAGACCTACTGTATGAAAGTACCGATCCGCACTGCCGTGCGCTGACATGATGGCGTCTACGCTTTCTCCGATACCGCAGAATATGAACTTCGCGTTCACATGCTTGTCGGAGACCAGTTTGATGAAGGTCGCGAAGCGTTCTTGCTCGTCGCGGTCCTCCACCAAATCGAATTCATCAATGACAATGACGGGGGCACTTGCACAGACTTCGCAAAGGTACTGGACCAACCTCACTGCGTCGTTAGTTGAAGCTGGCAACTCAGCAGCGCCTTTGACCTCTTGGACCTTGCCGCCGAAGGTAAGGCCAAAACGCGAAAATGATCCGCTGACTTCCGACGCTCGTTGACGTAATCTCGGGTCTCGCCGGTCCACCTCGTCAAAAATCTCCCGGACGATGCTCTGGAACGTGCTGTGGCGATCACATCCAACCAGTATGGGGTCTTGCTCGCGTGCTAGCGCGTACGCTGCGGTTTGCGCCAAAGACGACTTCCCTACGCCACGCAGGCCGTGGATGAGGATATGCCGACCGGGCTGGTAAAGTGCCTGCTTGATTTCCGCGAGTTGTTGATGACGACCCCTCAAGAACTCGGCCGACTGCAAGGGCCGCGCCGGGGAGAGCACTCTACCAAGGAGTGCTCCGAATTCCGCGTCGTCGTAAGTTAGCACCGGTCTGTCGCTGTGCAGCTTCGCCATTCGTTACCCTTACCCCAGATTTCGGTTGGAGTAGAACAAAGCGGTAACCTCATGGCAAGGAATTACGACGATTTGTGGAATGGATCGGACGGGCATACTGCACATAGTGGCTTGCCCCATTCCCTGCGCTCGCTTACCTGGGACAGCATGGAACTGATTTACCCAATTAATTTCGAAGGCCACGAGGAGTGGCTGGACAGTGGATACGCGGTCAGCCTTGCCTCGGGGGATGTCATCACGCGCGATGGAGAGGTTCTGGGGACTTGGCGTGTTGCGTATAACCCTGAAGCCAAGCCGGGCGTTGACGACGGAAGCGGGTGCTTTGAGTTCATCGTGGATGGTCAATCTGCCCCGATTTTCTTGGCAGGTTTTGCGTCACTGGATAGCAGGATCAATCAGGGCACGGCTTTGTCCTACTTCACCCGGACGATCAGAGATTGGCACGAAGCGGGAAGCTGATGGCTCTCGTGTCTCGGAGTGGCCGAGTGTTCCGGAATTTCTGACGAATTTTTGCGAGGGGGTATCTATATCCCCCGCGAGCGATCTTCCCCCATAGGCCCCTCTGAACCTAGAGCGGCCTCACCAGCGCAACAGGCCCAGTGCTCGCCGTCTGTGGCTCTGCTGCTGTCCTCGGAGCCCTTTGCTGCCGATGAGTCGCTTGCGGCTCTGCCAGCGTCTCATTAGGCCCTGCTCTAGTGAGGCGTCTCAGAGGTTCCCGTAAAATGTCTCACAGAATACCTATTGCTATTTTGAGACGACATGTCTATCAATGTCTTAGACATCATTAAGACACTCGGAGTACAGCCATGATCGTTGGGTATGCCAGAACGTCCACCTTGGACCAGAAGGCCGGGCTTGAAGCCCAGCAGACAGAACTGAAAGCAGCGGGGTGCGAGAAGGTCTTCGTTGAACAGGTCTCCTCTGTTGATGTGAAAGCCCGTGAACGGCTTGCGGAGGCCCTCGATTATGTCCGGGAGGGGGATACCCTTGTCGTGACCAAGCTGGACCGTCTAGCCCGCTCTGTGGCGCACCTGCTGGAGGTGCTGGAGGTCATATCAAGCAAGGGGGCCTCGCTTCGCATCCTGTCCATGGGGATCGACACGGGCACCGCAACCGGCAAGCTGATGCTAACGATCCTCGGGGGCGTGGCGGAGTTTGAGCGGGAGATCATGCTGGAGCGGCAACGCGAAGGCATTGCAAAGGCCAAGGCCGCCGGGAAGTACAAGGGCAGGAAGCCAACTGCCAGAGCCAAGGCAGATGAAGTGATGGCCCTGAAATCTGATGGCGTCGGTCCTGCTGAGATCGCACGGCGGCTCGGGATGGGCCGGGCTAGCGTGTATCGCATCCTGAACGACCAGAAGGACAGGGCAGGGGCTGAGCAAGCAACTGATCCACTGGCGGAGGCCGCTGTACCAACTGCCTCGGGGTGACGGAGAAAAGCTAGCGGCGTGCAGGTCGTCCTCTTGCACAGGCGTATCCTTGTCCTAACAGGTCTATCCGTTCGCATCCTTGTCGATTTGTGCGAGATCAGCGACAGCCGCTGAGGGATCAAAATCAAGTACCTCGCTTAGTTTGATGAACTCGATCACATCAACCCGGCGCTCTCCGCTTTCAACGCGGGCAATGAATGATTGGTATACCTTCATCTGGGCCGCTAGCTGGACTTGGGTAAGACCTGCTTGTTTTCGCCGACGGATCAAGAAAGCCACGAGAGCGTCATGCCGGTTATCTCCAAGTGTTTTCGGCATGTTATCCCACCCATTGTAGATGGGGCCTTCAAGTATATCTGAAAATCGACTATCTAAAATCTGGATATTTTGATTGCCGGAGGAGGTTCCCCATTAGGTGAACTGGCAACTCTCGGCCATGTGCCAAATAGATGGGGAGACGATTGGGATGCGGTTCAGGCTTGTGACGTGGACAGCAGTGATTGCGGCGATGGCACTTGGGGCACCGGCGGAGGCTCAAGTGGAGTGCGTATTTGACCGCCTCAGCACGGTAGAAGGGTTAGATCGCCTAGATGACTATGGGTTCCGCGTCGTCGGGAGTGAAACTGGCTTGACGCTAGAACAGCGGTACGCCGATGGCAGTTGGATTGCGCACGGCGATGTTCAGCGTCGAGACGTTCCAGACTTCACGGTCTACGAGCATCTTCCCCTTGATGGCAGGGGCACTGTCTCTGTGCTCACCGTGCACGGATCAGGTTCAGCATCCCCGTGCGTCTCGACCCGGTGCTTCGGGCGGTCACTTATCCCTCCGTCTTTTAGAATACCAGGAAGCAGCTTCGCTTCTCGCGCTGGCTCCAACGCTGAGCACCTCCTTCTACGCATCCTGCTGCAGAACCTGACCTCTCCTCGGGTTCAGCCCAGCCGGGGCACGTGTTCAACCCGGTGGCGGGATAGGAGGTGCTCTGCCTTGAAGCGGTTCAGGATCAGACATGCCCTTAACTGGGCGGTTCGCTGCGCAGCTTGCGTCGCGCGGTGGCCGGGACGGCTCGAAACAAAAAGATCAGCCCGGATCATTTAATCAGTTTTCGGCTACGCGCCCAAGGCCATACAACAACAGCGAAAATCATCGGATGACGTACAGGCAAGAGCCCAAGTGAAATCCGGGTATATCTAGCTTCTTTTGAACTCCTGTGTCGGGATAGCTCACCAGTTTTCAGACCGGATTGAGTACCTGATAATCCTCGTGGTTCAATGGATCTGATTGAGATGCTGGACAGCATTCTTAGCGTTGCCCGGAGGGCCGCTCTGTAAATCCAGATTATCCTGAGATCATCCCCGATTAATAATCAGCTTAGAAGCTGCTTCCGAGTTAGATCCGGGTATCCGGCATTGCAGCCCGATCCGCTCGCCTCGCGCCCTTACTACGTATGCCCACGCCGAGATGTACCTTGGCCGGTTCCGTGACAGGGCCACCCTGACCCAACGATCCCAGTGATCGCTCACCAGACAATCAAACCCCACAGACAAGGAGGTGCGGCATGCCACGTGCCATGAAAGCCCCTGTGCGAAAGACGTGCGCGCACTGCAGCGCCACGTTCAGCACAACCGACAGCCGCAAGCTGTTCTGTAGCAGGTTTTGCAAGGACACTGCCCGCAACCGATCCAACGTACCCGTTGAAGCAGCGACCTCTGCGACCATTGGGAGCCCGCATCAAGCCCGCCGCAATGAGGAACGCCGGGCAGCCCAAGAGTGGATTTACGAGGCGATCTACGGCACCGCCCCGGCATTCCGGGCAGATGTGGTGATGGCCTTTCTCGTGTTCGCCGCGACTTCGCAGAACTCCGCGAACGCCGGGGCAAAGCGATACCGCGACATCCTAACGTACCCAACGGCCCAGCGGAGCAACCGCTTCACCGCGAAGGACAAGGGCACGGCGCATCTACACTATCGCGGCCACCGGCTTTGTCGAGGCCAGCCACCGCGATGGGTCCATCCTCGCGATGTACGACACCGCAGGCGATGAGCAGGGGCCGGTATCTTCCATGGCGCAGATGATGATCGCAGAGGGACGTTCCCCGACATCAACTCTTGTGATCGACGCTTTCGGTCGCCCCGGAGTGGGCTCAGGCCAGACGCTTGCGGCCCTCGCCGGTGGTGTGGTTGGCGAGGAGGTTCCCGGCACATCGGGTAGATTGCAGGGCATCAAGGCCTGATATGGCCTCCTCAGACATTACACGGAAGACGGACGCGGAACTCGCGCGGTTCAGCGGCTTGACGGGCTGGGGCAGGGGAGGCTAGCGCCGGGGCAGTATCCCGCAGGTCAATATCCCGCATGCTTACACTGTAAGATAGCGCCTCTTGCGCATACGCACGGTGCCCGGACTGAAGCGCCTCCAGCAGCCATTCTCGGTGCTCCTTTGTCAAGACGCCTTCATCAATTCCACGCGCCTCGCAGAAGTCCCGTAGTAGGCCGTCAGACCCGCCAGTGAAGGCCAGCTCAGCCCATGCGTCGGGATCGCCCTTAGCAAGCCCTTCAGCGGCTCTGATGGCATCCAATCGGACAGAGGGCATCGGTCCACCGCTGGCTATATCCTCCTGCGTCTCTCGCAGAAGCTGTCGGAAGTGATCCCGGACGTGTTCTCGGATTTCGTCGTACCGCATGCGGCGAATAGATGCGCAAGATATTTGCTGTTGTCCAGCCAGAGTGAGGGCGCGTGCAAGTCGGCGCGCGCTCTCAGGGCATCTGGTATGCAGCGATACCTTCACGTCCGACTTTTTGCCTTCTGGGTGAAAATGAGCGGGAAGGGGCCAGCGGAAGTAAAAAACACCGTGACGCGAGTAGGTTAGATAAGCTGGAAGGCGCATGCCAGTGTCTCACCAGTTTGTCGCACCGGCGGAGTTAGCGTGTTAAGCACTTGATTTCGCTAGAAATGGTGGGCGACCTAGGAATCGAACCTAGCGTGCGTCTCCGCGAGGGAGTTACAGTCCCCTGCCACACCTTGCGGCCTGTCGCCCACTGAGGCGGGTGTTTAGAAGCGGGCCGTTGCCCCGTCAACCGGAAAATCGCTTGCGATTGCGCAGGTCAGGGGCCATTGTCCGCCGCCTGTGAAGGAGGCCCCCGGATGGCAACGAAGAAACCCAAGTGGGTCGTGGAAAAGGAACAGGCGAAGAAGGCGTCGGCGGCGGAAACCGTGTGGCTGTTCGGGCTGCATGCGGTTCGCGACGCATTGGAAAACCCCCGCCGCGAGAAACTGCGGCTGGTGGTGACGAAGAACGCCGCCGACAAGCTGGCCGATGCCATCGGGGCCTCTGGAATGGAGCCGGAGATGGCCGACCCGCGCAAGTTCAGCGCACCGCTGGATCCGCAATCGGTGCACCAGGGTGCGGCGCTGGAAGTGAAGCCGCTGGACTGGGGTGCATTGGAAGAGGTGTGTCTTGGCGACGGGGTGCGACCGCCGCGGGTAATGATGCTGGACCGGGTGACGGACCCGCATAACGTGGGCGCGATCCTGCGCTCGGCCGAGGTTTTCGGCGCCTCGGCGGTCGTTGCGCCGCGGCACCATTCGGCACCCGAGACCGGGGCGCTGGCCAAGACCGCGAGCGGCGCGCTGGAACGCCAGCCCTATTTGCGGGTGCGCAACCTTGCAGATGCGATGAGCACGTTGCAGGGCATGGGATACCTGGTGCTGGGTCTTGACGGTGAGGCGAGCGAGACCGTCGAGGAGGCAATGGTCGGGATGCAGGACCGTCCGGTGGCGCTTGTGCTGGGGGCCGAAGGACCGGGGCTACGCCAGAAAACGCGCGAGACCTGCGACAAATTGGTGCGGATCGCCTACGCGGGGGCGTTCGGATCGCTCAACGTCTCAAATGCGGCGGCAGTGGCCCTATATGCATCCAGAGGATAACCGACAGATATAACCGACGGGGGCGGAATGGGCCGGAAGATCGCGACATGCTGTTACTGCGGAACGCGGGCTGTGCTGGTGCTGGACGAAGGCCGGCATGAACTGACCTGCGGGGCCTGCGGTGCGCCGCTGCACGACATGAAGATGATGCCGGTGTCGCGCGACGATGCCGACGAGCGCAAGGGCCAGCGGCGCGGAGTGCATCCCGGCAAGAAAGAGGACAGACGGCGGCAGGGGCGCCCCGTGGCGCCGCGGCCGGAATGGCATGGCGGCCCAGGGCCAGACCGCCCCAAGCGGCGCTCGAAGCGCAAGCGCAAACCGATCCTTGGCCGGGTTCTGGACGAGGTCTGGGACGTGCTGGAAGATATCATCGACTGAGAGCGGCGGATTTTTACCGAACATTCACACCTAGGTTACCAGCTCTTTATATCTGAGGATCAGTTCCTATCTGAATACGTGGAAGTGCCGAACTGGAACTGCGGTGCTTCCCTTCACTGTCCCTCGTTCCGCGACTGGCGCCCGGGTTTTCCCGGGCGCTTTTTTCTTCCGGCGCGCCGGTCTAGAGTGAGGCAATGAACGAATATTACAAAGATTCCGACCTGCGGGACATCCTGAAGCGGACCAAGCGGATCGCCGTAGTGGGCGTATCCATGAACGAGGTGCGCCCGAGTTTCTATGTCGCGCGGTACCTGAAGCTGAAAGGGTTCGAAGTGGTGCCAGTGAATCCCGTCCATGCGGGCAAGACGGCGTTCGGGGCAACCGTTCTGGGGTCGCTGGCGCAGATCGAGGGGGATGTGGACATGGTGGACATCTTTCGCCGGTCCGAGCATGTGCCGCCGATCGTGGACGAGGCGCTGGAGCGGTTTCCCGGCCTTCAGACGATCTGGATGCAGATTGGCGTACGACACGAAGAGGCCGCGAAAAAGGCGCGGGCGCGCGGTGTGGACGTGGTGATGAACCGCTGTCCCAAGATCGAGTACCAGCGCCTGTTTGGCGAGCTGCGCATGGGCGGGTTCAATACCGGCGTGATCTCGTCGAAGCTGTGAGCGCCGGGGCTACCCCGGCCCGTCAGCTCGCGACCACGTCGGCCGCGACGCGCATTTCGCGCAAGGGGCGGACACGGCGGATGGCTTCTTCGTAGGTCGGATGCGCCTTGTAGGCGGCAAGGTCCGCCTCGGTCTCGAACTCGACATACACCACGAAATCGACCTCGGTCCCGGTCAGGGTGTCAGTATGCAGGTTCTCTCCGACCTCGAAATGGGTGGAGTGGGGGATGGTTCCGAGCGTTTCGAGACCGGCGCGGATCTCTGGCAGATGCTTGGGATCGCGGGCCGTGAAAAAGACGATGTGGCGTATCATTCGGAACGGGAAGCCTTTTCTGCAAGACCGGAGCGCGACTGGCGCGCGGCGAGTTCGGCCATGACATCGGCGACTGACACACCGCGGCTGTGCAGCATGACGAGCAGGTGAAAGAGCACGTCGGCGGCCTCGGAGGTCAGGCCTTGCGCATCGCCTTTCACGGCCTCGATCAACGCCTCGATGGCCTCTTCGCCGAACTTCTCGGCCACCTTCTCGGGGCCTTTCGACAAGAGCTTGGCGGTCCAGCTGTCTTCGGGCGAGGCGCTGGCGCGGGCGGCGACGATCTGTTCCAGCTCTTCGAGAGTCATGCGCCGATCCTCATGGGGATGCCGGCTGCGGCCATGTGAGCCTTGGCCTCGGCAATGGTGTGATCGCCGAAGTGAAAGATGGAGGCGGCCAGTACGGCGGAGGCACCGCCCTTGGTCACGCCTTCGACAAGGTGATCGAGCGTGCCGACGCCGCCCGAAGCGATGACGGGGATCGAGACCGCGTCCGCGATGGCGCGGGTGAGGGGCAGGTTGAAGCCCGAACGGGTGCCGTCGCGGTCCATCGAGGTCAGCAGAATTTCCCCGGCGCCCTTGTCCTCGACCAGCTTGGCAAACTCGACGGCATCGATGCCGGTCGGTTTGCGCCCGCCATGGGTGAAGATTTCCCAGTTGCCGGGGCTGACCGTCTTGGCGTCGATGGCCACGACGATGCACTGGCTGCCGAACTGGTCGGCGGCAAGGCGTACCACGTCGGGGTCGGCGACGGCGGCGGAATTGAACGAGACCTTGTCGGCCCCTGCCAGCAGCAGCGCGCGCACATCCGCCACGGTACGGACACCGCCGCCCACGGTGAGCGGGATGTAGCACTGCTCTGCCGTGCGGGTGACCACGTCGAGCATTACGCCGCGGTTTTCGTGGGTGGCGTGGATGTCGAGAAAACACAGCTCGTCGGCACCGGCGGCGTCATAGGCGCGGGCCGCATCGACGGGGTCGCCAGCGTCGCGCAGGTTGACGAAGTTCACGCCCTTGACCACGCGGCCATCGGCCACGTCGAGGCAGGGAATGATGCGGATCTTGAGCATGGGCCATCCTTTCGCGCCTGCCTTCTAGCGTGGCCGGCGGGCGGTGCCAATGGGGCTTGGGACGCGCGCACGGTCTGGCGGTGATTTTTGAACGCTTCCGGGGGGATGGGCGACTGATAGGTGTCGGCGCGGTTCTGCGCCTCAATCCAAGCATTCCGAAAGGACCAAGCCATGATGTCTTTCAAATCCACCCTTGCCATGCTGTCGCTGGCCATTACAGCCGCCGTCGCCGCGCCGGCCGTGCCGGCAAAGGCCGAGACCATCACCTGCCCGCACAGCCAGATCCGGCGCGAAGTGACCACGGCCTTGCCCGGGGGCTGGTGGAACACGCCGATCGTCAACTCGCTGACCGAGGCGCGGGTCGCCAATATCGGCGGACGTGCCGCGTTGCAGTGCATCTATGGCCCGGCGGGATCAATCCAGCGTTATGCGCCGGACGGCGCGACCTGCCGGGTGAGCGGGCGGCAATTCGAGTGCAACAGTGGCTCGGCCTCGGGCGCTGGCGCGCGGACCTTCTCGACCGGGCCGCTGGATATCCCACAGACCTGGACCGCGGACCTTGACCGGGGGGCGGTGGGCCGCGGCAGTGGCGTGGACATCTGGTTCCAGGCCGAGACGGCGGAACTGCTGTACCTAGCGCCGCGCAACGGCGCGAAGCTGGGCGTGGGCGACCGGCGCAACCGGGGTTTCGATGGCTGCCGGGGTGCGCGGTTCAGCGCGAACCGGGTGTCGTTGCGGGATATTCCGGTGGGGTCCTACATCTGCGCCAAGACCAATGAAGGACGCATCAGCCAGTTTCGCGTGAACGCGGTGTCGGGCGGATCGCCCAAGACGCTGAAGCTGGGCTACACGACCTGGCGGTAAGTCTGCCTGTCCGAGAGAGCCTGCATCCGGCGGTTTGCCGGGTGCTTGCGTGCGTGAACGTGGGCTTCCGGCAAGATCGGGCCCATCACGCGAATGTCTGTTCCCACGCGACGCGGTCGGCTTACGTTATGGGGTCACGGACCCCTTGCAGGAGATATTCGAGATGAAACGATTTCTGACACTTGCCGCGTTGAGCTTTCTTGCCAGCCCCGCAGTGGCCGATGACGACCTGACGAAGGTGGAGGCCAGCAGCGATGTTGCGAGCACGATGGACGCGCTGGAAGCGGCGGTAAAAGAGGCGGGCGCCACGGTCTTTGCCCGTGTGGACCATGCCGGCGGTGCCGATGGCGTGGGCATGGAGCTGGCCCCGTCACAGGTTCTGATCTTCGGCAATCCGAAGCTGGGCACGCCCGCGATGCAGGACGATCCGCTGGCCGGCCTGTACCTGCCGATGAAGGTCCTCGTGTACGAGGATGCGGATGGGCAGGTCTGGCTGGCTTACGAGAATCCCGAGGAGATGTTCGATGAACTCGACGGGATCGACGACGACGCGGAGTATATCCAGAAGATGACTGGTGCGCTCGGCAAGTTGACGGGCAAGGCGGCGGGCGGCTGACTCGAACGCCCCGCCCTTGCGTGCGGGGCTCGCGTCAGGCGGAGAGAGCGCGCAGCGCTTCTTTCAGGTCGAGCGCCCCATCATAGAGCGCGCGGCCGGAGATGGCGCCGTTGAGGGTCGCGCCGCAGTTTTTAAGCGCGACGAGGTCGTCTAGGGAGGACACCCCGCCCGAGGCGATGACCGGGATCGAGACGGCGTTGGCGAGCGCCGCCGTGGCCTCGATATTCGGGCCCTGCATGGCGCCGTCGCGGTTTATGTCGGTGTAGATTATCGCGGCGACGCCCGCGTCCTCGAAGCTGCGGGCGAGGTCGGTGACCATCACATCGGTTTCTTCGGCCCAGCCCTTGGTCGCCACGCGGCCGTTGCGGGCGTCGATGCCGACCGCCACCTGGCCGGGAAAGGCCTGTGCGGCTTCGCGCACGAGCGAGGGGTTTTCGACCGCCACGGTGCCGAGGATGACCCGGGCGAGACCCTTGCTGAGCCAGCGTTCTATCGTCGCCATGTCGCGGATACCGCCGCCAAGCTGGGCGGGGACCTGTGTGCGTTCCAGTATTGCCTCGACCGGGGCGGCGTTGACCGGCTCGCCCGCGAAGGCGCCGTTGAGGTCGACGAGGTGGAGCCATTCGCAGCCGGCATTCACGAACTCCATCGCCTGTGCGGCGGGGTCGTCGTTGAACACGGTGGCTTTCTCCATTTCGCCCTTGAAGAGGCGTACGGCCTGGCCGTCCTTTAGGTCGATGGCGGGGTAGAGGATCATGGGTGGTTATCCGGGCAAAGGGCTTTGGCGCGATGTGCCATGACGGGACGGCGTTTGCAACGCGACGTGGCGTCAGGCTTGATCGGGGCCGGGCCGTGGCCGCATGCTGCGTGGCATCATTTGCGGGAGGAGATACGCATGAGAACGATGACACTGGCCTTCGTGGCCACCTTGATGAGTGCCGGCGCCGCGTTTGCCGCCGATCCGCTGGAAGGTTATTGGCGCACCGCCAAGGACGACAACGGTCATTCCGGGCTGGTCCACGTCCAGCCCTGTGGCGCGCAGCTTTGCGGTACGCTGGTCAAGGCCTATGACGCGAATGGCAACGAAATCCAGAGTGAGAATGTGGGCCGCAACATCATTTCGGCGACCGTGCCCAAGGGTAACGGCAGCTATACCGGCAAGGTCTACAGCCCGGACCGGGGCAAGACCTACAATTCCAGGCTTCAGATGAATGGGAATGCGCTGAAGGTGTCGGGCTGCGTTCTGGGCATCTGCCGGGATGGCGGGACATGGACGAAGGTGAAATAAGCCCTTTCCTGCGCATACGAAACCGTGATTGAACGATTTGGCCGGGCTGGACGTCTTACCTGTAGAATATCGATTTCAGGCAAGAAGGAGGCCCGGCCAATGCGTTTGGCGACATCCTGTGCACTTTTTCTGGCAATGACTGGGGCGGCGATGGCCGACCCGGCAATGGGAACCTGGCAAACCGAGCCCGACAAGAAAGGCATTTCCGCGTATGTGAAGGTATACGATTGCGGCGATGCGGTGTGCGGCGAGATCACCCGCACCTTCAACTCGCAAGGGCAGGAGATCAAGGCCGCGAGCCTGGGTCACACGGTGATCCGCAACGCTACGCCCACTGGCAACGGCAAGTATGAAGGCCGCGCCTGGATCCCGGCACATCAGCGGGAATACCCGGCAGGCATGACCCTTCAGGGCGATCGGATGACCGTGCGGGGCTGCATGGGGCCGGTTTGCATGTCGCAGAAATGGACCCGCATCCGATAGGTCTCAGGGCGCCCAGGTCAGAAAATTCCGGATGATGCGCAGGCCGGTGGCCTGGCTTTTCTCGGGGTGGAACTGGGTGCCGACGAGATTGTCGCGGCCCACGACCGCGGTGACCTTTCCGCCATACTCGACATGAGCGATACGCTGCGCAAGGTCCGATACCTCGAAGTGGTAGGAATGGACAAAGTAAGCGTGGTCGCCGGTGCCGATCCCATCAAGAACGGGGTGGGCCGTGTCGATCACCAAGTCGTTCCAGCCCATGTGCGGCACCTTCATCGACGGATCGGCAGGTGCAATCGGCGCGACCGTGCCCGCGATCCAGTCGAACCCGTCGGTTTCGGAATATTCCAGTCCGCGCGTCGCCAGCATCTGCATCCCGATACAAATGCCCATGAACGGGCGGCCGCCGGTCAGCACGGCCTCCTCGATCGCCTCGAACAGACCGCGATGGTCGTAAAGTGCGTTCCGGCAGGCCGGGAAGGCGCCATCGCCGGGAAGGACGATGCGGCTGGCACGGCGTACCGTGTCGGGGTCGGCAGTGACCACGACCGCGTCCGCGCCCACCTCGGCCGCCATGCGCTGGAACGCCTTTTCGGCCGAGTGCAGGTTGCCGGACTCGTAATCGACGATAACGGTTGTCATGAGATCAGAGCGTGCCCTTGGTCGAGGGGATGGCATCGGCCTTGCGCGGGTCGATTTCCAGCGCGTCGCGCAGGGCGCGTGCGACGGACTTGAACGCGGCCTCGGCGATATGGTGACTGTTGATGCCGTGCAGCGCGTCCACGTGCAGCGTGAGCCCGCCATGGGTGCTGAACGCCTGAAAGAACTCGCGGACCAGCTCGGTATCGAATGTCTTGATCTGGGCGGTGGGCATGGCGACGTTCCACACGAGGTAGGGCCGGCCGGAAATGTCCAGCGCGGCGCGCACCAGCGCGTCGTCCATAGGCAGCAGGCAGGCACCGTAGCGGCGGATGCCCTTCTTGTCGCCCACGGCCTGTGCCAGCGCCTGTCCAAGCGCGATGCCCACATCCTCGACCGTGTGGTGGTCGTCGATATGCAGGTCGCCCTTGCAGCGGATTTCCACGTCGATCAGCGCGTGGCGGGCCAGTTGGTCCAGCATGTGGTCGAAGAAGCCTACGCCGGTCTGATTGTCATAAGTGCCGGTGCCGTCGAGGTCGATCTTGACGGAAATGTCGGTTTCCGCGGTCTTGCGGGTGATGCTGGCGCTGCGCATGGGTGCGTCCCTGAGTGTTTTGCCGCGCCGTTATAGGCGGGGTTGGCCAGCGCGCCAAGGGGGCGAAAGAGGGTGGGGGGAACGTGGTGCCAATCGGCACTTGGACCGGTGTTCTACCGGTCCAGTCGATCAACTTGGAGAGAAATTGGAGCGGGCGATGAGATTCGAACTCACGACCCTTACCTTGGCAAGGTAATGCTCTACCCCTGAGCTACGCCCGCGTCCTTGGGTGAGGCGGAGATATAAAGTCTGGCGCGGCCCTGCAAGAGAAAATCGCAGCTTTCCAAGATTTTTTTCCGTGCCCGCCGATCAAGCGCTGTAGCGCAGGATCAACTCGACATAGACCAGTGTCGAGGCCAGCAGCAGAAAGGCGAGGAACAGGGCGCGTCGCAGCTTGGTGGGCGGCGTGGGAATATCCTGATCCTGGTCGTGCAGTCCGGTCACGTCACATCTCCTTCAAGAGAGGGCGCCAAAGGCAGCAAGGTGCAACCGAAAGTAGTGTGTTCGGAACGATGCGGCAAGAAAAACCGCCTGTAGCACGCCTTTGGGCGGAAAATTGCCCCGGGCGAGCGCAAGGCCCGCCCGGGAACCCCGACCCGGGGAGATGCGGGTCAGATATTGCCGGCTGACAACTCGCCGGCAATGTGATCGGCCTGACGGATGGCCAGGGCGACGATGGTCAGGGTCGGGTTTTCCGCCGCCCCCGTGGTAAACTGCGAGCCGTCGGAGATGAACAGGTTCGCGATGTCGTGTGTCTGGCCCCACTTGTTGCAGACGCCGTCCTCGGGGTTCTCCGACATCCGGTTGGTGCCGAGGTTGTGGGTGCTGGGGTAAGGGGGCGTCGGGAAAGTGCGCGTGGCGCCCACCGCGTCATATACCGCGGCACCGCGTTCATAGGCGTGGTTGCGCATTGCGATGTCGTTTGGGTGATCGTCGAAATGCACGTTCGCCACGGGCAGGCCGAACTGGTCCTTCACCTCTTCGTTCAGCGTGACGCGGTTGGTGGACTGGGGCATGTCCTCGCCCACGATCCACATGCCGGCCATGTTCTCGTACTCGTCGAGCGCAGTGGTGAATTCACGCCCCCACGCGCCGGGGTCGAGGAAGGCGGCCATGAAGGGCAGGCCGAGCGCCAGGGTTTCCAACTCGTACCCGCCGACGAAGCCGCGGCTTGGATCATGCTTGGCCTCGTCCTGGATTATGCCCGCCATGGTCGTGCCGCGCCACATCTTCACCGGTTTGTCGAACACGGCATAGACCGAGCCCGTCATGTGCCGCATGTAGTTGCGGCCCACCTGATCGGAGCTGTTGGCAAGACCGTTCGGAAACATGTTGGAGGCCGAGTTCAGCAGCATTCGCGGCGACTCGAACGAGTTGCCCGCGACGCAGACGACCCGTGCCTTCTGCATCTGCAGATCGCCGTTTTCGTCGAAATACTCGACTCCGGTGACCTTGCCTGCCTCGTTGTGCAGGATGCGTGCAACGTGGGCCTTTTCACGCACTTCGAGGTTGCCGGTTGCCTCGCCCTGGGGAATGTCGGTATAGGCTGCGGACCACTTGGCGCCCCATTTGCACCCCTGGAAGCAGAAGCCGGTCTGCTGGCACTTCGACCTGTCGCCGTCTTCGCTATTGATCGCCATGCGGCCGGTGTGGACCTCGGTATAGCCCAGCTTTTTCGCGCCGGCCTCGAACACCTTGTAGTTGTTGTTGCCGGGCAGGCCGGGGTTGCCGTTGGTGCGCGTGACGTTCAGCTTCTTCTCGGCCTTGTCGTAATAGGCGTCCATCTCGCGCGGGTCGATGGGCCAGTCGAGCAGCGATGCGCCCTCGACCTCGCCGTAGTTCGTGAGCGCCTTCCATTCGTGATCCTGAAAGCGCAGCGAGGCGCCGGCCCAGTGGGTGGTGGTGCCGCCCACGGCCTTGACTATCCACGCGGGCAGCCCCGAGAAATCCTTGGCCACGCGCCAGTCGCCGGAGGTCGTGCGCGGGTCGAGCCAGGCCAGTTGGCCGAAGCTTTCCCACTCGTCGTTGACATAGTCCTCTGGCAGATAACGGCCGCCTGCTTCGAGAGCCACGACACTGACGCCTTTCTGCGCGAGTTCGTTGGCCAGGACCCCGCCGCCCGCGCCGGTGCCGATGACGACGACGACGCTGTCGTCGGTAAGTTCAAATGGTGCAGTCATTGATTGAATCCTCCCTCAGCCGATCCAGGCGATGTCGTCGAAGCCGCGGTTGATGTAACCGCCCTTGGAGAAGCTTTCGCCCTCGTAGCCGAAGACCGGCCAGACCGCTTTCTGGTTATAAAGCCCGGTCACCAGACCGCCCCGGATGCGCTGGAAGAACGGGTCGTCCTCCATCGAGCGCAGCACGTCCACGCGGTCGCGTTCCCAACCGATATCGGCGTATTCGAGCCCGTGCATATTGCGTGCGGCATCGTTCACCGCGTCGATTCCGGCGGTGACGGCGTCGACTTCCTCAGGCTTGTCGTAGCCCTTGACGGCGGCCACGTAGAATTCGTCGGCAATGCGGTCGTGCGGGTAGATATCGCGCGCCATCTGGACGAGCGTGGCGAATGTTTCGGGCTTCAGCGCGTCCATTTCGGTGGCCCAGGCGCCGCCCGCGCCCGCCACGTAGCCGGAGCCGAGCACGAAGGCGCCGAAGGCGGTCGTGCCCTTCAGCAGGTCGCGCCGGGTCAGCCGGCGGAGTTGACTTGTCTGGGTACTCAACATCTTGTCCTCCCTAGATGCGGCGTGAGTTTTGGTGATTGGTGTTTGACCCGGCCCCGGGACACGCCATGCCCGAAGCCGGTTGTCGCGGGCGCTACTTGAAGCGCCCGGCGCGTTGCAGCACCTCGATCTCGTAGCCGTCGGGGTCTGCGACGAAGAAGAACTTGCCGACAAGTTCGCCGTCGGGTGCGAATTCGACGATCTTGCGCGGTTCCAGCCCGGCTTGGGTAAAGCGGGCGTGCTCGGCTTCCAGGTCGTCAACGGACACGGCGAAATGGCCGTAGCCATCGCCCAGGTCGTAGGGCTCCTCCCGCCCCTTGTTGACCGTCAGTTCAAGCTCGAACTCGGATTCGGAATTGCTGAGATAGACCAGCGTGAATTTTTCGAAATCCAGGCGGTCCGCGATCTTGAGCCCGAAGGCTGTCTTGTAGAACTCAACCGACCGCGCCTCGTCGAGGACGCGGATCATGCTGTGAATGGCTTTTGCCATGGGCTTCTCCGACTTTGTGATTGGTCGAAGAAGCGTACCAAGCGCCCGGCGAGTAGGGGTAGTAAACCGTTACTACAGGCGCCTATGCTTATTCCGCGGCGATGCGGGATTCAGGCTGGGTCGCCTGATTGTCCTGCCAGACAAGGCAGGTGCAGCGCAAAAGCGAGGTGAAATTCTTGGGCTCGCCATGCAGTTCCAGCACCTCGCCATGCAGTTTCGACACGAAGGCCGGGGTGGAAATATCCTCGATCGCGGCGATATCGTCGAGAATGCGCCAGAAGGATTTTTCCAGGCGGATGCTGGTGCTTTGGCCATTCAGGCGCATCCGTCGGGTCTCGAGTTCGTATCGTTCCGGGTCCTGCCCGGCAAACATGCGGCACATGTCACGTCCTCCCTAATGTCACGATGCCAATCCAAGAGTCCCATGATTGCCGATTACTCTGGGCACGGGAAGGGGCACTTTGGTCCTGCACGTAACGAAAGGCTTACCGGGACAAGGTGACCGGCGGGCTAGTGGTCGTAACATACCCCCGCTGCGGGCGGCAGGGTGAAATCCTCGGTATGCACGACGATACCCTCGGGTGTGAGCAGCAGAAGGCCATAGGCGCCGGGTTCGTCGATCGACAGGCTGGGATCCTGGAAGCCGAGTGCCATGGGCATCTGGTGGCAGGGGCTTTTGAAGATCGCGGTGGGGATGCGGTTGCCGGCGCGGGTGGCGAAACCGCCCTGGATGGTGCGGTGGATATGACCGGCGACGATCTGGTGAACGGTGTCGTGACCTTCCAGCCGTGCGGCCAGCTGGCGGCGTGATTTCAGCCCGATCCAGTCCATCCCGCCGAAACCGGTCAGGATGGGCGGGTGGTGCATGAAAAGGATGACCCTGCGGCGTCCGGCCCCTGCGATGGCGGCCTCCATCCAGTCGAGCCGTGCGTCGCACAGAAGCCCGCTATGGGTGTCGTCGGCGTCTTCGTTGAGGGTGTCGAGCAAGATGAGGCGGGTGTCGTCGAGGTCGATCACGTCCTGCACGAAGCCGTCGGGCGTTTGCGGCGTGTCGGGAAAGACCGCGCGAAAGGGGCTGCGTCGGTCATGGTTGCCCAGCATCAGCGAGACGGGGATCTGCGCCGTGGCCAGTGCGGCGTGAAGTCGTTCGTATTCGGGCGCCGTGCCGTGATGCGTCAGGTCGCCGGTGATCACGATGCGGGCGGCGTCGGGGTGATTTTCCTGCGCGTGGGCAAGCCCTTGGGCGAACCGCGCGGCCGGGTCGAGGCCGATGATCGTCTCGCCCTCGGGGACGAAATGGATGTCGGTGAAGACGATGATTTTGTGCATGCCACCCCCGGGTTTGGACCGGTGCAGCTTTGTCGGATTCGCGGGGTTTTGAAAGGGTCAGTTGAACGAGACCGGGCAGGGCGCACAGGGTTGCGCGCCCGCACCCTGTCATTCCAACTCTACCAGCAGGTCCTTTGCGTCGATCTGGGCGCCGGGCTGGACGTGGACGGCCTTCACTGTCGCGTCGCGTTCGGCGTGCAGGCCGGTTTCCATCTTCATCGCCTCGATGGTCAACAGCAGGTCGCCGGTCTTGACCTGCTGCCCCGCGCTGACCGCCACGGTGGCCACGGCGCCGGGCATGGGCGCGCCGATGTGGTCGGCATTACCGGCCTCGGCCTTGGGCCGGCCCTGGACGGTTTCCTTGACGCGCCGGTCGGGCACGCGGATCGTGCGGGGCTGGCCGTTCAGCTCGAAGAACACCCGCGCCTCGCCGTCCTCGTGGGTTTCGCCCACGGCCACGAGCCGGATTTCCAGCGTCTTGCCGGGGTCGATCTCGGCCGAAATTTCCTCGGCCGGTTCCATGCCGTAGAAGAAGGTCCTGGTCGGCAGGGTGCGGACGGGGCCATAAACTTGGTGGCGCTCCATGTAGGCGTCAAAAACCTTGGGATACATCATCGCGCCCATCAGGTCTTCGTTGTCGATCTCCTCGTCCTCGAACTTGTCCTGAAGTTCCTTGCGCCGCGCCTCGAGATCCTCCGGCTCGAGCAGGGTGCCGGGGCGGACGGTGATGGGTTTCTCGTCCTTGAGCACCTTGCGCACGATATCGTCGGGGAAGCCGCCGGGGGCCTGACCCACGTAGCCTTTCATCAAGGTGACGACACTTTCGGGAAAGCTGACCTCGGTCTTGGGGTCGAGCACGTCCTCGCAGGTCAGGCCCTGGCTGACCATCATCAGTGCGAGGTCGCCAACGGTCTTGGCGATGGGGGTCACCTTGATCACGTCGCCGAACATCTGGTTCACGTCGGCATAGGTGCGGGCAATCTCGGGCCACTTGGCCTCGAGCCCCAGCGAGCGGGCCTGGGCGCGCAGGTTGGTGAACTGGCCGCCGGGCATCTCGTGCAGGTAGACCTCTGACGTGGGCGACTGCATCGCGCTCTCGAACGCGGCGTAATGCTCGCGTACGTTTTCCCAGTAGATCGAGATTTGCCGGATGGCATTGATATCCAGGCCAGTGTCGCGGTCGGTGTGGCGCAGCGCCTCGACGACCGAGCCCATGGTGGCCTGTGACGTATTGCCGGACAAGGCATCCATGGCGCAGTCGACAGCATCGACGCCCGCATCCGCGGCGGCCAGGATGGTGGCCGAGGCCACGCCGGCGGTGTCGTGGGTGTGGAAGTGGATGGGCAGGCCGATCTCTTCCTTCAGGGCCTTGAACAGCACGGTGGCAGAGGCGGGTTTCAGAAGGCCGCCCATGTCCTTGATGCACAGGATATGCGTGCCGGCCTCTTTCAATTCCTTCGCCATGTTGAGGTAGTACTTCAGGTCGTACTTTGCCCGGTTCGGATCGAGGATGTCGCCGGTATAGCAGATGGCCGCTTCCAGAACCTTGTCGGCGTCGCGCACGGCGTCCATCGAGACGCGCATGTTTTCGGTCCAGTTCAGCGGATCGAAGACGCGGAAGATATCCACGCCGCTCTCAGCCGCCTGTTTCACGAAAGCCTGCACGACGTTGTCGGGATAGTTGGTGTAGCCGACCCCGTTGGAGCCGCGCAGCAGCATCTGCGTCAGCAGGTTGGGCATGCGTTCGCGCAGGTCGCGCAGTCGCTGCCATGGGCATTCGTCGAGAAAACGGTAGGCCACGTCGAAGGTGGCGCCGCCCCAACATTCGACTGAGAAAAGTTGTGGTAGATCATGGGCATAGTTCTCGGCGATCTGGATCATGTCGATCGAGCGCATCCGCGTGGCCAGCAGGGACTGGTGGCTGTCGCGCATGGTGGTGTCGGTCATCAGGACCTTGGTCTGGGTCGCCATCCAGTCGGCCACCGCCTGCGGGCCGTCGCGGTCGAGGATCTGCTTGGCGCCATCTGTGATCGTTTCGTTCTTCGGCTTGGGCGCGCGGGGCAGGGCAAGATCCTCGCGCGGTTTTACGCGGCCCTGCACCTCGGGGTGGCCGTTGACGGTGATGTCGGCGATGTAGGTCAGCACCTTGGTGCCGCGGTCGCGGCGGGCGGCGAAATCGAAGAGTTCGGGCGTCGTGTCGATGAACTTGGTGGTGTATTCGTTGCTGAGGAACGTGGGGTGCTTCAGCAGGTTCTCGACAAAGGCGATGTTGGTGGAAACCCCGCGGATACGGAACTCGCGCAGGGCGCGGTCCATGCGGGCGATGGCGCCTTCTGGCGTCTGCGCATGCGCGGTGATCTTGACCAGCAGGCTGTCGTAATACCGTGTGATGACGCCGCCGGAATAGGCCGTGCCGCCGTCGAGGCGGATGCCCATGCCGGTGGCCTCGCGGAAGGCGGTGATGCGGCCGTAGTCGGGGATGAAGTTGTTCTGCGGGTCCTCGGTGGTGATCCGGGTCTGGATCGCGTGGCCGTTGAGGGTGATCTGGTCCTGGCTGGCTTTGCGGGTGGCTTCCTCGAGCGTCTTGCCCTCGGCGATCTTGATCTGGGCCTGGACGATGTCGATGCCGGTGACCTCCTCGGTCACGGTGTGTTCGACCTGCACGCGGGGATTGACCTCGATGAAATAGAACTGGTCGGTGTCCATATCCATCAGGAACTCGACGGTGCCCGCGCATTCGTAGTTGACGTGCTTGCAGATCTTGTAGCCGAGCTCGCAGATCTCGGCGCGCTGCGCGTCGGTTAGGTAGGGTGCGGGGGCGCGTTCGACGACCTTCTGGTTGCGGCGCTGGACCGAGCAGTCCCGCTCGAAAAGGTGATACATGTTGCCGTGCTTGTCGCCCAGGATCTGGACCTCGACGTGGCGGGCGCGGGTAATCATCTTTTCCAGGTAGCCCTCGCCGTTGCCGAAGGCGGCCTCGGCCTCGCGCCGACCCTCGCGGACTTTTTCGGCCAGTTCCTTTTCGGATTCGATGGGTCGCATCCCGCGGCCGCCGC
The DNA here is from genome assembly GCF_030733425.1 of Roseovarius sp. MMSF_3350. GTDB lineage: Bacteria > Pseudomonadota > Alphaproteobacteria > Rhodobacterales > Rhodobacteraceae > Roseovarius. The sequence goes on from NZ_JASHIZ010000009.1 coordinate 35,354, forward strand.
CGCCCCAGGAGGCCTTGAGCATCATCGGATAGCCGATCTCGGCGGCTTCCTTGCGGATCTGGTCCATGTCCTCGCCCAGCACCTCGGTGGCGGGGATGACGGGCACGCCGGCCTCGATCGCCACGCGGCGGGCGCTGGCCTTGTCGCCCAGGGCGCGCATGGTCTCGGCCTTGGGGCCGATGAAGGTGATGCCGTTGGCCTCGCACGCGTCCACCAGGGCGGGATTCTCGGACAGCAGGCCATAGCCCGGATGGATCGCGTCGGCGCCGGATTTCCTGGCGACGCGGATGATCTCGTCGATCGAGAGATAGGCCTGTACCGGCCCCAATCCCTCGCCGATGCGATAGGCCTCGTCCGCCTTGAAACGGTGCAGGCCCAGCTTGTCTTCCTCGGCATAGACGGCGACGGTGCGTTTGCCCAGCTCGTTGGCGGCCCGCATGATGCGGATGGCAATCTCGCCCCGGTTGGCGATGAGAATTTTCTTGAATTCGGCCATAGCCTGTCCTCCCGTCGTGTCGTTCGCTGCGGTCGCGCAGAGCCTATCGTGCTGCAACGCAGCGTTTCGCAGGTTTGTAAGTTTTGCAACAAGATTGCGCAATCCGACAAAGTGGGTAGAACCACCGCTGGGCGAATTTCTTGGCCGGGCGGGTAGAAAGACTACCCGTTCGGAGAACGAGCGGGAGAAAAACGCAATTTCGCGTTTTTATGCGGGACAATCCACCATGCCTGTTAACAGCGGATTAATCCGGAGAGCGAGACCAGTCACGCCCCGTCTGGCGGCAGGCGATTGGCGGCATCCTGGGGCCGGGCCAGACCGAGCTGTCCCATGTTCGCCTCGAGATCGGATTTGAGGATATGCACGAGATGGTCGGGGCCCCGCGGGCCAAGCGCGGCCAGCGCATAGTGCCAGGCCCGTCCCATCATCACGAAATCCGCGCCCAAAGCCAACGCGCGCAGGATGTCGAGTCCGCTTTCGACACCACCGTCGAGAATGATGGGCAGATCTGTGGCGGCGCGGATGCGGGGCAGGGCCTCGATCGTGGCGGGGGCGGCGTCGAACTGGCGGCCGGCGTGATTGGATATCCAGATCGCGTCGACGCCTTCGGATTGCAGGCGCGGGACGTTGCGGTGGTCCTGCACGCCCTTGACGATCAAAGGGCCATCCCAATGCTCGCGCAGCCATGTCAGGTAGGACCAGTCGGGCGAGGTGCGCAGCAGGTAGCCCGCATGCTTGTTTGAGGGCAAGCCTTTGGTATCCGGGGCATAATCGTCGATGAAGCGCATCCGGGGCATGCCGCGCCCGGCCATGCCCATGGCCCAGGCGGGGCGGATGGCAATCTGCGCAAGGATGCGCGGCGTGATACGGGGCGGGGTGGTCAGGCCGGAACGGATCTGCCTTTCGCGGCGCGAGGCGATGGGGACGTCGACGGTCAGGACGAGAGTGGAAAATCCGGCGTTCCTGATACGTTCAAGCATATCGGTCCGGATGTCGGGATCCCTTGGAGGGTAAAGCTGGAACCACGCATGTTCGCCGATGTCGCCGGTCAAGTCCTCTGGCTTTTGCGTGGCGACGGTCGAGAGCGTGTAGGGGATGCTGGCGCGGGCCGCGGCGCGCGCCAGGTGCTGTTCCGCGCCGGGCCAGATCATCCCGGACATGCCCAGGGGTGCGATCCCCACGGGCAGGTTAAAGTCCTGCCCCATAAGGGAAGTTTTCAGGTCTGGCGTGATCTCGCCATGCAGGATCGACGGCATGAGCCGCACATCGTCGAAGCACGCCTTGTTGCGCCGCGTCGTGGCTTCGGATCCGGTGCCGCTGTCGAGATACTCCCAGACGAAATGCGGTAGCCGGCGACGGGCGCGGGTGCGCAAATCGGAGATGGCAGGGAAACGGGCATCGAGCGACATGGCAAAGCGATAGCAAGCCGGGATGCGACCGGAAAGGGAAATCATCCGCCGGAAAGCTAACGGCGCAGATCGATTCGAAAACCCACGTCGGTATCGCGTCGGTATTCTGGCGGTATGGCGACAGTGCCGGTGGGCTGACGTGCGGGGTTAATGCACCGGGCGGTGCGCGGGATGCCGAATTCAGAATACGGCGAGAAAAACGGGGGAGGTCTCGGACCAAGCCCAGAACGGGGGCAGGCACGGGAACGCCGCCGGTCCGGGCGGATCGGCGGCGCTTCGAGATCATGTCGGGCGTGGGCCCTGGGTTAGGAGTTGCGCGCTTCTTCGACGGCTTCCATGCACGCCGTCTCGTCACCTGCTTCGAGCGCGGCCTTCGCGGTTGCGATCGCGTCCTTGGCCTCTTGCGACATCTCTTGCGAGCCGCTTGCCGAACTGTCGGCGCTGTCGGCGCTGTCGCCCTCCTGCTGCGCCGCGGCATCCTGGCCGGAGGTGGCGACTTGCGACGTGTCGGCGTCAAGCGGCTCGTTGTCGCCGTCCTTGACGACCTCGCCGTCATCGGTGGCGTCGTCGCCGGTGTCGCCGGACGAGGCTGCGGACGTGTCGGTCGCACCAGCGTCCGCATCGGGATCTTCCAGTGGCGCGAGGCTGCCATCCTTGGAGATCTCACCTTCGGTTTCCATGCCGGCCTCGCCGGTCAGCTTGGCCAGTTCTTCCTGGCAATCCGCGAATGCGGGGCCGGACAGGCCGGCGATGGCGCAAAGTGCGATGGCGCTTGTCAGTTTGTGTTTCATGGGTTTCTCCTCCGATTTTTCCATTGCCTCTCCAACGAGACTGTCGCCGTTTCGTTCCGACAGGACCTCGGCGGGCGGCGGGTTTGTGCCGGTGGTGGAGGTGCAAGCCATTCGCGGTGCGGGCGAAATTTGTCGGGGGGAGATTTCCCTCGTGAGACGAGCAGGAATGGCCGGGTGCACGCGTTAACCTTTGTTGAGATTTGTTGTTGTCCCAAAGCCCGGCCGGTGCGACCAAAATCGGGGATATGGTTCATCGCGGCCCCCGTGTTAACCTTTTGTTAACGATTTGCAGGCGTGCGAGGGTGTGTTGGATGGGTGAGGTCGAACTGGCCGCGTTGTTATGCGCGTTTCTTGCGGGAAGCGCCGAGGAGCAAAGGCATTACTTCGATGTCGCGGGCATGAAGCGATACGTCCGTGTGGACTGCGAAACCGACCGCCATGTGATCGAGCTTGGGCTCGATGGAAGCCCGAGCGCGCGGGATTCCGTGCATCAGGCGCTGTTTGCGCAGCATCTGACGGGCAAGCAGCCGGTCGTGATCCTGATCGACCGGGATGGGCATGAAGGCCGGTTCGAGTTCGAGATGCGCCATGTCGCCAAGGCGGCGGGGGTGCTGTATCTGCGCTGTTCGCAAGGCGCGATCCAGCGCTGGGCGGCGACGTCGGGGCTGCGGCAGGGGATGCCGGGGGCGGATGACCTGCCGGGGCCGGCCGAGGTTGCGGCCAGTTGCGATTTGCAAGCCTTGCGGCGGGCGCGTGGCGCGGGGTCGTGAGGCGGGTGCGCGTGGTCTTTGGTGGAACACAGGTGGGTTTGAAACCCACCCTACGCGGCGTTGACGGGTGAAAATAAGTGTTAACGGGTTGGAACACAGTGTGAACATTGGCTTTCCCTCGGGTGGGGCCCGCGCTATTCTTCGGCCATGAGCAGTTTCGACGAATCCGATGCCTTCGAGAGCGCGTCGCTGGCGACGCGCGCGATGGCGGCCCGCCCGACGCCCTATCTGGATGATCTGAACCCCGCGCAGCGCGAGGCGGTGGAGGCGCTGGAGGGGCCGGTTCTGATGCTGGCGGGCGCGGGCACGGGCAAGACCAAGGCGCTGACCACGCGCATGGTGCATCTGTTGAACACGAACACGGCGCGGCCGAACGAGATTCTGGCGGTGACCTTTACCAACAAGGCGGCGCGCGAGATGAAGATGCGCGTGGGCCGGATGATGGGCGAGGCAGTCGAGGGGATGCCGTGGCTGGGCACGTTCCACTCGATCTGCGTGAAGCTGTTGCGCCGGCACGCGGAGCTGGTGGAGTTGAAGTCGAACTTCACCATTCTGGACACGGACGACCAGCTGCGGCTGCTGAAGCAACTGGTGGCCGCGGCGAATATCGACGACAAGCGCTGGCCCGCGCGTATGCTGGCCGGGATCATCGACCAGTGGAAGAACCGGGCATGGACGCCCGACCAGGTGCCCGCCGCAGAGGCCAGCGCATATGACGGCAAGGGCGTGGCGCTGTACAAGCAGTACCAGACCCGATTGCGCGAGCTGAACGCGGTGGATTTCGGCGATCTGCTGCTGCACATGGTGACGATCTTCCAGACCCATGACGATGTGTTGGAGCAGTACCGGCGCTGGTTCCGCTATATCCTGGTGGACGAGTACCAGGATACCAACGTGGCGCAGTACCTGTGGTTGCGGCTGTTGGCGGGGGGGCACCGCAACATCTGCTGCGTCGGCGATGACGACCAGTCGATCTATGGCTGGCGGGGGGCCGAGGTGGGCAACATCCTGCGGTTCGAAAAGGATTTTCCGGGGGCGACGGTGGTGCGGCTGGAGCAGAACTATCGCTCGACGCCGCATATCCTGGCCGCCGCGTCGGGCGTGATTGCGGGCAACAGGGACCGGCTGGGCAAGGAGTTGTGGACGCAAGCAGAGGAGGGCGAGAAGGTGCGCCTGATCGGCCACTGGGACGGCGACGAGGAGGCGCGCTGGGTCGGGGAAGAGATCGAGGCGTTTCACAGTGGCACTTCCGGAGTGGCCAAGCGTCGAGACAACGTGCGTTCAACTAGCGCAACTCAAGAGTCCGAGCGCATCGCAAAAGGTGGGAAGCGTTCTCAAAACCGAGAAGGCGATATCCACGAAATAAATCTTCAGCGAACCGAAGCTTTAAGTGAGCAAGGAAAGAGCAACTTACCGCGTCCACGAACATTTGGACTGGACGAGATTGCGATTTTAGTGCGGGCGTCGCACCAGATGCGGTCCTTCGAGGACCGGTTCCTGACGATCGGGATGCCGTACCGGGTGATCGGCGGGCCGCGCTTTTACGAGCGGATGGAGATCCGCGATGCCATGGCCTATTTCCGGCTGGTGGTCAGCCCGGCCGATGATCTGGCCTTCGAGCGGGTGGTGAACACGCCGAAGCGGGGCCTGGGCGACAAGGCGCAGCAGAAGATCCAGGTGACGGCGCGGCAGAATGGCGTGTCGTTGGTGGAAGGGGCGGCGATCCTCTTGGAGGAAAAGGGGTTGACCGGGAAGGGCGCCTCGGAGCTGGCAAAGCTGCTGGAGGGTCTCAGGCGCTGGGGGCGGCTGGTGGGAGACAAGGATGTGTCCCACGTGGAGCTGGCCGAGATGGTGTTGGACGAGAGCGGCTATACCGAGTTCTGGCAGATGGACAAGACGCCCGAGGCGCCGGGGCGGCTGGAGAACCTCAAGGAACTGGTCAAGGCGCTGGAAGGCTTCGAGAACCTGCAGGGGTTTCTGGAGCATGTCAGCCTGATCATGGACAACGAGAGCGAGGAAGTGGGCGAGAAGGTCAGCATCATGACGCTGCACGCCGCCAAGGGGCTGGAATTTCCCGCCGTGTTTCTGCCGGGCTGGGAGGATGGGTTGTTCCCCAGCCAGCGCAGCATGGATGAAAGCGGGCTGAAGGGGCTCGAGGAGGAACGCCGGCTGGCCTATGTGGGGATCACGCGGGCCGAGGAGGTGTGCACGATTTCCTTTGCGGGGAACCGGCGGGTGTACGGGCAGTGGCAGAGCCAGATGCCGAGCCGGTTCATCGACGAGCTGCCGGAGGACCATGTCGAGGTGCTGACGCCCCCCGGGCTTTATGGCGGGGGCTACGGGGCCGCTGGCGGTGGTCTTGGCACGATCGAGTCCCGTGTCGCGGAGGCCAATGTCTACAACTCGCCGGGATGGCGCCGGATGCAGGCGCGCAGCCAGCAGCGGCCCATGAGCCAGCCGCAGGAGGCGCGGGACATGGTGATCGACGCGCAGGCGGTGAGTGCGCACGAGATGGGGGAACGGGTGTTTCACCAAAAGTTCGGCTATGGCGCGATCATCGGGATCGAAGGCGACAAGCTGGAGATCGATTTCGAGAAGGCCGGGGTCAAGAAGGTGGTGGCCCGGTTCGTGACCGGGGCGGATGATATACCGTTCTGACGGGGTGGGGTTTCAGTGGCTCCGGTTGCTTAAAGGAGCGCGTTTCACACGCGCAGGACGTCTCGACACCGCCATGTGCGGCGTCTCGCGGGCGTTGGGGATGTGCCGCGTCGTGCTGGGCGTGGCGTGCGAGGCAGGCCGGGGCCTCCGGCGGGGATTTTTCGGCCAGAGGAAGACAAGGCGCGTCGGGTTGCGCAGTCTTCAGGTGGAACTCAGCCGGTTGCGCAGGGCGAGGATTTCGTCGCGCAGGCGGGTGAGGTCGTCCGGTGCCATGCCGGTTTCACGGGCGATGCAGTCGGGGATGTGGGCGGCCTCGGCCTGCAGCGCGCGGCCCGAGTCGGTGAGGGTGACGCGAACCTGACGGTCGTCGCCCGTGTCGCGGGTGCGTTGCACGAGGCCTTTGCTTTCAAGACGCTTGATCAGGGGGGTGAGCGTGTTGCTTTCGAGTTGCAATTCGCGCCCCAGGGCGCCGACGGTGCGGGCGTCCTCGGACCAGAGCGCGCTGAGCAGGAGGTATTGCGGATAGGTCAGGCCCAGCGGTGCCAGGAGCGGTTTGTAGGTTTGCTGCATCCGATGCGCGGTGGAGTAGAGCGCGAAGCACAGCATGTCGGGCGGGGGGAGGGGGGTCATCTCGGTAAGGTATGTCGCGCGCGATTTGATCGCAAGCATTGACATGCAGGAAAACCGTAATATTTATCGTGTGCGATTTAATTGCGAGCGATGGAAAAGGAGATCTCCATGTCGACCGATATCAAGTACTGGACCGAAGCCCATGCCACGGGGGGCGGGCGTGAAGGTGTTTCGCGTCTGAAGAACGGAATGCTGACCCTTACGATGGATACACCCGAGGCGCTGGGCGGCGCCGGCAAGGGGCACAACCCCGAGGAGCTGTTCGCGACGGGCTATGCCGCCTGTTATCTGGGCGCGATGCGGTTTGCCGCGCAGAGCGAGAAGCTGGGCGTGGTGCCCAAGGATGCATCGGTCGATGCCAGGGTCGGGATCGGGCCTCGTGACGATGGCGGCTTCGGTCTGAAGGTCGAACTGAAGGTGAAGATGCCGGGTGTCGATGAGGACACCGCCAAGAAGATCATGGAGCGCGGGCATTTCATTTGTCCGTATTCCAACGCGACGAAGGGCAATATCGAGGTGAAAACCGAACTGGCCTGACGGCCGGCGATTGTGCCCCCGCGTGAAGCCCGGGCGGAGCAAGACCGTGAGTCGCGCTTCGTCCGGGCTTTTTAATGCCGATCAGCCGAACACCTTGGGAAAGGTCTGTTGCAGGGCTACGTCCACGTCGCCCATCGTCACCGGCAGGCCGAGATCGACCAGCGAGGTGACGCCGTGCTCGGTAATGCCGCAGGGGACGATGCCGGTGAAGTGACCGAGGTCCGGCTCGACGTTGATCGAAATGCCGTGAAAGCTGACCCATTTGCGCAGGCGGATGCCGATGGCGGCGATCTTGTCCTCGGGCTTGTGCCCCGCGGCGGTGAGGGGCTTGTCGTCGCGCACGACCCAGACGCCGACGCGGCCGTCGCGAGTCTCGCCCGTGACGTTGAACTGGTCGAGGGTGGCGATGACCCAGTTTTCCAGTTGCTGGACAAAGGCGCGCACATCGCGGCCGCGCTGGCCCACGTTCAGCATGACATAGACGACGCGCTGGCCGGGACCATGATAGGTGTATTGCCCGCCGCGCCTGGTGGGGTAGACCGGGAAGCGGTCGGGATCGGTGAGGTCGGCGGGCCTGGCGGAGGTGCCGGCGGTGTAGAGGGGCGGGTGCTCCAGGAGCCAGATCGCCTCATCTGCCTCGCCCCGCGCGATGGCCTCGGCGCGGGCCTCCATCTCGGTGCAGGCGGTCTCGTAGTCGACGAGGCAGGGGGAGGTGATCCATTCCGTCATCGGCGTGCTTTGGCAGGTGGCGCGGATTTTGTCAAAGCCGTGGAAAATTTGGCCTTCACAAGCCCGGCGCGATTGCCTATACGGCGCTTCACCAAGGCGGTCCATGGGGCGCCTTTCGGTCACGGGCGGTCGTGGCGGAATTGGTAGACGCGCAGCGTTGAGGTCGCTGTGAGCTAACACTCGTGGGGGTTCGAGTCCCCCCGACCGCACCATTTTTTCGACAGACGATTTCGGCGACTTTAGGGTGGCAAGGGTCGCGGGTGATCCCCGCATCCGCACTGTCCCGAAATGGCAATTCTCGAGTTTTCAGAGACCCTTCCGGGCGAGGCTGTTCTCCGGCCCGGGCGCGTTCACGTCGCCTGCGACACGGTGAATCCGGTCGGGTGAATGCTTGGTACGTGGCCGGACCGGATCGGAAATCGGGCAATAAAGTTGGAACATCTTCACGACGGGCCCCGTTTTCCTTCTACGCGAAACCAGTCAAGCAAAGGAGAGAAAAGCCTTAATGACTTTGAGGAATCCCCAGAACAAATTTTCGGTCCGGACCGCCCTGCTCTGCAGCGCGATCGCCGCACCGCTCATGACGCCCGTAGCGGCGTCCGCGCAACAGCAGGGCGACGCAGAACCTTGCATGCAACTTCAGCAAGCCGGCGACCAGATCAATTTCGAAGAGTCCGGCATTTCGCAGGACGAGTTCAATTCCGTCGTCGATGGCAATGATCCGCAGCAATGCACGACGTGGCTGGCCCAGGTAAGAGAAGAGGCCGGTATTGAGGGCGAGGTCGCCGAGACCGAACGTGCCCGCGTCGAATTGCAGGATGAAGTCGTCATCGAAGGCAAAGTGATCGTCGATCAGCAACAGCCGAGTGTCGAGGTTGACGAGCAGGCGCCCGAAGTGGCCGTCGCAAACCCCAGCCCGGATGTGAACGTCCAGGAAGGGCCGATCGACGTGCTGATCCGCCAGGATGCGCCGCAGATCTCGATGGAGATGCCGCAGCCCTCGATCACGATCGAGCAGCCGGCGCCGGAAATCATCGTGACGATGCCCGACCCGTCGGTTGATGTCAGCAACGCACGCCCCGAAGTCGAGGTGCGCCAGGCAGAGCCCGAAGTGCGGGTTTCCATGGCCGAACCGACGGTGGAACTCGAACTTTACCAGGCCGAAGATCCCGAGAATTCGCCCGGTATCGAGGTGGAGAGTCGCCAGGCCTCGGGTGATGGCGCAAGCGACACTGCCGAGCCGCAGGTGAACATCAACCGCTCGAAGGCCGAGATCACCTTTGAGGAAAGCCAGTCGCAGGCAAACGTGAACGTGTCGCGCAGCGAGCCGAGCGTCAGCTTTGAACAGGCCGAGCCTGAAGTGAATGTTGCGTCCTCGGGCGAGCCGACCGTGAACTGGAGCCAATCCGGTGAGCCGAAGGTTACGTTCCGGCAGAACGCCGACGACGCGTCCAGTGGCCAGTCGTCCAGCGACCAGGCGCGCAACGACGCGCAGCAAGGCAACGATGCCGAGTCGCAAACTGCTGCCGCGATGCAATCGCAAGAGAGCGATTCGCAGAACGAGCAGGAACAGATGGCGCGCAACGAAGCGTCGCAAGGTGACGCGGCCGCCAACATGCAGGCATCCGATGCGGAAGACGGCGGACCTGCCGTGCGCCGTGACGGATATACCGAGGTTTCCGCTGACGAAGTGGAAGTCCGGGAGCTTGCCGGCACCACGGTCTACGCTGTTCAAGGCGACGAGATCAGCGAAGCAGGTGAACTGAACCTCAACGGTGAAGACACCCGCTCTGTCATCGTCGATATCAGCGAATTCGTCGAAGAAGAGGAGCGTCAAGTGGAGGTCATGCTTTCCGAGCTGACGCTGCTGCAGAACGACGAAGCAGACGACATGCGGGTCTACATCGACCTGAGCGAAGACCGTCTGAACGATTACTCCGACGCGGGGTAACGGACACGAGCGATCAGTGCCGCACCGGTTGACCCGGTGCGGCGCACCCTCGCTTCGGATTTCTGTACCGTGCCTTGAGCCCCTTTGACGCGCCCGAGCCTGGGCATCTGACGATAGCACCGGCGTGGCCGCGACGAAGACAGAAACCACAAAGACAAAGGAACCATATCATGGCGACCCCCCCAAGAAACGATCAGCACGACGCCCACATGGGCGCGACCGGCAGCAAGCGCAGCCGCTTGCCGATGTATATCGGTGTCGTCGTTATCGTGCTGTTGCTCATTTTCCTGCTGTTCGGAAACGTTTTCTCACCCGAGGAAGCGGTCGTCAGCGACGATGATCAAACCATCGAAACAACGGAAACCGGCAACGAGGACGGTGCGGTTACCGGAACCGCGACCTCGACGCCCGAGACCGAGACTGAGACCGATGGCGCCGCGAATGACGCGGCCGGAACCGATACCGATGCCGCCACCGGCACGGCGACCTCGACACCCGAGACCGAGACCAGTGGCGCTGCAAACGACACGGCGGACGCCGGTACCGATGCCTCGGATCCCGACGCTGAAGAGAGCGCTGAGGAAGTTATCGAGATCGAAGGCGATGCAGACGTCGAGATCGTCGACGACACCCAGAATTGATCTGACGTCAAACGCTGGCGCACAGGCAGGGGCGATACATTCGCCCTTTTGCCGTGCTCGGGCACCCGAGGGTCATGGGGCGAGGCGGTTTTGACGGCGACGCGCGTGCCATACCAATTTAGCTAAAATTTTATCGAACCCGGCGCGACGGACGGGGTCAGCGCAACCCCTCGCGGGCGATGATGCGCGACAGGTCGAGCACCAGTTTACCTCGGGCGCTGGCGAGGGCGGGGATGCCGCCTTCGGGGTCGTAGGGCACGGCGAGTTCGAAGATGCCCGAGCGTTCGCGGCGCCCGTCGGGGACGCCGACGAAATACTGCCCGGATCCGCGGAAATTGCCGTCGGCGCCGGCGACGAGGCTCTCGAAGCGTACTTCGAGCCGCGCGTCGGGAAATTCCTCGAACGGCCAGGGTTCGGACGCGACGCGCGCGCCCGAAAGCCGGGCGAGGTTGCGGGCGATTTCGAGTGCGACGGCGCGTTCGGGCGAGTCGGCCCAACGGACATTGGCGTCGGTGACGAGCTTGCCGTCCTCGTCCTCGATCGCGATCTCGTCGGCGGCGGCATAGGCGGGCAGCGACACATCGCGCACCTCGACGGTGCTGTAGGAGATACGGATCGTGTCGGTGACCTGTGGCGCGGCAACCGGGTAGAGATCGGCGGAGGGGCCGCCACAGGCGGCGGTCAGCAAGGTTGCAGCGACAAGGGCGGTGGTGCGAAACGTCATGGTCATCTTCCTCGAATTAGCGCGCTGGGATTGCGTTCCAGCATGCGGGCCAGGGACGTCAGGGCATCCGCGGCCTCGGATATGTCGCGCAGGGCGCTCTGGGCCTCGCGGCTGAGCGTATCGCCCTTATTGTAGCCCGCGATCGTGACGCTGGCCTGATTGAGCACGTTGCCGAGCCGTTCGACCAGCGCCGGGAGGTCCTCGGTGGAGGTGGCGACGGCGTCGGCGGCCCGGCGGGCGGAGCCGAGCGTGGCGTTGAGATTGGTGACCGCGCCGCCTTCGCGGAATTCGGTCAGGGTGGCGTTGATCTGGTTGAGGGCCGCGCCCAGGTCGGCGGGCAGCTGCCGGGCGGACTCGGTGTCGAGGATGGCTTCGGCGGCGGCGGCCAGCTCGGTCAACTGGGTGGCCAGTTCCTCGACCGGCAGGGATTCGGCCTTGGCGGCGACGGCCTCGATCTGTTCTATCAGGTCGGGGATGCCCTCGACCGAGGTCGAGACGCCCTGCGCGGCAGCGGCGGCGGCATCGACGGCCTCGCCCAGACGCTCGGCCAGGCGGTTTTCCTCGATGTCCTTCAGCAGCGTCTCGAGCCGGGTGACGGAGGCGTTGAGCGCGACGGGAATGTTCTGGACGTCCTCGGAAGCCACGATCTGGCGGATTTCGGCGAGGATGGCACGGACATCGCCCGGCGTCTGCTGAAGGTCCTCGTTGGCGACGAGCGCCTGGGCGCTGTCGAGAAAGTCGATGGCGCTTCCCAGCAGTTCCTCGATCGGCAGGTTGTTGATGCGGGAAACCACGCCCTCGACCGTTGCGGCGGCATCGATGATGTCGCTTTCGGTGGTCGGAATGGTCGGCAGGGCGTCCTCGGTGATTTCCAAGGTCTGCGGTTCGGCATCGTCGACCTGCACGAGGTCGATCTTGAGCCCGCCGGTCAGAATGCTTGCATTGGTCAGGCGGGCGCGCAGCCCGTTCGCGACGCGGTCAGCGAGAAATTCGCGGGCGGTCTCGGGCGTGGCGTCGTCCTGCAGGCCGAGGCGGGCCGGCTGGATCGCCAGCACGACGCTGAGGCGCACGCGGGTGTCGCCGAATTCCTCTTCGTCGATTACGCCGAGGACGCTCTGGACCTCGCCGATCTTGAGGCCGTTGATTTCGACCGGAGCATCGACGGCGAGGCCCGAGACGTTCTCGTCGAAGATCACGCGCACTTCCAGTGGTTCGACATCGGGTGCCTGGAAGAGGCTGTTGCGGGCCTCTTCCTCGATTGTGTAAACTTCGAACACGGTGCCGTTGCGCACCGGCTCGCCGCCCGAGACGAAGGTGTCGAATGTCAGCCCGCCGCTAACCAGCGTTGCGATCGAGGAAAAGTCGATTTCAGCCCCCTGCGGTCCGACGGAGAATGTGAAGCCGGAGGTTTCCCAGAAGCGTGTGGAAGAGGAGATCAGGCGTGAATGCTCTTCGTAGATCAGCGCCTCGGCCACGGCGTAGTTGCCCTGGGGCGAGATGCTGGCCTTGCCGACGCGGCCCACCTCGATGCCGCGGAAGGTGATCGGGCTGTCGTCGGTCATGGTGCCGCCCGGGGTGGTGCGCAGGACAATCTCGAGACCATTGCCGCCGGGCCGGAAGAGCGGTGCATCGGCCAGCCCGTCGAAGCTGGTCTGCGGCGCGCCGATCTTGCTGTCCCAGGTGCCCTCGATATAGACGCCCGACAGGACGGTATCGAGACCGGTCACGCCGCGGGCGGTGACCTCGGGGCGGACGATCCAGAAGCTGGCGGAGACGTCGATATAGGCGGCCACGTCCTTGTCGACGCGCACCTCGGCCACGACGGACGCGAGATCCGGGGAAAAGCGGACTTCCTCGACAATGCCCACGGCGACGTCGCGGTAGCGTAGCTCGGTCTCGCGTTCGGCGATGCCGGCGCCGTTCTCGAAGGCGATGGTGATCACCGGACCGCGGGCGCTGTAGGTCTGCCAGGCCACGGCGAGGGCGATGACCATGGCGAGGACCGGGATGATCCAGACGATGGAGACACGGCTGAGGCGCGACTTGCGCTGGCGTTCGACCTGGACGGGGGGCGGCGTGTCGCTCATGACGCGGTCCGGTTCGGTGTGGCGGACGTGTCGGAGGTATCCGACGTGTCGTCGGGCGTATCGGAACTGCGGGACTGGAGGTCCCAGATCATGCGGCTGTCGAAGGCTTGGGCAGAGAGCATCGTAAAGATAACCGATAGGGCAAAGAACAGGCTGGCGCGGCCCGGTGTGACCGCGGCCAGTGTGTTCAACTGCACCAGCGACGACATTATGGCAACCACGAATATGTCGATCATGGACCAACGGCCAATGTATTCAACCACTTCGTAGAGAAGCTGGCGCTGGTGCATGGACACGCTGGAGACGCGCACGACGGAGAGGGCGAGAAAGGCGATGGCCAGGAACTTGCCCACGGGAATGGCGACGCTGGCGATGAGGATGATGAGCGCCACACCGGGCGAGCCGTAGTGAAACAGCTCGATCGCGCCGCCGACGATGGTGTCTTCCTGCACGGTCAGCAGCGTGCGGGTTTGCAGCATCGGGTACATGTTGGCCGGGATGTAGCACAGAAAGCCCACGAACCAGTAGGCCCAGACCCGCTGCAAGCTGGTGGAGTCGCGCGATTGCAGGCGCTTGCCGCAGCGGCCGCAGGTCTCGGTTCCGGCGGGCCAGACCTTGGTGCAGCGGGTGCAGGCGACGAGGCCAAGCTCGCGGGCGCTTTTTATCTTTTGGGATTTTCCAGCGAGTTCCATACCGACCATCTGCACAGGAAATTGTCCTGAACCACAACCAGAAACACCAGCGCGGCGAACATCCAGAACGCCGGCCCGAACCCGACATCCGCCAGATCGGTGATCTTGACCAGCGCGACCGCGCAGCCGATGGCGAAGATCTCGGCCATGGACCAGGGCCGCATTGCCTCGGACAGGCGGAACGCCTGCTTTGCCCCGCGTGCCGGCGGGCGGTCCAGCACGATGGGGATGAGCACGTACATCGCCAGGAGCACCCGGGCGAGCGGGATGAAGACGATGAGCGCCGCCGTTGCGAGCGACAGCGCGATGAGCGGGCCGTCGCTGAAGGCCAGTGCCGCGTCGAGGATCGAGACAGAGTTCGACGTGCCCGCCGCTGTGATCGTCAGAAAAGGAAACACCGTAGCCGAGATAATGAGGATCGCCACGGTCATGGAGAGGGCGATGATCTGCATCCCGGCCTTGTGCCGTGGCGTGATCAGTACCGTGCCGCATCGCACGCATCGGGCCCGCTCGCCGATCGCCGGCCGGCGCAGGCTGTAGGCCGCGTCGCATTGCGGGCAGACGATCATATCGTCGAGGGGAAGCGGGGTGTCGCGCATCATCGTGTTAGTTAGCTTAATTGCGTGGTTGGCAAGCTGCAAATCACGTTGCTTGCCGCCGGAAGGCATCATGGAGCACGGCGCTGGTCTGTTTGGAACGCAGATAGAGGAGAGCCTTGGGGGTCACGAGAGGGCCGTCACGATGGCGTCGAGCCCGTCGGTCAGCGCGGCGGGGCCGGGTTGCAGAATGAGGGGCGACTTGATCTCGAAGATGCGTCCGTCGCGGACCGCCGGAATGGTGTCCCATCCGGGGCGGGCGGCGATCTTTTCGGGGCGGACCTTCTTGCCGCACCACGAGGCGAGGATGACGTCGGGGGCGGCGGCGATGACCTGATCGGAGGTGACGAAACGGTCGCGGGCCTTGTCCCTGGTGGCAAGCTCGGGGAAGGCGTCCTGCCCGCCGGCGATCTCGATGAGATCCGAGACCCAGCCGATGCCGGAAATCATCGGCTCGTCCCATTCCTCGAAATAAACTTTCGGGCGCGGTTTGCCGGCGGCGTTCGCGGCCACCTGGGCCAGCCGGTCGCGGTAATGGTCGATCAGTTGCGCGGCCTTGGCCTCTTGCCCGACGGTGGCACCGAGGTGGCGGATCATGGCGAGGATGCCGTGCAGGTCGCGCTGGTTGTAGCCCATGACGGCGACGCCTTCGCGCAGCAGTTCGGCGGCGATGTCGGCCTGAAGATCGGAGAAGGTCAGCACGAGATCGGGCTGAAGTGCCAGGATCCTGGGGATGTCGGCGGAGGTGAAGGCCGAGACGCGGGGCTTTTCCTGGCGCACGCCCTTGGGGCGCACGGCGTAGCCCGAGACGCCGACGATGCGGTCCTGTTCGCCCAGGAGGTAGAGGGTTTCGACGGTCTCCTCTGTCAGGCAGACGATGCGTTCGGGAGGGAAGGTCTTCATGGCGTTGGGTCCGGATGTGCTGTGCTGGAGGCGTTGCTAACACAGGAGGCGGGCGTGTCCATCCGGTGCCGAGCTAGTGGCGCGGTGTGTTGAGATCCTGGATCAGGCGGCCGTGGCGCCGGGTCTCGGCGATGACAGCGCCGAAGGTGGTCAGGCCCTTGCCCTCCAGAAGGGGAATGAGTTTGACCAGCGCCTGAGCCGTGGCCTGCGCGTCGCCGAGGGCGGTGTGGCGCAGTTCGGGGGGGATTGTGACCCCCAGGCGCTCGCAGAGGGCGTCGAGGGAATGCTGCTCGGTGGTGCCGAAGACCACCGCGGACAGCAGTACGGTGTCGAGCACGGGGTGGTTCCACGCAACGCCCATCCGGTCGGCGGCGCGGTGGAAGAACCCCAGGTCGAAGGGCGCGTTATGGGCCACAAGCACGGCATCGCGGGCGAAATGGTGAAAATCGCGGCCCACGGTTTCGAAATCGGGTGCGCCTTGCACCTGTTCATCGGTGATGCGGTGGATTTTGGTCGAGGCGCGTGGGATCGGGCGCTTGGGGTCGACATAGGTGTCTATGGTCTCGCCCTCGACGATGCGACCGTTGAGGATGCGCACCGCGCCCAGCTGGATCACGCGGTCGTCGGTGGGCGAAAGGCCGGTGGTTTCGGTATCGAACGCGACGCAACAGAGCGACGTGAGCGGCGTGTCGCGGATATCGCAGGCTTGCGCGGTTTCCATCAGGTCGAAGTCATAGACCAGCGGGCGTGGCTTGGTGGGGTCCACCTCGGTTTCCTGGGTGTCGAGGAACAGCATGTAGCCGCCTTCGCCGAGGGGCTTCAGCCGTGCCTTGTAGCGTCGCGCGCCGGAGTGGTCGTGCAGTTCGGTGGTGATTTCGGCTTCGGTTCCGGCCAGCCTGCCCTGAGCGGTGGCCAGGTCGTCGGCGTCGAAATAATCGCCTAGTGGCGCCTTGAGGCGGGGTTGCGCGATCTGGCGGAGGATATCGGCGGCCTGTCCGTCATAGAGCACGATTTCATGGGCCGGATTGACGAGGATCGTGGCCACGGGGATCTCGGTGAGCAGGGAGGTCAGGCGCCTGGCTTCGCTGCGCAAGCGTTCGGTTTCCCGGGCGACCTGGGCGGCGGTGTCCATGACGCCCGCGCTGAGCGTGCGTGTGACAGCATCGGCGGCGGAGCCGAGGTCGCCGAGATACCGGGTGTCCTCGGCGTGGAGTTCGGTGTCGACGCCGGCATGGGCGCGCAGGCGCAGGTTGGCGGTGAGCTTGCCGATGGGTTTGGCGAGATTTTCGTCGAAGAGAAGCCAGACGCCAACCAGAAGGGCGGTGTTCAGGAGCGCGAAGATGATGAAGGCCGTGACAAAGGGCGCCGCGGGCAGCGCGGGGTCTGCCCGCGTCCAGCCGATCCAGAGCGCCACGCCGGCCAGTGCCACCGCGCCCGCCGCCAGGAGGCAGAAGAAGAGGAAGATGCGCAGGCGCAGGCTGAGGCGGGTGCCCATGTCAGGTCTCGCAGACGATGCCGAGAATGGGGTCGCCCTCGGGCCGCGTCTGCCAACTTGCGTCCGACACGGTGCCGTCCTCGGCAAACTCGGCGCCGTCGACGAGGAGGGCGGAGCGGTTCGCGGTGCAGTCGAAAAGCATCGGTGCCTTGTTCACGGGCGACCACCGGCCGAAGAAATAGAGGTCGGTCATGACCTGGCCGGGCAGGTTTTCGTTTCGCAGGGCGTTGCCGGTATCGACCGCGACGAAGCGTTCGGTATAGGGCCAGGCCTGCGTCCAGGGGCGGACCCAGCTTTGTTCGTCGACCGTGACGGCGACTTTCATGCCTTCGGGCAGTGCGCCGGCGGTGCGGTCGTACCACGTGTATTCGTTCGAGATGGTCGCGGCGATCATGCCCAGGCCCGCCGCGACCGGCGTGAGCCAGCGGGGCAGGCGGCGGCCCAAGGCGATGTTGACCAGCATCAGAAGGCCGGCGGCGGCGATGCCTGCGAAGACGGTGGCGATGAGTTCTATGAACATGAGGTTATCCTAACATGCCTTTGCCCGAGGACACCGAAGATTGCATCGTCTTGACCACGACGAAGGCGTCGCGCAGGTGGCTGCGCTCGAAATCCGAGAGGGTGGAGGGGTCGAGGAAGTTGTCGGGCAGGTCGCCCGCCTTGACCTGTGCGGCCTGGTGGTCGAGCCGCAGGGTGGCGATGAGGTCGTAGGCATCCAGAAGGTCAGCGCCGCCCGAGATGGAGAGCCGACCGGCGGCCTGCGCGGCCTCGAGCCGGGCGCGGGTGTTCACCTGCCGCAGCTGGCCTTGCAGGGCGTAGATGCGGCCCAGATCGGTCACCGGCACCACGCCATTATGCTTGAGGTCGAGCCGGTTGCGATGCTCGCCCGAACGGATGGTGGCGAGGCCGCGCAGCAGGCCCAGGGGCGGCTGGTGCTTGATCGAGTTGGAGATCATGTGGGCGGTGAAGATCGAGTTCTTCGCGGCCTTGGCGAGCGTGTTGGTCTGCAACGTGTCGAAGAGCGTGGTGTCGCCGCCGATGGGGCGCAGGTCGAACATGACGCTGGCCAGCATCTGCGCCTCGGGATTGGGGCGCGCGATCCAATCGTCGAAATAGCCGCGCCAGACGCGCAGGGGCTGGCACCAGCGCGGGTTCGTCGCCATCATGTCGCCGGGGCAGTAGAAATAGCCGCAGGTGTCCAGCCCGTCGCTGACGAATTTGGCGAGGCTGGCGAACCAGGGCATGTCGGCGTCGGTCGCGTCATCCGACAGGATCAGGCAGTTGTCCTGGTCCGAGACGCCGGTCTGTTCCTGCCGACCTTGAGAGCCGCAGGCGAGCCACAGATAGGGGACGGGCGGCGGGCCGAGTTCCGCATCGGCCAGTGCAAGCAGGCGGCGGGTGACGGTGTCGGCGATGTCGGTGATGAGGCGGGTGACCACGTCATGGCGGTTGCCCGAGCCGACAAGCTGGGCCAAGAGTTGCGGAATCTCGGCGGTGGCGCGGGACATTTCGGCAGCGTCGCCGGCCCTTGCGATACGGCCCACGAGGGCGCCCGACGACAGCGCCTGAACGCGGGTGAGGTCGGTTTGCGTGACGATGCCGACGAGGCGCGTGCCTTCCGTAATGGGCACATGGCCGATGCCGCGTTCCATCATCAGGTGCAGCACGTCGGTGCCAAGCGCGTCCGGGCCGAGCGTCAGGAGGTCTTCGGTCATGATGGTGGAGATGGGGGCGGAGGGGTCTGCGCCCTGCGCCACCACCTTGCCGTTCATGTCGCGGACGGTGAGAATGCCGCGCAAATCCGCGTCTTCGGTGACGCAGATCGAGGAGATGTGCTTGGCGTGCATCTGCGCGGCCGCGTCGCGGATCGGGGTGTCCGGCGCACAGGTGAGCGGGTCGCGGGTCATCAGGTCGGCGACGCGCAGGGTGGTGAGGTCCTTGCGGTCCGCGCGGGCGGGGCGGCGGCGGTCGAAGAACCGGGCGACCTTGGCGGAGGACTTGATGAGCGCGAAAAGCGCGTCCGCCGGCATCACGATCAGTGTGGAATCGGAGCGGGCGGTGGCGGTGCGGCTGGCGACATCCTCGCGCAAAAGCGCGCGTTCGCCGAAGGAATTGCGGGGGCCGAGCAGGGACAGCTGAACATTGGTCTCGTCGGTGATCTCGATCTCGCCGGTGACGACGATATAGAGGCTATCGACCGTGTCGCCGAGGTTGAAGACGTGGGTCCCGGCGGCATAGGCGGCCTCGTCGCAGCGCGTTGCGAGCTGCAGGAGGTCACCATCGTCGAGGCTGTCATAGGGGTGAACGGAACGCAGGAACTGCGTGAGGTCGCTCGAAAGGGGCATGGTCGAAGCCTCTTGAGGGGGTGGTCGGGCCCACCTTGGCGCGGGCCGGACCGGATTTGAAGCGAAAGCCCCGCCGCATGGTGTCGCGGCGGGGCCATCGTTAAGCTTAGTGGCCTTCGACGGCGGCACCGGCGCCACGAGGGACGCGGACGCCTTCGACGAGGTCCTTGATCTCCTGCGGGGTGTCTTTCGTGATGCTGGCCACGAAGAACGCCACCGCGAAGTTGATCGCCGCACCGACCGCCCCGAAGGACGTCGACTTGATCGTACCGAGAAGCGGATCGGCGTCGGTGAAGGTGTTGGTGTCGGGAATGAAGAACCAACCCTTGTGCAGGAAGATGTAGACCAGCGTCACCACGAGACCGGCCAACATGCCTGCGACCGCCCCGGTGTTGTTGATGCGGGTCGAGAAGATCCCCATCATCAGCGCCGGGAAGATCGTCGCCGCCGCGAGACCGAACGCCAGCGCCACCGTCTGCGCCGCGAAGCCCGGTGGATTGAGACCCAGGTACGTCGCGACCGCGATGGACACGGCCATGGCGATCCGGGCCGAGAGAAGCTCTCCCTTCTCGCTGATCTGAGGCGCGAACTGTCCCTTGATCAGGTCATGGCTGACCGCCGAGGAGATCGCCAGCAGCAGGCCGGCCGCCGTGGACAGCGCCGCGGCGAGACCGCCCGCCGCGACGAGGCCGATGACCCAGCCGGGAAGGTTGGCGATTTCGGGGTTGGCCAGCACGAGGATGTCGTTGTTGAAGTTCGTCAGCTCGTTGCCTTCCCAGCCCTCGGCCGCGGCCCTTTCCTGCATCGCGGTCGAGTTTTCGTTGTAGTACTGGATGCGGCCGTCGCCGTTCTTGTCTTCCCAGCCCAGAAGTCCGGTCTGCTGCCAGGTCGCCATCCAGTCATAGGCCGGATCGGACTCGATGGTTTCCACCGAGACGGCCTGGCCTTCCGTTCCGTTGGGCCAGAACTGTTCGGTGATGTTGAGCCGCGCCATGGCACCCACGGCCGGAGCGGTGAGGTACAAAAGCGCAATGAAGACCAGCGCCCAGCCGGCGGACCAGCGTGCGTCGGAGACGCGCGGCACGGTGAAGAACCGCATGATCACGTGCGGCAGGCCGGCGGTGCCGATCATCAGGCTGAGCGTGAAGAGCACCATGTTGAACGTATCGCCGTTGTGGGCGGTATATTCGTTGAAGCCCAGTTCGCGCACGATCTGGTCGAGACGCGCCAAGAGCGGCTCTCCGCTTTCCTGGTCGGTGCCGAAGAGGCCGAGGCCCGGGATCGGATTGCCGGTCAACTGCAGCGAGATGAAGACGGCCGGGATCGTGTAGGCCATGATCAGCACGACGTATTGCGCCACCTGCGTATACGTCACGCCCTTCATGCCGCCGAACACCGCGTAGGCGAAGACGACAACCGCACCGATCAGAAGACCGGTGGTGTTATCGACCTCGAGGAAGCGGCCGAAAGCCACACCCACACCGGTCATCTGGCCGATCACGTAGGTCACCGAGGCGACGATCAGGCAGATCACGGCCACGAGACGTGCCGAGGAGCTGTAGAACCGGTCGCCGATGAACTCCGACACGGTGAACTTGCCGAACTTGCGCAGGTAGGGCGCAAGCAGCAGCGCCAGCAGTACGTAGCCGCCGGTCCAGCCCATGAGGTAGGTGGAGTTGTCGTAGCCGGTGAAGGCAATCAGGCCCGCCATAGAGATGAACGAGGCCGCCGACATCCAGTCGGCTGCCGTGGCCATCCCGTTGGTGACGGGGTGAACGCCGCGGCCGGCAGCGTAGAATTCCGATGTGGTGCCCGCGCGGGCCCAGATCGCGATGCCGATGTAGAGCGCGAAACTTGCGCCCACGAACAGCAGGTTGATGGTAAACTGATCCATGACTTAAACCTCGTCGACGCCGTATTCACGGTCGAGCTTGTTCATCCGCCAGGCGTAGAAGAAGATCAGCGCCAGGAAGACGAGGATCGAGCCTTGCTGGGCGAACCAGAAGCCGAGATCGGTGCCGCCGACCTTGATGCCCGAAATGAGCGGGCGCAGGACGATCCCGAACCCGAAAGAGACCAGCGCCCAGATGACGAGGCTGATCAGGATGAGACGCACATTGGCTTTCCAGTATTGCGCGCTTGTTTTGTCCAGAGACATGCGAGGGGTCCCTCCTCCTTCGTGAAAGGGCCGGGCCGCGTCATGCGGCCCGGCCGATATGTGGTCATGCCGCACGGTGCGACACGACATCGTCCAATTGGGACGCGATCTGGCGGATCGGCCCCATGGCGGGCACGCGGATCAGCGCACCCGTGGATTGGTAGTGCTCGATGAGCGGCGCGGTCTGGGCGTGATACGCCTCCAGCCGTTGCGCCACCGTTTCGGCGGTGTCGTCGGCGCGGCGTTGCATGTCGGTGCCGCCGCAATTGTCGCAGACCCCGGGCCTGGCCGTGGGCTTGAAACTGTCATGATAGCCCTCGCCGCAGCTGCCGCAGGTGAAGCGGCCCGAGACGCGCTCGACCATGGCCGCGTCGTCGACCTCGAGGCTGATGGCGGCGTCGATGCGTCGCCCGGTCTCGGCCAGCAGGGTGTCGAGCGCCTCGGCCTGTACGGTGGTGCGCGGAAAGCCGTCGAGGATGACGCCGTTCGCGCAATCGGGCGCGGCCAGGCGGTCGCGCAGGATGGCGATGACAATGGCGTCGCTGACGAGGTTGCCGGCCTCCATGACCGCCTTGGCCTCGCGGCCGGCAGGGGAGCCGGCGGCCACGGCGGCGCGCAGAAGATCGCCGGTCGAGAGTTGCACGAGCCCGTGCTTTTCCTCTAGCAGGCGGGCCTGCGTGCCCTTGCCCGCGCCCGGCGGGCCGAGCAGGATCAGGACCGGGGCGGCCTGGGATGTTTGTACGCCGTCCATGGTCATTTCCCCCGGTTCATCCTGTTGTCGATGAGGTCGTCGACGACGGAGGGGTCTGCGAGGGTGGAGGTGTCGCCCAATGCGCCGTAATCGTCCTCGGCGATCTTGCGCAGGATGCGGCGCATGATCTTGCCGGAGCGGGTCTTGGGCAGGCCGGGGGCCCATTGGATGAGGTCGGGCTTGGCGATGGGGCCGATCTCCTGGCGGACCCAGTCCTGCAACTCCTTGCGCAGCTCCTCGGTGGGTTCCTCGCCCGACATCAGCGTGACGTAACAGTAGATGCCCTGGCCCTTGATGTCGTGCGGGTAGCCCACCACGGCGGCCTCGGAGACCTTGGAGTGGGCGACGAGGGCGCTCTCCACTTCGGCCGTGCCCATGCGGTGGCCCGAGACGTTGATCACGTCGTCGACGCGGCCGGTGATCCAGTAGTCGCCGTCCGCGTCCCGGCGGCAGCCGTCGCCGGTGAAGTAGTAGCCTTTGTATTGCTGGAAATAGGTGTTCATGAAGCGCTCGTGGTCGCCCCAGACGGTGCGCATCTGCCCGGGCCAGCTGTCGGCGATGCACAGGACACCCTCGGCGGGGTTGCCCTGGACCGTCTTGCCCGATTCAGGGTCCAGCACCTCGAACTTCAGGCCGAAGAAGGGCTTCATCGCCGCGCCGGGCTTGGTGGCATGGGCGCCGGGCAGGGGGGTCATCAGGTGACCGCCGGTCTCGGTCTGCCACCAGGTGTCGACGATGGGGCAGCGCCCGCCGCCGACCACGTTGTGGTACCAGTTCCAGGCCTCGGGGTTGATCGGCTCGCCCACGGTGCCCAGCACCTTGAGATCGCTCAGATCGCACCTGGTGACGTATTCGTCGCCCTGGCCCATCAGGGCGCGGATGGCGGTGGGGGCGGTGTAGAACTGGTTGACCTTGTGCTTTTCGCAGACCTGCCAGAAGCGGGAGGCATCCGGGTAGGTCGGCACGCCCTCGAACATCAGCGTGGTGGCGCCGTTGGCGAGCGGGCCATAGACGATGTAGCTGTGGCCGGTGACCCAGCCCACATCGGCGGTGCACCAGTAGACGTCGCCCTCGTGGTAGTCGAAGGTGATCTCGTGCGTCATGGCGGCGTAAACGAGATAGCCGCCGGTGGTGTGCACGACGCCCTTAGGCTGGCCGGTGGAGCCGGAGGTGTAGAGGATGAAGAGCGGGTCCTCGGCGTTCATCTCGGCCGGCTCGCAGGTATCCTCGACCTTTTCGGCCTCTTCGTGCAGCCAGAAGTCCAGCCCGTCGCGCCAGGCGATCTGGTCGCCGGTGCGCTTGACGACGAGGCACTTGACCTCGTCGAAGTCGCGGCGGAGCGCCTGGTTGACGTTGTCCTTGAGCTTGGTCACGCGGCCGCCGCGCGGGGCGGTGTCGGCGGTGATGACGAGCTTGGCATCGCAGCCGTCGACCCGGGCGCCGAGCGCGTCGGGGGAAAAGCCGGCGAAGACGATGGAATGGATGGCGCCGATGCGCGCACAGGCGAGCATGGCATAGGCCGCCTCGGGGATCATCGGCAGGTAGAGCACGACGCGGTCGCCCTTGCCGACGCCGAGGTTCTTGAGCACGTTGGCCATGCGGCAGGTCTCGGCATGGAGCTGCCGGTAGGTGATGTGCTGGGCGTCCTCGGAAGGGTCGTCGGGTTCCCAGATGATGGCGGTCTGGTCGGCGCGGTCCGCAAGGTGGCGGTCGATGCAGTTGGCGGCGACGTTGAGCGTGCCGTCCTCGAACCACTTGATGGAGACCTGGCCGTAGGTGTAATCGACATCCTTCACGCGGGAGTAGGGCCTGATCCAGTCGATGCGCTTGCCTTGCTCACCCCAGAACGCCTCGGGGTCTTTGATCGAGGCGGCGTACATCTCGTCATACTTCGCCGCGTCGACATGCGCGTGCGCCGCGAAATCGGCACTGGGCGGGTACGTGGGCGCACCTGTTTCCGGTTGTGTGGTCATGTCTTTCCTCCTCCGCACGTGACGCTCCTCAAGTTCGAGGTATAGATCAATTCGCGCATTGGCGGCGTTATAAAACGTTGCGTAAAATTTTACACTTAGCCGTTGGGATCATTGACTTTTATTTGTAAATACTTTCCCGATTGGGCATTGGAAATAGTAAATAAATTTGCAGACGAAAAATTTTCGCAGCGATTCCCGCATACTAGTATTTGGCGATTCCCGGCGGATGTATGCCGATGTGTGCAGCGAATGTGCGCCGATCGTGCGGTGCCGGCCTGCGACATGTTGTCAGCCAGGTCGGGCGCAGTCGATCCGAACGGGGTGATTCACGTGGCGCTGGGCGGTGCGGCGGGGCGGAAGACCGCGTGTTTCAGGCCGAGGTAGTTGGCGGCCAGCGCCACGCCGGACCCGCAGGCCAGCGCCACGACCGCCAGGGTCGGGCCGGTGCCGAGGAGCATGAGGATCAGCGCGTAGACGGCGAAATTGATGGCGACGCCGAGGCCCTGGACCAGCGCGTAGGCGATGTACTCGCGGTGCAGCGCGGTGCGGTGCGCGCCGCGGAAGGTCCAGCGGCGATTGAGCGCCCAGGTCACGGACATGGCCAGCGCAAAGCTGATGCAACGGGAGAGGTAGGCGTCGCCCCCCAAGGTCATCAGCGCCCAGAGCACGCCCGCGTCGATGGCGAAGCCGACGCTGCCAACGGCAAGAAAGCGGGGAAAGGTTTTGCCCGGACGTGTCATCGCGCCCGGGACGGGGCGGCGGGCGCCGCGGTGCCTTGTGCCGCCAGCACGCCGGGCACCGAAAGGTAGTGCATGCGCTTGGCTTCCTGCCGGCCGCGGGTGACGGTGTCGAGGATCAGCCCCACGGCGGCCGACAGGAACGCCAGGATCATCAGGCTGGCCGACAGCACGGCGGTGGGCAGGCGCGGCACGAGGCCGGTAGCGAAATACTCGGCGAAGACCGGCGCGGCGAGCGCCAGCGCGGTGATGGCGAAGGCGGCGGCCAGCGTGGAGAAGACCAGCAGCGGGCGCTCCTGTTTCAGAAGCCGGGAGATGGTGCGCAGGATGCGCATCCCGTCGCGGATGCTGTTGAGCTTGCTTTCCGAGCCTTCGGGGCGGTCCTTGAACCGGCCCGGCACCTCGGCGGTGGGCATGTCGAGTTCAAGCGCGTGCACGGTCAGCTCGGTCTCGATCTCGAAGCCGCGGGACATCATCGGGAAGGTCTTGACGAAGCGGCGCGAGAACACGCGGAACCCCGAGAGCATGTCGCTGCTGCCGCGACCGAAGATCGTCTGGACGAGACCCGACAGAACCTTGTTGCCTAGTTTGTGGCCCGGGCGATAGGCGGTGTCGCTGCCGGCGACGCGCACGCCGTTGACGAGATCGAGCCCCTCGCTGGCCAGCCTGGCCACCATGGCGGGTGCTGCCGCGGCATCGTAGGTGTCGTCGCCGTCAACCATGACGAAGATGTCCGCCTCGACATCCGCGAACATGCGGCGCACCACGTGGCCCTTGCCCTGGCGCGGCTCGTGGCGAACGATGGCACCGGCGCGAGCGGCGACCTCGGCAGTGCCGTCCGAGGAGTTGTTGTCGTAGACATAGACCTGCGCCTGCGGCAGGGCGGCGCGGAAGTCGCGCACCACGGTCCCGATGGCCGCGGCCTCGTTGTAGCAGGGGATCAGCACCGCCACGCGCAGGGCCGCATCGCCGGTCAGGCGGGGCTTGGCGTTGAACTCGCTGGGAAACAGGACGGACATGGGGCGGTTCTCTTGCTGTCTGGATCTGGGCCAGAAAAGCCGGGGAAACGGGCCAAAATAGGGCAAATCTGCGGAGTTACGGGGTTATCGGAGCCTATTGGCTGGCGCGGAGGAAACACGGCCGCGCGGTGTTGCGGACCACGTGCCATTAAGGCTTGCACGGTTGCGGGAATGTCGGGTTAGTGACCCCAACGAAGGAGAAAAGAGGGCCGGGCGATGCAGGACACGGCGAGAGAGAGCAGGCTGTTCACCATCGTGCTGTTGCTGGCCGTCGTCATGGTCGTGTTCCGGGCGGTGGCGACGGGGCTGGCGCCGGTGGACACGCTGGCGGTGTCGGACAATGACGACATCATGCGGTTCCTTATGGTGCGCGACTGGCTGGCCGGGCAGGGGTGGTACGACACGGTGCAGTACCGGATGTTGCCACCCGAGGGGCTGGAGATGCACTGGTCGCGTTACGTGGATCTTGGCATCGCGGCGGTGATCTGGCCGCTGTCGCTGGTGATGGACGAGGGACAGGCGGCGGCGGTGGCGCTGGTGATGTGGCCGACGCTGCTGTTCATGGCGCTGATCGCGGTCACGGGACTGGCGGCGCGGCGGC
Source organism: Roseovarius sp. MMSF_3350 (assembly GCF_030733425.1). Taxonomy (GTDB): domain Bacteria; phylum Pseudomonadota; class Alphaproteobacteria; order Rhodobacterales; family Rhodobacteraceae; genus Roseovarius. Next base: position 62,047 of record NZ_JASHIZ010000009.1, read on the forward strand.
TGTTCGGGAGCATGGCGGGGCTGGTCGCGGTCATGGCCGTGCTGCTGTGGCCGCCGACCGGGCTGACCTATTTCGCACCGGCGCGGATCGACCATCACAACGTGCAGATCCTGCTGATGACGCTGATGATGATCACCGTCCTGTGGCCGGGGCCGCGTGCGCGGCTGGGCGTGGCCGGAGGGCTGGCCGCGGCGCTGTCGTTGGCGGTGGGGCTGGAGACGATGGTGACGATCGCGCTGGCCGGGCTGGTGCTGGCGGGGCGCGTGGTGTTGTTGCGCCCGGGCGGAGCGCGCCAGATGACGGGGTTCTGCCTGGCGCTGGCGGGGGGCGCGACGCTGTTCTTCATGGGCCAGACCATGCCGGCGGAGTGGCTGGTGTCGCGGTGTGACGAGCTGTCGTTGCCCTACCTTGTGCTGGCCTGGGTGGGGGCGGCGATCTGCATGGCGATGGTCGTGCTGTCGCCGAGGGTGCCCGGCGTGGCGCTGAGGGTAGGCGTGCTGGTGGCGCTGTCGGTGGCCGGGCTCGCCGCACTGGGGCCGTTGATCGGGCCGTGCACAGGTGGCCCCTATGGCAGCCTGCCGAAAGAGGTGCAGGACCTGATCACCGGGCGGATCATCGAGGCGCGTCCCGCCTTGCCGTATCTATGGCAGGCCAACGGGCTTGGCTTTCGTTTCGTGGCGCCGGCGGCAATGGCGGTGGCCCTGGGCAGCGCGGTCTGGGCGTGGCAGCTGTGGCGCGGCGGCGGCGGGGGCGCGGCGCGGGCAAGGCTGGGTGTGCTGTTGCTGTTCGGCTGGCTGGGCGTGATCGGGGCGCTGTTCCAGATCCGGCTGGTGCTGATGGGGGCAGCCGCGGTGCCGATGCTGACGGGCGTGGGGGTCGCGTCGCTGCTGGCGGCGGGCCGGGAGGGCCGGTTCGGCCGCATGGGCGCGGTGCCGGCGTTGGTGGCGGTGGGCCTGACGCTGATGCTGCCGACGCTGCACGGGCTGGTCACCGGCGGGGGCGGCGCGGGGGCGGCGGTGCCCACGACGATCACGAACGCTGGCGTGCGCATGAGAGATGCGGACACGTGCCGTCAGCCGGAGCTTCTGCGCAGCCTGAACACGGTGCCGCGCGGGGTGGTTCTGACTTCGAGCAGTTATGGCCCGCCGCTGTTGCTGCTGACGCATCACGACGCGCTGGCGGGGCCTTATCATCGCAGTGCGGACGCGATCGCCAACGGGGCGGTGCCGTTCGACGGCGACGAGGCGGCGCTGCGCCGGGCGTTGGAGCGGACCGGCGCGGATTACCTGCTGTTGTGCCGCGATGCGGGATATGGCGACGGGACATCCTTTGCCACGCGGCTGGCGGCCGGGGTGCCGGCCGAGGGGCTGGTGCCGGTCGAGGGGCCGGACGCGGCGCTGGTGCTGCTGAGGGTCGGGCGCTGACGCTCCGAGCCTATCCGGCAACGGCGCGTGGGTTGTCGGCAACGAGGCTTGACGGCCCTCATGGTCCGGGCAATCTGGGCGCGTCAGCAGGAGCGATATCATGACAAGATGGACAGGCGAGGCGGAACCGGGCCGCCCGTGGTGGTGGGAAGCGGTGGCACCCGAGGCAACGGCGGACGGTTTGCCGGATCATTGCGACGTGCTGGTGATCGGCGCGGGCTACACCGGATTGTCGGCGGCGATTGCAGCGCATGACAGCGGCGCGAAGGTCGTGGTGGTCGAGGCGGGCGTTCCGGGGGAAGGTGCGTCGAGCCGCAATGGCGGGATGGTGGGCGCGCATCCGCGGCTGAGCTGGGACAAGATGGCGGCGGCCTTTGGCGCGGAGGTGGCGGACGCCCTGCTGGCCGAGGCGGCCCCGGCGCTGGAATGGGCGCGGGATTTCATCGCGCACGAGACCATCGACTGTGATTTCAAGCAGACCGGACGTGTGCAACTGGCCTATACGGCGGCGCATTTCGAGGGGCAGAAGCGGCTGGCCGAGAAGGTGCGCGCGAAAAGTAGGGTCAAGGTCGAGCTGCTGGAGCGGGAGGCGCTGGGACGCGAGATCGATACCGGGCTGTATCATGGCGGCATCCTGTTTCCCGAGCATGGCGCGGTGCATCCGGCGAAGTATCATCGCGGAATGCTGGACGCGGTGCGGCGGCGCGGTGTGCCGGTGGTCAGCCATGCCCGCGTCGAGGCGATGGAGCGCGACGGCACCCGGCACGTGGCGCGCACGCCGAAGGGGCGCATCCGGGCCGACAAGGTGGTGCTGGCGACGAACGGCTATACCACGCGGCCCTTTGCCTGGCACGCGAAGCGGGTGTTTCCTTTGCCGAGCTATATCATTGCGACCGAGGAGTTGCCGGAAAACCTGATCGGGCACCTGGCACCGGGGCGGCGGATGATGGTCGAAACGCGGGCGCGGCACAGCTATTTCCGTGTTTCGCCGGACGGCAAGCGCATCCTGTTCGGCGGGCGGGCCGCAATGCGGGACGTGCCGTTGCACGTGGCCGCCGCGCGGCAAAGGCAGACGATGGTGGAGGTCTGGCCGGAGTTGGAAGAGGCCAGGCTGAGCCACGTCTGGAGCGGCTATACCGGGTTCAGTTTCGCGCAGATGCCGCATGTAGGGCAGCGCGACGGTATCAGTTTTGCCATGGGTTTCAGCGGGTCGGGGACGGTAATGGCGCCCTACCTGGGCGCCAAGGCGGGCTGGCTGGCGGTGGGCGATGCCCGGGCCGAGACGGCCTATGCGCAAACCCGCCTGCCGCGGCATGTGCTGCACCTGTTCGACCGGCCGCATTTCCTGAAGGCGGCGGATGTGGTTTATCGCCACTGGGTCGACCGGGCGGAGGCCTGGCAGGCGCGGCGCCGTTGACTGTGGCACCGCCTATGCGTGTAGGCGGTTTTCTGCCATACATGCCATGGAGGAGTGGCTCCGTCCGACCCGGCAACGTAGCCTTTGGAAAAACGAGGGCGAGGCAGAATCTCGATGAAAAGCAGAGGGATACCGCTGGCACGCACAGGCGTGGTGTCGGTGCTGGCGATGGTGGCTGCGATCGGCGGAATCGGCCCCGGGCCAGTGTCTGCCACGGACCGGCAGGCGGATGGCTGGACAGCGCGGAAATGCAGCCTTTACGAGGCGTCGGTGCGCGATGCCATTTCGTTGCACGGACCGGAGGGGCTGCGGATGGAGTTCCTGACGGAGAACCAGAAGTTCATCGACGCGGGCTGTACCGCGCGGGTCGAGATCTGCCCGATGACCCACGAGGAGTGGCGGCTGGCCGACACGCTGCTGAAGATGACGATGAACGAGGGCATGGCGAGCACCTTCGTTCCGTTCGGCTGTCCCTGAGGGCCCTTGGGGGGCTGCAGGACCGCTACGTGTCGCGGGCGCGGACCAGCATCAGCAGGCCGATGGTCACCAGTGCGATGCCCGTCCATTCCAGCGGACCGGGGATTTCCGACAGGACCGGGATGGCCAGCAGGGCCGCCGAAGCCGGCACGGCGGCCGAAAACCCCGCGGTGTGCGTGGGCCCCAGGTGGTTCGCCGCGATGGCAAAGCACGCCATGGCCAGGATGCCTGGCCCCAGGCCCTGGTAGGCGGCCTGGAACAGGATCGTGCCGGTGTCGGCCTGCGCAAGGCCCGAGGGCAGGAAGAAGTACCACAGCGGCAGGAAGACCAGCGCGTTGGGAATATTGATCGCCACCAGTGCCTGTCGCGGGGTCAGCCGCCAACGGCGCACGCCGAAGATATAGACCGACTGGATCGCGGCGGCGGTCAGGAAGAAGACGATCCCCAGCGCCGCGCCTTCGCCGGTGGTGCGGATGCCCGTGACGGCGACGAAAACCGCCCCGACAGTGACGATGGCGAGGCTGACCAATTGCAGGCGGTTGGGCAGCGCGCCGGTGAAGGCGGTCACCAGCAGCACGGTGAAGAAGGGCAGTGCGCCGTTGGTGAAGACCCCGGCATAGGCCGCCGACGTGTAGCGCAGGCCCATGTAGACCAGCATCGCATAGAGCGCCCCCGACCCGCAGAGCGCGATCAGCGCCAGCGGTACCGCCCCGAGGTGGCGCGGCCACCACGCCCAGGCGAAGGGCGCCATCAGCACCCCCGTCACCATGAAACGCAGCGCGGTGATGTCGCCCGGTGTCAATTCGGTCTGCACGCCCGCGCGGGAGAAGACGATGAAGCCCGACCAGATCACCAGCACGCCGAAGGCGGCAGCGAGCCCGAGGGTGCGGTTCTGGATATCCTCGGGCAGGGTGGTCTGGGCTGTCATGGCGCGATCAGTGGCAGAGGGCGCGGGGCGTGTCCATAGCGATGGATGCAAGGCCGGTATGCCACCGGCCTGAAACGAAGAACGCCGGCCCGAAGACCGGCGTTCAAAGCGCGCGCAGGAGATCTTATTCCCGCGCTTCGTCCTCGAAGACCCGCGCTATGCGCTCTTGACCGTGGGCCGCCGCCTCGTCGGCGTCGAGTTCACGGCGTTCGATCCTGGCTTGCAGGACGTGAAACGCCAGCCAGAACAGGACGCCGACGATCAGGAGGATCACTTCGGTGCCGACCATGGGATAGATCGGGCCGATCTGGGACAGGTCGGCGCCTGCCCAGGTTTCGATGGATGTCGTTGACATTGTGCGGTCCTCCTCAGGTCAGCAGGCCAAGGCGCTTGGCCTCGGCGATGTCGGCTTCGGACACCTCGATGGCGTCCATTTCCTCGGCGATCTCCTCGGACATGTCGAGCCCGACGAGTTCGACCGCGGGCGGGACGCGCAACATCCCCATGCCCATCAGGATCTTCGAAACGATCCAGGCGGGCAGAAAGCCCAGCACGCCGAACATGATGAGCGCACCTGCGAACTGGCCCCAGGGGGTGATGACCGCGACGGTTTCGTGATAGGCCGCCGTGGCCGGGTGGCCCCAGAGCATGAAGCCGCAGATCACCAGCCCGAGAAAGCCCGCGTAGCCGTGCACGGCCACGGCGCCCACCGGATCGTCGATCTTGAAGCGGCGCTCGACCCAGAAGTGCATCTTGTAGGCGAAGACCGCGCCGACCCCGCCGATCAGCATGGCCTGGATCGGGTGATAGAGGTCATTGCCCGCCGAGGCGGTAATGATTCCGGCAAGGCCGGCCGAGTAGGTCCAGAACGCCTCTCCCTTCGAGACGACGTAGCCGGCCAGCAGGCCGCCCGAGAGCGACATCAGGAAGTTGAAGACGATGGCCGACAGGGTTGTGGGGGTAAGGTAGATCGTGGTGGCCGTGAAGTTCACCATGCCTTCGGCGCCGCCCAGCGTGCCGTGGTCGATGATCGGCACGTTGCAGGCGACGTAAAAGCCCCAGAAGCCGCAATAGATCAGGAAGAGCCCGATCGTCACCAGCCATTTGTTGTGCGGGTTGATGTTGCGCGGTGTGCCGTCGGGGGCGAACTTGCCGATCCGCGGGCCCAGAACGACGATCACGCCGAGGGCGAAGCCGCCCGCGATGGCGTGGATCACGCCCGAGGCATAGGCATCGTGATAGCCCAGCTGCGTGACCATCCAGCCGTCGGGGTGCCAACCCCAGGCCGCGTCGATGATCCAGGTGCCCGAGCCGATGACCACGGCCAGGATCCAGAAGGCGGTGGGCCGGATGCGCTCGATGGTGGCGCCCGACACGATCGAGGCCGCGGTCCAGCTGAACAGCAGGAAGGCCGCCCAGAAGACGCCGTTGAGACGGTTCCAGAAGCTGTTGCCAAGCTCGGCGCCATAGCCCTGCGCGCTTTCCAGCGCCGGGCCGGGGCCGCCCAGGTGCGTGCCCATGAGTTCGGACCACGGCACGGCGTTGTCCGATTGCGTCAGACCGCCGGTGATGCCGGGGCCGTTGGGCAAGGCGAAGTAGATCCACCATCCGAAGAAGAAGAAGGTGACGGTCACCAGCGGCATGAGCATGGTGTTCTTCATCACCGTGTGCATGTGGTTCTTGTGGCGGCTTGCGCCGACCTCGTACATGCAGAAGCCGACGTGGATCAGGAACATGAGTGGTACGGTCACCCAATAATAGAACTCGGTGAAGATCACCGTCAGTGCACCGATATCGGTATCCAATTTACTGTCCTCCCGTTCTGGTGCGGTCCCGGAGGCGACAGGGCGATGGCGCCTTCGGGCAAGCACCCATTTCATTTGCCGGCCATTCTTGGACGAGGCCGGTGTCCGGCGAGCCGTGAAAAACGGCGGGCCGGATTTTCACACGATGCTTAATTCTTGTGCGATTTACCACAAAAAAAGCCTCTGAATGAATAAATAATTCCTGTGAAGAAATTTTCCGCTTGTGACGCGTGCGGAGTTGAAGCCGCCGCAGACGCGGAGCCTCGACCGCTTCGCCGGTGTTTTCGCTGGCTGGGGATGCGATGGCGGGCGGGTCGCGCGTTGTGCGAGGGCGGGGCGCGCTGCCGCGCTACCGGATCTCGACCTCGACGAAGCTCATCGGCGCAGAGCCGGCATTGATGACGTTGTGTTTCACGCCCTTCGCACGAGCATAGGCGCTGCCGGCGGGCACTGTTACCTCGCGCGTCTGCCCATCTGGCTCTTGCAGGCGCATCCGGCACTCGGTGATCGCGGTGATGACATAGTCGAGCTCGTGCGTGTGCCAGCCCGTCTGCTGGCCCGGCGCGAAGTCGAACCGGGTGACGCGGGTGCGGGCGTCGTCGATGAGCACGGTTGCTGTGCAGGTCATGGTCATGCGGCGTCTCGTTCCCTGGATGGCGCTGGTCAGGGGCTTGCGTGTGGCGGCGGGGCCGGTCACCAATACGGTAGAACCTGTGCGAGGGAAAGGCGGCATGACAGAGGTGCGACAGGCAGGCAGCGTGCGAGAGGTGGTCGAGAGCGGTCTTTGCATCGGCTGCGGTCTCTGCGAGGCGCTTGCCCCGGAGCGCTGGGTCATGCGGATGAACCGGCACGGGCGGCTGCGGCCGGCGCCGGTGGCGGCTGAAGAGTCCGGAGCGGATGCCGAAATCCTGGCCGCCTGTCCCGGCGTGGTCGCCAGGGCCGATGCGCAGGGCGATAGGGACGATGCCGTCTGGGGCAGCTACACGCACATGGGCGAGGCCTGGGCCGGCGACCCCGATATCCGGTTCCGCGCGTCGTCGGGCGGGGTGCTGACGGCGCTTGGCGTGCATTTGCTGCGCACGGGCAAGGCCGCGTTTGTCCTGCATTGCGCCGCCGATCCCGGGCGGCCCATGCGCTCGCGCTGGGTGATGTCCGACACGCCGGAGGAGCTGGCCGCACGCGCCGGATCACGCTATGGGCCGAGCGATACGCTGGCCGGGCTGGAGGCGGCGCTGGCGCGGGGGGAACCCTTTGCCGTCATCGCCAAGCCCTGCGACGCTGGCGCTGTACGGGCCCGGGCCAAGGCGGATGCGCGGCTGGACAGCCTGCTGGTGGCCGTCCTGGTGATGGTCTGCGGCGGGGCGTCGGACCTGGGCAAGTCGCAGGCGGTGCTTGACGAGCTGGGCGTGGCGGAGAACGAGCTGGCGCTGTTTCGCTATCGTGGCCACGGAAACCCGGGGCCGACCCGGATCGAGACGCGGGACGGACGACATTTCGAAAAGACCTATAACGAGATGTGGGCGGACGAGGCGGGCTGGCGCATCCAGAGCCGATGCAAGCTGTGCCCTGATGCGATCGGCGAAGCGGCGGACGTGGCCGCGGCGGATATCTGGCCCGGTGCGGAGCCCGACGGAGAGGATGACGGTTTCAACGGCGTGATCGTGCGCTCGCCCACGGGCCAGGCGCTGTTCGACGCTGCCGTCTCGGCCGGAGATCTGGTGCGGGGGGCCGATCATTCACCGCGCGACTATGACCGCTTTCAGCCGCACCAGGTGGATCGCAAGCAGGCGATGGCCGCGCGGTTGCGGGGATTGGCGGCAGCGGGGCGCCCGGTATATGCACATGGCGGGCTGCGGCTGGACACGCTGGATTCAAAGGACCCGGACGAAGAGGCGGGCGCCTTGCGCCGCGCGAAGGTTGGCCGGTTCGATGACGAGGTGCCAGAGCCATGATGCAGAAACCCTTTAGCGAGGACGAGGCGCTCGGGATGCTGGTGGGGCTGGCCGTGGGCGACGCGGTGGGCACGACGCTGGAGTTCCGCCCGCGCGGCACGTTCGAGCCGATCACCGACATGGTGGGCGGCGGGCCTTTCAACCTGGAGCCCGGCAAGTGGACGGACGACACCTCGATGGCGATGTGCCTGGCGCAGATGCTGCGCTCGGCCAATGGCTGGGACGCCGAGGACGCGATGAAGCGATTCGTGAACTGGCGCGACAACGGGTACCTGTCGTCGACCCGCGTGTGTTTCGACATCGGCAACCAGACCAACGCGGCGCTGACCCGGTTTCAGCAGACCGGCAACCCCTATGCCGGGCCGGTGGAGGATGAATATAGCGGCAATGGTGGAATCATGCGGCTGGCGCCGGTTGTGATCGCCTATGGCGCCTCGAAGGAAAGCGCCATGGCGGTGGCACGGTTGCAGAGCCGGCTGACCCACGCGAGCCCCCTGTGCCAGAGGGCGGCGGCGAACATGGCGGAGTTCCTGGTGACCGGCGACAGGGGGATTTTGCCGTGCCCCGATACGCCGCCCGACGAGGCCAGCGGATACGTGGTGCATACGCTGCACGCGGCCTTCTGGGCGCTGACGCAGGGCGAGACGTTCCGCGACGCGGTGCTGGCGGGCGTGAACCTGGGCGGGGATGCCGACACGGTGGGTGCCGTGGTGGGGCAGCTGGCCGGGCGCATTTACGGATATGCCGGCATTCCCGATGCGTGGCGCGCGCGGCTATACGACCATGACAAGATCAGGACCGCGGCGGAGGACCTCTATGCCATGCGCCCGATCGACATCTAACAGAGAGGAAAACTCATGAGCCTGTTCGACGAAGACCTGTTCCTGAAAGGGCTGGAGCAGCGCAAGGCCACGCTGGGCGCCGAATACGTGGAGAAGAACCTTGCCGCGGCCGATGACTTCACGCGGCCTTTCCAGGAAGCGATGACGGCGTGGTGCTGGGGATTCGGCTGGGGCGACGAGGTGATCGACGCAAAGACCCGCAGCATGATGAACCTGAGCATGATCGGGGCGCTGGGAAAGATGAACGAGTTCGAGATCCATTGCCGGGGGGCGCTGAACAACGGTGTCACCAGGGAAGAGATTCGCGCCATCGTGCACGTGATCGCAATCTATTGCGGGGTGCCGCAGGGGCTGGAATGCTTTCGGCACGCGCGCAAGGTGTTGGAGGAGCGGGGGCTGTAAGCCCCGGTCCTGGCCGGCGGATCGGGCCGTTGGGGACCTTGCCGGTATGGACGGGGGGGCTCGGGCGGGACGTACAGTACGGTGGGTGGCGGAAGGTGTGATGGAAATGTCGCGGTGGCGCCCCGAGTCGCGCGGGCCGGCCCCGGGCGAGTCGCGAATGGGCGCGGCGCGGGGACTCTGACGGCCCGCCTCGGTGCAGCCGAAGGTTGCGCCGAACCCCTTAAAAACCGTGCGTTTCAACGGATTCAACGTGGAAAGCGACGGCGTCGAACAGGTCTGTGTGGGAAATACGTCACAGAGCGTCCAACAACACGGTGCGCGGGGGGCGGTTCGTTGACAGTGAGGGGGCATTTACAGCATTCATCCCTCAAGCCGTGTCCTGGATCGGGGGCGGTGGAACTTGTAACTTTCCTGCTTTAAGGAGGGATAACCTTGAAAAAGCAACTTCTCTGCACCAGCGCAATCGCCCTCGGCGTCGCTGCTGCCCCTGCCTCGGCCCAGGACTGGAACCTGGATTGGGGTGGTTTCTTCCAACAGCACATCGCGTATGCCGATGTTGGCGGCACCGGTGTCGGCGCAGCTGACTTCGACGGCATCCAGATGCTGACCAACGCCGAAATCATCTTCACCCCGAACATCACGCTGGACAACGGCATGACCTTCGGCATCAACGTTCAGATGGAAGCCACGAACGGTGGTGGTGGTGTCGACGGCATCGACGAATCGTACATGTCGATCTCGAGCGATACCTTCGGCCGCATCGACGCCGGTTTCGAAAACTCGGCCGGTTACAAGATGATGGTTGGCGCACCGCAAGTCGGTTCCATGGCGATCAACTCGCCCTCCGCTTCCGCCTTCATCCCGTTCGTGGGTGGTGCTGGTTCGCCCGGCGCATTCCGTCAGGCAGCCATCTCGTCCTACACCGAGGTTGCGGGTAACAACGACGTTGCACGTATCAGCTACTACACGCCGAGCTTCTCTGGCTTCACCGCCGGTATCTCGTACGCACCTTCGGCTGCTGGTAACGCTCAAAACGCTGCTCCGGTCAACCGCAACGCCGGCCTGGTCGACATCTTCGACATCGGTGTGAACTACAGCCAGTCCTTCGGCACCACCGACATCACGCTGGCCGCCCGCTGGGGCACCGGTGACAGCCAAGTCGCAGGTGTTTCGGATCCCGAAACCTGGGGCGTCGGCTTCCAAGTCGGCTTCAGCGGTTTCACCTTCGGTGCATCCTACGCTGAAAACGACAACGGTGCCGCAGGCGGCATCGGTGACCAAGAAGGTTACAGCGTTGGTGTCGCATACGACGCCGCCGGTCCCTGGACCTTTGGCCTCGAAGCCTACCTCGGCGAAGTCGAAGCAGGCGCGAACGATGGCGAGTACGAGTACTACAAACTCGCCGCCAACCGCGACCTGGGACCGGGCGTCAGCTGGACCACGTACCTGCTGTACGGTGAAACCGAAAACGCCGCTGGCACCGACATCGACGGTACCGCAATCGGCACCGCGATCAACCTGAGCTTCTAAGCTTAGCTTGAACGGCTTTGAACGGCGGGGGAGTGTACTCTCCCGCCGTTTTCTTTTAGGGAACGGGCAACCGTTCCCTTTTTGATGTGCCTCGAAGGATGGACATGAAACGAAGTATTGTCTGGCTGGCCTCCTACCCAAAATCCGGCAATACGTGGATGCGGATTTTCCTGGCCAACTATCTTTCCGATGCGAAGAAACCTTTGGAAATCAACCAGATCCAGCGTTTCGGATTTGGGGACTCGAAACCGGATCGTTATTTTGCTGCAGCAGGCCGAAGGATTGACATAAACGATCCCGAAGCAACGCTTCAAGTGCGCGACCGGGTCCTGCAAGGGATCGTGGCAAACAATGCGGATGTGAATTTCGTCAAAACGCACAACTGTCGTAACCAGGCATTTGGTGTTGAACTCATTCCCGCGCGTTATACTAGGCAGGCGATCTATATTCTGCGCAATCCTCTGGACATGGTTTTGTCCTACGCGCGGCACTACGGCATGACGCATGAGGAAACCGTCGAGTTCATCGGCCGCACGGATAGTGCCAATCAGGCCGATGCCACGACCACCTGGCAGTTCCTGGGCAGTTGGAGCGACCACGTCAAGGACTGGACGCAAGGCGGAGCCTTTCCGGTTCTGGCGCTGCGCTACGAAGACCTGCTGACGGACCCGCGAACCTATTTTGCGAAGACCCTCGAGTTCATCGGCGTGCCTGTCGTGCCGGAGCGCCTGGAGCGGGCGATCCGGTTTGCAAGCTTCGACGAACTGAAGAAGCAGGAGGACCAATCAGGCTTTCAGGAAAAGTCCCCGCACTCCGAACGCTTTTTCGCAAGAGGTGAAGCCGGGCAGTGGAAAGACGACCTTGACCCGGCCCTGGTCAACCGGGTCCGCCGGGAGCATAAGCGGATGATGAAGAAGCACGGGTACTACAGTGTCTGACCTGCAGAGGATCATCTGGCTGGCGTCGTTCCCCAAATCGGGCAATACGTGGCTGCGCAGCCTGCTGGCGCATTATTTCATGCCGCCGGGAATGGCGCCCGATATCAATAACTTGCGCCAGTTTACGACCGCCGACATCCGGCAGGATTTCTTCGATGCCGCGAATGGCGGGACCTTTCACGGAAAGACCATCGACGATTGGCTGCGCGTGCGCACCAAGGCGATACACATGATTGCCGGGGCCAAGCCGGGCAAGCATTTCGTCAAGACACACTGTACACCGATCCGGGTTGGAAGCGTGGACCTGATTCCCCCCGCCGTCACGGCCGGGGCGCTTTACATCATGCGCAATCCGTTCGATGTGGCACCCTCCTTTGCGCGTCACACCTCGGTGTCGCTGGATGAGGCCATTGCCAAGATGTGCGATCCGGAAAACGTGATGGGAACCGGTACCGGAATCCTCGATGCGCTGGGGCGGTGGGATGATCATGTGACCCGCTGGGCCACGGTGCCGGGAATGCCGCGGCACCTGATCCGTTACGAGGACATGCTGGACAAGCCCGCCAAGACCACGGAGCGGTTGCTGGACTTTCTGAGCGTCAAGCCGGATCGGCCGAAGCTGGCCCGCGCGATCAAGGCCACCAGTTTCGAGGCGCTGAAGAAACAGGAAGAAAAGCACGGCTTCACCGAGCGGCCCGAGGGGATGAAAAGCTTTTTCGCCAAGGGCAGGGCAGGCGGCTGGAAAGACGACCTGACGCCAGCGCAGGTGGGACGCATCCGCGAGGCTTTCGCGCCGGTGCTGGAGCGGTGGTATCCCGAGATGCTGGACGAGACTGCGGAATTTGCCGGGTCCGCCTGATGCCAGCCGCATGAGCGTTGTGCCATAAGCGCCTGTTTCACATGGTTTTCAGGCTGGGCGCAGTCCGAGTATCTCGCGCGTCTGGGCAAGGGTGGCGACGGGCCTTTCGTATTTTGCGCAAAGCTCTGCCGCGCGGGCTATCAGCGCGGCGTTCGACGGCGCGAGCGTGTCGCGGTCGAGCCGCACGTTGTCTTCCAGCCCTGCGCGGGTGTGGCCGCCCGCGGCAATGGCCCATTCGTTGACCACCACCTGATTGGCGCCGATGCCCGCGGCGCACCAGTTGGCCCGCGGCGCGCGGTCCCTCATGGTCTTCACGTAGAAGTCGAATACGGCCTTGTCGGCGGGCATGGCGTTTTTCACGCCCATGACGAACTGGACATAGAGCTTGCCGGGCAGGGTACCCGCCTCGTGCCGGGCGATGGCCTGAAGAATGTGGGACAGATCGAACGCCTCGACCTCGGGGGTGATGTCGTGGGCGGTCATCTCGGACGCGAGCCAATCGACGAGGTCGGGCGGATTCTCGTAGACGCGACTGGGAAAATTGTTGGAGCCCACCGAGAGCGAGGCCATGTCGGGGCGCAAGGGGAGCATCCCGCCGCGCGCCTTTCCGGCGCCGGAGCGCCCGCCCGTGGAGAACTGGATCACGACGCCGGGGCAGTGTTTCTCCAGCCCTTCCTTGAGCGCGGCGAATTTCTCGGGGTCGGAGGAGGGCGATTCGTCCTCGTTGCGGACATGCGCGTGGATGATGCTGGCCCCGGCCTCGACCGCCGCGTGGCTGCTTTCGATCTGCTGGGAAACGGTGATCGGCACCGCCGGGTTGTCGGAGGTGCGCGGCACCGAACCGGTTATGGCGCAACACAGGATGCAGGGTTTGCCGGAGATGTCGGACATCGGGGGTCTTTCCGTAATATTTCAGTACGATACGCGCTCGGGCCGAGCCGGCGTGCGGCGCGCCGACACGGGAAAATGTTACACCGGACCGGCAGGAACCGACAAGCGAGCGGCGTCACTCCATCCGCATGGCTTCGGTTTCAATCATGATGTCGACCGTGTCGCCCACCATGCCGTTCTCGACGCCGTAGGTCATGCCGAATTCACTGCGCTGGATGCTTGTCTGCATCGACAGACCAAGCGTGAACCGCTCGTGGCCAAAGGGATATTCCGCGGCCTTGTTGAGCGTCACGTTCAGCGTCACCGGTCGGGTCTCGCCGAGAATGGTCAGTTCGCCTTCGACGGTGCCTTCCGTCTCGGAGCTGGCAGTGCCGCCATTGGCGGTAAAGGTGATCTCGGGGTGGTTGGAGACATCGAGGAAATCCGCCTTGCGCACATGCTCGTTGCGGCCCTCGTGGAAGGTATCGACGCTGGTGGCGGCGATGGTGACGCTGACCTCGCCCAGTTCGTTGGTTTCGGCATCGTAGTCGAAGCCGCCCTCGACCCCCGGGAAGATGCCGAGTGTCTTGGCATAGCCGATATGGTCGACGGTGAAATAGACGGTGGTATGGCTTGCATCGAGCTCGTAGCGGGCCATTTCGGCCTGTGCGAGGACCGGCAGCGTGGCGAGCGGGATCGCGGCGAGCAGGGAAGTCGGGAATTGAAGTGACATGGGGTCTCCTGTCATGTGCAGCGTATGATAGGTTAATGTGCGAATGGTAATGCAAGACGTGGTTGCAGCAACGGGGAAAAGCCGGACGGATGGCCTGCGCCTGCGTTGTGCCAGCTGGAACGTGCATCGGGCGAAGGGCGCGGACGGGCGGGTCGACCCGGACCGGGTGCGCGCGGCGATCGCCGGAGCGCTGGTGCCGGAGGCGCCTGATGTGCTGGCGTTGCAGGAGGCCGATGCGGAGTGCCGGCCGCATGAAAGCATCCTCGATATGGCGGGGATCGCATCGGATAGCGGGCTGGTCTGGCAGCATGAGGACCCCGAGATGCGCTGGGGGCCGCAGAGCGACGGGTTCCTGGGCACGATTTTGTTCCTGCATCCGCGGCTGGAGGTCGGTCACCGCGACGTGATCGACCTGCCGGGGCATTGTCACCGCGGCGCGGTGGTGGTGGAGGCGCAGGTGGACGGCCTGCGCGTGCGGATCATGTCGATGCACCTGTCGCTGTCACAGCCGTTGAGGGTGGTGCAGATGCGGATCGTGGGGCAGTACCTGCGCCGGCGTCCCATCATGCAGACGATCATGATGGGCGATTTCAACGAATGGCGACCCTGGGGCGGGCTGATGTTCAATGGCCGGTTGGTGGGAAGGCGGTTTCACGGGGCCGCACCGCGCAGTTTTCCCGCACACAGACCGCTGCTGCCGTTGGACCGGATCCTAACCGACAGGGCCGGGGCGGTGTCGGATGTGCGGGTGATCGCCACCGATCAGACGCGGGCGGCGTCCGATCACCTGCCGATCCGGGGCGAGGTTCTTGTATCCGCGTCGGATTGAGCCCGCGACGCTGAAAGATTTGTGATCTGGTCGCCGGTTTCGTGCGTTCTACTTAAATGCAGAACGCGCAAGGATAATCATGGTCGACATAACCCCGCATAAAAGGACCGCGACGCTGACGGTTCGTCCGCCGATGGCGGAAGTCATCGTGATCGCGGCGGCGATGGCGATTGGACTGGCCGCGTTCGCAACGGCGGTACTGCCGTCGCCGGGCTGGGCGTTGGGGGCGTTTGCCCTGTGCGTCGGGCTGGTGGTTCTGGGCTTGCGGCGCAATTATCCGCACGCGGTGTTCGGCTTGTGCAACACGGTCACGCTGGGGCGCGCGGCGCTGTTGTCTCTTTTGGCCGCTGCGCTGTTCGACGCCGGAGCGGTATCGCCGTGGCTGGTGTTCTGGGTCGGACTGACGATCCTGTCGCTGGACGGGGTGGACGGCTGGCTGGCGCGGCGGTCGCAGCTGAAATCCGACTTCGGGGCACGGTTCGACATGGAGGTCGATGCGGCATTGGGCGCAGTGCTGGCGCTGTGGCTGCTGCTGTCGGGCCGGACGGGCGCGGAGATACTGGTGCTGGGGTTCATGCGCTATGTCTTCGTGCTGGCGGGGCTGGCATGGCCGCTGCTGCGCGGCGCATTACCCGAATCGATGCGGCGCAAGACCATCTGCGTGGTGCAGGTCGGGACCTTGATCGTGCTGACGTGCCCGCTGATTTCGCCAGGCATCGCCGGTCCGGTCGCGCTGGTGGCCTCGATGCTGCTGGTGCTGTCCTTTGCCATCGATACCGCCTGGCTGGTGCGACACCGCCGATGATCCGTGCCCTGATCCTGATTGCCGCGGCGGGCGTGATGTTCTGCGTGCTGGCCCTGCCCAACCATCCGGGTCAGATGAGCTATGCCGGGATGGCCTATTGGCCGATCGAGTTGTCGGTGCTGCTGTTCGCAATGATGGCGCTGGGAGGGACGCGCGGCGTGGCGTCGGGGCTGGCGCTGGTCATCGTGGCGGTCACGCTGCTGAAACTGGCGGACCTGGGAAGCTTCACGGCCTATAACCGGGCCTTCAACCCGATATCGGACCTGTTCCTGGTCGAGGCGGGTTTCGGCCTGTTGAGCGACAGTATCGGGACCGCGAGCGCGAGCCTGGTGGTCGTGGGGAGCATTCTGGCGACGGTGCTGGTCTACATGCTGCTGCGCGGCGGGCTGAAGGCATGGGGCCGGCTCTCCCTGCCGGGGCCGGCACGGGCGGCTGCATTGGTGGCGGCGCTGGCGACCGGCGGCTGGGCGGTGGCGGATACAGGTCACCACCTGGGCTACTGGACGTTCGAGCAAAGTCCGCCCGGATCAGCCCGGACCACGCGCGTGGCCGTCGCCCGCATCGGCGACGCGCGCGAAACGGTGGCGGACCTAGCACAGTTCCGGCAGACGGCGGAGGCCGATCCGATGCGCGACATCGCGGGTGCGTTCGACCGGCTGGAGGGGCGCGATATCCTGCTTATCTGGGTCGAAAGCTATGGGCGCGCCAGCATCGACAACCCGGAATACGCCCCGACCCACGTAGCCACGCTGCGCCGTGCCGAGCAAGAGATCGCAGCGGCGGGGCTGGAGATCAAGAGCGGCTGGCTGACCTCGCCCACCGCTGGAGGGCAAAGCTGGCTGGCACATGGGGCGTTTGGTAGCGGGCTCTGGACGCCGGACAACGCGCGCTATGGCGCGATGATTGCAAGCGGGCAGAAATGGCTGTTCCAGCTGGCCGCAGAGGCGGGCTATCGCACCGCCGCGGTGATGCCGGCGATCACGATGGCCTGGCCAGAAAGCGCCGCGATGGGGTTCGAGCGCGTGTTCGAGGCCAAGGACATCCCCTATCAGGGGGCGCCGTTCAACTGGGTCACGATGCCCGACCAGTTCACGCTGGCAACCTATGGTGACCTGTTGCCCGACGATCCGCGGCCGGATTTCATCCAGGTTGCGCTGATCTCGTCGCACGCGCCGTGGACGCCGGTTCCGAAGATGCTGCCATGGGGCGCGATCGGCGACGGCACAGAGTTCAACGAGATGGCCGCGAAAGGACCGACGCCCAAAGAATTGTGGAAGGACCGGGACGCGGTGCGCGACGCCTATCGCCGGTCGGTGGACTATTCGCTGAACGCGGTTTTTTCGCACGTGGCACGTCTGGGGGAAGCGGCACCGCTGGTGATCGTGGCTGGAGACCACCAGGCGGCCGGCTTCGTGGCAGGCAGCGAGAACCGGGACGTACCGGTACACATGATCGCGTCGCCTGACGTTCTGGCGATGATCGACGGCTGGGGATGGAGCGAGGGAATGGTTCCGGCCTCCGACCTCGAGGCGTGGCGGATGGACGGGTTCCGCAACGAGTTCATCCGGGCCTTTTCCTCGATCGAGCAGATCGCGGGGGTGGCGCGATGAAGATGTGGGTGATCAAGCTTCTGGTCTCGGCGGCGTTGATGGCCGCGATGCTGTGGTGGACCGACACCGCCCAAGTGGGCGCACGGCTGGCGCGGGCCGATTGGGGGTGGCTGGCGGTGAGCCTTGCGGCGTTGACGCTGGCGACGCTGTCGATGGCGCGGCGGTGGCAATTGACGGCGCAGGCGCTGGAGATACCGATCGGGTTCGGCGCGGCGGTGCGGGAATACTACGTTGCACAGCTGATCAACTCGGTCCTGCCCGGCGGTGTGCTGGGCGATGTGGGGCGCGCGGTGCGGGTGCGGCGGCAGGCCGACCTTGCACGTGCCGGGCAGTCGGTGGCGGCAGAGCGGCTGATGGGGCAGGTGGCGATGTTCGCTTTGTTGGCGCTGGGGCTGATCGGAGCGGTGCTGGTGCCCGGCGGGATTGCGTGGCCCGGCGGGGTGTGGGCGCTGCTGGTCGCGCTGCCGGTGCTGTGCGCCGTGGCGCTGTGGGGCGCGCGGCGGTTCGAAACGACCCGGTCCTTTCCGGCGCTAGTGTGGCGTCTGATCGGGCACCAGCGGATCGTCGTGCACGCGCTGCTGGGAGCGCTTTTGCTGGTTCTGGGCCTTTATGCCGCGGCGCGGGCCACCGGATCGGTCATTCCGCCGGAAGGGCTGTTCACGGTGTTGCCGCTGGTCTTCTGCGCCATGCTTGTGCCGCTGTCGGTCGCAGGCTGGGGCTGGCGCGAGGGGGCGGCGGCGGCGCTTTTTCCGCTGATCGGGCTGGATGCCAATGCGGGGGTGGCGATGGGTATCTGCTATGGCGCAATGATGCTGGTGTCCGCCTTGCCGGGGCTGGCGTTCGTGTGGGTGCCGGGCGGTGTGCGCGCGGCGCCGGAAGGGGCAGGGTCGTCATGAGCCGCGCGGTGTTCGCCATTCCCGGAGACAAGGATCAGCGCACGGGCGGCTACGTCTATGACGCGACGGTTCTGGACCGGCTGAACGCGATGGGCTTCGACACGGCGCACCTGGAATTGCCAGGCAGTTTCCCCGCGCCCTCCGCGGCGGACATGCAGACCACGTTCGATGCGCTGGCCGCCGTGCCGCGCGGTTGCCCGATCATCGTGGACGGGCTGGCTCTGGGAGCGATGGACCCGGCCCGGATGGCCGCGATCGAGGCCCCCGTGGTGGGCATGGTGCACCATCCGCTGGGCCTGGAAAGCGGCCTGGAGCCGGGGCGGGCGCGGGCGCTATTGCGCAACGAGGCCGAAGTGCTGGACCGCGCGGCGCATGTGATCGTGCCGAGCGCGCATATCGCCGGAATGGTGATGCGGGAGCTTGGAGTTGCGCGCGACAAGGTCACGGTCGCACATCCGGGGTTCGAGCGGACAACAGACGCGGTAGGATCCCACACGAAGAAGGCGGAGCCGCCGCTGATCCTGTCGGTGGGCCTGTTGGCGCGGCGCAAGGGGCATGACGTGTTGCTGGAGGCGCTGAGCCGGTTGAAAGCGCTGGACTGGCAGGCCGAGATCGTCGGCAAGGCGCATGACGCCGAGACCGCGCGGGCGCTGGAGGCGCAGGCCGCCAAGCTGGGTTTGCAGGATCGCGTGACCTTTGCAGGGGAGGTCAGCGCGGGGGCGTTGCAGGACGCCTATGCCCGCGCCAGCCTGTTTGCGCTGGCCACGCGGTACGAAGGCTATGGCATGGTTCTGAGCGAAGCGATGCTGCACGGCCTGCCGGTCGTGTCGTGCCGGGTGGGCGCTGTGCCGGAGACGGTGGGGGAGGCCGCGCTGCTGGTGGCGCCGGACGACCCCGGCGCGCTGGCCGGTACGATCGAGCGGTTGCTGACAGACCCCGGTACGGCGGAGCGCTATGCCGCCGCCGCGCAGGCGCGGGCGCAGTCCCTGACCGGCTGGGATCACACCGCACGCATTTTCGCCGGCGTTCTGGAACGGATTGGCTCATGAGCCGGTTAACATATCGGAAAAAAGCGGCTTTTGCGCCGCATCACTCCAGGAAACGGAAGTCTTATGTTCGCTGTTGAAGTCCGCGATCACATCATGATCGCACATTCCCTGCCATCCCCGGTCTTCGGCCCCGCACAGGGCCTGCACGGAGCGACCTTTGTTGTCGATGCCGCGTTTTATACCGAGGATCTCGACGAAAACGGGCTGGTCGTGGATATCGGTCTGGCGACCGAAGCGCTGAATGCCGCTCTGGAGCCGCTGAAATACGGTAACCTGGATGACAAGCCCGAGTTCGAGGGCAGGATCACCACCACCGAATTCTTGTGCCACCACATCTGGGCGCAGCTTCGGGATCGGGCGAAATCGGAAGGGCTTGGCGACGGCGGGCGCGTCAAGCGCATCCGGGTCCAGCTTCATGAAAGCCATGTGGCGCGTGGGTGGTATGAATCAGATATCTGACACCCAGTTCCAGGCCGATTGGCTGAGCCTGCGCGAGGCGGCGGACCACGCGGCGCGGGACGCGACGCTTTTGGCGCGCGCCGCGGATTGCGTGCGGCCGGGAATGCGCGTGCTGGACCTTGGCAGCGGCACCGGATCGACCGCGCGGGCCTTTGCCGCAGCGGGCTACGACAGGCTGGAGTGGTGTTTTCTGGACACCGACGCGGAGCACTTGCAAGTGGCCAAGGCGCGCCACCCGATGGCCGACTGCGTGCAGGCCAGTGCGTGGGACGTGGAAGGCCTGCCGCTGGAGCATGTGGGGCTGGTGACGGCCTCGGCCCTGTTGGACCTGATGAGCATCGGCTGGGCCGACGCGCTTGCCGACAGGCTGGGGGATGCGGGGCTGCCGTTCTATGCCGCCCTGAGTTTTGACGGGCGGATGCGGTGGGATCCGCCAGGGGCGGCAGATGCCGATGTGGTCGCGGCGTTCAACCGGCATCAGCAGGGCGACAAGGGCGGACAGGCGGCGATGGGCCCGGAGGCCGCGAAGCTTACCGCGAAGGCGTTCGAGGCGCGGGGCTTTGCGGTGGCGCTGGCTGACAGCGCCTGGCGCCTCGGGCCGGACAACGCGGCCTTGCAGGCCGAGTTCGTGAACGGCGTGGGCAAGGCGGCCGCGGAGGCCGGAGAGGCCAGGGCGGATCGCTGGGCGGAGACAAGGCGCGGGGCGGCGGGTCATACCGCGCTGAGCGTCGGGCACAGCGACCTTCTGGCGCTCCCGCCGCAACACCGTGCCGGGCAGGATGATCGGAGTAAAGCATGGAAATGATTGATGTCACCCCAAGGGTCTGGGCCCGTATCCTGGCCGCACGCAAAGACGAGGCGTGCCTGTGCTGCGGCGACTGGAGTTCGGGCGAACGCGCGGCGCTGACGCTGTATGGCGGCATGACGCGCACGGTGTCGGGGCAAAGCGTGATCGCGCAGATCGGGCAGTCCCTCGACGGGCGCGTCGCCACCGAGTCGGGCGATGCGCAGGACATTTCAGGCAAGGACGGGCTGGCTCACTTGCACCGGCTGCGCGCGCTTGCCGACGCGGTGGTGATCGGTGTGAAGACGGCGCTGCACGACAATCCGCGTTTGACCGTGCGGCTGGCCAAGGGGCGCAACCCGGCACGGGTGGTGATCGACCCCCACGGCCGCTTGCCCAACGATGCCGGCCTGCTGCGCGACGAAAGCGCCCGGCGAATCGTGATCCAGGCGGTGGACAAACCCCGCCCCGAAGACGTGGAGGTGATACGGCTGCCGCGCGGCGAATGGATCTCGCCGGGCCAGATCCTGGCCGCGCTGCGGGGGCTTGGCCTGGATCACGTTCTGATCGAAGGCGGCGGGATCACCATCGCGCAGTTCCTGGAGGCGGGCCTGTTGACGCGGTTGCACGTGGCCGTGGCGCCGCTGCTGATCGGGGCCGGGCCGACCGGGCTGAAGACGTCGCCAGTGCCCTGCCTGGCCGAGGCGTTGCGTCCCAAGACCGAAGTGTATGGCCTGGGGTCCGACGTGCTCTTCGATTGTGCGTTGGCACCGGCACCGCCGGCGCAGGTGCTGTGGCCGCATCGTGTGCGCGAACGTCCCGCGCTGCGGCACTGAAGGAAATGCCCCCATGCCAGATACCCCAACCGATAGTCCGAAAGTACCGCACATGTCCCCAGTTCCTCAAAGCCTTCTTCCCAGTGTCGCCGAACGCCTGAGCCGGGTGCAATCAGACCTGCGGCTTGGGCTGCCGTGCCTTCTGACCGATGGGCCGGTTCGCGCCGTGGCGGTGGCGGCCGAGACACTGACGCAGGCGCGGCTGGACGCGTTGCGCGACCTTTTCGGTGTGCCGGAGCTGGTTTTGACGGGCAACCGGGCCAGGGCCGCGATGGCGCCCGTGCAAAGTGCCGACATCTGGGATCTGCCGGTGCGGATCCGTCCGCCGGAACAGGCCGACCTCGCCTGGTTCATGCGGCTGGCCGATGCCGGGCAGGATACCGCGGGTCCGGTCGCGCCGCTGCACCGGGTAAGGGACAGGGAAGCGCGGCTGCACGGGCTGGCGCTGAGCGTGGTGAAGTCGTCGGAACTGCTGCCTGCGGCGCTGATCTTCGCGCTGGCCGACGACCGGGCGATACCCGAGGGGCTGAGCATGACGGCGGTCGACCTGGCCGAGGCATTGAGCCATTTCGCGCAGACACCCGCGCTGTCGCCGGTGGCCGCGGCCGGCCTGCCCGTCGAGGCGCATGACAGCGGCAAGCTGCACGTTTTCCGCGACCCCGATGGCCGGACAGAGCACTATGCGTTCGAGATCGGCACGCCGGATCCGGCACGCCCGGTGCTGGCGCGGCTGCATTCGGCGTGCTTCACCGGGGATGTGCTGGGCAGTCTGAAATGCGACTGCGGGCCGCAGCTTCGCGCGGCGATGCTGCGCATGGGCGAGGAGGGCGCGGGGCTGCTGCTTTACCTCAACCAGGAAGGCCGCGGAATCGGGCTGGCCAACAAGATGCGGGTCTATGACCTGCAATCGCGGGGGCTGGACACGGTGGATGCCAATCATGCGCTGGGGTTCGAGGATGACGAGCGAGATTTCCGCGTGGCGGCGGTGATGCTGCGCAACCTTGGCTTCGGGGCGGTGCGGCTGCTGACCAACAACCCCGCCAAGGTGCACACGTTCCGGGCGCAGGGGATCGAGGTTGTCGAGCAATTGCCGCTGCGGGTTGGCAAGAACATCCACAACAGCGGTTATCTGGCAGTGAAGGCGCTGAAATCCGGACACGCGCTGTGAGCGACTGCGTGGCCAAGGCCCTTTGGATCACCGGCGCGGGTGCGGTCGGGATGCGTGAGACCGCGTTCAAGGCCGGGCCGGGCATGGTGGAGGTCGAAACGCTTTATTCGGGGATCAGCCGGGGCACGGAACGGCTGGTCTGGAGCGGAGGGGTGCCGGAGAGCGAGCACGAGACGATGAAGGCGCCGTTCCAGGAAGGCGATTTCAGCTTTCCGGTGAAGTATGGCTATGCCGCCGTGGGCCGCGTGGCGGAAGGTTCGGGCAAGGGGCAGACCGTGTTTGCCCTGCACCCGCACCAGGAGCGGTTCGCCGTGCCGGAGGAAGCCGCCGTGCCGGTGCCCAAGGGCGTGCCGGCCGAGCGTGCCGTGCTGGCCGCCAACATGGAAACCGCCCTCAACATCGTTTGGGATTCCGGCGTGTCGGCCGGCGACCGCGTGACGGTGGTCGGGGCGGGCGTGGTCGGCGCTCTGACGGGATATCTGTGCGCAAGGATGCCAGGGGCGGAGGTGTGCCTCGTGGATGTCGATGCGGAAAAGGCGGCGCTGGCCGAGAGCCTTGGCTGTGACTTCGCGGCGCCGGGGCAGGCAGCGAGCGAGCGTGACGTGGTGGTCCACGCCTCGGCAAGCGCGGAGGGGCTGGCGACTGCGATCGGGCTGGCGGGGATGGAGGCGACCATCGTCGAGGCCAGCTGGTTCGGGACGCGTCGGCCCGAGGTGCCGCTTGGCGGAGCGTTTCACCAGCGTCGCCTGCGGATCGTCGGCAGCCAGGTGGGACAGGTGCCGCCCGGGCGCCGGGCGCGCTGGAGCTATCGCCGCAGGTTGGAAAAGGCGCTGGACCTTTTGGTTGACCCCGCGCTGGACGTGCTGATTTCGGGCGAGACGGCGTTCGACCGCCTGGAGGAGGACTATGGCGCGATACTGGAGCATGCGGCCACGCTTTGCCACCGGGTCCGGTACGGGCCGGTGCGAGCGTGACCGGTCAGGCGCGCAGGCCACGCACAAAGCTGGTGAGTGCGAAGAAGATCGCCGCGACGCAGACGATTGAGGGCCCCGCCGGCGTGTCGAGCAGATAGGCCGAGTGCAACCCCGCCACGGCGGAGACCGCGCCGATGACGGCGCCGAACAGGGCCATCTGTTCGGGCGTGCGCGACAGCGGCCGGGCGGCGGCGGCCGGGATGATCAGCATCGCGGCGATCAGCAGAACGCCGACCACCTTGATGGCCACGGCCACCGTGATGGCGAGCGCGAGGGTGAGGATCAGCTGCTCGCGGCGCGGGTCGATGCCGCTGGCATGGGCGAGATCCGGGCTGAGGGTCGAGGTCAGGAGCGCGGACCAGCGCCAGCCGATCAGGGCCACCACCAGCACCGCGCCGCCCCAGATCACCGCGAGATCGCCGCGCGAGACCGCAAGAATGTCCCCGAAGAGATAAGCCATCAGGTCGATCCGGATGCCCGAGAGGAACGACACCGCCACCAGCCCGAAGGCCAGTGCGGAATGCGCCAGCACGCCCAGAAGCGTGTCCATCGCGTAGCCGCGGCCGGTCAGCACGGTGACGGTGAGGGCCATGGCCAGCGCCACGGCCACGGCGCCGGCGAAAATCGAGATCTGCAAGGCCAGCGACAGCGCCACGCCGAGGATCGCGGCATGGGCGGTGGCGTCGCCGAAATAGGCCATGCGCCGCCAGACGACGAAGCTGCCCAGAGGAGCGGCGGCGCAGGCCACGCCGATACCGGCCAGTGCGGCGCGGGTCATGAAATCGTCCAGCATCATTCGGCAGCCTTCGTCGTGGAGTCGTCGTGCGCGTGGTCGTGACCGCAGGTGGCGTCATGGCTGTGGTCATGGTCGTGCCGGTAGAGCGCCAGTGCGCCCCCGGTGCCGGTGCCGAACAGGGCCTGGTATTCGGGGGCCGCCGAGACGATCTCCGGCGTGCCTTCGCAGCAGACATGTCCGTTGAGGCAGATCACCCTGTCGGAGGCGCTCATGACCACGTGCAGTTCGTGGCTGATCATCACAACGGCGCAGCCGGTCGCGGCGCGCACCTCCTCGATCTGGCGGTAAAAGGCGGCAGACCCGGGCTGGTCGAGACCCTGCGTCGCCTCGTCGAGCAGGAGCAGGTTGGGCTGTCCGATCAGGGCGCGGGCCAGGAGGATGCGTTGCATCTGCCCGCCCGACAGGCCCGACATCTGCCGGTTCGAGAGGTCGGGTACGCCGGCGCGGTCGAGGGCGGCGGCGATCTGGGTCGGGGTCGCGCCGCCGGGCAGGCGCAGGAAACGCGACACGGTCATCGGCAGTGTCGGGTCGATATGCAGCTTTTGCGGCACGTAGCCAATGCGCAGCCCCGCGCCACGCTCGATCCGGCCCGAGGCCGGCGTCACCGCGCCGATGAGCGCGCGCAGCAAGGTCGTCTTGCCCGAGCCGTTGGGGCCGACCACGGTGAGGATCTCGCCGGGGTCGATTTCCAGGCTCACGCCGCGCAATACCTTAGTGGCGCCGTAGCCGACGCTGATGTTCTGGACGGAGACGAGGCTCATGTCCCGGCCTTCTCCGAACAGGCGGGGCAGAGGCCCTCGGCCTCGACGACGGTCCGCTCGATCCGAAAACCGGCGGCGCGGGCGGCATCGCCCAGGGCGCCGCGGGCCGGGGTGGCCTGCGCCTCGGCGACCGAATCGCAGCTGCGGCAGATCATGAAGGCGGGCGAGTGGTTCGCGCCGGGATGGGCGCAGGCGATGAAGGCGTTGAGCCGTTCGATCTTGTGGGCGAACCCGTTGCCGACGAGAAATTCCAGCGCGCGATAGGCGACCGGCGGCTGCGAGCCGAACCCGGCCTCGCGTAGGGCATCAAGCATCTCGTAGGCGCCCAGGGCCCGGTGTTCGCGCAACAGGATTTCAAGCGCCTTGCGCCGGACCGGCGTGAAGCGCAGGCCCTCGCGGGCGCAATGCGCCTCGGCCTCGGCAATGGCGGAGGCGATGCAACTGGCGTGGTCATGCGTCTCGAACCCGACCGGGTCGGTCGGCGGCGTGTCTTCTGATCTTGCGCTACTTGTCATAGTATAACAGTTCGTGTATCCGATAGGAAATGTTATACAATCACAAGAGGTCGCCAATGTCCAGAAACCTTCTTCCCTTGTCCGCCGCGGTCGCTGTTCTGGCCGGACCCGCCTTGGCCGAGGCACCGCAAGTGGCGGTGGATATCGCGCCGGTGCATTCGCTCGTGGCGCGGGTGATGGACGGGGTGGGCGAGCCCGTTCTGATCGTAGCGCCGGGCGCCAGTCCGCATGAATACAGCCTGCGCCCCTCGGAAGCGGCGGCGATGCAGGACGCGGACGTGGTGTTCTGGATCGGTCCGGACCTGACGCCCTGGCTGGAGGATGCGCTGGGCACGCTGTCGGGCGAGGCGCGGGTGGTGACCCTGATGGAGGCGGATGGCACGGTCGAGTTGCCGGTCCGCGAGAATGCTTTGTTCGAGGCGCATGACCATGGCGATCACGGGGACGAAGGCCATGACGATCACGCGCATGATCACGGGCACGAAAACGACGCCGCGCATGAGCACGCCGAGCATGACCACGAGGAGCATGAAGAGGCGGGCCATGACGAGCACGCCGACCATGACCACGAGGCGCATGAAGAGGCAGGCCATGACGACCACGCCGAGCATGACCACGCAGATCATGCGGACCACGGTCATGACGAGCACGCAGAGCACGACGAGGACCATGCCGGACACGGGCACGCGCACGGAGATCACGACCCGCACGCCTGGCTGTCGCCCGACAATGCGGCCACCTGGCTGAACGCGATTGCGGCCTCGCTGTCGGCGGCCGATCCCGACAATGCCGGGGCTTATTACGCCAACGCCGCGGCCGGGCGCGAGGAGATTGACAGCCTGAAGGCTGAAATCGACGGTATTCTTGAGCCCGCGCGGGATGGCAGCTTTATCGTCTTCCACGACGCCTATCAGTATTTCGAGGCGGCGTTCGATCTGCCGGCGTCTGGTGCGATTTCGGTTTCCGATGCGTCGGACCCCAGCCCGGCGCGGGTGGCGGAGATCCGCGACCGGGTCAGTGAGGCCGGGGTGACCTGCGTCATGTCGGAGCCGCAATTCTCCCGGGGCATCGTGGAGGCTGTCACGGACGGAGCCGCGGTGAATGTCGGCGTGATCGACCCGTTGGGATCGGATCTGGAGCCGGGAGCGCAGCTTTATCCGCAGCTTTTGCGCAACCTTGCAACGGCGCTGGCGGAGTGCCTCTGACCCGGGTCAGGTGCCGGTCAGAAGCTGGTAGCCGGGGGTCGTGATCGCCTTGACCGTGGTAATGGGGGCGTCCTCGATCCAGGTGGTGCGCTCGATCACCAGAAGGGCTGCGCCCGGCTCGGCCTCCAGCAGGTCGGCCAACCGAGTGTTGGCGGAGATGGCGTAGAACCGCAGGTCGAGCCGTGAATAGGGCTTGTTCAGAACCAGCCATTCGTTCGCGCTCTGGCCGGTGAAGTCGAGGTTTTGCACTTCGGGGGAGGTTTCGGGGCAGATCCAGCGGTCCTCGAAAATGTAGGGGCGTCCGTCGGACAGGTGCAGCGCCTCGACGCGAAGCATCGGACGGGGTGCCCCGAGCCCGAAGGCGGCGACGACGCCGCGCGGCGCCGGGGCCATGCGGCGGCGGATCAGCTGATATCCGTAGCGCGCGCCGCTCTGTTCCACCTCGCGCCGTGTGATGGGAATGTCGAGCGTGGCGCGGGTGACGGGTTCGGCCCGGACCCGCGTGCCGCCCTTGCGGCGGCGTTCCACGAGGCCGCTGTCGGAGAGATCTTGCATCGCGCGCTGGACAGTGGAACGGGCGCAGCTGAGATCTTCGGCGATGTCGGCGTCGCGGGGCAGGCGGTCTCCGGGGCCGTAGCGGCCGGTGAGGATCTGTTCGTGGATCCGGTCGCGGACTTCCCTCCACGACAGGCGGGAGTCGGAGGTCATATGTCCTGTCCCAGCGTGGTGACGACGTCGAGGAAAGTGCGCGTGATGCGGTCGCGGTCGACGTGGCGGCCGTCCTTGACCATGTGACGGCCCGAGCTCCAGACATCGGTGACGCACGCGCGACCGCGACCGGAGAAGATCAGGCTGTCGAGGACCGCATCGCCGGTGCGGTTGCACAGGAACTCGTTGTCGGTGGAGACCGCGATGAGATCGGCCAGCTGGCCCTCGGCGATCTGCCCCGAAGCGCGGCCAGCCGCCTGCGCCCCGGCGCGGGAGGCCGCCTCGAAAAGCACGCGGCCGGTGGAGTGGTCCGCCGTGGCCATCGCCGCGCGGCTGCGGTCGCGCAGGCGTTGGGAATAGTCGAGCGTGGCCAGCTCCTCCCACAGGGCGATGTGGATGTTGGAATCCGAGCCGATGCCGAACCGGCCCCCGGCTGCGCGGTAGTCAGTGCCGTTGAAGATCCCGTCGCCAAGACTGGATTCGGTGATGGGGCAGAGCCCGGCCACGGCGCCGGTTTGCGCCAGGGCGGCCGTTTCGGCGTCGGTCATCTGGGTGCAGTGGATAAGGCACCATCGATCGTCG
Organism: Roseovarius sp. MMSF_3350; assembly: GCF_030733425.1. Lineage (GTDB taxonomy): Bacteria > Pseudomonadota > Alphaproteobacteria > Rhodobacterales > Rhodobacteraceae > Roseovarius. The sequence continues at coordinate 90,201 of NZ_JASHIZ010000009.1, forward strand.
ACCGCCGCGTTGTTCAGCAGCCATTCGACCGGGCGTGCGCCGTGATGGGCCTCGACCTCCTCAACCTCGGCCACCTGTTCTGCAAGGTGCATGTGGATCGGGCCGTCGGGGCAGATGGCCTGCGCCTGGGCCAGCGCCTCGGGCGGGACGGCACGCAGGGAATGGGGCGCGACGCCGATGTCGAAATCCTCGGGGCCGTTGGCCACCAATGCGGCGCTGTCGGCGTGCAGCCGGGCGAAAAGGTCGGGATCGCTGCCGAAGCGGCGCTGTCCGCCTTGCAGCGCGCGCCCGTCGCAGCCGCCTTGCATGTAATGCACCGGCAGAAGCGTGAGGCCGATACCGGTATCCTGCGCCGCCTGCGTGATACGCGCGGCCATTTCGGCCAGGTCGGCATAAGGGGTGCCGCCGATGTCGTGGTGCAGATAGTGGAATTCGGCCACCGCGCCGTAGCCGGCCTCGAGCATTTCCATGAAGACGAGCTCCGCGACGGCCTGAACATGATCGGGCGTGAGGCGGTCTAGGAAACGGTACATCAGTTTCCGCCATGTCCAGAAGCTGTCGCGCGGGTCGGGGCCGCGGGTTTCGGTCAGCCCCGCCATGGCGCGTTGAAAGGCGTGGCTGTGCAGATTGACCGGGGCCGGCAGAAGCAGGTCGACGGACTGTGCGTCCGGCGAAGGGGTGCGGGAGATTCGCGTGATGCGCCCCTGATCGATGGTGAGGCAAAGGTCGCTGACCCAGCCATCCGGAGTAAGGGTCTGGCGAGACTGGATTTTCTGCACGGGCGATCTCCATTGACAAAATATGTACCTACATATTACCGTTATGTACGTTGCTTTGCAAGGAAGGTCGAAATGTCGGATCAGCTGATGATCACCAATGCCACCGTTGCGACCATGGACGGTTCCGAAGATGGCTATGGCCTGCGTCGCAACGCGGCGCTGCGGGTGCAGGGCGAGCGGATCGACTGGATCGGGCCGATGGCCGAGCTTGGCGAGTTGCCGCAGGACGCGCAGGTGATCGATGCCGGAGGGCGGCTTTTGACGCCCGGACTGATCGACTGTCACACCCATATCGTGCATGGCGGCAATCGCGCGCGGGAATTCGAGATGCGCCTCGAAGGGGCGAGCTATGAAGAGGTGGCGCGCGCCGGGGGCGGGATCGTCTCGACCGTGACGGCGACGCGGGAGGCGGACGAGGATCTGCTGCTGGCGCAGGCGCTGACACGGGCCGATGCGCTGATTGCGGAAGGGGTCACGACTATCGAGATCAAGTCGGGTTATGGCCTTGATATAGAAACGGAACTCAAGATGCTGCGCGTGGCGCGCGCGGTGGGCGAGGCGCGTCCGGTCCGGGTGGTGACATCTTTCCTCGGTGCGCACGCGGTGCCCAAGGGGACGGATGCGGACAGTTATATCGACGAGATCTGCCTGCCCGCCTTGGAGGCGGCCCATGCCGAAGGGTTGGTCGATGCGGTGGACGGCTTCTGCGAGGGGATCGCGTTCGACACCGCCCAGATCGCGCGGGTGTTCGACAAGGCCGCGGCGCTGGGTCTGCCGGTCAAGCTGCATGCCGAGCAGCTGAGCAATATCGGCGGGACGAAGCTGGCGGCGGAGCGCGGTGCGCTGTCGGCGGATCACGTGGAATATGCGAGCGAGGATGACGCCCGGGCGCTGGCAGAAGCGGGCAGCGTGGCGGTCTTGCTGCCCGGGGCATTCTACACGCTGCACGAGACGCAAAAGCCGCCGGTCGCGGCGTTCCGCGCCCATGGCGTGCCGATGGCGGTGGCGACGGACTGGAACCCCGGGTCGTCGCCGATGGGGTCGGTCCTTTTGGCGATGAACATGGCTTGTACGCTGTTCGGCCTGACTCCGGCCGAGGCGCTGGCGGGCACGACGCACCATGCAGCCCAGGCGCTGGGGCTGTATGACCGGGGCGAGATCGCGCCGGGGATGCGGGCGGACCTGGCCATCTGGGATGTCGAGGAACCGGCGGAGCTTAGCTATCGCATCGGGGTGAACCCGCTGCACAAACGGATATTCGGAGGTCGGACATGACCCTGACGCTGGTGCCGGGAGAGACCCGGCTGGACACGCTGGAGCGGGTGTGGCGCGAAGGTGTGGCGGCGGTGCTGACGCCGGATGCGCGGCCTGCCATTGAGGCGGCGGCAGGGCAGGTCGCGGAAGCGGCGCGCGGGAATGTGCCGGTTTACGGGGTGAACACCGGGTTCGGCAAACTGGCCTCGGTGCGGATACCGCCCGAGGATGTGGAGACGTTGCAGCGCAACCTGATCCTCAGCCATTGCTGCGGCGTGGGCGAGCTGCTGGAGCCTGAGACCACGCGCCTGATGATGGCGCTGAAGCTGCTGTCGCTGGGGCGTGGCGCCTCGGGCGTGCGGTGGGAGATCTGTGCGCTGATCGAGGGGATGCTGGCGCGGGGCGTGATCCCGGTGATCCCGTCGCAGGGCTCGGTCGGTGCGTCGGGCGACCTTGCGCCACTGGCGCATATGGCCGCCGCGATGATCGGCGAAGGCGAGGCGCTGCTGGACGGCGTTCGGATGCCCGCTGGCGACGCGCTGGGAAAGGTCGGGCTGACGCCCGTGGTGCTGGGCCCCAAGGAAGGGCTGGCGCTGATCAACGGCACGCAGTTCTCGACCGCATGCGCGCTGGCGGCGCTGTTCGACGGCATGCGCGCGCTGAGGGCGTCGATCGTGACGTCGGCGCTGTCGACGGACGCCATCATGGGCTCGACCCAGCCATTGCAGCCTGAAATCCACGGCTTGCGCGGCCACAAGGGGCAGATCGATGTGGCGACGGCGATGTCGGCGCTGATGGCGGGCAGCGAGATCCGCGAAAGCCACCGCGAAGGCGACAGCCGGGTGCAGGACCCATATTGCATCCGGTGCCAGCCGCAGGTGGCGGGGGCGGCGCTGGACCTGCTGCGCTTTGCCGCGCAGACGCTGGAGATCGAGGCGAATGCCGTCACGGACAATCCGCTGGTGATCGAGGCGGGGATCGTTTCGGGCGGGAATTTCCATGCAGAGCCGGTGGCCTTTGCCGCCGACCAGATCGCGCTGGCGCTGTCGGAGGTCGGGGCCATCGCGCAGCGGCGCGTGGCGCTGATGGTGGACCCAGCCTTGAGCCACGACCTGCCGCCTTTCCTGACGCCCGCGCCAGGGCTGAATTCAGGCTTCATGATCGCCGAGGTGACGACGGCGGCGCTGATGAGCGAGAACAAGCATCTGGCGAACCCCTGTTCGACCGATAGCACGCCGACCTCTGCCAACCAGGAGGACCATGTGAGCATGGCCGCCCATGGCGCGCGGCGGCTGCGCCGGATGAACGCGAACCTGTCGATGATCCTGGGCGTCGAGGCGCTGTGCGCGGCGCAGGGGATCGAGGCGCGCGCGCCGCTGGTGACGTCGCAAGCCTTGCAACGCGCGATTGCGACGATCCGGGCGGAGGTGCCGCGGCTGGAAGAAGACCGGATGATGGCGCCCGACATGGAGCGGGCGGCGGCGCTGGTCCGCGAGGACGCGCTGGCGCGCGAGACGGGCGTGGAGGTCGGGCTGTGAGTTTTCTCGAGGTGACGCGCGGGCAAAGCCCGCTGGTTCTGGGATTGCCCCATACGGGCACGGATGTTCCCGGTGATATCGCTGCAGGGCTGAACGAGACCGGGCAAGGGCTGGCCGATACGGACTGGCATATTCATCAGCTTTACGCCGGGCTGGCGGGCGACGTGACCACGGTGCGCACGACCATCCACCGCTATGTCATCGACGTGAACCGCGACCCGGAGGGTGCGAGTCTCTATCCCGGTCAGAACACCACGTCGCTGTGCCCGGTGACCGATTTCGACGGGCAGCCCATATGGCGCGAGGGGGCTGAACCCGACGAGGCCGAGATCGTACGGCGACGGGAGGCATATCACGCGCCCTATCACGCGGCGTTGATGGCTGAGTTGGAGCGAGTGCGCGGGATACACGGGTTCGCGGTGCTTTATGACTGCCATTCGATCCGGTCGGAGATACCCTATCTTTTCGACGGGACGCTGCCCGATTTCAACGTCGGAACCGACGCGGGCCGGACCTGTGCGACACCGATCCAGACGCTTGTGTATGGGGTCTGCGAGGCGGCCGAAGGGTACAGCGCCATCCTGAACGGGCGGTTCAAGGGCGGCTGGACAACGCGGCATTACGGCCGGCCCGACGAGGGCCTGCACGCGATCCAGATGGAACTGGCGCAGTCCACCTACATGCAGGAAAGCCCGCCGTGGGAGTATGCGCCTGATCGCGCCGACCGTCTGCGCCCGCATTTGAAGACCATTCTCGAAGATTTGATACGTTGGAGGCCCGAATGACCAATCCCCGCCATAACCTGCGCGACATCTACCCCCCGACCGGCACGGAAATCAGCGCCAAGAGCTGGCTGACCGAGGCCGCGATGCGGATGCTGATGAACAACCTGCACCCCGACGTGGCCGAGAACCCGCATGAACTGGTGGTTTATGGCGGCATCGGGCGTGCCGCGCGGACATGGGATGATTTCGACCGTATCGTTGCCGGGCTGAAGGATCTGGAGGCGGACGAGACGCTGGTGGTCCAGTCGGGCAAGCCTATCGCCATCGTGAAGACCCATGCGGACGCGCCGCGCGTTCTGATCGCCAATTCCAATATCGTGCCGCATTGGGCCAACTGGGACCATTTCAACGAGCTCGATAAAAAGGGTCTTATGATGTACGGCCAGATGACGGCCGGGTCGTGGATCTATATCGGAAGCCAGGGCATTGTGCAGGGCACCTACGAGACGTTTGCCGAAGCCGGGCGCCAGCATTACGACGGCGACCTGACCGGCAAGTGGATTCTGACCGGCGGACTTGGCGGCATGGGCGGGGCACAGCCGCTGGCCGCGGTGATGGCGGGGGCCTGCTGTCTGGCGGTGGAGTGCAACCCGGACAGCATCGATTTCCGCCTCCGCACGCGGTATGTGGACGAGAAGACCGACAGCCTGGATGAGGCGCTGGAGATGATCGAGCGCTGGACCAAGGCGGGCGAGGCCAAGTCGGTCGCGCTGCTGGGCAATGCGGCGGATATCTTTCCCGAGATCCAAAAGCGCGGCGTGCGGCCTGATATCGTGACCGACCAGACCAGCGCGCATGACCCGGTGAACGGCTACCTGCCGCAGGGGTGGAGCATGGCCGAGTGGCGCGAGAAGCGTGAGAGCGACCCCAAGGCGGTCGAGAAGGCCTCGCGCGCGTCGATGAAGGTGCATGTGAAGGCGATGGTGGATTTCTGGAATGATGGCGTGCCGACGTTGGATTACGGCAACAACATCCGGCAGGTGGCGCAGGAAGAAGGGCTGGAGAACGCCTTTGCCTTCCCCGGTTTCGTGCCAGCCTATATCCGGCCCTTGTTCTGCAAGGGGATCGGGCCGTTCCGCTGGTGCGCGCTGTCGGGCGACCCCGAGGATATCTACAAGACCGACCAGGCGATGAAGGAATTGTTCCCCGAGAATGAGAAGCTGCACACGTGGCTGGACATGGCGCGCGAGCGGATTTCCTTCCAGGGGCTGCCGGCGCGGATCTGCTGGATCGGGCTGGGCGACCGGCACCGGGCCGGGCTGAAGTTCAACGAGATGGTTGCCAGCGGCGAGTTGAAGGCGCCGATCGTGATCGGGCGAGATCACCTCGACAGCGGCTCGGTCGCCAGCCCGAACCGCGAGACGGAAGCGATGAAGGACGGATCGGACGCGGTGAGCGATTGGCCCTTGCTGAACGCGTTGGTGAACACCGCGAGCGGCGCGACCTGGGTCAGCCTGCATCACGGTGGCGGTGTCGGCATGGGGTTCAGCCAGCACGCGGGCGTTGTGATCGTAGCGGATGGCACGCCGGAGGCCGCGAAACGGCTGGAGCGGGTGCTGTGGAACGACCCGGCGTCGGGCGTGTGGCGCCATGCGGATGCGGGTTACGAGACCGCGATCGACTGCGCGAAGGATCACGGCTTGCGTCTGCCCGGCATCCTGGGGAACTGAGCCATGCACAGGGCCGCCAGCGTCAGGGATGCAGCTTGCCAACTGTGGCGACGCGCATGCCATGGCACGGAAATTAATCAACCGCGTCCGAGATCGGACCTCGGGCCGGGGCCGCTCGCTGCAAACCGCTTTGCGGCCTTGAAAAACCGCAGCTTCGGCGCGACTGCTGGGAAAACGTGCGAGGCGCTGCGATGAAACAATACCAAACACCACCAACCAACAAGGAGAGACCCATGGATAGACGTAAATTTTTGACGACCGCCGCCATCGGCACCGCCGCCGCGCCGCTGGCCACCCCGGCCATCGCGCAGGACGTGCAGCAATGGAAGATGGTCACGGCATGGCCCAAGAACCTGCCTGGCCCCGGTGTCGCCGCGCAGATGCTGGCCGACCGGATCACCACCCTGTCGGGCGGGCGGATCGAGGTAAAGCTGTTCGCCGCGGGCGAACTGGTCCCCGGGCGCGGCGTGTTCGACGCCGTCAGCGAAGGCACGGCGGAGCTATATCACGCGGTGCCGGCCTATTGGGGCTCGAAATCCAAGGGAATCCTTCTGTTCGGCTCGCAACCCTTCGGCCTGCGCGCCGATGAGCAGGTGGGCTGGCTGTATCACGGTGGAGGACAGGCGCTCTATGACGAGATGTACGGCCAGTTCGGCATCAAGCCGTTCCTGTGCGGCAACTCCGGCCCGCAATGGGGTGGCTGGTTCCGCAACGAGATCAATTCGGTCGAGGATCTGAAGGGGCTGAAGTTCCGCACCACGGGCCTTGCCTCCGAGATGTGCGCCAAGCTGGGCATGGCGGCCGAGGCAATGGGCGGGCCGGACATGTTCCAGGCGTTGCAGACTGGCGCATTGGACGCGGGCGAGTTCATCGGGCCCTGGACCGACAGCGCTCTGGGCTATCAGCAGGTGGCCAAGAACTATTACTGGCCCGGCGTGGGCGAACCGTCCTCGGCCGAGGAATGCGGCGTGAATGCCGAGGTGTTCGGCGCATTGTCCGACGACCTGAAAGAGGCGGTGTCGGTGGCGTGCGAAAGCCTCTACAACCTGGTCTGGACGGAGTACACCACCAAGCACGCCGCCTCGTTGAAGAAACTGGTCGAGGAAGATGGAGTGCAGGTCAAGAAGTTCCCGCAGGAGGTGATCGACGCCATGGGCGAGGCCGCCAAGGAAGTGATCGACGAATTGCGCCAGGACGACGACGAACTGGTCAAGCGGATCACCGAAAGCTTTGTCGCCTATCGCGACAGCATCGGGGCCTACATGACCTATGCCGACAACGGGCAGATGAATGCCCGCGCCGAGGTGATGGGCTACTGAAACATCGGGCGCGCGGGGGCAACCTCGCGCGCCACGACCAAAGGGGCAGGGAAGGCCGGAGAATGCTGGCACTGGCGGGAATCATCGACGCGATCAATCGCGGCATAGCCGGCGTTCTACGCTGGTTCGCGCTGCTGATGGTGCTGGTGCAGTTCGGCATCGTCGTCGGGCGCTATGTCTTCGGCGTCAATTCGATCTGGGTGCAGGAAAGCGTGCTGTACCTCCACGCCACGCTGTTCATGCTGGCGGCCGGATACACCCTGCTGGTGGACAAGCATGTGCGGGTGGACATCTTCTATGCCAAGGCCGCCCCGGCCACGCGGCGGTGGATCGACATGGCCGGGCATCTGTTTTTGCTGCTGCCCTCGATGGTGGCGCTGATCTGGTGGTCGTGGCCGTCGGTGCGAAATTCCTGGAAAATTCTTGAAGGGCCGATCTCGGTCGGAGGAATAGAGGCGGTGTTCCTGCTGAAATCGCTGATCCCGGTGTTCTGCGTGCTGGTGGTGTTGCAATCCATCGCGATCCTGCTGCGGCTTTTCGCCGGGGAGGAGCCGGCGTGACGGAATATCTCGATCTTCTGATGTTCGCGGCCCTGGTGGTGGCGATACTCTCGGGCTTTCCGGTGGCGTTCAGCATCGCCGGTATCGCGGTGCTGTTCGCCTATCTGGGCTGGACGCTGGGCGCGATGGATATCTCGCTTTTGGGGGCGTTCGGGCAACGGGTGTTCGGGCTGATCTCGAACCAGGTGCTGATCGCCATACCACTTTTCGTATTGATGGGCGCGCTTTTGGAGAAAAGCCGCATCGCGGAGGAGTTGCTGGACACGATGGGCCGGGCCTGCGGATCGTTGCGTGGCGGGCTTGGTATTTCCGTGATCCTGGTGGGCGCGCTTTTGGCGGCGTCGACCGGCATCGTGGGGGCGACGGTGGTGGCGATGGGGATGATCGCGCTGCCGACGATGCTGCGCTCTGGGTACAATCCGAGCGTGTCGGCCGGGATCGTGTGCACCGCGGGAACGCTGGGGCAGATCATCCCGCCCTCGACCCTGCTGATCATCCTCGCCGACGTGATGTCGAATGCCTATCAGCAGGCGCAGTACGAGCAGGGCAAGTTCTCGGTCGAGGCGCTGTCGGTGGGACAGTTCTTTGCCGCCGCATTGATCCCCGGGTTGGTGCTGGTGTCGCTTTACCTGATCTATGTTCTGGTGCGCGGTGCGCTGCGCCCGCAGGACATGCCGCCTGCGGACGCGACCATGGCCAAGCCGAGCGGGCGTGAGGTGCTGGGGGCCATCGTGCCGCCCGTGCTGCTGATCTTTGCTGTGCTGGGCTCGATCCTGGGCGGGTTGGCGACGCCGACCGAGGCCGCCGCCGTGGGGGCGGTGGGCGCGCTTTTGATGTCGGGCGCGCGGCTGGGGCGGGCGCGCGGTCTGATCCTGTTCGCCGCCGCTGCGCTGATCGTGCTGGCCATCGCGGCGGGGGTGTTTCCGGTGCGGTTGCAACGCGGTGACCTGGGCGCAGGGTCCTACGTAGCGGGCGGTCTGTATATCCTGTTGGCCGTGATCGGCGTGCTGGGCGTGCTGGCGGCGCTGCGCAACGTACTGACAGAGCGGGTGGCGCATGATGCCGTCACCTCGACCATGACGATGACGGCGATGATCTTTGCCACGATCCTGGCCGCGGGAATGTTCTCGCTCGTCTTCATCGGGCTGGGCGGCGAGGATCGGGTGGCCTATTGGCTGGCGAACCTGCCGGGCGGGGCGACCGGGGCGCTGATCGTGACGATGATCATCGTCTTCTTCATGGGCTTCTTCCTCGATTTCGTGGAAATCTCGGTGATCGTGCTGCCGCTGGTGACACCGTCGCTGATCCTCTTGGGGCATGACCCGATCTGGCTGGGGATCATCCTGGCGATCAATTTGCAGACGTCCTTTCTGACGCCGCCATTCGGGTTCTCGTTGTTCTATCTGCGAGGTGCTGCGCCGCCGGAGATCACGACCGGCCATATCTATCGCGGCGTGATGCCCTTTATCGGGTTGCAGGCGCTGGGCGTCGCCGTGGTTTGGATCTGGCCATCCCTGGCGACGTGGCTGCCGCGCGTGATGTTCTGAGGCGTCCGCACTCTAGAGTGTCACGATGTGGTTGTCCCACGCACAGGCGTGCCGATCGAGCGCCCGGCGTTCGTCGGACCGGACGTCGAACAGGGCGCCTAGCCCGTCGCTGGCAAGATAGCCCTTGCCGCGTGGGGCGAGGCCGCAAATATCGGCCCGCGAGACGGCGCCGAGAAAGTCGCCCTTATCCGAAAACCGGTGCAGCCGGCCGCCGCGGGGCGAGGTGATGGCGAGTTCGCGGCCATCGCCGCTGAAGGCGATGCTGCCGGCATAGCCCTGCATTGCCAGTTCGTCGGCCAGCGGCGCGGCGGCAAGGGTGGGCTCCTGCCCGATGCGGTGCAGGCCGAGCAGGGGCGTGGCGCTGTCGGGCAGGCCTTCCCATTGCATGGCGAAACCCACCAGGCCATCGCCGCGTATGGCAAGGTGCCGGATCGAGCTTTGGTGCAAATCGGGTGGCAGCGTGACCTGCTGGATCGTCTCGCCCGCGAGATCGAGATAGGTCAGATTGGGGCGCATGGTATCGAGGTTCAGCTTGGTGCGGTCGGCGGGATCTGTGGCGATGCCGCCATTTGCCAAGGCGAGCGTGGTGCCATCGGGCATGAGCCGCAGGTCATGCGGTCCGATACCGCCGGTGGGAAAGCTGCCGATGCGCGCATAGCCTGCATCCACGTCCCAGATGCCGACTTGGCCTTCGCTGGTGGCGCTGGCCTGTTCGCTGGTCAGGAGCCTTTTGCCGCCATCGGCAAAGACGCCGTGGCCGTTGAACTGGTTTCCTGCCGGCGGTGTCAGACGGTGGATCACCTCACCCCGGGCGCAGTCGATCACCAGCGCGAATCTGCCGGGGCGGCGAGCAAAGGCAACGGCTTCGGCCCGGCGGGGATGTCCGGCACCGGCATGGCCACGCGCGGGCAGGGGAATGCGGAATGTGGCGTGTCCGTCCGTGTCGAGACCATAGAGTGCAAAGCTTTCATCGCGTTCTTTCGCGGCGGCGAGGAAGGCGGGATTGCCCGCAGCGGCCCAGCCGAGACGCGGTGCGGTGCCGGCGGCCAGCAGGCTGGCGAGGAAGGTGCGGCGCGTGGTCATCGGCTCAGTCTCCGTCCTGGGCGTTGAAGCCCGGCGCGATGCCGAGCGGGGCGCCCACATCTTCGGCGATGGCCTCGTGCAGATCCTCGATGGCCTGTTGCAACACTTCGACCCGAAGCCGGCCTTGCGGTGTTTCCACGTCTCTGAAGGTCGGGTCCTCGATATGCGCGGCGACCACTTGAACATGCGCATAGGCCGCGTCGGTGTCCGGCAGGTCGTGATCGGCCAGCGCGTGGGCGAGGTTGTGCGCGCCTTCGACAGACAAGAGTACGTTCCGCAGGGACCGCCCCGACCGACGTGCCTCGGCCAATGCAGGGCGGGGGCGGTCGAACTCACCCATCGGCAGGCCGAGCCGTTTGGTGGTGGTGAATTCCAGCGAGGACAGGATCTGGGTGAAGAGGGCCCGCTGTGCTTCGGCGAGGGAGAGGTAGTCGGCGTTGCCCGCGTCGCCCGCGCTACGTAGCGTCGCGGCGAAATCGCCGGACCAGTTCGCGTGCAGGGCATCGGCCTGCCTGGAAAGGTCCGCGGCGATGGTGGCGACAAGGGTGCAGGTATAGCTTTCGGCGCCATAGTCCGAGAAGTCGGGCTCATTGAGCAGCATGTCCAGCGCGAAAAAGCCGCGCGCGGCGATGGAGACGTCGGCATAGGCGGCGGGGTCCTGCGCCACGGGGTCGGCCTCGGCGATGAGGCGGCTGAGGGTGCGCTGGGTGAACCCGCGCGGGTCGGGCCAGAAGCCGATGGAAAGCGCGCCGGTCTCGGACGGGCCGATCCGCAGGTCCGCCACGGGCATCCAGGCGTCGAACGCCTGCTGGTAGGCGGGGCGGACGGTCTCGGGACGGCAATCGGCCTCCGCCGTCTGCGCGAGTGCTTCGCTTGCCGCGGCGAAATGCTTCAAGCCCGGCAGGATATGCTGGTCGAGCGCATCGTCGACATCGGCGAGGGCGGGGACGGCCAAGAGGCCGACACCGAGGGCAAGAACGGACAGACGTTTCACAGGCTCTCCAGAAATCGGATCAGGGCGGCGCGGTCTTCGGGCGGCATTTGCACCACGCGGTCGCGGGCCGTCCGGGCCTCGCCGTCATGCCAGAGGACCGCTTCGAGCAAGGACCGGGCCCGGCCATCATGCAGGAAGTTGGTGTGGCCCGAAACCGTTTCGGTCAGACCCACGCCCCAGAGCGGCGCGGTGCGCCATTCGGTGCCGCCCGCGCGCCCCTCGGGGCGGTTGTCGGCAAGGCCCGGGCCCATGTCGTGCAGCAGCAGGTCGGTATAGGGCCAGATCAGCTGAAAGCTGGCGGGGTTCTCGCCCTTCAGGCGGTGGGTGACGTGGTTGGGGCGATGACAGGCCGCGCAGCCGGTCTCGAAGAACACGCGACGCCCTGCCAGCACCTGCGGGTCGTTCACGTCGCGCCGGGCCGGCACGCCAAGCGTGCGGCTGTAGAACGTGACGAGATCGAGGCCGGCCTCGTCGATTTCGAACCCGCCCTGTTCGAGGTCGCCGCCATGCAACGCGGCGGTGCAGTCGGTCTGCGCGTCGGTGCAGTCACCAGATCCGGCGCGGTGGATGGGGTTGGAGATGCCGATATCCCCGGCAAAGGCGCTGGCGACCTGTTCAAGGATGGTTGGGTTGCCCGCCTTCAGCCCGAACCGACCCAGCATCGGTTGGTCGTGGACGTCGGACCAGACGATCTGTGCGCGGCCGGAAATGCCGTCGCCATCTGCATCTTCGGGGTCGGCAAGGCGGAGGATGTCCTGCGCCGGGATCGCCTCGAGCAGGCCCATGCCGATCATCTGCGGCGCCACGCGGGGGCTGAGCATCGCGCCGTCGGCGAGCGGGCCGTAGCCAAGGTCGGCGGCACGGTAGGTGGGCTGGCGCAGAGAGGCGGTCTGCCCGCCCGAGAGCGGCACGGTGACCTCGTCATAGGTGACCTTGAGCCGGTATTCGGGGGCGTGGCCGGGCAGGCTGAAATCCTGCAACTGCGTGCCGTAGGTGGGGTCGGGCGCGGTTGGGTGAGTGCCTGCGATGAACGTCTCGACCTCCTGCGGGGACGCGGCGGGGACCGAAATGCGCAGGAACATCGAGACGGCGCTGTCGTCGGGGCCTTCGGGCGGATGGCCGCGCCCGTCCTTGAGGTGGCAGCGCTGGCACGAGCGGGCGTTGTAGAGAGGGCCGAGGCCATCCGACGCGATGGTCGAGGCGGGCGGCGAGACCCAGAGCCGGCGGAAAAGGCCGTTGCCGACGCGAAAGTCGAGCTCCTGCGCGAAGGTCAGGTTGGCGGCGGGCTGGGAAAACGCGTCGGGTGTGGTGCGGACGCGGACGGTCTGTGCCCCGGCGGCGTTTTCCTCGAAGGTCCAGGGGGTGGAGAAATCCTGCGGCAGGGCGGTGACATCGGCAATGCGCGCACGTTCGGCGGCAGTGCGTGGTACGATATCGAGGTGCGGGTCGGTTAAGCCGTCCCAGGGCGGCGCTGCGCTGTCGCCAGCGTGTGCGAGGGGGAGCGCGGTGAGGACGAGCGCCGCCGCGAGGGGCAGCCGGGCAACGGGTTTGACGATCATGGCGGACGGCTGTGAACGGGCGGGAGGTGCAACGCGCGCCCTCCCGCGTGAGGGTCTCACTGGAAGACGGCAGAGGGATTGTCGAGGCTGTCGGAACCTTCGATCGCGATTTCGTCAAGGTTCAGGGCCGAGACGACACGCTCGATCGAACGCGTTTGCGCGATCAGGCCGTCGACGCCGCCCATGATCAGCGCCTCGCCGCCTTCATCGCCACGGGCGAGCATCTGGTCGTAGGCAAAGCCCGCCTCGGCTGCCGTCTTGATGCGGCCAAGCGCCAACACGGCCTGGGACAGACGGGTGCGCATTTCCTGGTCAAGCTCGGCGTTGTCGGTGGCCACCAGATCGGACAGGGAGGGGCCGGAGACACTAGTGCCGTCGGTGCGGATGTATTCGCCCAGATAGACGTTGCGGATGCCGACACCGTTGTAGAAGTGGTCGTTGTGGGTGTTGTCTGCAAAGCAGGAATGCTCTTCCTCGGGGTCGTTGAGCATCAAGCCGAGGCGCATCCGCTCGCCCGCCGTTTCGCCGTAGCTGAGGCTGCCCATGCCGGTCAGGATGCTGGAAAGCCCTGCCGTTTCGTCCTGCATCAGGGCGGTGCGGGCGGCGCCGTCTTCGGCCCACTGCGCGGCCATCCATTCGAGGTCGGACACCAGAAGATCGGTGGCCGCCGACAGATACGCGGCGCGGCGGTCGCAATTGCCGTGGGTGCAGTCCTCGCCCTCGGCATAGTCGGTCCAGGGGCGGTCGCCCGCGCCGGGCTCGTGCCCGTTTAGGTCCTGCCCCCAGAGCAGGAATTCGATCGCGTGATAGCCGGTGGCAACATTGGCCTCGATCCCGTCCGCCTCGTGCAGGGTGTCTTCGAGAAGGGCAGGCGTAATCTCGGTGGCGTCGATTTCCTTGCCTGACAGTGTGAAGGTGGGGTTGGCGATGACGTTGAGCGCGGCCAGCTGGTTGGCATCGGTCGGGCCACCATAGGCGCCGTCGACATAGTCGATCAGACCTTCGTCCAGCGGCCAGGCGTTCACCTTGCCCTCCCAGTCGTCGACGATGGCATTGCCGAAGCGGAAGACCTCGGTCTGCTGATAGGGGACGCGGGCGGCAAGCCATGCGGCACGGGCCGCCTGCATGGTGTCAGCCGACGGCGTATCGATCAGCGCGGTCACGGCCTGTCGCAGAGCCTGGGCGGAGGCGAGGCTGTCGGCATAATTGGCCTGCGCGATGTCGGCATAGGTATCCAGAACTTCGGCGGCGCTTTGGGCCTGGGCAGTGCCGCCAAGGCACAGGGCGATGGCTGTTGCGGCCGGCAGGAGACGTGGCATGGGAGGATCCTTCGATTGTCGCATCGGTCGAGCCGGGTCAAAAGCGCCGGGAATCGACTGTTCGACAATAGTCTGACTGAAATTGTCGGGATTCACAATTCCCGATTTAAAAAGTCAACTTTTGCACGCGGGGATCGGGCATGCGGCCGGACGGCAGGCTGCCGCCGCCCGGCAGGACGCGAAGAAGTGCGAGGGACCGGCCGGGACGCTGGAGCGTCGCGGCGCGGCAGGTCTCAGCGCAGGTGGGCGCGCAGCATCCAGGCGAATTTCTCGTGCGCCTGGCCGCGCGCGATGCACAGATCCTCGGTTAGCGTATCGCCATGCTTGGCGGCCAGTTCCCCGGCGCCGGCGAGAGTTTCGGCGAGGGTTTCCTGGGCCTCTTTCATGAGGCGGATCATCTCTTCGGCGGCGGGCGTGCCTTCCGCCTCGGGGACCTTGGACCGCTTGATCATACCGGCCAGCATGCCTTCGGCGTGACCGTCAAGCGCTTTGATCCGCTCGGCCAGGTCGTCCTGCGCCACGAAGTGATCCTCGTAGATCGTCTGGAACAGCTCATGCAGCGGGCCGAAGGCCATGCCGGTGACGTTCCAGTGAAAATTCTGGGCCAGCATCGTTGTCACGGCGGTTTCCGCGACGCACTGGTTGAGAGCCTCGGCAATCTGCGCATTGGCATCGGTCGAAAGAGATTGTGCCGTTTCGGTCATTCTCGCCTCCTAGGTTGTTAGGGAGTTTTGCTGGCTGGCAATTGGCTGGCTTGCAGGCTGAAGATAGGGCCTGAACCAGCATTCGGCAAGATACTTTAGAATCTTTCTAAATCTGAGAAAAATTGTCAGCCACATAGCCCAGGAGAAAGACGAGATTGCGGTGCGCATGCTTGGGGACGCGGGAATGCAGCAAGAAGGTGCAGCTGGCCGTGTCGCCGGTCTGGAGGCTGTGGGCGAGGGCCAGGAGCCAGTCCTCGTCGAATGAGGTTTCGGGTTCGCCGGCACGGAACAGGATCGGCCGGCGGCCGAGCGCCTGCGACAGGCAGCGCATCAGCACGTCCGACGCCGCCTGCGTGGCGACATCGCGGTTCACCGACAGTGCCGCGCAGGCGCCGAAGAGGTCGACATAGCTTTTGCACCGCGCGTCGCGGGCGGCGTGGCGCAGGTGGTCGAGCAGAGGCGTGTGGCCTGTCTCGGTCCGCTTGTCATGCAAGCCGTCATAGTGGGGGAGTCGCAGTGCTGAGGTCATGAGCGGTCGATTGTCCTACGATCTGGTCTTGTGTCATTCGCGATGTACGGCGTGGGGATGCGCCCGCCTCAGGCGGCCTTGCCGCCTTCGATCGCGGTGAGCGTCACTTTCTTCTTGCGGCATTTCTTGGCATAGGCGGCCTCCCAATGCTTGTAGCGGCCCATCACCGCCTGCTGCGCCACCAGAAGTTCGACGAAGGCTTCGCGCTGTTTGTCCTTTTTAAGCTGCTTGAAGAGGCTTTTCTGAGCCTTGGTCATCGAGCAGCCGATGCAGTGGCCTTCGCGTTTGAACTTGCAGACGTCGATGCAGGGACTTGGGACTTTCGGCATGGGGCCTCGCTGGAGTGTGGCTGGGTCTGAAGTGGATCGGGATCGGGGGTCACTTGGTCAGGATCAGGTTGCCGGCTTGGGTGATGCGCAGGGTGTAGACCTGGCCGTCGAGGGCGATGTTGGCGGTGACGCCGTTGGGAACCAGATCGCGGGCATCGTGAGTGGCGATGCCGGACGTGTCCGGTGCGGGGCTCGAGGCGGGCTCAGTTGTCGTCATGCAGCAACCTTTCCGGTGGCCTCCTGCGTGGTGCGGCCAAAAGAAACCCGACCTTTCGAGTCGGGATTTAACCGTTCGTACCTTATTCCGATTGTTTCAGTCAAGAAAGGTTGTGAGACAGGTGGGCATACAGGCGCGAGGAATTACGCGTCGTCGGCTTGATCCAGAAACCGAAGGCGGTTTCCGAACGGGTCGATCACTTCCATCTGCAGGCCCCAGGGCAACGCTTCGAGCCCCGGGCGCATGTTCGCATTGGGCAGCAGACCCGCATGCCAGTCGCGCAGGTTGTCGACATGGACCATGGCGGTCGAACCGGGTGTGGCATCGCCATGGTGCTCGGTCAGATGCAGGTGGAAATCCCCGAGACGCAGGAAGGCATAGAGCGGAGAGCCATCAAACACGCGGACCTGGCCGGTCCATTCGAATCCCAGCCAGTCGACGTAGAATTCCCGCGCGCGGGCCTCGTCGAAGCTGCGAAAGACCGGCGCCGTACGCGTGACCTGCGGGGTCATGCCGGTGCGTCGGCGTCGATCTTCTGGATCGCGCGGAACCCTTCGAAACGCGGTGTGCCTTCGTGCAGTTTGCGGCTTTGGCCGGCCCGGGCGTGGGAGGCGCGGAACTCCTCGCTGGTGGTCCAGGCGCGGAAATGCTCTTCGGTTTCCCAGACGGTGTGCGAGGCATAGAGCACGCGGCCGTCTTCCTCGGGACCCTTGAGCATGTGGAAGGATACGAAGCCCGCCATGTCCTTGAGGCGGCTTTCGCGGCTCAGCCACAGGTCCTCGAACTCGGCGGCGTTTTCGAGAGGCACGGTGAAGCGGTTCATGGCGAGATACATCCGGGGATCCTTACTGGTTGGTGAGAGTAGCACAGGGGTCGTCGCGCGGGGCCGTGGGCACGATACGGGTTTCGTCGAATGGCGCGTTGGTTTCGGCCTCCACAAAGCCGATGGAGTGCGTGGTGACTTCAGGGGCCGCACGGGCAATCATCGCGGGAATGCCCCAGTCCGTGCGGGCGTGGCCGTTTCCGGCGATCACGGCAACGGGCGGGCCGTGGCGTTCGAGCGCCTCGAGTGCTGCGCGGGCGAACACCGCGTCGCGGTAGCGTTGCACGGCGACCATCCCGGCCATCATGTCGCGGGGCATGGCCTCGCAATGGGCGGCGAACTGCATCTCCTCGCGGGTGCTTTGCTGATCCGCTGGCAGGGCCGTGTCCAGGCCATAAAGCGCGGCGTCGGGGCCGAAGATTTTGGCGGCACCTTCGGTATAGACCGTGCGCACGCTGTCCCGCGGAGCCGCGGCGCCGATGATCCGGGCCTCGCTCAGCGCATCGAATATGGGGGCGTAAATGTCGAAGTCGCTCCAGCCGCTGGTGGTCCATGCCTCTTCGGCCAGCGACCGATCGACATCGACGCGGGCGGCCTCGTCGGCGGTCAGCATTTCGAAGACGACGGCAGTGGGTTGCAATTCGGCAATCGCCGCGGCCTGGCCCAGATGGGCGTCGGGATTGTCGTGCACCTCGCCCAGGATGACGATATCCGCGGCGGGCTGGGCCAGCGCGGGGGCCGCGAGGCAGAGCGAGAGAATGGCTAGGCGCACCGGGTATCCTTTCAGGCAGAGGCCGCGTGCGGCAGTATATAGGGCACACCGACGGGCGGTGGAGAGCAAACACGCAGCTCGCAGCCATAGGCCCGCGACAGGGTGGCATCGGTCAGCACCTCGGCCGGCGTGCCGAAGGCCAGACGCTGCCCTTCGGACAGGACGGCGACGCGGTCGGCGAAAAGTGCTGTCAGGTTGAGGTCGTGCATGACGGCGATGACCCCGCCGCCGGCGCGGGCGAAGCTGCGGGCGATCTCCATCACCTGCAACTGGTGCGCGATATCGAGGCTGCTGACCGGCTCGTCCAGCAACAGCCAGCGGGGGCGGCCATGCTCGACCGGGCTCCAGACCTGGGCGAGCACGCGGGCCAGCATGACGCGCTGTGCCTCGCCGCCGGACAACTCCTGAAAGGTGCGGTTGGCATAGTGGGCAAGGCCGACGCGGGAGAGGGCCTGCATGGGCACCTCGGGGCGGTCGCCGGCGGTGCCCGATTGCAGGCCGAGGCGCACCACCTCGATCACGGTGAACGGGAAAGCGAGCCGCGCCGACTGGGGCAGGACCGCGCGTTCGGCGGCCAATTCCCAAGGTTTCATCGCCGCGATGTCGCGGCCGTTCAGGCGGACCGCTCCGGTATGGGGCAGGGAGGCCGTCATCGCCCCCAGCAGCGTGGACTTTCCCGACCCGTTGGGGCCGACGATGGCCGTGACCAGGCCGGGATCGGCGTGGAATGAAACGCCGCGCAGGGCTTCGCGGCGGCCATAGGAGACGCGGATTCTCTCGGCGATGAAGCTCATAGGTCGGCAAGCCCCCGGCGTGTCAGCAGGATCCATAGAAAGACCGGCGCCCCGAGCACCGCGGTGACGATCCCGATGGGCAGTTCGGCGGGGGCGATCACGACCCGTGCGATGACGTCCGCGAGGATCAGCAGGATGGCGCCAAGCAGTGCCGAGTTCAGAAGCAACGTGCGATGGTCGGGGCCGGAGGCGAGTCGCAGAAGGTGCGGCACCACGATGCCAACAAAGCCGATGCCGCCAGAGACCGCGACCGCGGCGCCGGTGGCCGCAGCGACGGCGAGGATCGCGATGGATTTCAGACGCTGGACGCTGACGCCGATATGGGCCGCCGTCGCCTCGCCCAGGGCCAGGCTGTTCAGGCCGCGCCCCAGCGTCAGCGCGGCGGCGATAGCGAGCAGGATCATCGGCCCCGCCGTCAGCACCTTGGCCCAGCTGGCCCCGGCGAGCGAGCCGAGGCCCCAGAAGGTGAGGTCGCGCAATTGCGTGTCGTCGGCGATATAGACCAGGATGCCCGACACCGCCCCGGCCAGCGCCCCGAGCGCGATGCCCGCCAGCAGCATCGTGGCGACCGACGTGTGTCCGTGGCGCGTGGCGACGCGGTAGAGCAGGAGGGTCGAGCCCCAGCCGCCGAGAAACGCGGCGAAGGGCGTCAGTTGGTTGCCGGTGAGGGTGTTCACCCAGGGCGGCAGCAGGCCGCCCAGCACGATAGCGAGGATGGCGCCCAGCCCGGCGCCGGCGCCCACGCCGACGATACCGGGATCGGCCAACGGGTTGCGGAACAGCCCCTGCATTGCGGCCCCCGACACCGCCAGCGCCGCGCCGACAAGGCCACCCATGGCGAGGCGCGGCAGCCGAATATCCCACAGCACGACGCGGTCCATCTGGGTCAGCGCCTCGCCCCGCGCCAGCTTGGTGGCGAGGTTCGAGAGGGTCACGTCGGTCGCGCCCACCTGGAGGCTGGCGAGGGACACGAGGACCAGCGCCGCCGCCAGCGCCCAGTGCAGGGCGCGGGCGCGGGATGCGCGGTCTCGTGGGGCGGCGTCGAAATCGGTGGCGGCGGTCATTCTCTAGCTGTCCGTGCCGTAAAGCGCCGCGTTGAGCTGGCGGATTCCTTCGGCGGTGCGAGGGCCGAAGCCCAGCAGCAGAAGGCCGTCCATGCGCACCACAGTGCGGTCCTGCGCTGCGGGCGTCAGTCGGATCGCGGGCATGGCAAAGAGCGCGTCGTCATCGGCGGCATGATCGCCTGTGCGGTCCATCATCAGGATCACGTCGGGCGCAGCGGTGCCTATCGCCTCGTCGGTGACCTGCTTGTAGCCTTCGAATTCAGAGATTGCATTCACGCCGCCGGCCATGCGGATGATCGCGTCGGCGGCGGTGCCGGTGCCCGAGGCGTTGATCCGGCCGCCTTGGGTCGATAGCACGAAAAGCACGCGCTTCTTGTCGGCCTCGGGGCGGCGGGCGTCCTCGATGGCTGTCTGCATCTCGGCCTCGACCTTGGCGGCGAGCGCATCGGCCTGCTCAGGCACGTCGAGCGCCTCGCCCACGATGTCGATCTTGCGCAGGATGCCGTCGGTGGTCAGGGCGTCGGGTACTTCGACGAACGCGACATCTGCGGCGCGGATCACGTCCAGTGCTTCGGGCGGGCCGGCACCTTCGCCCGATATGATGAGCGTCGGGCCCACCGACAGGACGCCCTCGGGCGAGAGCGCGCGCATGTAGCCGACATCGGGCAGGTCCTGCATCGAGGGCGGGTAGGTCGATGTGGTGTCACGCGCCTTTAGCCGGTGGTCCTGCCCCAGCGCGGCGACGATCTCGGTCACCGCGCCGCCGATGGACAGCACCTCGGCATGTGGATTGGCGGGGGTCTCGGCCTGCTGCGCGCTGACGGCCAGCGCGACGAAGGCCCCGACCATCGAGGTGCAGAGCGCGGCAATCGCGGCGCCCGTCGATTTGCTGCACATCATGCCGGCACCTCTTCAAGCGAAGGCAGATCCGCGACGATCCGGCCCCATTCGGGCCGCGAATCGCGCCCTTCCTTGCCCAGCCCGAAGGTCTGGAAGATCAGGCCGCCCTCGGCATCGAATGCCTCGACCGAGATGGCGGGGCCGCGTTGGGTGGGTTTTTCGACCGCCCAGACTTCGGCCACCTTGTCGCGCCGCAGGTGCAGGTTGAATCCGGGGTCCATCACGTTCTGCCACGGCCCCATCGGGCGCAGGGTGCGGATCGGGCCGGAATGGATCTGGATGCAGCCGCGGTTGCCGACGAAGAGCATGATCTCGATCCCGGCATCGCGCACGGCGTGCAGCATCGCATCGACCGCGGTGGGATCGAGCTGTCGCACGAAGGGCGCGCCCGCGATGCGGTAGGCGCCGAGGCGGTTCATCTTCAGCTTGGAACACAGGCGCAGGAATTGGTGCGTGTCGGTCAGACGCGCCCATTCCTCGCGCAGGATGTCGAGCTTGTCGGGCCGCGATTTTGGCGCTTCGACGGGTTGGCGCGCGGTGACCGTCTGACCTTCGGTCTGGTTCTCGTGTGCAAGGTCGGCTGTGATGCCCGCCCAGGCGTCATGGTGCGAGGCCTCGCGCAGGTGGATCTTGTGCACGGCATCGCCGGCGGCGTCGAATACCTGGAGCGACCGGCGCGGGCCGTCATCCGACGGGGTTTCCACGGCGAAGGCGTGAACCCAGTGCGACTGGAAGATCCGCAGGTCGATATCCTCGGTCAGGGTCATCGCGGCATGTTCGCCGGGATGGTAGTTGCCGTATTCGCCCACCTTCTCGTGCACGCAGGCGTCGACCCGGGTCAGAGCCATGACCTCGCCCAGCTTCTCGGCGGCGGGAATGATCCGGTCGGGATGCGCGGCAATCCGCGTAGTGCCGCGACCGACATGGGCGGCGACAAGCTGAGCCTCGGAGATCCCGAGCGCGTCGGCCTGGTCGCGGGTCCGCATTTTGGGGTTCTCGGCCTGGAAGACACGAATCGTTTCGGGGGTCGGTTCAGATCGCTCGCTCATTGGGCATCCTCGGAATGACGTGGGGTCCGATGGCTTGGCTCGCAGAGTCGGGGAGCGTGGCTCTCGCAATTTACTTGACTGTTTTAGTCGGTTAAGAGTATCGGTGCAACCCATCGCGATGATGTGCATCGCAATCAATCAATCTACCGCGCCAGCCCTTCGCAAGCACCGGTGAAAAACGTGCAAGAAGGATGGCGTTCATGCTTACCACATTCATGCGTGGGACGACCGCGCTCGTCTGCCTGTCCCTGGCCGGAACGGCCATGGCGCAGGAAGAGCCCGGCTTTCTGGGGACCCTGGTCCTGACCCCCGGCAAACGGGACCTGACATTCGGCACGGCGCTGCCTCGGACCGTTGTCGACGAAGAGGAAATCAAGGACCGGCAGGCCAGCACGGTCGCGCAGCTGATCGACTCGGTTCCCGGCGTCACGCTGGTGAACGGTACCACGCCGCAGGGGTCGGGGATCAATATCCGCGGGTTCGGGGCCAATACCACTTACGGCTCGGATCAGAAGATCGCGGTGCAGATCGACGGCGCTTCGGTCGGGTCGGAAGAGATCTATCGGCTGGGAACGCAGCTGTTCACCGACCCGCTGCTCTACAAGGAAGTCGAGGTGATCCGTGGCACGATCGGCAGCTTCGCCTATGGGTCGGGCATCGTTGGCGGCGTCGTGAAGCTGGAGACCAAGGACGCGTCGGATTTCACCGGCGGGGTGCCCGGCTTTGGCGGGTCGCAGACGCTGGAGTTCAGCTCGAACGGACATGGCTTCACCAGTTCGACGAACCTTGCGTGGATGCCCGCCAAGGGAGCCGAGTTCCTGCTGAACTATACCTGGCGTGACCAAGGCACGCTGGAAGCCGGCGACGGCACGAAGATCGGAAACAGTTCCTTCAATACGCCGTCTTTCCTGGCCAAGGCCCGGTTCACTTTTGGGCAGGAAGACGCGCATTCGCTGATGTTCAGCCATTCGCGGACCGAGGCCGACGACAAGGACGTGCCCTATGATCAGTTCGAGACGACGGCGGGCAGCTTTGGCCGGGTCGATCGCATCACCGACACGAAACAGACGACCGTCGAATATCGCTTCAATCCGCTCAGCGACCTGATCGACCTGCGGGCGAACCTGTCCTATGCCGACCAGAAAATCGACACGACCTATATCGACGGAAGCTCGCCCTTCCAGGGCGGGCAGCCGGTGGACGTGTTCTGCGCCAGCCCGTTCTTTGGTGTGATCTGCGCAGACAACCGCTACGAGACGACCAAGCTGACGATTTCCAACCGGGCGCTTTTCACGACGGGGCAGGTCGAGCACGACATGCTGGCGGGGATCGAAGGCATTCACAAGAAGCGCCTGGATGCGGCCGCCGCGCCGGGCGGCACCGACGACCGCTTTGCCGCGTTCATGGTGAACGAGATGACGATCGGGCCGGTGACGGTAACGCCGGCGGTGCGCTATGAAAGCTCAAAGATCGAAAGCTCGACGCCGCTGGCCGGGGTGCCCGACAGCTACAGCAACGACGCGCTGATGGGGGGGCTGGCGCTGGCCTATGACTTCGGCAACGGGTTCTCGTTGTTCGGCAGCGCGGCTTATACCGAAGGTCTGCCGCTGATTGACGACCTTGATGCCACGCCCACCTCGCAGCGGCGGCTGGCCATGACGGAAAAGTCGCATACGTTCGAGATCGGCGCCGCCTATACCGGCACCGACGTGTTCGCGGCAGGTGACTCGTTCACCGTGCGCGGCAACCTCTACCAGACGAAACTGTGGGATATCACCACCTATACCGTACCCGGTGCGACCGGGACCGATCTTGACGGCGTAACGACCGAGGGGCTGGAACTGGAGGCGTCCTATGGCACCGCGGGCGGCTTTTACGTCGATTTGGCGGGGCATGTCGGCGAGGGGCGGGAATACAACCCCGACGGCACCTCCGATACCTGGCGCAACAGTGCGGCCGACCGGCTGCAGCTGACGGTCGGTCAGCGGGTCGGTGACGACCTGGACCTGAGCTGGGAGGTGGTGCACGCCGCCGATCGGTTCGACGCGCTTGGCGCGGATCTGGGCGACACCACGGTACACAACCTGCGCGCCACGTGGAGGCCCGAGACCAATTGGCTGGAAGGCACCGAGGTGCGGTTCGGGATCGAGAATGCGTTCGACAAGGATTATGTCGGGCACCTGTCCTCGCCCACGCGCAAGGCGCCGGGGCGGACGTTCAAGGTGTCGCTGACGCAAGCGTTCTGAGACGCGGCCTGCGTCTCGGGTCAGGCGGTTCGGCGGGGCTTGTGTGGCCAGCGCGCGCCATGCCGCGGTGACGGTCCTTGGTGGGATCGTCACCGTGTCTGGTGACACGGCTCTATCGGGGCATGGCGTCATTGCCGCGCGGGTTTCCGCTGCGCGGCTGGAAAGATATCCCTCTGTATATATGATCGCCCGGCCGAAACCCTGGTTCGGAGGTGACGCGCGCGGGGGATAATGCTACTCGGTAGCAGATGCGGTTGAAAAACCCTTGGAAACCGAGGGAAATCTTCGGGAACCACAGGAAATCACTGCCGGTGAGTTCAAGCTGAGATATGATTTAAGCATATGACGCCAAACGCAAAACATGCCTCTCGCCTCTCTGTCGCCCCGATGATGGACTGGACCGACCGTCACTGCCGGTTCCTGCATCGGCAATTGTCGAGAAACGCGTTGCTTTACACCGAGATGGTGACGGCGCCCGCGCTGGTACGCGGTGGGGCGCTGCACCTGTTGGATTATGCGCCGGAAGAGCATCCGGTGGCGCTCCAACTGGGAGGATCCGAGCCGGAAGAACTGGCGGCGGCCGCGCGACTGGGGGCGGAGGCCGGTTATGACGAGATCAACCTGAACGTAGGCTGTCCAAGCGACCGGGTGCAGTCGGGTACCTTCGGGGCGGTGCTGATGAAACAGCCGGAACTGGTGGCGGACTGCTGCGCCGCGATGAAGGCGGCGGTGGCTGTCGAGGTGACGGTGAAATGCCGGATCGGGGTGGACGACCAGGTGCCCGAGGCGGTGTTGCCGGCGTTCCTTGAAACGGTCAGCGCGGCGGGGGTGCAGCGGTTCGCCATTCATGCGCGCATGGCGTGGCTGCAGGGGCTGAGCCCCAAGGAAAACAGGGATGTTCCGCCCCTGGATTATGACCTTGTGGCGCGCATGAAGGAGCAGTTTCCGGAGTTGCATATTTCGCTGAATGGTGGGGTTGAGACGCTGGACGGGGCGGTGGCCCGTCTGGAGGCCGGGCTGGACGGTGTGATGCTGGGGCGGGCGGCCTATCACCGGCCGGTCGATATCCTGGGCGCGGTTGACCGGCGGGTGTTCGGCGAACCGGGGCCGGACCGGACGGGAGAAGAGGCAGTGAAGGCCATGCTGCCCTACATCGAAAACCATTTGATTTCAGGCGGTAAGCTGCATCAGGTGACGCGGCACATGCTGGGGCTTTTTGCCGGGCAGCCGGGGGCCCGGGCGTGGCGGCGGGTGCTGTCGGAACGCGCCACGAAACCGGGCGCCGGAACGGCGCTGGTCGAGGAGGCGCTGGCGCAGGTGACGGGGGTCGCCGCGTGAAGGAATTTCTTGAGAGGGGATGGGCGCGGTTCGCGTATGAACCGGCCGTGAAGGCCTGGGTCGAGGCGGCGTTTTCCGTTGCGAAAGAGAGGGTTAGAGCGCCTGAAGAACAACGCTGGATGTATTGCGAAGGGACGTGGTTCGTGGGGGTGGAGACCCTGCCCAATGCGCCTGACGGGGCCGTGGGCGAGGCCGGGTCGCTGACGGGACAGGCGTGGGAGGCGGTGTCGGCGCTTTATGGGCGGCTTCCGCTGCACCGGGGGCAGGTGTCGGTGATGTATCCGGGCTATCCCCGACCCAAGGCGGGCGAGGAGGACGCGGCATTCGGATACAGGCTGCGGCGGGACGCGGCGCATGTGGACGGGCTGTTGCTGGAAGGGCCGGACCGGCGGCGGTTCCTGAAGGAGCGGCACGCATATATCCTGGGGTTGCCGGTGACGGAGTGCGGCACTGGCGCCAGCCCGCTAAGTGTCTGGGAAGGCAGTCATAAAGTGATGCGAGCGGCCTTTGGCGAGGCGCTGGAAGGCGTGCCGCCGGAGGCGTGGGACAGGGTCGATCTGACGGATATCTACAAGGCCGCACGGCGGGAGGTGTTCGACACGTGCGAGAGGGTTCTGCTGCCGGCGAGACCGGGGGAGGCTTATGTCGTTCACCGGCTGGCCTTGCATGGCGTGGCACCGTGGGAGGACGGCGCGGAGGCACCGGACGAGGGGCGGATGATCGTCTATTTCAGGCCCGAATGGCCGATCCTGGGCCATCAGTGGCTGACTGCGCCCTGAGGGTCGGGCGACTCGACGGTTAACGCCGGGAAAACCGTGAATTCCGTGTCGGTATCGCGTCGGTATCCGGGTGGTATTCCGTCGGTGCCATTGGCCGAAGGGTGAAATGAACAGAGCGTACGGTGCGTTTGCCGGGGCGCAATAGTTGCGGCGTTATCCTGACGGGTTGCTTTGGGCGTGACGTCGGAGCGGGGTGCGGAATTTTGCAAAATTCCGGGCCGAAAAATTGCAATTTTTCGGTGCGCCGAGGGAAACCGTCCGTGCGGGCGGTTTCAGCCGCGCTTCAGCCGGGCGGCGCGGCCGCCGCGGCGCTTGGTGAGGGTGGCGGCGCGGTCGGGCAGGTCGGCCATGATCTCGCGGCGCTCGTCGGGCGTCATCCTGGACCAGCGGCCGATCTCGTCGATGGTGCGATAACAACCCGTGCAGATCCGCGCCTCGGGGTGGACCACGCAGATGCGCACGCAGGGGCTTTCGATCTCGTTGCGGTTCCAGACGGGGTTGTCGTTCATGTCTCGGCTTTCAGGTGGCGGATTCGGTCCAGCGCTCCTTGCAGGATATACGCGGCGGCCACGGCATCGATCACCTCTGCGCGACGCTTTCGGGTCAAATCGGCCTCGATCAGTGCTCTTTCTGCCGCAACGGTGGACAGGCGTTCGTCCCAGAAACCTATTGCGAGGTCGGTGCGCGCCGCCAAGTTGCGGGCGAAGGCGCGGGTGGATTGGCAGCGCGGACCCTCGGAGCCGTCCATGTTGCGGGGCAGGCCGAGGATGATCCCGGCGGCGGTGCGGTCGGCGGCAATGGCCAGCAGGCGGTCGGCATCGGCGGTGAACTTGGTGCGCTTGACGGTCTCGACCGGGTTGGCGGAGGACAGCAGCGCATCGGAGGCGGCGACGCCGATCGTCTTGGTGCCGAGGTCGAGCGCGAGCAGGGGCTGGAAGCCGGGCAGAGCGGCGGCGAATTCGGCGAAATCCTCGATGATCATTCGGAGTAACCGGCCTGCTTGGCGGCGTTGGTGATGGTGTCGATCACCATGGGGTCGTCGAAGCGGTCCTGTGCGCGGGCCAGCAAATCGCGCACCGCGTCGAAATCGCCCAGCACGGCGTAGGCGTTGGACAGGCGCACCCATTCGCCTTCGGTGCCGCCGGTCTCTTCGATGCGGGTGGCGAGGCGATCGACCATGCCGCGGATCATGGCGGCGCGGTCCTCGGCGCTCATGTCGCCGGCGGCGTCGATATCGCCCTGCGAGGGGCCGGGGGCGGCATTCTCTGCGGGAGGCTCGTACCGATTAATGCCGGCGCGCCAGGCCAGTTCCTCGATCCTGGGGCGGATGAGGGCGGTCCAGGGGGCGTCGGGAGCGCTTTCGCGCAAGAGGCGGTCCCAGGTGCGGAAGGCGATGTCGGGGCGGTCGACCTGGATCATGTAGAGACCCATGTAGTAGCGTGCGCGCGGCTCGGCCGGATCGTGGGCGAGGGCGGCGCGAATGGCCTCGGCGGCGTCGGCGGAGACGTAGCCCCCGGCGGCGGAGATCATCATGTCGGCCAGTTCGGCATAGTCGCCGGCGGTGGCGGCGTCGCCCTTCAGTTCGATGACCCGGCCCTTGGCCTTGGCGGCGGCGGAAAGGTTGCCGAGCGCGGCCTCGTTGCGGGCCAGCAAAACGTAGCCCTGAAGCTCGTCCGGGCGGCTTTCGACGGCTTCGCGCAGGCGCTCCATGAGTTCCAGATATTGCGGATCGACCTTGTCCATATCAGGGCTGACGGGCTGGGAGGCCTCGAAGCGCGCTTCGGCCTCGTCCTGGGGCAGGCGGTTGGCGCGGGCCGTGTCGGAGGCGGCGAGCCGCGCCGTGCGGGGCATGTCGGCATAGCCGGGCGCGCCCATTTGCGTGTAGAGCCAGCCGGCGCCTGCGACGAGGCCAAGAAGGGCGAGGGCGGCGAACAGCTTGCCCGGAAGGGCGGGCCGGGCGCCGGCCTGTCCGGTCGCCTGAAGTTGGGCGTCGGCGGCGAGGATGCGGCGGGAGACTTCCGAGCGGGTCCGCTCGGCATCCTCGGGTGTGATGACGCCGCGGGCGAGGTCGCGGTCGACCTCCTTGAGCTGGTCGCGGTAGACCTGAAGGTCATAGGCGGCAGGCGGCGCGTCGCCGACACGGCCACGGAACAGCACCAGCCCGAGAACGGCGGCACAGGCGAGGCCCAAGGCGATGGCGAGCACCCAGAATGTCATGTGAACTCCCTGTCTTCGGGGGTGATTTAACGATTGGGCGGCCAAACCGAAAGGGGCAAGTGGTCGCCCTTGGTGTCGCAGGGGCGGATGGGCGGCGGCATGTCGCAAACCGGGCCTTTCGTGCCGCATCAGGTGTCGGCGTTCTGGCCCGTCTGATACATACGGGGGCAATGATGCGGCGCGGGGGCGAATCTGTGCCGCGCCGGACCCATTCTGTGCCATGAGCGAGACCCGCCTGATGAAACGTTATTCCGCCTTTGCCGTCGCGAAAGAAGCGCTGAGATATCACATGGGCTGGGAGCGGGCCTGGGCCTCGCCGGAGCCGAAGAAGAAATACGACGCGATCATCATCGGCGCGGGCGGGCATGGCCTGGCGACGGCGTATTACCTGGGCAAGAACCACGGCATTAGGAATGTGGCGATCCTGGAAAAGGGCTGGCTGGGCGGTGGCAACACGGGCCGGAACACGACGATCATCCGGTCGAACTACCTGCAGGATGCCTCGGCCGCGATGTACGAGAAATCGCGCAGCCTCTATGAGACACTGAGCCAGGACCTGAACTACAACGTGATGTTCAGCCCGCGCGGCGTGATCATGCTGGCGCAGACCCAGCACGAGGTGCGGGGGTACGAGCGGACGGCGCATGCCAACGCACTGCAGGGCGTGAAGACCGAGTTCATCAGCCCCAGCCGCGTCAAGGAACTGTGCCCGATCATCAACCTGGAGGGTCCGCGCTATCCGGTGCTGGGCGGGCTGTGGCAGGCGCGGGGCGGCACGGCGCGGCACGATGCGGTGGCCTGGGGCTATGCGCGGGCGTGCTCGGCCATGGGCATGGACGTGATCCAGAAATGCGAAGTGACGGGTATCCGCAGTGAGGGCGGCAAGGTCACGCGCGTGAGCACCAACCGCGGCGACATCGCCTGCGACAAGCTGGGTATCGTCGTGGCGGGGCATTCGGGGCATCTGGCCGACATGGCCGGCTTCCGGTTGCCGATCGAGTCCGTCGCGCTGCAGGCGCTGGTGAGCGAGCCGATCAAGCCCTGCATGGACGTGGTAGTGATGGCCAACACGGTGCACGGCTACATGAGCCAGTCGGACAAGGGCGAGATGGTGATCGGCGGCGGTGCGGACAACTACAACAACTATACCCAGAGGGGCAGCTTTCACCATATCGAGGAAACGGTCAGGGCGCTGATCGAGACCTTCCCGATGATCAGCCGCCTGAAGATGCTGCGGCAGTGGGGCGGGATCGTTGACATGACCGGCGACCGCTCTCCGATCCTGTCGAAGACGCCGGTGGAGAACGTGTTCATCAACTGCGGCTGGGGCACCGGCGGGTTCAAGGCGATCCCGGGCTCGGGCTGGGGCTTTGCCGAGTTGATGGCGAAGGGGTATTCGCCGCTGACGGCCGAATTCGGGCTGGAGCGGTTCTACGAAGGGCGGTTCATTGATGAGAGCGTTGCCGCCGGGGTCGCGCACTGATGGGGAACCGCCGAGCCATATTGGGCGTTAGGGTGTCGGATTCCAGAAGGAACGGAGAACCGAGATGTCCGATTACAATACAAACAATACGACACCCCCGCCGCAGCATTCCGGTGGCGGAGGCGGCGGTGGCGGCGCAACCATGGCCTTTATCGTGGGCGGCCTTGTCATCGCTGTCGGCATCATCGCATGGATCATGTTCGGTGGCGACGGCGCCGACACCGCGGGCGACGGTGGCGAAGCGTCCGATGTCAATGTTTCGGTCGAAACGTCTGACGAGGCAGCCGACGGCGTCGCCGACGCGGCCAACGACGCCGCCGACGCTGTCGAAGGCGCGGCTGAAGAAGTCGAAGGCGCTGCCGAGAACGTCGAGGGCGCTGCCGAAAACGTGGAAGGCGAAACCCAGCAATAACGGTTTCGGGGCCGTAACCGGCCCCGACCAGTTTGCGTGGCTCGGCGCAGGGGTGTGTGACGCCCCTGTGTCGGTATGCCCACACTTGGCGGAAAGCGGCCCATCCCTTCCCGCGAAAGTTGCAGGAACCGGCCCAAACCCTGCGCGGGGTTTTGCCGGTGCTTCCGCGCATCACCTGACAGGCGCATGGTTGAACTCCGACCATGAGGAGTTCGAGAGATGTCTGACCACGAACAATGGCAGCAGAGGCGCGGATACGGCATGCCTGTCCATGACGCGGGCAGTGCAGGCCTCTTCTGGGTCCTCGTCGTCGTCGTCGCGCTGGGCGCGCTGGTCTTTGCCGGGTCGCTGGGCAACGGCACTGTGCCGGACCTGTCCGACGTGCCGGACGGCTTCATCGTGCCGGACACGCCGGCGGACGGCGTGGCAAGTACGGGCGCTGTCGCAGAATAACACGTTCCGCGTCGGCGGAACCGATTGCAATTGCTTGGGCGGGTGCCATGTGGTGCCCGCCTTTGTCGTGCCTGGCGCAGACAACATGGAAAGGTGGATGGCATGCTGATCCTGGAATGTCCCTATTGCGGGGTGAAGGGCGAGGAAACCGAGTTCGCAGGCGGCGGCGAGGCGCATCTGAAGCGGTTCGGTCCCGGTGCGAGTGACGACGATTTTCACGGCTACCTGTTCAAGCGCGAGAACCCCAAGGGCGTGCACCTGGAACGCTGGCGGCACAGCAACGGCTGCGGCAAGTGGTTTCACGCCGCGCGCAACACGGTGACGCTGGAGGTTTACGGGACCTATTCGGCGCAGACCACCGAGCCGCCGAAGGACATCAAGGACAAGATCTCGGCGAAGGTGCCGGGCTGGAGCTGGAGAGAGTTTTCATGAGCACGCGTCTGGCAACGGGCGGGCGTCTGGTCAACAAGGCGCACGCGATGGAATTCGCCTTCAACGGCAAGCGGTTGAAGGGCTTTGAGGGTGACACGCTGGCCTCGGCCTTGCTGGCCAACGACCAGATGCTGGTGGGCCGGTCCTTCAAGTATCACCGCCCGCGCGGGATCGTGGCGTCGGGCGGGGAAGAGCCCAACGGCCTGGTCAACATGGGCCGGGGCGAGACGTTCGAGCCGAACCAGCGGGTGACGACCACCGAGCTTTTCGACGGGCTGGAGGCGACGAGCCAGAACCACTGGCCGAGCCTGGAGTTCGATGTGGGGGCGGTGAACGCGAAGCTGTCGCGGTTCCTGCCTGCCGGGTTCTATTACAAGATGTTCATCCATCCGCGCCCGCTGTGGAAGCACGTCTACGAGCCGTTCATCCGGCAGTCCGCGGGCCTGGGAAAGGCGCCCAAGGACAAGGATGGCGACAAGTACGAGCATCTTTACGCGTTCTTCGACGTGGTGGTGATCGGCGGCGGTGTCGCGGGGCTGATGGCGGCCCGTGCGGCGGGGGCGTCGGGTGCCAAGGTGCTGCTGATGGAGCAGACCGCCGTCTGGGGCGGACGGACGCCGGTGGATGGTCCGCTTTACGACGCGACTGTCAACGATGGGCCTGTGGATAAGTTCGTGGATGAACTGCTCGCCGAGCTGGGCGAAATGTCCAACGTGACCATGCGGTTGCGCATGATGGGGGCCGGCGTTTACGACCACGGCTACCTTCTTGGCTATGAACGGGTGAACGATCACAAACCCAAAGCCAAGGGGCCGCGGCACCGTTTGTGGCGAATTCGTGCCGGCCGGATCGTGACGGCGACAGGGGCGATCGAGCGGCCCCTGAGCTTTGCCGGGAACGATGTGCCGGGGGTGATGCTGGCCTCGGCCGTGCGCGATTACGTCGTAAACTATGGGGTTTCCGTCGGGGACCGTACGGTCGTGGTGACCAACAACGACGACGCCTACCTGACCGCGCTGGCGCTGAAGGCGGCGGGCCTCGACGTGCCTGCAATCATTGACGCGCGGGCGGCGGGCGCGGGCGCGCTGGCCGAGAAGGCCAAGGCGGCGGGCATCCGCGTGGAGACCGGCAAGGGGATTGCATCGGTCAAGGGCGGCAAGCGCGTGACCGGCGTGGGTATCTGTGCACAAGCCGGCGAGGGCGCGGTCACGGAAGAGATCGCCTGCGATGCGGTGGCGATGTCCGGCGGCTGGTCTCCGGTGGTGCATTTGTGGTCGCATTGCGGCGGCAAGCTGTTGTGGGACGAGACACAGGCGATGTTCCGGCCCGACCCGGAAAAGGCCCCCACGGGGGCGGCGGGCGAGGCGTTCGTGTCGACCGCCGGTACCGCGAGTGGCGAGATGGAGTTGGGCGCGGTGCTAGCCGATGCCGAAGATGCGGGCCGTGCGGCGGCCAAGGCGGTGGGCAAGACCCCGAAGAAGGCCGAGAAACCGAAGGCGGAGGGCGTGCAGAGCAACGTCATTCAGCCGATCTGGATGATGCCGCAGGGCGCCAACGTGAAGCTGCGGATGAAGTCGTGGCTGGATTACCAGAACGACGTGAAGGTGTCGGACGTGCAGCTGGCGGCGCGCGAAGGGTATGAAAGCGTCGAGCACGCCAAGCGCTATACCACGCTGGGCATGGCGACGGACCAGGGCAAGCTGAGCAATATCAACGGCTTGGCGATCCTTTCTGATGCATTGAATCAACCGATTCCGCAGACCGGGACGACCACGTTCCGCCCGCCCTATACGCCGATTTCAATGGCGTCGATTGCGGGCGAGGCGCGGGGCGAGATCTTTCAGCCGCTGCGCAAGACGCCGATGCATGACTGGCACGAGGCGAACGGCGCCTACTGGGAGCCGGTGGGCCATTGGCGGCGTCCCTATACCTTCCGCCAGTCGCCGGGCGAGGAGATTGGTGCGGCCGTGAAGCGTGAGATCAACCAGACGCGGGGCAGCCTTGGGCTGCTGGATGCGTCCACGCTGGGCAAGCTCATTGTGAAGGGGCCGGATGCGGGCAGGTTCCTCGACATGCTCTATACCAACATGATGAGCACGCTGAAGCCGGGGCGCTGCCGCTATGGGCTGATGTGCAACGAGAACGGGTTCCTGATGGATGACGGCGTGGTGGCGCGGCTGGATGAGGACACGTTCCTGTGCCACACCACCACGGGCGGTGCCGACAGCATTCATGCGCATATGGAGGAGTGGTTGCAGACCGAGTGGTGGGACTGGAAGGTCTATGTCGCCAACGTGACCGAGCAGTATGCGCAGATTGGTGTGGTGGGCCCGAATGCCCGCAAGACGCTGGAAAAGCTGACCGATGCGGACCTCAGCGCCGAGGCGCTGCCGTTCATGGCGTGGCAGGATATCGAGTTTGGCGATGTGAAGGCGCGGGTGTTCCGGATCTCGTTCTCGGGCGAGCTGAGCTATGAGATCGCGGTGCCGGCGAGCCAGGGCCGGGCGTTCTGGGATCAGTTGCTGGAGGCCGGGAAAGAGTTCGGCGTGATGCCTTATGGCACCGAGGCGCTGCACGTGATGCGGGCCGAGAAGGGGTTCATCATGATCGGGGACGAGACGGATGGCACGGTCATTCCGCAGGACCTTGGCATGGACTGGGCAATCTCGAAGAAGAAGGACGACTATATCGGCAAGCGGGCGCAGCAGCGCAGCCATATGGCCGACCCCGAGCGGTGGCAGCTGGTGGGCTTGCAGACGGTGGACGGATCGGTTCTGCCCGATGGCGCCTATTGCGTGGCCGAGGGCGACAATGCCAACGGGCAGCGCAACGTGCAGGGGCGGGTGACCTCGACCTATTATTCGCCGACCTTGGATCGTGGGATTGCCATGGGTCTGGTCAAGCATGGCCCGGACCGTATGGGCGAGGTGATCGAGTTCGCCAAGGTGGACGGCACCACGGTGCCCACCAAGATCGTCAGCGCGGTCTTTTACGACCCTGAAGGGGAGAAGCAGAATGTCTAAGGCTGTCAGTGCTTTGCAAGGCGCAGTTTATCAAGGCTATGTCGAGGTCCGCGAGGTGGGCCTGGTGGGCATGATCACGCTGCGCGGGGATCTGTCCTCGGCCAAGATGAAGAAAGCCGTCAAGGATGCCTGTGGCGTGGACCTGCCGGGGCAGCGCGAGATCGCGGTCGCGGGCGACAAGGGCGCGGCGTGGATGTCGCCGGACGAGCTTTTGCTGATGGTGCCATACGAGGGCGTAGGCGACGCGCTGGCGGCGATCGAGGCGGCGCTGAGCGGCGAGCACTTCCTGGCCGTGAACGTGTCGGACGCGCGGGCGGTGTTCCAGGTGCAGGGCAAGGCGGCGCGCGAGATCATCGCCAAGCTGTGCCCGGTGGACATGGCACCCGGCGCGTTCGAGCCGGGGATGATCCGGCGCACGCGCATGGCGCAGATCGCGGCGGCATTCTGGATGGTGGATGCCGAGACGATCCGGGTGGTCTGCTTCCGCTCGGTGGCGGAGTACGCGTTCAACCTGCTCAAGGACGCGGCGGAACCGGGTGGCGAGACGGGGCTTTTCGCGTAAGGATTTGCACGGGATTCCAGCAACGCGCGCGTGGTTTCTGTTGTGCGGGGCGGTGGGTTGGAAACCCACCCTAGGTAGGTCTGACGATCGTGCGGTTTTTCC
The DNA here is from genome assembly GCF_030733425.1 of Roseovarius sp. MMSF_3350. Lineage (GTDB taxonomy): Bacteria > Pseudomonadota > Alphaproteobacteria > Rhodobacterales > Rhodobacteraceae > Roseovarius. The sequence continues at coordinate 124,836 of NZ_JASHIZ010000009.1, forward strand.
AGGCTCTGCGCCCGCGCACAGCCCGCCCGCAGCGCAGGAACAAAACAACAGCCTTGACGTTGATCCCCGAAGGCTACCATGTAGTCGCGCAATATCACCTCAAAGAACAGGGGGCCCCAAATGGCTTTTGAACTTCCCGATCTTCCTTATGCACATGACGCGCTGGCCAGCAAAGGCATGTCGAAGGAGACGCTGGAGTACCACCACGACATTCACCACAACGCCTATGTCACCAACGGCAACAAGGCGATCGAGGGGACCGAGTGGGACGGCAAGTCTCTGGAAGAGATCATCAAGGGCACCTATGACCCCAACGCTGTCGCGCAGTCGGGTATATTCAACAACATCAGCCAGTTGTGGAACCACAACCAGTTCTGGGAGATGATGACGCCCGAGGACAACAAGATGCCGGGCGAGTTGGAGAAGGCGATCAACGACAGCTTCGGGTCGGTCGACAAGTTCAAGGACGAGTTCAAGGCCGCCGGCGGCGGTCAGTTCGGCTCGGGCTGGGCATGGCTGGTCAAGGACACCGATGGCAGCCTGAAGGTCACGAAGACCGAGAATGGCGTGAACCCGGTCTGCTTCAACCAGACCGCGCTCTTGGGCTGTGACGTGTGGGAGCATTCCTACTATATCGACTTTCGCAACAAGCGGCCTGACTACCTGTCGAACTTCCTCGACAAGCTTGTGAACTGGGAAAACGTCGCCAGCCGCATGTAGGTGCCAGCGACCTCCAATCATCTGATTTCAGCCCCCGGCCGCTTGGCCGGGGGTTTTCTTGTCGGAGCCACCCTGCATGACCGAAACCGCCAAGGGCGTCGGCGCCATCATCCTGGCCTGTACCATCTGGGGACTTTCGGGCCTGTTCTACAAGCTGCTGGCGGGGCTGCCGGTGCTGGACATTCTGGCGCATCGCACGCTCTGGGGCGCGGTGTTCTTCCTGTTGGTCCTCGGTGTGCAGGGCCGGGTCGGTGCACCGCTGCGCGTGCTGCGCGGGCGCGGGACGTTTCGCATTCTGGCCGGAGCGTCGGTTCTGATCGCGCTCAACTGGATGCTGTTCGTCTGGGCCATCAAGTCGGGGCAGGCGCTGGAGGCGTCGCTGGGATACTACATCTTTCCGCTGGTGGCGGTGCTGTTCGGGCTTTTGTTTTTCGGCGAACGGCTGCGCCGGGCCGAAGCGCTGGCGGTGCTGCTGGCGGCGCTGGCCGTCGCCGTTCTGACCGCGGGCCTGGGTGTGGCGCCGTGGATCGCGCTGAGCATCGCGGCCAGTTTCGGCGCCTATGGCGCGTTGAAAAAGCACCTGGATGTGGGCCCGGTCGTATCCGTGACGGCGGAATCGCTGCTGCTGGCGACCCCGGCACTGGCATGGCTGGTTTGGTCGGCGGTGCAGGGCGGGGCGGTGATGGGGGGATCCTGGGCGCTGGCGCTGACCCTGATGCTTGCCGGGCCGATGACGGCCACGCCGCTGATCCTGTTCAGCTATGGCGCGCGGCGGATCGACCTGGCGAGCGTGGGCGTGCTGTCCTACCTCAATCCCAGCCTGCAATTCGCCGTCGCGGTTCTGATATTTGCCGAGGCTTTCACCGGCTGGCACATGGTCGCCTTCGCCATGATCTGGACCGCGCTGGCGCTCTACAGCCTGGCGCGCTGGCGTTACCGGCCGGTGGCACCAAGGCCCTCCATCAGGTCCTGAACGGTGTCGACGACGGTGGTGTAGTCGCGTAGGGAGGTGTCGGCGAAACCCTCATTAATGACGTGGTCGATAAGCTGGATGAGCTTTGTCCAGTAACCCTCGGTATTCAAAAGGAAAACCGGCTTTTCGTGCAGTCCGATCTGGCGCCATGTCAGGACCTCGAAATACTCGTCGAGCGAGCCTGCGCCGCCCGGCAGGACGACCACCGAGTCGCAGTTCATGAACATCACCTTCTTGCGCTCGTGCATGGTCTCGGTGACGATGTAGCGGGTGAGGTCGGTCTTGCCGACTTCCCATTTCACGAGGTGGTCGGGGATGACGCCAAAGGTTTCGCCCCCGGCGGCCTGGGCCGCGCGCGCCACGGCGCCCATCAGGCCCACGTCGCCTGCACCGTAGACCAGCCGCATGTCGTGTTCCGCAAGGGCGGTGCCAAGTTCCGTCGCCGCGGCCTCGTAGGCCGGGTTTTGCCCTTTGCGTGAGCCACAAAAGACACAGACGGAACGCTTGGACATGAAATCACCAATGGCTGGAGGGGCTTGTTTTGACCGTTCTAGCCGGTGTTGCTAAACTCCTGCAACCGCAGAGCTGTCGGCGCGGTCGGGGGATAACGGGATATGAGCAAGCAGTCTGGCATGGCCGGAGGATACGGTACCGCGATCGCGGGGGCGGTCGGGGCGTTGGTTGTCGTGGTCGGACTGTACGTTGCGGGCGTCTTCGATTCTGATCTGGACGCACCGGAGCGGGGGACGGGCGGCGCTGGCGACAGTTCCGACGCGCCCACGGCGGAGACCGCAACGGCGGAGAGCGGTGCGGGCAGGGCTCCTGAGACCGACGGGATGGCGCCGGCCGATAGCGCCGGGAGCCAGGCTGGGCAGACGGCGAAGACCGGAACCAGGGAGGCGGAGGACGCGGCAAAGGCCGAGGCCACAGATACAACAGAGGCTGACGCGGCAGAGCGCCCGGAGGCCGAGACCGCCGATACGGCGTCGGAGATGCCGGCGCCGCCCAAGGTCAACACCTTTCGGCTGGACCCGGATGGCCGGATGCTGGTGGCCGGGCGGGCCGAGCCGGGCTGGGAAACCGCGATCCGGCTGGACCGCGACGTGCTGCGCAGTTTCGTGCCCGAGGGCAATGGCGAGTTCGTGGAGTTCGTGACGGTCGACCCGAGCGAGGAGCCTCGGGTACTGTCGCTGAGCATGCGTTCGCCGGAGACGGGCGAAGATGTTGTCAGCGAAGGGGAAATCATCATCGCGCCGCTGCGGGCGCCGAGGCAGCCGGACGTGGCCGGCGGGGATGCGGTCGCGGCGCTGGAGGCCTCGGGGCCGGAGGGTGCGACGTCTGATGACGAGGCGCAGGCCGTGGCGCCTGCCGACACGACAACGCAGGCTGCCGAGCCGGTAGAGGCCGTGGAGCCGGACGGGACGAGCGCAGACACCGTGGCTGATGCTGTGGAGGAGGAGGAGGCTGCGCCCGAGATCGAGACGGCGGCGTTGTCTGACCCCGCGGCACCGGCGCGCGACGGTGAGACGTCGCAGGCCGCGCAGGAGACCGAGGCGCGGGCCGCTGCGCCGGAGGCAGAAGCCGAGGATGGAGAGACCGGGGCGCAGACCGGGACTGCGCCCGAGTTGCAGTCGGACACTGCGGCTGACGCGAGCGGGACTGCTGCTGCCACCGAGGCCGAAGGGGACGACGTGGCTGCGGACGAGGCCGGTACGGAGCAAGCCGCCACCACAGGCACAGGAGGTGACGCCACGGCGCCGGACAATGCGGGGACGGATCAGGCCGCCGTTGCCATGCAGACCGAAGACGGCGACGCGGCGACAGGCGCCGCCGGAGTGGATCAAGCCGCCGCCGCCACAGGGGGCGAAAGCGAAGACGCGGCCACGGGGGCGGCCGGCACGGAGCAAACCGACACCACGGGCGCCGGGGATGGCGAGACGGTGACGGCTGCGGTGACGGGGGAGGCCGGGACGAGGCAGGACAGCGATAAGGCGAACGAAAGCCCTGCCGCCGAAGGCACTGGCGATGGCGCGAGCGGCGTCAGCGATGATGCGCCGGGGGCGGCGGTGCTGATGTCCGACGCGGATGGCGTGCGCGTGATCCAACCCGCGCCGGGCGATGCCAGCCCCGACGTGATGTCTGTCGTGGCGCTGGACGCGATCAGCTATTCCGACACCGGCGAGGTTGAACTGTCCGGCCGGGGCGCCAAGGACGGGTTCGTGCGGGTCTACCTGGACAACACGCCGGTCACGACCTCGCGGATCGAGGCGGATGGCAGCTGGCAGTCGGACCTGCCGGAGGTGGATACCGGCGTCTATACGCTGCGGATCGACGAGGTGGATGCCGACGGCAACGTCACCAGCCGGGTCGAGACCCCGTTCAAGCGCGAGGACGAGACCCTGCTGGCCGAAGCCACGCAGGCGGGCAAGCTGGTGCAGGCGGTGACGGTGCAGCCGGGATACACGCTGTGGGGGATTTCGCGACGCAACTACGGCGAGGGGATCGAGTATGTGCGGATCTTCGAAGCCAACCGCGACCGCATCCGAGACCCCGACCTGATCTATCCGGGGCAGGTCTTTACCATACCCGACCATGCGGAGTAGGCCCGGCAAGGAAAAACCCCGACGCGGGATGCGCCGGGGCCTTTGTAACTTTCCTTGGCAAACGCCGTAATAAAGGTTGGATCGGGGATCACGACGCCACCTGAAAGAGGGCTCAATCGTTTTCTTCGGCCTCTTCCTCGATGCTGTCGCCGAGGTTGGACAGGTCGTGCCCGAACCCTTCGGTCGTCTCGCACGCGGCGAGGGCGAAAAGGGCAGTGAGAGCTGCGATGAAACGCATGTTCTTTCTCCGTTTACCGAGGCACGTTGCCTGCGCTTGGCACGGAAACGCGGGACGCCGGGTTTGGTTCCGGGGCAAATGCAAAAACTGCGACACTCCTGTGCGGCGGTGCGTCTGGCCTTGGGAACGGGCTTGGCCTATGTGACGCACAAGCGAAGGAGACCAGATGCGGCGAAGACCCACGACAGCGACGGAAATGCCTGAGAACGGCTTGCAGGTGATCCGGCGCGTGGCGCCGTACCTGTGGCCCGAGGGGCAGACCTGGGCCAAGCGCAAGGTGGTGCTTGCGATGATCGCGCTGGTCATGGCCAAGGTCGTGGCCGTGGGCACGCCCTTTTTCTACAAGGCGGCGGTGGACAAGCTGGCCGGGGAGGGCGAGACGGCGGCGTGGATGCTGGGCGCGGGCGCCATCGGTCTGACCGTGGCCTATGGCATGGCGCGGCTGATGAACGTCGGCTTCCAGCAGTTGCGCGACGCGATTTTCGCCCCTGTGGCGCAGCGCGGCCTGCGGCGGCTGGCGCTGGAGACGTTCGAGCATGTGCACCGGATGTCGATGCGCTTTCACATGACGCGCAAGACCGGCGGGTTGAGCCGGATCATCGAGCGCGGGGTGAAGAGCGTCGAATTCCTGCTGCGGTTCCTGCTGTTCTCGGTCGGGCCGCTGATCCTGGAGTTGTTGATGATTGGCGTCGTGCTGTGGACGCTGTTCGACTTTTCGTACCTTGCCGTGGTCATGGGGGTGATCGCGGCCTACACGATCTTTACCTTCAAGGTGACGGAGTGGCGGGTGAAGCTGCGTCGGCGGATGAACGAGCAGGACACCGACGCCAATCAGAAAGCCATCGACAGCCTGTTGAATTTCGAGACGGTGAAATATTTCGGCGCCGAGGGGCGCGAGGCGGCGCGGTATGACCGCGCGATGGAAGGCTACGAGACGGCGGCGCTGAAGACATCCTATTCGCTGGCCTTCCTGAATGTCGGGCAAAGCTTTCTGATAACCGGCGGGCTGGTGGCGGTGATGGTGATGGCCGCGATGGGGGTGCAGAGCGGCGCGTTGACGGTGGGCGATTTCGTGATGGTCAACGCCTACATGATCCAGATCACCATGCCGCTGAACTTTCTGGGCACGGTATACCGCGAGATTCGGCAGAGCCTGGTCGATATGGCGGAAATGTTCGATTTGTTAGAGAAAACGCCGGATGTGACCGACGATCCGGATGCAAAAGGTTTGAAAATCGAAGGCGGGGCAGTGCGATTTCGGGGCGTTTCGTTTGGTTATGACCCCGAAAGACCGATCCTGCACGGCATCTCTCTGACCGTGGCGGCGGGCGAGACCGTGGCGCTGGTGGGGCCCTCGGGGTCGGGCAAGTCCACGATCGGGCGGCTGCTGTTCCGGTTCTATGACGTGAGCGGCGGGGCGCTGGAGATCGACGGGCAGGACGTGCGCGGCGTGACACAGGAAAGCCTGCACGCGGCCATCGGCGTGGTGCCGCAGGACACGGTGCTGTTCAACGACACGATCGGTTACAACATCGCCTATGGCCGCGAGGGGGCCACGCAGGCCGATATCGAGGCGGCGGCGAAGGCGGCGCAGATCCACGAATTCATCGAGAGCTTGCCCAAGGGGTACGAGACGCAGGTGGGCGAGCGCGGGCTGAAGCTGTCGGGTGGCGAGAAGCAGCGGGTTGGCATTGCGCGCACGCTGCTGAAGGACCCGCCGATCCTGCTGCTGGACGAGGCCACGTCGGCACTGGACACAGAGACCGAGCGCGAGATCCAGGACGCGCTGCGCCGGGCCGGCGAGGGGCGCACGGTGATCACCATTGCGCACCGGCTGTCGACGGTGGCCGATGCCGACCGGATCGTGGTGCTGGAAGACGGACGGATCGTCGAGGAAGGCACCCATGCCGAGCTGTTGGCGCGTGAGGGTCGCTATGCCGGCCTGTGGGCGCGGCAGGCCAGCGAGCGGGAGCGGGCGGCCTGAGTCGCCAAAGAGAGCACGGGCCGGGCGCATGAGGCGCGTCGTGGAGGACAAGGCGGCCCGCACCGGCGAAAAACCGCGCGTCGCGCCCCGGTCCGGCGGACGAATTTCCCTTGTTTGAAGGCTTGGATTTTCTTTGCTGGATACGTCGCGTCATCCGGCTATTTTCCTGTGGAACAGTTTGGGCGACATGCGGTAGAGCGCGAGTCCCTGGCCGCGTTTTTACGAGTTACTTCTGGTTTTGGTGCGAACGGCCGACGCTGACGGCGCGCTGAGCAAGAGGTGACATGTACCGCGGGACGATTCTGTATTTTTCGGAAGATGGAGATGTCGCGCATATCTGGTGCGCGACGGCCGCAAATCCCCTGTTCCGGGCGAGGAAGTCCGATTTTCCCGGGCTTCGGCTGGCATTGCAGGTTGGCAAGGAAGTGGTCTTTGATGGCGAGACGTCTGACGGACAATGGGTCGTGTCGCTGCACCTGGCGTCGGCGCATGAAGCGTGAGGGGACGTGGGTTTTCACCCACCCTACGCAGGGTCACTCGGCGGCACGGAGGGATTTGTCCTTGGGCGTGTCGTCCTGGTAGGCGACATCGGAAACGCTTTCCGTCCAGATGATCTCGGGCGCGCGGACGCGGGCGGCCTGGCGCGAGAGGGCCCAGTCGCGTGCGGCGCGGCTGGTGCGGCCGAAGGAGAGCTTGGCCAGAAGCTGGGCGCCCCAGAGGACGTAGGTGGTGGCCCAGATGCGCAGGGCCAGCATGGAGGGGGTGAAGACCAGCGTCAGCACCGTGGCGATGCCGAGGCCGAAGACCACCGCGGTCGCCAGCTGTTTCCACCAGAGCGCGGTGGGGCTGTTGAACGTGTAGCCGCCGGCGAAGAAATCGAGGCTGAGGCCGAACATCATCGGGGCAAGGCCCGCCATGGTGGTGATCGTGGTCAACAGGACGGGGCGGATGCGCGCCTCGGCCGTGCGGGTGATCGCCTCAATCCGCGGCATGTAGCGGGAATATTCCTGGTAGGTGTCGATCAGCACGATGTTGTTGTTCACTACGATGCCCGCGAGCGCCACGATTCCGGTGCCGGTCATGATGATGGAAAACGGCTGGTTCATGACGAGCATCCCGATCAGGACGCCGGTGGTCGAAAGCACCACCGCGAGAAGCACGAGAATGGCGTTGTAGACCGAGTTGAACTGCGCCAGCAGGATGATGAACATCAGCCCCAGGGCGCCGAGGAAAGCCTGTTGCAGGAAGGCGCCTGATTCCTCCTGGTCCTCGGCGTCGCCGGTCCATTCATAGGAAATGCTGCGCGGCATGTCGGTGGTTTCGAGCCACTGGGTGAGGGTCTCGATCCGCTCGTTGGCGGTGAGGGGGACCTGGGTTTCCTCGCCGTTTTCGCCGGTGGTGGTGACGGTCAGGCCGTCCGTCACGGCGGCCTTGACGTCGAAATAGCGGGTCTGGTCGACGCGGTCGATCTGGGCCAGTTTCGGCACCGGCTGGCGGGTGATGAAGTTCGACAGCGGCACGAGGCCGTCATTGGTGCGGACCTTGAGCGTGTCGAGGGTTGAGAGCACACGGTCCTCCTCGGGGAGGCGGACGCGGATGTCGATTTCCTCGTCCGAGGAGGGCACGCGCATGGTGTCGAGCAGGATGCCGCGGGTCACCAGCTGGACCATCGCGCCCACGGTGGCCACGTCGGCGCCGAAGCGGCCCGCCTTTTCCACGTCGACGTCGATCTGCCAGTCGATGCCGGGCAGGGGAAGCGTGTCCTCGATCAGTTCCAGCCCGCGGGTGCCCTCGAACTTCTCACGGGCCGCGGCGGTGAAGGCTTGCAGTTCTTCCCAGTTGTCGCCCTTGAGGCGCAGGTGCACGGGCTTGGCCGAGGCGGGGCCCTGTTCGAGCGACAGGATCTCGACCTTCATGCCGGGGATCTGTTCAAGCTGCGCGGTCAGCTGGTCGATGGTGCGTTCGCCGTCCGCCACGGGGTCGTTGACGCGGCGCTGCACGTCATAGTCGAGGACCGGGATGGTGAACCACGTCTCATAGGTGGTCGGACGGTCCTCCCACTTGATCAGCTCGAACTGGACCTGGCCGATGGTGTCGAGCGGGGGCTGCGCGCCGCCGGTGTTGTTGTTGAGCCCGCCATCGCCGGCGAAGGAGAAGGCCGACAGGACGTTGGGATGGGCCAGCACGACCGCTTCGGCCTCGCGGACCAGCGCGTCTTTCTGGCCGATCGAGAGGTTGCCGCGGGCGCGGACGTAGACGATGGCGTTCTCGGGCTCTGATTCCACGAAGAACTCGGTGCCGTTGTTGTTGTTCACGTAGTACATCAGCACCGAGCCGACGAGTACGAAGATCGCGCAGAAGGCCACCAGCGGCATGATCGGGTTGGCGGCGATGGCATGGATCACCCAGCCGAAGGGCGAGCGGCGGTAGCCCGCGTCGACGCGCCGGGCGCGGTGCAGTCGGGTGTATTGCCCGATGGCGATGGCGCCAAAGACGATCAGGGCGACGACAATCGCGGCGGTCCAGCCGATGCCCGAGGCCCAGGCGACGCCGATGGCGGCGGCCGCGAAGATCAGGCCACGGGCCACCGGGAAGGGCAGCTTGCGCGCCTGCCAGGTGTCGAGGCTTTGCCACAGCAGCGACAGGCGGCGGAAGAAAGCCAGCACGCACAGGAGCGCGGTCAGCGCGCCGGCGAGGGCCACGCCGCCCGCGATGACCATGCCCAGACCCAGCCCGAATGCGGTGAGCAGCGACGGGATGACCGAGCCGAGAATGTTGCCGCCGTCCATGCCCGCGAACTGTGCCCCGGCCTGCTGGGCGAGGGGGCCAATGGCCTGACCGGCCAGCATCAGGCCGCCCAGGGCGAGCACGGCGAGCGCGATATGGAGATACCAGCGTGTGGTGGCGATGGAGTCGATCCGCTGGGTGAACCAGCGTTCGATGCGGCCCGTGACGCCGCCCATGACGGGCAGGTAGACCAGCGCCACCAACAGCGAGGCCGACAGCACGAAGATGAGCGTGACGGGCAGCATCATCATGAACTGCCCCGGCACTCCGGGCCAGAAGAGCATCGGCAGGAAGGCGCAGAGCGTGGTGGCGGTGGAACTGACCACGGGCCAGAACATGCGCTTGGCGGCGGCCACGTAGGCGTGCATCGGGCCTTCGCCCTCGGCGATGCGCTTGTCGGCGTATTCGACCACGACGATGGCGCCGTCCACCAGCATGCCCACGGCGAGGATCAGGCCGAACATGACGATGTTCGAGACCGGCACGCCCATCACGGCAAGCAAGGCAAAGCAGAGCAGGAACGAGGTGGGGATGGCGAACCCCACCAGAAGGGCGGGGCGGATGCCGAGAGCGGCCAGAGTGACGATCATCACCAGCGCGATGGCGGTCAGCACCGAGCCTTCGAGTTGCGAAACCATCGAGGCGATGATGCGCGATTGGTCGTTGGACGTGTCGACCTGTACCGCGACCTGGAGTTCGCTGGGCCAGTTGTCCTCGGCCTCGGCCACGACCTCGCGCACCAGCGCGGCGGTGTCGATGATGTTGAAGCCCTTGCGCTTGACGACTTGCAGGGCAATGGCCGTCTCGCCGTTGAAGCGGGCGGTGCCGGCGCGGTCCTCGAAGGTGAGGTTGATACGGGCAAGATCGCCCAGCGTCACGACGCGGTCGCCGTTCGTCTTGACCGGCAGGTCGTAGATGTCGCGCGTGTCGTCGAAAGAGGAGGGGATCTTGACCGAGAAGGCACCCTGGGCGCTGTCGACCTCGCCCGCGGCAATGAGCTGGTTGTTGTTCTGGACGACGTTCAGAAGCTCGTTCGCGGTGACGTTGTAGGCTTCGAGCCGCAGAGGGTCGATGACCACTTCGACCATCTCGTCGCGGTTGCCGGCGATGCCGGCCTCGAGCACGGGCTCGAGCCCTTCGAGCCGGTCCTGAAGGTCCTTGGCGATGCGCGCCAGCGTGCGTTCGGGCACCGGCCCGGAGAGAGACACGATGATGATGGGGAATTCGGAGAAGTTGATTTCGTTGATCGTGTATTGCTCGGCGCCTTCGGGAAAATCGGCCTCGGCGGCGTTCATGGCGTCGCGCACGTCGGCCATGATCTGGGTCTTGTCCCAGCCGAATTCGAATTCCAGCGCGACACCGGCGTAGTTCTCGGCCGCCGTGCCGGTCATTTCCTTGAGACCGTCGAGGTCTGAAAGCTCGGTTTCCATGACCTTGACCAGCAGTTTCTCGGAATCCTCGGCCGAGATGCCGGGAAAGTTGACCGAGACGAAGAGGGCCGGGATCTCGATATCCGGTTCGCCTTCCTTGGGCAGGGATATGTAGGCTGTGGTCCCGGCGACGATCGACAGGATGATGAAGGCGATCACCATCCGGGCGCGCTGCGAGGCCCAGTCGACGATTCCGGTCATTGGATCGCCTCGCGGTAGGCGGGTTTCACCGGCACGCCGTCGGCGACGAATTCCTGACCGATGATGATGACGTCGGAGGTGTCGTCGAGGCCGGTGACGAAGACACCGGTGGGGCTGTCGCGCAGCAGGGTCACGGGCTTGAACCGGGCCGTCTTGTCCGGGGTCACGATGCGGACCCCGAGAGCGCCGTCATCGTCGAGCGTGAGGGCCGATTGCGGCAGGAGATGCGCCTTGACGCCTGCGGAGTCGATGCGGATCTCGGCGGTCTGGCCGTCGCGCAGGGAGAGATCCTCGTTCGGGACGCGGATATCGACGCGGAAGGTGCGGGTGGTGGGATCGGCGGCGCGGGAGATGAAGGTAACGGTGCCTTCGACGGTGCCACCCGAGGCCAGCCGGGCGGTGGCGGGGGCGTCGAGGCTGACCTTGCCGATCTCGGTTTCGGGGACGTAGCCCACCAGCATGATCGGATCGAGCTGGATCACGGTGGCGCAGAGCGTGCCGGCCTGAAGGAAGCTGCCAAGCTCGGCGGTGTCGGACTCCAGCAGGCCGGAGAAGGGCGCCTTGATGGTCAGCCGGTCGATTTCCTTGCGGGCGGAGGCCACGGCGGCCTCGGCGCTTTGTACGCCGGAGCGGGCCGCCTCGATGCCGGCGGCGGCGGTTTCCTGTCGGGATTGTGCCGCCTTGAGTGCGGCCTCGGCGCTGGTGATCTGGGCCTTGGCGCCTTCGACGGCGGCCTTGGTCTGGGCCACGCGGGTCTGCGAGGCGAAGCCGTCGGTAGAGAGTTTGTCGGCGGCGTTGGCATTTATCTCTGCCTCGCTGAGCACGGCGCGGGCCTCGACCAGGCGGGCGCGGCTTTCCTCGATGCGGGCCTCGGCCTCGGGTACGGCGGCCTCGGCTTCGGGGATGCGGGACTTGGCCTCGGCCAGGCGGGCCAGCGCCTCGGCCAGGTTGGCCTCGCGCGTACCGGGGTCGAGCTGGCAGAGGGTCTGGCCTTCGTCCACGAAGGCGCCCTTGCGGATCGGGTCCGAGACGATCTGGCCGGCGGTTTCGGCGCGCAGTTCGACCTGGCGGGCGGCCTCGGTCTGGCCTCTTACAGTGACGGCGCTGTCGATGGTACGGGCGGTGGAGCGCAGGGCCACGACGCCGACGGTGCCATCGCGCTCTTCCTCGGTTTCGGCCAGCGGGTCGGCCTCTTCGGTGCCCGGCGTGACCGCCTCGGTCTGTTCGGTATCCCCCTCTGCGGCGAAAAGTGCCGCAATGCGCTCGCGTTCCATCACGAGGGCATAGATCATTGCGCTGACCAGAATGGCGGCGAGAATGGGAAACAGTCGCATGAAAAGGCTTTCTGAGCGTCGTCTACATGTGTTTACAGGCACTTGGCCCGCAAGGCCATGCGTCTTGGTGCGTTATGCGCTGAACTATCGAGTTCAGATTAGTTCTTTTCAGCGGAATGATCAAGCCGGTCTAGGTGTCCGTGCGGGCGCTGGCCGGCAGAGCGTGCCGCGCGCCCCTTGGCAGGGCCGGAACGACACGGTAAGAGGGGCGAAATCGCAAGGAAAGGCAGCCCGGAGTGAGCCAGTCTGACAGTTTCATCGACGAGGTGACCGAAGAGGTCCGCCGCGACCGCCTGTACCGGAATTTCAAGCGGTACGGATGGATCGGCATTCTGGCGGTCCTGTTGCTGGTGGGCGGCGCGGCCTACAACGAATGGCGCAAGGCGCAGGAGCGGGCCGAGGCGCAGGCGCTGGGCGATGCGATCATCGCGGCGCTGGGCGAGGAGGACCGCGCGGCCCGCACCGCGGCGCTGGACGCCATCCAGCCCGAAACCGGCGGGGCGAAGGCCATTGTCGGCCTGCTGGCAGCGGGTGAGAGCGGGGCGGAGATCGCCCCGGAGTCGGTCGAGCAGCTGTTGACGCTGGCGGATTCGCCCGATGTGCCGCTGGTCTATCGCCAGATCGCGACCCTCAAGGCCGTGGCCCTGCCCGGGTCGGGCCTGAGCAACGAAGACAAGCGCGCCCGGCTGGAAGGCATGGCGGCGAGCGGCGGGATCGTTCGTCTGCTGGCCGAGGAGCAGCTTGCGCTGGTCGATCTGGAGGCCGGCGACCGGGACGCTGCGCTGGAGCGGCTGCGCGGGATCTACGAGAGTGCGGAAGCCACAGCGGGCTTGCGTCGGCGTGCCGAGCAGTTGATTGTTGCGCTGGACGGTGACATTGAAGAGGAGCCGGGCGGCACGACCGACGGCAACTAGGCGTGACCCAGGCCCGGACCCGGGCCGACGCGAGGACAAGTACGGGGGCGACAGCGGTGAAGACGTTAGCGGGAGTGATTGGCCTGAGTGCGCTGTGCCTCGTCGCGGCCTGTACCAAGAAGGAAAACATCCTGACCGGCGAACGCCAGGAGATCAGCGAGATCCTTCAGACCGAGCAGGGCGAGCCGGATCTGGCGGCGCAGACGGTGACGGGCAGCGTCCCGCCTCTGGCCCTGCCGGCGGCCCGTAGCAACGCCAGCTGGGCCCAGAGTATTTCCAACGCCCGCACCCGCGTGGCGCATCCGGCGCTGCTCGGCACGCCGCAATTGGCCTGGACGGCCAATATCGGGCAGGGCGACGGGCGCAAGTCGCGCATCACCGCCGACCCGGTGGTGGGCGGTGGCATGGTTTACACGCTCGATGCACGAGCGCAGGTCTCGGCCTTTACCACCGCGGGCCAGCAGGTCTGGACCCGCGACCTGGTGCCCGCGAACGACAGCAGCATCGATGGCAGCGGCGGCGGTCTGGCCTATGACAACGGGCAGCTTTTCGTGTCGTCCGGCTTTGGCCTGCTGACCGCGCTGGATGCTTCGACCGGCACCCAGCAATGGCAGCAGAACCTGCGCGCGACCGGATCGGGCAGCCCCACGGTGGCGGGCGACCTGGTTTACGTGGTGGCGGGCGACGAGCTGGCCTGGGCGCTGGACCGCACCGACGGCCGCATCGCCTGGCAGCTGGAGGCGACGCCGGACATCCAGAACGTTCTGGGCGCGCCGTCGCCTGCGGTGACGGACAAGTACGTGGTCTTCGGTTTCGGCTCGGGCGAGGTGCAGGGCGCGTTCCTGAAAGGCGGGCTGCGGCGCTGGACGGCGCAGATCGCGGGCAGGCGGCAGGGCTATTCCAGCGGGCAGATCGCCGATGTCACCGGCGACCCGGTGATCGACGGCAACACGATCTTTGCGGGCAATCATACCGGGCGGACCGTGGCACTGAACCTGGGCAATGGCGAGCGACTGTGGACTGCAGCGGACGGACCGCTGAACCGGGTGTGGCCGGCGGGTGATTCCATTTTCATGGTGTCGGACCGAAACGAATTGTTGCGGCTGGCCAAGTCCGACGGGCGGCGGCTGTGGGGCGTGAAACTGCCGTTCTTCACCAAGTCGAAGCCCAAGAAGCAGGCGCGGATATTTGCCCATCACGGGCCGATCATTGCCGGTGGCCGCCTGATCATCGCGTCGAGCGACGGGTTGATGCGGTTCTATGACCCCACGAACGGCGCGGCGCTGGGACAGGTGCAGATGCCGGGCGGGGCGACGACCAACCCGGTTGTGGCCGGAGGCACGCTTTATGTCGTGTCGTCCAAGGGCCAGTTGATGGCTTTCCGTTAAGCCGGACATGGTGTAACTGGGCGGCCTCAAGGGCCCTGATGCGCAGGGCGCGGTTCATCCGATCCGGAGCCTGACAAGATGAGTTTCACACTGGCAATCGTGGGCCGCCCCAACGTGGGCAAATCCACGCTGTTCAACCGGCTTGTGGGCAAGCGGCTGGCGCTGGTCGACGACCAGCCCGGCGTGACGCGCGATCTGCGGGAAGGGGATGCACGGCTGGCCGACCTGCGCTTCACGGTGATCGACACCGCCGGGCTGGAGGATGCCACCGACGACAGCCTCGAGGGCCGGATGCGCAAGCTGACCGAGCGGGCGGTGGACATGGCCGATGTGTGCCTGTTCCTGATCGACGCGCGGGCCGGGGTGACGGCGCTGGACGAGATGTTCGCCGAGATCCTGCGCAAGCGGGCGGATCACGTCTTTGTCGCCGCCAACAAGTCCGAGGGCAGCGCCGCCGATGCCGGTGTGCTGGAGGCCTATTCTCTGGGCCTGGGCGAGCCGATCCGCCTGTCGGCCGAGCATGGCGAGGGGATGCACGACCTTTACACCGCGCTTTTGCCGCTGGCCGACGGCTATGCCGAGCGGGCCGAGGCGGAAGCCCCCGAGGTGGACGTGGCCGTGGACGAGGATGGCGAGGCCGATCCCGACGGTGTGCGCAAGCCCACCAAGGCGCGGCCTTTGCAGGTGGCGGTTGTGGGGCGGCCCAACGCGGGCAAGTCCACGCTGATAAACAGGATCCTGGGCGAAGATCGGCTGCTGACCGGACCCGAGGCGGGGATCACCCGGGATGCGATTTCGTTGCAGACGGACTGGGACGGGCTGCCGATGCGGGTATTCGATACGGCGGGGATGCGCAAGAAGGCCAAGGTACAGGAAAAGCTGGAAAAACTGTCGGTGAGCGACGGGCTGCGGGCGGTGAAGTTCGCCGAGGTCGTGGTGGTTCTGCTGGACGCCGCCATTCCGTTCGAGCAGCAGGATCTGCGTATCGCCGACCTGGCCGAGCGCGAGGGTCGGGCGGTGGTCGTGGCGGTGAACAAGTGGGATATCGAGGACGACAAGCAGGGCAAGCTGCGCGACCTGCGCGAGGCGTTCGAGCGGCTGTTGCCGCAGCTGCGCGGCGCGCCGCTGGTGACGGTCTCGGCCAAGACGGGCAAGGGGCTGGACCGGTTGCGTGCCGCGGTCGAGAAGGCCTATGACGTGTGGAACCGGAGGGTCAGCACCGCGCGGCTCAACCGCTGGCTGACGGGGATGCTGGAGGCGCACCCTCCCCCCGCGCCGGGCGGGCGGCGGATCAAGCTGCGCTACATGACCCAGGCCAAGACACGGCCGCCCGGGTTCGTGGTGATGTGCAGCCATCCCGACAAGATGCCGGCGAGCTATTCGCGCTATCTGGTGAACGGGTTGCGCGACGATTTCGACATGCCGGGCACGCCCATCCGCCTGACCCTGCGGTCACAGTCGGACAAGAACCCCTACAAGGCAAAGAAAAAGGCCGGGCCGTCGAAGCTGCGCAAGCACATCAAGGGGCGCGGGCAGGGCTAGGCGCGGGACGTGCGCAGGGCCAGCACCGACAGTGCGACGAGGCCCGCGGCGCAGAGCGCCAGCACCGGCCAGTTGACGGGGTCGACATTGGCGACACCGATGCCGATCAGGGCCCAGACGACCGCGACGGCGTATTCCGGCGTGTCGGGGCGCAGCGTCAGCAGAATGGCGGCCAGCACGAGGGCAAGCGCGATCATGGCGAGGGCGGCGGTCTGTTCAGAGATATAGCCATAGCCCGCCAGAAAGAGGCCGAGCGCCACGCAGGATGCCGCCGTGAGCCAGCCGGTATAGAGGGCTATCGGCGCGCGCAGCCAGATCCGGTCGCGGTGCCCCATGCGCAGGAAGGCCAGCGCTGCGGTGGCCCACATGATCCAGATCAGGACCGTCGCCCAGGCGGGATTGATATTGGCCACCGGGATCCAGGCCGCGCCGATGACAAGGCTGGCGATATAGGGCCAGCGCATGGTGTCCCAGGCGGGATCGTCGTGGCGGTTCAAGAGCCCGAAGAGCGCCCCGGCCAGAAGCCAGATATAGATCAGCCCCCAGATCGAGAAAGCATAGCCCGCGGGCTGCACCGGGGGGGTGTCCTGCGGGATCGGGAACTGGTCGGCGCTGAACCCGTTGAAGCCGGCGCTGTAAACCGGGGACAGGGCGAAGAGGATGGCGGCGACGAGCGCGAAGACGGCCTTGACCTTGAACATGATGCCTCTCATTTTTCGCTGCGGGAGGCGGCCTGACGGAATTTCGCTGCCGACTCTTGCAAATGACTGAAATAGTTTCAAATTGAACCTGTAAAGGGTGTTTCTGGTTACGTTTTTTGACGGATTTCCTGCCTGTGGAGGCGTTTCGCCATGACAATCCGCGATTATCTGAGGGATTACACGCGCAAGTCCGATGCGATGGGCGCGCTGAGCTATGGCGCGAGTTTCGCGGCCTATTTCGCCGCCTTGGGCCTGGGCGCGTGGGCATGGCCTGCATGGTGGGCGGTGCTGCCCTGCGTGGTCATCCTGGCCTTCGCGTCGGTGCGGCTTTACGTGTTGCAGCATGATTGCGGGCATTACTCGCTCTTCGCGACGCGGTGGCTGAACGACGTGGCGGGGCATGTGTTGTCGGTGTTTTCGCTGACGCCCTACCGGGTGATGCAGTTCAATCACAACCAGCACCATGCCTATCTCGGCAACCTGGAGCACCGCGAGACCACCGAGGTCTATACCATGACCTTGCAGGAATGGCGCGAGGCGGGGGTCTGGACGCGGACGTGGTACCGGATCTATCGCAATCCGGTCGTGATGCTGAGCCTGGGCGGCATCTACGCTTATTTCATCGCCTATCGCTGGCCGGTGAACACCATGAAGGTGGGTCCGTGGGGCGTGGTTGCGCACAACCTGGCCGTCGCCGCATATGTCGCCATTGTCTGGACGTTCTTGGGCGTGCCAGGGCTGGTGGTGCTGGGCACGAGCGCATTGCTGGCCGGCGTGATCGGGGTGTTCCTGGTCTACTTGCAGCACAATTTCGAGGACACCTACTGGGACCGCAAGCCCGACCTCGATTTCCGCAAGGCGACGCTGGAAGGCTCGTCGAGCCTGGACCTGGGGCATTGGTGGGATATCGGGACGGGCAACATCGCCTATCACGATCTGCATCACTACAACCCGCAGATCCCGTCCTATAACCTGCGCCGGGCACAGAAGAACCTGCCCGACGAGTTGCGGGTGCATGACGAGATCCGCTGGCGCGAGGCGCTGGCGAGTTTCCGGCTCAAGCTGTGGGATGAAGAGAGCGAGAAGCTGGTGCCGTTCCCCTGCCGACGAGCGCGGCGCGGTATGGTCGCGGGGGCCTGAAATTCTTCGTACGAAGAATTTCAGGTAAGATTATTCGTACGAATAATCTGGCGCGTCAGACCTTTTCCACCGTCACGTCATCGGAAGAGTAGAAGGCGAGGTGGTCCTTTATGCGGGCCACGTCGGACTTGGGGTCCTCGTAGCTCCAGGCGGCGTTTTCCAAAGTCTTGCTTTTGGTGACGATCGAGAAATAGCGGGCCTCGCCCTTGTGCGGGCAGGTCGTGCGGTGGTCGCTTTCGTCGAGGAAGGCCATTGCGATGTCTTCGCGGGGGAAATAGATGACATCGTTCAGGCCATCCTCGGCCAGAACCAGTGCGTTCCTGCTTTCGACCAGCACCGCGCCGCCTGCGCGGACCGTCCATGTGCCCTCTGCCTTGTGGATCGTGATCGCTGCCATGTCTTTTCTTCCTTCCCTCGTGTTGTGTCATAGGCACCGGGACGCGGCCCGGTGTCAACCCGTTGGCCCGCGCTTGTGTGACCCGTCCGTGTGACAGGGGGATGTCACAGCGGGGCGGTCACCTGTTCCAGCCAGTGGCGCGCGGTGGTGTCGAGGCGCGGCCCGATCCGGGTGCGGCAGGTGGCGTGGTAGTCGTTCAGCCACTCGAGTTCCGTGCCGGTGAGCGTGTCCGCATCGATGAGGCGGCGGTCGATGGGTACGTAGTTGAGTGTGGTGAAGTGCAGCATTTCACGCGTGTGGTCGCCATCGGGCAGGGCGGGCGCGGGGGTGACGACAACGAGGTTCTCGATGCGGATGCCGAAGGCGCCCTCGCGGTAGTAGCCCGGCTCGTTCGACAGGATCATGCCGGGTTTGAGCGGCTCGGTCGAGGCGCGCGACAGGCGCTGCGGGCCCTCGTGGACGCACAGATGCACGCCGACGCCGTGGCCGGTGCCATGGTCGTAATCCTGCCCGGCCAGCCATAGAGGATAGCGCGCGATGGCGTCGAGGTCGCGGCCCGAAAGGCCCCTGGGCCAGCGCGCGCGGCTCATGGCGATCATGCCTTGAAGCACGCGGGTGAAGGCAGCGCGTTCGGTGTCGCCGGGCTGGCCCACGGCGAGCGTACGGGTAATGTCGGTTGTGCCATCCTGATATTGCCCACCACTGTCGAGCACCAGCAGGTCGCCCTCTTGCAGGGTGCGGTTGGTTGCCTCCGAGACGCGATAATGCGGCAGGGCGCCGTGCGGGCCGGAGCCGGCGATGGTGTCGAAGGAGATGTCGAGCAGGGCGCCGGTGGCGCGGCGGCAGGCCTCGAGCTTTTTCACCAGGTCGATCTCGGTGATCGTGCCGGGCGATTGTGCGTCGTACCATGCAAGGAAAGTGCACATGGCGGCGGCGTCGCGCAGATGCGCCTCGGTCGTGGCGGCGATCTCGGCGTCGGTCTTGCAGGCCTTGGGCAAGATGCAGGGGTCGCCGTCATAGGCGATTTCGGTTCCTGCGTCCTCGAGCAGCGACACGATGCGAAGGGGCACCGAACCGCGGTCGAGCCGGACGGGGCCGGAGAGGGCGCTGATGGCCGGGGTGAAATCCTGCGGCATGGCGAGGGTGACATCGTCGCCCAGATGGGTGCGCACGGCGTTGTCGAGCTTGGCGGGGTCAATGTAGAGGTCGACTTTCGCATCGTCGTGCAGGATGGCGAAAGCGTGCGGGATCGGGTTGCGGGGGATGTCGCTGCCCCGGATGTTCAGAAGCCACGCGATGGAATCGGGCAGGGTGAGGATGGCGGCGCGGTGGCCGTCCTCGCGCAGGGTTGCGGCAAGCTCGCTGCGCTTGTCGGCATGGGATTTGCCGGCGAGGTCGTCGGGGTAGACGCGCACGGCGCCGGTGGGCGGGGCGGGGCGGTCGGGCCAGGTGCGGTCGATGAGGTTGTCGGTGGGTTTGAGCGTGATTTGCGTGCCCTTGAGGCCCTCTTCGATCGCCGTGATCTGCTCGGGCGTGTAGAGCCACGGGTCATAGGCCACGGTGCCGCCCCGAGGCAGGTGGGTCTTTAGCCAGCCTGCGGGCCGCGTGTCGGGCCAGTCGACGGGGGTGAAGTGATCGGTGTCGACCTGGGCGCGGACCTGACCCCGGTAGCGGCCGTCGACGAAGATGCCGGCGATATCCCGCAGCACGATGCAGAAGCCCGCGGAGCCGGTGAAGCCGGTGAGCCACGCCAGACGCTCGTCGCCGGGCGCCACGTACTCGCCCTGATGCGCGTCGGCGCGGGGGATCATGAAGCCGTCGATGCCGTCACGCTCCAATTCAGCGCGCAGGAGTTTCAGGCGCGGTGGGCCCTGGTCGGGCGAGGAGGATCCGGAAAAGGACTGGAAGACGGTGTCGGGCAAATCTGTCATGGGCAAAGTGCTAGGGCCGCGCGGGGTGAAGTGCAAGTGCGGCTGTGACAGGGGCCGATTTCTTGCAAGAAATCGGTTTGGAAAATTGGAATTTTCCAGCGCGGAATTTTGCAAAATTCCGCATGCACGATGCCGAGTATTTCTGGATCCTTCAGGGGCCTAGCTGGCGCGGCGCATGCCCATCACGCGGGCGCGGGCGCGCGGGTCGCTGTCGAAAAGCGCGGCGAGCTGTTCGGTCATCACCCCGGCCAGTTGATCGGCGTCGGTGATGGTGACGGCGCGGTTGTAGTAGCGCGTGACGTCATGGCCGATGCCGATGGCCAGAAGTTCCACCTGCTTGCGGCGCTCGACCATGGCAATCACGTCGCGCAGGTGCTTTTCGAGGTAGTTCGCCGGGTTCACCGACAGGGTGGAATCGTCCACCGGCGCGCCGTCGGAGATGACCATCAGGATCTTGCGCGCCTCGCGCCGGCCCGCAAGGCGGCGATGCGCCCATTCCAGCGCCTCGCCGTCGATGTTTTCCTTCAGCAGGCCCTCTTTCATCATCAGGCCCAGATGGGCGCGGGTGCGGCGCATCGGGGCGTCGGCGGACTTGTAGATGATGTGCCGCAGGTCGTTGAGGCGGCCGGGCAGTTGCGGGCGGCCTTCGTTCAGCCATGCCTCGCGGCTCTGGCCGCCTTTCCAGGCGCGGGTGGTGAAGCCGAGGATCTCGACCTTGACGTTGCAGCGTTCCAGCGTGCGGGCGAGGACGTCGGCGCAGATGGCGGCAATCGAGATAGGACGGCCCCGCATGGAGCCGGAATTGTCCAGCAGGAGCGTGACGACCGTGTCGCGGAACTCGGTGTCCTTCTCGACCTTGAAGCTGAGCGGCGTGGTGGGGTTGGCCACCACGCGGGCGAGGCGGCCGGCATCAAGGATGCCTTCCTCGCGGTCGAATTCCCAGGAGCGGTTCTGTTGCGCCTGAAGGCGGCGTTGCAGCTTGTTGGCGAGCCGGCTGACGGCGCCCTTGAGCGGCTCCAACTGCTGATCGAGGAAGGCGCGGAGGCGTTCGAGCTCGATCGGCTCGGCGAGGTCCTCGGCGTGGATTTCCTCGTCGAAGTTGGAATTGTAGACGGCGTAGTTCGGGTCGGCGTCCGAGAAGGGCTGGGGCGCGGGGGGATCGAGCGGCGCCTCGCCTTCGGGCATCTCGGTTTCATCGCCCATTTCCTGGTCGGCCATGTCGTCCATGCTGACCTGGGCCTGCGCCTCGTCCTGCTGCTGGTCCTGGGATTGCTCGGGATCGGCGTCGGCCTCGGCCTCGTCGCTGTCATCCTCGCCGGTGCTGTCGGGCTGTTCCTCTTCGTCCTGGTCCGTTTCGGCCTCCTGCTCCTGCTCGTCGTCGTCGAGCGCGTCGGGGTCGTCGCCCAGCTGATCGCCATAGCCCAGGTCGTCGATGATCTGGCGGGCGAAGCGGGCGAATTCGGACTGGTCGGAGAGCTTGGCCTGGAGGTTTTCGAGCGTGCCGCCGGCCTGTTCCTCGATGAAGCCCTTCCAGAGTTCCATGACGTTGCGCGCGCCGTCGGGCAGCTCGCGCCCGGTGGCGAGGTGGCGGATGAGGTAGCCCGCGGCATTGGCCAGCGGCGCCTCGGCGGGGTCGGTGATCTGGTCATAGCCGCGGCGGCGGGCCTCGGCGCCGATCTTGGCGTCGATATTGCCGGCGGTGCCGGGCATGTGGCGGGCGCCCATCGCCTCGCAGCGGGCGGTTTCCATCGCCTCGTAAAGGTCGCGGGCCATGTTGCCGGGCGGGCAGTAGCGGGTGTGGGTGGCCGCGTCGTGATACTTGTGGCGCAGGGCCAGCGCGTCGGCGGTGCCTCGGGCCTGCAGCACCTCGTCGCGGGTCATGCGGCGGCTGATCTGGGGCAGGCGCATGGAATCGCCCGAAACGCCGGCGGGATCGACCGAGTAGGAGACGTTCAGTTCCGGGTCGTCGGCCAGCACCTTCGTGGCTTCTGCCAGCGCCTTTTTGAAGGGGTCGGCGGGGTTGTCGGATTGCGCCATTCTGCGGGGCCCTGTCACGCTGCGGTTTCAGGAATGCAACCTAGGCTGACGGGCGCGGAATGACCAGTGGGCGCGGCGCGGAAATTGCCGCGTCAGAGGATGAGCTGGCGGCAGGTGGAGAGGCGGCGGCGCATGTCGCGGGCGGCGCGGTCGGCATGGGTGGCGTCGGCGCTGCGTTGTTGCAGGCGCATGAGGTGGGCCATTTCGGACCAGCCCGAGGCCTGCCAGCTGCGGGCGCGGCGCGGGTCTATGCCGGCCTCGGCGGCATGGGGCAGGGTGGCCTCCAACAGGGATTCGAAGCTGGTTTGCAACTGCCGGGTCGCGTCGCTGTCGGGATTGTGGGTCGCGCTTTGGCGGGTGGCCATGGCGGAGTAGCGCCCGGCGCAGGTGGCGAAGGCCTGTGCCTGCTCGGCGAGGGACAGGGCGTTCGATGGAGCGGCCAGCGTGCTCGTTATCAGAAAAGCCGCCGCCGCGAGGGTGTGCTTTTCAGTTTTCATGTAACGAATTTATGACGCGTGTATATTTTGCGTCAATACGGCGTATATACAAAATTTGTTTCACGGCGGTAAGGATGCCGCGGGACGGTTAAGGATTGGTCAATGTGGCGGGCGGTGGGCATCGCACGTGAAAGAAGAGGTCCCGGGTCAAGCCCGGGACGCGTGGGGACGCCGGAAGCGTTCGGGGGCGGCTTAGCCCAGCGAGCCGTCCGCCAGAAGCCGGGTCTTGCCGCGCAGGTAGGGGTGCAGCGCCTCGGGCAGGTCGACCGAGCCGTCCGCCTGCTGGCCGTTTTCCAGTACCGCGATCAGGCAGCGGCCCACGGCGAGGCCCGAGCCGTTGAGCGTGTGCACGAATTGCGGCTTGCCGCCATCCGCGGGCTTGAACCGGCCATTCATGCGTCGGGCCTGGAAATCGCCGCAAACGGAGACCGAGCTGATCTCGCGATAGGTGCCCTGACCGGGCAGCCAGACCTCGATGTCATGGGTCTTGCGCGCGCCGAAGCCCATGTCGCCGGTGCAAAGGACGATTGTACGGTAGGGCAGGCCGAGGCGTTCGAGAATGCCTTCTGCGCAGTTCGTCATACGCTCGTGCTCTTCGAGGGAGGTGTCGGGATGGGTGACCGAGACCATCTCGACCTTCTCGAACTGGTGCTGGCGCAGCATGCCGGCGGTGTCCTTGCCCGCGCTGCCCGCTTCGGAGCGGAAGCATTGCGTGTGCGCGACGTAGCGGCGGGGCAAGGTAACCTCGTCCACCACGCGGCCATTGACGATATTGGTCAGCGTTACCTCGGCGGTGGGCACCAGCCACCAGCCATTGGTGGTCTCGTAGCTGTCCTCGCCGAACTTGGGCAACTGCCCGGTGCCGTACATCATCTCGGGGCGGACCAGTACGGGGGTCCAGGTCTCGGAGAGGCCGTTTTCCTCGACATGGGTGTCGATCATGAACTGCGCCAGAGCCCGGTGGATGCGGGCGACTGCGCCCGAGAGCACCACGAAGCGGGAGCCGGAGAGTTTCGCGGCCAGCTCGAAATCCATGCCGGGCTTGACGCCGGCGAGGTCGTAATGCTCGACCGGGGCAAAGTCGAACTCGCGGGGGGTGCCCCAGCGTTTCAGCTCGACATTGTCGTCCTCGTCCTCGCCCTCGGGCACGTCGTCGAGCGCGAGGTTGGGGAGGGTCATCAAAAGGTCGGTGAGCTTCTGGTCCAGCGCCTTGGCCTCGGATTGCATCGCGGCGACCTCGGCCTTTTTCTCGGACACTAGCGCGCGCAGGCGCTCGAACTCGGCCTCGTCGCCCTTGGCCTTGGCGGCACCGACCTCCTTGGAGGCCTTGTTCTGATCGGCCTGTGCGGTCTCGGCGGCCTGGATCTTGGCGCGGCGGTCCTCGTCCAGCGCGAGGATCTCGGACGACGCGCTCGACACCCCGCGACGGGCCATGGCGGCGTCGAACTGGGCGGGGTTTTCGCGGATGGCGCGGATGTCGTGCATCGTCTTGGTCCTTGCGTCAGGTTGAGTCGTGGGGTGGGTTGTAGCAAGTAACGCGCGAGGGATAATAGCCGATTTATTCCATATACAGGCGTTTGCGGCGCCCCTGCGACATTGCCGCAGGCCCCCCGGTTCGCGCCTTGCAAAACGCAAAAGCCGGACTTAGGTTCGCGCAAACGCGGGCCGGGGTGCTCGCAAAGCCCGAAAAGGAATAAGATTCGCATGGAAGCCATTGGCCAATTCATCCCGCTCATCCTGATCTTCGCGATCATGTGGTTCCTTCTAATCCGTCCGCAGCAGAAGAAGATGAAAGAGCACCAGGCGATGGTGGCCGCACTGCGCAAGGGTGACCAGATCGTCACGCAGGGGGGGATGATCGGCAAGGTGACCCGCGTGAAGGAAGGTGAGGAGATCGAGGTGGAGATCGCCGAGGGCGTGAAGGTGCGCATCGTGCGCAACACCGTGGCGCAGGTTCTGTCCAAGACCGAGCCCGCCGACTGATTTCGGGGCGCTCAGCCCGGCCGACAGACCCTCTAGAGACATAAAAGGCACTACAGATGCTTCAGATCGACCTTTGGAAACGTGTGGTGATTTGGGGCGTCGTGGCCTTGGGCTTGGCTTTGGCGATGCCCAACGCGTTCTATTCCCGGGTCGAGACCCATAACGACGCCACCATGGCGCTTGAGATGGGCGGCGAAGGCGAGGGGCTGCAGGAACAGGCCGAGATGTGGCCCGACTGGCTGCCTTCGGGGCTGGTGAACCTTGGTCTCGACCTGCGGGGCGGGGCGCATCTGCTGGCGGAAGTGCAGGTCGAGGACGTCTATGACGCGCGGATCGAGGCGATGTGGCCGGAGATCCGCGATTTGCTGCGCGAGGAGCGCGACCGGGTGGGGCCGATCCGCCTGCAGGACACCGACGCGCCGGAATTGCGTATACGGCTGGTCGAGAATCCCGGCGAGGCGGAGCACGCCGCGAGCCTTGTGCGCGGGCTGGCGCGTCCGGTGGCCAGTGTCACTGGGGCGGGGCAGAACGACATCGCGGTCAATGTCGAGGGCGACGCGATTGTCGTCACGCTGAGCGAGGCCGAACGGCAGGCCAGCGATGAGCAGACCGTGCGCACCGCGCGCGAGATCATCGAACGCCGCATCAACGAGATGGGCACGCGCGAGCCCACGATCCAGCGGCAGGGAGCCGACCGCATCCTGATCCAGGTGCCCGGCGTGGGCAGTGCGGCGGAGTTGAAGGACATCATCGGCACCACGGCGCAGCTGACATTCCAGCCGGTTGTGAGCCGCACGACGAACGGCAACGAGAACCCGGGCGGCGGAAACGAGATCCTGCCGTCGGTGGACGAGGAGGGCGTGTTCTACATCCTCGAACGTGCGCCGGTGGTGACGGGCGAACAGTTGGTGGATGCGCAGCCCGATTTCGACCAGAACGGGCGGCCGGCGGTTTCCTTCCGCTTCAACCCCACGGGTGCGCGGCAGTTCGGGGACTATACCGCCGAGAACATCGGCAACCCCTTTGCCATCGTGCTGGACAACGAGGTGATCAGCGCGCCGGTGATCCAGGCGCATATCCCCGGCGGCACCGGCATCATCACCGGGCAGTTCACGGTAGAGGACAGCACGAACCTTGCCGTGTTGCTGCGCGCGGGTGCGCTGCCCGCAGAGCTTGAATTCCTCGAAGAGCGCACGATCGGGCCGGAACTGGGCGCCGACAGCATCGCGGCAGGTCAGATCGCGTGCATCGTGGCCTTCGTGATGGTGCTGGTTTTCATGTGGGCGAGCTATGGCGTGTTCGGTCTGTTTGCCAATATCGCGCTGATCATCAACGTGGGGCTGATATTCGGCCTGCTGAGCCTGATCGGGGCCACGCTGACATTGCCCGGCATCGCGGGGATCGTGCTGACCATCGGGATGGCCGTGGACGCCAACGTGCTGGTGTTCGAGCGTATCCGGGAAGAGATGAAGACCGCCAAGGGCGCGTCGCGGGCGATCCAGCTTGGCTACGAAAGAGCGCTGAGCGCGATCACGGACGCGAACATCACCACCTTCATCACCGCGCTGATACTGTACGCCATGGGCTCCGGCCCTGTGCGGGGCTTTGCCATAACGCTGGGGCTGGGGATCATCACCTCGGTCTTTACGGCGATCTTCGTCACGCGCCTGATCGCGGTCATGTGGTTCGAGCGCAAGCGGCCCAAGACCGTGTTGCAGGGACGGTCGCTGAAGCTGGTGCCGACGTTCACCGACTGGAATTTCTTCAAGCGCTGGAAGCTTTCGCTGGGCCTGTCGGGGGTCCTGATCGTGGTCGCTCTGGTCTCGTTCCTGTTGCAGGGGCTGAACTTCGGCATCGATTTCCGCGGCGGAACGACGATCCGCACACAGAGCGCCGAGACGGTGGACGTGGGGCAGTACCGCGACGCCATCACGCCGCTGGAGCTGGGCGACGTGAGCATCACCGAGGTGTTCGACCCGACCTTTGGTCCGGACGAGAACGTGACCATGATCCGCATCCAAGCTCAGGATGATCAGGAAAGCGTGTCGGCGGCCACCATAGCGGAGGTCGAGGCGGCGTTGCAGGAGGTGGTGCCCGACCTGACCTTTACCTCGGTCGAGAGCGTCGGACCGAAAGTGTCGGGCGAACTGATCCAGACGGCGGTGATCGCGGTGCTTTTGGCCATCGGCGCGGTGCTGGTCTATATCTGGCTGAGGTTCGAGTGGCAGTTCGCGTTGGGCGCGGTCATAGCATTGGTACATGACGTGGTGCTGACCATCGGCATCTTCTCGGAGGTGCAGATCCAGTTCGACCTTGCGATCATCGCGGCACTGCTGACCATCGTGGGCTATTCGCTGAACGACACGGTGGTTGTTTTTGACCGGGTGCGCGAGAACCTGCGAAAATACAAGAAGAAGCCGCTGAAGGAAGTGCTGAACATCTCGATCAACGAGACGCTGAGCCGAACGATGATGACCTCTGTCACCACGCTGCTGGCGCTGCTGGCACTGTTCATTCTGGGCGGCGACGTGATCCGTGGCTTCGTCTTCGCGATGATCTGGGGCGTGATCGTAGGCACTTACAGTTCGGTTTTCGTGGCCAGCACGGTACTGCTGTGGCTGGGGGTCAAACGCGACTGGTCGAAGCCCGACGCAAATGCCGGGACGCAGTTCGCGAATATAGATGCCTGAGGTCCTGAGCGGGGTGCTGGCCACCCCGGGGCTGGTCTGGTTGTGTTTCGCCATCGGTGTCGCGGGGCTGGTGCGCGGGTTCACCGGCTTTGGCACGGCGCTGATCGTGGTGCCGGTGGCCAATATCTTCCTCACGCCCAAGGAAGTGATCGTGGTGATCATGCTGACGGGCATCGCAAGCAACGCGGTGATCCTGCGCCGGGCGTGGCAGCAGGGGGAGCCGAAGGAGGTCGGTGTCCTGGTGCTGGCGGCCCTTGTTACGGTGCCGCTGGGCCTGGCGCTGCTGGACCTGCTGGACAATGACACGGTACGTTGGATCATCACCGGCGTTGCGGCGGGGATGCTGGCGGCGCTGATCGCTGGCTGGCGGTATACGCGCCGCATCACCAAGCCGGGTCTGTTGGCGATAGGGGCCGCGGCG